>CAWJII010000016.1:0-254769 GCA_963842915.1 uncultured delta proteobacterium | reverse complement strand
GCGGCGAATAAGCCGAAGGCGTTGAGCGCGGCATGCGGGGATTGAGGCATCTTCGATGTCTTACAATCCCACATCTTGCCCTGCCCAACTGCGTTAACATCGGTGTATGTGGCTCAACCCTGCGCAACGGAGCGCAACAATTGGATCGATCGTGCAATCGGCCGCGCGGGCCACGCCACTTCGTGCAAGAACAGGCAACACCACGCAACGCACGGACGCGATTCCTATCGCCGAGGGCCGGAAGCAGAAGTTCCTGCGACCTCGCTTACCGAGTCCCGCGCAACTTTTCGAGGGGCAAAACCGATAACAAGGGATGCGCATGAACGCGATTCCCAATCACGAGCAGCGATGACGACGCCATGGAACGACGACCCATGGCTCGATTGCCGCAAAGCCGCAGCCTTTCTTGGGCTGACGCAGTCGGGTGTCCGCTCCCTCGTCAGCCGCGGCGTGCTCGTACCCGACGGTCGCGGTCCCCGGCGAACCCTGATGTTTCGCCGCTCTACGCTCGACCGCTGGCTGAGCGAGGGTTGTCGGCGGTATGCTGCGCATCGGTACGCAGCGTCCGGGACGGGAGGAGCCAATGAGCCAATCTCGGTATCCGGGAATTCAACGCCTGTCGTCGGGTCGCTATCAAGTGAGAGTGACCTGGATCGATCCGAAGACGGGCAAGAGAAAGGATCAGAAGAAGGTGATCGCCGCCGCCAGCATGGCCCAAGCCAACTCCCAGAGGGAATTGCTTCGTGCCGCGTTGCCTACAAGCGGCACGACCCCACGACAGCGGCTTCGCCTTGGCGAATACGCGAGCTCGTGGATGCGTGGGAAGATTCCCACTCTTAAGCCCTCAACGCGGGACAAGTACGCGGGCATGCTCGACCGCCACATCTTGCCTGCCTTGGGGGACCACTACGTAGATGCCATCTCGCCGCAGGACGTGATCCTCTGGCGGGATGCCCAGGGCGGGAAGGCCAGCACGGTCAACTCGCGGCTGAGAGTGCTCAGGGCCTTGCTCCGGGACGCTCAGGCCGATCTCGGGCTGCTCCGGGACCCCTGTGCTCGGGTCCGGACGCTTCCGGAGAAACCTCCGGTCGGGAACCGGCTGAAAGCAGACGACCTGCAGCGGGTCCTGGCCTACCTTCGAGAGCAAGAGCCGGGCTGGTACCCACTGTTCCTGACGATGGCACTCACGGGCGCTCGCTTCGGCGAAGTCTCAGCGCTGCAGTGGGAGGACATCGACGAAGATGCAGGGGTAATCTGGATCCGGCGCTCTCAGTGGCAGGGGCGCGTGGGCACGACGAAGACCGGCAAGGTCCGAGACGTCCCTCTGCCTCCCCCGCTGCAGGCGGTGCTGAAACAACACCGACAGCGACTCATCAGAAACCAGGCCCCAGGACTCTCCGAGGGTTTGGTTTTTCCGAGTCGCGTTGGGACCTATCGACGAAACGCCTCGCTCCGGAAACCTCTCGGGCGGGCTCTACAAGCGGCCGGGATCGACGACCGCTTCACCCTTCACGGCTTTCGCCGCACCTGGAACAACCTGCTCCGGCAAGTTTCATCGAGCGCGATCACGCAATCGATGATCGGCCACGAGACGGAGGAGATGTTCCTTCACTACTCACACATCGAACGCGACGAGAAGCACAGTGCCGTCGAACGTGCTCTGGCGCTCGTCGACGGTCCAAAAGTGGAAGAAAAAGTGGAAGGTTCGGGGGCCGCTAGCGACCCTCCGAGCTCTGGCCATCGTGAAAACACTCGTAACGATTAGCCAATTTTGGAGCGGGAAATGAGATTCGAACTCACGACTTCAACCTTGGCAAGGTTGCACTCTACCGCTGAGTTATTCCCGCAAAAGGACGCCATTGGTAGCGCGGCCGGGGCTGGGCGTCAAGCTCCCGGCAAGCCTTCGCGCTGAGGCCAGTGATCTTGAAATCAGGGCAATTTCACCCTCGAAAACAGCTCCCACATGGCCTCGTTGGCATCGATGTCGATCGTGCTTTCTCCGAGGTTTCCGAGCGAGCGGCAAGGTTGGCCGGGCCAGCAATGACCGGCGCCTTCGATGGTGCACAGGGTGACGCTGGCCTCGCCGTCACAGTCGTCACTGGTCTCGCAGGTCGCCGATCCATTCTCGAATGTGACACTCGGGTCCCCAATGCAGCCGTTTCGCGCGATCCAACCGGCAGTCGAGTCTTCTACGCTCTGTGAGCCTGCAAGGCCGCCGCCATCGTACGGGACGAGCGGGTCGCCAGTGCCGTGCAAATGAATGATCGGGATCGGACGCGCCGGCGTGCAGTCCGCCTCGTCGATACCAAGAACACTCGCCACCGGCGCCACCGCCGCGATCACATCCGCTGCCTCACAAGCCAGGCGGTGCGAGAGGAAGCCGCCGTTCGACATGCCGGTCGCGTACACGCGCGATGGGTTGATGCAGCCTCGCTCAGCGATGTCGTCGATGACAGCTCGCGTGAACCCTACGTCATCCACGGCCTTCGTTGCCGACAGTCCGCAGCAGGCGCCCGCATTCCACGATTGGTCGAGGCCGTTCGGGTAGGCGACCAGGAAGCCTTCGCTGTCCGCAGTGACGTCCATGTTCGTCAGCTCTTGCTGGCCGAGACCGCTCGAGGTGAAGCCGTGGAAGCTCAGCACCAGTGGCAGCGGGGTCTCTCCATCGTAACCAGGCGGGAGGTGAATCTCATAGCTCCGGGTCGCACCATCGTGCTCTAGCTCGAGATGCGTCGTGCTCGAATCGAGCGTCCCAGCGCTGCAGCCGAGGCTCACGGTCCCGGCCGAGGCCTGCGAGCCGCCGTCGCTGCTGCATCCCATCAACCAAACGCCAAACCCAAAGCACAGAAGCACCGAACGCCAAGCGCAAATCATCGCCGCCGATACTAGCAGCTTTGAGCTAGGACTAGTCCGATTTCTACTCGTACCGAAGCCCATCGACCGGAAGCATGCGGGCCGCCCACCAGGACGGCGCGATGGTCGAGAGCGTGCAAATCAGCAGCGCGATCGCGATTGTGATCAAGAAGACGCTCGGATTGAGCACCACCGGCAGATGGTCGATTAGGTAGACCTTGGGATCGAGCGGGAAACGAATCTTGTCGAGGTACGCGACCAGGCCGCCGCCCACTAGGACGCCCGCAAACGTCCCTATTACGCCGACGACGACGCCCTGCAGCATGAAGATCCCGAGGATTGTAGAGTCGGTCGCGCCCATCGCTTTCAGAATCGCGATCTCGCGCTTCTTCTCTAGCACGACCATGATCAGCGTCGCGATCACGTTGAAGGCCGCGACGAAAATGATGGTCGCGATGACCAGGGTGAGCGCGATCTTCTGCACTTCGAGCGCGGTGAAGAGGTTCCGGTTGAGCTCGGACCAGTCGAGGGAGTGAAAAGCTCCACCGAGGTTCTGCTCGATCTTGCGGGCGAGCTCGAACGATGTGCCGAGGTCGTGAACTCGGAGTTCGACGCCCGTGACGTTGTCGCCTTCGTCGAAGAGCCGCTGGGCTTCGAACAGGTCCGTGTAGACTAGGCCCGAATCGTACTCTTGGAAGCCCGCTTGGAATACGCCGATGACTCGAAACTCCCGCGAACGGGTCGCAGAGCCACGGGGCTCCGACAAGGCCAGGCCCAGCGCGGCCAGCGGTGAAATCAATCGTACCCGGTCGCCGACTTCCAAGCTCAGGTTCTCGGCCAGGGTCTTGCCGACCACGATCCCCGGGAGCGTCTCAACCGGCTCCTGCGCCTGACCATGAGAAAGGCCGGCCTCCCAGGCGGGGTCATCGGGAAGCTCGAAGTCCTGGTCATCGAGCTCGCCGAGCAGCGTTTCGATCTCGCCAGGCTCGGCCACCGCTCCAATTCGGGGCCGGCGTGCGCGCCGTTCGGCCTCCCGCTGCCCTTCGCGACGCTCCTTTTCTTCCTCCCAGAAGGTTTTTCGGCGAGCCGGGCCTTCGCTGCTCGGGCTTCGTGCCTTCTTCTTCGCCTCGCTTGGCGGGGTTTCAGTCCTGCCATCGCGGATGTCGCGAAGCCATTGCCAGTCGTCGTCGGCCTTGGGCAAGGCGCTGAGGGTGGGCGCAGAGCCGGGGCGGCGCAGGCCTTCAAGACCACCAGCAACCATTTGCTGCGGGAGGTCCAGGACGGTGCTGACACCCTCGGGGGTGACGCCCTTGACCAAGACGACGCCGCGGCGCTCGCCCTTGGTGAGCATCATCTCGTTGATCGAGAAGGGCGCAATCCCGGCAACCTCCGGCATGTCACCGACCGTGGCAAGGACATCGCGGTAGTCGCGGAACTCGCGCCCGTACTTCAGAACCAGCACGTGCGCGTTCACCCCGAGCACCTTGTCGCGAAAGGCTTTCTCGAAGCCCGTGGTGATCGACAGAACGGCCAAGAGGGCAGCCACGCCCAGGGCGACGCCGATGATCGAAATCAGGGTGATCATCGAAACCGTCGCGCGCTTCCTCGACCGAAGATAACGCGCACCAATCTGAAAGGCGTAGCTCACGCTGCGTTCCCCTATCACGGACGCTCCCATCCGGCGATCACACGATCGTGGGGCAGGAGCCCCGTGGTCGGCGGGAAGCTTCGACTTTGCGGGGGGGAACTTGCCCGCCGGGGGCGGACTCACTAGGGTTCGCTAGATGAACCGAATTTGGCCCTTTGCGATTTGCATGGGTCTGCTGTTGGCGTGCCATCAGCAGCAAAACGTGCGCCGCGAAGTCTGGCCGCCGACCATTGAGCCGGAGCCCGTCGCCGCCGCCGCGCCGGCGCCGCCAGAGCCGCCGGCCAAGGTCCTCGACCCGGTCATCGTAGAGCTGCCGGACAAGTCGCCGGTCATGCAGGTCCGCAAGCAACTCGACAAGGGCAACTCGGGAAGAGCCCGAGAGCTGGCCGAGGCCTCGCTTCCGAGCGCCGGCGCCAAGGACAAGGGCCGACTTCACTGGCTGGCTGCCACAGCTGCGCTCGCCGAGGGCTACAAAGAGATCGCCCTGGCCCATCTCGATACGCTCGGCACCTTCAACCATCCGCTCTCGCGCTGGGCAAAGCTGAAGCGCGCCTCGCTTCTCGAGCGCAAAGATCCGGTGACCGCGGCGCGGCTCGCTGCTTCATTGACGGACGACTGGGCAGGCGGCGAACGCGCACGAACGATCGAAGCCCGCACCAAGGGCACGGGCGAGTCCGGCGCGTATCTCGAGCTCCGTCTGGACGGCTCGCTCCCCACCGCCGCTCCAGCCAGCGCCCCGAAGGCGGAAACAAAGCAAAACGTTCGGCCACGGATGCAACAGAGCCTCGACAAGGCCGAGTCTCTCTACAACGACAAACGCTACCGTGACGCCGAGCGGATTTACGCAAAGCTCGTCAGGCACCTCGACACCGGCGGCCCGGTCTGGTGTGACACCCGCTACAAGCAGGGCCGCGCGCTTCTACAAGACCGCGAGCGCACCCGGGGCGCTCCGGTGATGCGCGAGGTGGCCGACAAATGCGCCAGAGTCGACCGCGACATGCGCACTTGGGCTCGCTACTACGCCGCGCGCGCCTACGGCCGGATCGGCCGCTGGGACGAGTCGATCCGCCAGTTCGAAAAGCTCGAAGCCGAAGCCCCGGACCACAGTCTCGCAGACGATGCCAGCTACCGGGCCGCTCTCGCCGAGCTCGAAAACGGCAGGCAAAAGGCCTCGGTGCTGCGCTTGTCCTCGATCCCGAAGCTCTACCCAGACGGCGACATGTGGCCGCGCGCCCTGTTCAAGCTCGGCTGGCTCCAACTTCGCGAAGGCAAGTACCAGGGCGCGTACGACCGCTTCGACGAGCTCGTAAAACGCGGTGGCGACGAGCGTCAAGAAGGCATCACGGGCCGGGCGAACTACTGGCGCGCGCAGGCGCTCTACAGGATGGGGCGGCGGATTGACGCGGCAGATGCCTACGAAGAGATCGTCAAGCGATGGCCGCTTCGTTACTACGCGCAACAGGCGCTCTGGCGTCTCGGCGAAATCGTCCCGGAGCGAGCCAAGGCCGTGGTGCAGGAGATGCGGGCAAGTGCACGAACCGACGCGCATGGTCTTTGCTTGGCGCGACGAGTTCGCCGAGCCGGCCTTCGACCGCATGGTCGAGCTCCTACTCGTCAATGAAGTCACCTACGCCTCCTCCGAGATGTCGTCCCTTCACATGCTCGGCGACGACGTCGACCCCGAGATGGCGGTCGTCGGCGCCGTTCTGCTTCAGCATGCAGGCGCCGAGACGAAGCTGAGTCGAGTGATCCGCGCGCATTTCGAAGACTTCGAAGGGCTGCTCCCCAAAGGCGAGGGCAAGTTGATTTGGGAGGCGACCTACCCGCAGGCCTTCTCGCCCTTGATCGAAAACATCGCCGAAGACGAGGGGATTCCGGCGTCCTTCGTGCGCGCGATCGCCCGCGAAGAGAGCTCCTTCGACCCGGAGGCGGTGTCCTGGGCCAAGGCCTACGGCCTGGTGCAGTTGATCATGCCAACGGCCAAGCGCTTCGCGACGGAGCTTGGTGTGAAAGCCACGCCGCGCACACTCCGAAAGCCTGAGGTCAATCTCAAGATCGGCGCGCGGTACATGGCCTGGCTGTGGAATCGCTTGAACGAGAACCCGGCGCTCGTGCCGTCTGCGTACAACGCCGGTGAAGGCGCGGTTCGCCGCTGGCTCCAAGAAGACGCCGCACGCCCGCTCGACGTATTCATCGAAGAGATCCCTTACGACGAAACACGACGCTACACCCGCCGCGTCTTGCAGACCTACGGCGTATACCAGTGGCTCGCCGACGAGCAGCTCCCAGAGCTGCGCGCCAAGCTGCCCGGCACCGGCCAGCCACAGCGCTTCAGCGCCCTTCAGTAGCGCGCCCTAGGCGATCACTTTCGGCAAGAAGCTGCCGAACTCGATCGCCTTGTTGATGTCCCCGTCGACGCGGAGCTTGCCCTGCACGAAGGCGATCTGCGGGTCGAGGTTGCCATTGAGAATTTCGGCGAGATGCGCGTCACGGATCGTGAGCGTGGCGTCCGCCGGGCGGCCGTTGCCCTCGGTGACGCTTCGGTCGTCCATGTCGATCATCCAGCTCTGCTCGCCGGCACCGGTGATTCGAAGGTGAAACCTGCCCTCCCCGAGCGAGCGATCATCGGGCGCCTGCTCGAGTGTCGACCTCATCTGCTCGACAAAGGCGGCGGTCATCTCGGCCACAGCCTGGGCATGAGGGTCTCCGGCAGCCGCATAGGGAATCGAGTGCGGCACCACTGCAGCCTCGAGCTCGTTTGCCGACTCACGGAGGTAACGAGTGAACTGGTCGAGGTCCGGCATCACCGAGGGCGAAGACGTCGGGCTGATCGACAGGACGCCGTTGTAGCTGAGCACGGTGATCAGCAGGCCCATACCGTCGACCAGCGGCGCCATGCCCATGCTCGCCAAGAGCTTGTGCCCCGCCATGTACATGTCCATCTGCGGCCCAGGCACGTTGGTGATGACGCAGTTGAAAACCGGATTGTGCAGCTCCGAAACGCGGAAGCGTGAGTAGAGCCGGAGCACGCGATTGGCCAATCCAAATGGAACGAAATCCCAGAGGTCGACGAAGGCACGCGTCGCACCCGCCTTTTCGAACGCCTTGCCGCCCTGCGTGTGCTGCTGGATGACCTTGAGGCGCTCGACCGGATCGGCCACGTCGGTCGCCATGTCGAGAAACATCGCCGAGACCTTGTTGCCCATCTTGCCGCGCTCATCTTCGGCGCGCGTCGAAACCGGAACCATCGCAATCAAAGGCTTGTCCGGAAGCTCACCCTTCTCATCGAAATAGCGGCGAAGCGCTCCGGCACAGATCGCGAGCACCACGTCGTTCAAAGTGCAGCCGGTGATCTTTCGAATCGCCTTTACGCGATCGAGCTCGAGCAGCGCCGTGTTCCAGATTCGCTGACCGGTGATCGTATGATTGATGGAGGTCGTCGGCGCGGTCATCGGAATCGGCGGCGCTTCGACTCCCTTGTCCTTTACCTTGGCTGCGGCGCGGAGGGCTTCACCAAGCTCGCCCGCCACTCGTTTGATTTCGCTCGGCTTGCCCATGATCTTTCGGGCGGTGTGCGAAAGCACTTCGAGCTCATTGGGGACGGGCGGAATTGCGCGCGGCGGCGGCGGACTGAAAGTCCTCGGCTCCTTGGTCATGTCGAGCAGGACGCCCATCATGTCCGCGCCGGAAACCCCGTCGATGGCCGCGTGATGGATCTTGTTGATCACCGCGACCGAGCCGGGCGGCACCTGCGGAATCTCGTCGAGCCCTTCGACGAAAGTCATCTCCCAAAGCGGCCGGCTCCGGTCGAGCGGCACGCTGAAGATTCGCGCGGCGAGTCCCCGGAGCTCTTTCCAGCTTCCGGGGCTCGGAAGCGCGACGTGCTGCAAGTGCATGTCGAGGTTGAAAGCCGGGTCGTCCACCCAGTAGGGCTTACCGATGCCAAAGGGCACCATGGCGAGCCGCTGCCGAAGCCGTGGCACCAGATGAACACGCGACGCCATCGTCTGGCGAAAGCTTTCGAAGTCCATCGAGCCCTCGAAGACGAGCACGCTGCCGACGTGCATCGGCTGGTGGGCGTCCTCGAGGAAGAGGAAGGAAGAGTCGAGTCCGGAAAGAGGCTGCATCAATCATCTCCGTGGGCGCAGGCCCAAAGGCAGACGACTAGCCTACACCCCAGAGCGACCTGATCTCCAGCGCTTATCAGGACTCGCCGAAACTACGGTCCAGGTCCTTCAGCAGCCGCTTCTGCTCTCGCGAGAGCTTTTTCGGAACATCGACCTCGACCACGCACACCAGATCCCCACGCCCGCGGCCGTTCAGCCGAGGCACTCCGCCCCCGCGCACCATGATGGTTTCACCGGGCTGGGTCCCAGACGGCACCTTGATCGTCTGGGTCGCGTCCTGTTCCTCTTCGAAGGCCGGCGCCTCGATTTTCGCCCCGAGCGCCGCTTGCGGGTACGTGACGTTGAGCCGGTAGATCAGCTCCGCGCCCTCGCGCTCGAACTCCTCGTCGCGCTCGACGTGCACGGTGACGTAAAGGTCGCCCGCCGGGCCGCCTCGCGTGCCTTCCTGGCCTTTTCCGCTGAGGCGAAGGCTCTGACCAGTGTCGACGCCGCCCGGCACGTTCACTTTCACGACGCGCTCGACATCGACCTGCCCGGCGCCATCGCATTCGCCGCAAGCGTCCTTGGCCCGCGATCCCCGGCCGCGGCAGGTCGGACAGCTCGTGGTCATCACGAAGGCTCCCTGAGCGCGCGCGACCTGGCCTCGGCCGCCGCAGGTCTCGCAGGTCTCGAGCTCGCCGCCCTCGGCACCAGTCCCGTGACAGGCCTCGCAAGGGGAAGGATGCGAAAGGTCAATCTCTCGCGTAGCGCCAAACGCCGCTTCACGAAGCGAGAGGACCACATCGGTGCGGATGTCCGCGCCGCGCGCCGGCCCGTTCGGGTCTCGTTGCCGCCGGCCGAAGCCTCCAAAGCCAAAGCCGCCTCCGCCGCCGAACAGATCGCCGAAGATGTCTTGGAACTGGCTGAACACGTCGCCGATGTCACCAAAGCCCTGCGCGCCTCCGCCCAAGCCCGCATGACCGTAGCGGTCGTACACCTGCCGCTTCTGCGGGTCGCTCAAGACAGAATACGCCTCGGCGCAGATCTTGAACTCCTCTTCGGCCTCGGGGTTATCCGGATTGCGGTCCGGGTGAAACTCGAGCGCTTTCTTCCGGTACGCCTTCTTGAGCTCGACCGTGGTGACTTCACGGTGGACTTCGAGAACTTCGTAGTAATCAGGCTTCGACATGGGCTCCGGACAATGAGGGGCAGGCGCAAGATAAGGATGTTGGCACAGCGGTCAAGGCCGGTGCTTTCCCCTCGTTTTTCTGGGGCTCTCGGGTTCCCTACGACCCTGCCCGCTCCGCGGCGCGCCCGATCACGTCGCTCACCAGCGCCTCCGGAAGCTCCCCCGAGCGCTGAAACGCCCGCATGTGCAGGATCGGCTCGCCGCCGAGATCAGAGGCCGTCCGCCCCCGGATCTCTTGTACGTACTTGCGCGGTTCGAAGGGGATCAGGCTCGACCGGGGCCCGACGTCGATTCGCTCGAGCAGCCCCAACAAGGCCTGGAGCGAGTTCATCTTCATGTACGGGCAGGTCGCACAACCACCGGCCGTCGAGCAGCCTTCGCCGCCGGCGACGCCCGGCATGATCCCGAGCCCGCTCTCCGTATCCTGCGCAATCGCCTCGCTCGCGACCGGAAAAACGATCTCGACCGAGATCGCCGCGCCGCCTTCGGAGGCGTAGTCCCGAAGCATCGCCTGCACCTGCCGAACGATAGGCGTGATCATCCCAGCTTCCGTCCCGAGAATGAAGCGCATGTTCGCAGGCTCTCCGCGTACGATCGCCTCGTCGACCTTGCCCAAGATGAACGCGAGGATGTTCGACGTAGACCCGACGACACCGTTCCCCTCGCGCTGTGCCTGCAAGCCGAGCTCGAACATCTCGCCGGGCACTTCGAGGTGCGCCGTGACAAACACATCGGCGTAGTGCTCGCGAACCAGGTCGACGACCTCGCGACCGAACATGTGGTGCACGATGCACGTGCCCTGCTCGAAGAAGTGAAAACGGGGTAAAAGCGAGCGAACCGAGGCCTGATCGTGCGCCGGGTGAAGCTGCCGGATCTGCTCGTCCGGCATCTCGGCGAGGCTCGCGAACATGTGCGCGAGGTTATCGCCCATGTACGTGTCCGGCCCGAACCAGATGTGAATGTCCGGCACCTGCGCCGCCGCCTGGAGCACCGTCCGCACGACGTTTGAAGAAGTGCAGGTGATCGTCGGAACCAGCGCGTGCGCCTTGGCCTTCGTGACTAGGCTCGTGTTGATGTACACGACGTGCAGCGAGCTCGGCGTCTCCGCTGCGGTCGTGAGGTACGCCCCGTAAGCCTCGGCCTCGGCTGATTCCGCAAGCGAGCAACCGATCGGGTCCATCGCCACCCGGTACACGGGGATGTCGGCGTACCCCGAAGCGTCGAGCATGGCCCGGACATTCTCGCTCATGAAGTCGACGCCGAGGACGGCGATCGTGCTCACCCCCTGCTCCGCCATCGCGATTGCCCGGTCCGCCATCGCAAGCGAATCCGAAACATGGATGTGAGGCCAGTCGCACGCCGAGAGCACGCCTTGAAGCTCCGGGTCCATGTAGAAGTGCGCCACGACACCGACGTTCTTCTGACGAAGAAGCGTCGTCAGCTCCATCACCAGCTCCGGGTCCGGCTTCAAGAACGTCGCTTGAGCCTCTGCGAACGCGCCCTCGGGAACGAGCGCGTCGGCCGTAATACGTAGTGAGGGAAACACGGGCAGCGTCATCTGCGACAGCTCCAAAAGCGGAGTATACCTGCGGACCAACGCGCCGCATGTCAAACGAACCCACAGAAACCAGCGTTTACGTCCACTTCCCTTGGTGCGCGCGCAAGTGCCCGTACTGCGACTTCGCCACCGAGCCGATCCGCGCAAGCGAGCTGCCCCACGAGGCCTACACCGACGCGCTCCTCCGCGAGCTCGACCTGCGACGCGAGAGCCTCCGCGGCCGATCGCTCAAGTCGATCTTCTTCGGCGGCGGCACCCCTTCCCTCTGGGAGCCCGCCGCCCTCGGTCGCTCCCTCGAGCAGATCCGCAACGCCTTCGACCGAGTCGCCGACGACGCCGAGATCACCGTCGAGTGCAACCCGAGCTCACTCGAACGCGATCAGATCGCCCGCCTTCGCGAAGCCGGCGTCAATCGCCTCTCGATCGGCGTCCAGTCCCTGCGCGACCCGCACCTACGCTTTCTCGGCCGCCTGCACGATCGCGAGCGCGCAGTCGAAGCCCTGGGCAACGCCGCAAGCGAAATGCCGCGCGTGAGCGCCGACCTGATGTTCGGCATGCCCGGCCAAACCCTCGACGAGCTCGCCGAAGACATCTCGCAGATCGCCGAGCTCGGCGTCCGGCACGTCTCCGCCTACGCGCTCACCATCGAAGAAAAGACAATGTTCGGCTCGCTGCACCGCGCCGGGAAGCTCCGCGTCGCCCCCGAAGACCAGTACGCCGAGCTCTTCGAACAGGCCGAGCGCAGCTTCACCGGCCTAGGCTGGGCCCACTACGAAGTGTCGAACTATGCAGCGCCCGGTGAAGAATCCCGGCACAACCTCCACTACTGGCGGGGCGGCGCATACGTCGGGCTCGGCGCGGCGGCCGTCGGCTGCCTCGGCGAAGGCCCCGGCCGCGCGCTCCGTTGGCGAAATGATCCGAACCCGCAACGCTACCTCCGCCAAGAGTCCCTCGAAGCCGAAACCGAAGAGCTGGGCCCCGATGAGATCATTCGTGAGGCCCTCATGCTCGGCCTTCGCACGGTCGACGGCATGAACCTCGCCGAGATCGAACGGCGCGCCGGCCGCAAGCCGGAGATCGGCAGGGAACGCGAAATCCAACGCGCGATCGAACGCGGCAATCTCGTCCAAGAAGGAAACCAGCTCCGCGTCCCCGTCGAGCGCTGGCTGAAACTTGACGGCATTGTGCGAGACTTGTTCTAGAGTGCGGACCGGTGAAGCTCGATTTTGAAGAAGTCTCGGTCGCTGGCCTGGCCAAGTCCTACGGGCCGACTCTGGCCCTGGCAGGCGTGGACCTGAGCTTCGCGGCGGGCGACGTGACCGTCATCCAGGGCTCGAACGGCTCCGGGAAGTCGACGCTCCTCTGGCTCCTGGCGATGCTCGCCTACCCGACACGAGGCGAGATCCGCTACGGCCGCTACGGCGTTTCGCGGGCAGACGAGCTCCGAGGTCGCATCGGCTTCGTCGCTCACCAGCTCCAGCTCTACCCCGGCCTCAGCGGCCATGAGAACCTCGTGCTCGCCGCAAAGCTGCAAGGCATCCCCTACGCCGAGAAACGCGCCGCCGACCTCTGCGAATCGCTCTCGCTCGGCGAGTATTGGAAGCGACCCGTCCGCACCTATTCTCGCGGCCAAGCGCAGCGCGTCTCGATCGCCCGCGCCCTGCTTCACCAGCCGCGCTTGCTCCTGATGGACGAGCCCGCAACCGGCCTCGACGTGAAGTCCACCGCTGCGTTCATCGAGCTCATCGAAGAGCAGAAGCATGAGGGCGCGATCGTCCTCATCGTGACCCATGAAGCGAAGTTCGCGGGCTCGGTGGCCGACCGCGTTCTGCACATGGACCGCGGCCGGATTGTGGAGCCGGAATCATGAACACCCTTCGGGCCGCATGGCTGGTCGCCCTCAAAGACCTGCAGCTCGAGATGCGCACCAAAGAGATCCTCACCTCGACGGGGCTCTTTGCCGTGCTGGTCGTCACGCTCGGCTCGCTGGCCTTCTACACCGATCCGGTCAGCTCTCCGAACGTCGCCCCAGGCGTGCTTTGGATTTCGATCCTTTTCTGCGGGATTCTTCTCATCGGGCGAAGCTGGGCGCTGGAGCGCGAGAACGACGCCGTGTTCGCCCTTCTGCTCGCGCCAATTCCCCGGCCGTCGATCTACATCGGCAAAACCATCAGTGCTCTGGTCTTGCTGTTCGCAATCGAGCTCTTGCTCGTCCCGCTCTGTCTGGTTTTCTTCCAAATCGATGGAAGCGCGATCTTTGTGCCCCTCCTCGCCTTGGTATTCCTCGGCTCGGTAGGTTTCGTCTCGACCGCCTCGCTGTTTTCCGCCGTGGGCATTCGTACGCGAGCCCGTGACCTGATGCTGAGCGTCCTGGTCTTCCCCTTGGTGGCCCCCGCCCTTCTCGCCTCCGCGGTCGCGACACGCGAGCTCTTCGCTGGCGCCAGCATCCCCGAGGTCATCGGCTGGATCCGAATCCTGGCCGCTTTCGACATTCTGTTCGTCGGCTTCGGCGTCTGGATGTCGCGCCATCTCCTCGCGGAAACCTGAGCGCTCAGCGGTACGCGCGAATCAGGTCCAAGGCGACCGGGTCGGACCAGTCAAGCGCGCCGTCGAAGCGAAACCGCACCAGGCCGTCGGCGTCGATGATCCAGGTCTCGGGAAAGAGCTTGGTCCCAAACTGCTCGGTCACGACCTTTCGGTCCGCGTCGAGCAGACTCGTGATGCGCGAGGTGCGAGGAATGATCGTCTCGACTTCTGCCCAGGTTCGGTCGGTCGAGACTGCGACCACTTCGACGTCGCCCCAGTCCTCGGTCATCTCGGCCAATAGCTCGATCGTCGGCATCTCTTGGATGCAGGGCCGGCAGGTGACCGTCCAGAAGTTCATGACGATGACCTTGCCGCGCTGCTCGGACATCTTCCATTCGCCGCCGCCCTGCTCGGGAAGGCTGAAGTCCGGAGCGAGCAGCGAGGCCCCCAAGTAGTGGGGAACACCGCCGCGGCCGTCCATCAGCTGCTCGAAGCGCGCATTTCCGAGGAGCGCCCGGAACGGGGCCTCGCGCGCGCGGTTCTGTGCATCCACGACGGCGCCGGTGAAGATGAACACCAGGGGAAACGCAATCGCGGCTACGATGATGGTGGCGAGGGCTTCACGTCGAGACACGCCGGAGCCTTAGCGCCTTTCGAGACCGAGCGAAAGTGGATCGCTCGACTCTGGGGGGCGCACCTTTTGCTGACCAATTCGGACGAATACGCCGTCTTCGTCCTCGCCAATCCAATCGCTCATCTTGCTGACTGCGTGATTGTCGAAGCGAGCCGGGCAGCGGCCTTCTCGCACGGCACACCAGAGCGCCCCCTCGGGCCCTTGGCAGAGCGTGGCCGGGTCGAGTGGCTCGCGAAGGTCGCCAGAAAGGAGCAGGCCGATGCCGTCCGGACCCGGCTCCACGTCTTTCACCGAGTACGCCGGTCCCTCAATTTCGACGTATGCCCAGTTGATCGCGTTGCGCAGACAGAACCGCCCATCCTCGGCGCGGTCGACCCAGCTGTCGAATGAGCGAACCAAAATCGGATGGCTGATCTCGTCCTCGCCGTTGAACCATCGTCCTCGCGCGTCGCGACGGATCTCGGTCTCTCGGCTGCGTCCTTCTAGAAACTGCGCTGGGTCCATGTCCTCGGGCAGACTACAATGTCGCTCGATGGTGAGAAAGAGCCGAAAGCTCGTGGTCGTATCGAATCGCGGCCCCTATCGGCACGAAGCCAGCCGGGGACGAGAGCGCTGGGTCCGAGCGGCGGGCGGCTTGGTGACCGCGCTCGATCCGGTATTGCAGAAGCGCGGCGGCGTCTGGGTCAGCGCAAAACCAGCCAAAGACTTCGACTCGGTCACGGTTCCGGCGCCTCACCTGGAGTACGACCTCGCGCACGTCGGCCTCAAGCGCGGCGAGCAGCGCGGTTTCTACGAAGGCATTTCCAATGCGGTGCTCTGGCCCTTGCTCCATGGCTTCGAGCCCACGATTCACGTAGGCAATGCCCCCTGGTCGAGCTACGTGCGCGCAAACCAGGCCTTCGCGGACACCACCCTCGCGACGAGCGGACCGAGCGATCTGGTCTGGATTCAAGACTACCACCTCATGCTAGTCCCCGGCATGCTCCGCGCCGCGCGAAGCAGAGCGAGAATCGGCTGGTTCTGCCACATCCCCTGGCCGCCGCCGGACACCTTCAGCATCCTGCCCTGGCGCGAGGAGATCCTCGAAGGCTTGCTTGGCGCCAACGTCCTCGGCTTTCATCTGCCCGAGTACGCCGAGCATTTCCGTGACTGCGTCGCACGTTTCACTTCTCATCAGGTCTCGCGCGGCACGATTCACTATCGCGGTCGAAAGGTGAAGACGATCGCCGCTCCGATCGGAATCCCGGTCGACGAGCTGCACGCGCTCGCAATCGACCCGGACCTCGAGCGCGAGGTCGATCGAATCCGACAAGCGACGGCAAATCGCCAGTTGATTCTCGGCGTCGACCGCCTCGACTACACAAAAGGTATCCCTGAACGCCTTGCCGCCTTCGAGCGCCTGCTTCGCCGGGACAAGGGCGCGCGCCGACGGTGCGCGCTGATCCAGGTCATGGTGCCGAGCCGCACCGACGTCCAAGCGTACGCCGACCTCAAAGCAGAGATCGATCGCATGGTCGGCGACATCAACGGCCGCTACGCAGAAACCGGCTGCGTTCCCATTCACTACGTCTACCGAAACCTGAGTCAGCGCGCGATCTTCGCCCACTACCGAGCCGCCGACGTGGCCGTCGTCACGCCTTTGCGTGATGGCATGAATCTCGTCGCGCACGAGTACGCGGCCGCCAGGACAGACGAAGATGGCGTGCTGATCTTGAGCGAGTTTGCGGGCGCGGCGAAGCATCTCAAGGGCGCAGTCCTGGTGAACCCTTACGACGTCGAGTCTACCACCAACGCCATTCACCAAGCGCTGACGATGAAACCCAGCGAAAAGCGCAAGCGAATGCGCTCCATGCGCGCCGAGGTGATGCGTCTCGACGTGCACCGCTGGGCCGACCGCTATCTGGAAGCCTTGGAGGGCAAGTGAGTCGCGTCGAGGCCTTGCTCGAAATTCTTCTCGAGCTCGAACGCCCCTTACTGCTGGCGCTGGACGTCGACGGAACGATCTCCCCGATCGTCCGAGACCCCGACCTGGCCGAGATCCCCGCGGCGACGCTCGGTAAACTGGCGGCGCTTGCCCAGGCGCCCGGCATCGAGCTCGCACTGGTCACCGGCCGCGCGCTCGGCTCGCTCGCGCGAATGGAACGGCTCGAAGGGATCTGGCGCGCTGTGGAGCACGGAGGCCTGGTCGTCGCACCGGGGCAGGCTCCAGCAGAGCGCAGGCTGACGGCCGAAGAGCGCGAGGCGCTCGATCGCTTCCAGAACTGGGTCGACACCCGAGCCCCAGACGCGTTCATCGAACACAAGCCACAGGCGATCGCAGTGCACGTTCGGGCAATCGCCGCTGATGATCCGGTCCGGGCCGAGCAGCTGCTTCGCGAGGCCGACGAGCTCGCGCAAAGCCTCGGCCTTCATGTTCGGCGGGGCAAGGCTCTACGCGAAGCGGAGGTCGAGCCCTACGACAAGGGCAGCGCGCTTCGAGAGATCTTCGAGCGCTCGGGCGCCAGGTCCGTGTTCTTCGCTGGAGATGATCTCACCGACTTCCCCGCCATCGACTTCGCGGCGCTGCACGGCGTCGGTGCGTTCGTTTGTTCGGGCGAGCAGCAGGGCACTCCGCCGGCGGCCGCTATGATGCTCCGAAACGTGGACGAAATGGCCGAGCTCCTCAGGCGACTAGCCGAGCGTATCGCTGCCTGAGCGGTGGCGCCGGTACGGTCCCGTGGTAGAGGCCCGAGATGCTGGATCGAGAAATCGCAGAGGCCGCACGCATCGCGCGAGGGGCTGGCGCAATCTTGATGGAGGTCTACGCGACCGAGTTCAGCGTTGCTTACAAGGCCGAAGCGGACCCGGTGACCGAAGCCGACACGAGGGCCAATGCCTACATCGTCGGCGAGCTCCGTATGGCATTTCCCCAAGACGGGATCGTCGCTGAAGAGAACGAAGACAACAGCGATGCGCTTCGGCCGGGACGCTGCTGGTACGTCGATCCTCTCGACGGGACCCGGGAGTTCGTCGCGAGGAACGGAGAGTTCTCGGTGATGCTCGGCCTGGCAATCGATGGCGTTTCGACCTCGGGGGTCGTGTACCAGCCAGTCACAGACAAGCTCTATTCGGGTGTCGTCGGCGACGGCGCCTTCCTCGAGGAGCAAGGCGCGCGCCGTGAGCTGAAGGTCAGCGAGGTGGCCGCAGCGACGGAGTTGAAGCTCGTGGTTTCTCGGTCTCACCGAAACCGCGCCGTCGCCGAAGTCGTCTCCCGGCTTGGCATCCGCCAAGAGACGACCAGTGGCTCGGTGGGGCTCAAGACCGGCCTCATCGCCGAACGGCAAGCCGACTTCTACGTGCACATCTCGGACCGCTCGAGCATGTGGGATGCCTGCGGCCCTGAAGCGATTCTCAAGGCAGCCGGTGGGCGTTTCACCGACCTCGAAGGCAATCCGTATCGGTATGGCGGAACTGACATGCGCAATCGGAAGGGCATCCTCGCCTGCAACGCGGCGGCATACGACGCGGTGCTCCCGGTTGCGCAGGAGGCTGCGCGCTCCATAGGACTGATTCGATAGAGACGCGCGATGGCACCGGTGGATTGGCAAGAGGCTTGGAAGACGGGGACGACCCCTTGGGACGCGGGCACTTCAGCTCCGGCCCTTCGTAGCTTGCTCGAGCGCGGCCAGGTTCCATCAGGCCGGGTGTTCGTTCCCGGCTGCGGGACTGGTTACGATTTGGCCACCCTGGCACAGGCGGATCGCGAAGTGGTCGGACTCGACATTTCCGACGAGGCGCGCTCAGCATTCCTGAGGGCGCACAGCGACCTACCCGGCACGGTCTCCTACGAGGTTGGCGATTTCTTTTCGTATCAGCCAGCTGAGGGTTTCGACTTTGTCTGGGATTACACCTTCTTCTGCGCGCTCGATCCCGAGCAGCGATGCGGCTGGAGCGACGCCATGCGACGCCTGGTGAAGCCCGCAGGCCTGCTCGCGACCTTGCTCTTTCCGTTCGAAGACCCGATTTCAGAACGCCAAGGGCCCCCTTGGCCGATCAATACAGGCCTGGTCCGCAGCTTCATCGAAGACGCCTTCGAGCAGCTCGAGACCACCGAGATGGAACAGACGCATCCGGGGCGCGAAGGCCGCGAGCGCCTGGCGCTTTGGCGACGCCGCGAATCTTAGTCCGCATCGGGTAGAGGAATCGAAGACGAGCGCCACTTCACCTCGGAGAATCCGAGTCTGTAGTCGGCCGTTGCGCCTTGCTCCTGCACACCGACCCAGACCTGCGTCGCGCCGATTGGGAAGTTGGAGCGGAGCATCGGGTCTTTGGTACCGTTGCGGTTGTCGTTGCAACGAACAGCTCCATCGGGCTTGCGTACGACGAGCACGACATCAGAGCTTGAACGCGCCAGAACGTGAAGTTGGAAGAACGCGGTATCGGCGTCGAGAAGGTAGTCCGGGGTTTCGGAAATCCACCCCTTGCACTTGCGGTGGATCGACCTCGCCCGCACTTCGCCCACGGCGCTGCCAGCCACCAGGCGGGGGTCTGGGCTAAAGCCGGCATGCAAGGGCACGACGCCGAAGCGCGAGGCCGAGTTCTGATAGGGGTCTCGCGCCGTAGCTTCTGCCCGGGCGGGTGCGACCGGCGCGGGCGTGGCCGTTTCGACCTCTTCGGTGCAAGAGGCAAGCGCCAGCACTGATGCGACGAGCCCCCTGGCGCACAGGCCTGATTGATTCGATGCAACCACCGTGTCGGCCGTCCTAGCCGCAGCGAGCACGACCCGTCAACCACACAATAAGATGGGGCCGCCCCCTATGGAGGGGCGGCCCCGCGCTTCTACCGGATGTGACAGTGTTGGGAAGAGACCTAAGGAGAGGAAAGGGTCGAGATACTGCCGCTGCTGCTCGGTAGAAGCGCGTAGATTGCCGGCGCCAAAGCAACACCCGTGTCGGTGTCGACGGCAATGAGAAGGGTTACGACATCGGCCGTGACCGGCGCTTCGAGCGGCCCCACGTCCAGCACGTCGTTGGCGTCGGTCCCGCCACCAGCAGCCGCAGTGTCGACATCAAAGCCAATGTTGACGGCCCCCGCCATGAGGTCGAGCGGACCGGCCACGGTGCCGAAGGCAAGCTCATCGACAACGACTGCGTCGCCATCTGTCACGATGTCGACTGGGTCTACAGCCGCAGCGTCCGCGCCATGGCCGACTAGCACACGCCCTTCACCTGACGGCAGTCCGTCCGCGTTCTCGTCGAAGAGTAAGACGTTGACCGGGACCATGGCAGCGCTGTCGCGGTAGGCAGCCACGGTGTAGGTGCCGCCGGCGTCGAGCACGACGTTCTCTACATCGAAGACCGAATCGGTCGTGCCGGCAGGCGCGATTCCGAAATCGTATTCACCGGCGGGGAGCTCGACGTAGTCGGTCACATTGCCGAACTCCAGATTGTCGATCCCGGAGGCTTCGCCATTGACGAGAATCGCAACGGCGGTGTCAGCTGCACTCGGCACTTCGGGAGCCAAGTGTGCCACGCGGATCCGGGCCGGCGCGGGAGGCGCGCCCAAAGTTGGAATTGCGCCACTGGTCGTTGGAACAAGTGCGTACACCGCTGGAGCGAGCGACTCATCCTCGGTGTCGGTGTCCACCGCAACCAGGGTAGTCACGACGTCCGCGGTGATCGGCGCCTGCAAGGGCGGCGTCTCGGACACTCCATCCCCGGTCAGATCGAAGCCGATATTCACGCTGCCCGCAGGTAGATCGAGCGGACCGGCGATCGTGCCAAATACAAAATCCTCCACGATCGGCGACTCGGTGTCGGTGTTCACGACTGTGACCGGGTTGAGAAGGCTGTCGTCCGCACCATGGCCGACCAGAATTCGACCGCTGCCGGTGGCGAGGCCATCGGGGCTGTCGTCAAATAGCAAGACGTTGACGGGAACGGCGGCCGCTGCGTCGCGGTATGCCACGACCGTGAAGATGCCACCTGCCGTAAGTGTCGCAGGCACATCGAGAACGGAGTCGGTCGAGCCCGTTGGCGCGATCCCGAACGTGTAGTCACCTGCGGGTAGCTCGACGTATTCCGTGCTGTTGCCGAACTGCAGATCTTCGATGCCCGAAGCCTCTCCGTCGACGAGGATGTCGACCCCAGTGTTCTCGGCCGAGGGAATCTCAGGGGCGAGGTGGGCGACGCGGATCATCGCCATTTCGCTGCCCGAGCCACCGCTTCCACCCGATCCGGCGGTACCTCCCGGACTACCAGTGTCGTCCCCACATCCGACGAGCCCGAAAGCTATCGCCGCTGCAAATCCCACCCAAATGTTCTTTCGATTCATTGTCTATTCCTCCGACCTGTCTAAGTTATGTCTATGTCTTGTTGAGGCTTATACGGGCGTCGATTTGGGAGTCAATCGAAGAGCTTCACTTTTTTTTGCTTCCTGCTTGATTTGGGAGATTGCAGGATATAGACAATCCCTAGACAAGTTCTGAACGGGATCGGTGTTTCGGCCGGCCCAGAGACTGGAAGTGGCGGACGAAGCAAAATACCGGGTGGGCATGGTTTCGAAGATGACCGGACTCTCCACCCACGCCCTTCGCATGTGGGAGAAGCGCTACGCGGCGGTCGTGCCCAAGCGGACCGAGGCTGGCGGACGCCTCTACACCGATGCAGACGTCGAAAGGCTTCGGCTGCTGCACAAGCTCGTCGAGAGCGGTCATTCGATCGGCGGAATCGCCAAGCTACCGAATGTCGATCTTCGACACATGGCAGCGTCGTTCCCAAAGACATCGAGCCCGCCAGCGCTGCAGCATCTGCCAGAGCTTCGAGCGCGCATAATGGCGGCGATCGAGCAGCTTCACATCGAAGAGGCCGAACAGATGCTCTCACGCGCTGCCTTGAGCACCGAGCCCAGCGAGTTCTTGAAGACCCTGGTCGCACCAATCCTCGTCGAGATCGGCGAACGCTGGCAGCGTGGTGAGCTTCGCATCGCACACGAGCACGCTTGCTCGACGATCATGCGCGGCCTGCTCTTCTCGTTGATGCGCCTCTATCCCGTGAACGACTCGAGACGCCGGGCGGTCATTGCGACGCCTGCCAAAGAGGATCACGAGCTCGGTGCGCTCATGGTGGCGATGTTGGCGGCAATGCACGGATGGAGCGTGCTCTACCTCGGCCCTGACTTACCGGCCGAAGAGATCGCCTACGCGGTGACCGACACGAACGCTGAGCTTCTCATGCTGTCGATCACCAACTTGAAGCCCAAGGATTCACAAAGAGAAATCGCTGCGATCGAAAGCGCGATTCCGAAGCGGGTCAAGGTGCTCATCGGCGGGCGAGCGGCAAGCGCGCCCCCCGAAAGCCGCGCGCACATTCAGCAAGATCTCGCCTTGGTCGAAGCCGAGCTCAGTCGCTGAGGTCCGCCGGCGCCCCGGGCGGGACGGTGTCGCGTGTCGCCCCTTTGATGACCTTCTGCGCCAGGGTTGCGAGGCTCCGCGCACCACTCTTTTTAAGAGTGAGCGAATCTGCGCCTTGACGGTGTTCTCCGCGACCCCGAGCGAGTCGGCGAGCTCCTTGCGCGACAGACCATCGACCGAAAGCGTGAGGAGCTCGGTTTCGCGGCGCGTGAGCTTGAGTTGGCGGGCCAAGTGCTCAATACGTTGCCCAATCGCTGCGTCGTCGACACGCTCCTGGGCGAGTGCTCGCTGAATGAACGGATTGAGGTTGTCCGCCGATGCCGGCTTGCAAACATACTCGCCGCGCATCGTCTGAACTTTGTTGACTACATCACGATTGAGCTCGCCCGTGAGAACGAGCACCGGCAGCGCGCCGTGGACCTGTCGGATCTCGGCAAGCAGGTCCAAGCCGTATCCATCGGGCAAGATCAGGTCCAGCACGACGCCGGTCCATTCCTCGTGGTTCTTGAGCTGTTCACGGGCCGCGCCCATGCTGTGCACGACCTCGACAGGACCGTGGCGCCCAAACGTACGTGCGAGGGTCCGAGCCAGAGTCGGCTCATCCTCGACAATCAAAAACCCTCCCGGCATGCCGCGTAAGCTAACCCACTTGACCCCTTCGGTGGTACCGATTCCGGCCAACGGGGGCAGTTTTTTAACCCTAAGGCAGTGAAACCGAAGCGTCGCGGCAGCTAAAATACAGTGATCTCAGATATTTATCGGCCGGAGGCGGCAAGGGGGTACTTCGGCCTGGACTCATCCACCGGGGCGAGAATTGGCAATGACTTGACGCCAGCCTCCTCCCCATCTTGAATGGATGAACGGGATGTATGCGGTTGTGATCACCGATGAGGGGGGCGTCCGGCGCAGGCTTGATTTTTCAAAGCCGGAGCTGACGCTGGGTCGCGTCCAGGGTAACGACATCGTCTTGTCGAAGCGCAACGTCTCCAAGCAGCATGCGCGCCTCACGCTCCAAGACGAGCAGCCGGTCGTCGTCGATCTAAACAGCACGAATGGCACCTGGGTCAACGGCCGCAAGATCACCTCGGCTCAACCGCTGAAGCAGGGCGACAAGATCTACATCGCCGACTTCATCATTACGCTCGAAAACACCGACGAACGCTCGGAGACGGCGGGGTCGATGCCTCGGGTGTCCGAACCACCTCCCGTGCCCGACAAGTCTATGATGCCGGCCGCAAGCTCGGTGCCGATGAGGCGCTCCACGGCCGGGCGGCGAGCGACGCCAGGGGGCTCGGCCTTGACCGCCCTCAAACCCGACGTGGCGGTCACTGCAGCGCCTCCTCGTATTCCACGAAGAGAAACCAGCCTGCCGCTTCCACGAAGAGAGACGAGCCTGCCACGAGCTCGCGCGAAGACCGAAACCGGGATTTCGATCGGCGATCCGCTGAACACCTTGTTGAGCCGTCTCGCCGAACGCATGGATGTGGACGACATCGATCCGGCGGCAATGAAGAATCAGGAGCGCTGGTCGGCTGCACGCGCGGCGATCGCCGAGACGTTCCTCGCGATGCAAACCGACGGCTTGGTTCACACCGACTTGGACATGCGCGGTGTGGCGCATGCAGCACTGCACGAAGCGGTGGGTTTGGGCGCTCTCGATGATCTGCTCTCCGACGAATCGGTCCACACCATCGTCGTCAACGGACCCGAAAACATCTTCGTGGACAAGGGCGAAGGGCTCGAAGTCGCGCCGTTGAAGTTTTCTTCAGAAAGCGCCTTGCACAGGGTCGCGCGACGCCTCGCCGCGGAAAGCGGTCAAGTGCTCGAAGGTCGATCGGTGCTTCACGGACGGCTCTCGTTTGGTCCGAGCCTGACGATCCTGCAGCCGCCACTGGCAATGAACGCCTGCGTCATCGAGCTGCGAATCCACGAAGCGAATTCGCTCGAGCAACTCTCCGAGAAGGGCTGGATGAGCAGCGACGCCGCGACCTACCTGGCGAAGGCTGTCGCGGAGTGCCGCAACGTCGTCGTCGCCGGCCCCCGCGGCTCGGGGGTGACCAAGCTCATGTCCGCATTGGTCCGCGAGCTTCCGGCTAGCGACAATACGGTCGCCGTCGAGACCATTCCCGAGCTCGACATCGATCGAGACCGGCTGATCTCCCTAACCGCCGCCGACTCGGGGATCCCGCTTAGCGAAGCGATTGGGCACGGAGCGCGACTGCACGCGGATCATCTCGTGATCAACGACCTCTCCGGGCCGGACACGATGACGGCACTGAGCGCGGTGCTCGGGCGCGAACCTGGACACCTCCTCGGGGTGCATTGCTGGAGCACCAAAGACGCCATCGAGGGTCTCATGCTAGCCGCTGGCTCCGCCGGGGCCGACCGAACCTACGTCGCACAGCTGCTCGCCAGCGCGGTCGACATCGTCGTCTCGATGCAACGTGGGCCCGAAGGACAGCGGGTGAGCGCGATCCTCGAAGTCCAAGGCCACGAAGCCGGGGACGTCAGCTACCAGTCCGTCCCATTCTAAAACGCGCTGACTAGGCGAGCTTCCGGATGACTTCGAGGGGCGCTTCACTGACGCCAGGCGCCGGGTACGCCGGGCGCGCGAAATAGTAGCCTTGGCCGTAGTCTGCGCCGCAATCGATGACGACCTTCATTTCGCTTTCGAGCTCAATGCCCTCGGCAACCACGCGCGCACCGAGCTCGTGGCAAAGCTGCACGATGTGACGAACCAAGACCTGCGCACGGCGATCGTCGGCAAGGTCGGCGACTAAGGTTCGATCGAGCTTGACCACCTCCGGTCTCAGGTCGGCGATGTACTTCAAGTTCGAGTACCCGGCGCCGAGGTCGTCGACCGCAAGCGCCACCCCCTTGCCCCGAATCTCACGAAGAACACTGTGGCAGTATGCGAAATGGGTTAGCGGAACCGACTCGGTCACCTCGAGATAGATCGGCGAATCGTGCGTGAAGATCGGGTCGTCCGGCTGAACGAGCCAGGACTCGTCGAACTCGTTGGGGTGCACGTTGAGAAACAGCGGCATACCAGGGCAATGCGCGACGGAGATCTCGCGAATGGCGCGGCCCAAGGCGCCCACGCATCGAGACTGAATCGCCTCGTCGAAGAGCCTCGGCGGGTTGACCCAGTGCGGCGAGTTGCTTCGAACCAGTGCTTCGTGTGCGAAAGGCTCCATCGTGCTCAGGGAAACGATCGGCTGATACACAACGCTTAGGTTGCCGAGCGTCAGCACGTCGGGGAGGCCCTGCATCGTTCTGAGCCGGGGTGTCCCGGCGCGTCGCTCTTGGGTGTTCTTCAGCCAATTGCGAAAGTTGGTCACTCTTGCCCCACCACGGTAAGTTTACATGATTACAACCATGAACGACCACCCTCGTTTTGGGGCTCCTGGCGCGCTTCGGAGGCCTCTGGTATGTCCCGCAACCATGAACATCGCACCGTCGATCGGCCCGGCCAAAGTCAGCCCCATTGGAACGACCCTAGAGCGGCATTTGCTGGATCGCCAGCGGCGCATGCCCCAGGCAACCGGTGATTTCACAGGGCTTTTCCAGCAAATCAGCCTGGCTGCCAAAATCATAGGCAGCCGCGTCAGCAAAGCGGGGCTTTCGGGGATCCTCGGACGAACCGGGACGACGAACGTCCAGGGCGAGCAGGTCCAGAAGCTCGACGACTTCGCCAACAGCGTGATCGTGAGCACGGTCGAGGCAGGCGGTCACGTCTGCGTGATGGGGAGCGAAGAGGTCGAAGAACCCATTCAGATCCCGTCGCAGTACCCGCAAGGCAAATACGTCCTGCAATTCGATCCGCTGGACGGCTCGGGCAACATCGACATCAACGCATCGATCGGAACGATCTTCTCAATTCATCGTCGCCTCACACCGGACGGCGAGCCAGGAACCTTGAAGGATCTCTTGCAGCCCGGAAGCGACATCGTGGCTGCCGGCTACGTGATCTACGGCTCGTCCAACATGCTGGTCTACTCGACCGGCGACCAAGTCGACGGCTTCACATACGACCCGGGCGTCGGTGAGTTCTTCCTGTCGCATCCGAACATCAAGGTGCCCGAGCGCGGTGGGATCTACTCGATCAACGAGGGCAACTACCACAGCTGGAACAAGGGCATTCAGAGCTGGGTCGACTGGATCAAGACCCCCTCCGAGGGCAAGAAGGCCTACCGCTTGCGCTACATCGGCGCCATGGTTGCCGACCTGCACAGGACCCTGCTTCGCGGCGGTGTCTTCGTCTATCCGCCGGACGTGAAGAACGAAAAGGGCAAGCTTCGACTTCTCTACGAAGCCTCGCCGATGGCATTTCTCGTCGAAGCAGCTGGCGGCGCCGCTTCGGACGGCAAGAGGCGGATCCTCACCATCCAGCCCGAAGAGCTCCATCAGCGCACGCCCGTATTCATGGGAAGCACGGACGACGTCGCAGACGTGCTGCGATTCGCGAACGCCTGAGCCTCTCAGAGCTTCGGCGTCATTTGGAAAGGCACCTCGGTGCGCACGCAGCCGTCTTCCGGCTTCGGGAACTTCCAAGTCTTCGCGACGCGCTTGACGCAGTTGTAGACCTGCTGGTCATTGAGTGAACCGGAGACCGAGACGGCTCGTACGCTTCCGGTCGCGCCGATGGTGAGTAAGACCTTCATGGACCCCTGAAGCATGTTGTTGTCCTTCAGAGCTCGCTCGTAGCAGGTTTGCACTTGCTTGCTGGGCTGTCCTCGGATGACTGAGCTGAGTTGGGCCGGCTGAAGCGTGCCGTTGCAGATCCAATCCGACGGGCGATTGTGCGTGGCCTGCTTGGGCTTTTCGGCCGGCTGCTCTTCTTCGCCAGCGTCGACTCCGGCGTCCTCCTCCGGGATTTCGATCTCCGCGGCAAACTGCTCCCGGGCCGGGGCTTGCGGCGTGGTTTCGACGGGCTCCGCCTCGGGAGGGGATTCGCAGCCCCTGACGAAGAACCATATGGCCCCAGCAATCAGCAGAAGGACCACGGCGATGATGCCGTACTTGCTATCGTTCTTCTTCAGTGGCGGTAGGCTCGAGCCCTGGGTCACATGCCCCTCACTTTCCCCAGCAGAAGGCGCTCCGCGCACCTGAGGCCGGAGTGTAGATTCCTTGAACGATCGCGCCAACTCCTGAGCCAAGCAGGGCCCGAAAACCACTGTTTGCCGCGAGGCGACCTCTCCTCTATGGTTCGGCCTCTTTCACGGCAATTGGCGATGGTTGATAAGTTCAAAGGCTTCTTTCTAGTTCTTCTCGTGGTGCTGCTTTCGGCGGTGTTTGCCCTTCAATTTGGGGGTGGTCAGGCCGAAGGCTGTGCAGCGGGCGGCAGCACATATCTAGCGCGGGTCTATGACCAGACGCTGAGCAGGGGTGACTTCGAGGCTGCGTACTCGGTCGCGAACTTCGGGAGACTCCCCGAGGAGACGCAACGCTCGATGCGTCTGCCCCAGCTGGTCCTCGATGGGCTCATCGACCGCACCCTGCTCGCGCGCGAGGCGCGTAAGATCGGTTTCGAGGTTAGCCAAGATGAAGTCATGGCGCGCTTCGTCAACGAAGGCATCATCTTGCTGTCACTCGGAGTCGGAGCCCCGCCGATGCTTCCCCAGGGCGAGATTCCGGTTTCGTTCACCGACAAGGACGGCGCCTTCAACAAGGACCTCGCCGAGCGCTACATCCAGAACGGGCTCCGCCGAAGTGTGGGCGAATTCGCGGATGCACAAGTGGACGAGTACCTGGCCGCGCGGATGCGCGAGCTCGTGGCTTCGACGGTTAGCGTCAGTGAAGCTGAAGTTTGGGACGACTACGTCCGCGAGAACGACAGCGCGAAGATCAAGTACGTCCGCTTCTCCCCGGCGTACTACCTCCAGCAGAAACCGCCGACTTCCGATGCGGCGCTCGCGGCCTGGATTGCGGACAACGAAGACCGCCTGAGCGAAGAGTACGAGGTCAACAAGCACCGCTACACGAACCTCGAAAAGCAGGTTCGCGCTCGCCACGTCCTGGTCAAGGCAGGCTCCTACGCGAGCGACGAGCAGAAGGCAGAGGCCCGGAAACGCGCCGAGGCGCTACAGAAGCGCGCCGCCAAGGGCGAGGATTTCGCAAAGCTGGCCAGCGAGAACAGCGACGACCAGGTAACCGCCAAAAAGGGCGGCGACATCGGCTTTCTTCGTAAAGGAACGATGCCCGAGTCGTTCGACGAGGTTCTCTTCTCGATGGAGGTCGACCAGATTTCCGAAGTCGTGGAAACCCCGTACGGTTTTCACGTGATCAAGGCGGTCGCAGTCCGAGAAGGCGACGTGCCGGTCGACGAGGCCAAGGAGGAGCTCGCCGAAGGCCTCTACCGAGCAGACTGGCTCGAAGCACGGGCCCGCGACGCGGCAGCAAGCACGCTCGCTTCGTGGCGAGCCAAGCAGGACGACGAAGCGATCGCGCGAAAGCTCGAGGCTGCTGCTGCACAAAGCGGCGAGTCTGCCCTCACCCCAACGCTCGACGAAACCGTCGACTTCGGTCGTTCGGATACTCCCGTGCCGGGAGTTTCGACTGCGGCGCTGCTCGATGCGGTGTTCTCCCTGCCCGAAGGCGAGGCATTTCCGAGCGAGCCGGTGAAGCTCGGCCGCGAGTGGCTGATCTTCCGTCTCATCGATCGGCAGCGCCCGGACGAAGCAGCGTTCACCGACGCTGTGCGTGAGTCGGGTCGCGAAGTTCTTCAGACGCTCAAGAAGCGAGAGACCGTCGACCTCTACATTCAGCAGCTCCGCGCGAAGGCGACGGCCGACAAGGCCCTTCGCGTGAACCAGCTTCAAGCCCCGGATGGCCGTAGCTAAGGCTTCGAGTCTTCCCGAGCTGCCAACCGAGTCGCTGACGCTCGGTAACGGCCTTCGGGTACGCCTCGTTCCGCTTCCTCACCTGCAGTCGGCGACCGCCTCGTTCTTCGTCCGGGTCGGCTCCCGTTACGAAACCGTCAACAGCAACGGCTTGAGCCACTTCCTCGAGCACATGTTGTATCGGGGCACGGCGGTGCACCCGGCGGCACATGAGCTCAATCTCGCGATCGAGCGCCTTGGTGGGACCCTCGACGCGGCCACACACGTCGACTTCACGAGCTACGACCTGAGCCTGCCGCCGGAGACCATCTCCCAGGGCCTCGAGCTACTCGCCGAAGTTCTGCAACAGCCTCTGTTGACCGAGCTCCGCACGGAGCAGCAGATCATTCGTGAAGAGATCCTCGAAGATCTCAACGAAGAAGGCGAGCAGATCGACGTGGACAACGTCTCGCGGCGACTACTCTACCCCGACCACCCACTAGGCTTTTCGATCCTGGGCCCTCTCGACAACCTGGACCGCTTCGAAACGGCGGATCTTCGGCGCCATCACCGCAGTCACTACAGCGCTCTGAACTCGGTCCTCTGCGTCACCGGCGCATTTGACCCTCGAGTAATCGAAGAAGCGATTCGCTCGGAGTTCGGGCAGATGCCAGCCGGTGCGGCGATTGCTCCCAGCCCATCCCCCAGCGAACCCGCGGCGGAGCGCTTCTCCTATGTGAACGAGCATGGCAGCCAGACCGACGTACGGCTCTCCTTCCACACCCCAGGCATCTCCAGCCCAGAGGCGCCCGCCCTACTCTTGCTAGACCGCTTGCTCGACGACGGCCTGAGCACGCGAATCCATCAAACGATCTGCGAAGAGCGCGGGCTAGCCTACGAGGCTTTTGCCGGAAACGACGTGCTCGAGGATTGCGGCGTGTTCGACTTCGGAGCCTCGGTCGAGCACAAGAAGGCGCCCTACCTCCTACAAACCGTGCTCGAGCTCATCTCCGAGCTTCAGCAGCAGCCGCCAACAGACGACGAAGTCGACAAGGCGAAACGTCGCTACCTCTGGAACCTGCGGACGCTACAGGACGACACCGAGGGCGCGGCACACTTCGTCGGGACCAGCGCGCTCTTCGGTCTTCCGGGGCGAATCGGAACGGTCGCCGATCGAGTCGAGCGCGTGACCGCCAAGGACATCCAGCAGTCTGCGCAACGCTATCTGAATTCGAAAGACGCGAATCTGACCTGTGTGGGTGTGTTGGACGAAGATCTCCTCTCCGACCTTCGCGGCCTGGCCGGACTCTAATCGTCGAGGTTCACCCAGTGAGCCTGCCCGTCGGGCCCCCACTCCTTCTTCCAAACTGGCACGGTCTCTTTGATTCGATCGATCGCCTTTCGGCAAGCGGCGAACGCGTCCGCTCGGTGCGCTGCGCTCGCCGCCACGCAAACCGCAACGTCACCGATGCCGAGCTTGCCAAGCCGATGGACGGCTGCGATTCGGACACCGGGATGTTCCTCTATGACGCGTTCGAGCACGCGCATCATCTCACTGTGCGCCAAGCTCTCGTGAGCTTCGTAGTCGAGCCTGGACACTGGCTTCCCGTCTGCGTGATCGCGGACGACACCGTGGAAGATACAAATCCCGCCGGCTGCGGCGTGCTCGACGGCTCTGCGAACTTCGTCGAGCGAAATCGGCTCAGCGCTCACTTGGCAAAGAGCGATCGGGGAGCCGCCGGCAACTGGCGGAAGAACGTCCACCCGATCGCCGTCACCAATCGCCTCCGACGCGTCTACGAAGTTACCATTGACTGCCAATCGCATGCGCTCGAGGAACGCCGTCAGCGATGGAAATCGGCTGCCTACCAGGCGACGCAGCTCGTCCTGCGGCAGGCTTGGCGACTCGATCTCGAAGGTCGAGCTCGCGCAACCGGCGAGCTCCTTTGCCGCGGCGTAGAAGTGAACATCGACCTTCATCAGACCCGCGAAGTCTAGCAGGCATCGAAATGCGAGCAGTCCGGACTGCTGTGTTAGAGTTCGATCCAGGTGAGCGAGTCTGGATTCAAGCTGATTTCGTGGGTGATTGCCGCGAGCCTGGCGGGGGCAATGCTCGCGATGCCGCAGCCGGTAGACCCCTGGGAGATGCCGAGCCTCGTGCTCGACCGGGCCGCCGTGTCGGACGCCATCGAGCTCGATGAAACGCTCGCAAGGGAAGTACCTGATAGCGAGGAGGCTCGTGACTTGCGTTCGCTCTTTGCCGATCACTGTCGATCGGAAGCCAACCCACCGTACGCGCGACGCGAGTACGATCGACGCCAAGCCGAGATCTACCATGCGATCCGAGCGCTGACCGAGAAGCATGGAGCGCCGGCGTTCGAGGCCATGAGGGCCGCTGCCGTCGAGGACTTCATGCGCTTGCTCGACGATGGCGGAGGCGAGGCAGGGAACGCAGACGAGCAAGGTACCGTCGGCGGCTTCATGGAAGTTTTGAAGCGGTATGGCGCACTGCGCGAGGGCGTGGTCATCGCGCCGCCGCTGACCCTGCGCGTCTTTTACAAGGCACGCTGGAACGCAGTGCATCGACGGCCGCTCGGGGAGAGCTTCTCTCCGGTCGAGAGCCAGGCCTATTGGGGCTGGCTCTCGCTGCACGGCTGGGGCACGCCGCTCCCTCAACGAAAGGAAGCCTTGCTCGCGTTCCGAGATGCAGGAGGCTTCGGTACCCAAGAGGCGGAAGCTCTTTTTGCGGTGCTCGAAGGGGATACCGCTCGAGCGTCGGAGTCCTTGAATGAGCTCTACGAAGCGAGCGGGCAGCTGCGTTTACGCAATTTCTCCCTTGGCGTGCGCAATGCCAGCCTTTTGCGCCCGGGGTCACCGTGATACGACCCTCGGAGTGGACACGAAATTCCCGTTCTCGTAACCTGGAGAACCCGCAGCCGCGGATGGAGTCGAGCCTGGTGTGAAAGTCGACCTCAAAAAGAGCCTATTCATCCTTCCGAACCTCTTCACTCTTTCGAGTGTGCTCTGCGGTTACAACGCCATCTTGATCCTCTCGGATCAACCGACCTCCGACGACTTCTATCGCGCAGCTCTGCTCATCGTCTTCGCGCTCTTTTTCGACGGCATCGACGGCCGGGTCGCACGCCTGACAAAAACGCAGTCGGCCATCGGTGTTCAGCTCGATTCCCTCGCGGACGTGATCTCCTTCGGCGCCGCCCCTGCAATCCTCGTATATCACTGGTCGCTCTTCGAGCTCGGCACGGCCGGCATGTTCATCGGCTTCCTGTACCTGGCCGCCGGCGCAGTCCGACTCGCTCGCTTCAACGTCACTTCGACCGGAGATGACGGGGAGCCCGAGCGTCCCGGCAAGTACACGCAAGGTCTACCGATTCCGGCAGCAGCCGGCATCCTCATCTCGATCGTGGTCGCCAACCATCTCACTGGGAAGCTACCGTTTTCGCCGTACTTGATTTCGCTTCTCGTCCTGGCGCTCTCGGTCTTCATGGTGAGCGCGATGCCGTTCCGTTCCTTCAAAGACCTGCGCCTCAACTTGCGCACCGTGCTGTTCATCTCGGTGGCTCTCGGCGTCACGGTCTGGATCGCCCTGACGATTCACCCATCGATGGCGCTGGTCTGGCTGCTCGCCGCATACGTGATCATCGGAATCGTCGAGAGCCTCATCGTGCTGATGAACAAGGCCCGCGCCGGCATCGATAAGGCAAGCGAGCGCTCAGCCTAGCGACCAGCTCCCCTAGGGTTCTCGTACACCGAGATGATGGGAACTCCGTCGTAGCGCAGGACGTAGACGGGCTGCACTCTCCCGAAGGCGACCCAGGCCTGATAGTCGACTTCGGCGAAATGCGGCTCGTGATGCACGAGAACCAGGTCGGCGGCGGCCATCGATGCGGACGCACGGATATTCGACGGGATCAGGCCGTCCCGCTGCATCATCGCCCAGGCTCCGTGAGTCGTGTCGCAGGTCCACACCGAACCGCCAGTCGGAAGCTTCTCAGCGATCCAGTCCGCAAGACTGCCAGTGGTGAAACCCCAAAACTGCCGGTTCATCCCGAGATCGGCCGCCCCGGGTACGCCGCCAGCGACCGCTGTGTAGTGCGAAAGGCCGAAGGGATGACTGTGCGCCGTTTCCAACGAGCCGGGCAAGAGGCAAAGCAGCGCGAAGGCCCAGCTCGGCCAGCGTCGCCCGAGCCAGAACGAGAGCTCCGCTCTCTCGACAACGGCCAAAAAGCCCCAACCAGCGAAGAGCGCCAAGAAGGGATAGGCCGTGAGCCAATGTTTGGTACCGCCGAAAATCGGCGAGCTCGGAAGCGCGATCAAGACGAGAGGCGCGAGCATGCAACCGAGCCAGAGCACTTCCGTTCTGCGGTTCGTCGCCGCGTTCGCTTCGGTTAGCCATGGAGGACGGAGCGTCGCCCGCCGGTCGAAGAGGCCGAGCAAGGACAGCGCCAGCACGCTGAGCGCCACGGTGAAAAGCGTCATCACGAACGGTACCGAGATGGGCAACGGCGGCTCGAAGTAGTTGATGCCCAGGTATTGGTAAGTGTAGTGGACATGTCGGAGGTGAAAGGTCACGTAGGCCAGCAAGCGGCGACCGGTGTCGTGCCAGAGCCAGGGCCAGGTCGCGATGAGCACCAGCGGACCGATGAGCAGCATCGAAGGGAGCCAGGCGATCGAGGCGCGATCGCTTCGCCCGGCGCGCCTCTGATCGATCCGAATCCATATGAAGTGGATCAGAAAGATCCCGGGCAAGATCCAACTGTTGTGTTTCGTCGCTAGCGCGAGGCCGAATGAGAGTCCGAGCCAGGGAATCCATCTGTAGTCGGCGAGCGATCGCCAGTACGCGTACGCGGTGAGCGTGACGAAGAACGCTATCGGGATGTCGAAGCAGGCGAGATGGCTGTGATAGAAGACTCGAGGCATCGACGCGAATGCCAGGGCCGCAAAAAGCGCCCCCTCTCGACGCATGACCGAAGCGCCCCAGGCGTAGATCAGCCAAAGCAGTAGGCCGGCGCTGAGCATGCCGGGAAAACGAAAGGCGAGCGACTCGTTCGGAAACAGACCGAGCTGCTTGTGCCCGATCCAACTCCACGCGAAGCTCAGCTTCATCCAGGCCGGATGCTCCCAGTTGTACTGCCAGGCCCGGTCGATGCTCTCGCGCTCGAACGCCGATGAGGGATCGGTGAAGGCCTGACTGATCCAGCTCGCGGAGCTCTTAGCGGCGTGGACGTAGAAGCTCTCGTCGCGAGACATCGCCAGGTCCGATGCCGTTGCGATGAGGAGCAGCAGGTACCCGACGCACAGGGCCGCCCCGATGAGATGATCACGAGCGCTCAGAGTCCGGGCATCATTCATGGGTCGAGCCGACGCTCCGCGTCGTCCAGGGGGTTTCGACCCCTCACGCTCGATGCAGACCAGCAGAAGAGACGCGCGTCCGGATTGTCCGCCGTGGTTTCGAAGCGGACGGTGGCCGGCTCTGAGCCGGCCTCGCGGGTGTCGATCTCGAGGCCCGCCCAGCCGTCGCCGTCTTGGTGGATGAGCTCCGCCGCCAGCCGCTCGTTGATCCAGACTCGCAGGGTGACCGGGGCGTGTACGCGTCTGCGTTCCGCTTGGTAGTCGATGCCTCCGCGAACCAAGATGCGATCGCCGAGCGGAACGCCGGCGAAGGTAACCCGGACCGGGCCGGTACCAGCAGGATGCTGCCAAATGCAACGCCGCGCCTGGAGCTCGAGGTCTGAGAGAACCGTCGCCCCCACCCAGAGCCAGGGGCGCCGGGCATCGCAGACGAAGCGCTCACGCGGAGTCATCGGTCCGGTTTCGAGCCCTCCACCAGCTTGCTGAGCAGCCCGCCAGGGGCAAATCCGGGAACCGTTGGCGTCGACGAGCTCCACCTCCGCCGCCGCAATCTCGTCGACGAAGTCGTAGATCAGCTCGTCGCTTGGCGTGAGCCACATTCGGACGCGCACTCCGTCGAAGTCCTGTTCGAGCGCCGCAGGCTCATCACGGCTGCTTGCCCCGCGAATGCTGAGCTCCCAGACGCGGTCGATGCCGGCGGGATCGGGCGGAGCGGCCATGCGCAGCGAAAGAAGGTCTCCAAGCTGGCTGCGAACGATGGGGTCTACCCAGGCCGGCGCAGCTACGATGCGATCCGAGGAGCGGTAACGCGCGCGAACGAACGCAGCGGCCGACTCCCAGGACTCGTCGCTCGGAGTCGCCGCGCGGATCATCGGATGCGCTACGAGCTCGAACACCGCTAGAGCGGCGACCAACACCCAGACCCAGGCAGCGAGGCCCGGGTTTCTCCCTGCTTCAGCCACGCCGGTCCGATGCTAGCAGGGCTCAGATCATTGCGCAGCTTCGCAGAAGAACTCGAAGGACCAGCCCAGCAGCGACGGTGTCGTCGGCGGGCTGTTCGTGGGATTCAGGACCGCGGTGATCTGAATGTAGGGCAGGCCGACAGTCTGACCGCCTGCGATGAGCTCTTCTCGGATGTCGAAGGTGCCGCTTTCCGCGCTGCCCGTGATGCGGACCGTGACCGGAATCGCGGTCGCCAAGTCGTCGAGGCTGTTCGCGGTCCGAATCTGGAAGTCGATGCTGGAATCCCCTGGCGTGCTGCCCTCCCAAGAAAGCTCGCCCCACTTCGGATGCTCCGGCGGAGTCACGCAGCGCTCGGTGCTGTCGTAGACGTTGCGATAGAAGGCAGAGACAGGGGCGTCGTCGAATACATGGGACGCGGCATCTGGCACCATGACGCGAACCGGAATCCTCTCGACCTCCAAGACATCATCGGACCGGACGACGAGCTCGAAGTCGAAGACCTGAGAGCTGCCGGTCGGCGACACCGTTCGGTTCGCGAAGACCAGCTCGTACTGCAGCGCAGCACCGAGCTCGCAACGGATACACTCATCGAAAGTTCCGAACGCGCAGCTGAGCGGCTCGCCCTCGGCGCAGCTCTCTTGACGAATCGACGCGATGAACTCTGTTTCGTCGACGCTGGTCGCGACGTTGTCCACGTCGATTATCGAGAAGTCGTAGACCGACGCCGTCTTGGCAAGGGCAATCGTGTTGCTGATCGCTGCGTCGAGGCCCTCGCCGATCGACGAGGAAAGCTCGGTGAGCCATGGACCGTCAAATCTCGTGCGCGCGTCTGTTGCCAAGGCGATCGCCTGCGCGTCGGCTGTGCCATCGCTCGTCGTGCTCATCGCGTCTCTCAAAGTCACCACGCTGGCCACGCGAATGTGACTTGCGAGCAAAGCGGCCTCGACGTCGCTCCAAGCCACGGGCGCATCCGTAGTTTGCCAGGCGGCACTGGCAGGATCGCCGCTGTGCACGATCGAAAGGCTGAAGGCACCCTTCGGGCATGTAACCCGGGTCCGCAGCCGGAATGATGCCGTCAGCCACGAGGTAGTACTGCTGCGATGTCACGGGGGTCCAGTTGATGGAGCCCCAGAGCCCAACACCCACGGTGCCGCCGTCACAGCTTAGGGCCATGGCCGGGTCGAGCAGCGCGTCGTCGAAGAGCGCGACGTTTGCGCCGGGCCAGTGCGTGTTGTTCGCGAACACATTCTACGTCCGGGCACCGGGGAATCGAAACGCAGTGCAAGGACCACGTCTTTCCCATCCATGTCCGCGCCCGGCGGAATGCCGGACACCGTGTCGCAGCCTAGGTCGACGCAGCTGTATTGACCTGGTTCGGTCAGAAGCGTGCTCATTCCCATCAGGGTCAGCGATCTCGGCTCGGATGAGATCACCGAGATCCAGCGCAAGGGCGGCGGTGTCGGCTTCAAAGAGCTCGGGAAACATCTCGACCGGAGGCAGGGTGTCGGCGCCGGGGATATCCCCCGGCAGAAACCCCTCGTCATCGTACTGAGAGCCGTCCGTGAGCCTCGGTCCGTTGAAAACCTCGGAGTCGCTGATGTTCATGACCACGTGCAAGGCGCCATCACGAAAGCAAGGGTACCCGATGTCAGCGCCCGGACCGTTCGGACAGGAGCCGCGATTGGGAACCATGTCACCAAGACCGAGCCCGGACGCCACCGAGTACAGCCCCTGGGTCGCGGCTGAAGCGAGGGTCCCGTTCTGCACTGTGTTGAGCGTGCTGACCGCGGTCTGCATGAGGACTTCATCGTCGGTGAAGTCGAGAATGTGGTGATAGGGCGCCTGGCTGTGCGCCGCGGCAAGCGGAGCCAGTGGGTACTCCCGATAGAGGCCCAGGCCAAACTGCGCGTTGGGGAAGCTCGTACGAACGTCGCTGATGATGTTGAGTATCTCGGCCTGAAGAACCGCAATCTCTTCGGCGAGCGTGGGTGTCGCATCGATCAACAAGTAAACGTCGACTTCCGGAATGTCGGCGAATACGTCGACGGTCGACGTCCGAACCACTTCCTGGGAACCGTTCGAATCGTAGAACACGGTTTGGTAGAGACCGTCGTTCGTGGGGTCGTCGTCGCAACTGATCCAGTCGGGTGTTCCGGGGCAATCGTCCGCGTCGTCCGGAACGCCGTCGCCATCGACGTCGGGCAAGGAGGTCACGCGGTCGATGACAAGCGAGTCTGTCTCATTGGAGTAGCGAATGCCCGCCGAGTTCTCTGCCGTCAGATCACTTCCCACAGGGAAATCTTGGCTGATCGAACAGTCGGGACGATCCGGAGAACACTGCGTCGGCGGATCGATGACCGCGTTCTCGCTATCGACGACAGCCTGGGTCTCGCCACAGGCGGTGACGGCAAGCAGCGCCGCACAAATGGTCCAAAGTCGGAGGGTCTGTAGGGAGGATATCATTGTGAAATTGCTTACATTTGGGGGGAAACCACATTACCGCATATCGCGGTCTTGCGTAAGCCCTAGTTCGCAGCACCCGCGATACACTGCGGTGGGGAATCCGTCCGAGGGGACCCGCAGACCTCGCGAGCTGCGCACACGCTTGAATCTACACAGGATCCTGCCGGCAGAACGCACTCTTTGCGTCCATCACCCCAAAGGTCCTGGCAGTCGAAACCGAGCGCGCAATCGTCCGCCGACGCGCAGAGCCCGAACTCGCCACAGACAGCGACGGTCCCTTCGACGACAGTCTCACAGACTGGCGCATCGAACTCGGTGCATTGGAGCGTGTCGCAAGAAACGGGTTCGGCGACGTTCGGCATGAGCGACGGCATGCATTCCTGAGCCCCGTCCCCATCGGCGTCGCCGCAGGGGACGCCCAGCGTGAGGCAGTCGACGTCGTTGTCGCAAGGGCGTGTGATGCGACGACAGAATCGTTGGTCGGGCGCGGCAAAGAAACAAGTGTACCCATGCGGGCAGTCGGTCCCGGTCCCGCAGGGAACGCGGCGGTCGGCACATGCGCCTCCTTCGCAAGCAAACCCGGCAACGCAGTCGTTCGAATCATCGCAACCAGAGTCGACTCGGAGACAGCGCTGGATGCTTAGGTCGCAGGTGTAGGCAGGGTTTCCGCAGTCTTGGTCGTCCTGGCAGGCGCCGCCGCCTGTGACGAAACAACGGGAGAGGTTTTCACAGCCGGTAAGAAGGCAAACTTCACCGGTCGGACAAGGGTTCTCGGAGTCACACAGGGCGTCCATGTCCGGACAGGCGGGGCAGAGCGCGCTGGTCTCGCACCAGGAGCCACCGCCATCGACACCAGCGTCGAGACCGCCGTCGACACCGCCATCGACACCACCGTCGACACCGCCATCGACACCAGCATCGACACCGCCGTCGGCACCAGCATCGACGCCGCAGTTCGGAAGCAAAAGGCCGCAGTCCGGATCGACGGAGGCATCTTGTGGACCCGTGGGGGCGGCCGTGTCACCGCAACCGGCCGCGACCGCAGCGGTCAGCACGAAGTAAGCAAGGAATCGCATGGTCTAAGATTGGGCCCGGTCGTCGAAATGAGCGGCCGTTAGTGGCGAAGCTTAGCGCGTCCGACCCTGTGTCGCATCCCCAGGCCCGGGGGGCCTTGACCGTCCACAACTACCGCCCCAAGGCTCAAAGTATGTCTTCATTGGATAGCGCTTTGATCGCAATCGAGCGCGCATGCGGAAGCGGCTCCGTGATCCGCGACCCGAGCATGCTCGAAAGCTACGCTCAGGACGAAAGCGAGGTCGAGCCTTGTATGCCGGAGGCCGTCGTGCGGGCATCGAGCACGGCGGATGTCTCGGCGGTCATGAAGGCAGCGTACGAACACGCGATCCCAGTCACGCCCAGAGGCGGTGGCACCGGCCGGGTCGGCGGCGCAGTGCCGGTGCCAGGTGGCATCGTGTTGGCTTTCGAAAAGATGAACGCGATCAAGGGGATCGACAAGGCCGAGCTGACGACCACGGTGCAGCCGGGATTGATCACCGGTGAGCTCAAACGTGTCACCGAAGACGAGCAGCTCTACTATCCACCCGATCCGAACTCGCGTGACTCCTGCGCCATTGGCGGCAACCTGGCCGCCAACGCTGGCGGTCCGCGTGCATTCAAATACGGAGTAACCGGCGAGTACGTCATGGGGATGGAAGTCGTCATGGCGGACGGAACGATCCTCAAGCTCGGCCGCGAAACCAAGAAGGGTGTCACCGGCTACGACCTGACATCCCTGATGGTCGGCAGCGAGGGCACGCTCGGGATCGTGACCGAAACGACCCTGCGCTTGATCCCGAAGCCCGAAGCGACCGTCACAGCCATGGCCTGCTTCTCCAACTTGGACGAGGTCGCACCTGTCGTATCTGCCCTGCTCGCGCAGGGTCAGCTCCCCGCGTGCATCGAGCTCCTCGACGAAGAAGCGATCCGCATCGTGCGTCCTGAAGCCGGACTGACGATCCCCGAAGAAACCAAGGCGATGCTCTTGATCGAGCTCGACGGCGAACAGGCGCAGCTCGAAACCGAGCTAGAACGAGCGGGAAACATCCTGTTCGACCTGGATGCGCTCGAGGTGCTGGTGGCACAGAACAGCAGCGAGCGTGATCGCCTTTGGGCCTCACGCCGCGAGCTCAGTCACAGCTTGAAGCGGCAAGCGAAGAACAAGCTTTCCGAAGACATCGTCGTGCCGCGCACCAAGATGGCCGACCTGCTCGGCTACTGCGCACAGCTGGCCGAACAGCACGAGCTCGTCGTTCCAACCTACGGCCACGCTGGCGACGGCAACCTGCACGTGAACTTCCTGTGGAACGATCCGGACGATAAGGTCCGCGTCGACCAGGCCATCAAGTCCTTGTTCCAGCGCACGATCGAACTGCGAGGCACCCTGAGCGGTGAGCACGGAATCGGCGTCTTGAAGGCCCCGTATCTGCCGATGGAACAGTCGCCGGCGCTGATCGCACTGCAAGAGAAGATCAAAGACGTCTTCGACCCAAAGCACATCCTGAACCCCGGTAAAATCTTCCCCGCCGACGCAAAGCGCTTCCACGGGGCGTGCTGATCGGGGCGCGGACCAAGACGCGACACGGGGCTGCGTCGAACGGCTCGGCTCAGGCGCTCGCGTGGGGGCGGCGGGGTGGGGAGCGCGGGTCCGTGCTTCCGGCTATCGGTTGGTCACGTTGACGAACGAAACGTATTTCGTGGGAGTGTGAACCCTTCACCCCCACCCCGCCGCCCCCACGCTGGCACCGAGATTGTCACTCGCTACGTCGACTCCGCCCCATATCGCGCCTTGGTCCGCGCCCCTCCACACGCCAACATTGAGAACGAGGTCCTCAGTACAGCAGGCGGCAGCGCGAGCCCGAAGGGCGAAGCCCGGCGCAACGCGCCGGCAAGGCAAAGCGAAGCGCATGCCGCGCCAGGGAGGATTACGGGTGGGGGTGGGCGGGTGGTGTAACTAAACCTGACCACGTACCCCGCCTCCCCCTCGGCCTCCCAACACCCGCGGCAGCGCAAGCCGTTTTCCGATTTGAAGACTTCGCCTAGAGGAGCATGTTTGAGGGCGATTCCACGATGCGCTTAAACGCGGACATGAACTTCGCCCCAGTGGCCCCATCGATGATTCGATGATCGCAGCTCATCGTAAACCGCATGCGGCGGCCAGGAACGATCTCGTCATCTTGGACGACGGGCTCGTTGCGGATGGTGCCGACGGCGAGGATGGCGCCCTCGGGGGGGTTGATCACCGCCGTGAACTCTTCGATACCAAACATGCCGAGATTCGAGATTGAGAACGTTCCATTGCTCATGTCTTCAGGCTGGAGCTTTCGCTCTCTGGCGCGCTCGGCGAGGTTGCGAACTTCCTCGGCGATCTGGGAAACGCCCTTTCGGTCCGCGTCCCGAAGGACCGGCGTCATCAAGCCGTCGTCGACGGCGACGGCAATCGAGATGTCGACGACCTGATGGAAGTGAATCTCCTTGTCCATCCAGGAAGCATTGACTTCGGGGACTCTGCGAAGGGCAACCGCTGCCGCCTTGATGATCAAGTCGTTGAGCGAGACCTTCTTACCCGCGGCTTCGAGCTCTGCGTTCATCGCTTTGCGCGCATCGGCGAGCGGCGCGATGTCGACGTCGATCGTCAGATAGTAGTGCGGAATCGTTTGCATCGACTCGGTGAGTCGCCGCGCAATGGTCCTGCGCATGCTGCTGGCCTTCGCGACACGAGGCGGCAGGCGTTCGCCCGGGGAAGCAAAGGAGGGCGCCACCCCGACCTCGTACGAATCGATGTCACGCTTGACGATCCGCCCACGAGGCCCGCTCCCCTGAACGGCGCGGAGATCGATACTCCGCTCACGGGCCAAGCGGCGGACCAGGGGAGAGGACAAAACACGCCCGGAAGTCGCACCCGGCTCCCCGATCTCGGCCCCCGTCGCTGGCACGGAGGCCGACGCTGGCACTGACGCTGTCTCTGCCACTGACGCTGTCTCTGCCACTGTCTCTGTCTCTGCCGCTGCCGCTGCCGCTGTCTCTGCCACTGCCGCTGCCGCTGCCCCCGAGCCCCTCCCCGCCTCAGCCTCCGCAATCAAGTCCGCAATGTCTTCCCCGGCCTTCCCGATGATCGCCACCGGCACATCCGGCTCCAAGGTTTCACCCTCCGGCACCAGTATCTTCAACAAGACGCCGCGGTCGAAGGACCGAAACTCCATCGTGGCCTTGTCCGTTTCGACCTCGGCCAGAACATCGTCCACCTCGACCTTCTCGCCTTCCTTCTTGATCCAGGCGACGAGGGTGCCTTCTTCCATGGTGGGCGAGAGCTTGGGGAGTCCGATGATCTTGGCCATTGCTCAGCTCGCGTAAGCGACGCGCTTCACCGCGTCGATCACCCGCTCCTCGGTTGGAAGGACCTTGTCTTCTAGATTCAACGCATAGGGCATCGGCACGTCGAGCCCAGTCACCCGCTCGACCGGCGCGTCGAGGTAGTCGAAAGCCTCACGCTGGATTCGGTCGACGATTTCAGCCCCGGGTCCGCCGTACGGCCAGTGTTCGTGCACCACGACGCAGCGATTGGTCTTCTTCACGCTTTGCACCATCAAGCTGGTGTCGAGCGGACGAAGGGTGCGCGGGTCGATGACCTCGCAGCTGATGCCTTCCGCCTCAAGCTTGTCGGCGGCGGCAAGGACCGTGTAGTACGGACGCCCCCATGTCACGATGGTACAGTCCGTTCCGGGGCGAGCGAGGCTACTGAGCCCAATCGGGATGAGCTCCTCCACACCTTCGTCCGGCACTTCGCCCTTGACGCCATACAGTGTTTCGCCTTCGAGGAAGATGACCGGATTGTTGCTGCGAATCGCGCTCTTGAGGAGCCCCTTCGCATCGCGCGGAGTGCTCGGCTGAATGACGTAGAGGCCCGGGATGTTCGTGTAGAACGGCGCGCAGCTGTGGCTGTGCTGCGATGCGACCTGCTTTGCGGCGCCGTTGGGTCCGCGAAACACGATCGGCACCTGAATCGCGCCAGCGCTCATCTGGTGCACCTTCGCCGCGTTGCTGATGATCTGATCGAAGGCGACGAAGGAGAAGTTCCAGGTCATGAACTCGATGACCGGCCGAAGGCCCGCCATCGCCGCGCCGATACCGACGCCGGCAAAGCCAGCTTCCGCGATGGGCGTGTCGATGACGCGCCGCTCCCCGAACTTCTCGAGAAGCCCTTCGGAGACCTTGTACGCGCCCTGATAGTGACCCACTTCTTCGCCCATCAGGAAGATGCGCTCGTCGCGCTCCATCTCCTCGAGCATCGCTTCTCGAAGCGCCTCTCGATAGCGTAGCTCCCTCACGACTCTCCCTCCGCGGCTAGCACGGTGCTCATCATCAGGTCCTCGCGCGCAGGGGGCGACTCCTCGGCGAAACGCACGGCCGCATCGATCTCTTCGTCTACTTCCAGATCGATGTCGTCGAGCTTGCTCTCTTCGACCCCGAGCCCCAGAAGCCTGTCGCGGACCACGGTGATCGGGTCCTGCTCTTTGCGCTGCTCGAGCTCGGTCCTGGTTCGGTACTTCGCCGGGTCGCTCATGGAGTGGCCACGAAATCGATACGTCAGAATCTCGATGAAGGTCGGGCCATCCCCCGAGCGCGCGCGCTCCACGGCTTCGCCGAGTCGCTCCTGCACGACTTCGACATCGTGGCCATCGAAACGGTCGCCGACCATGCCGTAGCCCTTGGCTTTGATCGACAAGTCTTTGATGGGGCTGGTGCGCTCGAGCGGAGTGCCCATGGCGTACTGGTTGTTCTCACAAACGAAGACTACTGGCAGCTTCCAAAGTCCTGCCAGGCTCATGGCCTCGTGAAAGCCGCCGATGTTCGTCGAGCCGTCGCCAAAGAAGCACATGGTGACGCTGTCTTCCCCTGCGTACTTGGACTTGAATGCCGTGCCTGCAGCCAGCGCCAGGTGACCGCCTACGATTGCCCAGCCGCCGAGAAAGCCCCGCTCGACGTCGAAGAAGTGCATTGAGCCCCCGAGGCCTCGAGAGCAGCCGGTGTCTTTGCCGAAGAGCTCCGCCATGCCCGCGTTTGCGGGCATTCCTCGCGCGAGGGCAATGCCGTGGTCGCGATAGGTCTGAAAGATGTAGTCGCGTTCTTCGAGGACTTCGGCGGCGGCGACGGCGATCGCCTCCTGCCCGATGTACAGATGAAGGAATCCGCCGATCTTACCCTTGGCATAGTTACGCGCCGCTTCTTCCTCGAAGCGCCGGATCACCATCATCGTTCGATACTGTCGAAGAAGATCGTCTTGGTTCGGCAACGACACCCCCTGTAGAAACCCTAGTGTACCCGCAGCGAGGCGCCATCAGAAGAAGTTGCTGATGCCATATGCGGTTTGAAGCTCGATCAGGTATTCGAGAAACGACTCGCCCTGCTGTAGGTCCCGAAGCTTGCCCGCACGTGCAGAGTCGCCCGGAACGAGTGTATTCACCTCGTTTTGCAGGTCGACCAAGCGCCTGAGCAGCTGAAAGCCCAGCTGCTCTTCTTCGAGATTCAATTCCAGGCTCGGTCGAACCTTGACTGCTACGTAAGGCGTTCGAAGGCGTTTCGATTCAAAGACGACATAGTCAGCGTCTTCAGGGCTGTCGCAATCGTTCGGAACATCGGGGTTCACGACGATGTGGCCGGCCCCGAGGCCATCGGTCCCGTACACGCAGCTCGGGCTGCCATCAGCCTGGATGTCCGGGATGTTGAACCCTGCTCCGCTGCCAGCCTTGAAGACGAGCAGCCGCTGCTCGAAGCTAGTGTCGTAGTAGACGGGAAACTGCGCGAGCGCGAGAATCGCCGCCCAGCTTCGGAGCACTTCGTTGCTGGTGCCTTCGAGCACTGGGCCGGGGTACACCTCCGGCTGGCTTCCGCGACACGGCACGCTCCTGCCATCCTGACTGCACTCCCCGAGCGCCAAACCTCGGTACCAGCTCATGTGCTCCACGACCGGTTCGCCGTCCTCCATTCGCAAGCGCGGAGCGAACCAAGTCTCGTCCTGCAAAATGATGCCGCCGAAGAGCTCGGTCATCTCGGTTGGGAAGAGGTCGTAGAAGTTGATGAAGTACCGCTCGTCGAGCGTGAAGCTCAGGCCCCAGTCCCGAATCGCAAGCGCTCGCAGCGCGAAGAACTTGTCATAGAAGACCCCCGCGCGCTCGGGTCGGAAGAAGCCGAAGTACCCGTCCTGGTACTTCGTCCACATCCCGAAGCCCTGGCCTGGCAAGAGCCTGAGGTCCGCGCCCGGTATGTCGACGGACTCGCCGAGCCAGCGGTACGCGTTTTGTCCGGCGTCGTGTTGGTACGAGCCCTCGTCGGGAAGGTTCACGATCTCGATGAACCAGTTCATCGCGTCGATGGAGGCGAAGAACTGATCGTCGAAGCCCAAAGGGCCCGTGTTCAGCGAGAACCCTGGCTCGAAGTTGAAGCGGAAGAACAAGTGCTGGTAGATCTTGGCGGCATCCTGAACCATCCAAATCGTGCCACCCGATCGGGCGCCATCGCGTCGGAATCGCCGGTAGTAGGTTTCCGGGTACCGCTCCTCCCAGAGGCGCCGGTAATGGTCGATCACCTCGCGGAAGCTCTCACCAGCGTCGAATCGATTGCACCAGCTGATGTCGTTCGTGCGATCATCAGGGCAGAACAAGTAGCTCACCGGAGCGTAGTTCCGATCGGTGCTGGCGCCTTCGAAATAGGCGGCGAAGTCGGCGTAGTCTTGGAGATCCGAATCGAAGCTCGAACAGACGCAGTCCGACTGGCCACTGCATTGCTCCTGAGGGAATACCTTCCGCGGATTCTGGACGCAGCGCTGGTAGACGGCTTGCCCGCCCCGAAGCACTTCGGACTCTGACGAAGCGGGGCAGTCTGCGTCGAGCAAGCAGCTCTCACCGCCGCGGTAGGAGCGCCACCAGACACGCTCGACTTCGTGCGAACGCGCCAGGCCTTGGAACGGACCGTCGAACCTGGTTCGCAGCCCATCGCTCAGGCCGCGTAGGTCATAGGCCTCTCGGAGGTCGAAGTAGTTCCAGACGGTCGCGGCCACGTCGTAGCGACCGAGGCCCTGGGCGTTGGCCATGTCGCCGTTGTAGTCCATCGCCGAGCTGCTCGTGTAGTTGTGCGCTCCCTGACGAGCCCGCTCGTTCCGACGCTCGCGAAGGGTGTCGAGATACTGGTCGAACTCCGTGCCGGCGACGAAGCCGTCACTGTCGAGGTCGTAGTCTTGGATCGAGGGCAGCGGCAGGTCGTCGCCCACATCCTCCGAATCGCCGAGCACGACGTTGAAGTAACCGTTCCCGTAGTTGTCCCGGTCGAGGCTCGCGGCAAAGTTGTGCCGAAGGCCCACCGAATGACCGATCTCATGCTGCTGCACGATGCGCATGTGCAACTGCTGCATTCGGATCGACGTCTCGGCAGGCTCTCGGCCTCGAAACGCCTCGGCCCAGTACTCGAGATAGCGCGACTGAAAGATGGACTGGTCCAATACGCAGATGCTTCGCGCAGAGAGCTCCTGCTCTGCAGTCACGCTCGATGCGAGTGTGCGCATGAATCCCGAGCCTCGGAATGGCGAAACCTGATCGAGGATGTCCTCGTCGTAGATGCTGGCCTGCGGCGTCAGACCAAAGACGAAATCCTGCCCGTGGTCGAAGTGGCGATTGAGCGCATCCGCGCCGCCCACGCCCAGCGAGCCCATGAGCTTCCTCTCGATCGACGTGCCCGCCAAGCGTCGCATCCGATCGCTCAGGATCTGGGCTCGCCCCTCTTGCCCGTGCAGTCGCTCGACGCGACCCTGCGCGCGCTCCATCGCGGCGTGCAGCGTCCCGTTCACATTTACCGGAAGGGCCGGCCGGCTCGAGTCGTCGACGCTGAACCCGTCTGAGCCCGAGGCGGCGAGTCCTTGCGGGTGCTCGGTTCGGCCGAGGCGCGAGAAATATCCCCGGAGGTTCTCTCCGCTGAAGTACTGCTCGGCAGCGGTCTCGTCCCCGGCTTCGCATCCGAGCTTCGGATCGGCGCAACGCAAGACAGGAAAGAACTCGAGCGCCTGGGTCGCCATCGCCTCGATTCCACCGGCGGTGATGTTCGAGTTGGACACGACCAGCTCTCCGGTGGTCGGGTCCAGCATCGGATAGGCCACGCCATTGAAGCCCGTGTTCACCTGGTCGATGTAGTTGACGAACTGATAGCGGATGTCGCCGAGCTGCTCCCAGACAATCGGCTCGCCTTTTTCGTCCGTAACCTCGTCACAGCTCTGCGAAGCGTCCGTCCGCTCCCAGTCGCAGCTATTTGCGCGAAGGACGAAAAGACACTCGTCGCCTCTGTAGCTATATCGATAGGCTTGGGGAAGCGGGTACTCGTCGTAGGAGCTCGGCGCTTCGGGCTCGGCGAACTCCCTGTTCTCGATCTGGCATCGATACGGGTCGCTGACGCCGAGCGCAGCCCATTCGTCGGCGCTGACGAAGGGGTCGTACTTGCCACGGCAGGTTCCCCCGCGTTCATCCGGTGAGCCGCAGAAACAATAGCGAGTGGGATCGACGTGCTGGCAGTCGACTCGAACTTGCTCGTAGCTTGGAAGCGCAAGGTCACGGGAAGCGCGCCAGCCACGCATGAAGACTTCGTTCCAGTGCCCCATGACCTCCATCGCGGGATGAACCAGGTGCTTTGGGAAACCCTCATTGAGATGATAGACCACGGCGCCCGGCCCGCCTTCGAGCCGTCGCGGAACGCGGTCCCGCATGGGAATCGTACACTTCTTTGCGGCGCGATCGCAGACCGAGCCGCCAACCCCCGGCGTATCCTCGAAGCGGCCGTCGCAGTCCCAGTCCACGCGGCAGGCCTGATCGGTCAAAGACCGCTCGAACAGATTGTGCCGCGGACGCAGAAACGCAAGCGCGTCGGTCTCTCCGTAGTCTTCGCCGAGGCCTCCGGCGCAGACGTGTTTGTCGAGGTCACAATAGCCGCCGATGCCGCAGTCGATGTTTCGATCGCAGCGGCGTGTGACCTCGTCCTGGTCGGCTCGCAGATAGGTGCGCTGCAGCGTCCGATAGACGCCAAAGCGGTCAAACTCCTCGTGCGTCTGCGTGGCCGCGGCGTATTGGTGCTCCGGGGGAACCCGAAGGAAGGCGAGCCGGTATGGGATGGAAAGCGTTTGGCAAGGCGCTCCGCTGGTTTGAATACACGATGCGCCGGGCGAAAGGTTCAGGAAGGTGACGAAGCTCATGTAGTGCGTGAGCGCTTCGCTTCCTTCGGGCCACTCCTCGGCGAATCGGTAGCTCGGGTCGTCTCCGACGGTCACGAACTGCGGCTCCCAGGACTTGGGAAAGCTGCATCGCTCCTCGTCCCTCTCACCTGTGCAATGGGCGTTTCGGTCCTGGATGAAGAACTCGCCCGGCTCGAGGGTCCAGTCACCGAGTGCGGGAAGCTCCGCGGCGAAAAAGAAAGAGCGAACCTGGTTCTTGGACCAGTCGACGCGCATGAACTTGCGTTCGTACCAGCGGCGATCCTCGGTGTTCTCTTCGACGATGTTGAGGGTTTCGCCAGTCGTTGGATTGTATTGAGGACGCACATCCACATGGTCGAGGATCTCGAACGCAGCAAGTGGCTGTCCGCGAAACTCCGGATCACTGCCGTCGCCGTTTGCCCCGTCGACTAGCTCGAAGGACCGGAACGCAAATAGGAAACCCTCGTCGATGACCCAGCGGATGCGCCCGAGAGTCTTAGACTTTCCTTCGGCGTCCAGGGCCAGGTCGGCGTCCCCCATGTCCCCGGCCCAGGTCGGACCGCTCGCGGCTGCGTCCGCTTGGATGACGGTCTGGGCGAGCCACCATTCCCCCTCGAAGATGGACTTGTCCACCAGGTTTGGCTGCGTACGATCGACGCTGGGTCCGCCCTTGGTGCAGGCGGCCGCGAGCGGCAGCAAGACTGCAAGTGCAAAAACGAGGCTTCGATTCAACGCTTCGACCATCACTCAGAATCCCAGGTAGCTCGCGATACCGAGCTGGCGTTGAAGGTCGATCAGTTGAAAGAAGAACGACTCGAGGTCGCGTTGACGTCGATCGAGGGTGCTCAGATCCGAGAGGGCCTCCTGGACGCTGAGCGGGACATGGTAGCCCCGGTCGGCGAGCTCGCTCAGCTCGAGGGCGGGTACCGGTTCTCCATCGGCGAGCCGCCCGAGGATGCCGATGGCGAAGCTGTTGTCGGAGGCCTCCGCGACCATGTTGAAGCCGATCGACTCCTGATTGGGAATGGCGATGCTGGGCTCGATTTGGAACGCGAGGAACGTCTTTCCGAAGCGCGAAGAGCTGTGTCGCACGAAGTCGACGCCTTCGACGGAGCTGTCGCTCGGAACGAAGCAATCGCCCTCTCCCTCGACACAGATGAAAAGCTGGTTTTGAAACGTCGTGTCGAAGAAAACCGGGAAGTCGGCGAGGGCGAGCACCGCGGCGAGGTACTGCAGCAAGACCGAGCTTCCACCATCGATGATGTCGAGCCCCGCATAGGTTTCCTCGATGGGGTCAGGTCTGCAGGTTTCGGGCGCGCTGCAATCTCCGCGATAGAAATCCATGTAGACGATGCTGGGATCGACGCAGGAGCTCGGCGGGCTGCTCTCGTCACAGACGATGCGAGGAGAGATCGACTCCGGCTGGTCCTGGATGATTCCTTTGAAGATCTGTTGCATCTCGATCGGGAATAGGTCGTAGAAGTTGACCCAATAAGGAACGTCTCGCGTGAAGCTCGCTTCGCGACCGCGTTCGGTGAGCATCTGCATTGCGATCCACTTGTCGTAGAACGAGCCGATGCGCTCGATTCGAGAGATCCCCGTCAAGCCTCGCTGATAGGTCGATGAGAAATAGCGTCCGAGGCCTATTGATAGATCTACCTCCGAACCCAACGCGCCCGGTGCCGAACTGAAACGCTCGAAATTTCCGCTGGCCGGATTTAGGACATACGAGCCGATGTCCGGCTGACCCAGGATGCGCGCGTAGAAGTTCAACACGTCCGCGCTCGCCATGAACTGGTCGTAGAAGCCGAACTCGCCCTCTTCGACTCGGAACTCCGGATCGACCTGATAGCGGAAGAGCAGGTTTTGGAAGATGTCCTGCAAGATCGCGAAATGTCGGCCGATCAGGCGATCGAAAATGTATGGCCCGATGTCGAAGTCCGAGCGGTAGCGCCGGAAGTTCGTGAAGATGTACTGGCGCTCGTACTGCTCTGCGAGGTTGCGAACGATTTCGCGATAGCTGTCACCTTCGTCGAAGCGATGACACCAGCCCAGCGTTCCGACCCGTTCATCCGAACAGAATCGATAGCTCAACGGCAGGTAGCGATTGCTCGAGCTGCTCTCCTGGAGAGCCTGGGCATCCGCGTCGAAGCTGCTGCAGATCCGGCCGTGGGTCGATTCGCCGTTCGGATGCGGCACACAGGACTGCGTCAGACCAGCAGCGAGATTGGCCTCGTCTAGCTCGCTCCGGCGAGCCCCCTCGGTGCTGAACGGGCAGTCCGCGTCGACGGCACAGGTTTCGCCACCCTGGTAGTACTTCGCCCATGCCCGTTTGGTATTGCTGGGGTCGATGTCGCTTATGTCGCGAGCGTCAACGTTGTCGTATACCTCGACCAGGTCGCCATAGCCGAAGCTCACCGCGGCGATGTCGTAGCGGCCTGCTTCGGAATCGGTACGCCCGTACCACTGGGCGTTGTACTCCATGACCGACGAATCCATGTGTGTGTCGATCCCGGCGAGCTCGCGCTTGCGTCGCGCGTCGTTGAGCGCGGTTTCGAAGCTCAGCTGCTCAGCCGCGCCGAGCCCCGGGGTTCCGTCCTGGTCGTAGGCGGCTGGGTCCGGCAGGGGAAACTGACGACTGATCTGATAGTACTCGTCCTCGTAGTTGCCCGTATCCGCCGACGCGCCGAAGTCGTGACGCAGGCCCAGGCAATGCCCGAGCTCATGAAGCTGGGTGTGGAAGTACAGCAGACGATTGAGCCCGATCTCGACACGGGCGCGCGGCCAATCTCGGTGCTGGTTGACGAAGAAGAGCACCGAATTGTCGACGTACTCGTTCGGCATCATCACGTTGCGACCTGATATCGCGCTCTCCCGCTCCGTGAAGTCGCGCAGCTGTTCCTGGACAGGAACGCGAAACGGCGAAACGCGGTCGAGAATCTCATCACCGATGTCGGCCGGTCCGTACCCATCGGGAACGACATCGACCCCTGCGAGCATCAGTGTCTCCATGCTCTCCATCAAGCGGTACTCGATGTCGCTGCCTTTGAGCTCGGCTCGCCGATCGATGAACGTGTTCGCTCGCCCAGCAGGACCCGCAAGCGCCTGCGCTCGCTCGGCATACGCAGTCATGCGCTGGTCGATCGAGGCGAGGTCAGAAGGCTCAGCGCTCCCGTGCGCGAGCGCTACGTTGAAGTCGATGCGCGGCCGCGCCGGGAGCTGCACGCGATCGAGATTCTCGAGGTAGGCGCGTACGTCCTCACCGGTCAGGAAATCCTCATCAGAGAGATCACCGTTGACGAGATCGTACATTTGAAGCGCGCTCGTGCGGTAGCTGTCGAGCGCGGGACCTCCGATGTTGGCATCCCCAACGAGGATCTCACCGGTGACGGGGTCGCCGCGCAAGGTGGCGATACCGAGGAAGCCAGTGCCGGGCTGGTCTACGTAGCTGAGGAACTTGAACCGTGAGTCTCCGCGCTCCTGGCAATCGAGCCCTTCGACAGTCCCACCATTCGCCGCGATCGACGCCTTGTTGCAGCTATTCACGCGAAGTCGGAGAACGCACTCGGCGCCTGAGAGAGCGGCGTCAAACCAGCCGTCGAAATGGGCATCAGTCAAATCGGCGCGATTTAGATCGGGCCGCGCTCCCTCGGGCACTTGGACCCAGCAGTCATATGGATTCTCGACGCCACGGGCCTCGGCTTCGCTCGGGGTCTCGAACGGATCATAGCGGCCGGGGCAAGTGGGATTGAGTATCGCGCCGCTGTCGGGGTCCTTCACGCAGGCGCAGTAGCCGTCCGGATCATCGGCCTGACAGGCAAGGTCGGGGAACAGGGCCGGGGGGCGCCCTTGCAAGCGCCTCACCGTCTGCATGAACACCTCATCCCAGCGAGCGGTCACTTCAAAGCTCGGCTCGACCAGGTGCGCAGGAAGCTCGGGCGTCGTGTAGAAGAGGATCGGGCGAACGCGGCGTTCCGAATGAGGGATCGGATTGCCTTCTTCGTCGTGCCAGTCGTACCAGATGTTGTGCCGGTTGATGCTGTAGTTGAGAAAGTCGGTCTCGAAGTACGCGGGGTCGTCCGGCGAGGTCGAACGGTCTACGGTGGGACGCTCCAACCTGAAGTAGCCTGCCCGCTCGAAGCGAGAGTCTACCCAGTTGACGGGCTCGTACTGCCGCTGCTCGCTCACGCGTAGGAAGCTGTTCCGAACGTAGACGGCAGTAGTCGTGCAAGTCGGCGCGTCGGTGAAGTTCGACTGGCACCAGTTCACGGCCTGCCGGGTCAGCGGGTCGACGACCTGACCTGGCGCGAGCAGCTCCTGGGTTACGAAATCGAAGGCGTAGAGCTGATCGCGCTCGTAGTCCGAAGCCCAGGGACGCTCGTGCTCGCTGCATACTCGAGCGGCATCGTCCATCCCGTCACAGGGCATGACGTGAAACCTGGGCTGCCAGGACGCGGGGAAGTCCGATCCAGTCTGGATGAACAGTTCGGCGGACTGCCGTTCGAACAGCCCGAGTATCGCCAGAAGCTCGCTCGTCTGGCCGTAGTAGCCGGGCAGGATGTTCGTCGCCCAATTGACACGCATGTACTCGCGCTCGAACCAAGGCCGGTCCGTGTCGTTCTCCTCGATGACGTTGAGCTCTTCGCCCGTCGAGTCGGCGTAAGCCCGTCGGATGTCGAAGTGCCTTTCGATCTCGAATGCGGCAACCGGTTGACCGAGGAATGAACCCGGCTCGGGCATGTCCGAGTTGGCCCCTTCGACGAGCTCGTAGTCGCGAAACGCGACTAGGCTGTCTTCTTCGATCAGCCATCGAATGCGGGGCATCGAGGCGAGGTCGGAGCCTTGGAAGTCGAGCGCGGCATCGCCAGGAAAGGTGCCGAGTTGCCCGCCTTCGTAGTCGACGTCGATGACCGTGCGGCCGAAGTACCAGGAAGAATCCCGGAACAAATCCTTCGCGACCGCGTTCGTACCCACCCGATTGACCGGCGGCTGTTCCTTCCCGCAGCCCCCGGCGAAGCCAGCGGAAGCGAGGATCGTAAGCAGAGCTAAGGTTATCGAGCGCGCGCTTGCCATCGAGGCCCTCCAGAGCCGAGCGTGGCGCATTGTACGCTGCATTGACCTAGGCACATACCTACAAGGCCGCACAGAGGAGCACCCGATTGGCGTATCGTGTCTGAACTGCCTACGATTTGATCGTGCGGATTCACACCTTGAGGGGGATAAAACTCGAGGAATCCGTGCTCGGGGCATCTAGCTCCCGGGCGCGGCCTGTCATGCGAGTGCTCGAAGAGGGGCTTGGGGCAGCTGCGCTCGCCGTTCGTGCAACCGGCGGCGCGCTCTACGTCGGACAAACGCTAGAGTCGCTCCGGTGCGTCGCCGCTTGCGGTCCGGACAGCAAGCACCTCCTGGAGCGCGGGACGGTTCTTCATGCCGACTTGGCCAAGCGAGCGCTCGGAAGGCGAACACCGTTCGTTTCGTCATCACGTTCGGCGGATCCGCAGTTCTCGGCGCGCTCGTCGCAGCAAACTCGGGTGGCCTTGCTCGCGCCTTTGCACGACGGAAACCAGCCGCTTGGAGTTCTGCAACTGGTCAACCCGAAGGGGCCCGCGCATTTCACGAGTCGCGACAGGAAGGTAGTCGCAGGGCTGTCCAGCTACATCACGACATCACTGATCCAAACCTCATCGCTTCGGCGGCAGGAGGGACTGGCCGCGCATGATCCGCTGACCGGTCTGCGGAACGTGAGGAAGCTCAATAGCGAGCTGACGAAGGCCGTGACTTCCGCGCGAAGAGGCGAGCGCGACATGGCGATCATGTTCGTAGACGTCGACCACCTCAAGCGCGTGAACAGCAAGTTCGGCCACGCAGCCGGGAGCGAAGCATTGAAGCGCACGGGCAAGGCGCTACACGAGGCCGCCGCCGGCGTTGGCGAGGTGTTTCGTTTCGGCGGCGACGAGTTCATCGTAGTCCAGAAGCGCGCCTCGAAAGAAAGCGCCCGCTCGCTCGCCAATCACTTGCGAAGCCACGTCGCGGCGAGCACCGCAGGGCCGATGCGCCCAGGCGGAACGCTACCCACGATCACCGTTTCGGTCGGCGTTGCCATGCTCAACGGCCTGCGCAAGCTCAACGGCCAGCCCTCGAACGACGTCAAGGCGCGCCTGATGACTACGGCAGACCGTGCGCTCTTTCGCGCCAAGGCTGCGGGCCGCAATCGGGTCGTCCTGGCCACCGGTCGCGACGACCGGCTCTGAGGCCTTTGCCTAGGCGACCACCGAAAGATACTTCTCAGTGTTCGACTGGATGCGAGCCCGAATCTCGACTGGATCCAGTTCGACGAACTTCTCGTCCGGCGTGACTTTGAAGAGCGGCTGGCCCTTCGACACGATCATTCCGTTCGTATCGACCAGGATCTTGTCGACGGTGCCCGCAAATGGCGCGTACACCTTGTTGAACATCTTCATGACTTCGATGATGTACAGAGGATCGCCGATATCGAAGTGCTGCCCCTCTTCGATGAAGTGGGGCATGCCCGGCGCTTCCTGCGCGTAGTACATGCCGCCGCTCACGGAGACGATTTCGTCGGCCTTGTTGACCGGCGGCGGGACGAGCACCTTCTTCATTTTGAGCTGGTGGTCGGCATCGAAAAGCCGCTCGGGAATGCTGATCGTCAGGTCCTCGTTCACGCGGAGGTCGAAGAAGCCGACCTTGTGCCCGATCAAAGGCAACAAGCTGTAGAGCTCCATACCGAGCTGGAAGCCGAGATGCGCTTCACGCACCTCTTTCCATTTCGCGCCCTCGAAGCCCTTGGGAGCCTTTTTGGCCTTCAGAGCCTCGTCGAACTCCGGCCAACTGAGCTCACCTAGTCGCTCCTGCACCGCCGAGTAGAAAGCGGCACCGTCCCGGAGCACGGCCTGGTCCTGTTCCCAGATGCGATGGGCGGCTGGCAGATTCACCTCGGCATCCATGTGAAGCAGATGGTAGGTATCGGAGAGGACGAGCAAGGGATTGCGCAGCCAGGTGACGCGGCCTTCCTTCACCTCGAAGTTGTTCTTGTTCGAGCTGAGCCAGGCTGAAAGAAGATGCGGCTGTCGCAAAATGCGACCGAGCGGTCGGCCGAGAATGGTCTTTTTCAGGATGCAAAGGTCGTTGGTGGCTTTTGCGGCACCTGGGTCGCCCGAAGCGGTCTTCAAGTACTGAGCGCAGAGGCGTTCGTAGGCGTAGTCGGCGTCGATCTCGTTGGCCTCGTTCAGCAGCTCGCCGAGCAGCGTGAGGTAGGGAACGACGAAGCGAGTGGTCGGCTTCGCGTCGACGCCGTTGGCGAGGAACCAGTGAACGAGCCCGTAGTGGAACTGCAGGTTCGTCTGAAGATCGGGGCCGCGAAGGACGGTGCGGCGGAGCACTTCGCGCAAACGCTGGTAGCTGTCGCGGCGATCGTCACCGGTGGTCACCAGAAGCGCTATGTTGCTGTCGTACGCGCCGGCCAGCTTGTAGCGCATGAAAAGATGGGTATCGGGATTCTTGAAGCAGATGCCCTGATCGTCGCGAACCTCGCCTTCGATCGGGTCCGACCAGCTCATGATCTCGCCTCCAGCGTGGGGCGAAAGCGACTGGTCGGTCGCATTGAGACGCGCTTCGACCGCGGCCGCGTCGCGTTGGACTCGCTCGGGCCGGGGTAGCCTGGCCTTGTGCTTGGCGAGCAAGGCCATGGCTTCGACGAGCGAGTGCACGTCGAAGAAACCTTCCGCGTCGCCTGGGTTGCGGAAGCGGAGCGCGTAGCACAGCTCGGAGACTCGATGCTCTACCTGGATGCGCGTGTTGACTTCCATGAAGTAATGGCGCGGTCCATCGACGATGCACTCGAAGGTCGACGCGGAGTCGAGCTTCACGGCCTCGCCGAAGCGCTCGGCTTCTTTTTCCATGCGCCTGAGGATGTTCAGGTCCTGCTCGATCGCCGTGGCGTGGATTTCGTTGCCGGCGACACGCTCACGCTCGACCGCAGCGGCAAGCGTCTCCTGCGTGATTGAAACCTCGAGGAGCTTCTGCTCGTGCATCTGCAGAGAGCAATCGCGACCGCCCAGTGAGACGGTCCACTCGCCATTGCCGAGTAGCTGGATTTCGTTGTGGCGCGTCGTCTCGATGTTGAGCTCGACGAGAATGTTCTTGTTGTCCCCTACGCCGAGCGCCTTCACCTCGCTCAGAATTTCGCGAACCATCGGGGGGGCCTGCTTGGCGCTGCCAACGATGCGTTGCCCCTTACCACCGCCACCGCCGATCGCCTTTAGACGAATCCGGCTGCCCTCGTACTTCTCGAGGATGTTGGCGACCTCGATTTGAATCTGCTCGGCGAGCTCATCCACTGTGTAGAGATCGATGTGCGCGTCGTAGGAGGCGCCGAGGACCGCGTCCGCTAGCGTTTCGAGCTCGACCTTCTCGTCTCCGAGCTCAGGAACCTCGAGGCCGTGCTTCTTGGCGAGCTTGGCGAGGGCCTTGCGGTCGGGGTGGTTCTTGAGAATGAGCCGCGCCGTCGCGTTGTTGATGCCCGGTGTGACGCTGACATCGACGCGCTCAGCCGTGCGCTTGGCCTCGTCCTTGAAACCAGCGGCTTGCACGGTGTACGAGCAGGGGCCGATGAAGCGAAGTCCAGCCTCTTCGATACTGCGAACGAACCCCTCGTCCTCCGCCATGAAGCCGTAGCCGGCGAAGATGTAGTCGTAGCCCTGGTCCTTGGCGATGCCGATAATCTGCTGGATTCGCTCGGCGCGCTCTTCCTTGCTCGCGCCCGTGTAGTCCGAGACCGAGTGAACCCGGGATGGATCTAGGCGCCGAAGCTCTGGAGCGAGCGCGCGCGGGTAGACGATTGAATCCTTCTCCGAAAGAAGGATCCCAACCCTCGTCATCCCCATTTCCTCGAAAATGTCGAGTGCCTCTCGCCGAATCGGGCCACGGCAAACGATGAGGACGGTCATGTCCTCGCAGCCGAACGACCTAACCCACTCAGACTCGGACTGTCCGAGGCGGCGGTCCCGGTGAATGAGCGGGTTGTGCATGTATCCAGTGGAAGCCATCAGTGAAACTCACGCTGAACCGCTTGGAGCGGTTCTGGGCTGTAGTGGGACAGGTAAAAGTCCAGGTTCTTGGCCAGCGACGCTCTCACGTCGGTTGGCGGAACGATTTCGGAGATCGAACCAAGGCTCAGTGCCTCTTTCGGGTTCATGAGCTCTTTCTCGTAACGGGCGCTGAACGCTGCGTCCTGCGTTTTGATCCAGGCGGCCATCTCCGCCTCGGCGTCCTCTTTGGAAGCCCCGGCAGCGAGCGCTTCTTCCATGCGCGCCTTGGCCTGGCTGCGCATTTCGCGCATCTCGCTCTTGTACACGAACTCCTTGCCAGCCGGGCCCATGACAGCGACCCGCGTCGTTGGAAGCGCCATGACGTGGTCGGCGCCGGTGGCGTAGCAGTTGAACGCCGCATACGCGCCACCGAACGCGTTGCGAATGATGAGCAGAAGACGCGGCGTCCGCAGATCAATGATCGAATCGAGCATCGCCCGCCCCGCCTGCACGATACCGCGGCTTTCCTGGTCGCGACCGGGCAAGAAGCCGGTGGTGTCTTCCATGAAGATCACCGGGATGTTGTAGAGGTTGCAGAAGCGAATGAAGCGCGAGTTCTTGAACGCCGCGTCGACGTCGATTTGCCCCGACGACACCGCGCTGTTGTTGCAAACGAAACCGACGACGTGCCCGCCGAGACGCCCGAACGCCGTGATCGTGTTTCGCGCGCGCTGCGGCTGAAGCTCGAAGTAATCGCCGTGGTCGCAAATCTGCTGAAGGATGATGCTGACGTCGATCGGCGTATTGAAGCCGGTCGGCGAGTTGAACGCCTTGCGAAGCAAAGTGTCGATTTCGCCGGTCGGCCGGTCGAGCGGGTCCGAAGTCTCCTGGTAAGGAGCGAATTCGTGGTTGTTTCCGGGCAGGTAGCTCAGCAAGCGCCGAGCGGTTCGCAGGGCGCCAACCTCGTCGCGCACGGTGAGGTCCGTGACGCCGCTCTGGCCGTGCACGCCGGGACCGCCGAGCTCGTCGGCCGTCACGTCTTCGCCGAGCACCGACTTCACGACGCCTGGCCCGGTTAGCCCGAAGAAGGTGTTGGCAGGCTGAATCATGAAGCTGCCCTGCCGCGGCAAGTACGATCCGCCGCCCGCGTTGTAGCCAAACATACACATGATGCTCGGCACCACGCCGCTGATCTTGCGAAGCGCGGTGAACGCCTCTGCGTAGCCGTCCAAGCCACCGATGCCCGCGGGCACGAACGCGCCGGCGCTGTCGTTCATGCCGACCAGAGGCATCCCCTGCCGACCGGCCAAGCGAATGACGTTCGCGAGCTTGGTGCCGTTGGTGGCGTCCATCGATCCGGCGCGAACCGTGAAGTCGTGACCATAGGCCGCGACCTCGCGACCACCGATCTGAACGACCGCCGTCACGATCGAAGCGCCATCGAGATTCGGACCCCAGTTCTGATAGAGGATCGTCGGCTCGGTTCCCGGATCGCGGAGCACATCCATGCGCTCCCAGACCGTCATTCGCCGCTTGGCATGCTGCCTCCCGATGGGAACGGGGCCGGCAGCCATGCGCGGGCGTGCACGAAGAAGCTCTCCCTCGCGAAGCGCTTCGTCGTAGGGGCCGCTTCCCCTTGTCACAGTCTCGGAAGAACGGTTTTCGGAATCCGTTTCAAATGGATTCCGAATGCTTGGCGTCACAGTGTCCTTGTCGGGCATAACTACATTTGCCTACATCGGGCGGCGCCCAGGAGACGGGCTTCGCAGCGCACGGCCTTGTACGGGTTTTAGGGTCGAAATGCCAGCGAACACCCCCCGGATTTGCAGATGGCGATGGCACAGCCCCCGAAATCCGCGAAAATAGGGGAATTCATGCCTATCGAAGAAGAAAATCGGCGCGCCCTCGAGGCTGCTGAACGCGCAGCTCTGAAAGCTGGCGAGCTCGTGATGAAGGGCTGGCGTGTCGGCGCGGAGGTCGCGCGCAAGGGGCGCTTCGACCTGCTGACCAAATACGACCTGCAAAGCGAGCGGCTGATCCGAGCGGAGCTCTCGCGCGAGTTCCCCGATCACCGGATCGTCGGTGAGGAAGGCGCGGAAACCGGCGTGGGCGATTTGGTCTGGTACGTGGACCCGATCGACGGCACGACCAACTTCGCACACGGGCACTTCTTCTTCGGCGTGTCGATTGCTCTGTACCGGGGCTCCGAGGGCTTGGCCGGCCTTGTGCACGCGCCGGCGCTCGGGGTCACCTGGAAAGCGGCCAAGGGCATGGGGGCATTTCGCAACACAAAACCCTGCTCCGTATCGACCCGTGAACAACTCGAGGAAGCCGTCTGCGCGACGGGCTTTCCCTACGACCGCTGGTCGAGCCCCGACGACAATCACGCGGAGCTTGCGCTCTTCTTGAAACGCGCGAGGGGTATCCGGCGTTGCGGCGCAGCATCGATCGATCTTTGTCTAGTCGCCGACGGCACCTACGACATCTACTGGGAGCAGGGGCTGAACGCCTGGGACATGTGCGCGGGCGCCTTGCTCGTCAAAGAAGCGGGCGGCCAACTCTCCACCTACGAAGGCGAAGCAGCCGACCCTCGCACTGGAAAACTGGTGGCTTCCAATGGCTTGCTTCACGAAGCGGCCGTTCGCACGATTCGTGAGGCGCGTCACAATCTCCCTTCCGACTAGCCGTGAAACCGGCCGACGGGGCCGGTAGACTGAATGGGATGGGGATCGAACCGGAGGGGGAGCAGGTCTGGGAGCCCGGATCTGCGTGCTCGGCGGAGACGCTGGCTGCGCGCGTGCCCTTGAGCGCCGAGGAGCACTGGCGAATGGTGAGCTCGGTCTCGCGGCAGTACGTGCCGACGATGTTCATTTGCGCCGGGGTCGCCTATCTCGGGCTCTCGCTCGGACACTGGTCTGCCGGCGCGAACCAAACCGACCTGAAGTTGATGACGATCTATGGGCTTGCGGGGTTCGCCATGCTCGCGTTCGGTTGGCGCGCCAAGCACCATCCGCCACCGCTGCTCTGGTCGCCTCACATTGGCGGTGCCGCGTTCCTCCTCGTCACGGCGACGGTTGCTCTGGCCTACGCCTTAGGTGGCGATCCTTCGGATTTCTACCTCTTCATCCTGGTTCAGATCATAGCCGGCGCGGTCGCCCAGGATCGCAGGTGGCTGCTTGCGATCATGATCGTCGGAGACCTCAGCTGGGCAATCACCTCGCTCTGGGTCGATGGCGTGAGCTGGACGCGCAGCATCGGCTACCTGCTGGGGTTTTCGGCCCTCGCCCTGGGGCTCAACTCCGCGCGCGGCCACGTTCTGGTCAAACTGGAAGAGCTCCGGCTCGCCGCCGAGCGAGCTTCGCAGGCAAAGACCGAGCTCCTCGCGAACGTGAGCCACGAGGTCCGCACACCGATGAATGGTGTCCTCGGCCTCAGCGCGCTGCTCCTCGATACCGAGCTCGACGAGAAGCAAGAGAAGATGATCACGGCTATCCGGGAGTCTGCTGACGCGCTGGTTGGAATCGTCGACGAGATCCTCGATTTCTCACGACTTCAGAAGGGACAAATCGAGCTCGTCAGCGCGCCGTTCGACCTGCGCGCGCTCATCGACGGAGTCGTCGCCCTCATGCAACCGCGCGCGGAAGCCAAGGGCCTTCTCCTCGAGTCGGAGACGACCGGGGTTACCAGTCAGCGGTTCATGGGAGACAGCGGGCGGATCCGACAAGTGCTCCTCAACCTGGTCAACAACGCGATCAAATTCACCGATTCGGGCTCGGTCCATATCCGGGCCGAGGTCATCCACCGCTCCGAGAAGGCCCGAATTCGCCTCTCGGTGCGCGACACCGGAGTCGGCATTCCCAGGGACTCGCTCGAGGAAATCTTCACTCGCTACCAGCGGAGCAATCCCGGCTCGAATCGAAGCGCCGCGGGCAACGGCTTGGGCTTGGCGATCAGCAAGCAGTTGGTTGATCTGATGGATGGCGAGTTGGGAGTCAGCAGCACGCTCGACGAAGGCACCTGCTTCTGGGCCGAAATCGACCTGGGGCTGGGGCCGGAAACCACCTTGCGCGTCGTCAACTCGGAAGGCGGGAGCCAGGTCCTGATACGTGAGGGCGCGCTGGTGCTGGTCGCGGAAGACGACCCTACCAGCCGCATGGTGACCGAAGCGCTCTTGAAGAAGCTCTCCTGCATCGTCGACATCGCAACCGACGGCCGGGAGGCCCTGAACAAAGCGAAAGCCACCGACTACGACATCGTGTTCATGGACTGCCACATGCCTCTCATCGATGGCTTTCAGGCAACCGCTCGCCTTCGGCGGTCGGCGGACAAAGCGGAGCTGCCGATCGTTGCGCTCACGGCAAGTGTTGCCGAGGAAGACCGACTTCGCTGCCTCGACGCAGGCATGAACGATGTGGTGTGCAAGCCGGTCCGAACCTCGATGCTGGCGAAGGCCTTGGAGCGCTGGGTACCCCTCAACGGGGATCGGCCAAGCAAGTCCGTGTCCACGCTGCCACCGCCGCCAGCACTCGACCTCGGCATGGTTCGCCAACTAGTCTCGCTCGACGGTGAAGACGACGAGTTCATCCAGGATGTCTTGCTGGGCTATGTCGATCAGCTTCGGGACTGCATGAAGGATATCTCCGCAGCGCTGGACGCCGGCGACCTGGAAACCGCTCGCCTGAGCGCCCACACGGTCAAGGGGGCGAGCAAGCAAATCGGCGCAACGCGAATCGGCGAGCTTCTAGGAGGCATCGAGGCTGAAGCCAGCGTTGAAGGTGCCAGAAATCTCCTCGAGATCGCCGAGCAGGAAGTCCCGCGCGTCGCAGCAGCGGTGCAAGGGCTACTGAGTCGTCCGTGCCGCGCGAGCTGATTCCCGGCTAGATGTCGAGATTGGTCACGTTGAGAGCGTTGCTCTCGATGAATGCGCGCCGGGGCTCGACCTGATCGCCCATCAGCACGCTGAAGAGCTCTTCGGCCTCTAGGGCGTCTTCGATGCGCACTTGCAGAAGCGTCCGCGTCTCCGGGTCCATGGTGGTCTCCCAGAGCTCGTCTGGATTCATCTCGCCAAGTCCCTTGTAGCGCTGGATACCCAGGCCCTTTCGCGCACGCGCGTCGAGAACCGTCCAAAGCTCCTCCAGGTCGGCGACCTCGGTAGGCTCCCCAGTGGGCTTACCGTCTTTGTCGACGGTGCTCAGCAGAAAGGGTGGCTCGCCCAGCGCTCGAACGCCCTCGTAAATCCGCCGGAGCTCCGAGACGTTGCCTGCGGAGAGGAAATCGAAATCGATGGTCGTGAGGCGCTGAGTTCCGCCATCTTGGGTCGCAATGACGACCCGGTGCCGGTCGTGCTCCTCGTCATGCTCGATGCTGGCTTCGAAGTCGCCGTCGCGCTTGGCGAGAACGCGCTCTTGGAGAGAAGCGATCGCCGCCTCGACCTTCGCTCGGTCGGCGAGGTCCTGGACCTTCAAGTCGGTTGCGGTGACCAGCGCCTCCACGACGAACGGGTCCACTCTGTGCCCAATGTTCTCCAGCAGCAGGCGGAAACGAGTCACGTCCTTGAGCAGATTCCGCAGCGGCTCCCCACTGAGCTGAGTGCTGCCACTCGTCATGCTGAGTCGAATGCTGTCGGTTCCAATCTCGATCAGATACCGGTTCAATTCATCGTTGTCTTGGAGATAACGGAGCTTCTTGCCCTTCTTCACTTTGTAGAGAGGCGGCTGCGCGATGTACAGATAGCCTTTGTCGATGAGCTGCGGCATCTGACGGTAGAAAAGGGTCAGAAGCAGTGTGCGAATGTGGGATCCGTCGACGTCCGCATCCGTCATGATGATGACCTGATGGTAGCGAAGCTTCTCGATGTTGAAGTTCTCGCCGCCTTCGATGCCGCACCCTAGAGCCGTGATCAGCGTGCCGATCTCTGCGCTCGAGATCATCTTCTCGAAACGCGCCCGCTCGACGTTGAGGATCTTTCCGCGCAGCGGGAGAATCGCTTGGAATCGCCGATCGCGGCCCTGCTTGGCACTTCCACCCGCAGAGTCTCCCTCGACGATGTAGATTTCGCTCTCGCCCGGATCCTTGCTCTGGCAGTCTGCGAGCTTGCCCGGAAGCGTGCTCGCATCGAGGACTCCTTTGCGCTGGACCATCTCTCGCGCGCGGCGCGCGGCTTCCCGTGCACGCGCGGCCAGAACCGTTTTTTCGACGATGCGCTTTCCGGCCTTTGGCTCTTCTTCGAGGTACTCGTTGAGCTTCTCGTTGAGGACGCTTTCGACGATGCCCTTGACTTCGCTCGAAACCAGCTTGTCTTTGGTCTGGGAGGAGAACGCCGGGTCGGGGTGCTTCACCGAAATGATCGCGGTCAGCCCTTCCCGGACATCCTCGCCGCTCAGCGGGTTTTTGAGGTCTTTCAGGAGTTTTTCGCGCGACCCGTACTGGTTGATGACGCGGGTCAGCGCCGTGCGGAGGCCCGTCATGTGGGTGCCGCCATCGCGGTTGTAGACGTTGTTCGTGTAAGGAAAGATCGACTCGTTGTAGGAGTCGCTCCATTGCATCGCGATCTCGATGTCGACACCGTCCTTGACCGCATGGAGGTAGATGACGTCCTCGTGCAGAGGGGTCTTCTTCTTGTTGAGCGATTCGACGAACTCCCGAATTCCGCCTTCGAACTTGTGCGTGACCTTCTTGCCGTCGCCACGCTCGTCTTCGAGCGATACCTCGAGGCCGGCGTTTAGAAACGAGATCTCACGCAGTCGGTTGTTGAGCACCTCGAAGCTGAATTCGGTCATGGTGAAGATCTCGGGGTCGGGCTTGAAGGTGACCTTCGTCCCCGTCTTCTTGCTGGTGCCGATCGCCTCGAGTGGTGCCTTTGGAACGCCGCGTTCGTACTCTTGGAACCAGAGCCTATCCTCGCGACGGATTTCCATCTTGAGCCATTCGCTCACCGCGTTGACTGCGCTCACGCCAACGCCGTGCAGGCCAGCTGAAACCGCGTAGCTATCGCTGTTGAACTTACCGCCTGCGTGAAGTTGCGTCATCACGACCTCGGCCGCACTGACGCCCATGTCGTGCATGCCGACAGGGATGCCTCGGCCGTTGTCGATGACGGTGACCGATCCGCCGGAGTGAATGATCACTTGAACGTGATCGCAGTGACCCGCCAAGTGCTCGTCGACCGCGTTGTCTACGGCTTCCCAGACCAGGTGGTGTAGTCCCGTCCCGTCGTGCGGATCACCGATGTACATGCCCGGTCGCTTCCGCACCGCCTCGAGCCCTTCGAGCACCTGAATTGCGCTTTGATCGTAGTCTGGCGCGACAGAGCTCGGTTCGGCGATCGGAGGTTCAACCATGACTGGGTTTCTAGCCCTGATGCAGGGCCGATGCAAGGACTGATGCAGCCTCTAACTCATTGATCTGACAAATGAATTTCTAGGTCGCGGAAGCTCAGTCTCCAAGGACTCTTCGACGGGTCAATCGGACCGAAAGAAGGGTGCAAGGAACGAGAAAAAGAGCGGTCGATCCGAGCAAGCCAAGCAGGTGCGGACCAGGGTCTCCAAGTAAGAGCAGACCGCGCGCGCACTCGGCGAGTTGGTAGACCGGATTGATCTGCATCAGCGCCCAGAGGGCCTGACTTTGGGGCTCGAGTGGAAAGAACGTGTTGCTAACCAAGCTCAGAGGCCAGCCGATCAGGAAGACCGGGTAGTTCATGTGATCGATCGCGGGAACGATCGCAGTGAAGATCAGCGCGAACGAAGCAAACGCGCATCCGGCGATGAACCCGAGTAGGGGCATGAATACGAGAAACGGCACCTTCACGTCGACCACACCGAACAGATCGAAAACCGCGATGACCAAAGAGACGAGCGATATGTTCACCATCCCCCGCACCGCGCCCCAGAGGATTTCTCCCCAGACGACGCAGGGCACCTCGACTTGGGTCGCGAGAATCCCGTCCCAAGTCTTCTGGTAGAACATGCGAACGTACGCCGAGTAGAGCCCTTCGTAGTAGGGCGTGCCGAAACCCGTATAGGCGATCAGGCCCGGCGCAACGTAGGTCGCGTAGTTGATCGCGGTTCCCCGGTAGCTGAGGTCCTCTATGTAGCCACCGAAACCGATGCCGAAAGCAATGAAGAAGATCACCGGCTCCATGGCGGGCGGAATCACTGCGGTTCGCCAGTGCCTTAGAAAAACCAGTAGATTCCGACGAAATACGGCCCAGGAGCGCCAGTCGGCAACCGCCGTGAGGCTGTTGAGCCCGTTCACCGCGAGCCTCCGTTTCGACGCGCCAAGGCGATGAACAGATCATCGAGGTTGGGCGGGCGAACCTGCCAGCTCGCGTCTGCGAATCGAGCGGTTAGCGCGGCGAGATCATCCTTGCCAACCGGTACGCGGAGCTCTCCAAGAACCGTCGCAACTTGCTCGGCACCCCGGGCCTGCAACCAGGCGGCGATCTCTTCACGTGCAGGCTCGGCGCGTGGGACGATGATGACGTGGTCGCCGAGGACCGAGTCGATCACTCGATGCGGTTCGCCGTAGGCGACCTTGCGACCCTCGTGAATGACGAGCAGCTCATCGCTCAGTCGCTCGGCTTCGTCCATGTAGTGCGTCGTGAGCACGATCGCCAAACCCTCGGCGCGCAGCGCGTCGACTAGCTCCCAGACGTCGAGCCGCGCGCTAGGGTCGAGGCCGGTCGTCGGTTCGTCTAGGAACAAAACACTCGGCCGGTGCACGATCGAACGGGCGATCAGAAGCCGCCGGACAAAGCCGCCGGAGAGCACGTGAGGGGAGGCATCCGCGTACGGGGCGAGCTCGAAGCGGTCGAGCAGCTCGGCGACTCGGTCTTGGAGGTCTTCGACTCTTGGACGGAAGTAGCTCGCGTAGATGCGCAGATTCTGGGCAACGGTGAAATCGTAGTCGAGCGAATCGTCCTGGGTACATACGCCGATCATGCGCTTGGCTGCGGCGCGATTCTCCGAGAACCGCTTGCCCGCATACTGAATTGCGCCTTCATCGGGCGGTACGAAGCCGTAGAGCATTCGGAGCGTGGTGGTCTTTCCGGCGCCATTGGGACCCAGAAGGCCGAGGACCGTGCCCCGGCGGCAGCTCAGGTCGAGATGATCGACGACCAGGCGCTCGCCGTAACTCTTGGTCAGGCCGCGCGCTTCGAGAATTGCTGTCTTCATACTGAATCCATCCCGGAACGTGACGGGGCCCGGGTGGGCATCCTACAATGGCAAGCAGATCGCGCACGGCGCAAAACCGTGGCACTCCAAAGCAGCAATGGTGAACCCCAACGAGCACGAGAACCCAACTCCCCTGCACAGCGTAGGACGCGTGCTGGACAGCCGCTGGATGATGGCGTTTGCCGTCCTGGCCGTTCTGGTGGCCATCGCCTGGGCCTTGTTGGAGAGCGACCCGCGCGCGCGGCCGGGCACCGCGCCCGGGGTCGCGCCTCGAATGGCAACCATCGAGCTGCTCGGCGTGCCGCGCAACGCCGAGGTCCTCCTCGATGGCAGAAAGATCGACAACACCGTCTTCGGGGTTACGCCGGGGACCAGACACGCGCTGGAGGTAACCGACGCCGAAGGCCGGGTTTGGCGCCAGGTGTTCCTCGGCGAAGGGTCGCTCTCGTTGGTCGTAGAGCTTCGAACCCAGTTCACGGAAGTGGAAGTCACGCCTAGGGGCGCGAAGAAAAAGCCGGACTGACTTCGTAACCGCGCAGTTTCGCGGACACCGTCAGCGTACGATCACCCAAGTTCGAGCGCATGGTCGAGTCGACCGAAACCGGACCGACACCCGGGCAGTACACCGTGCGCACCTCCAACTCGAGCTTGCCGCCGGTTTCTGAAACCAAGACGCAGTCTTCGAAGATGCCCGCGCGCGTCTCGACGCGCATTCCCATCGAGACCAGAAGAGCGCTACGGCCACCGCGGCCGAGCCAGGTCGCGCCTTGCTCGAGCGGAGCGCGAAGGACCCACTCATCTCCCGGCGGCAGTCGAATGCCCTCCTCGAGCACTTCGTATCGGAGCACGGCGCGGGCGGTGCGCACCTCAGCAAAGCGCCCATCGAATGTTTCGACACGCGAGACGGCCAAGGTCGTCGAAGGCTCACCGGTATCGACGTCGTAAGACCATGCATTGCCGGTTTCTAGAGGGAAGAGGTCTGTCGGTTCGATCCGGATCGGTGACGCGGGCGGCGTTCTCGAAGCGCAAGCGGCCACGAGTAAGAGGGCGGCTGCTGCAAAACGGGCGATCGAAGTCATACAAGTGAGCCTAGCAGCTCCCATGTAGGCAGTGAGCGCATATTCGCGATGCGCCACGCTCCTGATAAGATGCTTTGGTGGCTGCGCCGAAGATGATCCTCGTTCTCGACGACGACCCTTCTGTGCGGCGCATGCTTCAAGTTGTGCTGGAGCAGGACGGGCACAAGGTCGTCGCGTCGGCAGATGTTCGTTCGGCGTTGGCACAGTGTGCCGTGCGACTGCCTGACTTGATGGTCGTCGACCTGATGCTGCCCATCGAGGATGGCGAGATGTTCTTGCGCGAGTTTCGCCGCCGCTGGAGACACGACGAAGTGCCGGTGATCCTCCTGAGCGCCAGCACCGCGCGAAACGAAATCGCGCGCCGCCTCGACGTCGAGGCGTCCCTAGCGAAGCCCTTTTTCGCCGAGGACTTGCGGGAGCTGGTGACTTCGCTGACCAGGAACCGTGAGACCGTCGTGGCGAGCTGAAACTCGAATCGTCCGATCGCGCCTCGCGTGGTATGAGGCGCGACATGGATCAGCTGTACGCGGATGGATTGTTCACTGGCGAAGTCGTTCTGATCACGGGTGGCGGCACCGGAATCGGACTCGTCGCGGCCACGGAAATGGGTCTCTTGGGAGCCAAGGTGGCAATCTGCGGGCGACGCCCGGAACCTTTGAAGAACGCGGTGGCAGAGTTAGAGGCAAAAGGCATCGAAGCGTTCGGCGCTCCCTGCGACATCCGCGAGGCCGAGGCGATCGCGGCCTACGTCGACTCGGTGCTCGAACGCTTCGGCCGCATCGACGTGCTGATCAACAATGCGGGCGGCCAGTTTCCCACGACCGCCGAAGCTCTATCTCCAAAAGGCTTCGCCGCGGTCGTGCGCAACAATCTGATCGGCACCTGGGCCATGACGCACGCCGTGGCCACCAAGGCGATGATCCCTCAGAAGCGGGGACGAATCGTCAACGTCATCGCTCAGATCATTCGCGGTTTTCCAGGCATGGTGCACACTGGGGCGGCGCGCGCAGGCGTGGACAACATGACCAAGACGCTTGCGGTCGAATGGGCTCTTCACGGCATTCGAGTCAACGCGATCGCGCCGGGGGTGATCGTCACCAGCGGCACCAAGCAGTACCCACCGGAGCTCCTGCAGAACGCGGAAAAGGCCAACCCCTTGAAACGGCTAGGCACAGCGGAGGAAGTGTCTCATCTGATCACCTATCTCGCCTCGCGCTACGCGGATTTCGTGGCGGGTCAGACTTTCTACATCGACGGCGGCGCGAGCATCTGGGGCGAGCAGTGGTTCCTCCCCGAAGACGTGCCGAAGTACCCGCCCTACCCTGTGCCCGAGCGAGGCTAGGGGCTGGGCTTCTTTTGAACGACGCTGATCAGGTACGCGCAGCCGACACCGACAAAATAGAGCACGACGAGCGGGATGAGCATCATCACCATGGTGTAGACGTCCTGCGGCGTGAGCAGCATCGAAATGAACGCCGCGCAGACGATCCACCAGCGCGAGAATCTGAGGAGCTGCTGCCAGGTGACGATGCCGGCGCCAGCCAGGAACGTCACGATGACCGGTACCTCGAAGACGATGCCGAAGGCGAGGAGCATCCGGCGGAAGAACGGCATGTAGTCTTTGACGAACATCGTCGCGACCAGGGTTTCGTCGCTGAAGCCAAGTAAGACGGTGAACGCTTCGGGAAAGACGAATTTGTACCCGAAAACCGCGCCGCCAGCGAAGCAGAGCGTCGAAAAGAAGATGAACGGTACCGCCATCGCCTTTTCCTTCTTGTACAGCCCCGGCGCGATGAACATCCAGAGCTGCCAGAAGATCCAAGGCGAGGCGAGGAGCACGCCAGCGATGAGCGCGTTCTTCATGTACATCATGAAGGCGTCCGCCGGCCCGGAGAATCGCAGCACGGCCTGACCCGGAAGATTGAGCTTCTCCCAGGCCGGTTGAAGCGGCGCGACGAGGAAGTCCTTGATCTCTTTTTTGAAGACCCAGCCCACCGCGACGGCGGGAATCAGTCCGAGAATGGCGCGCAGCAAACGGCTCCGGAGCTCGCCGAGATGCTGAAAGAAGGTCATCTCCTCGTCTTGTTCAGCAAACCTCCCGGGCTCGGGCTCGGGGATTTGTATCTCGGTCGAGGTCATGGACGCTTGACCTCGGACGGGTCCTGCGGCTCTGCGGCAGGCTCGGGTGTATCGGCTGCCGCGGCTGGGATCGGCGGCGGAGCGGACAGTTGCGGACTTGCTGGGTGCTCTGGCCCGGTTGCTTCCGGTTGCGACGCCTCCGCTGTTTCATCCCTGACGGGCACGGGGCGCGCTCTTGGCGGGCGAATCGGCGGAGAGCGGAACGGATCTCCTTCACGCATCAGCTCTTCGAGCCCAATCGCCTCCTTGAACTCACGGCTGGCGTTTCGCACCTGGCGAACGCCCTTGCCCACGGTGCGCATGAACGTAGGCAACTTCTCCGGGCCTACGGCCAACAAGACGATCACCAGGAAGAACGCTAACTCTGTTGGTCCGATGCCAAACATGTGCCTCTAAGATGAATCCTTGCACCCCCGGAAGGCAACCAGATGCGGATTCGCGTGCAGTCGACAGAACAAGCGCCCAATATTGGCGGCCATCACGACTCGAATCGTATTTGGCGGAGGCGATCGACCGCCCGGTGCATCGAGCGAACCCGATTCTCGTAGTCGCGCGTCAGTTCCTGGATTCGGTTGGCCGCTGCCAAGGTCTGCTCGGAGCTGTCCGCGTGTTTCCGATGAGACTGGTGGAGCTGTAGAACCATGTCGGAGATATTCTCGATGGAGCCGCTCATCTGTCGGCCGCCTTCGGCCTGCTCCTGACTGCTTCGCTCCATCTGCTGGGTGATCAAGCGCATGTTGTCCGCGCTCTTCATGATGAGCTCGGAGCCTCGGGCCTGCTCGGCCGTTGCCGCAGCGATCTGCTGGACCGTCTCTGCGATGCGACCAATCGCATCGGTCACCTGCCGCGAGCCCCGGGCCTGCTCGACCGTCGCCTGCGCGATTCCACGAACCATGGCGGTCGACTGCTTGGACGACTCGAGAATCTTCTTGAGCGCGCGCTCTGCCTCCACGCTCACGGTCACGCCACGGTCGACCGTGCTGGCGCCACGCTCGACGGCTTCAATCGCGTTCTTGGTCTCTGCCTGAATCGTCTTGATCAGCTCTGCGATTTCCTTGGTGGACGCGCCCGCCCGCTCGGCCAGATCCTTGATTTCGTCGGCGACCACGGCAAAGCCCTTGCCATGCTCACCGGCCTGCGCCGCGATAATCGCAGCGTTCAAAGCCAGCAGGTTGGTCTGCTCGGCCACCTCGTCGATGACGTTCAGAATGTCGCCGATCGCCTCGATACGGTCGCCCAGGTTGGAAATCGTGCTCACTGCCTCGAGCGAAGACGACTTGATTCGGTTGATCTCCTCGGTGATCTTGAGCAGCGATTCGGCACCGGTTTCCGCGTCGGTAGCAACCTCGGCGGAGAGCCGCGCCGTCTCGTTGGCGTTCGACTGAACCTGGTCGATCGACACGTCCATCTCGTTCATGGAGGAAGATGTCTCGTCGGCGGTCTGGGCGAGAGCGTCCACGTTCCGCGCGACTTCCTTGATGCTGTAGGTCATCTCCTCGATCGACGAGGCCGTCTCTCGAACGCTCGAGCCGAGGTTGCCCATGTTCTCGGCGACCTCGTGATTTGTCGCCGTCATTTGCAAGATGCTCGATGCGCTCTCTTCGGTGCTCGACGACAGAGCTTCGACCCGATCGCTGATCGCCTGCAGGGAAATCGCCATCGACTTGATCGAGCGTGCCGTTTCCTCGACCGCCACCATCTGCTCACCGAGACCGCTAGACAGCTCCTTGACGTTGTCGCCAATGTCGCCTTCGACCTCTTCGATTTCCCGATAAATCGTGCGTAGTTGTGCGTCGACGACTTCGACCTCGATCGTGGCCGGCAGCCCCGAGGCGATGATCGCGAGCCCGAACAATCCAAGAGCTGCAGAGACGACGCCTGCAATCGATGCCGCCTGCGCTCCCACCAGCACGCCCGACGCGACACCGATGGGTCCGACGACGAATGCGAGCGCGAAGCACATGAAGCCCGGCACTAGATAGCGACTCTTGGCGATTGCCCGAAACATAACCCCCCGTTACTGAGGTTCAGGGTATCCAACCTGGGGACTGACCGGCAAGTTCCACCGTCGGGCCAGCTGATCGACTAGGGATCGTCCGTTCAGAGCGGGTTGGTCAGTAGCTGCATCGCGATCTGCAGTGCCAGGGAGTAATCCCCCTCCATCTTGAGCTTGCCGCCCAAGAACAGATCCTGAGCCGTGAGCTCCCCTCGCTGCACCAGCTCCAGATCCGAAAACTGTAGCTCGGTGGTGAAACCGGGCTCCAGAGGGGGCTGTTCCACGTTGAAGCCTAGGCGAACCTTGACGTCGCCCAGCTCAGGGACGCCGCGCAGGGTGACATGACAGGTCAGGGGCCTGCCCGCCAACACGTCCTCGAATCGCTTGGAGGCGGTCTGGGCGGCTCCGATCGCGACCTCGTCATCGTCGAGAGCACCGGATTTGGCGGCTTCTCCCAGCAACAGGGTCGCGCCGTCACCCGGAAGTGCTGCTGCGATCTTGATGGGAACGCCTTCGGCTGGAGCGCCGCCGGAGCTCAGCGTCCCCTGTTTGGCCGATAGCACGACGGGCGGCTCATCGTCGATCTGAAGGCTCGCCGCGCCCGTGACCCCTCTCACGTCATCGAGGATGCGCTGGGCACGCTCATCGCCGGCGGACGCCCGGCTCTGAAGGACTGTCACCCCTCGGTCGAAGAGCTTGGGAAAGCTCTCCCGAAGGAACTCGATTGCTGATGTGCTCATTCGGCGCGGAGCATAGCGAAGGAACGCGTCACCTCAAGCTGGCTAAATCTGTCAGGATCAGACAAGATCTCCACGATGCCGGATCAGGAGCACCGGCCTACTATCTTGATGGTGGGCCAGGGCGAGCCGATGCAGACAGCGTTGGGGGAAGCGCTTCGGCGCCATGGGATTTCCGTCGCCGCGTCTGCAACTGCGGAGCTCGAACAAGCAGTTCGCGTTTATGCACCCGACATGGTCGTCCTCATCGGGGACGCAGCCATCCGCGGTGGCGACAGTGTCGTCCGACGCATGGCAGAAAATCGGGCGACCGATGTGCTGCCCATCGCCGTAGTCTCGAACGACGCCGTCCTCAAAGACGAAGCACGAGACTTCCGATCGGGCGCCGTCGCGGTCGTTCCTCGCGGCGCAGGTGCTGACAACATCGCTCGCAGGCTGGCGGAGCTCGCCGACGAGGTCCCGAAACGGCCGGGGGTCGTGGTGGGTGCCTTGAACCAGGGCAATCTTCAAGAGCTGCTCGACCTAGTCTCGGACGAATCGAAGACGGGTATTCTGAGTGTTCGCTCTCCGAAAGGCGTGCTCGACGGCATGCCGGTCGTCGTCGAAACCGAACGGCGCTCGGCACACCGCACGGAGCAGATTCTCGACCTGCTGCGCGAGGCAGTCGCCGGCGAAACTCCACTCGAGTACGAGTTTCACGAAACCACCGGGGGACGGCTGTCCACATTGCCGGTTGCAGCGCCTTCAGAGAACGTGGACCTGAACCGCCTACGAGGTGCACGGGTTGTAGTCCTCGATTCCGATCAACTTCGCGCGGAAAAGCTCGCGAACGTCCTTCTGTCGCGTGGTGTCCGGATCGCAGCAGCGGACTTCTCGACCGCGGTGATCCCGCGAATTCGCGAAGTCGATCCGCAGGTTGTGGTCTTGGACTCGAGCGCGGTAGGCGGCGAAGGCGTCGATTTCGTGCGCGCGATGCGAAAAGACCCACAGCTTCGCTGGGCCTCGATGCTCGTCGTCCGCTGGGAAGACTTCTGGCCAACCTCTGAAACCGATGCGGTGCCGGACCTTCCCCAGCTCGCTAGCCGGCTGCTTCCGATGATCGATCAAGACGCCGAGCAGGCGCGCCGAGCCGAGGACGAAGTCGATTTCGACACCAGACTGGAGCTCATCGGCCCAGGGCGCCTGCTACGGGCGCTCGGCTCCGTGCCCGGTGTCCGACGCGTGTCGGTCAGCGGAGCCCAACGAAACGTCGATGTCGATGTCGCCGACAACTCGATCGTCGGCGCGTACGCCACACTGCACGAAGGCACCAAGCAGACCCTGCAAGGCATCCCGGCGCTCATGGCTCTGTGGGGCATGAATGCCGGCCGTGTGTCAGTCCGCGAGCAGGACCTGCCTTCGGTAGCGAACATCATGATGCCGGTGGACGAGGCGCTCGGCGTGGTGTCACACCAGCTCGGATTCGCAGATGGAGATATCGGTATCGAGGTCAACGCTCCGACGATCCCGCCCGAGATGCCCGAAGCCGAAGAACACGCGACCGATCCGCCCCAGGCGCAGACTCCCTACTCACTCGAGGACTCCCACACGATGGCGCCCGCGCGCTTCGCTCACCTGCAAGCCGCGGTCGGCGCACCGCCCCCCCAGCCGTTTGCGGAGGAGGAGAGCCCTACGAACAAGCTTGGGCGGCTGCTCGGCCGTGTAGAGACGCAGCAACGCACCGTTCCCGTCGCGCGCGGGGTGCAGGAGCACCACGACGCCGACCATCACGTCGATCATGCGCACGAGAGCCCTCGCAAACCAAAAGCGACCGCCTTGGGACTGGCGCCGGAGTTCGAGATGCTGCCGCAGGAAGTACTCGACGCGCAGATGACCGTTCCTGTCCCTCGGAAACCGACTCCGCCGCCGCCGCCGATCGAGAGCAGAAAGCCGGGCGGCAAACCCATGTTTGGTCCGGATACCCTCTTCGAGCCCGAGCTGGCTCGAAAACTGGAAGGCGCCACGATCGTCGCGCCGGCCCAGACCTCCGGCGGCTTACCGGCTTGGATTCAAGCCTTGCTGCTGACAGCCTTGCTCGCAGGGGTTGGCGTGCTCGGCTGGCAGCTCTGGGTGAACAGCGACTCCGCCGCGCCAGAGTCCACGGAAGCCAAGTCCGACAACGAGGCTGAGACCGAGGGCAGGAAGGGCCCGATCACGGGACGGCTCAATGGAGTCGACGAAGCCGAGAGCGAAGAAGCCGCCATGGCGTTCGATGAGGGCGAGCTCGAGGAAGAAGAGCGGGCCGAAACCAAGGTTGTGAAGGCCCAAGTCGAACCCAGAGCCGAGCCGAAGCCCGAAGCGAAGGCCGCAGCGAAAGCCGCAGCGAAGCCCGAACCGGAAACGAAGCCGCGCGCTCCGGAAGCGCCGGCCCTCGCGATCCCGACCCAGAATCTGCCACGCGATCCGGCGAAGGCCTCGGACGTGCTCGTCCATCGCGCCCTGCCGCTGATCCGAAGCGGCAAGCTTCGTCTGGCCGAAGCCACCCTCGATCGAGCCTGGGAGCTCGACCCGAAGAACCCGCAGGCCATGGCCGGCTACGCGACCCTGTTCATCGCCAAGAAGGACCCCGAGCGGGCGACCAAATGGGCCGAGAAAGCCGTCCGAAAGCGCTCACGCCGGGCAGAGTATCGGGTGCTCTATGGCGATGCGCTGCAGCTACAGGGCGACACCGACGCCGCCAGCAAAGCCTGGCGAAAAGCACTATCGCTCGAACCGGAGAACCGGGCCGCCAAGGCTCGTCTGGCCGGGGTTGCCGATCGCGCCGCCAATTAGTTGCCCCGCACCTGGCCTCGGGCCTAGCGTCAGGCCATGGCCAGACGAATTTGCTTGGCCGCTGCCCTTCTTGGGATGAGCGGTTGCCTAATCCAGAACCTGAGCCCGGAAACGCGAATGCGCGATTCGGTGATCGAGCTGAACGAAGGCGCGCGCTGGGGCCGCATGGACGTCGCGAGCGGACACGTGGCCGCGCCGTTTCGAAATCAGTACAAGCTCTCGCACATGCGCTGGGGCCGCGATGTTCAGATCGCGGATTCCGAGATTCTCGGCATGAACCCCGAAACCGACGAAGAAGGCAAGGGCGCTTTCTCACGAGTGGCGATTCGCTGGTACGACCAGAGCACGATGGTCCTGGCCAACACGGTGATTCGACAGACCTGGCAGAAGCACAAACAGACCTTCATTCTGACGAACGAGTCGGTCGAAAGCGGCCATCCGGGCCTGCTGGAGATCCCCGAAGGCCCACGGCAAATGCAACCGCAAGCCAAGCCCGACGAGTACGAGAACTTCGAGGACGACTCGCAGTGGAGCAGCGTCTACTGACTCAGTCGATGCCGACTGCGCTTCGTACTCGCTGAATCGTCGCGTGCGCGATCTCGCGCGCCTTGCCAGCCCCGGCGTGAAGAATCGCGTCGAGCTGCGCTTCGTCGGCGCGAATCGATAGGTACGCGTCCCGCTTGGGACCGATCTCCGCTTCGACGGCCTGGAAAAGCTCTTCCTTGGCGTGGCCCCAGCCGTAGCCGCCCGCTTCGAGCTTCCGCTTCATCTCGGGAGCCTGGTCCGGGGCGAGCAGAGAGTAGAGCTCGTAGACCGTCGAGCCCTCGGCGACTTTTGGATCCTCGAGCGACTCCGAGCTGGTCTTGATACCCATGATCACTTTGCGGAGCTTCTTCGGAGACTCGAAGAGCGGGATGCCGTTGCCCTTGCTCTTACTCATCTTTTCGCCATCGGTGCCGGGGACGAGCGGGGCCTCGCTGATCAAGGCCTCGGGAACGACCAGGGTGTCTTCGCCGTAGGCGTGATTGAGCCGCGCAGCGACGTCGCGTGTCAGCTCGAGGTGCTGCTTCTGGTCCTTGCCGATCGGAACCACGTCCGTGTCGTAGAGAAGGATGTCGGCCGCCATGAGCACCGGATAGTTGAAAATGCCTGCGTTTGGGGACTCTCCGCGAGCCAAGGCGTCTTTGTACGCATGACCCCGTTCGAGCTGGCCGGTGGCGAGAAGGCAACTCAGCACCCAGGTGAGCTCGAACACTTCGGGGACGTCGGACTGCCGGTAGAGCAAGGTGCGCTCGGGGTCGAGCCCGCAGGCCAGCCATGTCGCCGCGACATCACGAATGTATCGGCGAAGCGCGTCCGCGTCCCGAACCGTGGTGAGCGCGTGATAGTCGGCGATGAAGTAGAGCGTCCGGTACTGGTCGACCAAGGAGAGCGCGGGCCGAATCGCGCCCAGGTAATTTCCCAGGTGCGGAAGGTGCGTGGGCTTGATGCCGGTCAGTGAGGTCTTCACGGGGCGAGAGACTGTCCCAAGTGGACATGGGCGGCAACCGGGGTATGTTCGGACGCTCGAAAAGAGGAAGCATGACAAGTCGTCCATTCAAAGTTTTGGGAATGCAGCAGGTCGCCATCGGCGCCGCCGACAAGAGCGCTCTGAGCCGGCTCTGGGTCGACACCCTTGGGCTGACTCCGCACGGGAACTACCGAAGCGAGAAGGAAAACGTCGACGAAGACATCGTGACGATGGGCGCAGGCCCTTTCACGGTCGAAGTCGACCTCATGCAACCGATCGACCCCGAGAAGAAGCCGCGGGTCGACACCCCTGCCCTCAACCACATCGGTCTCTGGGTCGACGACATCGAGGTGGCGGTGCAATGGCTGGGCGATCAGGGCGTGCGATTCACGCCCGGCGGCATTCGTCCCGGCGCCGCGGGTCATCGCGTCTGTTTCATCCATCCCAAGGGCAATGAATCAGCGCCCATTGGCGGTGAAGGGGTGCTGATCGAGCTCGTCGAGGCTCCCGCCGAGGTGCGAGAGGCATTCGAGAAGATCAGTCAGGCTTCCAAGCAAGCCTGAGGTCCGAAACCCGGATGTCCGATTTCTTGGGACGGACGATTACCTCTTCGAGCTCGGGTGCTTCCCGTTCCATCTCGGCGTCCAGGGCCTTGACCTCTTCTTCGGCCTCGATCTCGAGCGCCCGGAGCGCGTCTTGGAGATCTCGCAGGTCCTCTTCGGCACGCTGAACGTCTTCGCGCTCGCGAGCGACTCTGCCCGCGCCTCGCGCTGCAGTGGTTGCGCGCCCCATTGCGCGGCTCCCGAAGATCGCGCCTAAAACGGTGGCGCCCATCGAAATGCCGGTCTGCAGCTTCTGCTGATCGTACTGGCTCTGCTCGCGGTCGACTTTGTCCTCTGCCCGGCCGACCCGAGCCTGCATACTCTTGACCTTCTTGGCGAACTTCTCGCGAAGTTTCTCGGCGGCCGCGTCCCGTTTTTCGCGCCGCGCAAGTTGCAGCCTCGCAGAGAACTCGGCCTTGCTCTCACCCGGTTTCGACCGGAGCTTCAGTGCTTTGTTTCGCCAGAGGAGTTTCGGACGAGTCTGATAGAGATGGCTCTTGATCTCCTTGCCATAGGTGCGGAAGCGAGCCTTGCCGACCGAACCCGAGGGCGGCGAGACGAACTCGGCTTGGTTGGGCGCATCGTGATCAAGCGCGAGGGCGTCCGGGGCCAAGAGCTCCGCACAATCCCATGCCAAATCCTTCTCGAGCGGCGCAAGCAGTAGGTGCTCCTCCCATTCGTCGAGACCTTGGGACGCCCGGCTGTAGTGAAGCGAGACCGAGGCAAGCAAGTGAGGGCGATACCTGCCCGGCTCGTCGCTTAGAAACGCCTCCTCGATCCCGGCCGCCAGTACCGGCCGAGCACCTGTGGCGGACCCTCCGCCTTGCTTCGCCTTGGATTTTTGCGGGGCCAGAGGCTGGGCTTGGTCGCTGGCCGGGCTCAGGCGTTTGATCTGGTTGCGTGTGAGCGGCCCGCGCAGATACGACATGGCCCAGCGCGTGTGAAAAAGGGTGTCGCCTTCGTCGTGCGCGTTGTGCAACAAGAACACGCGGCTGCGAAGGCCGGCGAGCAAGCGTTCGATCGCGCCCCGATCGAGCGCGTTCCCGGCAGCCGAGGATGCGCCCTCGAGCCCGTCGACGACGCGAGCCACGTCGCGCTCGGTTTGAAGACGGCCCAGAAACCAGGTTCCGCAATTCGAGAGGGCCTTGTAGTCGAGGTCCACCGGGTTCTGGGTCGCAAGGACGATGCCGAAGCCGTATGCGCGCGCCTGCTTGAGCAAGGTGAGTAGCGGTCGCTTTGATGGCGGTTCAGAGACCGGTGGAAGAAACCCGAAGACCTCATCCATGTAAAGGATAGCGCGAAGGCTGGACGTGCCGGACTGGCTACGGACCCAGGACACGACCCGGTTGAGCAGCGTGCTCACGAAGAACATGCGCTCGGCCTCGCTCAGGTGCGCGATGGAGAGAATCGTGATTCGCGGCTTGCCGTCTTCAGTCCAGAGCAGCCGCTGAATGTCGAGCGGCTCGCCGTCCAACCAGGTGGAAAAGCCGGGAGACGCGAGGAGCCCGTTGATCTGCATGGCGAGCTTCTGCCGACCGGACGCCGGATAGAAGGTCTCCAAATCCATCACGCCAATTCGGTCGAATGGAGGATCGGAAATCAAACGAACGAGGTCTCCAAGCTGCACGGAGTCCCCGCTGGACCAAGCCTGTGACAGCAGATTCGACAGCAAGATGTGCTCCTTGCTGTTGACCGGATCGGGGTCGATGCCGAGCAGCGCGAGCAGGCTCGAAACCGCACCCATGATCTGGTCGCGGCGCTGATCCCCGTCCGCATCGTCGCCTGGCGGATCGAAGGACTCCAGAACACGAAGCGGCCGGCCGGCGGAGCTCCCCGGCGTGTAGATGCCGATGTCCACCGAGTCTCGGAAACGCGCGATTCGCGCACCGTCCTGCCCCCATTTCGCAAGACCGTTGCGCCAGAGCTCGGACACCGCTTCGGCCTGCTCGCTCACGGTCCGCCCTTTTCGTTCGGCTTCAGCCGGATCGATCCAGGGCTCGAAATCGCTCGGCCGAAGCTCCGGGAAGGTGAGCAAGAGGTTTCCGAGGTCGCCTTTGGGATCGATGCACAGGGCCGGAATGCCGTCGATCGCCGCTTCTTCGAGCAGCGTCAGGCAGAGCCCGGTCTTGCCGCTGCCGGTCATTCCGACGCAGACCGCATGCGTGGTGAGGTCTTTCGAATCGTAGAGAACGGGGATCTCGTTGGGCTCGCCGCTGCCGGGGTCGAGCTCTCTGCCGAGATAGAGCTTTCCGAGCTTCTCGAAGTCGATCACGGCTTCGCGGCTCCGGACAGCCTCTCTTCGAGGAGCAGCTTCCGCGCCATCTCGAACTCGAAGAAGCTCACCATATTCGTGTCGAGGACTTCCTGGAGCTGCTTGCGGGCACCCTGCTGGTCGCCCTCGATGAAGAGCCGGGTGCCTTCGTAGTAGAGCGCCTCGGTCCGCTCACCCAGGCTCGAAGCCACGCTCATGAGGCCGGCATAGTCGAGATCTCCTGCACCGAAGCTCGCGAGCTTGCCCCACCAGCTAGAGCTGCCCCCGAGGCTCCGGAGGAGCTCGCTGTGCTCAGCGACCGGTGGCTCTCCGGCCCGCGCGGTGATGAATTGAATCCAGAGCGTGAAGTAGACCTTCCACTCGGGCGCAAGACTGAGATGCAGCTGCGACCTTCGCCAGACCGAAGATGCGAGCTCGATATCGACCGGGGCCGATACGAGGTGGGCGAGGATCCCAGCATAGACGTCTCGCCATTGCGGAGCGAAAGTCATCGCACTTTCGAACGCATCGGCCGCAAGCTCGTGGCGGCCGAGTTGATCGAGTAGCACCCCGCGCCGCATCTCGACGATCGCGCCGGTCGCTCCTTCGACTTGGTCGCGAGCCTCCGTCCAGGCCGCGAGCGCCGCGTTGTACTGCGCCGTCATCTCGCTGGTCTTGCCCTGTGCGCGGGAGGTGTTGCCTAGGTTCTCGACGATCTCGGCGCGGCGCACATCATCGGCAAGCGTTGCCGAAGGGCTGAGGTCGAAGGCCCGGCGAAATCGCTGCTCGGCCTCGGCAGGCCGACCGGTTCGTTCCAGCAGCAGCCCGAGCTGCATCAGCGCCTCGACGTTTTCGTCCTGTTCGAGGCTCTGCTCGAAGCGTCGCTGGGCTTCGGCCGCGTGACCGGCGTTCATCTCCAACATGCCGATGAGGAACTCGAGATGATTGGGCGCAATAGGCGGCGTCGAATCCGGCCATCGCTTCTGTCGCTCGGCCAAAATCGTTTCAGCACCGCGGGCCAGCGAGCTAGAGCGCTCGGGGTGGGGGTCGCTGAGCCGGGTCTCGATGAACTCGTCGAGCTGGCCGAGCGCCTCGTCGTACAGCTCGATCATCTCGGGTGCGAGCTCGATCGCGATCACGTACCAGGCCGTTGCATCCGCGAATTGCTGTGAATCGGCGGCGACCCTGGCCATGCAGGTCGGGAAGCGATAGTCGCTTGGGAATCGAACCAGCGTCGCCTGACACAGGCCCGCCGCAACGTCGGGCCGGGCCACGCGGTAGCCTTCGACGAGCTCGAACGTCGAAGCAGCCCCCGCATCACCAGGGCTTTGGGCCGCCCGCAGCAGGTCGAGCAGGCGAAGTTGAAGCTCGCCACCCGAATCCATCGACTCGACCTTGCTGATCGCCGACTTGATGTCCCCGTGCGCCAGGTAGACCGCTGCAACATTCAAGGGAGCCAGCCTGAGCTGACGCTCCCCTCCGATTCCGAGTCGATGGCGGTTTTCGGCGGATTCGGCCGACACGGCATCGCGCCCGGCGATGTGCAGGTCGGCAAGCGTATCGAGAACTTCGGGCGCGGGCGTCAAGTCCGCGTGATCGGTCCAGACCGAAATCAGGCCCGCGTATTGCTCAGAGACCGTATCGAGGTTCGATCGCGCTTCCCGTCCCCAATTCGCAACTTCGTCGTAGCGCTTCCGATAGACTTCTTCGCCCGTCAAACGCGCCAGCATGAAGTTGGCGGCGAGCACGTAACCTTCCTCGCCGAGCGGCCCCCCGCTGTCGCTGATGTACTTCGCGATCGGCTCGACCTGCGCCGGAAGGACGCCGGCTGCGTACTCGGACGGCGACAGGAACGAGGTAAGGCGACTCATCTCGAGCACGACGCCATCGTAGTCGCCCACGTCGGCCAGGCTCTGCGCTTGTGCAAGCACCGAGGCGACCAGGCGATCGCGAAGCCGGAGGCGCTCCGGATTGTCCACCGACATCATGAGGAAGCGCCGGGTCTCGTCGGGATACTCTGCCCGAGGAATCGGCTCTGCGCCCTTCACCCGGGCGGTGCCACCGGTTGATTTTGAATGTGCACAGGCGACGCTGAGGCTCAGCAAGCCAACAATGAACAGGAAGCGGATCCTCATGCTGTTCAGCCCCTATAGCAGGGTCGGACGAACAGGACAGGCTCATATCTTGCCCACGACCGGGGAGTACGTGGCAGGCTACGGCTTCTATTGGGCCGATATCTGAAAGCTCTGCTGATCGCACTGGCATTCCCGGTCCTGATGCAGCTGTTCTTGGTTCTTGCGGGCTTTGTCCAACTTCGAAGCTGGTCGGTGTCCTTGGGCCAGGCAATCGGGGCTGCGGCTCAGGAGCCGCTCAACCTTGCACTTGCTCAGGCGGCGGCGGTCGGGGTCCTTTTCATCGCGGCCTTTCCGCACCAGCGGCGCGAGGGCGGCTTACTCGAATCGATTCATGTTCGGCCGTTGCTCGGCGGAATCGTCGCCCTTTGCTTCCTTGCCGGCCTTTTCATGCAGCTTCCGCTCGCCGAGCTTGGCAACCTCGGCCAAGAGGTCTGGCCACTGAGCTTTGACGAGCTGGCGCGGCGGCACCGGCTGGTCAATCCGACTTCTTGGTGGGCGGGAATCTCGATCTTGATCGCGCTGGTCCTGGTCGCTCCCTTGACCGAGGAGCTGTTGTTTCGTGGTTGGCTGCTCCAGGATCTGCTGGAGCCGTATGGGAAAGCTCCGGCACTGGTCTGGAGCTCGATGCTCTTCGGCGCTGTTCACGCAGCCGGAGGCGTGTCGGCTGTGGTCTATGCAACGGTCGGGGGCTTGGTGCTCGGCGCGCTGGCCTTGCGAACGAAGTCGACGCTGGCGAGCATCGCGATGCACGCAGGGGTCAACGCCCTGCCCTTGTTGCTTCCCGCAACCCTGGTCCGAGTCGAAGGTTTCAACACGCTGAGCCAGCATGTCGAACACATCAGCGGCTGGGTCTTGTTGCTGGCGATCGCGGGAGTCGTGGCCACGCTCTCGACGGTTTGGCGCGAGACTAGGGACGAGGCCGGCTGAGCGATTCGCGGTCAGACGCGTTCGACGTCGATGACGCCCTTGACCTTGGCGACGCCGCGCATGATTTCGCGTAGGCGGTCGATGTCGCCGACCCGGAAGTGGAACATGTTTTCCGCCCGTCCGTCTTTCGACAGGCAGGATGCTTCACTGATGCTGACGCCGTTGGTCGAGAACACGGACGACACCGATGCGAGAATCCCCGCGCGATCGTCGGTTGTGACGCGAAGTGAGACCGGAAGGTCCACATCGACGTGATCGGCCCAGCTGACCGTCACGCGCCGCTCTGGATCGAGCTCGAGGACGCGAGGGCAGCCCCTTCGATGCACCGAAACCCCGCGACCCCGCGTGATCCAGCCCGTGACCGGGTCGCCGGGAACGGGATTGCAGCACTGGGCGAAGCGAACGAGCATGTTGTCCATACCCTGAATGCGGATGCCGGCTCCATCCTCGTCGCCCGCCACACGCTGAACCGCGCGCTCGAGGAAGCCCGGCCGGAGGCTGTCCCGCTCGGTATCCTCCTGCGGAACCACCTCTTGCATCACGCTCGGCAGCGCCAGCTTACCGATGCCGATCCGCGCGTAGAGCTCGTCTTCGGAGCCCGCGTGGAATCGCGAAAGCACTTCCTTCGCCCGCTTGCTCTTCAGGAATCGCGAAAGTGACATTTTGTTCTTTCGCATCTCCTTTTCGAGAAGCTCCTTGCCGAGCTTCACCGCGTGCTTCCGCTCCTCGGCCCGGAGGTACAGGCGGATGCGAGAACGAGCTCGGCTGGTGATCACGAACTCCAGCCAGTCCTTGCTGGGGTGGTGATTCTTGCTCGTCATGATCTCGATCACGTCGCCGTTTTGCAGCTTGTGGCGCAAGGGAACGATCGCGCCGTTGACCCGGGCACCCGAACAGCGATGACCGACCTCGGAGTGAACCGCGTAGGCAAAGTCCACCGGCGTGGCGCCGCGCGGAAACGTCATGACGTCTCCCTTCGGCGTGAAGACGTAGACGTCCTCCGGGAACAAGTCGACCTTCACGCTCTCGTAGAACTCCTCGGGGTCGACGACCTCTTTTTGGAACTCCATCAGCTGACGGAGCCAAACGAAACGGGCCGCGTCCTTCGGGTCGATGCCGCCGCCATGCTCTTTGTATTGCCAGTGCGCGGCGATGCCGTAGTCGGCCGTCCTGTGCATCTCGTGCGTGCGAATCTGGATTTCCACGCGCCGATTTGCAGGCCCGATGACCGTCGTGTGCAGGGACTGGTACATGTTGGACTTCGGCAACGCGATGTAATCCTTGAAGCGCCCCGGCACCGGGGTCCACTCCGAGTGGATGACACCAAGCGTGGCGTAGCAATCGGCGACACTCTCGGTAATGACCCGGAACGCTACGAAATCGTGCACCTGCTCGAAGCCGATCCCGCTCGCCTTCATCTTGCGATGGAGCGAATACAGATGCTTACGGCGGCCGCTCACGTTCACGGAGAAGCCGCGGGTGAGTAACATCTTCTTGAGCTTGTTCGTGACGTCGCTGATGTAGTGATCGGTGCTCTTGGCTACCGTACGAACCTGCTCGTCGAGGACAGCATAGGCCTCGGGCTCCAGATGCTTGAAGCTCAGGTCCTCGAGCTCCGCCTTGAGCCATTGAATCCCCAAGCGGCCAGCGAGCGGCGCGTAAATCTCGATCGTCTCCCTGGCGATGCGCTCCTGGGACGACTCGCTCATGTGTTCGAGCGTCCGCATGTTGTCGAGGCGATCGGCTAGCTTCACCAAGAGCACGCGAATGTCGCGCGCCATCGCGACGAGCATCTTTCGGAAGCTTTCGGCTTGGCGGTCCTCACGCGATGCGAAGTTCACCTTACCGAGCTTGGTCACTCCATCGACGAGGAAGGCGACCTCTTCACCGAAGACCGTTTCGACTTCAGGAAGACTGACTTCGCAATCTTCGACGACGTCATGCAGCAAGGCGGCACAAACACTCGAGGCATCCAGCCGCATGTCGGCGATGATGTCGGCCACCGAAACCGGATGGATGAAGTAGTCGTCCCCCGACTTGCGCATCTGCCCGTCGTGCATCCGCGAGGCATACACGTATGCCTTGTTGATCAGATCGGTATCCGCTCGGGGATGGTATCCCTTCACCTTTTCAAGAATATTGGTGAGGCGGACCATAGTGGCGGGCTAACGGGGCAAACCGCAATTTAACACCGTCTCCAATTGGTGCCAAGGTTGTGGCGCTTCTGCTGGTTGGGGTTGAGCGAGCTGCATGTCGGACTTGGGAACAAACATAGGGTCAACGTCAATGAAGCGAAGGATCGCGGCCGTGATTGCGGTCATCGGTGCGCTCGTCGTCGGGAATCACTTGGCAAGCATCTGGCCTCGAGAGCTGGAAGTCGCATACTCGATCGACCCCGCTGTGGCCGAGGTCGACGTCGACTACCTTCAGGAGGGAGACGCGGTCGCCAGCGTCCGATTCAAACAGTCGGACGCAAAAAGCACCATCATCCGGCACGCCGTAAGGCTGCAGCCCGGTGAGTACGAGCTGCGAATCACGCTCTATTCAGCGGATGGACAGGGGGTCGAGCAGCAACGGCGGCTGCAGGTCCCAGCCGAGGGGCTCACCCGCTTCGATCTGAAAGAAACGACCGAGCGGTCAGAATGAGGCGGCTGCCGAACAACCGCATCTGTCTGATTACCGCGCTGGCAGCGTCGCTGGGGCTGGTCCTATGGATGGCCAACCGCGAACCGTTCGCGTTTGGCCCCGTCTGGGGCGCGCTGATCACCTTGCTGGCAGCGTCGGCATGGGTGGACTGGCTGGTTCCGGCGCCCCGGGCCGCGGCGATCCCTTGGCGCGAGACGACGATCGGCACGCAGCCCGGCGAGCGGCTTTCTCTGCTGGCGTCGGCAGCCGTGGCCCTGACGCTGCTAATCGCGGGAGCGGCGATCGGAGGATACGATCGGCTGCCGATCACCATTGCGCTGGCCCTTCTCTGCCTGGTGCCCGCGGGCCTTCGGCGGCCTGGACTTCTGGTGATGATCGCGATCTGCGCCATCTACTTGCCGCTGCTCGGCACGACGGGCCTGTGGGACCCCTGGGAGACCCACTACGGAGAAGTCGCCAGAGAGATCCTCGCCCGGAACGACTGGATCAGTCTCTGGTGGGCGCAGGACAAGTGGTTCTGGTCGAAACCCGTTCTGCTTTTCTGGATGGAAGCCCTGAGCATGGGCTTGCTCGGCGTAGACTTCATGCCCGACGCCAATCCGGTACACCCCGAGTGGGCGATCCGCCTGCCAACCCTGCTGATGACCTTGGCCGCACTGGCGGCGATCTACGCGACAGTGCGGCGCTCATTCGGTCCGCGCGCCGGCGTCCTCGCCACCCTCGTGGTCGCGACCATGCCGCAGTTCTTCTTCATCTCGCACCAAGCGATCACCGACCTGCCCTTGGTCGCCGCCATCACGATCGCGGCCTGCTGCCTGCTCGCCGCCACCGAAGAAGACCCCGAGCGCGAGGCCAGCGTATTCGAGCTCGGCCCCTGGCGGCTCTCGTTTCAGCACTTGCTGCTCCTGGCGATCTTCCTGCTCGTTCTTCCGCAGGCGCTGTATCTGATCTCTCGAAACCTCTCCTGGGTGGAAGGGCACGGTCTCGTCGCCCATGTCGACCGCTTCCTCTATGGCTCGGCGGGCAACGTCGAGGTCCCCGGCAACCCGAATCCGCGCGACCAAACCCCGGCGTTCGGGGGCATCGCTGGCCAGCCGTTTGCGCAGGGCGCCCTTTGGCTCGCACTCCTGGCCGGCCTGGCGCTGATCGTCCGCAGAGAGCGGCGAGTGCGCCCACTCCTGATGTACGCGTTCTATTTCTTCACGGCGATCGCCTTCATGGCCAAGGGCCTGCTGGGGATCGCGATTCCAGGCGCGATGGCCCTCTTCTATTTGCTCGCTTCCCGCCGTTGGTCGCTGCTCACAAATGGCGAGCTTCGCGTCTCGACCGGCATCTTGATCGTCACGGTGGTCAGCATGCCCTGGTACCTCGCGATGTACGTCCGACACGGCACCGCCTTCACAAACCGGCTCTTGATCCACGATCACATCAACAGGCTCGCCAGCGGAGTGCACGGCGACACAGGAACGATCGCATACTTCGTGGGCCAGCTCGGCTACGCCACCTTCCCCTGGATAGCCCTACTCCCCGCGGCGCTGATGATCGGCGTTTGGATTCGCTCGCGTTCGGAGCGCGATGCACGGAGTGAAACGCTGCTCTTCTTTGCGATGTGGCTCCTGTCCTCGTTCGTGCTCTTCAGTGCGATGGTAACCAAATTTCACCACTACATTCTCCCTACGATCGTGCCCGCGGGGATTCTCATCGGAATTGTCCTGGGATATTTCTGGGGTCCGAAAAGACCGGCGGCGACCGCCCTTGCGGCTGCCGCAGCCCTGTGCATGGTTCTGGGATTTGCCTGGCTCGCTGGAGATCCGCGCGGCGTCGTGCCCGCCGGTGCCGTCGAAGTCGAAGACTGGGTCCTCCAGCAATCGCAGCCCTTGAAGGCCGGCGCCCTGCTCGTTCTCGGCGCTCTGCTCGCGGCCTTCGCGCGCTGGGACATCGCTCGCGCCGAAACCAAGCTGGCTCCTTCAGCGCTGGAGCGCAGGCGTCGGTGTCGCCCTTGTCCTCGGTGCCTGCCTGGTCGCCTTCGTTGGACGTGACCTGAGCTGGGCGACTTCGGCGCGGCCGCAGGGAAACGAGCGGCTGATCCATTTGTTCGTCTACAACTACAGCAGGCTTTGGCCGGAGCACCTGGACTACCGCGCCATTTTGACGGGCTTCGCGATGGCGGCGGGCCTGACGACGGCAGCGGCGGCCTTTCGCTACTGGCGTCCGGTCGCGACGCGTGCCCTGGTGGCGGTGGCGCTGTTGTTCTGCGCCTGGGGCTTGAACGTCTACATGGTCGACCTCTCCGACCATTGGGGGATTCGCGATCTGACCCAGCGCTACTACGACCTTCGGCAAAGCGCGGACGAGCCGCTGGTCGCCTGGCAGATGAATTGGAAGGGCGAGAACTTCTACACGGGCAATCGCGTCTATGTCTTTGCCGAAACCGACAACAAACGGATTCGCGAATGGCTCGAAGAGAACGAGGGCCGGACGGCGTTTTTCGTTCTCGAGCACAAGCGGCTGGAGAAATTCCGAAAGCTCGTGCCGGAGCGGGAGATTCGGGAGCTGTCGAGCAAACGGGACAACAACAAGTTCCTGCTGGTCGAGCTTGAGATCTGATCCGAAAATAGGTTAGAATTCACTCGCTTGTGGGTTTCGGACGTACTGAACACCAAAAACTGGACTGATTTTCAGTACTGGGCGATCCTCTGGATCCAATGCCAAATCACGATGAAAAACTAGGCTGGCGTCTGCTCGAGACGCTGTACGAGCTGGGCCGAGCCGACATCCAGGCAAGCCCCGCGGTGCTTGCAACCTGGCTCGATGTTCCGGAAACCCGCGTTCAGGAGCTCCTTCAGGGGCTCGATGCGCAGGGCCTGCTCGATCAGGCGCGTTGCCGACTCTCGATGCAGGGTCTGGTGCTCGCTGTCTCGATGCACGGCGCCCAGAAGCTGTCCCGACAGTCGTTCGCCGCCTGACCTGCCTTGACAGGCTGGGACCCAAACAGTATCTCGCCCTCTCTTCAGCGGAAGTGGCGGAATTGGCAGACGCGCATGATTCAGGTTCATGTGTCCGCAAGGACGTGGAGGTTCGAGTCCTCTCTTCCGCACCCAGCGCCTTGTAATTGCCACTAGTGTATCTACGAGGACATCGAACCGACGGTGTACTCGCCCCCTTTGCGGGGCTCCGTACTGCACCTGGAATTCGGCAGCTACACGGACTCACGTCCGTTCCGCTTTGCCGTATTCCAGTCACAACCGAGTCCTCTCTTAAGACGTGCGTGGGGTCTAGCTCGGATTGCCAGCCTAGGTGCCCTGGGTCTGCAACTTTTGCATAGGGCCCGCATGTTATTTATAGCTGTGGGGCTATTGGCTTGATTCGTCTTCTTTGATTTCAACTACTTAGCTCTTTCTGGAACTCGGTACGGGAGTTGCATCTAGAGCGGACGTGGTTGGGAATTCTAGAAAAGGGCGCGAGGGGCTGACGCTGGTGGAGCTCATGGTCGTTTTGGCGGTCATGGGTGTGCTGGTGAGTGCGGCTCTGCCGAATATCGGCGATGGCTTTGCCGACCGGCGGGTGGCGATGGTCGCGCGGGATGTAGTGTCGCTGTTTCAGCGCGCTCGGTACCTGTCGATGGCTCACGGCCGCGCACACCAAGTGGTCTACGAAAATGACGGGGGGGCCGGCCTCACTGAGCCCTGGGCCTTCGAGACCCTGCGCGGCACGAGCGCTGGCTGCGCGTTGACCAGTTTCGAAAACGCCGGCGGCATAGTGCTCGCGGACATGGACTGCGGGTCCAACTGGCGCTGCGTCGACAACCTCTACCCCGACACCTACGACACAGACCCCGGCGACGACGATTTCATTCGCGTCGACGGATGGAACGACAGCACCTTCTGCTACGAGGCGGGCTCGAACAACCAGGTCTTCGTCGAAACGGTCTTGTTTTCGAACTGGCAGGCGAACCCCGTGCAGTCCGGCTTTGGATTCCTGGTCTACCGCCAGCTCAACGGCACCGCCGAGGGCGTCACGCGAAAAGTGCTGATCCCTTCGGGAACCGGAACCCCACGGATACTGCGATGAACCAGCTCCGCAACAAGGCAGCGATCAGGCTTCACCCTCATCGAGGTCATGATCGCGATCGGCATCATGACCGTCGGCTCCCTCGGCATCCTCGCGATGCATCAGTCGGTGAGCCATGCGAACCGAACCGCGCTCGAGATGAACACCGCCCTGGCGATCACCGAGCGCTGGATCGAGCGCCTGGAGCGTGACTCACTTTCCTGGACGGAGCGGGGCCTCAATAGCGCATCGCTCAACGGGACCCAGTACCTCGAGGCGCTCGCCGGCGAGGTCAACCCGACCGATTGGTTCAGGCCGAACCTAAACACTACGGTCTTCCCGGACGGCGAATCCTACGGGTTCGACCACTTCGGCGATGACGTGGACCCCGGGGATCCGGCGAAATACTGTACCAATCTGCGCATGCGCTGGCTCAGGCAGGGGAACTCGGCCCGGGTCGACATCCGCACCTTCTGGTTCCGCGAGGGCCACATGGTCGGCACCGCGACACACGCGAAATGGGTGGATGGCGCCGCATTTCGGGGCGCGGATTGCGACGCCGCCACGGCGGACGGCTGGGGCCTCGCCGACGCGGACGACCCCCCGCCGAACATCGACGTGGTCCACGCATCCACCGTAGTGACCTGGCTGGTTAGGGAGGGCACGTGAGGAAAGAAGGCTTCACTCTCATCGAGCTCATGGTGGCAATGGTCGTCGGCCTCACCGCGATCACCTCGGTGTACACCCTTGGCTCGTCGATGAGCCGTCAGTTTTACGAAGAGCAGCGCACCGCGACGACGCAGGGCTCATCCCGCGCAGCGATCATGGAGCTTCGCCGAGACATCTCGCGCGCGGCCCTGTTCGGCACGCCCAATGCGGGAAGCGAACCGCGCTGCGAGGCCGCCCTGCCCACTCTCCCCCAGCTCGGAGGCGGCCCCCTCCCGATGGGCGCATTTCAGTACTACCAGGACTACGACCTCGGCGTCCTCGACCCCGACGGCGACAACGTCGCGGCAGGCGTAAGGGCCGACCGGCTTCGCGTTCTCACCAGCCTCTTTCTCACCGACCAGCTTCTGGTAGACGCGGTGAGCCCCGAGGGGACGCACATCATCCTGGACAGCAGCAATCAGGCGTACCAGCGGACCTTCGCCTGGGGCCAGGCCTCGGGCCCGTTCACCGGCGTCGCGCCGGACTACCTAGACGGCAATCTCGGCTGGGACGCCGCCTGGGCGGGGGAAACCGCGAGCTGGAACGGCATCGGTCAAAAAGGAGCGCGCGCCTTTCAGACCAGCTCGGTCCTTCACATCGAATCTCCCTCGGGGCAGCACTTCTTTCGGACGAACTTTGACAAAGCGGAGAACACCCAGAATCAAGTGCGCTTGGTCGTGAACCCGGCACTGCCCGTCTCGACCGCTTGTCTTCCGGGAGCGGGTCAGGGCTCCAGCATCGCCCCTCTGCAATGGGTCGAGTACGCACTGGTCGACCCGTTCGATGCTGCCTCGGTTGGCGCCAGCTTCATGAATTTCGACGAGGTGTTCTTCGTCGACCTGGACGCATCGAACCCCTTGGAGGATTTCGGAGACGCCGACGACAGCGCGCTTCGCGAGCACCGCAACGTCATGTTGGTGCGGCGCATCTTGAACCCGGAAGACGGCAGCGTGAGGCCCAACAGCACGCAGGTCGTGGCCGAGTTCGTCAGCAATTTCGAGGTGTCGTTCCTCGTCGATGAAAAGACGGCAAGGAATCTGCCTCCGGATATCGAGCCCGAAACGAACGAAGGGACGATCAACGGGGCCCCTGAAGACGTGCGCGCAGTCCTCATCGACTTGGGAATCCGGAGCCCCCTCGAGGACCCGGCGCTTCCGTTCGCAGCGAACCCCACATCCGGAACACGCTTCGAGGTGAACCCCGCTGAGCTGGGCTCAGCGCGCGTGCGCCACATTCGCATCGAAATCCCCGTGATGAGCATAGCCAGAAAGAACCTCTAATGAAGCATCCTCGCAAGCAAGAAGGGGCCGTGCTTTTCGTCGTCTTGATGATCGTGATGGTCGGCACGGCAAGCGCCTTGTTCTCGGCCACGACGGTGTCGCACGAGGTCCGCGGCACCGGCTTTGCCCGGCAGCACATGCAAACCCGATACGCCGCCCGCGCTGCCCTCATCGCCGGGCTCGAGTGGGTCGACATCTTCGGCCCGACGACCGTCCGCGACATCTTGCAGACCGGGGGCGAGAGTCCCCTTCGAGTGCACGCCCGCCCCGCCGGCTACGCCGGTGAGCTGCTACCCGGAACCTCCCTTGCCGAACAACCGCCGGGCCTACCGGCTCTACGAGCAGCACTTCGAGACCCTGATCGAGGCCGACGGCAGCGGCCCCCTTCAGAACATGCCCGTCGATGGGGATTCGGTCTTCGGCCCCGGTTCGGCTTACACGCCGGTAGTGGTCGTCGACCTCTATGACGAGCACATCGTGAACAAGCTTCCGCCAGGCGCAGCTGCTCAAGGTGGCACCAAGTTCAAGTACATGCGCACGACCATGACGGCTCGCGGCCGCGCGCAGGTGGGGGCAGTCGCCGACTACGCCGAAGGCGTCCCCGAGGAGGGTGGACGGCAATGGAACGAGGCAGGCGCCGACATGCGCGCCTACATCGTTAGCGGGCCATTTCTTTCGGGGTCACAACAATGAGATTCTGGCTTCACATCGCCCTGCTTGGCCTCCTGGCCTTCACGTTCAGTCCCGGCGGCAAGGTCTCGGCGCAGGCCCCCGACATCCGAAACATCCGGCCACACGTGATGCTCCTGGTCGACACCTCGGGCTCGATGGAGCGAAAGCCGAACTGCCTGTGCACGACGCCGGCATGTCTCGAGTGCCTCCCCGTCTGCGCGCCAGGCAACTACGAGCAGAACCGCTGGTCCGTCGTGGCCCAGGCGCTGACCGGCGAGTTCAGTCCATACGAGTGCAACGCCGACCTCCGAATTGGCGGGATCTACACCGGTCAGTACGACGAAGGCTACTTCCTCCCGCACATTCAGCTGCCGCAGGAGATTCCCGGCTATGGCGGGACGCAGGGCTCGAACGGCGTCCTCGATACGTACATCGAACGAATCAAGTTCGGCTTGATGACCTTCGACTCGATCGGCACCTTGAACGACAGGCCTCCGCTGGTCAGCCAGGCCGACTTCCTGCTCGCTCCCTTCCCGACCGAGTCGATAGGGACCAAGGGCATGTACTCGTACGCCGACGACAGGCCCTTTTCGTTCCCGGGCGCTCTGACGACCTTCATGCTCAACAGCGGAGCGCGCTCTGCCATCGCGCCCGAAGGCGGCTTGGTCTCCGTCGGCGCCGACAGCACGGCATCGATGGCCACCAACAACGCTGCTATTCAGGCGACGGTTCTCGGAGACAGCGGGCTCGGCAAAAATCCCCTGCGCCCCTTCGGCGCTACGCCGACTGCCGGGCTCGTCACCGACTTGCAGTACTTCCTCCAAACCGACGCCGAAGTTCTGCAGAAGACGGCTGATCCGGGACCGGGCGATGCCTACTACGGCTGCCGCCAGCGGAGCGCTGTGCTGATCACCGACGGCTTCCCGAACGGCGACATGCGGGGCAATCCGGTGAACTGCCAAGACTTGGGCAACCCCGTGGGCTTGACCGGCTGTCCCTTCGAGGAAGTCGCCGACACGGTCGCCGACATGATCTCGAGCGGCGACCTGGATAAGTTCTACGTGATCGGCTTCGCGCTCGACGGAGACCCCGGCACCGTGACCGCGGTCACCGCTCTTCTCGACGACATCGCTTCGGTAGGCGACACGGACAGCGCCCAGCTAGTCGCCGATCGCGCCGAGCTGGTCGAGGCCCTGAGCTTCATTTTCAACGAGCAGAACTCCGGCACGACCAGCCGAACCGCACCGGTGCTCACCGGCGCCTCGCCCGGCCTGATCGAATCGCAGTTCATTTCCGGGTTTCAATGCGTCCCTTGACGCGAACGACCCCTGGGACGGGGTCCTCGAGCGTAGGCGCATCTTGTGCGTCGATGGGATCCCCGAACCCCAGGACGTGGAGGACAAAGACCGCTTCCACGAGGTGCTCAACGACCAGGTCATCCGCCCAACGGGCGTTGAGCCCTGGGGCGGCTCGACCTCGAGCGTCAGCTTCGTCGGAGGCTTCCCGCGAAACCTCTGGACGGTGCTCCCTGACGATCGCGCGGATATCAACTCGCACCTGACCGGCAGCGGAAGGGCGAAGCTCACCACGGCCAGCCTCGATGTGCCGGCGCCGGACACCGCGATCGTCGAACAGCCTGTCGGCGAGTTCAGCAGGGCGATCGACCCGGAGTACCTCTTTGGCGTCGGCAGCTCGGACACCGCCTTGCGAGATACGGTGGTCGAATGGGTTCATGGCGCTCCCGGGAGCGGACGCGAAGATCAGCGCCTCGGCGACATCTACCACTCGACTCCGGCACTGGTGGGCCCGCTAGTCGATGACATCGACGACGGCTCGTACAATGACTGGCGAATCGGCATGGGCTTTCAGCAGAGCCCCGATGCCTCGGACAACCCAGCGCCGAACTGGCAACTCAGCGAACGTCCGCGGGTGATCTACGCGTCATCGAACGACGGTGTCCTTCACGCCTTCCTAGCCGATGACTACGCTTCCAGCACCTACACGATGGCCAAAAACCTCGAGGAGTTCGCCTGCGCCGATGGCAAGGACGCGGGCACCGAGCTCTGGGGTTTCATTCCACCGATGTTTCTCGATGACCTCGATGACATGCTCGCCGGTGGCAGCAAGCAATGGTACGGGGACGGCAGCATTCAGGTCCGCAACCTCTATGACGTTCGCCAGTTCGCCGCGGAGCAAGGCGGCACGACCAATGTCTGGCGCACGGTCCTCTTCCTCAGCTTTCGAAACGGCGGAAGCGGCATGGTGGCGCTTGACGTCACCAACCCTTGCAAGCCCGAGTTTCTCTGGCAGTTCACCGACCGCAACCTCGGCAATACCTACGGACAGCCCACCGCCGCCCAGGTCTTCGTCAAGGGCGGGGACAACGGCAGTGGCTCGGAAGTCTTTTCACCGAGCCAGTCGCGCGGCGTGATCCTGCTCACCGGCGGACAAGGCGTCGAGGACGGCGGCGCTTGTCCGATCGGGGCTCCTCCCGGAGAGATGGTCCAAGCCGACGACAGCACCTTGATCATCCCCCGTACCAACGGTCGTTGCTGGCGAGACGAGACCACCGCCCCGGCGGAGGTTCGGCACGGTCGAATGCTCTACTTCATCGACATGATCACGGGCTCGCTCATCAGGAAGCTGGACGACACCACCTTTCCGGCACCCCTCAACGGCGCCATTTCGGTGTACCAGGGCGATACGGGGACCGTCGCCAGCTCCGCTTATACGGTGGACGCCGATGGCGTGCTCTGGCGCATCGACATGTCCAAGCTCAACCCCGACGACTGGGACGCGGTCCCGCTCCACGACTTGTACTACGACGAGGCCGCCGATGTGGCCGAGCCGACTTTCTACCCGCCGGCGCTCAGCACCGACAATAGGGGCAGAATTGTCATCCTGACCGGAACCGGCAACATCGACGTGCTCGACGACGCCACGGCCGTCAACAAGGTGGTCTCGATCACCGAGAAGCTCTCCTTCAATGGACTCGGGGCGATCACCGACGTCGACGGACGGCTCAACTGGGAGATCGAGCTGGACCCCGGCGAGCAGATGACCGGGCCGATCGAGCTCTTCGCAGGGCAGGTCTTCTTCGGGACCTTCAAGTCGGCCAGCGGGACGGCGATCGACGCCTGCCCGTTCGGCGGCAGCCGTATCTTCGGCCTGAATTACTTGGATAAACCAGGCAGCCCGGGAGCCTACGATCCCTTGCTCGATGACGGAGGGGCCACCCATGTCATCGATCAGAGCACTCTCCCCGAGCTCGAGAACGCCTTGCTCGTCGGTCTGCAGGTCGCCCAGGCACCGGTCTGCGTCGTGACGGTGAACGTCCCGATCATCGATCCGTTCACGGGTGCGGGGACTCTGGCCATGCCCTACACGACGAGCGGACGCGAGTTCCAGTTGATGGGTCACCTCAGCGGCTCGGCTGGCATCCCCGTGAATCAGCTGGCCGTCGACATCCTCGAGCAAGCGATCACGGCACCTGAAGGCTTCACGGTCGTGACCGGCATGGCCGACACGGTGGAATGATCGGTGGCGCAGTGATACATCCCAAACCGATGACCGGTGCATGGCTCCTCGTCTTGGCTGTCTTGTTCACGCTTGCCGGCTGCAGCTCGAAGCCCGAGCGGGAAACCGGGAACGGCGCGGGCGAGGCCGCGCAGGAGCAGACGAAGACCGACACTCAGACGCGCGCGCCCCTCGAACGGAAGTTCGATGCCGAAGGCCGTCTCATCCCTTCGGATGACTACATCGTCGGGATCCGCCTCCCCCGAGGTGCCGAGCTGTACCGCGAGGACGGACTGACGCATGTCTATCGAATCCGCGCGCCCATCGCCAAGGTGCTCGCCTACATCGGGCCGATGATGATTACGGGCAGCGTGGAACGTCGCGGCAAGGGCGCCATCTACAAGCGGGCGAGCGTTCGCGGCGCAGAGGTCAACCCGACCAAGGTCGACGTCACCATCCTCGAGCTGGGCACCAACATGACGCGAATCTCGGTGCTGGAGCTTCCGCCTCCACCTCGACCCGAACACGTCCCAAGCGTCGATCGAACCAAGGCCGCCGCCAAAGAGGCGTTTCGCATGCTCGACTGAGCTGCGCACGGCGCGTCAGGGCTCTCGATAGGCCGCGAACGTACACTGCACCGTCCCCGCGCCCAGCGATTCGGTGACGACCATGCTGGTGGAGACCCGCGCCGGCTCGTCCATACGGCCGAGGCGTTCGATGAGCTGCGCGACGCGTCGCGCCCAGACCCGGCTGTCGAGCTCGGGCACCGCGACCTGGCAGGCCACCGGACCGTGCGGAAACGCCCCCAGAAGCGCCGCGAATCGCTTGAGCGTGGCGCTCGACACCTGCCCGTTGGACTGGAAGAAACGCCCGGAGCGCAGCAGCACGGCGCTTCCGAGGCGATCGGCGGCGAAGCCCATCACCTGGGCGGTTTCGACCAGCTCGGTCGAAGTGCCTGGACGCGGTTCCGGCCAGGCGATGCGCGTCTTGCCGACCGCCGCTTCGCTTTCGAGCAAGAGCGACTCGGCGACTTTGGCGGAGCTGGGCCGCCTGCGCGCGATGAAGTCGGCCCGGTCGCGAAGAGGCCGGACTTGTTCGTCGGTCGCTCCGAGGGCCTCGGCAAGAGCGAGATTGAGGCGCACTCGGGTCAGCACAGCGTCGAGCGTCGCGTCGCCCACAGTGCGCGCCTCGGTCAGTGCCGCGAGCCGCTCCGCCTCCAGAAGCGCGACGGCCTGCGCCTCGTAGCGAGAGATGTCTTGGGCGACGACCGCGGAAGCTTGCTGATCGCGAGCGAGCTGCTTGGCCCAGTGTTCCTCATCGCTTCGAAGCTCCGCACGGCGACGATCCAACTGGATGCGCTCAGCCTCTGCGACGCCGGCGGTCAACCAGAGCCGGGCCTCAGTCCGGTAGTCGTCGGCCGCCTGCTCGTCCTTGCGCCGTTCGGCGGCGCTGGCATCGGCCCAGGCCGACTCTGCCTGGCCGTAGAGATCGGGAGCGTAGTCGCGCGCCAGCTCGGCGGCAGGCGTCGCGAAGAGCGCATCCGAGGTTCGCGTCGTTTGCGACCCTGCGCAGGCCAGACCGGAGACACAGCACAGAAACAGTAATCCGCGCGAGCTCACGGGCGCTCTCCCTCACGCGCGAGCGCTGCGCGATCTCTCATCAGCGCCTCGAGCGCCCGTCTCTGCGCATTCGCGCGCTCACGTGTCGCACTCAGGCGGCGTTGGGTTGCAAAAAGCTCTGCCTGGGCGCTCCGGCGCGCGAGCTGACGGTCGGCCATCACCATGGCCGCCTCGGCGATCTTTCGGGCTCGTTCGGCTGCGCTCGGATCGCTGGTCGGAGCCGAAGCGGTCCGCAAGGCCTGGCGCGCTTGCTCGAGCGCGCCTTTGGCGTACTTGGCGTCTTCGCGTGCTTCGAGCTGGCCGAGCCGGTGCTGAAGCTGTGCGGTCTGCGTCTCCGCGCTCGCCTGCTCTGCTAGACCCGAAGAGGCAACAAGGGCGCAGGCGAGCCCGAGCAGGATGAAACCGGCGCGCGCGAAGCGCGTCCAGCTCCGCTCATTGATAAGAGAAGCGAAACTCGTAATCGCAGATGCGATACACGTCGCCTTCTTCGATGCGCTTGGATTCGACACGTTGACCCGCGAACTCGATTCCATTCGTGCTGCCCAAGTCTTTCATGAAGTACGCGCCATCGTGAAACACGACCGCCGCATGCTTGCGTGAAATATTGCCGTCGCGAATAGCGAGGTCGGTGGTGCGCACGCCTCGCCCGATGATGAACTCGTCTTTCTCGACGGGAAAGGTTTCGCCATTGAATTGAAGCATGAGAACTCGGCGGCTTGCCAGGTCGGATGGGCGGCGTCCGGGCAGAGGAGGCGGCACGGTCACCGCCATCAGCGGATTGACCGCCGGTTGGACGGTCGGGCGGCGCGAGGGTACCGGCGTCAGCATGGGCGGCCGCCGAGCGTCGACGGCCGGAGTGGACATCGCGGGTGCACCTGCCACGGCAGAGTTGGCGAGGTCTTGGGACTGCATGCCGAGGGCGGCTACGGACTGCTCACGCGCGTGCGCATACTCTCGCATCGCCTCGTTGATCAGGTAGTCGACCGAACACTGATGCTCAGCGCTCAGGCGGTCGAAAATCTCGAAGAGATAGTCGCGGCACTGAAAGGCTCGCACTGTTTTCCTGTCGCCCTGATCAGCCATCGCTTCGACTACTCACTTCTTGTCACCTTGCTCCCTTGTCCGAAGCGCCTTGATGGCGGCGTCAGCGACCTGGCCCACGGTTTTGACGGGTGGATTGAGCTCCGACCAACCTTGCCCCGCAACTGTCCCAGCGTCCGACATCAATTGCTTCATCGCAGGGACATCTGTTTCCCCGCCCCTGCGTTCAAGATAGCGCAATGCGACCACACGATTCCACCACTGTTGCGAATTGAGCAGCGCCGTGACGGTGGATGTAGGCGGAGGTGTCATTTGGCTCATGCGCGTGGCATAGCCTTCCAGCTCTTCGGGCTCATACTGAATCCCCGCAGCTACTGGTAATCGTTGCGAAAACGGCTCGATGGTGCTGGAGCCGCCAAGCGATAGAACCAGCTCACCTGCGCGCCAGCGCAGGCGCTTGGCGAGCTTGTCCGATGCAGTGCAGGAGCTCGCAGTGCATCCCGGTCGCTCGACGAGCGGCCAGAGCTTGGGGATCGCATCGCCGCTTCGGATGTCACCGACGCGATCGAACGCGTAGTCGCGAACCTCGACTGGGTTGCTCGAATCGAGCGCGATCGATAGCAAGCGGTTGAGGTGGGTGCGAGTCACGTGACCTTCGAGCGCCTTGAGCGCTGTGGCTCGCCGCGCGTTGAGGCGCTCAACCCAGGCTTGTGGATCCCCGGCGCCAGGCTTGGTATCGGCGATTGCGAGCAGCCGGCTCGAAACCAGTGCTTGCTCGCCCAGGTACCGCATGGCTGGGAGCGCGCCCTGGTTGATGTAGTTCTCTCGGTTGTAGAGCGCCAACGAGGTCACACGCGCTTCGTCCGCCTTCTCTCCCGAGGCTTCGATCGACTCGCGGATCTGCTCGGCTAGCCACCTCACGAAACTGGATTTCTCCATTTCTTTTTCGATGGTCACGAGCCGCGCGCCGGCGCGCTTCTTCGTCTGTTCGTCGCCGTCTTCCCCGATAATTTCGGCGATTTTGATCATCGCTTGCGGGGGCATCTTTTCGTGTAGGGCATCGACCAGCATGCCGGCCGCCTCTGCACCGAGGGCGCGGGTCACCTGCTCGGCGCTGTAGTCCCCCGCGAGGCTACGACCTTCGAAGTCGGCGGAGTACCAGCCTACGACAGCACGAATCAGCTCGTTCCGCGAGCTCTCCGGCGCATACGGAATCACCATGTACGCCGCGTCCTTGGCGCGCACTTGCACCGGGTCGGGACCTTTCGCCTCAGGGTCGGGCTCCGCCGACAGAAGCCCTTGGAGGCGCGGGATCATTCCGCCTACGATCGTTTCGCTCGTCGCGCGATCCTGGCGGCGAAGATCATCGAAGGATTTCTCGAGAAGCGAAAGCGCATCGACGTCACTGCGATCCATTTCGACGATCGCGAGCGCCGCTTCCGTCCGTAGCTCGGGACTGTACCTGTCGCTGCCGATCACAGCGCTGAGCCTGGCCGGACCTTTGACGGTTTCTTTCCATTGCTGGACGTCGTCGCTATCAACCTTGCACCCGGCCAGCATGACGCCGGCGACCGAGCAAAGAACCATGATCTTTGTCGTCCAACCCATTCGACTTGCGAAATCATCCCCCCCCAGCATGCAACCCGGCAAGATAATAGAGGATTCCGTCCGGCTTTCAAGAAGCACGGAGCGCCGTGATTTCTTGACCAACCAAGCCGCGCGCGCATAGGGTCCGGATGTAGGAGGCGTCTTACTTGAGCGCACATGAAACCACCTCTTCGGGCGAGCTGGTGGCGCCGGAGGGCAGGCGGCAGGACGTTCTTGCGATCCTGGCCCTGACCGCGACCGTACTCTTGACCCTGGCACTGATCTCGTACGACGCGCGAAACGGCGCGGCGAATCTGGTGGGCCCGGTTGGGCACCGCTTCGCCCGAGCGCTCATGCTTGCGTTCGGCCTGGTCGCCTGGTTCTTGCCACTCGAAGGCGGCTTGCTGACCTGGCGCCTGTTTCGAAGGCGTTCGGCGATGCTTGGCTTGGCGACGATGGGGTCGACACTCGTGCTCGTCGTGATGGGCGCAGCGCTCGGGCACTTGCTGATCGAACCGAAGGCGGTCTGGGGGGCATCACCTGGGGGAGCGGTCGGGGAGCTGCTCGGCGAAGTGCTTCGCTCTTTGCTTGGATTCTATGGAACCGTGATCATCGGATTCGCGGTCCTGGGGACGGCCGTCATCTTGCGGACCCCTTGGACGCTCGAAGAGGCCGCGCAAGCGCTGGCGCGACTCGGTCATGCCGCATGGGCGAAGGTCCGAGGCATCGCCGTCGCACTGCGGGAGGCCTGGACCGAGGCGCGCGAAATCCACGACGAAGAGATTCGGGCGAGTCAGCCGCGCATCATGGGCATGCACTACGACCGCGAGCAGATGCAAAGCGTTCCGCCCGCGACCGTCGTCACGCCGGCTCCGTTACCGAGAGCTGAGACGCCCGCGTCCAGCCCGGTCGGGGCCCCGAAGATCGTCGCCCCAAAAGAAACCAAACAGAAGCCCTTGGCGATCTCGACGCGTCCCAAGCGGAGCCACCGTGACTTCCATCTGCCCCCAAGCAGTCTCCTCGACGAGCCAGATGGTTCTGAAATCCACGTCGACGCGGACGCGCTTCGCGAAAACGCGGAGCTCCTCACGGAGAAGCTCGCGGCCTATGGCGTACGCGGTCGCGTGGACGAGATCCATCCCGGCCCGGTCGTGACGATGTACGAGTTCGAGCCGCAGAGCGGAACGAAGGTCTCGAAAATTGCCGGCCTGGCCGATGACCTCGCGATGGCTCTGGCGGCTCAGAAGGTGCGCATCGTCGCTCCGATCGCGGGTAAGGCGCGCGTCGGTTTCGAGCTTCCAAACGACATCCGGCAGACGGTTCATCTGCGCGAAATCATCGAAGATCGCCGCTGGGAGCAGCAGGGTGGCGCGCTTCCGATGGCGCTCGGCAAGGACATCGGCGGGCAGCCCGTCTACGTCGACCTCGCGCGGATGCCGCACTTGCTCGTCGCCGGCGCGACCGGCTCCGGTAAGAGCGTTGCGCTCAACGTGATGCTGACTTCGATCCTCGCCAAGAAGACGCCAGAAGAGGTTCGGATGCTGATGATCGACCCCAAGGTCGTCGAGCTGCAGGTCTTCGACGGCATCCCGCACATGCTGCTGCCGGTCGTGACCGACATGAAGAAGGCCGCGCTCGCGCTTCGATGGGCGGTCGACGAGATGGAGCGGCGCTACCAGGTGTTCGCTGATGCTGGTACCCGGAACATCGACACCTACAACCGGCGGGTCGACCGCGTCCTGCGCGGAGAACTTTCGATCGAGAAGTTCATGCCCAAGCGCAAAGGCAAGGTCAGCGCTCAGGACGCCAACGGCCAGGAGATCCTCCTCGACCCCGCGGACGGAGAGGTCGCAGACGCGGAGAACTTCGAGCCGGAGAAGCTGCCGTCGGTGGTGGTGGTGGTCGACGAGTTCGCCGACCTGATGATGGTCGCCGCCAAAGATGTCGAAGCCTGTATCGCCAGGCTTGCGCAGAAGGCGCGAGCCGCGGGTATCCACGTGATCCTCGCAACCCAGCGGCCCAGCGTCGACGTCATCACCGGTATGATCAAAGCGAACTTCCCGGCTCGAGTCGCATTCAAGGTCGCGCAGCGCCAGGACTCGATGACCATCCTCGGCCGCTCCGGCGCCGAGCATCTCCTCGGCATGGGCGACATGCTGATGATCCCGCCAGGCTCCGGTGACCTAAAGCGCGTGCACGCGGCGTACGTCAGCGAAGACGAAGTCAAAGCCGTCTGCGACTACCTACGCGAGCAAGGCGACCCCGAATACCAGGAAGAGATCCTGAAACCGCGCGAGGACGAAGGCTTCGACGCAGAGAGCGACGACCCGCTCTACGACAAGGCCGTCGCCGTCGTGGCCAACGCAGGCTACTGCTCGATCAGCCACGTCCAGCGTCAGCTCAGCGTCGGCTACAACAAGGCCGCAAAGCTGGTCGAGCAGATGGAACAGCAAGGCGTCGTCGGACCGCCAAGCTCGAAGGCCGGAGGGCGGCGAGAAGTGCTCGTCGGGCCGATGTAGCGCGGACACGGTCGCGATCACGATCACCACGCTGGCACTGGCACGGGCGCTGGCACGGACACGGACACGGACCCCCAAGACCGCAGGCGGCAGCGCGAGCCCGAAGGGCGAAGCCCGGCGCGAACGCGCCGGCAAGGCGGAGCGCAGCGACCGCCGCGCCAGGGAGGACTACGGGTGGGGGTGGGCGGGCGGTGTAATTAAGCCTAACTACGCAACCAACCCAACACCCCACCCCCACCACACCCGCGGCAGCACAAGCCGAACGCTGACGTCCAAGCCAAACAGTGACCCCCGTCCGTCGTGTACACCGTGCCCCGGTTTGACATCTCTCGTTAGCCCATCGCACAGTCAGCCAGATGTCCCCCGACGACGAGCTGATCGCCCTCGATCGGGCACACCTTTGGCGCCCCTACACGTCGAGCGAAGATCACGAAACGCGTCCCTTGCTCGTCGTCGATCGGGCCGAGGGGCCCTGGTTGATCGCGGCCGATGGGCGGCGGGTTCTCGATGCGAGTGGGTCTTGGTGGTGCAACAACTTGGGTCACGGGCATCCGCGCCTTCGCGCCGCCATTGCGAGGCAGTCCGAGCGGATGATGCACTGCACCCTGGCCGCGGCGACGCACGAGCCGGCCGCGCGCCTTTCGGCGGAGCTGGCGGCGCTCGCGCCCGATGGCCTCGAGCGCGTCTTCTACAGCGACAACGGCTCCACCGCGGTCGAGGTCGCACTCAAGATGGCGTTTCAGTACTGGCAGCAGAACGGTCGCCCGGAACGCCGTCGCTTCCTCGCCCTTCCCGGCGCTTATCATGGCGACACCCTGGGCGCGATGAGCGCGAGCGCGGTCGACGAGTTCACCGCCTGCTTTCGTCCACTTCTCTTTGACGTGGAAAGGCCGTCAAACTTCGTCGAACAGGATTGGGAGCGGGTATTCGAGGAGCTGTTCAGAATGCTTCGCCGCGATTCCGACGAGATCGCCGCGGTCATCGTCGAGCCGCTCGTTCAAGGGGCGGCAGGTATGCGTATGTACCCCGCCGAGCTGCTCGCTGCGCTGCGAGAGGAAACCGAGCGGGCCGATACTTTCTTGATCGCGGACGAGGTCTTCACGGGCTTTGGCCGAACGGGCCCCATGTGGGCCTGCGACCAGGCAGGCATTGCTCCTGACCTCCTGTGCACGGCAAAGGGCCTCTCGGGCGGCGTGCTTCCCTTCGCGGCCACCCTGGCGAGCGAACGGATCTATGACGGCTTTCGTGGGGACAAGAGCCGCGCGCTCATGCACGGACACACCTTCTGCGGCAATCCGCTCGGGGCGGGGGTCGCGCGTGAGGTGCTGGCGATTTACCATGACGAGCAGGTCCTCGAAGAGGCGAAGCCCAAGGCGGCAAGGCTTGCGAAACGAACCGAGGACATGCGGAAGATCCCGGGAGTGTCGTCTCCTCGCGCGCTCGGAATGTGCGCGGCGTTCGATGTTGGCGCGCGCGGCTACATGGGCATGATCGGCTGGCAGATTTCCGAACTGGCGCTCGGGCTCGGAGCGCATCTCCGTCCTCTCGGCAACACGGTGTACCTCGTGCCGCCACTCAACATCGAGGACGCCGACCTCGAGCGCTTGCTCGACATCGTGCACGAATCGACCGAACGCGTGCTACGAAGCGCCCAGTGACCGAGAGCAGCTCCACCCAGGCGAGCCCTGCGCCGCGCTATCAGGCATATGGCCTCGCGGTTCTTGGTGGCGCGTTCTATTTCCTTGGTTGGGCGGGCTTTGGTTTGTGGCCTCTCTCCTTAATCTGCCTGGTTCCCCTCTGGGGCGCGCTCGAGCTCGGCTTGAAGCGAACCTGGCGCCACAGCCTCGCGGTCGCCTGGCTCTACGGAACCGTCACATGCGCCGGTGGCTACCATTGGCTCGTCGAATTTCTCGATGTGTTTTCAGGGTACGGCTACGCGGCGAGCGCTCTGTTCTGGTTGTTGTTTTCCGCGTACCTCGGCTTCAACTTCGCGGTCTACGGCTTGGTCTACCGCGCGCTTCGCAAGCGCGGCTGGAGCACGAGCTTCGTCGCAATCCCGACGCTGCTGCTGATCGAATGGCTCTACCCCTCGCTCTTTCCGACTTATCTTTCCAATAGCCTCTACGCGCAAACCACGCTGGTCCAGATCGCGGACCTCGGCGGTCCGATGCTCGTCACCGTCGTGATGGCATTGTTCAACCTCTCCGTTTTCGAGGCATGGCGGTGGAGGCGCGCGAACCGAGCTGCGCCCTGGCTGCTCTTTGGGCTCACCTCTGCGGCGATCGCCTCGAGCGCTATCTACGGAACCGTTCGTATTGCCCAGGTCGAAGCGGAGCTCGAAGAGGCCCCGATTCTCCGCTTAGGCATCGTGCAGGTGAACATGGGTATCTTCGAGAAGCGAACCGAGGCCATCGAAGGCCATCGCCGCCACCTCGAGCAAAGCCGCCAGCTAGAGGAGCAAGGCGAGCTCGACTTGATCGTCTGGCCCGAATCGGCGTTCGTCGACGGCCTTCCACGCAAATTGCCTTTCTCGGCGGATCGGGTCCGTCAGGACTTGAAGACCCCGATCCTATTCGGAGGCGTGTCGACCGAGCGGGTCGATGGCAAGCGCAAGATCTACAACACCGTCTTCCTGACCGATGACGAAGGCACGGTGCGCTCCACCTATGACAAGACTTACCTGCTGATGTTCGGCGAGTACCTCCCCTTCGGCGACGTCTTCCCAATCCTCTACGATCTTTCACCCAACAGCGGACGGTTCACCGCCGGCACCCACGTTCGCCCTTTGACGCTCGGGCCATGGCGAATCTCGACTCCGGTTTGCTACGAAGACGTGCTTGCGCGCTTCACGCGAAAGATGGTGCGCGCGGCAAATCCTCACGTGCTGATCAACCTCACCAACGACGCCTGGTTCGGTGACACGCAGGAGCCGTGGATCCACCTCGTCCTGTCCCAGTATCGAGCGATCGAGCACCGTCGGTACTTGGTGCGCTCGACCAACAGCGGCATCAGCGCCGTGATCGATCCGCTCGGGCGAGTCGTGGCGCAAACCGACCTGCTGAGTCGCGAGAACCTGCGCTACGATGTGCGGATGCTCGAGAGCGAGACGCTCTACGCGCGCTTCGGGGACTGGCCCGGCTGGCTCGGCCTCGCAGCCATCGTTCTCCTCTTCATTCGCCGCCGAAACGCGGGGCGATGAGCAGCCGATAGCTGCCATCTTCGCCGGACAGAGCCTCTGCGACCTGGAGCGGCCGGTCCGTAGCGCTGGCGCCACCGTCGAAAACATAGCCCCGGACCAGCGCGTTCTGAACGGCTTTTCCGTCGCTGCTTTGGATGACCCCATAGACAGCGACAGGAGGCTGCAAGCGATACTCTTTGCGCAAGTCACCGGTGTTGAGGCTCATCGCCAACTCCGGCTCGACCAGCCAGGAAAAGCCCGATTCCGCCGGCACCTTCACCTGCATGTCGTAGAGGCCGACATCGACGCTCATCGCGAAGTCGCCAAGGTCGCTCGACACCGCCTCCCGAGACCTGTGGACGGCGCCCGGATCGGTCGTGGAGCGCGCTCGGGCCAAAACCGTCACCCCCGCCGCTGGCTCGTCACGGAAAGTCGAAACCGTGCCGCCAAGGCCGATCCGTGAAGGGACGATCAAGGTACCTAGAGTCGTGAGCTCTTCGCCGACCGCCGCATCGGCAGAAAGGACTCCCCAATTGTTCTGGATGTCTTCGGGCGGCGTGACCGAGATCGAATAGAAGCCGGTTAGAAGCTCTGCGCTGAAGCTGCCGTCGTCGTTCGTCATCGCAGATCCGTTGAACGATCCCGCAAGCCCGAGCTGGCTCCCTCCAAAGATGCCGGTGGACAGGAAACGCACGGTGGCACCTGGTACCGCCCTGCCCAGCTTGTCGTGCACCTGGCCGGTGAACTGAATGGGTTCGAGCCGCGGGATGTAGATGACCTTGTCGACTGGATTGTTCAGGAAGACCAAGTCCGGATCGACGGAGACCGATGGGAAGGGAGCGCCGCCGGAGCTCGAGGTCACTCGGATCAAGTAGTCGGATGCCTCATCACTGACTCGAATGGCGAAATGCCCAGTGGCGTCGGTCTCCGCGATCGAAGAAACGACGCGGCCGCTCTGTTTGTCGATGGCGCGAACCTGCAGACCCGCTTGGGGAAGCTCGACCTGGTTGTCGTCGTCGCGGCTGTAGACATCTGCGTGGAGGGTGCAGCCGACATCGCGGCTGTCGGTGCAGTCGATTGCAAGCGAGATCGGAAACGAGACGTCGAAGCGAAAGGGCTCGCTCGTATCGCTGTCATCGACTTGAAGCACCATGTAGGACGGGGGTAAGGCCCGAATCGCGGGCGCTGGCTCCTGGCCGAACAGCATGACCATGTCGCTGCTGGGCATCACGACCAGGTCGTAGGTCGCGCCCGCTACCAAGACGGCGTTGAAGTCGTATCCCTCGGCGGGCTCGCGCAAGGTTTCCACCTCGATCGCGACGGGCGCCAGCGACGAGACCTCGTCATTCATGCGACGAACGAAACGAAGCGTTGCCGGAACGCGGGCGCCGGCCCAGCGGACCGTTCCCAGGACTTGCCGGGTCGCCGGCAGGACGAGGTCGCGGCTGCTCGCGCCCGATGCCGATTCGCCAGCAAAGGCCCAGCTCGCGGGGGTGACGACCTCCGGGTCGGTCGAGCCGCGCAAAACCTCGATGGCTAGGTCCACCGATGCGCCCGAATCGTCGATGCAGATGTTTGCGTCGCAGACCCCCTCGGAGCAGTCCGAGCTGCCGCCGCAGGAGTTGTCGATCGTGGGAAGCATCAGCTCGGAATCGAAGCTGCATCCCACGAGCGCCAAGAGCGATAAGAGCGTCAAGCGCTTCATCGGCACTGCTCGTTGATGACGGGATTGTCGGCGTCTACGACTTCGACCCACCAGGTCGCTTCGTCGATATCGCCCTCATCGACTGGTCGGCGCTTTTCGACGTTGCTGGCGAATGCGCCCACGACGACCAGCTCAATCCTGTGACACTCGCCGGGGTCGAGCTCGTTGTAGGAAATCGTGAAGGTTCGTGGTCGTTCTAGAAAACCACTTGGCTCGATCTCACCGTCCTGGATCTCGATCTCGGCCGTGGGTGGGTCGGGAGCGTCGAGAAAAATGCGGTAGTCGAGCGTCTGGTCGAAGTTCGGATCGCGAATGATGACCTCGAGCGGCATTTCCGGGGTCTCGACCGGATCGTCGAGATTGATCTGCCCGATTCGGTTGAGTGGAAACTCGGCGTTCGGCTCGCTGACGATCGACGGCGGGAAGTTCTCCGGCGACTCGAACTCGATCGTCGTGGCCGCAATGCAGCCGCCGTTCGAGGCGAGGGCCAGCACCGCTACATATGAAGCCAGGCAAAGCATCCCGGTGAATTTAGAAGCAAAGGCCATGCCGTAGTTCCGAACCCGAAAAACCTTGGGTTTCTGACATTCTCACATGAATTTCGGAGCGTACCTATGACATTAATGTCAGCCCTCTGCCGCCCCGCCTGGCTCTGGGGCATCGGGCTCGCGCTCGAGGTAGCGGAAGATGGTGCGGGGATCGACGCCCAAATCGCGGGCAGTTCGTGTCCGATTGCCGCCGTTGCGTTCGAGCACCTCGAGGATGTACGTCCGCGTGAATTCCTCTCGAGCCTGCGTGAGCGGAATGACTGCCCGCCGTTGCTCTCCACCCAAGTCCAAGTCGTCCGGCCCAATCAGCGTCTTGTCCGCAAGCACGATCGCCTTCTTGATGCGGTTCTCCAACTGGCGAACATTCCCGGGCCAGTCGTAGTTGTGCATTGCTTCGAGCGCCTTGGGAGTGAACCCATTGACCGTCGCGCCGAACTCCGCTGCGTACTTGTTGAGTAGAAACTTCGCTAGAATCGTGATGTCGTCGCCGCGCTCTCGAAGCGGCGGCAGGTGAAGGTTTATCACGTTCAAGCGATAGTAGAGGTCTTCGCGAAACGTGCCTTCTTTGATCGAGGCCTCGAGGTCGCGGTTGGTCGCCGCGAGCACCCGGATATCGACGGACTGAGGCTTGGTGTCACCGACCTTCACGACAACCCGTTCCTGAAGAGCGCGTAGAAGCTTGACCTGGAGCGCCAGCGGCATCTCGCCAATCTCGTCGAGGAAGAGCGTGCCCCCATCGGCGGCTTGGAAGCTGCCTTGTCGGGTGGACACCGCACCGGTGAACGCCCCGCGCACGTGACCGAAGAGCTCGGACTCCATGAGGTTCTCCGGAATGGCCCCGCAATTGACGACGATGAAGGGACCGTCGGTGCGATTGGAACGGCGGTGCAGCTCGCGGGCGAACAGCTCTTTTCCGGTGCCTGTTTCGCCGGTAATGAGGACGTTGATGTCCGCCGCTGCGACCTTCTCCACTCTGCGAAAGACCTCTTGCAAGCTCGGACAACTTCCAATGATCCCGCCGAACTTCTGCGATTCGAGCTCCTCGGCGATGCGGTCGCGATCGGTCGTGAGCTGATTGAGCAAGATGGCGTTCTGCAAAATCAGCGATGCCTGGCCCGCGAACACCGTGAGCACTTCGAGGCTGCTCTGCTCGAAGAGGTTCACCACGTTGTCGTTCCCAACGTAAATCAATCCGAGGAGCTGACCTTGCGCGATCAGCGGCGCGACCATGACTGAGCTGAGCTGCAAGTCCATCACGCTCTCGCTCGAGTTGAACATCGTGTCGTTGAGGGCGTCGCTGACAATCAGCGGCTGACGTGTGTCGATGCAGCGGCGAAGAATGCTGTCCGAGAGCTGGGTCACCGCGTCGGGAATCGTCTCTCGATCGACGTTGCGTGCGGCGGCGATTTCGGGATCTCCGTCGCGAAGCAAGATGACGAACCCCTTGTTCGCGTGAACGATGTCAATCACAGCGTCGAGGAGCGCTTCGATTTGGTCTGGAATGGTGCGAATCTCGAGCAGCCGGCGATTGAAGTCGCTCAGCTTGAGCATGCCTTCGATCTCCGAGGTCTGAGAGCTCCGACCCTCGACATCCGGATCGCGAGAGCCGGTCTCGTCGTAAAGCGAAAACACCAGCTCGACGTCTCCGAGGGTCAGCTTGTCGTTGTGGAAGACCTTCGACTTCTTCTTCTTCTTGCCATTGACCTCGACCGTCGCGCCCGCATCGACCGGCGCTACGGCGAAGTCCCGCCCATCGAATACCAGCTGCGCATGATGCGCTTCCAAGGTCCCCGAATCGATCGCCACGTCATTGGCCCCGGCCCGTCCAATCGACGTCACGCGCTTGTAGATCCCAAACACGCGGGGCCGACCCTGCTGCACCATCCACTTGAGGCTCGGCATAGGGCCGGCACTCTATCAGACGCCAATTCGCATGTCACCGGAACGTCGAATCCCAACTATGCGATCGCAGACCGGCCCGCGTCTTAGCTGAGGTATGGGCCTCCGATGTAGGTCGATAGCTGGCGGACCTCTTGGCTGAGCTCGTATTGACTGGCCTTGCTTAGGTCACCGATCGATACGAGGCCGCGAAGAGCTTCGCCTTCCATTACGGGCACATGGCGGCAGCGGCGCTCGGTCATCAAGTGCATGACGTCCATCAGGGTGTCGTCCGGCGTTGCGGTGTGGAGATGCGTCGTCATGACGTCTCGCACGAGCGTTTGACGCGGATCGCGATTCGCAGCGACTACGCGAACCAGTACATCGCGTTCGGAGAAGATGCCCACGGGATAGCCGGCTTCGACCACCAGCACCGAACCGACATGGTGATCATTCATCGTGTTCACGGCGTCGATCACGGTTGCAACTGGGCCAATGGTGTATACGTCTTCCCCCTTCCGTCGGAGAATGTCGCGTATTCGTGTGTGGATCATTGGCAGCCCTCGGTTTCCACCGATGATACAATCATTCGAGCGATTGAGGACAGCAAAAAATAAACTGTAAAATCGAAAACAAATGATCGGGTTATCACCCCCTGTGGACTAGCTTTTCGGCGGACAGATCGGCATTCTGAAAGCAGGATGGGGCATGCCAGGGCACAAATGGATCGACGCTCGAATCACAGAGTTGATCTCGACGGCCGCGCAGTCCTGTTTCAGCGGGGCGATCGCGTCGGGCAGTACACCCTGGAAAACATCTCTGCTGGCGGCGCCATGGTTTCGGGCGATCGCAACTTGCGCCCCGGTCATCTCGTGCACTTGCTCATCGATCTGGATGCAGGCGGGGAAACGATGAGTCTAACCGGCTCGGTTCGGCGCGTGCGCGATGAGAGCAATGGCGTCGCTTTGGCGATTTCGTTCCCCATCCTCTCGGCCGATCAAGAGGACACGATTCACAATGCCGTGCTTCGCGCGCTGGTTCGTCGCGAGGCCATCGCAGCACGGCTTCCGCTGCTGGTCTTCGAGCCTCGCCGACGCGTGCGCGAAGAGATCGAGGCCGAGATTCGCAGCTTTGGCTTCCCGGTGTCAGCCGTAGATTCGCTCGAAGAGGCCGTTCGCGAGCTCGAGGGCGACGAGACCGAGTACGCAGGACTGATCATCCACTCGGCAAGCCACGATGCGCGGTCGATGGAAGTCGTTGAGTTCTTCACCAGGTCCGAAGACCTGCGAACGATCATCCTGCCCGAGCCCGACGGAACGCTCCACGAGCAGGCCAAACGCCTTGCAAAGCTGCCGCAAGTCAGGGTACCGCGCGTCTGGAGCCGTTCCGAGCTGCGACGCGCCCTGAGCAACTAGCCTCGGTCGAAGGGCACGATTTCCAAGGACTTGACACCAGGGAGCCGCTCGAACGCAGCAGCCACCTCGGTTGCGGTGGCGACCACGACGATCGTGAGATCACGGCTGGAGATCCGAGCGCGGGTCGCATCGTTGGCTTCCTCTCGGCTGACACATGCCACGAGCTCATCGTACTTCTCGACGTAGCTTCGGGGGATGCCGAGGAGCTCGACATCGAGGCGGGATTCGAGTCGCTTGGAAGGCGTGTCGCGGTCGAAGCAGTGGCTGTTGATCAGGTAGCGCTGCGCGAACTTGAGCTGCGCTTTGTTGATCCCTCGGTCGACCCAGCGTTCGAGCAATTCGAGCTGAAGCGCGGCACAATCGGCCGAGTACTCCGCCGCCGGCGCGGTCGCCATGTACCAGGCATCACGCTGCTTCGCGTGAAGCAAGCGGCTGTACGCACCATAGCTCCAGCCACGGGCGGCTCGGACCTCTTGCATGAGCGGACCAGAAAAGGTGCCGCCGAACGCGGTGTTCGACACGATGAGCGGAAACAGATTCCGGTCGCGCGTGCGGGCGCCAAGCGTGCCAATGAAGAGCTGGGTCTGGGTTCGCTCTGGCTTGTCCACGATGACCACGTGGCGGCCAGGGCGCACCCGGGTCGCCGGTACCATGGCGTCTTTGTGCTTGGCGCGTTTCGCGCTTGGGAAGTTCGATGCGATCAAGGCGCGGGCCTCGGTATCGCTCACGTCGCCCGCGACCCCAACGAGAAACGCGCCCTTGGCGATGTTCCGCGCGTAGAAGCTCTCTACGTCCTGGACCCCGATCCGCGCCAGGCTGTCGGCATGCCCGCTCAAGCTTCGGCCGTACGGATGCTCGCCGAAAATCGCTTCGCGAAAACAGATTGCGCCCAGGGCTTCGTCGTCATCTAGCCGCGCAATGAGACCAGCCTGGGCCTGGCGCTTGAGCTTCCCGAAGTCGCTCGAGCGGAGCGCGGGCCGCCATATCATATCGGCCAGAAGCTCGAGCAAGGGCTCCAAGCTACGGCGAAGCACGGTGGCGCGAACTCTAGTCGAGCGCATGGAGACCTGGACCGATACGCGGGCTCCAAGGCTCGCGAGACGATCCTCGAATCGCTGCTGAGAAAGCCCCCGCGGCCCCCGCCGCATCAGGTGGCCGGAGAGCTGGGCGAGGCCCTCGCGCCCTGCAGGGTCCTTCAGGCTGCCCACCGCGAACGCGACTTCAACGTCTACCAGCGGAAGTATGTCACTCGATTCGACCAGGATGCTCATGACGGTTTCCGCTCGATCTCGACTCGGGTTCGGCGCGAAGGGCGGAGGTACTTGGCGACTGCGCGTTTCACGTCAGCGGCCGAGACATCGCGGTAGGCCGCAAGCCGCTCGAACACGGCGGCGCCGTCATTGGCAACGATTTCGTAGAAACCGATCTGCTCAGCCTTGCCACCAGCGGTTTCCATGCTGTGCAGGAACGAAAGCTCCAGTTGGCTAATCGCTTTTTCAAGCTCGACCTCGCTCGGACCCTCGGAACCGAGCCGACTGATCTCCCGATCGAGCAAGGCCAGCGCCTCTGCTCTGGTCTTTCCTTCTCGGAGAAAGATCCACATCTCGAACAGACCTGGGTCGACAAAGGGCGAAATCGAGCCTCGTACGGAAAGCGCGATCTCTTCGTCGAGGCAGAACAGGCGATGCAGTCGCGAGCTTTGACCGCCAAACATGACTTCGTTCGCAATGACGAGTGCCGGGGTGTCTGCATCCAAGAACGAAGGCGCTCGGTATCCCAGAAGAAGCTTCTCGGTCGGCGTCGGCGCGGCGAGTCGGCAAACGCGCTCCGCACGCTGTGCCGGCTCCTTCGAAGGCTTGCGAGTCTGCGCGACGCGCGCGCCGGGCAAATCGCCGTAGTTCTTTTGAACCAGTAAAAGAGCTCTCGATTCGGCGAAATCGCCCGCGATCACGATGGTTGCGTTGCTGGGCGCGTAGTGCGTTCGATAGAACTCACGGCAATCCTTGACGTTGAAGCCGCGGATGTCGTTCATCGAACCAATCGTCGGCCAGCGATAAGGATGGCGACGAAAGGCGTTCTCATAGAGTAGCTCGAGCGCCTTGCCTTCCACGTCGTCGTCCACGCGAAGCTTGCGTTCGTTGGCCACGACTTCCTTCTCCGAGCTGACTTGCGGCACACGGAGAACCAGATTCGCCATGCGATCGCTTTCGAGCTCGATGAGTAGCCGCAAAGCATCGCGGGGTGCGTTCTCGTAGTAGTAGGTCCAGTCGGTCCAGGTCGCGGCGTTTGCCTCGGCACCGGCGCCCTCCATCAAACGGTCGAAGTCGCCTGGCGGATGGCAGCGCGTCTCGTTGAACATCAAGTGCTCGAACAGATGCGCCAGTCCCGTCTTGCCCGGTCGCTCGTGCCGTGAGCCCACACGAAACCAGCTGTGGTAGCTGACAGTAGGAGCGGACCGATCGACCAAGGTCAATACGGTTAGCCCGTTGCCCAAACGAAAACGCCGAAGCCTCAGCGAATCACCGAAGGGCCTTTCGCTCAGAAACGTCCAGCGCGCGTTGCGCTTGCGGACGCCGCGGTTGAGCCGCTCTATCAGGTCCTCAGGCGCTCCCATCAACGCGTGAGCCTGATCACGGAGCCAGTCGGGGTCAAGACGATTGTGCGCCGCAAGATGAATGGATTTGGCTTGTCGGGCGTACCGCAACTCGTTCGGTGGCGTCCTGCAAGCCAACCCCAAGCCCAGGGGCCATGGGTAGCCACCGCTTCGCTTGACCCGGTCACGGGCGGCAGGTAGCTCTCTCGCCATGTCGGAAGTTCGCGTTCGGTTCGCTCCGTCGCCCACGGGGTACCTGCACATCGGCGGTGTGCGAACGGCGCTGTACAGCTGGCTGTGGGCGCGCCGAAATCAGGGCACGTTCATCCTTCGCATCGAGGACACCGATCGCGAGCGCAGCACCGAGCAGAGCATTCAGATCGTGCTCGAGTCGATGCGTTGGCTCGGCCTGGACTGGGACGAAGGCCCGGAAGTCGGCGGAGATCACGGACCCTACGTTCAGAGCGAACGTCTCAACATCTATGCGGCCTACGCCGAGAAGCTCATCGAAACGGGGCACGCCTATCGCTGCTACGCGACCAAAGAAGAGATCGCCACGGCGCGCGAAGCGCATCAGAAGACCGGCACCAAGGATGGCTTCCGCTTCCGAAGTCCTTGGCGCGATCGCAGCGATGCGCCCTCGGACTCGAACGCGCGCCATGTGATTCGCTTCCGAGCGCCCGAAGAGGGAACGACGAGCTGGGTCGACCAGGTCAAAGGCAAGATCGACATCCTGAACGCGACGCTCCAAGACTCGATCTTGCTGCGACCCGATGGGATGCCGCTCTACAACTTCGGCTGCGTGGTCGACGATCTAACGATGGGGGTCACCCTGGTCGCCCGAGGCGACGATCACATGATCAACACCGCGCCTCAAATTCTTCTCTATGAAGCACTGGGCGCGACCGTTCCGAACTTCGCACACATGCCCATGGTTCTCGCGCCGAACGGGGAGAAGCTCTCGAAACGTCATGCTGCGGTCGGTGTCCTCGAGTACCGCGACATGGGCTACCTGCCCGACGCGGTGCTCAACTACCTGGCGCGCCTCGGCTGGTCGCACGGCGACCAGGAGATTTTCACCCGGCGGGAGCTGATCGAGAAGTTCAGCTGGGACAAGGTTGGCTCGACGGCGGGTCGCTATGACGGAAAGAAGTTCGTACACGTCCAGGCCGAGCACTTGCGGATGCTCTCCGATGACGCGATTGCGCGAGGGACCGTGCCTTTTCTCGCGAAGATCGGGATCGAGGTCGAGGGGGACGATCCGGTCCTCCTGAGGACGATTCCCTATGTGAGGCCGCGAGCAGAGACCTTCGTCGACGTAGCCGAGGCGGTTGACTACTTCTTTAGAGACGTCGAATTCGAAGCCAAAGGAAAACGGAAATTCCTCGTCCCCACCTACGCGGAGAATCTCCGACGACTGGCCGACCTGGTGGAAGGCGTCGAGCCGTTTGGGAAAGAGCCGGTCGAGCAAGCCGTCAAAGCCTGGCTCGAAGAGAACGAGCTTCCGATGAAACTGGTCGCGCAACCAGCGCGCGTGGCAATGACGGGCCGAACACGTAGTCCGGGCCTCTTCGAGGTGATGGAAGTGCTCGGCAAAGAACGAACTCTGAAGCGCCTGCGTGTTGGCGCCGAAATCGCAGCCGCTGCGGAGATGCCATCCGCGTAACATCGCGGTGCATTTCCCATACTCGTGGAATCTGACGTGCAGACCCTGTTCATCGTACTTTACTTAGTCACCCTCGGAGTACTCGCGCTCTATGGGCTCCATCGAAGTGCGCTGCTCTTCTCGTACCTTCGCCATCGCCGCGAGCACACGGTCCCTGAATCACGTTTCGATGAAGTGAACCTACCTCTGGTCACGGTTCAACTTCCGATGTTCAACGAGATGTTCGTCGCAGACCGATTGATCGACGCGGTGGCGCGTATCGACTATCCGGCTGAACGGCTCGAGATTCAGGTGCTCGACGACTCGACCGATGCAACGTCGTCCATCGCCCGCACAAAGTGCAAGGCGCTGCGCGCCCAGGGGCTCGACGTCGTCTATCTTCATCGTGAGAACCGGCATGGATACAAGGCCGGCGCGCTCGAAGCGGGCATGAAGCTCGCTAAGGGCGATTTCATCTTGGTGTTCGATGCCGACTTCGTTCCGGGGTCGGCAATCCTACGTGAGCTGATCGACTTCTTCTCCGACCCATCCGTCGGCATGGTGCAGGCGCGATGGGCCCACCTGAACCGTGATCTGTCGCTGCTGACTCGCTGCCAGGCCATGCTGCTCGATGGGCACTTCGTCATCGAGCACAGCGCGCGCAACCGTTCGGGGCGCTTCTTCAACTTCAACGGCACCGCCGGCATGTGGCGCAAATCTGCCATCATCGAGGCCGGGGGCTGGCAGCACGACACGATCACCGAAGACATGGACCTGAGCTACCGGGCTCAGCTCGCCGGTTGGAAGTTCGTCTACGCGCCACAACTGAGCGTGCCCGCTGAGCTGCCGTCGGACATGAACAGCTTCAAGGGGCAGCAGTATCGATGGGCCAAGGGCTCGGTCCAAACCGCGCGCAAACTGCTTGGCACGATCTTCCGCGCACCGGTCAGCTGGAAGGTGAAAACAGAAGCTCTGTTTCACCTGAGCAACAACCTAGCTTACTTGTTTCTGCTCGTGCTGACTCTGCTCCAACTTCCCAATATGCTGATCCGGCGCCAGATGGAGCAGCCAGAGCTCTTGATGCTGGACCTGCCCTTGTTCTTGGCGACATGCGGATCGGTAGCGGCGTTTTACGTCGTCGCGCATCAAGATCTCTACGCTGGGCGATGGGACGCGATCAAACGGCTGCCTGCCATGATGGCGCTCGGCATCGGCCTTTCGATCAACAACGGACGCGCAGCTGTCGAAGGCTTGTTCGGCCGCGACGTCGAGTTCGTTCGGACCCCGAAGCGTGGCAGCCTCGATGGCAAGCCCGGCTCAGGCCCCCGGGGCTACCGAGGCCGCTGGTCCTGGCACAACACGGTCGAGCTCGGCCTGGCGCTCTACTGTATGGCGAGCTTGGCCATTGCGATCGCGACCCAGAGCTGGGCCAGTGTGCCCTTCTTGCTCCTGTTTTGCGGTGGATTCACCTGGGTCGCCATCGCCAGCCTTCGCGAGCTACTCTGGCTCGGTCAGGGCGAGGCGGAGGTCACGACACAGGCGCCGTCCACGCATTCTTCACCAAGCCCGCAGTCGATGTTGAGCTGACAGTCGGCGAGCACTTCGCTGCTGCGAACACAGAGGTTCAGCTCTTCGACTGGCGCGCAGAATCGAATCGTCGTGTCGATGCGGGCGCATTCGTCGTCCGTCTCGCAAGGCGTGCGACATTGCCCACGAACGCAGACGCGGTCGGGCTGACATTCGTTCTCGGGACAGAACTGCTCCGGACGCGTGTCGGGGATGCACTGGAACGAGCTGCAATACTCGTGCTCGGCGCAGTTCGCGTCGTCGGTGCAGTTGCTGAGACAGCTCGCGTCGGTGCAAGGGCGGCACGCTCCCGCTACGCACTGCTGCGTTTCGGGACAGGGCTCGTCCAGGCAGGTGATGAGACATTCGCCGTCGATGCAAATACGATCGTCGCCGCACTCGAAGTTGAACTGACATCGGAACGCCGCAGGCTCGGGACTCTCTTCGAGCGGATTGAGACACAGACCGTTTTGCGCGCAGGTCGTGCCGAGGGGGCAGTCGTATTCCTCCTGGCATTCGCCGACACAGCCAAGCGTCGTGCAGAGCTCACCGACGCCGCAGTCCGCGTCCGCTACGCACAAGTCCCGCTGCGGCGCAGGTTGAGGGTCGCATTCGTCACCTCGGCAAAGGAAGCAACCGCGTTCGCTCAAGGGTCCGTCGGAGATACAGAAGTATCGGGAGTCCCTGTCACAGCCGGCGACCCCGAATAGTGCGATGATGAGAATCCCAAAGCGTTTCATGGGAGGTTCGACGCGGCGGCTGGGGGCTTATTCACTCAGAGGATTCGCTTGAAAAGCGAGCAATTCCGTTGAATAAGGGGACGGTATGAGTGGCCACAGCAAATGGTCGACAATCAAACGACGCAAGGGTGCCCAGGACGCCAAGCGCGGGAAATTGTTCACCAAAGTCATCAAGGAGATCACGATCGCGGCTCGTTCCGGTGGCGGTGATCCGGATGGGAACGCGCGGCTACGGCGAGCGGTCGACCTCGCGCGCAGTGTGAACATGCCGGCCGAGAACGTGTCGCGGGCGATCAAGAAGGGCACCGGCGAGCTCGAAGGCGTCCAGTACGAGGAGCTTCTCTACGAAGGCGTCGGCCCCGATGGCACTTTGTTCGTTTGCGAGGTCGTGACCGACAACCGCAACCGCACGATCGCGGAGGTTCGAAAGCTGTTCGACAAGAACCACGGGCAGATCAGCAGCAGCGGGTCCGCGCTCTGGGCCTTCGAGCAGCGTGGGATCATCCGAGTCGACAAAGACGCTGCGAGCGAAGAACGGCTCTTCGAGGCCGCAGTGGGCGGCGGGGCCGAGAACTTGGAGCTGGTCGGCGATGAATGGGTCGTCACCACCCCGCGCAACGATCTCGACGTCGTTCGCGATGCGATTCTAAGCGCAGACATCACCGTTCGCGAAGCTGCGCTCGAGTACATCCCGAACAGCCCGAAGGTCGTGGAAAGCAGCGAGGCCGCGAAGCTGGTTCAGCTCTTCGAAGCGCTCGAAGACCACGACGACGTGCAGAACGTGTATTCCGACTTCGAGCTCAGCGAGCAAGCGCTCGCCGAAATGGCCTGACCAGAACATGCGCATCCTCGGCATCGACCCCGGCAGCCGGCGCACCGGCTGGGGCGTGGTGCAGCTCGAAGGAACGAGGCTTCATCACATTGGAGCGGGAACCATCGCCGTCCCGGAGAAGCTCGCGCTCGCAAAACGTCTGCTCCTGATCCACCAGGGCCTCGAGCAGGTGGTCCGCGAGCATCAGCCCGAAGCGGTTGCCATCGAAGAGATCTTCTTCGCAAAGTACCCAAACGCAGCCTTGAAGCTTGGCCACGCCCGCGGCGTAGCCCTGCTGGTGGCGGCGCAGTCCGGGCTCGAGATCCACGAATACCCGCCGGCGGTCGTGAAGCGCACAGTAGTCGGCCGCGGCGCGGCGGACAAGGTACAGGTGGGCCGCTTGGTTACAGCCGTACTCGGACTGAAGGCCCCACCCGAAGAAGACGCCGCCGACGCCCTGGCCGTGGCCATCACCCACATCCAAGCAAGCCGATCCAAAGGCGTCGGCCGCTAAGGGCCACGCGCCGCTCCTGGCACGGTCGCTGACGCTGGCACTGGCGCTGGCACTGGCGCTGGCACTGGCACTGGCACTGGCGCTGGCGCTGGCGCTGGCGAATTCAGACTTGGCTATCGCTTGTCCTTGGATTGGGTTTGGGGCCGCACTGAAGTGAGGCCCCAAACCCAATCCAAGGAGTCGCTGATGCAAAGAAGGAATGTTTACGACAGAGCACGAAGCGTGGTGCGAGAGCTCGCTCCACTTCTCCACGCGATTCGCGAGCAGGATAAGTCGCTGGCCGATCAGCTCAAGCGAGCTGCGCAAAGTTGATCCTGAATATCGCGGAGGCGCGCGGGAATGACGCCGGCAATGCACGCGCGCGATTCTCAACCGCCTGCGGCTCCGCCAAGGAAGTTCGCGCGGCACTCAACGTCGCAACCGACTGGGGCTACATCGAAACCCAGACCGCGAATCACCTCGACAAGAAGCTCGACGAGGTGTGCGCCATCACCTGGTGTCTGGGCCGCAAACCCTAACCACCGAGAGCCCCCAAGACAGCAGCCCCCCCGCGAGCCCGAAGGGCGAAGCCGGGCGCGAATGCGCCGGCAAGGCAGACCGAAGCGAATGCCGCGCCAGGCACGCTGCTCACTCGCGTGAGAGTGATACCAGGATTACGGGTGGGGGCGGGCGGGCGGTGTAACTAGACCCAGTCCCCACAAATGTACACACCTGTTCAGTAACCTGCTACCCTCCTCCCCGTGATTGGCAGACTCAGTGGGACGATTGCGCATCGGGAGACGGACGGGTCGGTCATCGTCGATGTCAATGGCGTCGGGTACGAGGTGTTCCTGCCCTTGGGGACGGCGGGGCGGCTTGGTTCAGAGCCTGGGCAGCCGGTCGTCCTTCAGATTCACACTCACGTTCGCGAAGACGCGATGACTCTTTATGGCTTTGCCACGACTGAAGACCGTGCGGCCTTTCGCGCCCTCCTCAAGGTGAGCAGCATCGGGCCGAAGCTCGCGCTTGCAATCATCGGCGTCATGAACGCGAGCGAGCTCCAGGACGCTATTGCGCGACAAGACAAGACGGCCTTCAAAGGGATCAGCGGCGTCGGTAAGAGAACTGTCGAACGAATCCTCCTCGATTTGGAGGGGAAGCTCGACTTCGCGGCGAGCGGCACGACCGGGGTACGGCTTCGAGCGGTTCCGAGCCCAGCTGACTCGTCCGGTGACACTGTCGTTGGTGCCTTGGTGCAGATGGGATACAAACGAAGCGAGGCAGAGGCCGCGGTCGGAGCGGCAATGGGCGCTTCGAGCGACGAGAACATCGAAGGACTGTTGCGCGCCGCGCTGTCGGCCTTGTCATGACTGAAGTTGAAGCCAGAGCAAACGAGAACCTGAGCATTGACGAGCAGGCGGAGGACCGCGTGTTCGACCGAAGCTTGCGCCCCTCGCAGTTCGACGATTTCGTCGGCCAGGATCGAATCAAAGACAACCTCCGAGTCTTCGTCGAGGCTGCAAGGCGCCGGGGCGAGCCGGTCGATCACACCTTGTTCTGCGGCCCGCCCGGGCTCGGAAAGACGACCTTGGCCCTGATTTTGGCGGCTGAGCGTGGTGTGACGCTGCATTCGGCCTCAGGACCGGCGATTGAGCACAAGGGGCAACTCGCCGCACTTCTGACCAAGCTTGAGCCGAACGACGTGCTGTTCATCGACGAGATCCATCGCCTCAACGCGACTGTCGAAGAGAACCTCTACACGGCGGTGGAAGACTTCCGCATCGACATCGTCAACGGCGACGGCGCGTACGCGCAGACGCTGCAGCTTCCCTTGAGCCCGTTCACTTTGGTTGGCGCGACGACGCGAACCGGCCTGCTCACCAATCCGATGCGATCGCGCTTCGGATACGTGGCGCGCCTCGATTACTACCCGGACGACGCCCTGCGATCGATCATCGAGCGAAGCGCGCGTTTGCTCGCGCTCGCGGTCAGTGCTGAGGCCGCACAGGAGCTTGCTCGGCGTTCGCGAGGCACTCCTCGCATCGCAAATCGCCTGCTTCGCCGTTCGCGCGACTTCGCGGAGGTCCTGTCGGACGGCAAGGTAGATGCAGAGTCGGCGCGCGAAGCGCTCGAGCGCCTCGATGTCGATGCGGCGGGTCTCGATCAAATGGACCGTCGCTACCTGTCCGTGATCATCGACCACTACGACGGCGGTCCGGTCGGCATCGAGACTTTGGCGGCTGCGCTGAGCGAGCCGCGCGATACGCTCGAAGACGTATACGAGCCCTACCTGCTTCAGAAAGGCTTGTTGGCGCGCACGGCGAGGGGACGTGTGGCGACCCGGCATGCCTTCGAGCACCTCGGAAAAGAGCCACCCGCCAAGTCGCAGGCCGGCCTGTTCTGAAACTGCTGTCTGAGAATCCGCACCTCTTCGAGGGGTGCTGTTAGAGTCCTGTTCCCCCAATGAATTCCAACCCAAGCCGGGCCGGCGAGGGCCTTCTTTCGTCTGCCGAGCGCTGGACGCCAAGCGATGCGGAGCTCTGGGGACGCTGGCGTGGGTCGCTCACGGACGAGCAACGCTCAGACGCCTTGTTGCCGCTTCAGGCCGTGCTCTCGGGGCTCGTTGCGTTTCGTCATTTGGAGAACCATCCGCACTCAACCTCGGTCAGCAGCTTTCATCCAGAACTTCACGCAGTGCGGGTGGGCTACGACTGGGCACTGCAGCTGGTCGCTCGATTGCAGGGCAACGGCGCCTCACATTCGGCGCTCGTCGGCGCGACCCTCGGCGAACCGGAGCTGTCTTTGCGCGCGCTCGCACGATCGTTGCGTGATGCGCTTCAGGTCAACGAGCAGCTCCTCGGGCTACCCTTGGTCGATCTCGGCGCCTTTCAGGCGAGTTGCGACCTCTTCGTCCGTGAGCTCGGGCGCAATCGCTTCTTCCGGCCACCCGAGCCGCTAGAGTTCTCCAATGCAGCTGAGCTACTGCATCTCGAAGACCTGACACCCGAGCTCGAGTCCTGGGAAGGCGATGCCGCGAGAACAGCGAGCATGGTCTCGTTCCTCTCCTTGCTTCGCGATCATCGTTTCCTCGGCATTGCCGACCGTCAGCTCCATGAGTACGAAGGTGTCTACTGCGCGCACATCGTGGCGGCGGCCATCCGCCGGGAGCTTCGCGTGCTGAGTCGCTTTCTCTTGGTGCAGGGAGTGGAAACCTCTGCCCAGGAGCTCGAAACGAGGCTTCTCTCGGTCGAGGCGATCGCGACGGAAATCCACGCGAAGTCGCGCTCCCTGCTCGATGACCCCCTTCCCGAGCTCGACGCGCTGGGAGGCCATGCACTTGCAGCGGAGCGGATGCATGATCGAATTCACGAGCTTCGGGCCACCGTGAAAGATGCCGCCAAGCAGCTTCACGGCATGGGTCGGCCGACGCGGATAGAACCGGAGGAACGCAAGAGCGAGCGTGTCCAGCGGAACCTGCACCAGGACATCTGGGCATTTCGCTTCATCTTGCAGGCATTCATTGCGAAAGCGTCCGTCGCCTTGCTGAAGGCGCCTGACTCGAGCGATGGCGACGAGCTCGATTTCGCCAGCGAGTTTCTACGACATTTCCGCTTGTTCGGGCTGCGTTTGAGTCGGGGCACCGAGTACGGGCGCCGGGGCCCACTCACGCGAGCGGTGAGCGAGCTGAGAGAATGCGGCAGGCTCGACGCTGCCAAGCTCGCGCTTGCCGCAGACGAATGCACGCTCTTCCTCGAGCACCTCGACCATGCGCTAACCGAGATCCCACATTCGCCCGGCGGAGCTTTCGACAAGACCAAGGCGGCCGCTGAGCTTCGCGACTACCTCGCCGCCATCCGGCAGAGCCGTTTCTAGACCAGGATGCCGAACGCGGCGAGCGTTCGTTCGATGACCCAGAACGCGGCGAGCGAGCCGATGATGTAGGCAGGAATGGTTCGGTTGCTTCGCCAAGTCGACGGAAGCGCCGAACGCAAGACTGCGAAGCTCAGCCATGCGACCGCGATCACCCCGAGCTGCGCGACTTCGAGGCCGAGGTTGAAACCAAGGAGCGCGAGAGGGATCTCGTCGCTTGGTAGGCCCGCATCAAAGAGGACCGACGCGAAGCCGAGGCCGTGAAGAAGACCGAGCGCGCCAGGGAGCGCCCAGGGGTGTCGCCAGACGGGTCCCTGCTCCCCTGATTGGATTTCCAACGCGAGCACGACGATCGTCAGCGCGATCAGGGCTTCGACGAGCAAGGTGGGCAGAGACACGATCCCAAGCACCGAAAGAGCGAGCGTGAGGCTGTGACCTACAGTGAAGGCGGTGACTGCAGCGATGAGCCTGCGGTGCCAGCCAAAAAGGACGAGGAGCCCGAGAACGAAGGTCAAATGATCCCAGCCCGTGAGCAGGTGCCCGACGCCGAGCATGAAGTACTCGAACAAGGAGTGCGACTCGTCTTGCTGCGCGACGATGGTCAGCGCAGGAGTGCCGGTGTCGAGGATTGCATGGTGCACATCGCCGTCGGCGCGGACGATGCGAACGACGACGTTGACGCTCGAGTCCTCGAAGCCCTCCACTCGGACGACGGCACCGAGCATGTCCGGCGCCTCACAGCGAAGCTCGGTCGTCTCGATGATGGCAGTCTCGTCGTCGGTCTTCTGCAGCTTCGGCGGACCAAGCTGCGCACAGGACTCGGGGATCTGCGGCCGCAGCGATTGCCCGGTCGGACGCTTCACCGGAACTCGCCAGCGCATGCTGACCGTCCCTTCGGCCTGCTGCTCGAATGTGAGCACCGCGGGTGCAAGTGGATGGGCACTCACCTTCTTTGGAGTGCTGCACAGCAGCGCCGCAACGGTGACGAGCAAGAAGAGCCGCATCAGGGTGCCCTCTCGATCTGAACTCGGTAGGCTTCGCGAAGCGCGGTCATGCGCTCCTTGCGGAGCTCCTTGCGGATCTCCCCGAGTCGATCGGCGCGGACCTCGGCCCCGATGATGTCGAGTGCGGGCACGTAGGCCGGCTCGGCTGCGATGACTTTGATGAAGTGAAGGCCGTACACCGATGAAACCGGGCCCCGCCAGGTACCGATGACTGGCTCCTCGACGATCTCCGCCAGCTCCTGCCCGTAGTCCTGTCTAACCCCGGACGGCGTCGCAGACTGCTCAGGACGAAGGCCAGGCAAAGGATCCCCGAGGCCCGAAGGGACCGAGTCGCCCAGCTCTGACAATTGCTTCCGCATGTCCCGCGCATCGGCGCTCAACGTTTCGCCGCGCTTCGAACGACTCAAAAAGACGTGTTGAAGGCGCACGCGTCCCTGGCGCTCGAAACGCTCACCGTGCGTCTTGCGGTGCTCCTCCAGGTCTGCGCGGCTCGGCATTCGATCTTCGGGGACGAGCTCGAGCGCCTCCCGGGCGCGATAGAGCAACCTCGCCCGGACGACCGGATCGTGCGCCTGCATGTTCATCTCGATCGCGCGCTGGAAGAGCGCCAGGTCATCGTCCGGCGAGTCCGGTTCGATGAAACGCATATTGCGAACCAAGTGCGTGTACACGATCGGGTCGGTTCGGTCCCAGCGATATCGCCGCGCCTCGTGGAGTAGAATCGCATCGAGGACGGCGGTTTCGACCTCTGCATCCGTGGCGTCCGCCTTTACCAAAACCGTGATCTCGGGCCCCTCGACCCGGCTCTGTTCGTGGATTGCCTTGGCGCTGAAGAGTAGGCCGCCGATGAGAAAGAAGTGTAAGAGCGGACGCAGCATCAGCCGGGTGGCTGGTACCAGATCGGCGAGGTCCAGGCGCGTTCCTGGATGACAGGCTCCACCTGGTAGCAACAACGCTCTTCGAGCTCGGTCAGCGCGCCCGGGTCATCGCAGCTGACGCCCTCGCAGAGGTCCTGGTTCAGACCTACGGCTGGATCGCAGCAGTCACAGCTGTAGTTGCTCTGCGGCGTGGCCCAGTCGCGGGGATCGTCTGGGTCGTCAGTGAGCTTCTCGCACGCTTCAAAGTCATAGTCGTTGCAGTCGTACTGTGCTTGCGAGCATTGAAGCGTCGTCCAGCGGCAAGTCGGGTTCTCGAGCACGCGAGCGTAGTAGTAGGCGCGCTGCGTGGAATCGAAGCTCGGGTCGGTCCAGACAGTGCAAAGGTCAGCCGAGTCCGAGCCCTGCGTCTCACAGCTGTCGAGATCGACGCTCGCGCCGTTGTTCGCGTCCCCGGCCACGTCGAAGACCTCCACTTCGTACTCGTCGCCATTGAGCGAGCCCTTCACGATCTGGATGCGCTGAAGCGGAGCGCCCTGGACGTCCTGTTTGGCCGACACGACGAACATCGGACCGGTCGAACCGGGCTGCGGGTTCAGGGTTCCGCCCATGGGAACGCCACCCGCATCGCCCTGGGCCGCCAAGTCATCTGCATCGCAGAGGTCGGTCGGGTAGTTCCAGCCACCGAACATGCGAACCAGAATTCGAGGGCCGCTGGTGCCGAAGGTCTCTTTGCGACGAAATGCATTGAAGATCGCTTCACGCGCATTTTCTTCGGCCCATACGGCGGTCAGGCCGCCGGGGCTTGAGATACTCGACGTCTGGGAAGCCCTCGGGAGGAGGCAGGAAGCGGTTCGGTTGGCCTGCACCGCCGTGCCCTTTGAAGTCGTTCTCGGCGACGAATCCCGGTGCTGAGATGTGCGTGTCGGTCGCGGCGGTGATTCCGTATTGGAAAGGGTTGGTTCCGAGACTGGCTTCGAGCTTGAGGCCTTCGCCGTAGGCGATGCGCAGGAAGCCCTTGGGGTCGGGAGGCGTGAACCGTTCTTGCTGTGTGGTCCCGAGGTTCGAGAACGGCAGGATCTCGAAGCCGCAGAGCTCGTCCGAGGTCGCGGAGCCCGGCAGGCACTCTGAAGTGCCCTTGTGCTGATAGATCTCGATGACTGGCTCCATCGCGTTGCGCGCGACGACGTACTCCTGGGTGAACGGCTCGCCATTGGCCATCTCGTTTTTGAAGTAGTCGCCCTCGGACAGGTTGCTGTTGTGCGGAATGGTCAGCACATCGCAGCCGGTGGTCGTTTCTGTGCATTCTTCGCGAAGCCGCTCCCAGAGGCCCTCGGCGTAGGGCTCGTCGAAGTAGTTGTAGGGGAGCTGCGTCACGTTCTCGTTCTTGAACATCACGTTGCGATGGAGGTTTTTTCCCATGGGCCCGCCACTCCACTCGTACCCGGGAAAGGTCGTGAACTGACAGCTGTCACTGCGGTCATAGGCAGCCTCCGCATCGTTGACGACCCCGCGCCAGACATCCATCCCGGCTTCCAGGCAGTAGGCGTCAGCCGGACCGCAGAGCCGGGGATAGTGCGCGTCCTGTGGCTCGAACGCAGTGAGGCCGTTGATCTCGATGAAGACGAAGACGGGGTCTTCTTCGGGTTCGAATTCCTGCGCAGCGCGATAGTCGACGCACTGCTCCGCGTCGTACCCGGGCGACTGGGGATCTTGGCAGACCTTCAAGGTGCCGAGGAACTCGGCGTGATCGCTCAACATGACGAAATCCAAAGGCCGATCGATGCTGGCCATTCGACTCGGAGATCCGTCCTCGGTGTAGGGCTGGAGCGCGATCGTCTCGCCTCGGGCGAATGAATATGCGTCGTCCTGGCTCGTTCGGGTGCCCTGCATGTTGGCGTCGAACGAGAGCTCGGTGTGGATGTGTGTGTCGCCCCAGTAGACCTGGCGAAGCGGGTCGAAATCGGCGCAGCGTCCGAGCTCGTCCGTGGTGCTGGTGTTCTCGTCCTTGCCGCAGCCGAGAGATGAGACCGCGATTGCGAGCGCGCAAAACGCTCGAAGTAAGTTACGGGGCATCGCGTAAACCTAACGGAAGCGGCCGATATTGCAATCGACGGCTTAGATTTCGATTTCGCCCGAGTAGACGAAGCGCGCAGGGCCTTCCATGAGCACGCTGTCGCCGGGCGCGCGCACCGTGATCAAGAGCGTTCCGCCAGGGAGTCGGATGCTCAGCTCTTCGTCTCGCTGAGCGCGACCGGTCTCAACAGCTGCGACCGCTGCAGCGCAGGCACCAGTTCCGCATGCCTGTGTCCAACCTGCGCCACGCTCGAGCACGTCGAGGCGCATCGCGCTGCCCTCGCGTTCCGAAACGAAGCCCACATTGACGCCTTCGGGGAAATGGGGGTCGCGTTGAATCTCAGGACCAAGCTCGAAGCGAGCATCGCCCAGCTCGTCGAAGGTCACCGCGTGCGGGTTTCCCATCGACACGGCGCTGAGGCGAAGCGTCCGTCCGTCGACCTGAAGCGGATGATCGAGCCAGGGCGTGGCGGAGCTAAGCGGCAGGTCGGCCGGCAGCAGAGACGGCGGCGCCATCTGCACGGCCACGGATTCAGCGCCCGGCCGGTTGGTTACGACACAGGGATGCGGCCCTGCCAGGGTGGCGACGATCACCTCGAGCGCCGCCTTGCCCGCGCGACGCGCAAGGTGCAGCGCCGCACAGCGAAGCCCGTTGCCGCACATCTCGGGCACAGAGCCATCGGAGTTGATCACGTGCATCGAAGGCGTGGCGACATCGAGGACGAGGACCCCGTCGCCCCCTACTCCGCGATGCCGATCACAGAGCGCGATCGCCTGATCGGTCGTGAGCAGAACACCGCCAAGCGCTTCCTTCTCGACGATGAGGAAGTCGTTTCCGAGACCTTCGTATTTGTAGAAGGGCAGGAGCATCCGGGAAGGGTTCTAAGGCTCCGGGCCCGCCGCGGCAAAGCAGCGACACTGGCACTGTTCCAGAAGAAATCGGCGCGCAGAGATTGCGCCCGCAGCGCGCTAGCAACAGAAAAACACCACTAATCCGTCATCTTTTGTACAGGCGGCACGCATCCCTTTCGCGCCCGAAAAAGATAAGAATTACATATGGCAAAGCCGATAAAAAGACCCTAGGGTCTTGATATGGGCTCCAAACAGGGGCTCCCCAGAACAGGAGATTGAGATGCGTTCTTTGATTGCAGTGCTCTGCGTCTGGGCGCTCGGCTTCTTGCTCATCACCGGCCTGCCAGGCTGACGTCGACGCAGGTTTGGATTGGAGTGCTTTTACGTCGACTGAACACGACGCAGAAGCTGGGGGTGAGCCCATCATCCCCACCCCGTCGCCCCACGCTAGCCCCTAGCTGACGGGGTGAGGCGTCGTCAGCTGTCGAGCGCGCCCGGAGAACCGTAGCGAGGAATACGGCAGTATTTCGCAGCGAAGGTTCGAGGACGTAAGCCGACAGATGCCGGCGCCTCGCCCCGTCAGCTGCTGAAGAGTCTGAGTTGTGACGGTCGGCGAGCGCCCCCACAGGGGCGCAGTGAGGAATACGTCCGTATTCCGCAGCGGAGCCCCGAGGAGGTAAGCCGCCGAACGGCGTGACTCAGACTCTTCAGCTGCAGCCCATGGAGTTGCCGCAGTTCAGGCAGCGATAACAAGCCCCGTTGCGCACGGTGATGTGCCCGCACTTATCGCACATGGGTGCATCGCCCATCATCTCTCCGAGCTGCTGGTCGAGTGCGTTCCCGTGATGAGCGCTGTCGTCGAAACCAAAAGTGACCTGCTCGGCCGGCTCGATGGCCGGTGGCGGCTCGCTCGGCTGCGTCCCTTCCAAACGGTGCACGGCGGCGACGTCGGTTGGGTTCTGGAGCTCTTCCTGCTCCTCCTTTGGCGGCACCTGCGCGAAGTCGTATTGCTTGAGGTACTCGACACCGAGCACGCGGAAAACGTAGTCGATGATCGATGTGGAGAACTTGATGTTCGGATGACCTTCGACGATGCCCTGTGGCTCGAAGCGTGTGAAGGTGAACTGCCGAACGTAGGCGTCGAGCGGCACACCGTGCTGAAGCCCCATCGAGACGCTGATCGCGAAGCAGTTCATCAGCGAGCGGAACGCAGCGCCTTCCTTGTGCATGTCGACGAAGATTTCGCCGAGCGATCCATCCACATATTCGCCCGTGCGAAGGAAGACTTTGTGCCCGCCTATGCGCGCTTCTTGGGTGAAGCCGCTGCGCTTCTTCGGAAGACGGTGGCGTCGGGTGGTCGGTGGCGTGAGCCACTCCTGCACCGGAGTCTCGACTACGGGTTCGGTAGCCTTTGCCTCGGTGGCTTCTTCCTTGGACTCCTCCTTGGAGTCGTCCTTGGTGTTGAGCGGCTGCGAGGACTTCGAGCCATCCCGGTAGAGAGCAATCGCCTTGAGACCGAGCTTCCAGCCCTCTTCGTAGATCTCCTCGACATCCTCGATGGTCGCTTCCTTCGGAAGGTTGACCGTCTTGGAGATCGCGCCCGAAAGGAACGGCTGGGCCGCGGCCATCATGTGCACGTGCGCCATGGGATCGATGAAACGCTCGCCGATCTTGCCGCAGCGGTTTGCACAGTCGAAGACCGGCAGGTGCTCGGCTCTGAGGTGCGGCGCCCCTTCAACCGTCATGCGACCGATGACGACGTCGTTGAGCTCCCCGATCTCTTTTTCGCTGTGACCCCAGAAACGAAGCAGGTGGAAGCCCGGCCTGTTGTAGGTGGCCGCCTCGATGCCGAGTCGCTCGTACGCTTCGGTGCCGATGACCCAAGGCGCCAGCGCTGCACCGACATCGAATACTCCGCGAAGTGCGGCTTCGGCTTTTTCGATTTCGCGCTCTGTAAGCCCGTTCTCGAGCAAGGCCTTGCGGCCGCAGTGCGGCGCACCCGTGAAGGTGTTGGTGCCGGTCACGTAAGAAACGATGTCCGCGAGCTGTGCTTCGGTGTAACCGAGTCGCTTGAGGGCATTCGGCACGCTCTGGTTGACGATCTTGAAGTAGCCGCCGCCAGCAAGCTTCTTGAACTTCACCAGCGCGAAATCCGGCTCGATCCCGGTTGTGTCGCAGTCCATCAGAAGGCCGATGGTCCCGGTCGGAGCGAGCACCGTGGTCTGCGAGTTGCGGTAGCCGTAGAGCTCGCCGAGCTTGCAGGCGAGATCCCAATCCTCCTGCGCGGCCTGGATCAGTTCGGGCGGACAAGCAGTAGGCTCTTCGTCGGTCATCCCAGGACCATTGGCATCGTTGATGCGGTAGGCTGCTTCACGGTGCTTGCCCATGACGCGAAGCATCGGCTGACGGTTGCGTTGGAAGCCAGCGAACGGGCCCTTGCTCGCAGCGATTTCCGAGGACGTCGCGTAGGCGTGACCGCAGAGCATCGAGGTGAGGGCGGCGCAGATCGTCCGGCCCTCGTCGCTGTCGTAGGGAATACCGAGCTGCATCAGCAGGGTGCCTAGGTTGGCGTAGCCCAGGCCTAGAGGCCTGAAATTATGGCTGTTTTTGGCGATTTCCTGGGTCGGGTAGCTCGCGAAATCCACCGCGATGTCCATGGCGGTGATCAGGACGCGAATCGCCTGTCGGTAGCCTTCAATGTCGAAGCGGCCCTCTTCGTCGAGGAACTTCGACAGGTTGATCGAGGCCAGGTTACAGGCCGAGTTGTCGAGGAACATGTACTCCGAGCACGGGTTCGACGCGTTGATGCGGTCGGTGTTTGGGCAGGTGTGCCAGTCGTTGATCGTGGTGTCGTACTGGACCCCGGGATCGGCGCAGGCCCATGCCGCCTGAGCGACCTTGCGCCAGATGTCGCGCGCGCGGTACGTGTCGCAAATTTCGCCACTGGTGCGCAGCGTCGTCTTCCACTCACCGTCGGTTTCGACCGCCTTCATGAATTCGTCGGTGACGCGAAGCGAGTTGTTCGAGTTCTGGCCAGAAACTGTATGATAGGCCTCGCCGTTGAAGTCGGACTCGTAGCCGGCTTCGATCAGCGCCCGCGCCTTCTTCTCCTCGCGGACCTTCCACTCGATGAAGTCGACGATCTCGGGGTGATCCATGTCGAGGCAGACCATCTTCGCGGCGCGGCGTGTGGTGCCGCCGGACTTGGTGGCGCCCGCTGCGCGGTCGAGAACCTCGAGGAAGCTCATGAGGCCGCTCGAAGTGCCGCCCCCGGAGAGTTTCTCTTGCTTGCCGCGGACCCTCGAGAAGTTGGTGCCGGTGCCCGAGCCGTACTTGAAGAGTCGCGCTTCGTTCTTAATCAGCTCGTAGATCGCCATCAGGTCGTCGTTGACAGCCTGGATGAAGCAGGCGGAGCACTGTGGGTTCTCGTACGCCGTGCTGGTTTCGAAAATGACGTCCTGCTCCGGGTCCCAGGCGTAGTTTCCGCCGGAGCCCTCGATGCCGTAGCGCTGGTAGAGGCCGCAGTTGAACCAGACGGGGGAGTTGAAGGCGGCCTTCTGATTGATGAGGAGGTGAGAGAGCTCGGCCTCGAAGGTGTCCGCGGCCTCTTCGCTGGCGAAGTAGCCGCCGAACCTGTCGCCAGCCTCGCGGAGCGAGTGGGCTACTCGGTAGACCAGCTGACGGACACTACGCTCGCCCAGGTTCTTGTCGCCGTTGATGCCGGCCTTGCGAAAGTACTTGGAAACCGCGATGTCGGTGGCGAGCTGGCTCCAGCCCTCTGGAACCTGCGCCCCCTTGAGCTCGAACACGACCGAACCGTCGGAGTTGGTGATCTGGCTGTCCCGAAGGACGTATTCGACCGCGTCGAGCGGGTCTGTGCCGGCCTTAGTCAGCTTGCGTTCCATCGAAAGACCGCCCGCTGTCTGCGAAACTTCGGCGCGCCGGGCGCCCTCGATCTCCAAATTGCTAGTCATTCCCCTCGTATCCAATGCCACAGCATACCTCCAACCAGACGCAACGATCCATCCAGGGAGAATTCACCCTTGATCCCCAGGCAAACCACCCACTATCCACAATCGCCCCACAATAGGTTGCGCTGGCAGCCTCCTAGCCACCACAACCGCTTGGGGCGAGCCTGCGAAGTAGCTCCGCGGGACAGTGCCAGTCAAGCAGAAACGATCAGCCTTCTGTGCTTTGTTCTTTTCGCTTGTGATATCAAGCGATTGAGAGCTTTGAACAGGGGTTAATTCCGCCGTTTCGCACTGCGTCATAAAAACTCTCAGGTCAGATCGCATTAGATGACAACCCATGTATGGCAATAAATCGCATGCTACTAGATGTTGGGGTGCACGAGAAAAAACCCGCAATATTTGGGGGTTTCATGTGGGTAGACACCCGACAACAGCAGCCATGCTCTCACCCCTGCATCGAGACATCCCGCCCTCGGCTACACCTTCAAGATCGTTCCGCAAGTCCCCGTAATGCGAGTCCTTCTGACGACTGCGTCGTGCCGCGGTGCCGAACTGCGATAAGAGCAGATCATGAAGGTCCATCTGATCGACGGAACCTACGAGCTCTTCCGGTCCTGGTTCGGGGCGCCGGGTGCAGAGTCACCGACTGGGCAGGAAGTGGGCGCGACCCGAGGCTTTCTGCGCTCGATGACGGCCTTGCTCAGGAGCGCGGAGGTCACACACCTGGCCTGCGCGTTCGACCAGACGGTCGAGTCTTTCCGCAATCAGCTCTTCGATGGCTACAAGACGGGAGAAGGTCTGGAACCGGAGCTCTTCGCTCAGTTCGAGCTCGCCGAGCGCGCCAGCCGAGCACTAGGCATGGTGACCTGGCCCATGGTGGACTTCGAGGCTGACGATGCGCTGGCCGCTGGCGCCGCCAAGTTCGGCGACGAGCCCGAGGTCGAGCAGGTGGTGATTTGCTCGCCGGACAAAGATCTCTGTCAGTGTGTGCGCGCCAAGGAAGTGGTGACGCTCGACCGGCGCACAGAGATCGTCTTGGATGCAGACGGCGTCCGAGACAAGTTCGGCGTATCGCCGGAGTCAATCCCCGACTACTTGGCCTTGGTCGGCGACGCGGCCGATGGGATTCCCGGCATCGCGCGCTGGGGCGCGAAGAGTGTAGCAGCGGTTCTCGGCAGGTTCACTCACCTGGAAAACATTCCAGACGATCACGGCGACTGGGATCTGAAGGTCCGCGGCGCGGCGACGCTTGCGCAGAACCTTCGCGAGAATCGTGGAGCCGCAATGCTCTATCGGAAGCTCGCGACCCTGCGCATCGACGTTCCGATCAAGGAGTCCTTGGAAGAGCTTCGCTGGCATGGCCCGGACCGCGCGGCCCTCGCAACGCTCTGCGAGGAGCTCGGCGAGCGAACGCTGCTCAATCGAATTTGATCAGACAGAGCGCTCGTCGGCTCGGAGCGTGGTCAGATACTCGCGCGCGCGGCTCACATAGCCCGCTGCGCTCTTCTCGAGGTTTGCGCGCTTGCTCGGGTCGAGCTGGCGAACCACCTTACCGGGCGAGCCGAGAACCACCGAATAGTCCGGGATTTCCTGTCCCTGGGTGATCAGCGCGTTTGCGCCAATGGTGCAGTACTTGCCTATCTTCGCATTGTTTAGCACGACCGCGTTGATGCCGATGAGGCTGAAGTCACCAACCTCACAGCCGTGCACCATGGCGTGATGACCGATCGTCACGCCCCGCCCGAGGACGAGACGGATGCCCGGATCGGTATGAAGGACGGCGGAGTCCTGAATGTTGGTCTCCTCGCCGACGATGAGCTCGTCCGAATCGCCGCGCAGCACCGCGTTGAACCAGACGCTGCACTTGTCTTTCAAGACGACCGATCCGATCACGTCCGCCGAGGGCGCCACGTAGACTTCGCCGTCGATCTGCACTCGCCGCTCGCCGAGCTGGTAGATCATCAGAGCGCGCTGCCTTTGAACAAGACAGGAGAGTAGATGTTGAGGCCGATCGTGACCTGCCAGGTCTCCGCGTTGAGTTGAGAGTCGCGGCTGGTGAATCCGTAGAATGTCGGAAAGCGGAAGCTTGCGAAGACGTCCATCATGGTGCTCTTCGCTTCGACGGTGTAGCCCACGGCAAGGCCGAGGGGGATGAAGTAGAAGGGGCCATTGACGAGTCCCGAGGTCAAGGTGCGGATCGTCTGACTGAGGTCGAAGAGGTTCATGCCACTGTGGACCTTCAAGAACAGCTGATCGGTTGCGTTGGCCACGAAGGTCAATGGGATGTTGAGCGACCAGACCGAGGGGCCTGCCGGGTTCTGGTCAAACGTGAACTCGAGCCCCGTGTCGAACGAGAACTGCTCTTGGATGATGAAGCGCATCGGAATGCCGCCGAGGAAACCAAACTCGGTACGGGACGGAATGCGGAACACTGCGTCGATCGCGAGCTTCGCGTGTTCCTTTGAGAGCGCTTCGAAGCGGCCGTAGACAGGGATATCTCCGAACTTGGCATCGGGAGACATGCTGAAGGTGATCAGCCCCTCACCGCCGAATCCAAACGTCGGGAAAACGCTGACGCCGGGGAAGGAACCGGTTCGATACCGGGAGAAGCCGAGCTCGAAGTCCCGGGCAAGGCTGATCGCCACCCCGAAGTTCATCGTGGAGATCGTGCCCGTCGGGCCAAAGGGCTGAGACATTCCCGACACGTCCTCCGTCCGTCGGCCGACGACCGTGTCGAAGGTGCCCCGCATCATCCCGCGGGGCATGGTCAGATTCCGGTTCGCATATCGAAGGTCGTAGAACTCCGACGCGCGGCGCTTCGTGTTCTCGATGACGGGCGGCACCGTCTCCTCGACCCAGTCGGGGTTCCGCTGCGAACGCTCCTCGTCTTGGGTGGGAGGCGCATCGGACCAGTCCGGATTGGCCGGTTCCCTTTGCTCGGGCTCGGTGCGCTCTACGGGCTCGGGCTCCGGCCGCGCCTCGGGCTCCGGTTCCGGCTCGACCGGGGCTGGCTCGGGCTTGCTGGGCGATGCGATGGGCTCACCCCAGCCGCCGGACTGGGCCAAGATAGCGGCCGGCTGTGCGAGCAAGGCAAGGCTCAGAACCGCGACAAAACAGAAGCTTCTACACACGACCCCGGCCATAAACCAATCGCAGTGCCCTGCCAAGCACCGAACCCGGGGTCAACCAAGAGCCCACATTGCGCGCGGCACGCACATGCCTATACTCGCGCCCCTCTGGCGATGTAGCTCAGGTGGTTAGAGCGGGCGTTTCATACGCGCTAGGTCGGTGGTTCGAGTCCACCCATCGCCACCAGGTCGGAAGCGGCGCCTTCTGCGCGCTCCCTGACCAAGTCACGGATCTGACCAAGCTCGAAGGGCTTTTCGAGACAGGGCAACTGTGTTTGCTCCAGAAATGCCCTGGCCGGAGCTGTGAAGGCACCGCCTGTCATGAAGACAAAGCGCGAGGCAAGCTCGGGGCGCTGGCTCGACACCTGGCGGAACACTTCCATTCCGCTGACCTCGGGCATCATCAAGTCGCAGAACACGACATCGAAGGGCTCCCCGGAGCAGAGGCGTGCAATCGCTTCTTTGCCGCTTGAGAAGACCTCCACCCGGTGATCGCGAAGCGCGCGCCGGATCGAACGGCCGACCAAGGGTTCGTCGTCGACGACCACCACCGATGCGCTCGAGCCGGCGGTCGCGGTCGGCGGTGCCTGCGTTCGTTCTCGAACGTCCATACGAACGGATGCCGGCAGTCGCACTACGAACGTGCTGCCGTGGCCGGGCTCGCTCCGCGCCTCGATCATGCCGCCCGCCTCTCGGATGATGTTCCTGCAGATCGACAATCCGAGACCGGTGCCCTCGGAAATGCCCTTGGTCGTGAAAAATGGCTCGAAGACGTGACTCATGCGGTCGGGCTCGATGCCTGTCCCGTTGTCGCTGACCTCGACCAGGGCCCAGCCTTCTTCGTCGGTATGGCTACGGACCGTGATGCGGTTCTCTGTGACCGCGCGCTCAGGCATCGCCTGGGCGGCGTTGATCAGTAGATTGAGAAACACCTGTCCGAGCCGTGACTCGTTGACGTCGACCGCAGGTGTCGCACCGAAATCCCGGTCGAGCGTTGCGCGGTGGCGGATCTCGTTCCAGCAGATGTTGATCGAGGATTCGAGCACGCTTTGCACATCGACATTGCCCCGCTGTTCGTCGTCGACGCGCGAGAATGTCTTGAGGTCGCGCACGATGTTTTGCATGCGGATCGCGCCGTGAATGGCTTCGTCCAGCTGCTGCCGCGCGAGCTCGAGGGAGCCGCTGTCGGCGTGAGCGTCGATCTCTTCTCGCGTCAGGCGCAGATTGGAAAGCACGTACATCAGTGGGTTGTTGAGCTCGTGTGCAACGCCTGCGGTCAAGGTGCCGACAGAAGCCATCCGGTCTGCAAACGCGAGGCGAGATTCCATCTCGTGTCGCTCCGCCGCGTGGCGATCGCCCTCTGCGATCGCCCGTTCGGCGATCAGTAGTCGAGTCCCGAGAATCTCCGGATCGATCGGCTTCGAAAGATAGTCCGACGCGCCGGCATCGAGGACCGCGTGGAGGTCCTCGGCGCGATTGCGGCCAGTGATGACGAGAATGAGCACATGGTCGCCGCCCGGCCGACTGCGCACCGCGCGGCAAAGCTCGAGCCCGGACATCCCTGGCAGGGTCCAGTCGACCAGCATCAGCTGAAATGCTTGGCGCTCGTGCGCCTCCAAGGCCTCCTCGGCGGTCCCCAGCATGGTCACCTCGTGACCTCGCTCGCGCAGGAGCTCGGTCAGGAGCTTCCGGACGGAGCTCGAATCATCCACGACCAGGGTTCGCAATGGGACGGCGGTCACTAGCCCTAAAGTCTATGCGAATTGGGGAAAAGGTTCATGGTTTCGAGACGATCTTGACGCGGGCAGCTTCGTAGCTATCGTGAAGCTGGATAACGCGCCGCGTCATCCAGGGGAGGGTAGAGACATGATTCGCAGTGGCCAACTTAGTCGGAGCAGCACCCGGCTTCAAAAACAGGGAGCGCTCTTCTTGCAGCAAACCCGGGGTGCCGGCGAGACCTTTCTCGCGGAATCACGGGATGCGGGTGTCACGTTCGTGCGGGATCTCGGGGCGGCAGGCAACAAGCTTGCCGGGACCACCGGCCAATCTGCGAAAGCGCTTCGCAAGGCTCTGCTCAAGGAGACCCTGGATTGGCAGCGTCTCGTGATTCAAACCCGGGAAGCGTACGTGGCCGCGCTCAGGGATCGCTTCGTTCGTGCGGAGCGGCAGGCACTGAGCACACGCGAGGCGCTCAAGCCTGAAGCCGTGGAAGCAACGGTACTCGAGTCGGCCAAGGGCCTGCTCGAAATGGCGCAAAGCCGGGTCGACGAACGGCTCGAGCAGGCGGCCAAGCCCGCGAAGCCCGTGGCCGTCAAAGCCGCAAAGAAGCCGAGGGCGGCGAAACCAAGGCCGGCCAAGGCCGCAGCAAAGCCAGAAGACGCTCCGCTGCGCAACTACGACAAGCTGACCGCCAAAGACGTCGTGAACCGGGTTCAGAGGCTTTCGGGTCCGCAGGCGATTGCCGTTCTGGAATACGAGCGGGCTCGGAAGAAGCGCGCGACCGTCATTCGGGCCGCAAAGCAGCGCCTGAGCGTCGCTAGCTGAGCTCGGACGAAGCATCTGTACAGTGGACCGCGCTGCACTACACTGCGGCCGTGGGCGAAACCAAACAGGTCCTCGTTGCCGACGACGAGGACAACTTGCGCCGCGTCCTACGGGCGCAGCTTCAGCACGATGGCTATGAGGTCCACTGCGTTGCCGACGGGGAGGCCGTCCTCAAGGCCTTGTCGGAGCATCACATCGATGTACTGATCAGCGACCTTCGCATGCCGAAGCTAGACGGTATGGAAGTGCTCAAGGCGGTCGGTGCGCGTTTCCCAAACGTGCCGGTGATCATGATTACCGCGCACGGGACCGTCGACACGGCGGTCGAGGCACTCAAGCTAGGGGCGTTCGACTACGTGACCAAGCCTTTCGATCGGGCTGAGTTTCGGGCGGTCGTCGCCAAGGCAGCGCGGACAAGGGAGCTCTCCCAGAAGCACGTGAGCGGAGATCCGAACGAACGCGGGCGCTACAGGATCATCGGAGAGTCCGAACCGATGCACGGCGTGTACGACGTGATCGAAAAGGTCGCGAACACGCCCAGCACCGTCCTGATTACCGGGGAAAGCGGGACGGGCAAGGAGCTGATCGCGCGGGCGCTCCACGAAAACAGCTCTCGCAAGCGCAAGCCATTCGTCAGCGTGAACTGCGCCGCCATCCCGCCTGACCTGCTCGAGAGCGAGCTGTTCGGCTACGAGAGAGGCGCCTTCACCGGGGCCGTCACGAGCAAGCCGGGCCGCTTCGAGCTAGCGCACGGCGGCACCCTGTTTCTAGACGAAATCGCGGAGATTCCGGTCAGCATGCAGGTGAAGCTCCTGCGCGCGCTGCAGGAGCAGCAGTTCGAGCGGGTCGGCGGCATCAAGACCATCACCGTCGACAGTCGCCTCGTTGCCGCAACGAACCGCAACCTAAAGGAGATGATCGCCGAAGGCGGATTTCGGGAGGATCTGTACTACCGCCTGAATGTGGTCCACGTGCATCTGCCGCCCTTGCGGGCCCGCCCCAGTGACATTCCGCTGCTGCTCGAGCACTTCGTCCGCAAGTTCAATGACAAGCTGGACCGCTCCGTCACGGGCTTCGATGACGACGCGCTGAAGCGCCTGCTCGACTACTCCTGGCCGGGGAACATCCGGGAGCTCGAAAACGTCGTCGAGCGATGCATGATCTTCGCCGAAGATGGCGAGGTCGGCACACCGCATCTGCCGCCGGAGATTTTAGACGCCGAGGACGAGCTTGGCTCCGGCTCCCTCGCGGATATAGCGGCGACGCCTGGGAAAACCGGTCTGAAGGAAGCGGTTCGGGAAGCCACGGTCAAGCTCGAACGTGAGTTCATCGGGCGGGCGCTCGATCAAACGGGCGGTAACGTGACCCACACCGCGCGGCTCCTGAAGATTTCCCGCAAGAGCCTCCAGAACAAGATGAAAGAGCTCGGTCTCAGAAACGACTGAGGGTCATTCGCCGGCAGCCTCGTCACGGGGCGCAAAGAGCATCGCCTCGAGGTCTTCGCGGCTCACGGGCTTTTGCAAGACCGGATTGGACACGGCAGCGGCGAACTTCCGGAGTCGTGGTGTGAACGCGCCACCGCTCATGAACACGATCCGGCCGGCTAGCTCCGTATGTTTCTTCGAGACCGCGTCGTAGAATGACTTCCCATCGACCTCAGGCATCATCAGGTCGCAAATGATAGAGTCGAACGCGGAGTCTTCGGACAGATGCGCAAGCGCTTCGACACCGCCTAGGACCGTCACCACATCGTAACGGCTCTGCAGGCGTCTCCGAAGCGCCGAAAGCACCATGGCGTCGTCGTCGACGATCAGAAGCCGAGATCGCTGGAGCGGAGCTTCCGAGATTGGCCGGCTCTCGCGAACTTGGTCGACCACGGTCAGCCCAGTGTCGAAGGGAAAGACCAACTCGAAGCAGGACCCGCCATCTGGAAGGTGGTGCACGTCGAGCCGCCCGCCGTGCTCTTCGGCCACGCGCTGACAGGCGCTGAGGCCTAGGCCCAATCCGCCAGCATGCGCCTTTGTCGTAAAGCCCGGCGTGAAGATCTGCTCGCGATGCTCGGCGTCGACGCCTGCCCCGGTGTCGCTCACCGAGACGACGACGTGCTCTGCCACGACCCGCGTGGAGACTACGATGCGGTGTTTGTCGTAGGCCCCGCCCTCGATGGCCTCGGCCGCGTTTGTCAGCATGTTGACCAGGGCTTGAACGACCCGTCCAGGGTACGCGGCGATCATGGGAATCGGCTCGAAGCGTTTCACCAGCCGTGCGCGATAGCGGATCTGGTTGAAGACCATCGCGCAAGCGTCGTCGACGACGCGAGTGATGTCGAGCATCTCGGCGTGGCTTTCGTCGGCGCGGGAGAAGGTGCCGAGGCTGCGTGCGATGTCTTGAATGCGATGCATGCCCTTGTAGCAATCGGTGAGCATGTCAGCGGCGTCGTCGATCACCTCCTGCAGATTCGCATCAGCGCTGATTTGCTCGAAGGAGTGCGGGGTGATCGCCTCTCGGGTAGCCAGATCGACTCGCAATTTCCGGATGAAGCGACGAATGGTTTGATGAGATTCGCGGAGGCTCTCGAGGTTGGCAAGCACGAAGGTGAGCGGGTTGTTCACGTCGTGTGCCAGGCCGGCCGCAAGGCGTCCGACGGTGCGAAGACGGTCTTCGGAGACGCGCGGCCCGGGCATGGCCGGCGGCGCGCTCGACGATGCCCCGGGGAGCAGGCTCGGGCGGAACGAGGGCTGCATCTGAATGATGGTCCCGTCGCGCCCATCCCAGATCGACACGATCGCGGTCGCGGTGAGCGGGGACACGGCGCCGCTCGGCTGCTGTATCCGATACGTGACTGGGTTGCCCTCTTCCGGAATCGCGTGCTCGAAGGGCTCGCCGATGAGCAGCTCTTGGTCAACGCCGAGTAGCGTCCCGGCGGCCGCATTGGCGAAGAGCACGCGGCAAGCCTTGTCGACGACGACGATGCCGTCCGTTGCGCGCGCGAGCAGCAATCGGCGTTGCGTCTCGACACCATGAGCCTCGCGGAGCTGCACCAGAAGGCGACGGATCTCGTACTCTCGGTTGACGGACTGCTGCAGGCCCGCCACGTACGGTTCGGGAAGCGCGGCGTCTGCATGTTCTTCCTCAGGCGCCGTGCAGAGCTCCTCGCCGAGCAGCAGCGTGCAGATCCCGAGTCCAGTCGCAGGAAGCTCCGCGCCGAGACGCGTGTCCCAAAAGACGACCTGGGGGTCATGGCTTTCAATCTGGATGATCGCGTCTTCGCGGTTGGCCGCCACCCGGTAGACCACCCGGTCTGGCCAAGCGTGGAGACCCTCACGGACGAGCACAATGCGCTCCGGATTCGCCGAAGCGATCAGCACACGGACCCTTTCCGCTCCGTCGATCGCTGCTGTTTCCGGTTTGTTAAGCTGCATGGTCGAACCAGGCGCGGATCACTCTTGACGCCTCTTCAAAACCATAGCACTGTAATAGGTCAATGGGAACGGCATTTCTGTGGTTTTGGTGATGGTGGATGCTCGGTAAGGGCGAGGAAGATCGGGAGGTGCGAGAGGTTCTCCTCGTCGAGGACAACCGGATCGACGCACAGCTCATTCGAAGGCTGCTACGGCGAGTCTCGGCCTCGTACTACCGCATCACACACGTGCGGACCCTGAAGGACGCTCTGCTGTCGACCGAAGAGCTCACGCCAGACGTGATCCTCGCCGACCTCAATCTGCCGGACTCGCGGGGAACCCATACGGTCGCGAGCCTGCAGACCGCCTACCCGGACATCCCGCTCGTGATCGTCAGCGCCTGGGAAGACGAGGCGATCTCGCTTCGCTCGGTAAAGGCCGGCGCGCAGGACTATCTGGTCAAGGGTCACATCGACGGCGCCAATCTGCACCGAGTCATTCGCTACGCGATCGAACGCAAGCGAACCGAGCTCGAGTTGGTTCGGCTCGCTCAGTTCGATCAGCTCACGGGGCTACCAAACCGAACCTTGCTGCGCGAGCGTGTCAATCGCGCCCTGGCTCGGGCGATGCGGTCCGGCTCGGGTGTCGCCACGCTTATCCTCGACATGGATCGCTTCAAAGAGATCAATGACATGCTGGGCCACGAGGTTGGCGACAAGCTGCTGATCGAAGCCGCGAAGCGAATCCGCGGGAACGTTCGTGACCAAGACACGGTTGCTCGACTCGGAGGCGACGAGTTCGCGGTCGTGCTCGAAGACGTTCACGAAGCGAAAGAGGTGTTGCCGGTCATCGAACGCATCGTGAACAGCCTGCGGCAGGTCACCAACATCGACGGGCACGAGGTCAACACATCGAGCAGCATCGGGATCGCGATGTACCCGGAAAACGGGAACAATCTGTCCGAGCTCCTCCGAGCGGCCGACCTAGCGATGTACCAGGCGAAGTCCGCGGGACGCGCTTGCTACCAGTTCTTCGCCGACGCCATGCAGGAAGAGGCCCAGTCACGGCGTGCGCTCGAATGGGCCCTGCGGCGTGCGGTCGAGGCCAACGAATTCCAGCTGGTTTATCAGCCGCAGATATGTCTCCGGACCGGAGGGGTGATCGGCGTCGAAGCGCTGATCCGCTGGATGCATCCGACGCGAGGTCTGCTCACACCGTATCACTTCATTGGCGCGCTCGAGGAGTTCGGCTTGATCAATGAAGTTGGCGAATGGGTGTTGCAGACCGCCTGCGAGCAGATTCGGCAGTGGCACACGATGGAGCTGCAGCCGATGCGGATGAGTGTGAACGTCTCGGCACAGCAGTTCGAGGATCCCTTGCTGATCGACAAAGTTCGATCTGCGCTCGCCGAGACCAACCTCTCGCCGGAGTTCCTGGAGCTCGAGCTGACCGAGAGCTGCCTGATGAGCGACCCGGCCCAGGCAGGGGCGCTCCTTCGCGATATTCGGGACGTGGGTGTGCGGATCGCGATCGACGACTTCGGCACCGGATACTCCTCGCTCACTTATCTCAATGAGTTCCCGCTCAATGCGCTGAAGATCGACAAGAGCTTCGTGCAAAGCGTCGAGTCAAACGACCGTGGCGGACCGATCTCGAACATGATCATCGGCTTGGGACAGAACCTCGGCCTCGAGGTGATCGCCGAAGGCGTCGAAACCGAAGGGCAGCTCCAGTACATGCAAGAGCATGGTTGCGACATCGCGCAGGGTTACCTGTACGCGCGACCGGAATCGCCAGCGGATCTAACGCCTTGGCTTCAAGCCAATCGGCGCTCATCGGGGACCTACATGCGGTCGATTCCCATCAAGAAGATGGGCGATGGGGCCGGCAGCTGAGCGCCGCGCTCGGTGTGCTAGCGTAGCGTCATGGTGGCCGCGACGATTCTCGTCGTCGACGACGAGCGAAACATCCTGACCACGGTTTCGCGCGCGCTCGGGCTCGAGGGCTACCGGGTCGAGGTCGCCGGCAGCGCTGAAATCGCTCTCGAGAAGCTCGCCACGCAGAGCTTCGACGCGATTTTGCTGGATGTACAGCTTCCGGGGATCGACGGGCTCGCGATGCTCGACGAGCTGCGCGAACGGGAAATCACAACTCCCGTGATCATGATGAGCGGGCACGCGACTATCGAGGTCGCCTTGGAAGCGACCCGGCGGGGAGCCGATGACTTCATCGAGAAACCGATCGGTAGCGACCGCCTGATGCTGTCGGTCAAACGAAGCCTGGAGCTGCGCGAGCTTCAGCACGAGAACCGGGAGCTCCGGCGGCGGTATGGCCCCGGGGAATCCTTGCTCGGGCAGAGCGCATCGATGGCCAGGCTTCGGAAGCAGATCGAGCTGGCCGCACGTTCGACGGCGCCGGTGCTGGTTTTCGGAGAACGGGGAACGGGCAAGGAGCTGGTGGCCGCAGCGATTCACGGCGGCTCCGCTCGAGCTGGCGGGCCCTTTGAGAAGCTCAACTGCGCCGCGGTCCCCGAAGGCCTCATCGAAAGCGAGCTCTTCGGACATGAAGCGGGCGCATTCACCGGCGCCACCAAGCAACGGCGCGGCAAGTTCGAACGGGCGGACGGGGGCACGCTCTTTCTCGACGAGGTTGGCGACATGCCGCCGCAAATGCAGGCAAAGCTCTTGCGGGTGCTGCAAGAAGGCGAGGTCGAACGCGTTGGCGCCTCATCGATCGTCGAGGTCGATGTGCGGGTCGTCGCGGCGACAAACAAGTCACTCGAAACCGAGATCGAAGCGGGAAGATTCCGCGCAGACCTCTTCGACCGGCTCAACGTGTTGCCTCTGAGGGTGCCGGCGCTCGTCGAGCGAGTCGACGACATTCCATTGCTAGCGGAGCACTTCCTCGCCTTGGCCTGTGAAGCCCATGACCGTCCGGGAAAGCAGATCACGGCCGGGGCCATGCAGATGCTCAAAGCGTATGCGTATCCCGGAAACGTACGGGAGCTACGGAACCTGGTGGAGCGCCTGGTGATCCTGACACCGGGGGAAACGGTGACGGAGGCAGAGGCTCGGGCATTGCTTCCAATTGGCTCGGCTGCGGCTCCTGGCAGCTATTTCCGACCGGAAACGCCGCTTCGCGAGATGCTCGAGACGGCCGAGCGAGACCTGATCCTGCGGGCCCTCGAGCTCCGAGACGGTCACGTGACCAAGACCGCCGCCGACCTCGGCCTGGAGCGCAGCCACCTCTATAAGAAGATGCGCGCCCTCGCAATCCGCAAGCCCGGATCAGAGTGAGATTGCGTTCCCCGCTCCGGCCGCATACAGATCGCGGGACCAGCCGAGGCCAAGTTGCTCGATAACCTACTTCCCATCGATCCCGAAGTCGCCGCCCGAATCGAGGCGCTCGATCTCCAATTCAACAAGTTCGGGATCGACCCGTACGGGATCGACAAGAACGACTTGATCCGATTCGTGTCGGCCTTTGCCTGGATCTATCGTTTCTACTTCAAGGTAGACGTATTCGGGCTCGACAACGTGCCGCCAAAAGGAAGAGCCGTGCTCGTTGGAAACCACTCGGGTGGCGTTGCGATCGATGGGGCGATGGTCATGGGCTCGATGCTGCTCGACGCAGAGCCGCCGCGGCTTCCCCATGCAATGCTCGACAAGTTCATCCACCAGTTCCCCGGGGCGTCGCAGTTCATGAGCCGCACGGGGCAGTTCACGGGCAACCCTGATCAAGCCAAACGCCTTCTGAACGCCGGGCGGCTCATCCTGGCCTTCCCCGAAGGGGCGCGCGGAACCGCAAAGCTCGCAAAAGATGCGGATTCACTGGTGGGTTTCGGCACCGGTTTCATGCGACTCGCCCTCGAAACCAAGAGCCCCATCGTGCCCTTCGGCTTCGTCGGAGGCGGAGAGGCGCTGCCCACGATTGCCAACCTCAAGCGCCTCGGCCGGCTCTTCGGCGTTCCGTACGTGCCCGTGACCAAGTGGGGCCTGCTCATCCCAAAGCCCACGCGCTTCCAGTTGCTCTACGGCAAGCCGATGTTCTTCGAAGGCACCGGCCACGAACGTGACGAAGTGGTTGGCGAGAAGGTCGAGCAGGTGAAAGAACGAATTGCCGATTTGATTCGACAAGGACGCCTGCTCCGGGAAAAGGAGATCTCGGAAGACGAGCTGGTGCTGTGATGAAGGTTTTGGTGACAGGGATCGCGGGAACGCTCGGGCGCCTCACGGCGCTGAAGCTTCTCCGACATGGATACGAGGTGATAGGGATTGACCGCCGCCCCTGGCCCGACGCCCCCGAAGAGATCGAGCTCTTCCAAGCGGACATCCGAAAGCGGCCCGCCGAGGACGTGTTCCGCACTCACCGGCCGGACGGCGCGATCCACATGGCCACTGTCACGCACCTCGTGAAGCAGAGCCCCGATCGGATGCGTGTGAACCTGTACGGCACACGCGCCTTCATCCATCACTGCCAGAGCTACGGCGTGAAACAGGCGGTTTTTGCCGGACGCCACACCTTCTACGGCGCCGCGGCCGACTCTCCGCTCTACCACACCGAAGACGAGCCCCCGATGTCGACGCACTCCTTCCCCGAGCTCGCCGATCTGGTCGCGGCGGACTTGTACGCGGCCTCGTCCCTGTGGCGCTATCCGGAGATCGCAACTTCGGTCCTGCGAATCGTCTACACGCTCGGCCCGAGCAAACACGGAACTCTCGCCTCGTTCATGCATGGCCCAAACGTGCCCCTTATCATGGGCTTCGACCCTCTATTCCAGTTCATCCACGAGGAAGACGCCGCCGAGGCTATCGTCTGCGCGCTCGCCCACAAGCTCCACGGTATCTACAACGTCTCCGGCCCAACCCCGGTGCCGCTCGCAACCATCGTCCGCGCTGCCGGCCGCCGCCCGCTTCCGGTCCCCGAGATGGTATTCAAGCTCGGCCTAGGCCGCCTGGGACTCCCACATCTTCCCTCCGGCGCGATCGATCATTTGAAGTACCCCATCGTCGTAGACAGCGACCCGTTTCGACGCGCGACGCGGTTCACGTATCAGTACGACGAGCGAGAGACGATCAACAGCTTCCGCACGGCGCGGTGAACGGGATCCCGAACGCGAACGCACGCTGGCACTGGCACTGGCACGGCCCTCCCAAGACCGCAGGCGGCAGCGCGAGCCCGCAGGGCGAAGCTCGGCGCAACGCGCCGGCAAGGCGGAGCGCAGCGACCGCCGCGCCAGGCACGCTGCTCACTCGCGTGAGAGTGATACCAGGATTACGGGTGGGGGTAGGCGATAGTGTGGGGGTGGTGGGGCGGGACCGACCAACCGCCGAAGGCGTCCGGGCGGGCGGTGTAATTAAGCCTAACCACGTAACCAGCTCACCCCAACACCCCCAAGCCACCCCCAACAGCACAAGCCGAACAGCGACGCCCAAGCCAAGCAGTCACGCCCGCCCACCTCCCGGCCCCCTGCCAAAATCGCACCTTTTTTGACGCAAGCAGCCCCACTATCCGATCGTCCACGGAATGTCGGCATCGGCTGAGCGCAGCGAGCTTCGGGGGCAGATTCTCGATGGCCGCTATCGAATCGGAAACGCGATTGGGATGGGTGGCACCGGGATCGTCTTCGAAGCTGAGCGCTTGGCGACCCTCGAGCGAGTGGTCATCAAGATGCTTCGGCCGACGCATTCGGGGAATCCCGACCTGATGAGCCGGGTGCGGCGCGAGATCGAGGTTGCTCGGCGGGTGTTTCACCCCGGCATCGTTCCGGTCATCGACCACGGCACGCTCCATGACGAGTCGCCGTACTTGGTGATGAAGCACATGCGCTCCGAAAGCCTCTCGTCCTACTTGCGGCGCTGCGGTCCGCTCAACGGCCCCCAGATTTCAGTGATCATCGCGCGGCTCGCGTCGATCCTGCACAGCGTGCACCGGCACGGCTACGTGCACCGGGACATCAAGCCCGAGCACATCTTGCTCAATCGTGGTGGATACGGCGAGCTCGACGTGCACCTGCTCGACTTTGGAGTCTGCGCTGCGGAATCCGCACCGTCCGATGAGCGCGCCAGGGAGCGCGGCCGTGTCTATGGCACCCCGAGCTATTCGTCACCCGAGCAGGCAGCTGGCAACCCGTTCGTCGACGCGCGAGCCGACCTTTTTAGTGTCGGCATCACGATGTTCGAGGCGCTCACCGGCAAGCTCCCGTTCACCGGGGCCGATGTGACGGCGGTACTCCGACGCATCATTCGTGAAGACGCGCCACGCGCTCGGTGCCTGTCACCCTACGTCGACGACCAGATGGATGGTCTGGTCGCGAAGCTCCTGAGCCGGACACCAGCGACTCGCTACCCTTCTGCGCGTGCCCTGATGCGAGCGCTCGACCCATGGCTCCTGGACCGTATCCAGACCGAGCGCGCCCTTGCCGCGACTCTGCACGTCGCCGTGGACACGAGCAGCATCCGGCCGACCGCGCGACACGAGATGGTCGCCGCCTAGTCTGCCCCGCCGCTTGCACCGAGTGCGTCGATCAAACCGCCGACGTCCGCAGGCGCCGCCATCGCATGGTAGCCCTTGTCGACGTACAAGACCGTGCCGGTGATGCCGCTGGCAAGCGGGCTGCAGAGGAACGCCGCCGCGTTTCCGACCTCTTCGGCGCGAAGCGCGTGTGGGAGGGGCGCGTTCATCTCGTAGTACTTGATCATCTTGTGTATGAAACCGATCGCCGACGCGGCGCGCGAGGCATAGGGGCCGGCTGAAATCAAGTTGACCCGGTGCCCCGCGGCACGCCCTAGCTCGAGTGCCAGCATTCGCGCATCGGCTTCGAGCGCAGCTTTGGCGGACGCCATCCCGCCACCGTAGTCCGCGACTACACCCTGGCTCGCTAGATACGAGAGCCCCAGAAAGGCGCCCTGCTCGCGCATCAAGGGCGCCAAGCGCTGCGCCAGCGAGACAAACGAATACGCGCTGGCTCCGTGCGCTGCGAGGTACCCTTTGCGACTGGTCTGCATCAAGGGCTTGTTCACCTCGGGTCCGTTGGCCAGGCTGTGAATCACGATATCGAGGCAGGAGTCGCCGAAGTCGTCTCGGAGCTTGGCCGCCACTCCGTCGATGCTGAAGTCGCCCCGGTCTCGGTAGCGCTTCTGGGCGCGAAGCTCCTCCGGGGCGTCCTCCAGTGAATCGTACTCGGCGTCGAGCGCGTAGATCTTCTCGAGCTCGAGCTTAGTACCGTCGGGCATCTGCAAAGACGCATCGAGCTTCCCTCGACGAAGCAGCGTCTCGAAGATTCCGAGCGCAGGCGGCCAGGTGCCCACGCAAACCGAAGCCCCCGCCACAGCAAGCGCCTTGGCGATCGCAAAGCCAAAGCCACCATCGTCCGCCACGCCCGCAACGAACGCTCGCTTCCCCGAAAGATCGATCGGCAACATTGGCGGAACCTTATCGCCAGTCCCGACAAACCGCTACACTCCGCGCCATGGATGAAAAGGGCCAGGGGGTCGGGTACGATCGCGTCGCCGACGAGTACTTCGCGGACCGTGGGTTGCGACGCTATGCCGGCGTCTGGTCGCTATGGGCGCTAGGCGTCGGAGCCGTGATTTCCGGGGACTTCTTCGGCTGGAACTTCGGCCTGGCCTCCGGGGGCTTCGGCGGTCTTCTCATCGCCACCCTGATCATCACGGTCATGTACGCAGGCCTCTGCTTCAGCATCGCCGAGATGGCAGCAGCGCTCCCGCACACCGGAGGCGCGTACTCGTTTGCCCGCTCCGCCATGGGTCCCTGGGGCGCGTATATCACCGGGCTCGCCGAGAACATGGAGTACATCCTGACCCCTGCCGTCATCGTGGTCGGTATCGGCGGCTACCTCGGCGCGATCTTTGGGACGCCATCGAGCATGGAACCCCTCTGGTGGCTCGCCGCCTACGCCTGCTTCGTCGGCCTCAACATCGCCGGCGTCGAAACGACCTTCCGATTCACCGTCGTGATCACCGCCCTGGCCCTAGGGGTGCTCGTCGTGTTCTGGGTTGCGGCGATTCCCCACTTCGATCTCGACTGGGCGCTCAACATCGAGCCCGAGCCTGGTCATAGCCGCTGGCTCCCCCATGGAGGCGCCGGTGTCTTTTCGGCGCTGCCCTTTGCGATCTGGTTCTTCCTGGCGATCGAGCAGCTCCCGCTTGCTGCAGAAGAAGCGCACGCGCCGGCCCGCGATTTGCCCCGTGGTTTGCTCTACGGCTTGCTCACCTTGATCGTGGCCGCCTTTCTCACGCTCTTCCTGAACGCCGGGATCGCGCCCGGCTCGGCGGCGCTGAGCTCGTCGGCCGAGCCGCTCTTCGAAGGCTTCAAGACGATCTTCGGCGCCGGTCTTGGCGCAAAGCTTCTGGCCCTAGTCGCAGTGACCGGTCTCATCGCAAGCTTCCACAGCATCATTTTCGCATACGGCCGGCAGATTTTCTCTCTCTCGCGTGCGGGCTACTTCCCGCGCTGGCTCTCGCGCACACACCCCCGCCGCAAGACCCCGCACATCGCGCTCTTCGCTGGCGCGGTGCTCGGCTACCTGGTCGCCTACGGCATCCACGCGCTCGGCCCCGAGCATCCAGTCGGCGCCGTGCTTCTCAACATGGCGGTCTTCGGCGCGGTCATCGCCTATGCGCTGCAGATGCTGTCGTTCATTCTTCTGCGCCTTCGCCTGCCCGACATCGCGCGCCCCTACCGCAGCCCGCTCGGTGTCCCGGGCGCCGTGCTGGCACTGCTCATCGCATTGGTGACCCTCGTCGCCCTCTTCGTAACTGACCCGATCTATCAAAAGGTCGTCATCGGCGCCGCGGTTTGGTACGGCCTGGGGCTTCTTTGGTTCGGGGTGTACGCGCGACGCCGCCTCGTACTGGCCCCCGAGGAGTCTTTCGCGCTCGCGGCGCACGATTCGCGGGACGAGGCTTAGCCAACGTGCCAAGCTCCGGCCATGCAGGTTCTGCTCGTACGGCATGCAGAGGCGGTCGACACGCGCTCCGCGCAGTCTGACTACGATCGCTGGCTGACCAGCGAGGGTCGGCAAACGATGTTTCTGGTGGGCAAGGCACTCGTGAAATGGGAGCTGCGATACTCGCGCATCTACACGAGCCCGCTGGTCCGCGCGGTCCAGACGGCGGAAATTCTGGCGGCCAGCCAGCCGGATTTTCAGGGTCCCGTCGAAGTGCTGAGCACGCTCTCGACCGAAGAAGGGAGCACCGCGCAGGCCCTCGAACCGCTGGAGCACGCAAGCGATGACGAGCTCATCGTCATGGTGACCCACATGCCCAAGGTCGGCGTCCTCGCGGCGCATCTCGGCCAGCTCGCTACGGCTCCCTCCTTTCAGCCCGCCTCGGCCTGCTTGCTCAGCCTCGAAAGCGGACAGGGCTGTTTCCAGTGGATGCTCGACCCCCATACGCTCGAGCGCAAGCGGGCTTGAAGCGCCGCTTTCGGGTTCAACTAGACGGTGCAGACCTGATTTCGGCCACGGCTCTTCGCTTCGTACAGCGCCTTGTCCCCCTGGACGAACAGATCTGGCGCGCTCGACGCGTGGTCTGGGAAGGTCGCAACCCCGAGTGAAGCCGTCACCCGCAGAGGCCCGAGCTCGGTCTGGAGCTCTGTGCTCTCGAGCTCCTCTCGTACACGCTCCGCGAGCAGCTGTGCACCATGCGAGTCGGTTTCCTCACAAAGAACACAGAACTCTTCGCCGCCGAATCGAGCTACGAGGTCGGTTTCCCGCTTCACACGCCTGAGCACCTGTCCGAGCTCTCGCAGAACCCGATCGCCCGCCGCGTGCCCGTAGGTGTCGTTGACGGCCTTGAAATGGTCGAGGTCGGTGACGATGACGGAAAGCTTTCGACCGAATCGCTGCGCTGCGAGAAGCTTCTGCTCCATCTGGTCCAGAAAAGCGCGCTTGTTCAAGCAGCCGGTCAGCCCATCGGTCGTGGCGAGCTCTTCGAGTTGACGAACCAAGCGCGCGTTCGCCATCGCGACCGCGAGATGGTTCGAAAGCGCCTGGAGCGTCGCGCGCACCGGCGTTCCGAAAGCTCCGGACGCCTTCGCAGCGACGATCAAGGTTCCGATCGGTTCTTCGCGAACCACCAAGGGCAAGACCAGAAGCGACTCCATCCCCTTGAGCTTGGCCTTCTTGGTGAACAGCACCTGCTGTTGCGAATCGAACTCGCCGCGGTACGGCAAGTAGTGTCGGTTCTTGACGACCATGGCGGTGAGCGAGGTGTTGTCGCGGAAGCGCAGGCCTTGGAAGTCGAGCGCGCGCTCGCCTGAAGCACGCCGAACCGTGTGGCGCCGACCCTCCGGCTGATACTCGGTGATCGCGGCGAAGTCGTGCAGAGCGATTTCCTTCGCCGCGTTCAAGCCCAGCTCCATGACGGCGTCTTGGGTCCGCGCCGTGCTGAGATCCTGAGACACCTGGTAGAGGATCTCCTGCTCGAGCTTGCTGCGCTCGAGCTGCATGAAGACCCGTTCGTTCTCGAAGGCGCGGAGGATGTGCGAGGTGCTGCCACGAAGAAGCTCCTCCTCCTCGGGGCTGAAGGCGTCACCATGGAGGCGATCGGCGCAGAGGACAGCACGGAGATGACCTCGCTCGAGAACTGGAACCGCGATGAACGAGCTCACGCTCGCGGGTCCACGATAGTAGCAAATGCCCTTATATCCGGGCCGAATTTGCTGGAGATTCGTCGTCAGCTGTCGGCGGACCGCGGCCCCGACGGCGCCCGCTCCAAGGGAGAACGGGCCATCGGCCAGGTCGTCGCTTTTGGAAACCAACTCGACGATCCGTAGCTGCTCGGCTTGGGCGGTTGGCATTAGGAGCGCGCAGGTGTGAAGGTCCAAAGTCTGATGAAGCAGCTGCAGCGCGTGGTAGAGCGCCTGGCGAACCTCCTGAACGCTGGTCTCGTAGAGGCGCTCCTCGTCCCTCGCTCCGCCCGAGGAGGGCGCGACCAAACGAAAGAGACGCGTATCGTCACGCACCCTTTCCTTCTGCGCTTCGAGCTCGAGCAGCGACTTGCGGCGTACCCGGAGGATCTCGGCGCGCGTGAACACGTAGCTGAGCGCTCCAAACCCGACTGTGAACAGCGCGTTGGAGCCCAGGAGCAGCGGATCGCGAATTTGCTCCCCGAGCAAGGCGATGGCGAATCCCAGCGCGAGCGCGAAAACGACGACGCCAATGCCTGCGCGCCCCACGGCGAACGAGGCGACCAGCGCAACGGCGATGTAGCTGATGGGGTAGAGCTCGCTGGCCACCCCGCCGCGGAATTGAATCAAGGCGTGCACGCCGACTAGCAGCAGGACGCCAAGCTCGAATGCGGACGCCGGGTCAGCGCCGTCTCGATAGGCGTTCCAGGCACGATAGCCAAAGAGCGCCGACCAGCCCAGGAGCCAGGCCAGATGACCCCATCCCAATCCGCCGCTTCCCGGAAGAAAGAAACCGGCGAGTAGGAACGCCGCGAGCAGGAACGCGGCCGCCGATCCCCACATCGACCGCGCTGTGCGCCTCATGCAAAGCGCTGCCTGGACGAGGGCCGTCATACCCGTGAGGTGTTACGCCCCGAACCATCTGTTCAGCAAGAAATCGGCCCGAGTGTGTGCAACCCGCCCACCTAAGGAGGCGGGAACTGGAACACGAACTCCTCGGCGCGAACCATTCCGAGCTCGTCCCGGGCGATCCGCTCGACATAGTTGGGATCGCTCCGGAGGGCGTCGATCTCGCTCTTGAGCGTGGCGATCTCGCGAACCAACTCCTCGTTGGAGCTGCGAAGCTCCTGCAGCTCCTCGCGCAGGTGCCGGTAGCGGGGCAGGCCCTGCTCGTCGAGGACCAGGGTGGGGACCGTCATGACCGCCATCACCATCAGGGCGAACGGAAGAAGCGCTGCGCTGGGTCTCACAGGCCGAGCCTGCCGCAATGAGGGGCCCAGGCGCAATTTTCTGCCCAGTTTCGCGGGCTTGACAGAACCCCCTCAGCTTCTACTTTCTTTATAGCGTGACAGTGACATTGGACGAACGGCATCGCCGAATCCTGTTCGCGGTTGTGACCGAGTACATCGCCTCGGGAAAGGCTGTGAGTTCGCGGCGCATCGCAAAGCGCTACGGGATCAAGCTGTCGCCGGCGACGATTCGAAACGTTCTCGCTGATCTCGAGGAGGCCGAGTTTCTCCACCAGCCGCACACGAGCGCAGGCCGCGTCCCGACCGACGCTGGCTTTCGTTGCTTCGTGGACGCGATGGCCACGGCCGGTGAAATCTCCGACGCCCACCGAACCGCGCTGATTCGGCGCCTTCAAGACTTGGAGCCGGGCGCCGACGCAGTGCGGGCGACGGGCCAGTTCCTGAGCCGCCTCACGGGGACGGCGACAATCATCGCGGAGCCGACGGTGTCGGAAGCGAGACTCGATCAGTTGCGGTTTATGCGTCTTTCCGAGGGCCGGACACTAGCGGTCCTGGTCACGCGCAGCGGGGCTGTCGAAAACCGGGTGGTCATCGCCGAAGTCGAGGTGGACGATCACAGTCTGGAGCGAGTCAACAACTACCTGGCCGAGTTGGTCGGGGGCCGGACGCTCGAAGCGGTCCGAGATCTGCTCGCGATGCGCCTCGCGACCGAACAAGGCCAGTATCAGCTCCTGCGAAAGCAGGCACAGCAGATGGTGGAAGCCACAGTCGAGGGCCGGATGGAACGGGCGCGAGTCGTCATCGAAGGGCAGGGCGCTCTGTTCGATCGGCCCGAGTTCGGCGATGCGGAGAAGATCCGCCGATACCTCAACGCCTTCGAGGAGAAGCAGAAGCTTCTCGAGCTGCTCGAGCAGACCTTACTCGCCGACGGCGTTCAGGTCTTCATCGGCTCCGAGGCGGAGATCGACGACGTGAACGACATCAGCGTCATTTCGAGTCCATACCGCCGGGATGGCGCGCGGGTCGGCTCCTTTGGAATCGTCGGCCCAACGCGGATGGACTACAAGAATTACGTGCCTTTGGTAGGATTTGCCGCCGATGTGCTAAGCGACGTACTCGACGGGCGGCTGCCGGGCAGATCGAAGAGATCCTAAAGAAAGACGGTTACGGACAATGAGCGAACACGCGGGGGACAAGCCGGACGTCGAAGAAGTCGACGGCGCGGCTGAAGAGGAAGACGTCATCTTTCCGGAGGAAGAGGCGGAAGCCGAGCCGAGCGATCTCGAAAAGGCGCGTGCGGAGCGCGACCGCATGCGTGATCAGCTCCTCCGCATTGCGGCCGATTTCGACAACTTCCGAAAGCGATCACGCAAGGAAATCGACGAAGTTCGCCGACGAGCGATCGAGGACACGCTTCGCGAGGTTCTGCCGATCGTCGACAATCTCGAGCGGGCAGCCGGGGCGATGGAGGGCGCGACTGACGTTTCGGCTGTCGCGGACGGAGTGCACATGGTGCTGCGAGGTTTCGACGACATCGCGAATCGCCTCGACCTCAGGCGCGTTCCGACCGTCGGAAATCTGTTCGATCCAAGCTGCCACGACGCCATGCAGCAAGCGGAGACCAACGAGCATGCGCCGGGCACCATCGTCGGAGAGGTCGTTCCGGGCTACTTCCTCGGGGAGCGGCTGCTACGGCCGGCAATGGTGGTCGTCGCTAAACCCGTAACCCGCACGGATGATCCGGACAGCGATGACTAATCACACCTTTGCTGCGACAAGACTCCAGCTGGGGGTATAAGGGGATTAAGAGGGAAATGGGGAAGATCATCGGGATCGATCTGGGGACGACCAACTCCTGTGTCGCATTTGTCGACAACGGGGAGCCACAGGTCATTCCAAACGCGGAAGGCAGCCGCACCACGCCCTCGGTCGTCTCCTTCGCCAAAGACGGAGAGCGCCGCGTCGGCAGCGTGGCCAAACGCCAAGGTGTGACCAACCCCGAGAGCACGGTCTTCGCGATCAAGCGTCTGATGGGACTGCCCTTCGACGCTGAGCCGGCGCAGAGGCACAAGCGCGCGGTGCCATACGAGGTCGTCGAAAACGAGCTCGGTGACGCATGGATTCAGGCGCAGGGGCATCGATACTCGCCGCCCGAAATCTCGGCGATGATCCTCGAAAAGATGAGAGAGGTCGCTGAGTCGTTCCTCGGTGAAGACGTCGAAGAGGCGATCGTGACCGTCCCTGCATATTTCAACGACGCGCAACGTTCTGCCACGATCGCGGCAGGCAAGATCGCTGGCCTCGAAGTGAGACGGATCATCAACGAGCCGACGGCGGCGGCGCTTGCATACGGCTTCGAAGAGAAAGAAGGCAAGCGGATCGCCGTGTACGACTTGGGCGGCGGCACGTTCGATATCTCGATCCTCGAAATCGCCGATGGCGTCTTCAGCGTGAAGTCGACCGCTGGCGACACCCACCTCGGCGGCGAAGATTTGGACAACGCCTTGGTCGAGGAGCTTGCTCGGCGCTTCAAAGAAAGCAGCGGGATCGATCTGCACGAAGACCGTGTTGCGCTCCAGCGCCTCAAGGAGCAGGCCGAGAAGGCCAAGCACGAGCTGTCGTCTTCGTTCGAGACGGAGATCAACCTTCCATTCATCGCATCTGATGCATCGGGCCCCAAGCATCTCGAAACCAAGCTCAAGCGGAGCGAGCTCGAAATCCTGGTCTCCGAGATCATCGACCGGACGCTCGGACCCTGTAAACAGGCCTTGGACGACGCCCACCTCAAGACGGAAGACATAGACGAAATCCTGCTGGTGGGCGGCCAAACACGCATGCCGATGGTCCAGGCGAAGGTCCAGGATTTCTTTGGAAAGGCTCCCTACAAAGGTGTGAATCCAGACGAAGTGGTGGCGATGGGCGCTGCGCTTCAAGGCGCTGCGCTGGTTGGCGAGGTCCAAGAAGTGCTTCTTCTCGACGTCACGCCATTGAGCCTGGGGGTCGAAACGGGCGGCGGCGTGTTTCACAAGCTGATCCCGCGCAACACGACAGTGCCCACGCGCTCCAAAGAGGTCTTCACGACCAGCGTCGACAACCAATCCTTCGTGCCGATTCACGTCTTGCAGGGCGAACGTGAAATGTCCGCGGACAACAAGTCCTTGGCCAAGTTCGAGCTTGCGCCGATCGTTCCAGCACCGCGAGGGGTTCCGGAGATCGAGGTCACCTTCGACATCGATGCGGACGGCGTGGTCAACGTGAGCGCCAAGGACCTCGGAACGAACCGAGAGCAGAACATTCGCGTCGTCGCCTCGAGCGGTCTCACCGAGGGAGACATCGAACGCATCATCGGAGAGGCCGACGCTTACAAGACGAGCGACCAGAAGCGCCGTGAGCTCGCCGAGCTGCGCAATGCGGCCGAAGCACTTCTCTACACGAGCGAGCGGGCGGTCGCTGAATGCCGTGAGCTCGTCCCTGAAGAAGTCGTGGCTCAAGTGGAAGCCGACATCGAGGCCCTGCACTTCTCCGTGAACGAAGGCGACGCGATTGCAATCAAGGACGGGCTCGAGACACTAGAGCTGAGCGCCTACAAGATCGCCGAAGCGATGTACGGCACGGTCGACCTGGAATCGACCGGAGACGCTCAGTCGGAGCCGTGAGCGCTGAGGAACGAGCCTCGGCGACGGGCGCGGAATGGTTGGCGCGCATGCGCTGGGGCGCCCTGGCCATCCAGGCGGCGGCCATTCTGATCGCAACCCAGGGCCTCGACGTGGCTCTTCCCCTCGTTCCCATCTGGTCCCTGGTAGCCGTAGGGGCGCTTTCCAACTTCTGGCTGGCATCCCGCAAGGCTGACGCCGGTCACCTCGGGGCGTTCCTCGTTCTGGATGTCGCGCTGCTTTCTGGACTGCTGTACCTCTCGGGCGGGCCGACCAATCCGTTCAGCATCATCTACGTGGTCTACATCGCGATGTCTGCGGTGATGCTCGAGCCGAAGTGGACCTGGACGATCGCTGCGCTCTCCATCGTGTCGTTCGCCACGCTGTTCTTGGTTCGCGTCCCCAGCGAGCATCTGGGCCACTCCGGGCATGGCGAGGGATTTCAAACCCATTTGTACGGGATGTTCATCGCCTTGGTTCTAGCCGTCGCGCTCATTACCTATTTCGTGAGCCAATTGTCGCTGGAGCTTCGGAGACGCGAGCGAGCGCTTGCAGAGGCGGAAGAACGAACGCACCGTTGGGGAAAGCTGGCCTCGATTGCAACCTTGGCGGCCGGCGCCGCACATGAGCTCGGAACCCCGCTGGGCACGATTGCGGTCGCGGCCAAGGAGATGGAGCGTCAGGCGAGGAAGGTCCCGGGCGGCGAGGGACTCGTTGAAGACGCGGAGCTGATCCGCGAAGAGCTCGAGCGATGTCGCGTCGTGCTCGATCGAATGGCGGCTGCCGGAGGCGAGCACGTCGGTGAAGCGCTGAGCTCCGTGTCGGTCGAGGCGCTTTTCGAAGAGGTGCGCGCGCGGCTGGGCTCCGAGCAAGGCGAACGCTGGGTCACCGAGACTGCGGTCGCCAGGATCGAAGCGCCGAAGGATGCCCTAGTGCAGATGGTCGAGAACATCGCGCGCAATGGCTTCGACGCTTGCGACGCAGGGACTGTTTCGCTGCAGGTGAGCCGAATCGAGGCGGGCATCGAGCTTTGCTTCGTCGACCAAGGTCACGGGATGGACGAGCAGACGGCGAAACGCGCCACCGAACCCTTCTTCACGACGAAGAACACCGGTGACCGAATGGGCCTGGGTTTGTTCTTGGCGCGGACACTCGTAGACTCGCTGGGCGGCCGACTCGGGATCGAGTCGGTAAGCGACCAGGGCACGACCATCCGCGTCGTGCTTCCACAAGGCCCATGACCGACGCACAAGACCGCCGCAGCCCCAAGCCATCGATCTTGCTGGTCGATGACGATGAGCGGCTTCGTTCACGTATGGCTCGTGCGTTCGAGGAGCGCGGCTATGAAGCGCAGCAGGCCAATGGCTACGATGCCGCGGTCCAAGTCGCCGAACAGGAAAGCGCCGAGTATGCGGTCGTCGATCTCCGCATGCCCGGCAAATCCGGCTTGGAGCTGGTGCGCGAGCTGCACCGAATCGACCCAGCGACCCGAATCGTCGTGCTCACCGGCTATGGAAGCATCGCGACGGCGCTCGAGGCGGTACGGCTCGGCGCGACGCATTACCTGACCAAACCCGCGGACGTCGATGAGGTCATCGCCTCGTTCGAGCGGGGGGATGCCCCGACCGACGCGGAAGCCGCGCCGACACAAAGCGAGGCTCCCGAGACACCGTCCCTGGCCCGAGTCGAGTGGGAGCACATACAGCGGGTGCTTACCGATTGCGGTGGCAACATCACTAAGGCGTCGGAAAGACTAGGGATTCACCGGCGATCGCTCCAGCGGAAGCTGTCGAAGTTTCCAATGCCGCGCTGAGCTGCTGCGACGATTTGCCACGTACAAGCAGGGGCCTTGGGTCCCTAAGCTCTGGCCGGTGAAGGGTTGTTGGGTGATCGCGGCGCTGCTCGCGCCGTTTTGGATTGCAGCGGAGGCTTCTGCGTGCGGAACCTGCGCCGTCGGCGATCCGACCCTGACCATCGTGGGTTTCGAGCAACCGAAGAGCCAGCGGGTGCGCACCTCGGGAACCATCCGTCATCGCACTGATCGAATCGGAGAAGCGCAGGTGGACGAGCTCCGGCTCTCCGAGCAGCGCATGGAGCTCGCGGGCGCGTACTCACCGACGGACCGATGGACGCTGTCCTTGATGATGCCTCTGGTTCATCGCCTGGTGAGCGCGGTCAATCTCGCCGAGGCGGACATTTGGGCCCCGGGTGATTTGGAGTTTCGCGCGCGCGCCGTCGTCTGGCGCGATCGTAAGTTCGCGCCGCGTCACTTACTGAGCCTGATCGGCGGTCTCGAGTTCCCGACCAGCTCGATCGAGCGCGATGCGCAGGGCGTGCCCCTTCCCCTCGAGTTTCAGGCTGGCACCGGCTCATGGGATCCAATCGCCGGCGCTTCGTATACGATGTTCTCAGATCCATGGTCGCTCTACATTTCCTCGGTTGGGATCTTCCCTACGCAGGGCACTGCGGATACGAACGTCGGGATCAGCTTTCGACAAACAGCGCTCGTGCAAATTCAGCCCTGGCACTTCCTCGCCTTTCAGCTTGGAGCTGAGTTCAGATTCGACCAGCCGGGCTACGTCGCTGGCGTTCGTGACCCAAACACCGGCGGCCACATCACCTACGGAACCTTGGGCTTGATCGGATTGCCACACCAGAAGGTGTTGCTTCACCTGACCACGGCGGTGCCGATGATTCAGCGGCTCGATGGTAGCCACGTGGAAGGTCTGGCGATCACGGCAGGGCTGGTCTATGAGATTTAGTCTGGTCATCGTAACGGTGCTCCTCAGCCTGGCGTGGCTTCCAAGCTGCATGCGAGTGACCGATGGCATCGAGGTCGACGTTGCCTACCAGCCCGCGGCGACGCCGGCAGCGGTTCGCACCGACATGGGCTACCGAGTTCGTCTCGAGCGAGCGATGATCGCGGTAGGCAGAGTCGAGCTGATCCGCTGTGACAATTTTGTCCTGGATCTTTGGAAACTTGTCAGAGTTCCGAGAGCGAAAGCCCATGAGTTCTCATCCCCAACGAGCTTGGGTGTGCCGCTGGTGATCGATCTCATGGAAAGCGCGGGAGTCCCGCTCTTCGCCGGAACCCTACGGCCGCCTCCAGGCCGGTACTGCGGCATTCGGGTGACCGGGATGCCAGCTGACCAGGACGCCGAGGGCTTAACCGTTGAAAACCTCGACATGATGGAGCACAGCGTCCTCATCGCGGGCCGCGTCGAGAACGCCGAGGGCGTTGATCAATCTGCCCTGCTCGCCCGCATATGGGAGATCCTCCCCTGCGAGATGAAGTTCGACCGGCCGCTGATTTTTGACAGCCCCGTCCTCGAAAGCGTCTCCATCCAAATCGACCACACGACCTGGTTCGATGGCATCGATTTTGCACTGCAGGACTCAACCTCGGTGCAGCAACAAATAAACGAAAACATAAGGTCGTCGTTGCGTGCCGTTCTTCCGTTCGCGGAAGGCGAGCGCTGAGGCCGCGGAGTATGAGTTAGATGAAGAAAGTGACAGTTCTCTTGTTGGGCCTTGCCTTGTTGGGCTTCGGCTGTGACAGCTCCAGCACGGATGGCACTGGTGGCAGCGGCGGCACGGGCACCCAGGATGTGACCATCAACTTTGCCGCCATGGTTGGCGACGCCGAGTTCGTATGCGGCGACACCTATGAGGGCCTCGGCTCGGATAACAGCTCTCTTACGTTGAGCGACTTTCGCTTCTACGTCCAGGACGTCGAGCTCAAGGACGCCAACGACGACTGGGTTCCTGTCACGCTTGCCACGTCCGCGGAGAACAAGTTCCAACTCGACCAAGTAGTCCTCCTCGATTTCGAAGATCGCTGCGCTGGCAACGAGGCTGGGAACCCCGAGCTCAACGACATGGTCGTCGGGACCGTCCCGGAAGGCGAGTACAACGGGCTCCGCTTCGCGATGGGCGTTCCGGTAGAAATGAACCATGCCGATCAGTCGACCGCGCCGGGGCCGCTGGGCGTGGGTGCCATGTTCTGGACCTGGCGCGGCGGCTACAAGTTCCTGCGCGTCGACTCGGGCTCGTTCAGCATGGAAGACTGGCGCATGCACCTCGGCAGCACGGGCTGCGGCATGGGTGATCCGACCACGCCGCCAGAGCAGCCGTGCACGAATCCCAATCGTGTGGCCGTAGAATTCGATGCATTCGATCCCGGGACCAACCGGGTCCTTGCGGACTTCGCGGCCTTGGTCGATGGCGCGGCGATCGGCAGCAATGAGGACGGCACCCCGATTGGCTGCATGTCTGGGCTCGACGATCCCGATTGCGCCCCTATCTTCGAAAATCTAGGCCTGGCGTTTCCTGGCGCCGCCGCGGGCACGCAGCAGTTCTTTTCCGTCGAGTGAATCGATCGCTCGAAGGAGCGGCCAGACTCAATCACCACTCCAAATGAAACACCTCTCACACACTCTTATCTTATTGCCATTGCTCTTTGGGGCCGGATGCGGTGACAGCGACACCGCATCCGTGCCCGAGCAATGGGTTTGGGACCTTCCGGACAACATCCTCCCGCCGAGGGTGCCGGAGGACAATCCGATGTCGGTGCCCAAGGTCGAGCTCGGGCGCTTCTTGTTTTACGACACGCGTCTATCGGGCAACCAGACGCAGAGCTGCGGCAGCTGCCACAAGCAAGAGCTCGCATTCACCGACGGGCTCGCCTTGGCAGAAGGATCCACCGGCGAGATTCACCCTCGCAACTCGATGATGATCGCCAACTCGGGCTACGCCGCCTCGCTGACCTGGGCCAACGACGTGCTCGAGAGGCTGGAAGAGCAAGCGCTCGTCCCGATGTTTGGGGAGGCGCCGGTAGAGCTGGGGATGGCCGGTATGGAAGACGAGCTACTTCAGCGCATGCGCGATGACGAGCGCTACCCGGAGATGTTCGCCAGCGCGTTCCCCGGTGAAGCGGATCCCATTACGCTCGGCAACATCACCAAAGCGATCGGCTCGTTCCAAAGGCAGGTGACGAGCTTCAAGTCCAATGTCGACAACTGGAATCGAGGCGACAAGACCGCGCTCAACGAATCCGAGCAACGCGGGATGGCCCTGTTCTTCGGCGGCACCACGGCACAGGGCGATACCGACGCGCTCGAATGCTTTCATTGCCACGGCGGCTTCTTGTTTTCGCAGTCCTCGGACCACGAGCAAAACGTCTTCGATCAGAAGGCATTCATGAACAACGGTCTCTACAACCTCGATCAAGACGGCAGCTATCCGGCCGGCAACCAGGGCATCTACGACCTTTCCTTTGATCCAATCGACAAGGGCAGGTTCAAGCCGCCAAGCCTTCGGAACGTAGCCGTCACGGCGCCCTACATGCATGACGGCTCGATCGCGACCCTCGAAGAGGTGGTTCGACACTACGAGCGCGGTGGTCGCTTGATCGAAAGCGGGCCCAACGCGGGGGATGGCTTCGACAACCCCAACAAGAGCAGCTTCTTGAACGGATTCAGGATCAACGACCAGGAGCGCGAGGACCTGCTCGCGTTTCTCCGCGCGCTAACCGACGAGGATCTCCTCAGCAATCCGGCGTACAGCGACCCGTTCGCGGAGTGACTCAGGCCAGCAGTCGCGGCTCTCGTTCGAGGGTTACGCCGAAGCGGTCGCTTACACGTGCACAGATCTCGTCGGCAAAGGTGAGAAGCTCGGCGGTCGTGCCGCCGCCATGGTGGACCAGCGCCAGAGCGTGCTTGCTAGAGACGCCGATCGCGCCGCGCCGGCTACCTTTCGCGATGCCAGCCATTTCGATGAGCCAGCCGGCTGCGAGCTTCACCTTGGCGCCGGGCGCTCGGTAGCGTGGAACCTCGTCGGCCGCGGCGACTAGATTCTCCCGGATGGCCTGTTCGACCAGACGCTCGGCATCCTCCAGCGAAACGACAGGGTTGAGGAAGAAGGAGCCCGCGCTACGGCGATTGGGATCGTGTGGATCGATCAGCATGGACTTGCGGCGCCGAAGGGCCCGTACGCTGCGCCGGATCTCGTCGAGGGTCGCGTCACGGCTGACGCTCTTCTCGAGCTCGGGGTAGCGAATCGTTCCAGCGCCGTTCGGGCGCAACGCGAACCGGACCGCGGAGACGACGAAGCGATCGGGTTCGCGTTTGAAGAGGCTATCGCGATACGCAAAGCCGCAGTCCTCGGGGGCGAGCTCTTCGATGGCAAGGGTGTCGCGACGAAGAACACGGACCTGCGCGATCACCTCGGAGACTTCCACACCGTAGGCGCCGACGTTCTGGATGGGAGTTGCGCCCGTCGAGCCAGGAATGCCCGTGAGGCATTCGAGCCCTGCCCAATCATGGGCGACCGCGCCATCCACGACGCTCTCCCAGGGGACGCCGGCGCCGGCAATCACCGCTCCTCCGCCACGGAAATCGAGCTCGCCGATCGCGATTTGAATGATTAGCCCCTGGTAACCGGCGTCGGGCACGATGAGGTTCGAACCTCCACCGAGAATGGCCGACGGCAAGCCTTCGTCGGCGGCCCAACGGAGCGCGTCGACCAGGATGGCCTCGTCGGTCGCGCGCACGAAATGCTTCGCAGGCCCGCCGAGCTCCAGGCTGGTGAGCGGAGCGAGCGGAACGTTGCGCTGGATCTCGAGCGTCGTCATCCCTGAGTCATTCGCTGGTCATCTAGGGCGCTGGGATTCTTTCAAGGCCGCCCATGTAAGGACGCAACGCTTCGGGGATGACCACAGTTCCATCGGCCTGCTGATTCTGCTCCAGAATAGCGACCAAGGTGCGGCCGATCGCAAGACCGGAACCGTTCAGGGTGTGAAGGAAGCGCGGCTTGGCTTTTTCGTCGGGCCTGAAGCGAGCCTTCATGCGTCGTGCTTGGAAGTCACCAAACCAGGAACAGCTCGAAATCTCTCGAAAGGCGTTCTGCGCGGGCAGCCAGACCTCTAAGTCGTATGACTTCTGCGCGGCGAACCCCATGTCCCCTGCGCAAAGCTGGACGACGCGATGGTGAAGGCCGAGCTTCTGCAAGATGACCTCTGCGTGATGGGTGAGCAGTTCGAGTTGGTCTTCGCCCTGCTCGGGATGGCAGAACCGGACCAGCTCGACCTTGTCGAACTGATGAACGCGAATCATGCCGCGCGTGTCTTTGCCGTAACTTCCCGCCTCGCTTCGGAAGCAGGCGGTGTATCCGGTGTACGCAATGGGCAAGTCGGCCCCGGCGAGGATCTCGTTCGCGTGAAGATTGGTGAGAGGAACTTCTGCAGTCGGCACGAGATAGAGGTCGTGCCCCTGTGCCTGGGCCTGCTCTTCCCAATCTTCGTCTTTTGCCATCCGAAACGCCTCCTTCGCGAACTTCGGCAGCTGGCCCGTGCCGAGCATGGCGCTGTCTTTGACGAGCACCGGCGGCCAGATTTCCTCGTAACCATGCTCGGCGCTGTGGACATCGAGCATGAACTGCATGAGCGCGCGGTTCAGGCGTGAGCCGAGGCCTTTGAGCACGACGAAACGTGAGCCGCTGATCTTGGCGGCGCGTTCGAAGTCGAGGATGTTGAGCTCGGTGCCGACCTCGACGTGGTCGGCGACGTCGAAGTCGAAAGCGGGCCTATCCCCCCAGACGCGGACCTCCACGTTGTCGTCTTCGCTCAGTCCGTCCGGCGTGCTCGTGTGAGGAACGTTCGGAAGGTTCAACAAAATGACTTCGAGCTCGGTCTCCACCTCGGCTTGCCGGGACTCGCCCGATTTGATCTGGTCACCCAGGCTTCGGAGCTGCTCGCGCTTGGCCTGAAACTCATCGGACTGCTTATCGGCCACCTTTGCCATCGCCTGGCTGGCTTCGTTCCGCTCCTGCCGCAGGGCTTCGACCCCCGTGATGACAGAGCGCCGCTCTTCGGCCAGGGACCCGAGCCGATCGAGCAGCTCGGCATCCGCAAAACCGCGTCGAGTCAGGCCCGCCTTCACTTCAGGCAAATTCTCGTTCACATGGCGCAGGTCCAGCATGGGAGCGGGTCTACAACAGGAGGCCCAGGAGCACCAGTCGCGTACTTCTTTGCGCCGCGTGCAAAACCTCCTAGATTGAGACGGTGAGCGAGACGGGCATGGTCCGCCGGTTGGGGGTGATCGGCGACATTCACTGCGAGTCCGAAACGCTCGAGCTTGCGCTCGATGCCTTGGACCGGATGGACGTCGAGGCGGTTCTCTGTGTCGGTGACTTGGTCGACGGGCCCGGCGACGCGGACGCGGCTCTCGGTATTCTCGAAGCGCGCGCCGTACAATGTGTCGCCGGCAACCACGAACGATGGTTCCTCGCCGCAGAGCAGCGGTCGCTTGAGAACGCTACGCAAGCGATCAGCGATGCGTCTCGCAGGTTCATCGAGGCGCTTCCTCGAACTCGAAGCTACGCTACGCCGAATGGCAACGCCCTTCTCTGCCACGGAGTCGGTGAAGACGACGAAGCCTGGCTCCTCCCGGACACCCGAGGCTATGCCCTCCAAGATATCCCTGCCCTGCGCGAGCTGATGCTCGACGAAGAGATTCAGTTCATGATCGGCGGCCACACGCACGAACGAATGGTACGCGTGTTCCCAGGGCTCACTGTCATCAACGCCGGTACCATTCACCGAAAGAACGAGCAGTCGTTCACGGTCGTAGACTTCGAAGCCATGCGGGTTTCGGCCTACTCAGCCGCCAAGGAGACCGCGGGCCAGCTAGTCGAAGAAGTCGAGCTACCGATGCCAGGACCGGTCGAGTAGACTGGCGTCGCGGGGCCGTGTCGCGTGCCCCCGCGCCCCGGTTGTTCCTAGCGCGCTTGCCGCCAGAGCTCCGCCAGCGACGGCATCGTGCCGGTCAGCAGGAAGCCCACGCGAAACAGACGCGCGCCGATCCGAATCGACAGCCAGGTCGAGATCAGCAGGACGAGCATCGAGCCGCCGACCTCCCACCAGGCGATGCCCGAGGGGTCCACGGCGAGCCGGACGATGACGGTCAGCGGCGACGTGAACGGAATCCAAGTCATCACCTGGCCGAGAATACCGTTGGGCTCCTCGAGTAAGATCACCGGAACCATCAAGGGCAGGATCGCGAGCATGGCCCAGCCCATGGTGAGCTTCTGGCTTTCGGCAGCGTTGGCGCCGAGCGCGGCCGTAGCGAGCATCAGGCTTCCGAGGAACAAGTAGCCGAGGACGAAGAAGACCGGCGCCAGGGCCAGGGCTCCCCAGGGGATCGACACGACGCCAGCAAGCGCGGCCGAAGCCGAAACCGCCACGAAAACGACCATCGACGACCAGGCCGCGAACTGCACGAGTCCTGCAGCGCCGAGGCCGAAGAGCTTGCCGGCGAGAATCTCTTCGGGCGTCACCGAGGACAGTAGGACTTCGACAATCTTACTCTCCTTGTCGGTCGACACCGTTTGCACGAGGTAGCCCGAAGCGCTGAGCAGGGCCGTCAGCAGCAGTATTCCCAGGAAGAGCGGAATGCTCGTGCGCACGAGGAGGTCGAGGGCCTCATCCACGTCGACCACTTCATCGCCGTCTGGGCCGAGCCGGCTACGCAGAAAGAATGCCGGTGAAAGCACACGCTCCTTCACGTCACCGTCGAGACGCCCTTGGACGAGAGACTTTCGCAATAGTTTGCGAAGCAATGGCTCGATCGAGGTGCCGCGCATGCTCAGAAGCGGTGTCTTCTCGGACTCGACGGCGCGCACCTGGCCGTTTGCGAGATAGTCCTGCTCGATGACGTACATGGCGCGAAGGCGACCTGATCCGAGCTCTTTGCTCGCCTCCTCGCGACTTTCGTAGAGCAGCACTTCATCGGCGCCTTCGTTGGCCTTCCACCGCAGCTCGCCGTCCTGGGTTTCGAACAACGAACGATCGAGGACCTTCGCCTCGTCTATGAGACCGAATTGCGAGCTCTCTTCAGCGCGCTGAGAGAAGAAGTACGTTTGCAGGCCGATGACGATTCCGGAAATCGCGGCTAGGAAGAGCGGCAAGCCGAAGGTCGCCAACAAGTACGACCAACGTTTGACGACCGATAGAAGCTCGAAGCGCGCCACTGCTGCAATCCGTCTGATGCGCATGGCTCAGTGCTCCCCGCTCACTAGATGGACGAAGATCTCGTCCATGCGCGCGACCAGCGGCTCGTAGCGATCGACCAGGACGCCGTTTCGGACGAGCTCGTTCAGATACCCCGACGCAGTGGCGCTCGCAGGCAGCTCGACACGCCAGCCACCGGCCTTGTGCTGCGTGGCCTCTACGCCGAGTGCAAGCAGGTCCATCTCGGTCCAGACGATCACCTCGTGCGGCGAATAGCGCCTGCGAATCTCATCGAGGCGACCGTACACTACCAACTTGCCACGATGAATGAGCGCAACCCGATCGCAGAGGGCTTCGACTTGGTGCATCATGTGGGTGGACAAGACGGTGGTTCGTCCACTGCGCCGACGCTCTTCGATCAGTTCGGTGACGAGCGCGACGTTGACCGGGTCCAAGCCCGAAAACGGTTCGTCCAGAACACAGAGCTCCGGGTCGCTCATCAGGCAGGCAGCGATCTGAACCTTCTGCGTCATGCCTTTCGAAAGGCTTTCGACCCGCTGGTCAGCGACCCGACTCAGGCTCACCCGCTCGAGCCAATGGTCCGCCGCGGCGGCGGCCGCAGCCCGCTTCATGCCCTTGAGCCGCCCCAGGTACGTAAGAAGCTCGCGCACTTTCGCGCGACGATACACCCCGCGCTCCTCGGGGAGATAGGCTGTGCGGTCGAGCATGTGCGGGGTCGGCGCAGCACCGAAGAGCGAAACTTCACCTTCGTCGGGGCGAAGAATGTCGAGCCCAATACGGATGAGTGTCGTCTTGCCAGCACCGTTCGGACCGAGAAGGCCAAACACCTCCCCTTGCGCGACCTCGAGCGAGACCCCGTCGAGCGCACTGTGCTGCCCAAATCGCTTGGACACGCCGCGATAAGCAAGAACCCCCATGGGGACAGTGTATCGGCTGGGAGGCCGGGTGGGCCAATCCGTGACGGTGACCGCTGCCACCTGCGTTACCTCGCAAGCGCCGCGGTCAAGAGCTTCTTCGTGAGGGTGGAGATCCCAACCTTCGCGAGCTGATCCATGCTGAAGAGCCTTCGGTTTTCCGACTCCTCTGCGCTGGCGCCCCTGGCCCTGAACAGCTCGATCCGCATTCGCCGGTGCGTGAGAACGTGCTCGAGCCGTGCGGCCGGCTCCGGTTCCAATCTCGCCGAAATACCGGCATCCCGAAGCGCCGCGCGCGCGTCGCTCCCATCGGAGGCGTTTCGAACGACCATCGGCAAGCCCCACAATCCAGCGAATAGGTTCTGTTCACCACGCAGCAGCCAAACGAGCCGCCCTGGCCCGCGGCCGCGCATGGCCAGCACGGCGGTGAGCTCGACTTGCGTCGGTGCCTTGCGCGGACGTGGAACGGGGAGCGTGTCGACCTCGTCATTCGCATAGGCTTGGCAGTCCTCGGCAACGGGGCAAGACTCGCAGCGCGGTTGCTTGGGCGTGCAGACCGTCGCGCCGAGCTCCATCAGTGCCTGATTCAAGGCGCCAGGGCGCGCGCCAGTAACCAAACGCGCGGCTTGTTCCCAGAGACGCTTGCTCGTCACCGACGAGCCGACCGGCGTGTCGATTCGAAACAAGCGCGCCAGAACACGGGTCACGTTTCCATCGACGATCGGCTCTTCCTTTTCGAAGGCGATGCTGCCGATGGCACCCGCTGTGTAGCGACCCACGCCTGGGAGCGAGCGGCGCGCCTCAGCGTCTTCGGGAACCTCTCCTCCATACTGCGCGACCACTTCGCGGACCCCGGCCTGGAGCAAACGCGCACGCCGGTAGTAGCCCAGGCCGCTCCAATGCGAGAGCACCGTGTCTTCATCGGCCTCTGCCAAGGCCCTTGGGCTCGGAAAGCTGTCCAGGAAGCGCTCGTAGTATGGGATGACCGTCTCGACGCGCGTCTGTTGCAGCATGACCTCGGACACCCAGATCGCGTACGGGTCGCGTGTGTGGCGCCAGGGAAGGTCGCGGGCCGCGTGATCGTACCAGCCGAGCAGCTTCTGCCGAATCGCAGTCATCGAATGTGCTCGTGGAACAAGCGCTCCGGGTTCTCCAGCGTCTCGATTAGATCGTAGGCAAAGGCGGCGCCGACGTGTCCGTCGACGATGCGGTGATCGAGCGAAAGTGAAAGCAGCATGACCTTGCCAATCACGATTTCTCCATCGCGAACGATGGGCTTTTCCTTGATTCGGTGCACCCCGAGAATACCGAGCTCAGGATGGTTGAGGATGGGCGTCGCAAGCAGGCCTCCCTGCTTTCCAAGGGAGGTCACCGTGAAGGTCGAGCCTCGTAGATCCCCGGCTGCGATCGTTCCGTCTCTTGCCGAACGCGCAAGGCTCTCGATGCGACTTGCGAGCTCTAAGAGCGAAAGCCGGTCTGCGTTCTTGACCACCGGGACCATGAGTCCGGCCTCCGTCGCGGTCGCGATGCCAATGTTGTAGTACTTCTTGTAGACCAGCTCCTGGCTCTGCTCATCGACTGCGGCGTTCAAGATGGGATGCTTGGGCAGCGTGTCGGCGACTGCTTTGACGATGAAGGGCAGGATGGTGAGTGGGATCCCTTGGCGCTCGGCATCCGGCAAGAGCCGCTGCCGGAGCTCGACGAGACGCGACGCATCGCACTCCTCTACAAAGGTGAAGTGCGCCGCTGTCATTTTGGAGCGGTGCATCCGCTCGGCGATCGTCCGTCTCATCCCGACGATCGGTTCTCGCTCTTCGAGCGTGCCAAGCGCCTGGTCGCCAGTCGCCGCCGCAACGACGTCCGCCTCGCTCACTCGCTCGTCCGCAGCACCAGGACGAACCCGTCGAAGATCGACCCCCAGCTCTTTGGCGAGACGCCGCGTCGCGGGGGTGGCCAAGGGCTTGGCCTGAAAGTACGTGGTCCCGGTACCCCGTTCCCGGGACCCCGGCCCCGGCCTCGATTCCCTCGCTCTGGTCTCGGAACCGGCGCCGGTCCCAAAAAGCCTCGCGCCCGGCACGCGATCCCGAATCTTCCCCACAGCGCTAGCCGCTGGTCTCGAAGATCGCCGCGCGCCCTCCTCGCTGGACGCGCCTGCGGACTCCAGTGTCAGGAGAACCTGCCCCACCTGGGCGACGGCGCCGACGTCGAAGCAGAGCCGCTCGACGCGTGCGTCGCAGGGCGCGCCTATCGTGACCGTCGCCTTGTCGGTCATGACTTCCACCATCGGCTCGTCCTCCACGACAGCGTCGCCCGCAGCCACGAACCATTGGACGATCTCGCCTTCGGTGACGCCCTCCCCGATGTCCGGAAGCTTGAAGTCCAGCCGTGCCATCGCTCAGTACCTGGCCGTTTCGAGTAGCGCAGGAACGATCCGGTGCGCCAGCGGAAGGTATTCGCGCTCGTGCGTCAAGGGGAAGGGTGTGTCCCAACCGGTCACCCGAACAGGCGGGGCTTCGAGGTGCAAGAACGCACGCTCGGTGATCAAGGCCACGAGCTCACTTCCAAAGCCGCAGGTCCGAGGCGCCTCGTGGACGATCACCAGGCGGCCCGTCTTCTTTACGCTCGACACGATCGTTTCGATGTCGAGGGGCCAGAGGGTTCTGAGATCGACCACTTCGACCTCGACCCCCTTTTTGGCGGCCTCTTCGGCTGCAGCAAACGCTTCGTACAGCATCGATCCCCAGGCCAGGCAGGTCACCTGCTCTCCAAGCCGAACGACCTTTGCCTCGCCGAGAGGCAGCGTGTACGGCGTGTCCGGAACGTCCATCTTCACCGCCCGGTACACGCGCTTCGGCTCGAAAAAGATGACGGGATCCTCGTCGCGAATCGCCTCGAGCAAAAGTCCCTTCGCATCGTAGGGATTCGAGGGGCAGACGACCTTCAGTCCCGGGGTATGGATGAACAAGGCCTCCGGCGATTGCGAATGATACTGGCCGCCGCGAATCCCGCCGCCGTATGGCGTCCGAACCACCATGGGCACGTGGAACTCTCCGGCCGTTCGATAGCGATATTTGGCAGCTTCGCTCACTAGCTGGTCGAAGCCCGGATAGATGAAGTCCGCGAACTGAATTTCCGACACCGGTCGCAGGCCGTGAAGCGCCATCCCAATGGCCGTTCCGAGGATCCCAGTTTCCGAAAGCGGCGTGTCGAGCACCCGATCGGCACCAAACTCCTCTCGCAAACCTTGAGTGACCCGAAAGACTCCCCCGAGCGATCCAATGTCCTCGCCGATGAGCAGAACGTTCTCGTCTTCTTGCAGCGCACCCCGAAGCGCACTGTTGATCGCCTGAACGAGATTCATCTGAGTCACCGCTAGTCCTCCTCGGCCTCGGCCCGGGGACCGCCAAGCGACTGCCCTTGCTGCTCGCGAAGATGCCAGGGCTGCTCGGCATACACGTCGGTGAACATGTCAGCGAGCTCGGGGGCTGGCTTCGCCTCGGCACGCCGAACGCAGTCCTTGACCTCGAGCTCACAGATCGTGCGCCAGTCGGTATCGAGCTCTTCGTTCCATGCACTGCGCTGCTCCAAGTGCTTGCGGAGCCGCGCAATGGGATCTGCTTCACGCCAGGCGTCGACTTCTGCCTCATTTCGGTAGATCCGGGGGTCATCCGAGGTCGAATGACCGCCAACACGATAGGTCAGGAGCTCGATGAACGTTGGTCCAGCGCCGTTGGCCGCGCGCTGTACGCCTTCACGTACGGCGTAGTGAACTGCAAGAACGTCGTTGCCATCGACCCGCGACGCCGTAATCCCGTAGCCAGCCGCCTTTTCAGCAATGGTGCGGGATGCTGTCTGCTGTGCGACAGGCAAGCTGATGGCATATCCGTTGTTTCGACAAAGAAAGAGCACCGGCGACTGATACACGCCAGCGAAATTCATCGCGGCGTGGAAGTCGTTGGAGCTCGTTGCTCCGTCGCCGAAGAAGACACCTACACATTCATCGAGGCCGCGCTTCTTGGCGGCCATGGCAACACCGACGGCGTGCGGTATCTGTGTGCCGATCGGCGCGCTCACCGCGAGGTAACGATGCGCACGGCTGAAGGTATGGTCCGGCATCTGTCGGCCATGCACCGGGTCGCCCACATTCCCGAACATGTGGTCGATGTACTGCTGCAAGGGGTAGCCACGCCAGAGCAGAGCGCCCACCTCCCGGTAGCAGGGGACAATCCAATCCCGATCGCGAAGAGCGGCAGCCGCGCCGATGATGGCGGCCTCTTCACCGAGCGAGCCGACGTGAAACGCGACACGCCCCTGCCGCTGAATCCTTTCGAGCCGGTCATCTACGATGCGGGTCCGAACCATCGCCTTGTAGAGCGCGACGAGATCGTCGATCGACAAGCCCGCGTCGAGCTTTTCGTCGAGGCTTCCGTCGTCCCGAATGACCTGCATGTTCACCTCAGCCGAACACGTCCAGCTTTCGTTTCTTTCCGTAACGATTCATCGGAGGCGCCGCTCCGTCTTGTGCCCCCGTCGCGAGCTCTCCAGTGAGAAAAACTTCCGCGGCGCGATAACTCGAGCGCACGAGGGGCCCGGAGGCAACGAAACGGAACCCCATCTCGAGCCCGGCCCTCTCGTAGGCCTCGAACTCCGACGGCTCGACGTAGCGCTGTACCGGGGCATGTCGCTTGGTCGGCCGCAGGTACTGGCCGATGGTGAGCACATCGACCTCCGAGCCCCGCAGGAGCTGCATCGCCTCGAGCACCTCCTCGCGCTCTTCCCCCAGGCCCACCATGAGCGAGGTCTTGATGATCGAAGCGCCTAGCTCCTTGGCGGCGACCAAGGTTTCGACCGAACGCTCCCAGGAACAGCGCACGTCTCGAATGGTCCGCTGCAAGCGTGGCACGACTTCCACGTTGTGCGCGAAGACGTCGGGGCGCCCTTCCTGCACGACCACGCGAATGTCATCCCGTTGCCCCTGAAAATCTCCGACCAGGGTTTCGACGCGAAGCCCGGGGCTGTGATGCTTGATGCGCCGCACCGTCTTAGCCACATGCGAGGCGCCGCCGTCACTGAGGTCGTCGCGATCGACCATGGTGAGCACCACGTAGGCGAGCCCCATCTCGGCAAGCGAAATGGCCGTGTTCTCGGGCTCGTTCGCATCCACGGCGCCGCCTGGCTTTCCGGTCTGAACCGAACAGAAGCGACAGCCGCGCGTGCAAGTCTCGCCGAGGATCATCACCGTCGCGGTGCCCTGCCCCCAGCATTCGAAAATGTTCGGGCAGCGGGCCTCTTCGCAAACGGTGTTCAGGCCTCGACCATGCAATCGGGCCTTCAGGTCGCGGAATTCCTCCTGCTGCGGCCCCGCTGGGAGCCGCACGCGAAGCCAATCAGGTTTGCGAGCTGGCAAGGTCATCCGTTGCTCCAATGGGTCCTAGGCCAAGCTTTTAGGGGGCGGCACCGCCCATGTCAATCGCGTCTAACTCTACGAATTGTGAGGGTTTCTGCGCTTTGGCGCAATATTTTGAAATCCAGCCGATCCAGACGCAATATTTTCGCGAATCACCCTTTACGTGGGCCCGGCGTGCCCCATACTAGAACGTCGTAGCGGCTCAAGACCCCTGAGGAGCAACTCGATGGACGACGAAAGAAGGCCGAGACGCGCCGGCCCCGTTGAAAGACCTGGCGCTTTTGGTGGCAAGCGAGATCTCAACCGACGCAAGCGCGTCGACGACCTGATCAATGCCGGGCTCTCGCTCTTTTTGGAGCGGGGGATCGAAGCGGTCACTATCGACGAAGTCGCTCGTGAAGCCGGCATGGCGAAGGGCAATTTTTACCGTTATTTCCGGGACAAAGCGGATCTGGTGGAGGCGGTCATCGATCCGGTCGCCAGCACCACGCGCGAGGCAATTCAAGAGTGCGACACCCAGCTGCGCCAGGCGGATGGTCGTGAACAAGCGGTCGCGGCATACGGGCAACTCGGCAATAGGCTAGTCGGTGCCCTCGCCCTGTATCCGGATGCGATGTGCCTTTATCTCCAGGAACGCCGAGCTCCGGCGACGATCGCGCGGCAGGCCATCTCCGATTTGGCGAACGAGCTGGACGAGCGGGCCATGAACCTGAGCCAGATCGCGGCGGATCGGGACTTCGTCTCGGTTTCCGATCCGCGGGTCAGTGCGCTGGCGGTCCTCGGAGCGGTCGAGGCTTTGGCGCTTGCTTCGGTGCGCAAGCAGGTCGAGCTGGATCCAGTTGAGACCACCAAGAGCTTGATTTCGATCGTACTCGAAGGCCTGCGTCGCTAGCGCAGCCCGGATGGGCTAAACAGCCGTCCAGCCCGAAACTACCGTTCCGGGAGCTTCTTCTTCACAATTAGGCGGACATGGCGGGCAGCACGATCTTGACCGCAGTGGCGCTCATCTGGGCGGCACTGCCGGGCGTCGCACGGGCGGCCAGCGGACCCGCTGGGTCGAGCAGCGCAGGCGAGCTCGGCACGGTGGTCGTCTTGGTGATCGTGATCGGCGTGGCTTACGTGCTTGCGCACAACGTCGTGGAGCGCTTGCAACGTCGCTTCCTCGTCGTGAGCGGCGCCGAATACCTCCTGCTGGGATTCCTACTCGGTCCGGCCTTCCCTGCGCTCCATGCCTTCGACAACGTGACCGGCTTGCTGCCGATCATCGCGCTCGCGGCCGGATGGGTCGGCCTGCTGCGCGGCACGGACTTCGACTTCGCCAGTCTGCAGAAGCTCGACCCGGCAACCTGGCGCGTCGTCTTCTTGCATCACCTCCTTCCCGGCCTCGCCGTTGGATTTGGCGCATACTACTTCTTCACCGAAGGAGGGTGGGTCGAGACGAGCACGCGCGGCGCAGCGCTGAGCGCCGCAGCCTTGGCCTGCTTTGCGGCCGCGGACTCGACCGAACCGTTCGACCTTCTCGCAAGGCGATACGAGATTAGCGGACGGCTCGCGTCGCTCTTGCGCAACGGCACACGGCTCGGCGACATCGCGGTCATCCTGGCTTTCGGCCTAATCTTCTGTGTGTTCCACGAGAACGCACCACAGGCGCAGGACTACTCTCCGGCCCTGTGGGCCTGGGTCACGGTGTTGCTCGGCGCAGCGCTGGGCTTCTTGTTTTCGCTCTTCTTGGCTGGCGACGAATCGGACAACTCCCGGTTCTTGGCGCTGGTTGGAATCATCGCCTTCGCATCTGGCGGCGCCTACTTCCTCGAGCTGTCGCCCTTGGCGGTGAATCTTTCGATGGGCTTCGTCCTAGTGAATTTCGCGCGCGGCGGCCAGCTCTTGCACACGACGCTCGAATCGACCGAACGTCCCATGGCGATTGTGCTCTTGATATTCGCTGGGGCGCTCTGGGAGCCCACGCCACTGGTGTCTACCCTGGTCGCGCTTGCAGGATTTCTCGCTGCCCGCACCGGCGCAAAATGGATCGCGAGCCTGATCGCTGGCTGGGGGACGACGCTCCGCAAAGACCTGTTCCGCGGACTCTTGGCGCACGGTGACGTCACGCTGGCCATGGCGGTCTCGTTTCGCCTCGTCTACGAAGGCCCGGCGGCCAACATCGCCTATTCGGTCGTCCTGGGCTCGGTCATCGTCAACGACCTGATCGCTCCGCGCCTGCTTCGTGGCTTGCTCGTAGACGAAGGCGAGATTCAACGCGAGCTCAAGGGCAGCGATTCCCAAACATCGATCGAGGTGGGTGCCAAATGAACATCGTCGTCATAGGTTTGGGCGAGGTCGGTCGTCACTTGTTGAGCGTGCTCGACAAGGAAGGGCACGACATCATCGCGGTCGATTCGAATCCCAAGGCGGTGCAATACGCCGAGGAGCACTACGACGTGGCGTCGATCATCGGCTACGGCGCGAGCGAAACGCTGCTGAAGATCGCCGGCGTCGGGCCGGGCCGATCTCGTCGTTGCGGTGACCAACCACGATGAGATGAACTTGATCGCCGCACTTGCGGCCAAGCAGCTCGGCGCAAAGCACGTGGTGGCTCGCGTTCAAGGCACGGCCTGGTCCGAATGGACCGAGGGCATCCGATATGGCTTGCTCGGCGTCGATGTCGTGATCAATCCGCGTGTGCTCGTCGCGCAGGAGCTCAGCCGCATCGCTCGGTCCTACGGGGCCTCGGACGTCGTGGACCTCGCGCAGGACCGAGTCGAGCTCGTTCAGATCGACCTCGACGAATCCCGCGTGCTCAACAAGCCGCTTTCTTCCGTCGAGATGCCTCCCCATACGCTGGTGAGCGCGGTAGTCCGTGATGGGGAGCTGTTCGTTCCGGGGGGCGCCGACGTTCTGGTCAAAGGCGATCGCGTGTACTTGATCGGTCGGCCCGAAGGCGTACTCGCCGCAGAGCGGCTATTCAGCAAGGAACGCGAAGCACGCCGAGTCTGTATCGTCGGGGGTGGCGTGGTCGGCAAGGGGCTCGCGCGAGATCTCCTTCAGCAGCAGGCTACGATCATGATGATTGAAAGCGACCTCGCGACGGCCGAAGAGATCAGCGCCGAGTTCCAGGGCATCGAGGTAGTGCATGGCGACGGCACCGACGGGGCCCTCCTCGCGGAGGAGGAGGTTGGCACCTACGATTTGTTCGCCGCGGTCACCAAACAGGACGAGATCAATCTCATGGCGGCCCTCCTCGCGCAGCGCGCGGGCTGCAAGCGGACCGCCACGATCGTGCAGCGGGCCGACTACGCGTCGATTTATCGCCAACTCGGCATCGATATCGTTTTATCGCCCCGCACCGTGGCCTCCGATCAGATCCTTCGCTTCTCGCGAGGGGGCGGCCTCCACAGCTTGACGGTGCTCGAAGACGGCCAAGCAGAGGTCGTCGAGCTCACCGCAAGCCCGAAGTGCCGCGCCGTGAACAAGCCCTTGCACCGGATGAATCTGCCTCGTGGCTCACTGTTGGCCGCGATCGTGCACGGCGACGACGTCATCATTCCGCGCGGCAAGGACGTCGTGTATCCCGGCGACCGGGTCATCCTGATGACCACCAAGGACGCGCGGGCGACCGTCGAGCGCCTCTTTCGACCGAGGGGTGAGTGAGCACGCAATCGAGAGACTTTCGTGGCGTGATCCGACCCGTCGGAGTCGTCGTGCTCGCGATCGGCGTGATGATTGCTCTCTGCGCAGGAGTCGGCATGCTCTGGGACCAGTTCGCGCCCGATCCCAGTCGGCCGCAGGGGGGCGCCGCAGAGATGGCGCTTTCGGCGATCATCGTCTCGATCCTAGGTTTGGGCGCGTTTCTCTACGGAAATCGCTTCATCACGGAAAGGATCTCGAGGCGTGAAGCGCTCCTTGCGGTCAGCTTGATCTGGATCGCCGCGGGTGCCTGCGGCGCGGTTCCGTTCATGCTCGGAGCCGGGATGTCGGTCGCCGATTCGTTCTTCGAGTCGGTCAGCGGCCTGACGACAACCGGCGCTACCGTCATCGGAGACATCGAAGGGCGCTTGTCGCGGCCGCTTCTGTTATGGCGTTCCCTGATTCAATGGCTGGGCGGCATGGGCATCGTCGTCTTGTTCGTCGCGGTGTTCCCGAACCTCGGTGCTGGCGGCAAGCATCTGTTTCGGGGAGAGGTGCCCGGAACGACCGCGGAGGGTTTGCGACCTCGAATCGCCGAAACCTCATTCGCTCTGTGGAAGCTGTACGGTGCCCTCACGATCATCGAGATCGCCCTGCTGAAGATCCTCGGCCTCGATCTGTTCGACGCCGTCTGCCACGCGTTCACCACCATGTCGACGGGCGGTTTCTCGACGCTCGACAGCTCGGTGGGCGGCTTCGACAGCGCCGCTGTCGAGTACGTCATCGCCTCCTTCATGCTGATCGGTAGCGTGAACTACGGGCTCTACTACGGCCTATTGCGTACGGGCAATTGGATGTCGCTCGTGCGCAACATCGAATTCCGCTGGTATGTCGCGATCGTTGCGCTCTCGGTGCTTGTGTTGACGATTCTCAACCTCAGCGTGCACGACGAGCTGCTCACCTCGTTCCGATACTCCTTCTTCATGGTCGCGACCACGATCTCGTCGACTGGATACGGCACCGACGACTACAGCGCATACAGCTCGACAGCCCTGACAATCGTGATCCTTCTGATGTTCGTCGGAGGATGCTCCGGCTCGACCGCTGGCGGCATCAAGATTGAGCGTGCCGTCCTGATGGGCAAGCAAGCAGTCGCGCAGATCCAAAAGAGCTTTCGCCCCGCCACCGTGCAACTCGTGCGCATGGGCAGAGCCACGATCAGCAACCAGGTCCTCTCCGACGTCGCATCCTTTTTTCTGATTTACATGGGATGTATCGGGTTCGGCTTGCTCTTCCTCACCTTGGTCGAAGGCATTCCCGTTCCCACGGCCTTCGGGGCGATGCTGACTTGCCTGTCCAACATGGGGCCCGCACCCTTCCACGTGGGGTCGGACAACTTCGCGGCGTACTCGGCGGGTAGCAAGTTGTTCTTTTCGATGGCCATGCTGCTCGGGCGACTCGAGTTCTTCACGCTCTTCGCACTCATCGTGCCAGGGTTCTGGAGGCGTTGATGACCGGCGCGTACAGCATGCCTCCACCCGGCGAAGAGACCCATGCCCGTCGGCAGATCACCGTCATCGTGCTGCTTTTGTTCGGCATGGTGGCGCTCTACCAGTTCGAGCAGTTCGCCCAGCATCCCTTCGACCCGAGCGGGATGCTCGCTTTCGGGTTCGTCGTCCTGGCGAGCTATACGATCGGCGGGCTGGTCGGCCAGATCCGCTTGCCTCACATCACCGGATACCTGATCGCGGGTCTGGTATTCGGCCCTTCACTGGCAAAGGTCTTGAGCGGCCTAGGTCTTCCACCTCCGTTCGATAAGGGCATTCTAAACGACGAGGTGATCGAACAGCTCAGCCTGTTCGACACCCTTGCCGTAGCGTTGATCGCCCTGACTGCGGGCGGCGAGCTCAAGCTCGAAGGCCTCAAGAAAGGGCTCCGCGCAATCAGCTCCATCCTCGTTGCGCAGATCGTGTCGATCGGCGTCCTGGTGACGGGCTTCTTCTGGCTGATCTCGGGCGCCGTGCCCTACATTGGCTTGCCCGGGGTCGCGGGACTTCCCATGGCAGCTGCCCTCGCCGTGGGCGGGATGGTGGCCTCGGTATCTTTGGCAACCTCTCCAGCCGCCACGATCGCGGTCATCATGGAGTCGAGGGCCGCCGGCCCAATGACCCGAAACGTCCTTTCAGTCGTGGTTCTGAAGGACGTCATTGTTCTCGTCGCGTTCGCGGTCGCCCAGGTCATCGTCGCTCAGCAGGTCGGCATGGGCGCCCTCGAAGGCGGAATCGCAGCTTACCTGCTGCAGCACATCGTCATTTCGATTCTCTTTGGAGCAGTCGTCGTCGGCGGCTTGATGGCGCTCTACATCCGTTACGTCAATCAGGAGCTTCTGATCTTCGTCGTCGGCGTCGTGTACCTCGTCGCCTTCATCTCGGATCAGCTTGGCTGGGACCCAGTCCTGGTCTTCCTCGCCGCGGGGTTTGGTGTTTCGAACTTCTCGAAGACGGGACACCTGCTCATCGAAACCGTCGAGCGCCTGTCATTGCCGGTCTACGTCGTCTTCTTCACGCTCGCTGGCGCCAAGCTCCACCTCGACCAGCTGCAGCAGGTCGCCCTGTTCGCTCTGGCTCTGACCATCGTTCGCGGCTTTGCGATCTTCTCAGGGACGAAGATCGGCGCGCGCTTCGGCAAGGCAGACGATGCGACTCGGGACTTCGGATGGATGGGATTCGTTTCCCAGGCCGGGGTCTCGATCTTGCTGGCCGCCATCATCGGGAGGGAGTTCGGGGAGCTCGGACGCTCGCTCGAAACCTTGATCATCGGCGGAGTCGCGATCAACGAGCTGGTCGGCCCGGTGATGTTCAAGCTCGGCCTGAGCTTAGCCGGCGAAACCAGCACCAGTCGCAAGTCGCTCGGCCCGACGCGGCACTTGTCAGTGAAGCCCCCTTCGATGCGACCCGATGGCGAGGATGGCGCCGCCAAACAACTCGAGCCCTGGCCCGAGCACATGGGCGCAAAGAACCTCTGGGGCGACCCGCTGCACTTGAAGAGCCCTGAGCTCAACAGTCGCGTGCAAGACCTGGCGGGCGATCTGCAGAGCATCGTTCGCGAAGTTTCGACCGGCCCGCTCCGAGAATTCCAAATCGACGCTGGGAAGTACTTGCGGGATCTTCGGCGCGAGTTTTTGCGCCATCACCGGCGCCTGACCGTTCAAGCTCGCGCCGAAGACGGCGCCGAACGGGATGAGCTAGTAACGATGCTGCGCTCCGCTCAGTCCGACCTCGCAGCGCACTGGCGCGGAATCGTCCTTGGCAGGTCGGTTACGCTCGCCAAGCTCACCTGGACGCCGGAGGTCATGCTCGAGACCGTCGACGGGCTGGTCGACGAGCTTCCTTTACTCGTCACCGCGCCGTACGAAGACGTCAGCTACCAGACCGAGGAAGATGATTCGATCTGGAAACGGGTCCGGCGGGGCGCGCTTCGGCTGAGAAGGGCCTGGCGCAAGACTCTTGGTCAAAGCGAGCCTAGCCGCGACGTCCGGCTTCGTGCACTCGGTCGCTTCCACCTTTCCTATGATGCGCCGGCACGCCTAGAAGGCTTGGCGGCGCTTTTCGTCGAAGCTGATCGGCACCTCGCAGCTCGCACGCGCAGTCTCTTCGACGGTGTGATCGCCGGCTACGACGACATCGTGGACATCGCTGCCAACCCGGATTCCGATCTGGAAGGACAGCTCGTTCGGCTTCGGCACGACGTCGAGGAAGAGCTCGCTCTGGCGCTCGACGAAACGGTGCGTATCACCGGGGATGGCACCCATCGCGCCGCTAGCGCTCTGGCGACCGGTTTCGTACACATGAAAGAGGACCTGCCGACCTTTGGAACTTTCGACTTGCGCACCGGCGAGCGGCGCACGAGCCGCCGCTTCGCAAATCGCATGCGAGCGATGGAGACGCTCACCAAGGACGTATCGAACCTTCGAAAAGCGAGTTCGGCGGAGTACTCGTCGCTGGCTATGGAGCTCGAGCTGCTCGGCCTGGAAGCGCGAATCAAGGACAACGTCGCCGAGTACGTTCTCCGGCTCACCAACACAGTCAAGCGCCGGGCGACGTCTCAAGTCGAGCGAGTCAGCGAAACGCTCCAGAAATCGCTTCTGGAGCTGAACAAGGATCTGGAAGCGAACTACTCCGGTGAAGAGCTGGCTGCCGCATTGCGCAAGTCGACTGAGGCGACGAGCAAGGCCACAGGCGAAGCGGCGCGAGTCACCTCCGAGCTCTACTCCGACTTGAGCGACGACACGAAAATCGCCCCGCTTCTCGATACCTTGGTGGACGCCTGCCGCGCCCTCACCCCGCGCTATCGAGTCACCGTGGGACAGCGACAAACCGGCGAGTGGCGCTTGCCCAACGCGCTCCCCGAGGTCGAAGTGCCGTTCCGAGAGGTGGTGCTCACGTACATCGACAGCCGTGTGGCCCCGAAGCTGCTTGCGACTCGACAGGAACTGGCCGAGCGTGTCCAGCCTCTGGCCAACCTGCTTCAGGAGCTCGAGCGCGTCGTGGCGTTCAATGTCGAGCTAGCGACCGCCGAGCTCGAGGTCGTACACGACGAGCCGATCCCCGAAGAGATGCACACGCTGCTTCGCGACATGGTCTACGGCCAGCTAGAGCGAAGCTACAATTCGCTCGAAGAGATTCGCGCCGAAGCGCATGGATGGCCGGCGATCATCGACCGCGAGATGCGTGAAGCCGCGCTCGGCACACTCGAAACGCTCCGGGGCGAGCTTGCCGAAGGCTCCTTCAGCAAGTCGCGTCTCGAAGCGATGCGACGCGCCGCTAGCGGACTTCGAATCATGAACAAGGCGGAGCGGGTCCCCCGGATGAAGCGGCTCAAGGGCCAGCTCCGTGGTGGTCTTCGCGCCTTGTTCGGCGAGGAACGGCTGGAGCGCTGGAGTGAGCGTCTCGGCCTGACCCGAGCCCTTCCGACCGAGGAGCTCTCGGCAGGGGCCTTTGCCGCGCCGGACGTGGCAACGAACCTCCCGCTGGTCTACCGGCGTTTGTTCGCGGCAGACACCATGGAGGCCGGCGACGTGCTCACCGGCCGAGACCAGGAAATTCGCCGCGCAGAGGCGGTGCTTTCGACGGAGATCAAAGGACGATTGCGCTCGGTTGCGCTAGTCGGAGTCGATGGCGTCGGAAAGGCGGCCGTCTCGAGCGCCATCGTGCGAAGCCGGCGTTGGAAGAACGTGAAGCGCGTGGTCTTCACCGCACCGGTGACAGTGGAAGACGTAGACGCGATCTTCCAGGACTCGCCCGAAGGTCAGTTGGTGGTCGTCGATGGACTCCACTGGATGCTCTCGATGGCTCCTGGTGGCTTCGACCCACTTCGACGTTTCGTCAAGGGCATCATCGAGGAAGGCGGGCGTCGACGTTGGCTGGCGCACGGCGCAGTGCTCTTCTGGAACTTCGCCTCGACGGTGGCGCCGCTCCGCGATGCCTTCCCCGAGCTGGTTCGACTCGAACCTTTGAGCGAGCAGGAGCTGCAGGCCGCCGTCATTGCGCGGCACCGGCTGAGCGGTTTCGAGCACTCCTTCGACCGAGGAGACGGCTCACCGATCGAGGGCTTGTTCGCCAGGAGCGCCACGCGGATTCGAAGGCCCTACGACCAGTACTTCCACGAGCTGCACGAGGCGACCGGGGGCCTGGTGCGCGATGCGCTTCGACTTTGGCTGGCTTCGATCCGCGGCATCCAGGACGACATCGTGCACGTTGGACCGATCCCGGCCTCGTCGTATGCGCGCGTGAGACGCCTGCCGGACGACGTCCAGGTCAACCTCTACCAAATCGCTCGCGAGGGCTGGATGGACGCCGCCGGCCAGGCAAGATTGTTCAGACTGGACGAGAACACCGCACAGGCGCAGCTGAGCAGGCTGGCCCACCTGGGCTTGCTCGAGGAGCGCGAAGGTGCGTTCGTCATCGCGGTACATCTACGCGGAGTGCTCGGCCGAGTATTTGCAGAACGGGGCTGGGTGCTGTGATTTCGAAGGTCCAACGCTCTTGCTTGTCGTTTCTGCTGATCGCCTTTATCGCGGCTCCCGCTGGGGCGCAGCTTCTCGACCGAACCGACGAATCGCAGAGTCAGCAGGGCGCTCTAGAGGAAACACGGGCGGAATCGAAGACAAGAAGGACAGCAGCCGCGCCGGCTCCAGCCAAGAAACGAACGGATAAGCGCCCGACCCTCGAGCAAGAACAGACCTCTGCGCAAAGCCCCTCTCAAGATCCGCCGAGGTGGATCGCACGGGCGCAGCTTCCCAGCGACTCCGGCGAAGAGTCGCCTAGGGCGCAACAACGCAATCCGCTGCTCGTCCTTTTCCTCTGGCTGCTTGCCGTGGGTCTGCTGCTGTTCGTAGCCGAGCGCGCTCGCAGTTGGATCAGCACGAACATCCCGCTGCGGCGCCTGCTCAGTGGACTCGTGTTCGGTCTACGCATTGCAGCTTTTTGTCTGCTTCTAGCGATTGTTTTCGAATTGGTCCCAAGCGACCAGAGTTGGATGCTCTGGACGCTGGCCGTGCTCGCCCTGGTCATCGGTTGGTCGGTTCGCGAACTGTTCGCCGACCTGGTTGCCGGCGCAATTCTCGCCGTGGAACGCCGCGTGAAGAAAGGGATGTGGGTCTCTGGCGATGGATTTCAGGGGACGGTCGAAGGCAGGACCCTCCGCGCAACCTGGCTGCGCGACGGACAGGGGCACCGGCTCACCGTTCCGAACCGCGCGATGGTCGGTGCCCCGATGGTGTACGACGCGGGCTCCGAGGCTGAGCATGAAGTGGTGGTAAGGCTCGAAGGCTACGAGGACGCCGGCAAGGTGCGCATGGCGCTCACGGACGCAATTCTCAGCTCGCCCTGGGTGCTCGCAGGAGCCACGCCGGTCGTTCTGCGCGATCCTGCCGATCCGGTCGTCTGGCGTGTTCGAATGAAGCTACTCGAGCCGCGTTTTTCGCTGCACTTCGAAGGCGAATTGCTCGAACGGGTGGAGGACCTGCTGCGCTACGATCCGCCATCTGAAGAGCACGAAACCGTACCGAGCGAGGAACTAGTCGAAGGCTGACCGGCCGAACGTCGGCGCAGGCTAGAACCCGCTAGCCGATCCAGTCGCGAAGCTCGCCGGTCAGGACGCGGGGCGCCTGTTGAAGCTCTTCGATCGTCTTGGCGCCGCAGAGCAGCATGATCGCGCGAAGCTCGCGCTCGACGCGCAGCAGGAACGAGCGGGCGCCATCCGCACCGCCTTCGGTGAAGGCCTGGTAGACGTTTCGGGCGATGCCTGCACAGCTTGCACCGAGCGCGATCGCGCGCGCAACATCCATGCCGGTTCGGATCCCTCCGGTGGCGATTGTCGTCATCCCAGCCTCGACGCAGTACCGGACCGACGCAGCAGTCGGAACCCCCCAGTCCCACAGCGCCTCGCCGAGCGCCCGGCCGTCGCCCTCGGCACGCAAGGTTTCTACACCGACCCAGGAGGTGCCCCCCGCTCCCGAAGTGTCCGCATGCCGAATCCCAATCGCCCGCAGTCGGGCCGCAACCTCCCGGCTAATCCCATTGCCGGTTTCCTTTGCAATCACTGGCATGCCCAGCTCCGCCCAAAGGCGCTGGAAGGTTTCGAGGCATCGGCTGAAGTCGCGATCGCCTTCTGATTGGACCAACTCCATCGCGGGGTTCATGTGGACGCACAGGGCGTCTGCGCCGACCTCGGACAGCATCTTCCCGATTGCTTCGGTGGACAGGTCGCGCGCCTGTACCACCCCAACGTTACCGAAGAGGAGTGCGTCCGGCGCGTGCTCTCGCACCTGATAAGTCCAGCTCGTCTCGGGACGCTTCTGCATGGCGCGCTGACTTCCCAAGCCGAACGCGTAGCCGAGCTCGTTGGCAATCGAGGCCAGACCCTGGTTGATTTCTGCGGCTCGCTCGTGGCCGCCGGTCATGGCGGCGATCAGGAGCGGCGCGCGCAGCTCCTTCCCGAGGAAGCGAACGCGCGTGTCGATCGAGTCGAAGCTGACCTCGGGGAGCGACTGATGCACGAGCCGCACGCATTCGAGAAGCGTCGTGCGTTGCCGAAACGCGACCTCGTCGGTCGCGCACAGATCGAGATGATCGGCCTTTCTCTGCTCAATGTCTGTGCTCATCGCGTTGCTTGCTCGGCAGCGTTCCGCCGTGTACGTAGCTCGGAATAAGGACACTGACACCGTGGCGCAAGGGCAAATAGATCTCGAATCTTGGATGGGAGGCATCCGGCAGCGCGTCGACGCCATCCTCGAACGTTTTTTCGAGTCGAAGTGCAAGGAAGCGAATGATCTTTCCCCCACGGCGATCGAGCTGGTGACCGAGGTGCGCGATCTGACCATGCGCGGCGGAAAACGACTCAGACCGATCGTCACCGCTGCGGCCTTCCGGGCGGCCGGTGGAGTCAGGGACCTCGGCCCGACCTTCGAAGTCGGCGCCGCGCTGGAGCTTCTGCAAACCTATTTGCTGATTCACGACGATTGGATGGACGAGGACCGCGAACGCAGGGGAGGGCCCGCCGTTCACTACGCGTTTCAGAAGAAGCATGGTCATGACCACCTCGGAGCGAGCCTCGGGATCCTCGCGGGGGATCTGGCTTCGACCTTCGGATGGGAGCTCTTTCTCAGCAGCCGCTTTCCCGAAGGCCGGCGGGACGAGGGCTTGGCGCTCTTCGTCAGAATCCAAAAGGAAGTCTTCGCCGGGCAGCAGCTCGACCTCATGACGGACGGAGATGTCGAGCGCATGCACGACTTGAAGACCGGTAGCTACACGACGCGCGGACCTGCGGAGCTCGGAGGCATTCTCGCCGACGCGGACGAAGCTGGCATGGCGGCTCTTCGCAATTGGTCGGCGCCGCTCGGGGTTGCGTTTCAACTTCGGGACGACCTGCTCGGTACCTTTGGGAGCGCCCAGGAAACCGGAAAGCCCGGCGACGACTTGCGTCACGGCAAGCACAATGCCGTCGTGGCCGCGTTTCGAAGGCTCGGACCGAGCGACCTGGACTGCGCCTTGCTCGACCGGGTCTGGGGCCGGGCGGAGGCGAGCGATGACGAGATCGCGGCTGCTGCCGAAGTGCTCAGCGCCGCCAAGGTCGAGGTAGAGGCGCGACTGAACTTGCTGGCGGACCAGTCCCGGACTGCACTGGCCGCAAGCCCGTTCGACGACGCGGCCCAGCAGATGCTCGGGCAAGTTACGCGGCGGCTCACAGACCGAGGAAGTTGATGGGTTTTGGCAGAGGCAAGGTCATTCTGCTCGGCGAGCACGCCGTCGTTCATGGCTGCTCGGCTATCGCGGTCGGAATTGAACGGGGCGTCAGCGCAGAGGCCAAAGTCGCGGAGCGTGATCTCCTGCGGCTCGCGCCCTGGGACATGGCGCTCAGACCCGATCCTCGAGGTAGCGAGCCCCTCGAACGCGCGTTCGCAGCGGCGCTCGAACTGTATTCGGAACGTCCGGCGCTAGAGCTGAGCGCTGAGGTCGAGCTTCCGGCTGGAGCGGGGCTTGGCTGCTCTGCGGCCATCGGCGTGGCTGTGCTCGATGCGATCGACCAGACCTTGGGCATCGAGCGTTCAAGAACTGAGCTGGCTGATGCGGCGCTCGCCTGGGAGAGGATCTTTCACGGTAACCCCTCGGGGATCGACAATACCATGTCGGCAATCGGCGGCGTGGCGCTCTACCGCAAGGGCGAGCCGCTTGAGCCGCTGCGCTCGAACAAGCCTCTTCACCTGGTCATCGGCTACAGCGGCGAGTCCTCGAGCACCAAGGAGATGGTCGCCTCGGTAGCGCGGCAGCTGGAAAACGACCCTGGGCGAGTGAGCAAGTCCTTCGAAGGCATCGAGGTGCTGGTGCGCAATGCGAAGCTCGCCATCGAAGCCGGCGATCATATCGCGCTCGGCCAGTTGCTCGACTTGAATCACACCATCCTCAGCTCCTTGATGCTCTGCACCAGCAAGCTCGAGGAGATGTGTCAGGCCGCAAGGCGGGCCGGAGCGCTCGGCGCCAAGATGACCGGCGCTGGCGGTGGAGGCTGCATGTTCGCCCTGGCCCCCAAGCACGACGAAGCGCTACGCCTGTGCGAGGTGCTCGGGCAAGACGCGTTCGTGGCGGAGGTGAGCGCGTGATTGAGAGTCCCATGGAAGCGAGCGCGCGGGCTTGCGCAAACATCGCGCTGGCCAAGTACTGGGGGAAGGCCGACGTGAAGCGAAACGTCCCTGCGGTGCCGAGCGTCTCTCTGACCCTGGACCAGCTCGTGACCGAGACTCGAGTTCGGTTCGATCGGTCTCTTGGTGCGGACTTGGTCAGACTGGACGGCAGGCGCGCGACCGAGACCGAGGCCGACCGGGTCATCGCGATGCTGAACCGTGTTCGGCGACAAGCGCGGCTTCGCGTGAAGGCTCGCGTCAGCAGCCACAATCACTTTCCAACCGCTGCAGGTTTGGCCTCGAGCGCCTCCGGCTTTGCCGCGCTTGCTGCTGCAGCTTCGGCGGCTGCTGGAATCGGCTTCAATGCGCGCCGCCTGAGCGCCTTGGCCCGAGCGTCTAGCGCGTCGGCGGCCCGTTCGATCTACGGCGGCTTCGTCGAGCTCCCTGCGGGCAGCCGGGGCGATGTCGAGCTGGCCGCCAGGCAGGTCGCACCTCCTGAGCATTGGAACCTAAGGTTGGTCGTGGCGCTGACCGAGCCCGGCCAGAAGAAAGTCGGTTCCACCGAAGGGATGGAGCGGTCACGTAAGACCTCCCCGTACTACCAGGCTTGGCTAGAGCAGGCGCCTAAATGGTCTCGAAAGATCAAACGCGCGATCAAGGAGCGCGAGCTCGACACCCTCGGCGCGGCGATGGAGCAGAGCACGCTCGCATTTCACTGCTGCGCGATCACATCGGACCCGCCAATTATCTATTGGGCGCCGGCGACCCTGGCCGCGCTAGCCACCGTTCGCGGACTTCGGGAGCGCGGGGTTTCGGTCTGGGCGACCATGGATGCTGGACCGCACGTGAAGGCGCTTTGCGCCGCCAGCGACGCAAGCCGCGTTCGGCAGGCGCTCGACCGAACCGAGGGCGTAACCCGCAGCTGGGTCGCCAAGCCCGGACCCGATGTCGAGGTGCATCAGTGACGCCGACGGGCGCGAGCGCCCCTGGCAAGGCCCTCCTCTGCGGGGAGTATGCGGTGCTCGAAGGCGCGGCGGCGGTCGTTGCATCCGTCGATCGGCGCGTCACGGTCGCCTGGACTGATGATGCAGTGGCGATGCCGCCGGAGGTCGAGGCGACCCTGGCCCTCGCTCAAACCGCGCTCGGACCCGTCGGCCAGTCATTGCGTTTGGATGCCAGCGATCTGCATCAGGATCGCATCAAGCTCGGCCTGGGTTCGTCCGCAGCCGCCGCGGCAGCAACTGCCGCCGCCGTCTTCGCTTCCCACGGGGCTGATCTCGCTGATCCAGACACGTTGCGACGAGTCTTCAGTTCTGCATTCGAGGGCCACGCCTCCATCGCTCCAGAGGGAAGTGGTGTCGACGTGGCAGCCTCGACCTTCGGCGGTTTTCTGCGGTTCGAGCGCAGGGGCGATCGTGTGGAAACGCGCGCGCTCCCGCGACCGGACGAGCTACACATTCGCCTGGTCTGGACGGGTCACGCCGCGCGAACCAGCGAGCTCGTCGCAAAGGTGAAAGCGCTGAAGCGCAACGACTCAGGCCGCTACCGCGCTTGCATGGAGCGTCTGGCCGAGCTTTCTGCTCGATTTGCCGCTGCCTTCGAGCGTGGAAACGCGCCGAATGTCGTCGCCGAGGCGGCTTCGTATTGCGCTGCGATGGGATCGCTAGGGGAGGCGGCTGGCGCGCCGATTCTCGAGGCGCGTCTGCGGCGCGCTGCCGAGCTTGCCGCGGAATTTTCGGGGAGTGCGAAGCCTTGCGGAGCAGGAGGCGGGGACGTCGGGATCGCGTTCTTCGTCGACCCGGAAGCCGCAAGCCGCTTTGAGCTGGCCTGCAAAGGCGAAGGGCTGCATCCTATCGACGTCTCCTGGGGTGCAAGCGGCGTGCGGGCCTGTTGACGGGAGGAGCCTCCGAATGCTGATCAATCTCTACATCCTCTCGCTGGTGCTCGGCGCCGTCCTCCTGGGCGCGGCGCTCTTCCTCGGCGAGAAGGGCGTCGATGCCGACGATCAAACCCGCGCGCACGACGACACGACGCGTGCGAGTCAGTTCGGTCAGCTCGACGGCGTGTCAGGTGGTGACTACTTCGCGCGAACCGTGCGCTCGCGGAGGTTCTGGACCTTCTTCGTTTCGTTCTTCGGCATGACGGGGCTCATCGTCGACGGCCTGGATCTGATGAGCCCAGCGGTCTCGCTCATCGTGGCGGTGGCCGTCGGAGCGGTCGCTGGCGCTGGAGCCTCCGCGGCGGTTCGGATCGCCTCTAGCTGAGCCCGAACTTCAGCTCGCTTAGGGGCGGACCTTCTCTTCGAGCCGATCGATTACGATCGCCGAGAGGTTCTCGCCAACGAGCCGGGACATCTGCTGAATCAGCGTGGGGCTGGTGACGTTCACCTCGATGAGCTTGCCGCCGATCACATCGAGGCCAACGAAAAACAGCCCATCGGCCCGCAAGCGCGGGGCGATCGTTTCGATGATCTTCCGATCCGCATCACTGACCTCAGCCGGCGCCGCGGAGCCCCCGACGTGCACATTGCTCCGGAGGTCGCCCTTGGCCGGGACCCGTCCGACGACCCCGAGAAGCTCTCCGTCGACGAGCAGAATTCGCTTGTCCCCTTCGTCGTACACCTCGGGAATCAGGGCCTGCACAATCGCATTCCTCGACCCCAGATGGGTCACCGATTCGATCAGGCCATTGAGGTTGCTATCCCCCTGACTAAGCAGAAAAACACCTTCGCCACCGTGCCCGTCGATCGGCTTGATCACGGCCTTGCCGCCGACGTCATTCAGGAATTGAAGGACCTCGTCTTTGTGACTCGTCATGATCGTCGAGGGGACGATCTCCGGGAAGTGGTGAGCGTAGAGCTTCTCGTTCGCCTCACGCAGGCCTCGCGGATTGTTGACCACCAAGGTGTGCCCCTCGAGATGATCCAGAACCAGCGTCAGCCAGAGATACGCATCGGTGAACGGCGGGTCTTTACGAATGAAGACGGCCTCGACATCCAGCAGGTCGATGTCTTCGGCCGCACCGAGGCGGATCGGTTCGTCCGGATCGAGCTGCATCGTCGCCTGGCGAACACGCGCCACGACTCGGCGGCCGCGTAGCCCTATATCGCTCGCCAAGCAGTGATCGACGCGATGGCCTCGGGCCTGCGCCTCCAACATCAAGGCGAAGCTAGTGTCTTCATCGACGATGACCGTCGACACCGGGTCCATGGCAAACACGAAATGCATGAGACCCTCCGGTAGCATCCCAGCCGGTTTGGAGGCAAGCTGGGACCGATGAAGCGCTCGCTTTCGATCGTGCTTTGCTGCGTTTCGGCGCTGCTGATCACCGGCCTGAGCATCGGCTTCCCGCCTGAGCATGCCGCCGTCTTCACCCGTGAAGCGGTCGCAGCAGACCACGCAGAAGCATCGAAGGCGGGGGCCGAAATTCTCGCTGCGGGTGGAAACGCCGCGGACGCAGCCGCCGCAACCATGCTCGCTCTGGGCGTGGTCAACCCTGCTAGCAGCGGCCTCGGCGGTGGCGGCTTCGCTCTGTACTACCGCGCAAAAGACCATTCGCTGACCTTCCTGGACTTCCGCGAGCGGGCCCCTCGCGCTGCGAGCCGAACGATGTTCGAGCTCGAGGGTGAGCGAGCCGACGGCCCCGCGAGCTCTCCCTCGCAGCTGGGCGGCCTCGCAGCAGGCGTTCCTGGAGAGGCGGCCGGAATCGAGACCCTCGTTCGGCGCTTCGGAAATCTCTCGTTGCGCGAGGTCATCGGACCGGCGCTCCGTCTCGCCGAACAGGGCTTCGAGGTGAGCAAGGCGCTCGGCGCGATGGGAGGCGCCTTCGACGTCCAGCTCCGCAAGGATCCGATCATGGCGAGCTGGGATCTCCGACCAGGTAACACCTTGGTCCGTCCTGCCCTGGCGCGTGTCCTGCGCGCGTTCGCCGAGAAGGGCGCCGCGGTCATCTACGGCGGCGTCATCGGCCAAGAAATCGCCGCTTCGGTTCAGAAGCAGGGCGGCATCATGACCTTGCAGGATCTGTACGCCTATCGCGTCAGGACCCGGGAGCCTCTCGAAACGAATGCCTTTGGACACCGCTGGGTGACGGCGCCTCCTCCGAGCGCCGGTGGATTCACGATGATTCAGAGCCTCTCGATTCTCGAGCAGGCCGTCGGCCCGAAGCCCAGCTCTGGCGCGCCGCTACTGCACGCGATGGCGGAGTCCTGGAAGGGGCCATTCCTCGATCGGCAGCGCTATTTTGGCGACCCCGATCAGGTAATCTTGCCGCTCGACGAAATGATGAGCGAACCTCGAATCAGCGTGCGCGCAAAGCTCAGCGCGGATGGCAAGGCCCACCCGAGCGCCGACTACGACCTTCCGATCGAGTGGACCGGGGCGGAGGTCGCCGCGCCGGACAACTCTGGCACCTCGCACCTTTGCGTCGTGGACGCCGAAGGAAACGTGGCATCGGTCACCACGACGGTGAACCTCCCGTTTGGAGCGCGTTTCACGGGCGGGGGTATCGTCATGAACGACGAGATGGACGACTTCGCCACTGGTATCGGCAAGGCGAACGCCTTCGGCCTCGTTGGAGGCGCCCGGAATCTGCCCGGTCCGTGGAAGCGACCCGTGTCGACGATGTCGCCCACCATCGTGCTCACAAATGACGAACCAGTGCTCTGTGTGGGCGCGTCGGGCGGAAGCCGGATCGTCACCGCCACCCAGCAGGTGGCGATGAACATCTTGCTGCATGGCATGAGCGCTGCAGAGGCCGTGTCGGCGCCTCGCATTCACCACCAGGGCGTGCCCGAAACGCTTCGCGTGGAGAAGATTGCGCCCTTGGACCCGGCACTACAGGACGCGCTCGTCACCCTCGGTCACCAGATCGAGCCGATTCACAACGTCGCCAACGTACAGGTGATCCACATCGAACGAATCCCGGCGCGGCGGCTGCAGGCGGCTAGTGACCCGCGCAAGGGCGGGCGCCCTGCTGGCCGTTAGCGAACGCTTGCCAAATAGTCGTTCACGAGGGCGGCATTTTTTGCGTACTGCGCCCGGGTCGTCGCGGCGAAATACGTTTCGATAAGCCGGCCCAAACCCAAGAGGTCGGCTCCGATTTCGAGGGACACGCGCCGTTCACACTGCTGCGGTGAAATCGCTTCGATGCTCACGGTCCCCGTCACCCGAATTCGATCTGCGATCGTCGAAGGAATGACGACGAACTCGTAGCGACCGGTCAGCGAGTCGAAGTTACCCTCTTCGATATAGCTGAAGCGATCTCCGAGAACTCTTGCGACCGCTCGCGGCATCTGCTGAGCCGGCCAGACTTTGGCTCGCCGGTATCCGGTATCCGGATTCCATTCTTGCAGCTCGTATTCGAAGCCTAGGCCCTCGTACAGGTAGTGATTGAATTCTTCGCTGCCGAAGATTCGGTCCCAGAAGTCTTTTTCCGAGCAGTCGAGAAGCTGTCGGATCGCGAGATTCTTAGGCATGATTAGTCGGTGATGCGGACGACGACGACTGTGGTGTTGTCCTCGCCTCCGTTCTGATTGGCTTGAGAAACCAAGGTTTTCGCGGCTGCTTCAACGTCAGGGCCGGCTTCGTGCAAGATTTCACGAATACGTTCGTCTCTCACCATCCCATTGAGGCCATCTGAGCAGAGAAGATAGATATCGCCCGGCTCCACGTCGTCGACGGACACGTCTACGGCAACCGCCTGCTGCATGCCCAGCGCACGTGTGATCACGTTGCTGGGGAGGCGCTCTTTTTGCGCGTCCGACAGGTTTGGCATGACGAGCAAGTAGTCGTTCAACAGGGAATGGTCGCGCGTGAGCTGTGTGATCTTGCCATCGCGAACCCGATAGGCCCTGCTGTCACCGACGTGCGCAACGTTGATTTTGCGTTCGTCGCGGTTGTACAAAATACCGACGACGGTGGTGCCCATGCCCTGAACCGATCGGTTGCGAATCGACGCTTGGAAGATTCGCTGGTTCGCGAGCTTCACTGACGCCACGAGACGCCTTTGGTCGGGCGTCATTCGGGACTCGTCCTTCGTCGGCCAATCGAGGCCCTGGCCATTCGCATCGGTCGCATCGAAGAAGGCGGTCATCTCCGAAGTCGCCATGCGGCTCGCGACGTCGCCAGCGCGGTGACCTCCCATGCCATCGGCAACCACGAACAAGCGATGCTCCGACAAGATGCAGTAGCTATCTTCGTTGTGCTCTCGCTGAAGTCCGACGTCAGAGAGCCCTGCAGCAGTGAAGTTCATCCGTGTTCTCACGCCCGGCCAGCAGATCTAACCATCTCTTGGCCTTCGACCCAGTCACCGGCAACCCAAATCGTTGAAAACAGTCTATCGAACCAGGCAGCAGGGGCAAATCAGGGGTTAACGAAGGCAGGCAGCTCGGGCCAGCCCGATTCCGGTTCGTCCAGGTACGAGTAGCGGGCGTAGTGGCTGCTGACGCGCCGCACGTAGTTGCGTGTCTCGTTGAATGGAATGCGCTCGACGAAGCGGTCGAGCTCCATCTTTCGGCTTTCTTTGAGCCAGCGCCGCACTCGACTCTGGCCCGCATTGTAGGCCGCGATGCTGAGCGGATACACATCGCTGAAGTCCGCAGCGAGCGCGGCCATCTCTTGGAGCCCAAGCGCGATGTTGGTTTCGGGGACACGGAGCATCGGTCGGGTGACCGCCTTGCCGGTCAGCTTGCTTGCTAGCTCCGGCATCAGCTGCATGAGACCGACCGCGCCGGCTCGACTGACGACCTCGGGGCGAAAGCCACTTTCCTGACGCATGGTTGCGTAGATCAGCGCGCGTGGCAGCTCCCCGCGATGCTCGTCGACGATCGAGCGCCAGGGCATCGGATATGCGGCGTCCCACCACCAGCGATGCTGGGCCGGATCACTCCTGAGGTAGACCATGCGTCGTTGCGCAACGAGCAGTGCTTCTCGATAGGCACCCGCATCGCGGTAGAGCCCGGTCAGGAGCGGGATGCGTTGCGGCTTGGGGTGCTCTGAAACGAGCTCGTTCTCGTGCCCGTTCAGCCAGACGATACCATCGAGGTCGAGGCCGAGGCTGCGATAGACTTCGAAGGTCTCGGGCAGCGGAAGCGCTTCGTTGGGAACCTCGACAGAGCTCGGCGAGATGGCATTTTCGAAAGGGCCGGGGGGTTCGACCGCGAGCTTCCTCAGGCGCTGGGCCGCCAGGACCGCGTACCAATGCAAGGGCTCGACCGCGATCGCCTCGCGATACGCTTGGACGGCTTTGGGGCCACGGCGGTAGGCGCGACCAAGCCAATAGAAGCCTCGTGCCTTGTCCATCGCGCTGGTTGCGAGCGGGGTGTACTTACCGAGAAACCTCGCCGCCCGAGCGTATCGACGCGTTTCGAAGGCGCGAAATCCCAGCTCCCAAAGCGCGGAGCGACGCCACCGACCGCGCAGCGGCGACTTCCCACGCACCAGCCTCTCCATCTGCTTCTCACCATTGGAGCGGCCGAGCCGAATCTCGAGCCAGGCTGCCAGGAATCGAGCCTCGGCCGCGCGCCTGTTGTGGGGATAGCGCTGAGCGAAACGCCGATACGCGCGGATTGCGCGGGCGTCCTGATCGGCTCGCGACAGGGCTCGGGCTGAGTGGAACGCGTCTTCGATCTCGTGGGGTCCGCCGAGCAATGCCGAGCCGTGGAGAACGCGAGCGGCATCCAGGTAGCGGTTGCGGGTACGATAGAGCGCCATCCCGTAGACGTGGTGCCAGCGCGCTGCAAGCGGAGAGTCAGCTTCGAGCTCGATCGCTTCCAACTCCTCGACGGCCTTGTCGAAGCGAAGCGCCTCGACCATCTTTTCGGCACGCTCGATTCGATCGGCGAGCTCTGGCGATGCGCGCGCTTCCAGCTTACGAGCGGCAGCTTGTTGACCTGGATGAACAGCGACCTTCCAGGCCTCGAGCGCCGCCTCCTGCGCTTCGTCAGGGCGCCCGAGCTCGACGTACACGTCCGACAAGACGGCAAGCAGAGCGACTCGATTGCTGACGCCATTGTTCGACCGTGTGAGCCTCGAGAGCTCTTCGGCGGCCGTTTCGAGCTCACCGAGCTGTACGGCGCAATCGGCAGCGATCGCGCGATTTCGCCGGCCGATCGCGACGCTCGTCGAGACGGCGCTCAGGAGCAGCGGACGCGCTTCGGCGCAGTTGCCACATTGCGCAGCAGCGGTAGCCCATCGGCGCAGCGAATCGGCGCGGAGCGATTCGGGCAAGGTCGACGGGGTTCGTGCAAGGGTCGCCATGGCCTCGCAGGAGCGGCCGACATCCAAGAGCAGACGGCCTTCGAGGTAGCGCAGATCGTCATCGTCGCTGCGGCGTTCGGGTAGAAGCGAGATCTCTTTCAGGGCTCCTCGCTCGTCTCCGATACGGACTAGGGACGCGACGCGCTCGAGCCCATCCTCGGCAAGCGCAGCAGCGCCGAGCAGCCATATGAACCCCAACCCCAGTAAAAAACGTCTCAATCCGGAGGGAATCTAACACTCATTGGCGCGGACGCAGAGCGATTGGCGATCGCTGTGCCGGTCCCGTATGCTCCGCCGCTGACAATGCGACGCGCGACTATCTTATTGCCTGCTCTGCTCGCCCTGCTGGCTCTGGTCGGCTGCAAAATGAACATCGGAGACGGCTGCGGGAATTCCACCGATTGCTCAGTCACCGGGGAGCGTCAGTGCGACCTCACCCAGCCCGGCGGCTACTGCACGATCTTTTCCTGCGACGCTGACACCTGCCCCGAAGGCGCCTGCGTCGAATGGCGGTTCATCCCGAGCCGCACCGCGGAAACCTGGTGTATGAGGACCTGCGGCAGCACTGGGGACTGCGACCGCAGGGAGTACTCCTGCGTTTCCCCAGCCCACATCACACAGAGCGGCCAAGAGGATCCGAACCTTCCACCGGAGGACCGAGTTGCAAGGATCATCGACCTCAACAGAGCGTTGGCCGAAGCCAAGATTTGCGTAGCTCTGAGCGAGAGTGTCGACCCAGACGCCGCGCAATTCGAACTCGACGCGGGCATGTAGCCCCCCGCCCGGCAGGAAACCGACGGGGACCGGGATTGCGCGTACTATGGCCCGGATGCTGTCTCCGGGCCTCCTGCGGTATCTCGCAGGCCGACTTCTCCGCGCGCTGCTGACCATAGTCGGGCTGGTGACGATCGTCTTCCTGCTGGTGCGCCTGATTCCGGGCGACCCGGTCGAAGCGATTCTGGGCGACCAGGCGGGCCCCGAGGAAAAGGCCGAGCTGCGCCGCGCGCTCGATCTCGATCGACCTGTGGGCGAGCAGTACCTCTCGTTCCTCGGCGATATGGCCGACGGAAGCATGGGGACCTCGTTTCGTCGGCCGGATCGTTCGGTTTGGTCGATGATGAGCGAAGTCTTGCCGTATACGATCGTGCTCGCGCTCGCGGCCTTGCTCGTGGCCTGGTTCGTGGCGATTCCACTCGGCACGATCGCTGCGGCGCAGGCTGGCAAGGGCTGGGACAAGGTCGCCTCGACGGTCGCGGTCGCCGGTTTGGCGATCCCCAACATCTGGCTGGGACCGCTACTGATTCTCGCCTTTGGCGTGAAGCTACGTTGGCTGCCCTTGCCAGGAGACGACCTGGCCGGCCCCGAGGCTTTGATTCTGCCGGCCATTACGATTGGAACCGCGCTGGCCGCTGTGCTCACCCGCCAAACCCGCGCCGCAATGATCGAGGTGCTCGCCCAGCAGTACATCACCGCGGCTCGTGCTCGGGGCGTCCCCTCCGTCGCCTTGTTGCTCAGACATGCGCTGCGAAACGCGCTCCTGCCGGTCATGACCATCGGTGCGGCCCAGCTCGGCGCGCTGCTATCGGGAACGGTGGTCACGGAGAAGATATTCGAGCGACCCGGGCTGGGGACGCTCTTTCTCGATGCCTTCTTCGCGCGCGACATCCCCGTGGTTCAGGGTTGCGTGCTGATCATTGCGGTCATCTACGTCGGAGTGAATCTACTCGTCGACCTGGCGTACGGGCTGGTCGACCCAAGGGTGAGGCTCTCGTGAGCAAGCTCCGCGCGCGCCTTCGAAAGACGCCGGTCGGTTTGGCGATCGTGGTTGGCTTCTTCGTCGTAGGGCTCATCGGCCCTTCGGTCGCACCCTACGACCCGCTCGCGATCGACCTTCTGCACGAGTACGAGCCACCATCCTGGATCCACCTGCTCGGCACAGGGGACAACGGAATCGACATCTTGAGTGCGCTGCTTCACGGCGCGCGGCTCGCTGCAATTGTGGGAGTCGTCGTCGTCGGGGTATCGGTGATCATCGGCACCTTGCTTGGCACCTGGGCAGGCTATGCCGGACGCCTAACCGACCACACGATCACCGGGATCGCAGACCTGGTACAAGCCTTCCCCGCCATCGTGCTGAACATCGCTGTTCTCGCGCTGGTCGCGAGGCCGGGCCTGATGCACTTGATCGTCGCACTCGCGGTCAACGGCTGGGTGCTGTACGCGCGCCTGGCTCGGGCCGAAACGCTGAGCTTGAGAGAGCGCGAGTTCGTCGAAGCGGCACGCGCGCTCGGGGTGCCAACTCAGCAGGTCCTGCTCCGACACGTGATTCCGAACCTGCTCGGACCGCTCGTCATTCAGGCGACGACGGGCTTGGGAGTGGTGATCTTGGCGGAGTCGACGCTTTCGTTTCTCGGTCTTGGTCCCGGCAAAGCCGTGTCCTGGGGCGCCCTACTCGACCAGGGGACCAGCGTGCTGCTCCGCTTTCCACACGTGGCCCTCTTCTCGGGCGGTGCGATCGCGGTCACCGTTCTGGGCTTCAATCTCACCGGCGACTGGTTGCGAGACCGGCTCGACCCCCGACTCCGATAGCGATGCCCGAGCTTCCCGACATCGAGCTCTACCTTCACGCGCTGCGGCCGCGTGTGCTCGGCCAGTCAGTCCTCGGCGTGCGGATCGCGTCCCCGTTTCTCCTGAGGACCGTGCAACCCTCGGTCGACGAGCTGCTGGGCAAGCGGGTGCTCAGCTTGGGACGGCTCGGGAAACGGATCGTGCTCGGCCTCGAAGGCGAGCTCTATGTCGTGATTCACCTGATGATCGCCGGCCGGTTTCGCTGGAAGCCGCCGGGGGAGAAGATCCCCGGCCGGCTGGGCCTCGCGGCCTTCGACTTCGAAGACGGAACGCTTCTGCTGACCGAAGCGAGCAAGAAGAAACGCGCTGCCTTGCACCTTTGCCGCGGCGAGAGAGGCCTCGTCGAACAAGACCCCGGCGGAATCGAGCCGCTTCAGGTCGACTACCCCGGTTTCAAGGCTGCCGTGCTCGAGCGAAACCACACCGTGAAGCGCGCTCTGACAGACCCGCGGATACTGAGCGGGATCGGCAACGCATACTCCGATGAGATCCTGCACCGCGCCCGGCTCTCTCCGCTCATCTGGACGACGCGAATGACCGAGGAGCAAGTCGAGCGCTTGCACGAGGCAACCCGCGAGGTTCTTTCGGAATGGTCCGCGCGCTTGATCGAGCAGCATGGTGAAGCCTTTCCAGAGAAGGTGACCGCGTTTCGGCCCGAGATGGCGGCGCACGGCAAGTACGGCGAACCATGCCCGAGATGTGGCGATCCGATTCAGCGAATCGTCTTCGCCAGTCGCGAAACCAACTATTGCGCTACCTGCCAAACAGGCGGAAAGCTTCTTGCAGATCGAGCGCTATCCAGACTCCTCAAAGGCGACTGGCCGCGCTCTATCGAAGCGCTGGAGTCGCTGCGTCGCGGCTAGCTCCCTTGTGTGCCGCCTTCGACACACGAGAAATGTGCTTGTGATCGTTTTGACGCTAAGTTGCGGCTGAAACATGCACTTTTCCGTTCGCCGAGAGGACCGAAGGAACCTGGCCGTGGGCTTCATCGGCTTGCTGGCGATCATGACTGCGCATTCCGTCATGGAGACGGCGCGCGACACCTTGTTCTTGACGAGCTTGCCGGCTGACCATCTGCCCCGCGCGTACCTGGCGATTGCGGTACTGGCGATTTTGGAGCTGAAAGTTCACGAGCAGGTGCTTCGACACGTGCGCGATCGAAGACGACTCTTGTCCGCATCGCTCGTGTTTGGCGCGCTGGTGACACTCGGCTTTTGGGCGCTCCTGGACACGCTTGGAGACTGGGCGCCGTTTGGATTCTACGTTTGGACGGGGTTGCTCATCACCGTCGTGCTGATCGAGTTCTGGCTCTTGCTCGACGACGCGGTGACCGTGACGCAAGCAAAGCGAATTTTTCCTGCGATCGCGGCAGGCGGTGTGACTGGCGCCACTTTCGGTTCCCTACTTTCGGAAGGCGTGTTGCGAGTGGCTCCACCCATCGCGCTCGTCTTCACGGCGGCCGCGATCTTGGCTCTGGCCGGGGTCACGCCGTTTCTTTGGAGGATTTCGAGCACTGCCGCGACAGATCAGCCTCGATCCGAGTCAGGGCCTTCGCTCCGCTGGCTTCTTCGGGACAGTTACCTCACCCGCGTCCTCGGGTTCGTCATGGTGGGGACGATCGCGCTCACCATCGTCGATTTCGTCTTCAAGAGTACGGTGGCTGCCCAGATCCCGGCGGAGGGGCTCGGCCCCTTCTTCGCGCGTTTCTACCTGGGTCTGAACAGCGTGGCGCTCCTGGTGCAGCTCATCGGCGCAGGTTGGCTCTTGCGCGCGTTCGGCGCCCACCGCAGCTCCGCGCTGCTACCGGCCTTGATCTTCGGCGGCGCCCTCGGCCTTGCCCTTGGGCCAATTCTGCCTTTTGCCGTGGCGCTCAAGGCGGTCGACGGAACCCTGCGGCACACGCTCTATCGAAGCGCGGTCGAAGTGCTTTACCTGCCGCTCGACAGCAGACGGCGCGAGCGGGCCAAGGGTCTCATCGAGGTGTTTGGGCATCGCGTGGGACAAGCGCTGGCGTCCTTGCTGATCATCGCGGCCGTGGGCGTTGGCCTGACGACCCGGCAGCTCGGCTTGTCGCTTCTGTTTCTCGTCGTTGGCTGGCTCGCAGCGATCATGTCCACGCGTCGTCAGTACGTCGATCAGTTTCGCGCGCGACTTCGGCATGGCGTAATCGATACCCGGCTCGAGCTCGAAGAGCTGGATCGGCATTCGCTCGATGTTCTGCTCAGTGCCTTGAACAGCGATCAGGACGCGGAGGTTTTGGCGGCCATCGACATCTTTGATCGCCACGGAAGAACAGACTCGATTCCGGTGCTGCTGCTGTATCATCCCTCGGTCGAAGTGCGCAGCCGCGCTCTAGAAGCGTTCGCCGAGGCATCGGATTTGCGTTTCGTCCCGGTCGCTCGACGCATGCTCTCCGACGAGGATCCGGACATCCGAGCGGCCGCACTTCGTGCGCTGACCGCGGCCGATCCCGATCGACGCCTCCTCGAAGAAAAGCTCGACGTGGAGGCCTCGATCGTTCGAGCCACCGCGCTGGTCGGCTTGCTCGGTTTGAACGATGGACGGGGAAACGGCAGCGGCGTGTCGGCTGCGAAGTTGGATGAATGGATTAGCTCGGGGAGCCCGCACACCCAGTCGTCTCTCGCCCGCGCGATTCGACACGAAGGCGGCGCGGTCTTTCACGAAACGCTGATCAAGCTCATCGCGAGTGATGACGACTCGGTGCGTTTCGAGACCCTGCGGGCCATGGAGGGAAACCCGGACCCGCGGTATTTGCCACATCTGTTGCCGCTTCTGGGGAGTTCCGATCTCCGCGGGCAGGCGCGCAAGGCCGTGTTGGCGATTGGGCCCGAAGCCTTGGTAGCGCTGGAAGAGGCGCTTTCGAACCCATCGACGCCCCGGAAGGTACGCCGTCGCATCCCGCATACGATCATCCTCTTCGATCCACAGCAAGCCGCCGACATCCTGCTTCGGCAGTTGGAGCGGGAGCAGGAAGGAGGCGTGCGTTTGAGGATTCTGCGAGCGCTCGGCCGCTTGCAGTCAAGCCATCCGTCGACGGTTCTCGACGATGCGCTCTTGCAGGAACAGCTTCGTGCGAGCTTGTTGCGCGTCGTACGACTTCTTCAGTGGCGCTCGGCGATCGAAAGCAATGACCGTGCTGAAACACCCGACGCCGAGCTCTTGCGGGTCGCGCTCCAAGACAAAGAGCGTGCAACGCTGGAGCGCGCGTTCTCACTGATGGGACTCAGGCATCCCGAAGAGAACTTTGCCTTGGTTTGGCGAGGCGTGACGAGCGAGAACAGCAGGCTGCAAGCGGCGAGCCACGAGGTGCTGGAGGCGACGCTGCCTGGCGCCTTTCGTGAAGCGGTGCTTGTGATCGTCGACGACGGAGAGCCGATTGCGCGCCGCGCCCGTATGGCAGCGGCGGCGCTCGGGGCGACACTCCGCCCGATGTCCCATGAAGAGGCGCTCGAGCAGATGATGAAGGACCAGAGTGAAGTCGTCCGCGGCATCGCAGCTCACCATGCAGCAGAGATTGGCGGCCCCGAGACGTCGGGCGGGGCGAAAGAGGTGCAGCGTCTTGTCTGAAGAACCCCAACAAATGGACCGTTTTCAGCGGTTTTTGTTCCTTCGGACGATGCCGGCACTCGCGGAGGTGCCTGCCGAAGTCGCCCAGGTGGTCGCGTCGAACACGCGTGAGCGCTTCTTTGCCAAGGGTGAATACCTCTACCGAACCGGGGTCCCGGCGATGGAGATCCAGTATGTGGTGAGCGGCGATTGCGAGATCATCCGCAATGGAAGAGCGGTACGCCGTCTTGGTTCGCGCAGCGTGGTCGGGGGCGTGAGCGCACTTGCAGGTGAAGAGCTTGGCTACGATTGCGTTGCACTCGAAGACATGGTGACGCTCGCCATCACGGTCGAGGACTCGCAAGAGATCTTCGAGGATCATTTTGTCTTGTTGAAGCGCGTGCTTCGAGGAACGAGTCGCGAGGTGCTCGAGTCGCGGCGCAAGCTCGGCAAGACCGCAGGCTTTAGACCTGTGGCCGAGCCGTTTGCTTTTCCGAATCGACCTTTCGATCTGGTCGAACGAATGGCATTTCTCCGAAAGACATTTTCGTTTGGCGATAGTGAGATCGACGCAATCGCCGACCTCGCACGGGACGTGCAAGAGGTTCACCTTCCCAAGGGCGAAGTTCTCTGGAACGTCGGCGATCGAAGCACTTACTTCCTGCTCCCGCTCCGAGGCATCGTGGACTGTCGCGCTACAGATCCGGATCAACAGTTCCAGCTGGGTCCTGGTGATTCCGTCGGTGCCATCGATGCCATGGCCGACGAGCGCCGCTGGTTCCGAGCCGAGGTCGCCGAAGACCTGGTCGCATTTCGCATCGATTTGGAGCTCCTCCTCGAGGTCTTGGAGGACCACTTCGCCATGGCCATGTCCTTCCTCCAAGGACTCGCCACCGGCATCCTTCACCTCTACGACCAGGGACACTCTCTACCCCCCTAACCCCCCGAGATCACGGCGCTCCCCAGGCAAAGATCACAACAATTGATTGCGATCTTTCTCTTATTTTCCTTTTGTTTTCAGGGGTTTGGGAGGGGGGAGAGTGTCCCCCTTGTAACTGTTATTTTGTTCAGTATATTGGGTGGTCCCATGTCTGTCGGGACTGTCATCGATTTTGAGGCTCGGCGCGTTAGAGCGAAAGCTTTGCCGCTCGCGGAGCTCTTGCCTCGGGGGCGGCTGGTCGAGGTTTCGGGGCGTCATGCATGCGCGCGGACGACGACGGCGGTGTCCTGTGTGATCCAAGCGCAGGCACGCGCCGAGCTGGTCGCCTGGGTGCAGCCCAAGGACGGCGCCTTGTTTCCTCCCGACCTCGATGCGGCGGGGGTCGATCTCGATTCGTTGATCGCAATTCATGTGCCGCGTCATGCAGGCCCATTCGCATTGGTTCGGGCTGCCGAGTGGCTTGCGCGTTCCGGCGCGTTTGGTCTGACAGTCATCGACCTCAGCGATGCGCTCCCGCCCGGCTCTTCGGTCAACTGGCAAGGCCGCCTTCAAGGTCTCTTGCGTCAGCACGACGGACGCATTCTCTTGCTCACTTCGAACGCATACGAAGAACCTTCCTCAGGTCCTTTGGTTGGCCTGCGCGTCGAAGCTCAACGCGGCCCTCTTAACGCCGATCGCTTCGAAGTTCGCACGCATGTTCTCAAAGACAAGGTTGGCATCAGCGCCGAGCTCTCATCGATCAGTCCGATCGCCCCGGACGGTTTACGAGGCGAGTCATGAAGAGAGTGTGCTGCGTTCTTTTGCCGATGCTTCCGTTGCAAATTCTTTTGCGCAAAAAGCCGCACTGGGACGCTGCTCCCGTTGCCGTCGTCGATGACGAAGGCCCGGGCGGTCGCATCACGCATCTCAACTCGCTTGCAAAGAAGAGCCGTCTTCGCATCGGCATGCGTCAAACCGTCGCGCGCGATCTTCTTGCGAACCTGCACACCGCCGTCGTGTTGCCCGAAGAAGTCGACGAAGTCAGCAAGGAGTTGATCAGGGCGCTTCAAACCTTCTCGCCCCGGGTCGAAGCGCTCGATCAGGCTGGCGCATTCCAGCTCGATCCTGAAGGCCTGCGGCGCCTTTACGGTGGTTATCGCAACTGGGCGTGCTCCATTAACCGGTATTTGCGCGCCCGACACTGGGGCAACTCGGTAGCAGTGGGCTTTCATCGGCACAGAGCGCTCGCGGTCGCGATGGCGTACCGAGGGATCTGCATCTCGGAAAGCCTCGATGAAGAGCGCGAACGTTCGAACCAAACCGCGCTTCGTGAATTCAATCTGCCAGGAGAGCTTTGTGAAAGCCTTGGCGCATTGGGCATCGAAACGCTCGGTGATTTTCTCGCGGTGCCCGGCGGAGAGCTCCTGAGTCGTTTCGGTGCGCAGGCGAGCATGCTTCACGATTCTTTTGCTGATGACATGCAGTTGCCTATTCAGCCACATGCCTTCGACGAGCCAGATCGCATCTCTTTTCAAGTCGAGCCGCCCGACAAAGATCAAACCCGCTTGCTGTTTGCAATCAAAGGAGCCTTGCACTCATTGCTGCACCAGGTGCGCGCGCGCGGAGAATCCATCCAAGCCCTCAATCTTTCACTTCATTTGGAACGCGCGCCGCTTCACCAGGAACAGATCGAGCCCGCATCGCCAACCTTGGATCTGATCTTGTTGCTCGAGCTCATTCGTCTTCGGCTCGGAGAGCGGAGCTTGCAAGGTGCCGTCGAAGAAGTGGAGCTCCTTGCCAAGACGGTGCGCTCGCAGGTGGAGCAAGTCGCGCTCCCCGGTCATCAAGCCCGTCGCGACATGAGAGCTGCACACCGCGCACTCGACCGCATTCGTGCAGCGTACGGCGAACAGTCGGTGACCAAGGCCAGTCTGCGCGAAGCGCACTTGCCGGAAGCCTCTTTTCGCTGGGAGCCCATCCAACATGCGCAGCTTGGCGAGCAAAGTGAAGTAAGCCCAATTTCATCAATGGTTCGAAGGGTTTATGCTCGACCCAAGCCACTCCCCTCCCGTGTGCCCACGGAGCCAGAGGCTGGGCCTTCACTCGCGAAGAACCATGCGATCGAGCACATGTACGGCCCGTACCGCGTAAGCGGTGGCTGGTGGAAGCGCCTGGTCGAACGCGACTACTACTACGCGGAAACCGATCGCGGCGACTTGCTCTGGCTCTTCTACGACCGTCCGCGGAAGCGTTGGTTTTTGCATGGGCGTCTCGATTGAATGAACCCGTACGTTCCGTTGTGGGTCAAGAGCAACCACAGCTTCTTGGAAGGAGCTTCCTTTCCTGAAGAGCTCGTCGAGCGCGCACATGCGCTTGGTCTTCCTGCCATCGCAATGACCGATCGCGACGGAGTGTACGGCCTAGTACGCGCGCATATGCGAGCCAAAGAGCTAGGCATTCGCATCGTGACTGGAGCCCAGCTCCTCGTCGAAATCGAAGGCCATGCGCAGCATGTGCTGGCACTCGCCAAAACGCGGCGCGGCTACGCTGATCTGTGCAGAGTCTTGTCACTTGGTCACGCCCGCTGCGAGAAGGGCGTTTCTCTCATCCACAGCGAAGACCTCGACCCGCTGCGCGACTTGTTTTTTCTCTCTACAAGACCCGAAGCACTGCGTGTCCTACATGCGAGTCATGGCCCTTCGTCTGTATTCGCCCTTTGCGCGCGGCATCTAAGCGATCACGAAAAGCCGAAAGAGAAGGCCTTGCGCTCTGTGGCAACAGAGCTCGGCGTGCAAACGGTAGGCGTCAACGAAGTCCTCTATCACGACAAGCTACGGCGCCCGCTACAAGACGTTTTGGCATGTATTCGTGGGGGAAAGGTGCTTTCGGAGGCCGGCCACACGATCTGCTCGAACGCAGAGCACGACCTCAAACCCGCCCAGGAGCTCGAACGCCTCTTTGCGGATGACCTTGCATGCCTTCGTCGTACGCTCGAGATAGCCGAGCAGTGCACCTTCAGCCTCGACGACCTTCGTTACCGATACCCAGAAGAGCATCTGCCTTCCGGTCAGAGCGAGCAGGGTTGGCTACGCGAGCTCACGTTCCGCGGCGCTCGCACGCGCTATCAAGGCAAGGTGCCTGATGAGGTTCGCACACAGATCGAACGCGAGCTTCGGATCATTCGCAAGCTCGACTACGGCGGCTACTTTCTCACTATGTACGAGATCGTTCAATACTGCCGGCAGCAGAACATCTTGTGCCAAGGTCGCGGCAGCGCGGCGAACAGCGCGGTGTGTTTTTGTCTCGGCATCACCGCAATCGATCCTGTGCGTATGGACTTGCTGTTCGAACGTTTCTTGAGCGTCGAACGCGCCGAACCGCCGGACATCGATCTCGACATCGAGCACGAACGACGCGAAGAAGTCATTCAACACGTTTACCAAAAGTACGGGCGGCGCCATGCCGCAATGGTTGCGAACATCATTCGCTATCGCATTCGTTCCGCGGTTCGCGATGTGGGAAAAGTGCTCGGCTTGGCACGAACGGATCTGGAGACCGCGACGCGACTGCTGAGACATCGCGACGACAGCTTCAACCCCGAGCTTCTGCGAGAAGCCGGCCTCGACAAGGACGCGCCGGCGACTCAGCAGCTCTGGTCCCTAGCGACTCAAGTGCTCGATTTTCCTCGACATCTATCGATTCACCCGGGCGGGTTTCTGCTCGGTCACAGACCTGTCGACGAGATCGTCCCCATTGAGCCAGCCAGCATGGAAGCGCGCACCGTCATCCAGTGGGATAAGTACGATGTCGAAAATCTCGCCCTGTTCAAGGTCGACCTCTTGGGTCTCGGAGCGCTCAGCTGCATCCACCATGCCTTTGACCTACTCCGCGAGCACAAGGGACAGTCCCTCGAGATCGCAACTGTCCCTGCAGAAGACGAAGCCACATACGAGATGGTCTCCAAAGGCGACACAGTCGGCGTATTTCAAATTGAAAGCCGCGCGCAAATGGCGATGCTGCCACGGCTTCAGCCACGCACCTTCTACGACTTGGTGATCGAAGTCGCTATCGTGCGACCCGGTCCGATCCAAGGCGACATGGTGCATCCATATCTGCGTCGACGGAAGGGTGAAGAAGAGGTCGTCTACCCGCACCCGAAGTTGGAGCGTATCTTGAAGAAGACGCTCGGCGTTCCGATCTTTCAAGAGCAGGTCATGAAGCTAGCCGTCGAAGCCGCCGGCTACACCGCGGGCGAAGCCGATCAGTTGCGTCGTGACATGGCGGCATGGCGCAAGTCCGGTCGCATCGAGAAGCACCGCGCGCGCATGGTCCCGCGAATGCTCGAGGAAGGGATCCCCGAGGAGTTTGCGGAGCGCGTGTTTTCTCAGATTCGCGGATTTGGTGAGTACGGCTTTCCCGAAAGTCATGCTGCATCCTTTGCCTTGCTGGCCTATGTAACCGCCTGGCTCCGGCGTCACCACCACGAGGTGTTCACTTGCGCGCTCCTGAACGCCCAGCCGATGGGCTTCTACAGTCCAGCTACCCTGGTCGAAGACGCCAAGCGGCACGGCGTCGAGGTCCGGCCTGTCGACATCAACAAAAGCCATTGGGATTGCACCCTTTTCCCGATAGATAGCAAGAAGGGGCTAGGCGCCGTGGACGACGAAAATGGGCGTCTTTACGGGGTGAGGATGGGGCTCCGATACGTGAAGGGGCTCGGTGTCCTCGAACGAGAGCGCATCGAGGCTAGCATGCCGCCACAGCCGAACCTCGCAACCTTCGTTCGCCGGACGGGACTCAACAAGAGGGCCCTGCATGCGCTGGCCGAAGCGGGCGCTTTCGAGTGCTTCGGGCTCAATCGGCGCGACGCGATTTGGCAGGTGCGCAGTCTGTCGCGTTTCGCTCGGGATTCCTTGCCGCTCGAGCCGGCATCGAGTCAGATCTCATTTGCGTCCCTGGCGAGCGACGACGAGGTGATCTGGGACTATCGATCGAGCCAGCACAGCACGCGCGGCCATCCCATGCGGGGTCTTCGCGATACGCTTCGTTCACGGGGCATCCCCGAAGCAAGTAGTTTCCACATCTGCGCGCACGGAGACGAGCTCGAGTACGTCGGCATGGTGATTTGCCGTCAGCGTCCTGGCACGGCATCGGGCGTCACCTTCTTTACGCTCGAAGACGAAACCGGCTTCGTCAACGTGGTCGTCTGGAAGCAGGTCTTCGACCGCCACGCTGCGCTTGCCAAAACCGCTACCTTGCTCGGCGTGACAGGCGAGATTCAAAAAGCCGACGGCGTCATTCACCTGATCGCGAAATCGCTATGGGCACCCGATATTTCACTCGCCGAGCACGCGCACCGCAGCCGGGACTTCCACTGAGCTTTCGGCTAGCCAAATCCGAGGAGCCCGAGCTGAACGACCCAGTAGGCCTCGATGCCCAGCTGGACGAGCAGAAAGACCGCACGAAGGGACACGGCCATTTCGCTCGTCGAAATCAGGTGCACCATCGACTGGGCCACCCTTGCGACCAGCACCCAGCGCGCCAGCGGATCGGTGATGCCCGCATTGCCGGTGACGAGCGCGAGAAGGATCAGTGCCGCAAAAACCGGCAGATTCTCATAGCAATTCGCGTGGGCACGGCAAAGCCGGTTGGAGAAGGGCGAGACGTCTTCGCCGCTCGGGAGAAAGTCGTTTGCGGCGCGCTCCTTTTTGAGCACTAGCAGGGTTCGATAGAACACGATCGTCATCGCCAGCAAGATCGTCCATGCAACATAGCCGACGAGCGCGAGTACAGAGGGGGACATCTTCAATCTCCTAGTTCCTGTGGGCCGGCCGAACTATACCCAAGGCGCCGTGTGGCGGATAGGTTTTGCGGGAAGGGTGAGCGCATGAAAACGCTGGTGCTGACGCGATCCGATGTGGAACGACTCGCTACGATGGAGCTGGCGGTCTCTGCGGTGGAGCTGGCGTTCGCTGCATTTGGGCGCGGGGAGGCAACCATGCCTCCGAAAGTGTACCTGCAGATCGCAGATTACGAAGGTGACTTCCGCGCGATGCCCTCGCGCCTCGGCGACTCAGCCGGCATCAAGTGGGTGAACGTGCATCCGCAGAACCGCAAGCGCTTTGGGCTACCTACGGTCATGGCGGTCTACGTGCTCAACGACCCGGCCAACGCCTTCCCGCTCGCCGTCATGGATGGCACCCTGCTCACTTCGCTACGAACCGGGGCCGCGGGCGCCGTCGCATCCAAACATCTGGCTCAGCGCAATCCAAAGACGATCGCTTTCATCGGTTGTGGAGCGCAGGCCTATACCCTGCACGGGACCCACCGAGTCGTTTTCGAAAATTTCGAAAGTCTTGCCTACGATCGCAACGAAGCGACCGCAGCATCCTTCGCTGATCAGGTTGGGGCCCGCCAAGTCCCCTTGGAAGAGGCCGCCCGGGCGGACATCGTCTGCACGGCAACGCCATCGCGTATCCCCTTCGTGAGGGCGGAATGGATCCAAAGCGGCGCACACATCAACGCCATGGGAGCGGATGCGCCGGGCAAGCAAGAGCTGGCGACCGAAGTGCTCAAGAGCGCGGCCGTCTACATCGACGACATCCATCAGGCGACGGGAAGCGGCGAGATCAACGTCCCTCTCGCCGCCGGCGACTTCGGCGTCGATGAGCTGGCCGGGACCCTGGGCGAGCTGGTCGCAGGCCTGCTCCCCAGGCCGGACCCTTCGACGACGACGGTCTTCGACTCCACGGGCCTCGCCATCCAGGACGTTTCTCTAGCCCGCGCGATCTACGACCGCGCAGTCATGCAGTCGATCGGCCAGGAGGTCGATCTCATCGGCATCGGCGAGCAGGCAGGCGACTAGGTCAGGCGCTGCAGCGGGTCGCGAAGCGAGACGTTTTGGCCGCCGATGTTGACTTGATCGAGTCCGAAGGAGCTCCGGTCGGTCATGCCCATGGCGTGCATCAAGCTGACGTTGAGCCGCTCGTGCGCGGGTCCGACCTGCGCCTGATGGCCCCAGCCGACGGTAATCGGGTTCTGCGGGAAATGCACGTAACGTCCAGGCTTGAAGTATCCGCCGCCGCCGCCCGCAATCACGTTCGGGACGCGACTAATCTCGTGTGTGCCGGTGCCGAGCTCGGTGAGCCAGACGACTGCGGTGTTGTCGAGCAGGGTTCCGCCTCCTTCTTGCACCGAATCTAGCTGATCGAGCAGGTACGCAAAGTGCTCCGCATACACTCGGTTGTACTCGGTCATCCCTTCGATGCCCTGGGAGCTGCCGCTATTCTCGTCGGAGGAATGCGCGATGTCCTGGTGCATGTCGATCCCTGCCGATACGCCGAATTCGTTGCCCGGAATGTCTTGGGTCACCAGCGTCACCACGCGAGTCAGATCGCATGCAAAAGCCATGGCGGTCACTCGCGAGAACTGGTCGATGACATGGCCCTGGGCAGAGAAAGACGGGTCGCAGCCAATCGGAGCCGTGATGTTCACGCCGACTTCGAGGTCCCTGACCAGTGCGCGGTGCCGCTCGAGCTTCTCTCTGTCGTCGGAGCTGAGCTTTGGCAGGACGGTGGCGAACTCTTCGCTTGCCATGTCGAGGACGCTGGCGCGCGCCGCGTTCAGCATGTCGGCGCGGCTCGGCTCGCTGGGGGCGCTCTGGGCCGGCGCAAGGCCGAGCACGTCGTTGAAGGCGACCTGTGGGTTCTGCTCGCGAGGCGCGGGCTGGTTGGCGCCCACGTAGTTGTACGCGTGCTGATGATTGAAGCCGTACACTCGACTGTTCCAGCGACCGGGCTGACCGACTACGTTGCCGATCTCTTGGTCGATGGACTGAGAGCCGCCGCGAGCGGTGGCCGCGCCCTGAAACGCCCAGTTGTTCGTCAGCAGGTGCGCCTGACCGATGTGGTGACGGTTGATGTCGCCGGAGTAGCCGAGGTCCGCGACCCGATACTCTTCGGCGTAGGTCACCATGCGGGCGAGTCCGTCGACGATGAGCAAGTTGTCACGATGGCGGTGGAGTGGCTGGAGAATCTGGCTGAACTGGGATTCGCTCAAGCCGCCCAACGGGTAGTCGTATTCCTCGCTATCGCGTCCCGATTGGCGCATGTGCCAGCGGCCCGGGACAGTTCCATGCGGCGTGATGAAGAACACGATACGCTTCGGAGCGGACTGAGCGGAAGCACGGCCCCCCGGAAACGACGGGAGCATCAGCGACCCTGCGGTCAATCCAAGCGTTCCGAGAAAGCGGCGGCGATCGAGAATGAATGGGTTTCGGCTCATGGGATCAGCTCTCCCCCTTGCTGCGGAGCCGGAACTCGGGGCGGGTCACGATGCTGACCAGCAGCTCGACCAGGTCGCCCCCGTTCTCTTCGAACTCGGCTTGGATCGCCTCGACCTGGCAGGTGTCGGCGGGCTCCATTGGCCGGCCGTTGGCGTAGGTGAACCACTGCTTGGCGATGCAATCGCGGACGACTTCACTCTCACCAAGAAGGTTCTGCAGCTCGACCGCGCCTTCGTACTCGTCATCGTTACCGATGCCGTTTGCGAAGCCAGACGCGTCGACGGGCAGCCCGTTCTCCTCGCTCCGGAACATCCCTGCAGCATCATAGTTCTCGAAGCCGAAGCCGAATCCATCGATTCGAACATGACAGCCCTGGCATGCTGAGGGCGCCACGCGTTCCTCGAAGAGCTCGCGGTTGGTCATTGGGCCCTGGTCAGGATCCGGCATTGGCGCCGAGGTGTCGGCGTTCGCCGGTGGCGAAGGCCGCGGCTCACAGAGCAGTCGCTCCATGACGAAGACGCCACGAAGCGGAGGGGAACCGTTCGCCTCGTGGGCGAAGCCGGCCAAAAACGCTACGCGGCTCAGCAGGCCTGCGCGCTCGGTGGGATCGAGCTCGACCTGCGCCCAGGACTCGGATGGCGCCGGGATGTCGTAGAGCTCGGACATCACGTTATCGACATAGGCTACATTGCTCTTGAAAAGATCCTCGACGGTACCCCCGTTGAAGAATGTATTTTCGATGAAACGGAGCGTTTCCTCCTTTGCCGAGGCGCGCGCCTGCGAGCCCCACATCGGAAAGAGCTCGGACACCTTGTCCTCATCGAGCACGCGATCGAGGTAGAGCCACTGGCGATGGAAGTTGCGGACAGCGTCGCGCGCGCGCGCGTCTCCGAGGAGTCGCCGGGCCTGTTCTTCCAACTGCGCAGCGGTCGCGAGCTCGCCTGCATCGGCCGCAGCGAGGAGCGCGTCATCCGGCATGGTTTCCCAGAGAAGGTAGGAGAGCCGGCTCGCAAGCTCGTGTTGGCTCAGCTCGAGCTGCGCCGCGTTGGCCGCGTTGCCTTCGCTCTCCAGCCGGTAGAGAAACTGCGGGGTCTGCAGCATCGCGGCGACCGTCAGCTGAACCGCGGCATCGAAGTCGATGGACGTGCGCTGCGATTCAAAGAAGTTGAACCAGCGGTTGAGCTCATCCTCGCTGAGTGGCCGACGAAACGCCCGCTTGCCAAAGCTCTCTACGAATTGCCAGCCACAGTCCGCATCGGCCGTTGCACAAGGCAGAACACGCGCGCGGGCGTTGGAATCGTTGACCGCATGCTCGCCGAGACTCATGGCTGCGTCTTGGTAACGCGCGATGCGAACGTCCGATGGGCCGAGTGACTGCGCGTCGTTCTCGAAGGAGCCTTCCAAGACTGCATCGCTCGGCTGCTCGGGGAGCTGCGGAATGCTTCCGCCGAGGAGATCGCGAACGGTGTTATCGTACTCCGAGTTCGTCAGGCGCCGGACGGGAGATGAGCCGAGCGTGATCGCGTTTGGATTCTGGCAAACGAAGGCCTCTGTGCCTCGCACCGGGCCACCGCCATCGGCGTCGCCGATCAGGCCCTCACACGCCCCCAAGAGCATGATTGCACTCGCGAAAACGAGTTGCCGGATAGTATAAATCGTCCCCCCGCGGCTCATACGGGATCATTATTGCGACAGATCCTCGTGTTTCGCTAACCAGAGGGGTTAAGTCGGGGCTCCTAGGGGACCCTAAAAGCCCCTTTTTTCACCCGCTTAGGGGAAAAGTAATAGTTTGTAGGACGGATGTGCAGCACGTTCTGGGGGTCTGCTGGCCCTAAAAATGCGGGGTTTGGACGGGGCGGAAGTAGGCTCCCGCGAGTGCTACGGACGGCCTCATTGATGATCCTTGCGGCGCTTCTCTGGGCGGCCCGAGGGGCGGCGCAGGGCGAGGACGGCGCCTTCCTCGGACATCCCGATGCGAAGCGCATCGAGGCGTTACGGACCGGGGAAATCTCTGAAGTGACAAAGGGCAAAGGGGGTCGGAGCCTCGCCTTCCGCGTCACGCTGGCGGACGGAACTCGTGGCTACTTCAAGCCCAAGCAAACCTTCTCCGCGGCGCATTGGTATTCGGAGGTGGCGGCGTACTACTTGGATCGGGAGCTCGGTCTAGGCCGCGTCCCTCCGACCACCGGTCGCAGGTTTCCTTGGAGCGAGCTCCGAGCCGCAGCCGGAGGCGACCCGAGGGTCAGAGAGCTGAGCATCGCGAAAGACGGCACTGTGCGGGGCGCGTTCGTCTGGTGGATCCCCGAGCCCCTCAAACGTGTTCGCATGGGCCGCAACTGGGAGCGCTGGCTGCGGATTCACAAATCGCTCCCGATTACTCCATATCAGCGACCGGTGGACTATCGCGCCGATTTGAACCGCCGCCCAGGTGTTCGAGAAGCGACGGACCCGAGTCGCCCGATGGCGCGGACTCCGGACATCGAGCAAAGGCCCGCAGAGCTCTCCGATCTCATCGTCTTCGACTACCTCACCCAAAACGTCGACCGCTGGGGTGGCGACTTCACCAACCTTCGATCGCGGGGAGAGGGCGGCCCCCTCATCTACTTGGACAATGGCGCAGGGTTCTGGCTCGGAGAGCAACGCCTGGGCTTGATGGAAGCCCGGCTCAAGGCGCTCCAGCGCTTCCGGAAATCAACAATCGAAGCGGTGCGCAAGCTCGACGTCGAGCGTCTTACCAAGCGTTTGCTAACCGATCCGCTCGCTCCCGTCTTGAATGAAAAGCAACTGGACGGCCTCGAGCAGCGCCGCCGCGCGGTCCTCGAGCACGTCGACGCCATGGTCGCGAGGTTCGGTGAGGCACGCGTGTTTGCGTGGTAGATCTCGCGAATGGAACAACGACTTCGGCTTCCGGCTGAGTGGGAACCGCATACCGCTTGCTGGCTCGCTTTTCCGTATCTACGTGACGAGTGGCCCAACAATCTCGCTGAGGCGCAGGCGTCGATCGCGGCGCTCTGCCGCGCCATCGCCGAGCCCGGAGATGAGCCGGTGCGGCTGCTCGTGAGGACCCAGGAGCTCGAAACGCTCGCGCGATCGTTGATCGGCGAGGTGCCCGATGTTCGTTATGTGAGGGCCGACTACGGGGACTGCTGGTTGCGCGACACGGCGCCGCTCTTTGGGCACAGGGACGACGGCGCGCTTGGCGCTCTTTGCTTCGAGTTCAACGGCTGGGGCGGCAAGTACGAAATTCCATTCGACGCCGGTGTCAGCGGCTGGCTGACAGAGCGACTCGACGCTGCTCGCTTCGACTCCTCTCTTGTCTTGGAGGGAGGGGCATTGGACAGCAATGGTCAGGGAACGTTCCTGACGACCGCCGCCTGCGCGCTAAACCCGAATCGAAACGAGGGGCTGACGCGGGAAGCCTTCAAAAAGGCCCTGGGCGAGCTGGTGTCGATCGATCGACTGATCTGGATCGAGGCCGGCTTGGAGCACGACCACACCGACGGTCACATCGACATGATTGCGCGCTTCGTGGCGCCCGACACAGCGATCTGCATGAAGTCGAACCCCGCGGCGCCCAATGCCGAGGTCCTCGAGTCGATCGAGCAGGGGCTGCGCAGGGCTGGCTTGAACGTGCTCACGATCCCGGCGCCGCCCGCTCTGCACGCGCCCAATGGAGAGCCACTGCCTGCAAGCTACTGCAACTTCTACATCGCCAACTCTGCGGTAATCGTTCCGACCTATGGCGAGGCGGAAGACCATGCTGCTCTGGCGGAGATCGCCAGCGCATTTCCGGGGCGCGAGGTGGTCGGCTTGCCGGCCGCGGACCTGCTATGGGGAGGGGGAGCGTTTCACTGCGTTACCCAAGCCCAGCCAAGCACACCATGACTTCCTCTCCACTCTCGATCGGTATCGTCCAATGCGCCCTCGACGATGTGCTGGACGCCAACGTCGCCCGCGTCGAAGGCTTGGTTCGCGAGGCTGCGAGACGAGGCGCGAAAATCGTCCTCACGCCGGAGCTGTTCGGAGGCCCCTACTTTCCGCAAACCGAAGACGAGCGTGCGTTCGACTTGGCCGCGCCGCTTGATGCGCACCCTACCGTCGCGCGCATGCAAGCGCTCGCCGCGGAGCTCGGCGTGGTGCTTCCGGTCTCCTTCTTCGAGCGCGCGGGGCAGACTTATTACAACAGCCTGGTGACGATCGACGCCGACGGCAGGCAGCTCGGCTTGTACCGGAAGAGCCATATTCCGGATGGCCCGGGCTACGAGGAGAAGTTCTACTTTCGTCCCGGTGACACCGGTTTTCGGGTCTGGGAAACGCGCCACGGATGCATTGGCGTAGGCATCTGCTGGGACCAATGGTTCCCCGAAGCCGCCAGGAGCATGGCCCTGCAGGGAGCTGAGCTTTTGCTCTATCCGACCGCGATCGGCAGCGAACCCGGGGCGCCGGACGAGGACAGCCAGGCGCCCTGGCGACGCGTGATGCTCGGTCACGCGGTAGCCAACGCAATGCCGGTCGCAGCGGCCAATCGCATCGGCACCGAAGCTGCTCTGACCTTCTACGGGAGCTCCTTCGTCTGCGATCAACGCGGTGAGCTGCGCGCCGAGCTCGGACGAGACGAGGAAGGCGTAGCCGTCGCGTCGTTCGACCGCGACGCACTTCGCCGCTACCGCGCCAACTGGGGCTTCTTCCGCGATCGTCGTCCCGAGCTCTACGAGAGGCTAACCGGAGTCGAGCCTGTTGATTGATTCGCTCTACGCGATTGTGGACCCAGAGCTCGCAGAGCGCCCGCTCGAGCTGGCATTCAAAGCGCTCAATGCAGGCTGCGCAATCGTGCAGCTTCGCGCCAAGCGCCTCGACGATGTGTCCCTATTGAAGATCGCAACGCGGGTCCGTTCGGCCTGCGCTCACGCCAGAGTTCCCTTCTTCATCAACGATCGCACCGACATAGCACGACTCGTCGAGGCGGACGGCGTGCACCTCGGCCAGGACGATATTTCGATCGAGGATGCTCGGCGTGTCGTTGGCGACATGCAGATCGGGGTCTCGACACACAGCCTGGAGCAGGCGGTCCGTGCGGAGGCAGAGGGCGCGGACATGATCGCATTCGGCCCGGTGTTCGAGACCAGGTCCAAAGAGAACCCAGACCCAGTCGTAGGCCTCCAGATGCTTGCCGAGGTCTCTGAGGCCGTCTCCCGCCCGCTGATCGCCATCGGCGGGATTACCCCTGAAAACGCCGAAGAAACGCTTCGAGCCGGCGCGCGCTACCTGGCCGTGATTTCGGCTCTCCCGCGCTTCGTCGGGGACGCGCCTTAGAGCGTCACTTCACATCTTCGAAGTACTGAATCGCGGTCTCGATGGCAGCGCCGAGCGCCTGGTTCACCAGGTTCGCCGTTGCGTCTTCGCCGCTGCGGAGCGCTTCGTAGTATCGCTGCCGCTCGGTTGCGTGAATCACGACCGGTGGAAAACCTGCGCGCATGAGAATGAGGTTCATCACCAGTCGCGCAACCTTGCCGCTGTGTCGCGGGAAGGGATAGATGTGAAGGAGCTGATAATGCGTTTTACTAGCCATGCGAACCGGGTGCATCGTCTTCTTGGTCTCGGGGTCCGAAAGCCATTGGACGAGTTGGCGCATCCGGTAGCTGATTTTGTCTGGCTGCGAGATTTCGTGGAAGTACAACCGGTGAAGCGGCATGTCCTTGCGGTACTTGGGCGGCCCCTTACCTTCGAGCTCCTCGGGCGCTAGCTGCGCAAAGAGCTTCTTGATCACCTCGAGGTTGACCGTGAAGCGGCGGCGCGACGACATTTCGCGGATCATTTCGATCGCGCCCATGTGGTTACGGACCTCGTCGTAGACCGGAATGAGAGAGGGGTCGGTGACGACCTCGTCGTATATGGCGGCTCGGAGCTCGTCCATGGAGTAGACGACGCCTTCGAGCGCGCTGTCGTGATAGATCCAGGCGATGTCGAAGCGCTCTTGATACTCTTGGCGCGCCTGTGCGCCGGCATTGTCGAGCAGCTCTTGAAGCTGGGCGACTCGCTCTTCTAAGCTCGGACCCTGAAGCGCTTGAACCAAGGAATTTCCTCCAATCGCGGGCTACCTACACTGTGGGCTCCGCGCGGCCGGCGAAACTATCAGCGGGGCCCCATGACGTCAACCATGTCCGAATTCGACTAGTTCAGGGCCTCGAAAATCGCTCCGCGAAGCCGAATTTTGCTCGGAACCCCGGTGGAAGCCCAACGAACCAGTCCATCAGGGCCGACCACGATGACCGTGGGGAGCATCTTGATCGCGTATCGTCTTTGAACTGTGCCGGTCCGGTCGTGCAAGCTCGGGAACTCGGTGCCGAACGCGGCATGCGCCGCCTGCAGGGTTTGTCGATCGATGGGCTCGACGTTCACCGCATAGAAGATGACTCCCTTGTCGGCGAACTCCTCGTGAAGGTCGTTGAGCAAAGGGGTGGTTCGTTTGCAGGCTCCGCACCAGCTCGCCCAGAAGTCGAGTACCACGACACCGCCGCGCAGCTCGGCGAGGGTGACCTTGCGTGGACCGCCGGGCTCAGCTCCGGCGGCAACCGTCATGCTCAAGTCCGGCGCGGGCTGCCCCATCAGAGGCGACGCATTGCCGCGAGTCATCCAAGCGTAGAGAGCGACCAAGACCATCGCGGTCACCAGCCAGTGGATCCACCTGCGCTGCGGAGGCTTCTCCGGCTCGTTCATCGCGGCTCCATCAATGGAAGCTCGATGCGGAACCGCGCTCCGCCTTCGGGTGCGCGATCGAGCCTGACTTCACCCCCGTGCTCCAAGACCACTTTCTTCACAATCGCCAAGCCGAGCCCGGTGCCTTCGGCTTTGGTGGTGTAGTACGGATCGAATACCCGTTCCCAGTGCTCCTCGTCGATGCCCGGGCCGTTGTCGCGAATCTCGACGAAGCCGACGCCTTCGCTTTCGTAAGCGCGGACCAAGACTCGGCCGCCGCCCTTCGGATGGGCTTCGTAGACTGCTTGAATCGCATTTCGAAGAATGTTGTCGACACCGCGCTTGAGCATCATGGGGTCCATACGCACGGCGATGGGTTCCGTTCCACAACTCAGTCGAACTTCTACGGGGGCCGCGGTCCCATGACCCACATCCTCAAGGACGGCGGGAACCGAATCCTCGATACTGTGCATGAGCTCGCAGAGGTCGGATGGGGACAGGTCGGCCTCGGGGAGCTTGGCAAATGCGCTGAATTCGCCCACGAGTCGCCGAAGGGTGGCCACCTCCTCCTCGATGATTGCCCGGGCGTGCGCAAGCTTCTTCTGATACGCCGCGTCTTGGCCAGAGTAGGTTTCGTCCATCTCCTGCGCGGCGAGTTGGATCGGCGTGAGCGGGTTTTTGATCTCATGGGCGAGACGACGAGCGAAGTCCTGCCATGCGCCGATGCGCTGCAGGTATTCGATGCGGGTGCGTGAATCGCGAAGGTCGCGAACCATCTCGTTGAACGCCTGGGTGAGCTCGGCGATCTCGTCCCTTGCGCCTGTAGGCAGCGCGACGGTGAGATCACCAGCGCCGACCTTGCGAGAGGCTTCGGCCAAGTCGGCTACGCGACGCGTGACCCGCCGGGACACGATCGCTCCGATCAGGAACGCGACTAGGATGACGAGGAAGGCGAGCACGCCGAATACCCAGGCGTACACGTCGGACACGGACGCCCCTTGGCGTTGCAGGCGTGAGTACACGTCGGCGACCTCGCCGGCTTCTTGCAGACGCTCGAAGTAGACCTCCGGTACGGAGACCTCGACCGCGATCCGCAGCCTGCCTGTTCCGGGGTCGCTCTCCCGCTCACGAGTCGTAGTTCGTACCTCTTCGCCCAGTGGGTCGGGGGCGCGAGATGCGCTTGCTAGAACCTTCTCCGTCTCGTCGATGACCCGAATGCTCGTCACGATTTCGTAGCGCTCGAGGAGCTCAACCAGAAGGGCGTCGAGCGTGGAGCGCTTTCGAGTTTTGGTGAGCTTGGCTTCGACGGCCCACTGGACAGCGTCTGCGACCTGATCAGACGCCGAGCGAAGCGCCATGAGCTGCCCTCGGCGCGCCTCGACGCCGTGGACGAGCTCTGCGCCGAAGCGCTCATTCACGCCGACCGCGTACACGTCGCGCAACGCACCCTGAGCCAGGAAGATGCTGCCGCCCAGTGCCAGAAACACCGAAAGACCGATCGCGAAGAGAATCTTTCGCTCGAACCGGCTCATTGCGGCACCTTCAGGACCGCGCCTCGGAACTCGATGGCGTGCTCGGCCCGGCAAATACGGCGCCGGACGATGTTGACGCTAATCGGGCCGACCGGATCGTCGCCAGAGGTCGGACGAATGAGCTCGCGACACTGCTTCTTCGAGATCGGATTGAACTCCGCCCTCACAGCGAAATAGATGTCTCTTCCTTTTTGCAGCTCGTAGCTTGCCGGCTCCCCCACGAACAAGCCTTGGACGACCAGGCAGCGGTCCAGGACTTGTTCGAGCGTCTTGAGCCGCTCGCTCTGGTCGCCGATCCGAACGAGATAGCCGTCCTCCCACAGGTCACGGGTCACGTCGCAGCCGAACTGCCGCACCCCCATCTTCCAGTTCGACCCGCCGAGGTGCGCGCTCACGGTCACGACTAGGCGTTTGCGAAGCCCGCTCGATAACTCCCGGCGAACCCGCTCGTCGGCGAGATCTCTGGCAGAGAACGAGACTTTGGCGGCGCCGCGAGACCAGGTCACGCCGAGATCGCGCAGCGGCAGCTGAGACTGCCCGTATGCAACCGCTGCGATCAGCAGGACCAAGGCTGCCAGCGCGAACCTCACAGGCGTATGAACCCCAGCAATGTCGAGAATCCAACTTGGAAAACACCAACGCTCGTATCGAATCGGAATCCGACGTCGAAGGTCAGGTCGAGCGGATAGCGAGAGAAACCCTCATAGCCGCTCAACCCTCCGAAACCGGTGCGCTGGTCACGCAAATCCGACAAGGAAAGCAATCCCACGACCCCATAGACGGTGACCTCGCGGAGCCCGCGTTCGCGAGCTCGCTCGAAGACGGGTACGTCGTATCCGACGTCGAGGCGCCAAGCGAGCTCGCCCAGGTAGTTGTTCTCGATCGAGGTACCGAGAAGATTGGGTGTCGGACGAGCGTCGAGCTGCATCTCGAGGAACCGCGACGGGATCAAATCGGTGAGGTCCGAGATGTGGAAGAGATAGAAGAAAGGCGTATTGCCGAAAGCGGCGCCGCCGAAGAAGCCAAGGCGAATGGTGTGGCGCCAGGGAAGCCGCCACCAGCGCCTAACCCAGACATCGAGCTTGATGAAGTCGTAGTCGCTTCCCAGCGCCCGCGTGCCTAGCATGACGTCACCTACGAACAGGACGCCTTCCTTGGTGATGCCGGGATCATCGCGTTTATCGAAGGTCAGGGTGAAGCGCAACGAAGAGACGAAGCTCCGGCCGTCCTGAATCGCAAAGTCGATCGGCTTGATCTCATTACCGACCGTTTCACTGGCCGCTTGGGGCCGACTGAGAACGCTCACGATGTCGCCGATCCAATCGAGGCTGTAGCGGAGCTTGGATGTGAACTCCTTGCCGGTGCCGACCATGAAGCCACCACGGCGATAGCGAACTACGGCGTTGGTGACTTCCGAGCTGCCGAGACAAGTCGGCTGCCCGCAGGGGACGCTGACCAGCGGACTATTGCCGTAGAACTCCCTGCCATTGAGAAAGTACGTGCCGAACCGGATGCCGTACTCACTCTTGATCAGCTTGGGGTAGCGAAGGTCGAGGCGCCCACCCTGCTGAAACTCGCTTACCAGGGCGGTCCCGGACAAGCGGATGCCGAGGCCTGCGAGGTTGGTCTCGGTGACCTTGAAGCCGAGCCAGGGAAACAAGGTTCGACCGCTGTCGGTGGTTTTCCGAACACCTTCCGAAAGGCCGGCAACCAATTGCTCGATCACGAAGGTGTTGCGCTCCCTGACTTCGACGACGAGCACCACATAGCCACGTTCGGCACCCCGCTCGAGACGAAGACGGACGCTGTCGAACCAGCCTGTTCCCATCAGCCGCCATTCGGTTTCCAAGAGCTCTGGCGATTCCGGGTCGAGAAAGTCGCCCTGCTTCAGTGGAACGAACTTGCGAACGAGCTGTGCCTTGGTCCGCTTGTTGCCGATGACGACGATGCCCTCGAGCACATAGCGAACTTGCGATGAGACTTGATCGGCGTGCCGGCCTTCACTGGCCACCCCGTAGGGGTCGCGAAGCTCTTCGGGCTCTTCCTCCTGCTCCGGTGCTGTAACGACGTCGCCAGGGCGATAGGGCTCGCCTTTGGGATCGGAGTCCTGCGCTCTCGCGATCGCGGGGACGACCAAAGTCATCCCCAGAAGCGAGACCAGATGAAGGAAGGCGATCAGGCTGAGCAGCCAGCGTCCCGGTCGCAAGCGCGGGCTCACGAGGGCCAGACTACTCCAGCGGCGGAAGCGAGGCGAGAAGCCATAGGCACCCGGCCACCACGAGAAAAACCGCGCCCACCCATCCGAGCGTGCGTAAAAAGCCGATTGGCCTGCCGTCGTCCTTGGACTTCACGGGGTTAGTTGTAGCAGATTCCGTTGTGAAGGAGGGAGAATAGTCCAGGCCCTGCCAGGGCTCAGGTCGCTCGTCCAGCTCATCCTCCCCGGGTCGGCGAATGATCCGGATCGTCGCGTCCTCGTCGAGCTCTTCCATTCGCGGGTCGAGCCCTGAGACCGGAGTTGCGTCGACGCGGCCAAGCTCGGCGAGACCTTCTTCGAAAGCCTCGAGCAAGGGGAGCGCCGTCGGGTTCTTTGGAGGGGCTACCGATGCCTTGTCGCGAAGCGATGGCGGCAGAGTCTCCCGGGGCGGTGGCACGGCATCGACTCGGAAGGTCCCCTCGGTCCATTCGAGCGCCTGCACGAAGTCCGCAGCTGTCCCTGCGTCGATGCTGACGTCGTTGAGCTCTCCCTTCTCGTAGTAGCCGATCGCGAGTCGACCGCGGTGCTCGAGCAAGAGCCTTCCGGTGAGGCCCGCGCTCTCGCAGTAGCGCATCAAATCGGCGGGCGGGTGCACAGCGAGTGAGCCACGGCGTGTGGTGTCGGTGCCGCGTGAAATGGGGAGGTGTGGAAGCTTGGGGTATACCGCGAACTCGCCATTGCGGAGCGTGAGCAGGACCTGGAGCGCGTGCTCTTCGTCGCTGGTCGTTTCGGCACCCGCGACTTGCCCTTGCACGAGGCGAACGGTGCCCGAACCCGATTCGCTTTCGAAGGTCAGCAAACCGGTCGTGCCGATCTCTTCGAGACCGCCGAGCAAGGCTCCGACGCCTTCTTCGGGGATCGTTCCCTCAAACACCGCCTGGGCCGCCATGACTGATTGAAGTGCTTCCGGGGACCCCAAATGTCAAGGCGTTTAGCCCCCCGGGCGGGGATCCCACGAAGGTCCAGAATTTCCAGATCCTTCAGGGAAAAATGCCGCGCTCTTCGTAAGAAGTCGCGAGGCTCTCGAGCGCCAGGGCATAAGCCGCGATGCGGGGATCGACCTTGTTTTCGGTCGCGTAGAACATCGTGCGCTGGTAGGCGCGCCGCATCATGTGAAGCAAGCGCCGCTGCACTTCTTCAGCATCCCAGTGCTCGCTGTTTCGGTTCTGCACCCATTCGTAATAGCTGACCGTCACACCGCCCGAGTTCGCAAGGATGTCGGGGATCACGGGGATGCCCCGATCGGCGAGCACGGCCGCTCCGTCCGGATTGATCGGACCGTTTGCTCCTTCTGCGATCAAGCGCACGTCGAGCTTGCTTGCTTCGTCTGCGCCGACTTGATTTTCGAGCGCTGCTGGAATGAAGAGGTCGGCCTTGGTTTCGAAAAACTCATCGCGCGTGATCAGGTCTCCGCGCGGGTACCCCGCTATCGAGCCCTGGGTCTGAACGTAGTCCTGAAGCTTGTGTGTGTTGAAGCCCTCTTCGTTCCGCAGGTAACCAGAGTGATCTCCGGTCGCGATCGTCGAGACCCCGAGCTTGGAGAGAATCGCTGCGGCGTGGGAGCCTACGTTGCCGAAGCCCTGAACGATGGCAGTCGCGCCCTCGAGATCGAAACGATTCTCGCGCGCCCATTCTTTGATGCAGTGCACCACGCCCTGGCCGGTCGCCGCCTCACGGCCTTCGGAGCCGCCCGAATTGATGGTCTTTCCGGTCACTACTGCACGCTGGTCGTTCTTCTCATAGGTCGGCCCCGTGTTGATGAACGTATCCATCATCCAAACCATCGTCTGCGAGTTGGTTCCCATGTCGGGTGCCGGAATGTCGTGTGCGGGGCCGATATTGGTGCCTAATGCGTGGGTGAATCTTCGCGTGATGCGTCGAAGCTCATCGACAGAGTGCTCACGCGGATTGAACTTTATCCCGCCTTTTCCGCCGCCAAACGGAACGCCAAGCAGAGCGCACTTCCATGTCATCTGCGTGGCTAGCGCCTTGAGCTCGTTGAGCGTGACCTGCTCGTGATACCGCATTCCGCCCTTGTACGGGCCCAGCACGTTGTTGTGCTGAATCCGATAACCCTTGAACACGCGGGTTTCCCCGCTGTCCATTCGCACTGGGAAATGGACGATCAGCTCGTTCTTCGGCTCGGCGAGGATGTTCTTGACGTGCGGCGGAAGCTTGGTGAGCTCGGCAGCCTGCTCGATGTAGCCCTGGACGACCTCGAAGAACCGATACTCTGCTGAACCGGTGGACATCCCTGCCATGCTAGCGCCTACGGCTCTACAGCAGCAAAATCGACGCAAATCCTGCGCGTGATCGAGCGAAAACGAAAGATGCGCGCGCCGTATAGAAAACGGTTCTCAAGAGCTACGAGAACCTTGTTTTCACGGGCTTTGCAGGAGTAGAGTGCGATTCACCAGCGGCTGATAAGACTAATGTCGCGGCCTTTGCTTTTGAACAGCGAGGAGGATCCGATGGATGAAACGGGAAGCGACTTCCGGCGGGAGTTAGAGGCGCGCGGCGTATCACGGCGGGAGTTCATGGGCTTCTGCTCGGCGATGGCGGTGATGTTTGGTTTGCCGAAGGGCGCTACAGCAATGATCGCCGACGCGATCGAAAACAAACCAAAGCCGACGTTGGTCTGGCTCAACTTCCAGGACTGCGCGGGTAACACCGAGTCATTCCTTCGCGCTAGCAAGCCGACGGCAGCTGAAGTGATCCTCGATCTGATCTCGATCGACTATCACGAGGTGATCATGGCGGCCGCCGGTCACCAGGCGGAGGAGAACCTCCACAACGTCGTCGCGAATCAGAAGGGCAAGTACCTCGCAGTCGTCGAGGGCTCGATCCCGACCGGCGCGAACGGCGCGTACTGCACCGTTGGCGGCAAGTCTGCACAAGCCATCGCCAAGGAGGTTTGCGGTGGCGCGCTGGCGACGATTGCAGTCGGGACCTGCGCATCGTTTGGCGGCATCCCTGCGGCGTCACCCAATCCGACGGGCGCGCTCGGTGTTTCCGATGCGGTGCCTGGGGTGAAGAACTTGATCAACCTCTCGGCCTGCCCAGTGAACGCTCAGAACCTCACCGCGACGCTGGTTTACTTCCTGACCTATGGGAGGCTGCCGGCGCTCGACAAGCTGAATCGCCCGCTTTTTGCCTACGGAAAGTCGATTCACGACAACTGCGAACGGCGCGCGCACTACGACACCGGACAGTACGTCGAGCAATGGGGCGACGAAGCCCACCGCGACGGCCACTGCCTGTACAAGATGGGCTGCAAGGGCCCTGTCTCGTTCCAGAACTGTCCGAACGTCGGCTGGAACGACAACACGAGTTGGCCGATCGCATGCGGCCACGGTTGCATCGGCTGCGCCGAACCGGACTTCTGGGACAAGATGACGCCGTTCTACGCGCACCTTCCGGGCTTCCCCGGTTTCGGCAAAGGCTCGAACATCGACAAGGTTGGTTTCTGGGCAGCAATCGGTGTCACCACCGCGTTCGCAGGACACACCTTGGTACATCTCGGAAAGAAGCTCGTTGGAACGGGTGCGGATCATCCACCCGACGGCCCGCCTGCGCGGACCGATGAAGGAGGCGCAGAATGACTCATATCGTTGTCGACCCGGTAACCCGCATCGAAGGCCATTTGCGCATCGAGGCAGAAATCGACGGAGGCAAGGTCGCGGATGCCTGGTCCTCCTCGACCATGTTCCGCGGCATCGAGATCATCCTCCAAGGCCGCGACCCGCGTGATGCCTGGGCGTTTTGCCAGCGCATCTGCGGCGTCTGCACGACGGTGCATGCGATTGCATCGATTCGCGCGGTGGAAGACGCGATCGGCGCCAAGCCACCCCCCAATGCAAGGATTCTACGCAACCTGATCATCGCGTCCCAGTGCATCCAGGACCACGTGATCCACTTCTATCATCTGCACGCGCTCGACTGGGTCGACATCGTGTCGGCGCTCGAGGCGGATCCGGCGGAAACGGCAGCGCTCGCGCAGTCGATTTCCGACTGGGGCAAGTCCAGCGCGAAGTACTTCGCGGGCATCCAGACCCGGGTCAAAGGCCTCGTCGAACGCGGGCAACTCGGACCGTTTGCCAACGCATACTGGGGGCATCCCTCGTACAAGCTCCCGCCTGCTGCGAACCTCATGGCGGTGGCTCACTACCTCGAGGCCCTCGAGTGGCAGCGAGAGTTCATCAAGATGCACGCCATCCTCGGCGGCAAGAATCCGCATCTGCAGAGCTTCCTCGTCGGCGGAATGGCAACTCCGGTCGATCCGGACAAGCAGGCCTCACTCAACATCCACACGATCGCACAGTTCAAGAAGCTGATCGCGGGCGCGCAGGAGTTCGTGAGCAAGGTGTACATCCCAGACCTGCTCGCGGTCGCCTCTTTCTACAAGGACTGGGCCGGCTACGGCGCGGGTGTCGGCAACTACATGGTGTACGGCGAGTACCCGCTCGACGACGAGGCGAATCCGAATCTCTACATCCCATCGGGAATCATTCGCGGCCGCGACATTTCGAAGGTCGAGGAGTTTGATCCCTCGAAGATCACCGAGCAGATCACGCACTCTTGGTACAACTACGAAGGCGGCGAGGAAGCCGCGCTTCATCCGTCGCAGGGCGAAACCAAGCCGAACTACACCGGGCCGAAGCCACCTTACGAACGACTCGACACCTCGGCCAAGTACTCCTGGCTGAAGTCGCCTCGCTACGATGGCGTGCCGATGGAGGTTGGGCCGCTGTCACGAATGCTGGTCTCGTACGTCCGCGGTCACGAGAAGGTGCAAGGGCTCGTCAACCACGTCCTCAAGACGCTCGGTGTCGGCCCGGAGGCCTTGTTCTCCACGCTCGGACGCGTTGCGGCGCGGGGCATTGAAACCCAGGTGCTGGTGGACAAGATCGGCGACTGGGTCGACGAGCTCGCCGACAACATGGGCAAGGGCGAGCTTCGGATCCACGACAACAGCAAGTGGGACCCGTCGAGCTGGCCGGCTGACTCCATGGGCGCCGGTTTCCACGAGGCGCCACGCGGCTCGCTCGGACACTGGGTCCACGTCAAGGACGCAAAGATCGAGCGCTACCAGTGTGTCGTTCCGAGCACCTGGAACGCTGGCCCGCGTGACTCCGGCGGCATTCCGGGTCCGTACGAGGCAGCCCTAGTTGGGACTCCGGTCGCCGACCCGGAGCAGCCGATTGAAATCCTCAGAACGGTCCATTCCTTCGATCCATGCATGGCTTGCGGTGTGCACGTCGTCGAGCCTGGAGGGCGCGAGATCACTCGCGTGAAGGTGCGATGACCCCCCCGCCAGCAGCGACTGCAACCAAAGGCGGTGCGCGCCCGCAGCCAAGCCCTCGAGCACACGACGTGGAGGGCATCGAACGAGTCTACGTCTGGGACCTGCTGGTTCGATCGACTCACTGGCTCATCATGGTGTCGGTGTTCATCCTCGCGATTACCGGGGTGTTCATCGGCAAGCCTTACTTGATCCCTTCGGGGCCGCCCGGCGAGCACTTCGTGATGGCGACGGTGAAGGTCGTGCACTTCTATACGGCCATCATCTTCACGCTCGCGGTGGCATCTCGTATCGCCTGGATGTTCGTCGGTTCGTACTACGCGCGCTGGCATCAGTTCGTGCCGGTAGGCAAACGGCGACGCGGCGACGTGCTGAAGATGTTCAAGTTCTATTCGCTGCTGAGCAAGGAACCACCGATGAACGTGGGTCACAACCCCTTGGCCGGGATGACCTATCTGCTGGTGTTCGCCTTGTATCTCACCCTAATCCTCACCGGTTTTGCGATGTACTCGGTGAGCGCGACGGGGTACATGCAGATGTGGGAGTTCCTCGTCCCGCTCTTTGGTGGTTTGCAGACGGCGCGCTGGATCCACCACATTGCCATGTGGTTCCTCCTCGGCTTCGTTGCCCACCACATCTGGAGCGCGATGCTGGTGTCTCGCGTCGAAGGTATGGGTCTGATCGACTCGCTGTTCAGCGGATACAAGTTCTTGCCAAAGAGCTGGCGCAGCCGAGATGACTGAGCGCACGCCGGTCCTCGTCCTGGGGCTCGGCAACGTCGTCTGCACAGACGACGGCGCTGGGATTGCAGCGATCCACAAACTGATTCGCGAATACGAGTTCCCCGAGGGTGTCGTCGTGCTCGATGGCGGCACGCTCGGGCTCTCGCTTCTGCCACTGGTCGACAGCGCGGATCAGGTAATTCTGGTCGATGCGATCAAGGCCGACGGGCCACCCGGAACCCAGGTTCGGATCGAAGGCGACGAGGTGGCTCCGGCCGTCTACGAGCGCCTTTCACCACATCAAATTGGGGTCGCGGACCTCCTGGCGGGCGCGAGCTTGCTAGATCGCTATCCAGACCGCGTGATCATCCTCGGCGTGGTTCCGGACTCGATCGACCTTGGTCTGGAACGGACACCCGCCGTACAGGCAAGCATTCCCGAGCTCGCGCAGCGCGTCGTCGAAGAGCTCACATCACTGGGTTACCCGCCGGTCCGATCCACGGAGAGCCGCGATGAAGGCCATGGGAGCACTGCTCATGTCGCTCGCACTCTTGGGGTGTAGCGCGAAAGACCAATCGTCGACAATCGACTACAATGAAGTGGAAGTCCCCTTCGACCGACTTTCCTCCGACGAAGCTCGTACACGAGGACGCTTGCTTTTCGCGACGAAGTGCGCGCTATGCCATGGCGACCTCGCTGACGGAAACGGCGTTCGGAACAAAGGCCTGTCAGGAAAGCCTGCGAACTTCCGCAGCAGCGAATGGCGAAGCACTGCTACTGCCCGAGATGTATTCCACACCCTGAGCGAAGGGAAGCGCGGGACCTCGATGCCTGCCTGGCCGACGCTCAGCGACGATCAGAAGTGGGACGTGGTTGCGTATGTCCTCAGCGTCGCTGAGGGCGGGCCGTGATGGCAGGACGCCGCATCGACATTCGAGGCACCGTGCAAGGGGTGGGTTTCCGGCCCTGGGTGTACCGGGTCGCGCGTCGACTGGGCGTCGTTGGACGAGTGCGAAACCAGCCCTCGGGAGTGACCGTCGAAGCCTTCGGGACTGAAGAAGTGCTAGACCTATTTATGGATGCATTACGGATAGATACGCCAGTTTCGGCCCGGGTCGAGAAGCTGATCGCGGCGTCGATTCCGGAGGAAGATCTCGACGCTTTCGTCATCGAGTCGAGCGGAGTCGGAGGCGTCAAAGCACTTTCTATTCCACCCGACTTGGCGACCTGTGACGATTGCAAATCGGAGATCCTCGATTGCAGGGATCGTCGCTTCGAGTATGCGTTTACCAACTGCACGATTTGCGGTCCGCGCTTCACGATCGCAACGGGCATCCCATACGACCGCGCTGCAACCACGATGTCGATGTTCGAGATGTGCGCGGCTTGCCAAGCCGAGTACGACGACGTCGAAGATCGACGCTTCCACGCGCAGCCCAATGCCTGTCCGGATTGCGGACCGGCGCTGAGCCTGATTCGATGCAATGGCCAGGTCTTGTCCGACGGCTATCCCTTGGAGGGAGCCGCGGACCTACTCAGGCGCGGTGCCGTCGTTGCGATCAAGGGGCTGGGGGGGTTTCATCTCGCATGTGATGCGACGGACGAAGAAGCCGTCGTGCGTCTTCGAGAGCGCAAGCACCGAGATGAAAGACCGTTTGCTGTGATGGTGTCCGACCTCGCTTCGGCGCGTGCGCTCGCGGAGATCGATGCAGAAGAAGAAGCCCTGCTGACCGCACCCGAGCGTCCGATCGTCCTCTTGCGGGCCTTGGGAGGCAGTCGGCTAGCGCCAGCCGTAAACCCGGACACGCCACTTTTGGGACTGTTTTTGCCGTATACCCCGCTTCACCACCTAGTGCTGGCGGAGCTTGGAGCGCCGCTGGTGATGACCTCGGCCAACGTCTCGGACGAGCCGATTTGCAGGGATAATGACGAAGCGAGGCGGCGGCTCGATGCAATCGCAGACGCGATCTTGCTTCACGATCGCGACATCGCCATGCGGTGCGACGATTCGGTTGCACGAGTCATCGCCGGCACCCCGACGATCATGCGCAGGTCTCGAGGCTTCGTGCCGCGACCTTTTCATTTGGCGCAGCCCGTCGCCCGTCCTGTCCTCGCCTGTGGTGCACACCTCAAGAATACGTTCTGCATCGCGCTGGGTGACACCGCATACTTCGGACCGCACATTGGCGACTTGGAAACCGTCGCTGCACTCGAGTTCTTCGAGGAGGCGGTCGACAGGATGCAAACCATTCTCTCGGTGAGGCCAGAGGTCGTCGCCCATGATTTGCACCCCGGATATCTTTCGACGAGATACGCGAAGGCGCGCACAGACGTGACCCTGGTGGGCGTGCAGCACCATCACGCGCACGTAGCGAGCTTGATGGCGGAGCACGGCGTGCAGGGTCCGGTGCTGGGCGTAGCCTACGATGGCACGGGTTTTGGTGAGGATGAGACATCCTGGGGCGCGGAGTTTCTGTTGTGTTTTGCGGAGCGGTACGAGCGCTTGGCGACCTTTCGCCCGCTGCGCCTGGCAGGTGGCGATCTTGCGATGCGTGAGGTTTGGAGAGTTGCGTACGCGCTCTTGCACGACGCATTCGACGGTGAGCCTCCGACCGATTCGCTTCCAGTCTTCGCCGAGGTCTCTTCGGGGTCGATTCGCGTCGTGAAACAGATGATTGAGCGCGGACTCAACGCCCCACTAGCTCGCGGCCTAGGACGATACTTCGACGGCTTTGGAGCGCTCGCCATGGGCCGCTCTCGATCCAACTATGAAGGGCAGATCGCAATCGCCTGGGATCAGCTCGCCTGCGATTCGACTGCGGACGCCTATCCATTCGACCTCGATCGAACTGTCACTCCCTTGGAAGTGGATCTTCGTGCGGCGGTACGCGAAGCGTTCGCGGACCTGCAGTCGAAACTCCCCCCGGAGCAAATCTCGGCTCGATTTCACAACACGGTCATCGCGGTCACGGTTGGGCTCTTGGAGGAGCTTCTGGCAGGGCGGGGCCGAGTTCCGGTGGCCTTTACGGGCGGGGTTTTCCAGAACGCTCGGCTCGCGGGCGGCATCGAGAAAAAAATAGCGAATAAAACCAATGTGTTACGGCATGGCCAAGTTCCGCCCGGCGACGGTGGAATTGCCCTCGGTCAGGCCTTGATCGCGGACGCTATTCTGGGAGACAAGGGTTGATGCCCCGAGGAGCTTTCCAATGTGCTTAGGTGTGCCCGGTAAGGTGGTCGAGGTCGACCGCGAGAACCAAATCGCGACTGTCGACTTCTGGGGCGTGAGGAAGCAAGTCCGCCTCGAGGTTTGCGACGCACCGGTCGATCCGGGCGACTACATCTTGAATCACGTTGGCTTTGCGATTCGTCGAATCCCGCCGGAGGAGGCCGCAGAGACCTTGGCCCTGTACGACGAGCTGCTTCGGCTTGCCGACGAACAAGACTTGATGACGGCCGATGTGCGCGCCGAGATCGCGGCCGCGCCGGATGCGACGGGTTCCCCCGGGAGAACACCTGATGAATCCCAATGAAGCGTTTGCACAGCTGAAGTTTCGCGACCCTGAGCGGGCACGGGGCCTTCGCGACGCGCTCGATCGACTCGTGCATCAAGCCGACCACGCACCGGTGTCGGTGATGCACGTCTGTGGAAGCCATGAGCAGGCGATTGCGAAGTTTGGGCTTCGAGCGGCTTTTCCCGAGGATTTGCAGGTGATCATGGGCCCTGGCTGCCCGGTGTGCGTCACGGACGTGCCCGAAGTGGATGAGGCCGTGGCACTCGCAAAGCAGGGTGTTCGCATCGCTTCGTACGGGGACATGCTACGGGTTCCGGGGACCTCGCAGTCGCTCGCGGACGCGAAAGCCGAAGGCGCGAAAGTCGACGTCGTGTACAGCGTGACGCAGGCCGTAGAGCTGGCGCGCGAACAAGATGAAGACATCGTCTTCTTTGCGTCGGGTTTCGAAACGACGGCGGTCGCCACTGCAGCGGTGTTGGTCGACGATCCGCCCGACAACTTCTCCGTGCTCTCGGCGCACAAGTACATTCCGCCGGTGATGGAGATCGTCGCCGAGATGCCGGAGACAAAGATCGAAGGCTTCCTAGCGGCGGGGCACGCAGCCACGATTACCGGTTCTGCCGTCTTTGAGAAGTTCGTCGAACGCCATGGCTTGCCGGTGGTCATTGCCGGCTTTGAACCGCTCGACGTGATGGCAGGCCTGGTTAAGCTCATGGAAGTCATCAACAGCGGTGAACCCAGGGTGGAAAACGCCTTTCCTCGCTGTGTAACGCGCGAAGGGAACGTGCATGCACAGAAGCTTCTCTGGAGGGTGTTCCGGGCTACAGGAGGCCGCTGGAGGGGCATTGCGCACGTCCCAAATGGAAACCTGCGCCTCCGCGACGAGTACGCCAAGTACGACACGAGAAAGCGATTCACGATCGACGCATCAGCGCTTTGGGGTTACGCGCCGCCCAAGCTCGTCCAGCAGTGCCAATGCGGTGACATCATGGCCGGCATCGCTTCGCCATCCGACTGTCAGCTCTTCGGCAAAGAGTGTACGCCCGATACACCCGTCGGCGCGTGCATGGTGAGCGCCGAAGGCACCTGCAAGATTTGGCATCAGTACGGCGGCCGGCCGGACCTCCGTTCGATCAAGCGAGGGGCGGCATGACGCGCAACGCACGCTTCGTCGACGAACGAATCACGCTCAAGTACGGAACCGGCGGTGGCGCGATGCGCGCGCTAATCGAGCAAGTCTTCGCAAAGGGCTTGGGTGAAGTCGAAGACGGGATCGGGCTTGCGGCCATGGACGATGGCGCGGCAATTCGCATCGGCGACCAGTATCTCGTCATCGCAACCGATTCGCACGTCGTGCAGCCGATCGAGTTTCCAGGAGGCGACATCGGCCGACTGGCGATTTCTGGAACCGTCAATGATCTCGCGATGATGGGAGCGACTGAGCCCCTGGCTTTGACCTGCGCTGCAATCATCGAAGACGGGTTCCCGAGAGACGACTTGATGCGGATTTGGGAGTCGATCCGCGCGACCTGTGAAGAGGCAGGAACCACGATTGTCACCGGCGATACGAAGGTGATGGGGCACGGCGAGCTCGATGGCCTGGTGCTGAACACAACCGGCGTCGCGCTGACTACGCGCTTGGTAACCGATTGCGGTTTGCAGGCAGGCGACAAAATCCTGGTGACGGGAACGATGGGTGATCACGGTCTTGCGATCATGGCGACACGCAACGAGCTCGCCTTGGAGACCACTCTGGAGTCTGATGTCGCTCCGATTCACACCATGGTGCGACGTGCGCTCGAAGTAGGAGGGGAGGGCGTGGTGGCGCTCAAAGACCCGACGCGTGGTGGCCTTTCGAGCGCGCTGCACGAGATGGCCGAGAAGAGCGGCGTCGGAATCATCATCGACGAGACGGCCGTGCCGCTCCGAGACGAGGTTCGCGCGGTGGGCGAGCTGCTTGGAATCGACCCACTGGTATCTGCGAACGAGGGCAAGGCGGTATTTGGTCTTCGGCCGGAGGTCGCGGCGGCTGTCCTCGACGCTGTCCGCTCCCACCCTCTGGGCCGAAACGCTGCAATTGTGGGCGAATGCGTGGCCGAGCGGCCCGGTTTCGTGATTCTCGACACCGGCTTTGGAAGCCGGCTGCTGGCTGAAGCGGAGGGCGAGCTCCTCCCGAGGATTTGCTGAGCGATGGGCCAGATGAAACACATCCGAGTCGAACGCGAGGGCGCGGTAGGCATCTTGACGATTGCGCGACGCGAGCGTCTGAACTCGCTCGATGTCGAGACCGCACAGGACTTCCGCAGGGCCGGGCTTCAGCTGGCGCGCGATCGCGACGTTCGCGCCGTACTGATTCGCGGCGAGGGCGGCGTGTTCTGTAGTGGCGCAGATCTGAAATACATTCGCGATGGCGGCGATCGACAGGACCTCGGTTATCTGCAACCTGATACCCGCAACCCGGACGAAGGCTACGGCGAGATCTTCAAACAGATACTCGAGTACATCCACAGCACGATTTCGGAGATTCGGCGCGCACCGAAACCGTTCATCGCCGCCGTCGACGGTCCTGCCGCCGCAGGTGGTTTTGGAATCGCGATGAGTTGTGATCTGGTCATCGCGTCCGAGCGCGCATGGTTCGAGTGGGCTTACCTCAAGACCGGTCTCACGGGTGCGGAAAGCTCGACCTTCTTCTTGCCTCGCCTGCTGGGGCTTCGAAAGGCCCTCGAGCTGGTACTGCTGAACCCGCGTTTGAGCGCCCGGGAGGCCCTGGACTGGGGTCTGATTAACCGCGTAATTCCAGATGGTTCTCTCGATTCGGAGGCCATGAAGATCGCCGTGCAGCTGGCGGCGTCGCCGACCAGTGCAGTCGGCGTGGCCAAAGGCCTTCTGAATCAGGCGGCCGGCATGGACCGGCTCGACGTCCATCTCGACTCCGAGCTCACCGAGCTTGCGCGGATCGCAGACGGACCGAACTTCGCTGAAGGCATCGCAGCCTTCTTTGGCAAGCGCTCCGCAGAGTTCGAAAGCGAGTAACTGGTGCACGAGTATTCCATCGTCGCTTCCCTGATCGACCGCGTGCAGCAAGAGGCGGCCTTGCACGGCGGCACTCGCGTGCATCGCCTGCACGTGAAGATCGGCGAGCAGTCAGGCGTGGAGCTCGACTTGTTGAAGACCGCCTTCGACACCTTTCGTGAGCAAACGATTTGCGATGGTGCTGAGCTGGCGATCGATACGGTCGCCGTGGCTTGGGCTTGTTCATCATGCGAGCGATCTGTTGCGCCCGGTTCGATTTTGCGTTGCGAAGATTGCGGCAAGCCAGCCCGCATGGTTCAGGGCGACGAGATCATCTTGGAACGAATTGAAATGGAGGCCCCCGATGTGTGAAACCTGCGGATGCGGTGACCCGGAAATCGTGCCGGTCGAGGTCAAGGAGCGGATCCTCTCCGACAACGACGCCCAGGCGGGTCATAACAGAAGTCATTTCGAAGGCTTAGGGGTTCTAGCGATCAATCTGATGGGCTCCCCTGGAGCCGGAAAGACGGCGGTCCTGGAGGCGACCTCAAAGGCCGCAGCGGGGCGCTTGAAGCTGGGTGCCGTGAGCGGGGACTTGGCAACCGATCGAGACGCCGATCGACTCAACGCCTCGGGGATCGTCTCGTCGACGATCACGACGGGCTCTGCCTGTCACCTCGATGCGCGTCTGGTGCATCATGCCTTGCACCATTTCCCGTCGAACGACAGCGACATCTTCTTCATCGAGAACGTCGGCAACTTGGTTTGCCCGGCCATCTATGATCTCGGCCAAGCCGCGAACGTCGTGACGCTTTCGGTGACGGAAGGCGAAGACAAACCGCTCAAGTACCCCGTCATGTTTCAGAAAGCGGACCTGGTTCTGCTCACCAAGATCGATCTCATCCCGCACTTGGATTTCGACGTTGACGCGGTCGAAGACGCCCTCGCCCGGGTGATGCCGGACGCGCGCATGTTGAAAGTCTCCGCGAAGACCGGCGAAGGAATCGAACAGTGGTTGCGCTGGCTCGAGGAGCGACGGCCGGAGGCCGTGGAGCGTCCGACTGACGCGCATCATCACCACCATCACGAGCAATCAGACGGATCGCAGCATGAGCAGCACTAGCCTCTTTCTGTCTCTGGCAGCCGGCGCTATCACCATAGGATCATTGCACTCTTTGGCTCCGGACCACTGGGTTCCGATCGCAGCCGTGGCCCGGGCACGGAACTGGTCGAGAGCACGGGCAGCGCGGGTCGCGTTCATCTGCGGGCTTGGTCACGTGACGGTTTCGGTGCTGCTCGGATTGCTCGCGCTGATGTTCGGGGCGCAGCTCTTTCAGTCGTTCGGCGAGCGAATGGTGTCGGTGGCAGGCTTGCTCTTGATCGGCTTTGGCGTCGCGTATGCGATCTGGGGTTTGAGAGGCGCGTTTGCCCACCGATTGCACGGTCACCATCATCATCACTACGACCATGTCCACGACGCTTCACGCGCATCCACTTGGTCATTGTTCCTGATCTACTGCGCCGACCCGTGCGTCGCCGTCATTCCAATCTTGTTTGCGGCGGCGCCTTTGTCTGCCGTGGAGACGGTTTCGATCGTCGTGGCCTATGAGGTTGCGACGGTCGGTGCGATGGTCGCTCTTGTTGCACTGGCGCACTCCGGCGCACAGCTCTTCAAGGGTGAGTGGGTCGAGCGCTATGGCGACAGCATGGCGGGTGCGCTCATCGTGGCGACAGGGATCATGGTCGCGGTTCTCGATTGGTGAAGAAGCCGGAAGACATTCGGTACCCAGGCGCTATAGAAGGATATGTTTATGAAATTCTATCGAAATTCTCTGAGAAGTCTCGCAGCGGGGCTATTGCTGACTGGGCTCACGGGCTGCACGCAGGTGGACGCGGGCAATTTGGGCGTCGTGATGAAATGGGGCGAGATCCAAGACGTCGCCCTACAGGAAGGCATCCACTTCCGAACACCGGTCAAGACGCAGATCATCAACATCTCCACGCGCGTCCACAAGATGGAAGCAAGCGCGACTGCCTCGTCCAAAGACCTTCAGGTGGTGTCGACGAAGATCGCTTTGAACTACCGAGTCGACGCGGCGCAGATCGTCGAGGTCTTCCGCAACATCGGAACGCGGATAAACGTCGAGAGCACGATCATCGATCCGGCGCTTCAAGAGTCCCTCAAACAGGCGACGGCACAGTACACCGCCGAAGAGCTGATCACCAAACGTCAAGAGGTGAAGGCGACACTAGGCGACAGCATCAAGGTCACACTGGCCAAGAGCGACATCCTGGTGACCGAGCTGTCGATCACGGACTTCCAATTCGCCCCCGAGTACCAGCAGGCGGTCGAAGCCAAACAGGTGGCAGAGCAGCGCGCTCTCACCGCGAGGAACGACCTCGCGCGCATCAAGGTCGAAGCCGAGCAGGCCGAGGCCAAGGCACGGGGAACGGCAAATGCGATGCTCGCTAGAGCGGAAGCCGAGGCCAAGGCACAGGAGCTGCTCAGGAAGACAATTAGTCCTGAAATCGTATACTTGCGAGCAGTCGAGAAATGGGATGGCAAGCAGCCAAGCGTGGTCGGCGAGGGCGGTGCAATCCTCGACCTCGGCTCGATCAAGAAGGCCACGGGACGCTGACGTTCATTCGCCCTTGACCAGGCTCGCGAGCTTCGGGAGCAGCGCGTCGTGTAGCCGATCGTGGCTCGGGTCGTTGCTGCTCATCGCGCGGAGGATCCCGTTCTGGTCGATCAGGTGGAAGCCGGGAATGAGCTTTCTGGTTTCCGGGCTGATGAATCGCTGGTCGCCGATCAGCACGACTTGGTTGTTGCCGCGGTCCATGTTGAAGTGACTCGCCCAGGCCCGCGCATCTTCTTCGCTGGGCGGGCTTCTTCCGTCCATCCCGTAGAGTACGAGTTGGACGAAGACGATGTCCGGATGCTCGAGTGAGAGCTTCGCGTAACCGAGCGTGTAGTGCTCGATAGAATCGAGTCCCGGCTGTGGTTCGATTCCGCGGAAGCGGCTCTTGCCTGGCTCGTTCCCGCCAGCGAAGGCATGACAGGCCTTGCAAGTTAGACCAACGACCTCGAGGAGAATCACCTTGCCTTGGAAGTCGCCGATCGCCGTGACCTGCCCCGTTTGGTCCTTCAGCACCAGGTTTGGGTAGAACTGACCGACGGTCGGAGGCCAGCCGCTCAAAGGCTGATCGGGCCGGTACACGGCGCTTTTCTTCTGCGATCGCTCGGTATCCGGCGGCACCGCGCCGGCCGAGCTCGCCGGACGGTCGCGGCTCGGCTGAAGAGCAGCCGGGTCCATCTGCTTCAAGGCGGCGATCGGATCTTTCTCGATTTCCCGAAGCCAGTCCTTCTGCTCTGGTGGCGGTGGCGCTTGGAACTTAGACGCAACCCAGTCTGCGTCGATCACCGCGGGCGTAGAATCATCCGGGGTCGCAAGGTCGGCGCTTGGCGGCTCTGCGGCCGTCACTTGTTCTGAGCCGCCGCGATCACAGGCCGGCAAGACGAGGACAAGAACCGAAAGCGACGACGCTGCGCGATGCATGACAGCCCAGCGGCTTGACTGGAGCTCGGACACTTGCCGAGGATATCAGAAGCCAGCGATGAAGTGGCCGAACGCCCAGGTTGCCGGCGCGGTAAAGGCGAGCGCATCCACCCGGTCGAGGATCCCTCCGTGCCCCGGCAGGATGCCTCCACTGTCTTTGACGCCGCTGCTTCGCTTGAGCACCGACATGAGCAGATCGCCCGCCTGCCCCGCGGCGCCTCCAAGGATGCCGAGCGCAATGGCGTCGACCGGGCCGAGACCCGGAAGAAAGAAGCTCATGACCAGGGCGCCGACCACCGACGCGGCGAGACCACCGGCCGATCCTTCGAGTGTCTTCTTAGGCGAAATACGAGGTGCGAGCTTGGTCTTACCGAACTTGCGGCCGACGAAATAGGCCGACGTGTCGCTTCCCCAGGCGAGCACCATCGTCAGCAGAACCCAGGACCCGGTCGGCTCGAAATCACGCACGAGCGCTAGCGAAGCCATGGTGCCGCCGACGTAGACGGGTGCGCCCAGCAACCAGCCCACACGCACGCTCGCATTGTGAAGTGGATCCTCTTGCAAGAGACTCCAGGCCATCGCACCGACAATGATGATCAGCACGACGCTGTACACGGCGGTCGCAGTCGTGGTGAAGATGATCGTGGAGGCGAACAAGACGGAAGTCAGTGAGCCCCAGCTGCGAAGCCCGCGCGACGATGGAACCTTCATCGACATGAGCTCGTAACCACCGATCGCAATTGCGGTTAAGATGAACGCTTGCCAAAGCCAAGGCGGCCCCGCGAACATCATCCACAAGATGATCGGAATGAGTGGAACGACGGTTGCGACCCGAAGCGCTGTTCCTGACAAACCCTTCTTCATCGGCGGCTGTTCGATCACGTCGCTCATACTGCGCGTTCCAATTCTCGATCTGCTTTGCGAGCCGTTGCCTCGTCGTCGGCCTCAGGAACCAGGCCGAATCGACGCTCTCTGCCCTGATACCCCTGAATCGCGCAATATAGCGAATTTGCATCAAAATCCGGCCAGAGCTCCTCGGTGAAATAGAACTCTGCGTAGGCGGATCCCCAAAGGAGAAAGTTGCTGATCCGTTGCTCGCCACCGGTGCGAATCATCAAGTCGACCGGCCCGACATCCATCGACCGCAAGTGGCGATCGATCGCAGCTTCGTCGATCTCTTCTGGTTCGATGTCACCGTTCCGTGCTTCAACTGCAAGCGCGTGGGCTGCATCGATGAGCTCTTCTCGTCCGCCGTAGGAGAGCGCAAGCGTGAGCGTCATGCCCTCGTACGACTCGGTTTCCGAACTGAGTGAAGACAAGCGCGACTGCGCGTGTTGCGGCAACTTATGCAAGCGGCCGATCGCGCACAAGCGAATCTCGTTGTCGACTAGCTCGTTGCGTTCCGACACCAGGCACTCGCAGAGCAAATCGACCAAGGCGTTGATCTCCGCTTCCGGCCGGTCCCAGTTCTGTTCGCTGAACGCGTACAAGGTCAGCGCAGGAATGCCTAGACGTCGAGCCGCACGCATCGTCGCGCGCACCGCATCCGCACCGCGCTCGTGGCCCGCCGTGCGGGGCTTCCCTCTGGCTTGAGCCCAGCGCCCATTGCCGTCCATGATGATCGCGACATGCTGCGGAAGGCGGCTAACATCGACCAAGGCCATGGCGAGCGAGTATCATGCGACTTGGAAGGCAGCAAGAACGGCCATGAGGAGGAGGAAGCAGACTCAAATGGCATGTAAATGCTCATATGAAAGACAATATTGGCATTCATTCGACTGGCATCGCGCCTGCTTGCCTTGTTTTAGCTTCCTGTACCATTGTAGGGCGCCACGGAGTGGTTACGTTGGGAAGTCATGGCTGAACGCGATTTCTATCATGTCTTGGGGGTTTCGCGGGATGCGAGCCAAGCCGAAATCAAGAAGGCATATCGCCAGCTTGCCAAGGAGCTGCACCCGGATCACAACCCGGACAACAAGGAAGCGGAAGAGCGCTTCAAGGACGTTTCCGGTGCGTACGCGGTGCTTTCCGACGCGGAGAAGCGGAAGCTCTACGATCAGTTTGGGGAGATGGGCCTTCGCGAGGGCTTTGACCCGGAGGCGTATCAGACGGCAACGCAGGGAGCCGCCGGGTACCGAGGCTTTGACTTCGGCGACATCTTTGGGGCAGCTGCTCGAGGTCAGCGACCGGGCGGCCAGGGTGGCCACTTTGAATTCAATCTCGAGGACCTCCTGGGTGGCGCTCGGTCGGGCCGAGGCGCTTATGTTCGAGCTCCTCAGAGGGGCGCCGACCTCCAATCCGAAGTGACGGTGGATTTCCGGGACGCGGTCCTCGGTTGCACCAAGGAGCTGAGCCTCCGGTCGAACGAGGGGGAGCGCACACTGAAGGTTCGAATTCCGGCTGGAGTCCGAAACGAGGGCAAGATCCGGCTTCGCGGTCAAGGGGGCCAAGGAACCGAGGGCGGACCTCCCGGCGACTTGGTCCTCCAAGTGAAGGTGCGGAAGCACCCCTACTTCTCGATGCGCGGCAAGCAGCTACACCTGAGGGTGCCGGTGACCCCCCTCGAGGCCTACGCTGGTGCCAAGGTCAGCGTACCGACCTTGGAGGGAAGCGTGCAGCTCTCGGTTCCCGCAGGATCCGAGAACGGCACCAAGCTCAGGCTGCGAGGCAAGGGAATCGAGCCGAAGGGCAAACCAAGAGGCGATCTGATTGCCCATCTCGACATCGTTCTACCCAAAGGGCGAGACGAGGAAGTCGAAGAGGCTCTGAAGGCGGTGCAGGAGGCCTTCGAAACGGACCCGCGCCAGGGGCTCAAGCTCTAGGGGTTTCACGTGCAACATTCGTGAGAGCTGGGTCTGAGGAGTGTCGGTGTTTCACGTGCAACATCCCAGAGAGCTGAGAGGGCTGGGCCTCCGCGTTTCACGTGCAACACGCCGAGCGTAGGCGTGTTTGCCCCTAGGTCACGCTGGGCTTAGATCCCTTTCATGCCCTTTGAGAGCGAAATCCGTCGAGCTCTCGCCGAGCTAGAACGCTCTGGGCTTCTACGAAATCCACCAGGTATTTCGGGTCCCCAAGGCCCCGAAGTCTCGATAGATGGCAGGCCTATCCTATGCCTCTGCTCCAACAACTATCTGGGACTAGCCAATCATCCGGCGATAGCGGCCGCGGTGCAAGCCTCTCTTCGCATCGACGGGGTTGGCTCCGCCGCCTCCCGTCTGATCACCGGTACGATGGACGCTCACCGAGAAGCCGAGGCAGCCTTTGCCGACTTCCTCGGGACACCGGCCACCGCCCTCTTCTCGACCGGCTACGCCGCGAACCTCGGCACCGTTCAAGCAGTAGTAGGCCCTGGCGATGTGATCTTCAGCGATGCCCTCAACCACGCCAGCCTCATAGATGGGTGCCGCCTGTCGCGGGCGCGAGTCCAGGTCTTCTCGCACCGAAGCGCGGACCATCTAGAGTCCCTCCTCCGGCAACATCGGCGCGCAGCAAAGCGTGCTCTCATCATTACCGACTCGCTCTTCTCGATGGACGGGGACATCGCTCCCTTGAAAGAGATTGCCGGCTTGGCCCGTTCCTTCGACGCTGGGCTCCTTGTCGACGAAGCCCACGCTCTCGGCGTCTTTGGGCCGGAAGGCCGGGGGCTTGCTGCTACGCAAGGAGTGGAGCCGGACCTCATCGTCGGTACCCTCGGCAAGTCTTTTGGGGTCGCCGGCGCTTTCGTGGCCGGAAGCGAGGAAGCGGTGGCACTCATTCGAAATCGGGCGCGGAGCTTCGTCTACTCAACCGCACCTCCCCCCATGCTCGCCCGCGCGGCAATCGCTGCACTCGAGCTCGTTCGGAATGCGGATGAGGCCCGCCGGGTATTGCTTGGTCACGCCGACGCCCTGCGCTCCGGCCTCCGGCAACTCGGCTTTGATGTGCCCCCGGGCTCGAGTCAGATCCTCCCAGTTTTGATCGGGGGAAACGAGCGTACAATGCGGCTCTCGGCGCAGCTCCTCGACCGTGGTGTCTTCGTTCAAGGGATCAGGCCCCCGACGGTTGCCGAAGGAACCGCGAGGCTGCGGCTCACCGCGATGGCGACGCATAGACCAGAACAGATCGCATTCGCGATCAAGGCATTCGCATCGCTCGACAAGGCCGAGATAGGAGACCTACGATGAAGGGCGCTTTCATCACAGCAACCGGTACCGGAGTCGGGAAGACATGGCTCGCCACCGCGCTCGTAGGCGCCTGCGTTCATCGGGGCATACGCGTCGCTGCAATCAAGCCCATTGAAACTGGAGTCGATCCAGATCCCGTCGATGCACTCGCTCTCGCGCGCGCATGCGGTGATGAGTCCTTGGCGAAAGCGCCTGGCTTGTATCGGGCGAAAGAACCTCTTGCACCATACGCGATCGAAAAGCGAGGAGGCCCGAGCGTCGGCTCGGTGCACGCTCTCGCAAATCGCGTTCGCGAGCTCGCGACGGACGCGGACTTCGCAATCGTAGAAGGTGCTGGAGGTGTTCTGGTTCCACTCGATCGCGAACACACCATTGCAGACTTCGCCGCCCTGCTAGACCTGCAGACCGTTCTGGTTGCACGCAACGCCCTCGGCGTTTTGTCGTACACGCTCACCGCGCTTGAAGCGCTCCGCAAACGCGAGATCTCTGTGCGCGCAATCGTGCTCAACGAAGTCGACCAAGGCGACCAACACGACTCGAGTCGCGCTTCCAATGCCGAGGTCTTGGCCGACTACATCCCCCGCATCCCGATCCTCTCGGCACCTCGCGCACAGAGCCCGAGCGACCTGGTCGAGGTCGCATCGGGCGTGCTCAAAGCCCTGAAAATATAGAGGTTTCGAAGCCTCTGATCAGTATCTTATATGATACTGTCGTCAGAACTTTCCTGATACCATCAGCCCGGTCGGCGAGAACGAAACCTGTGTGCTGCGCTTTTGCTTCGCCCGCTTCGCACCGATCGCAAACCAGGTCGCGCTGCCTGCCAGAGCTGCAATCCCAAGGCCGCCGTACACGTAAGTCCATGCCGTTGCGGAGCTCTGCGCCGTGCACTGTCCCGCGACTTCGGTGCTGCAAGATCCGTTCTGCGCGAGACCCACACTCATCGCTGCGACGCCTGCAACACCGAACCCCGCCAAAACAGTTCCGCCGATTATCGCAGACTTGGAAACGCGTGCTCCGTCACGGATCTGTTCTTCCTGTGCGATCGTCTGATAGCGAATCGCAGCTTCCTCGAGCGCGCGCTCCGCGGCTTGCCTTTCGGTGATCGATACCCGAAGCGCTTCGATACGTCCGCGCACTTCAGCCTCCCGAGTCGGGTTCTCAGTTTCTTCGAGATAGTACTCGAATGCTTCCAAGGCCTCTTGCTCCCGTTGCAGTCGATCCGCTGCAACGCCGATGTTGTATTGAAGTGCGGCCCTGCCGCTGAGCCGATACGCATGCCGGAAGTAAACCAAAGCGCCTTCGTAATCGGCCTGCTCGAACGCTCCGCGACCGCGCTCGAAATACTCGCGCGCTGCGGCATCGTCCGCGGTCTCCTGCGCCAGCGCCGGCACCGTGCAAAGTATGCCGAGCACGAGCGCCGCAGCGCACCCCCAACGAACGGTGATCCCCCGAGCCTCTCCCATGACTTCAAGATAGGGGAACGGAACCCCGATCTGCAAATCGGGCAGCTTCGCGGATTTTCGGCTCCCGGGGGCTGGGCCAGGCGGCTCGAGTTGCACGCAGAAACGGCGCGGCTATACGAACGCCCGACCTTGGGGTTGTAGCTCAGTTGGGAGAGCGCCGCGTTCGCAATGCGGAGGTCAGGGGTTCGATTCCCCTCAGCTCCACCATTTTCCAAGGCTTGGGACTGGCAGGCGGAGCGTTTGCATGGCCCCAAACCGCGGCTAGGCTCCCGCGCCTATGGCTCGCGTAATCAACTTCAGTGCGGGGCCCGCAACCCTTCCGTTGCCGGCTCTCGAGTATGCCCACAACGAGTTCCTCGACCACGAAGGTACGGGGATGTCGCTCATCGAGCACAGCCATCGCGGCGCTGCATACGCGAAGGTTCACGAAGAGACCAAGTCGCTCTTTCGCGAGCTCATGAACGTTCCCGACACCCACGAGGTGCTCTTCATGCAGGGCGGGGCCTCCGGCCAGTTCGCCCTCGTCCCGATGAACCTCCGCGGTGCAGGTCAGTCGGCCGACTACATCAACACTGGCGCTTGGAGCGACAAGGCGATGGGCGAAGCCCTCGTCACCGGCGAAGCGCGTGAAGCGGGCAGCGGCAAGGTCGACGGCAAGTACACCCGCGTCCCAAAGCAGTCCGAGCTGACGCTCGATCCAAATGCGGCGTACGCGCACTTCACGACCAACAACACGATCATGGGAACGCAGTTCTTCGACTACCCGGACAGCGGCGACGTTCCTCTCGTAGCCGACATGTCGAGCGACATCCTTTGGCGCCCAATCGACGTGTCCAAGTTTGGACTGATCTATGCGGGAGCCCAAAAGAACCTCGGCCCCTCGGGCATCACGATTTTGATTCTCCGCAAAGACTTGGCTGACCGAAGCCCGAGCAGCATTCCGAAGATCTTCCGCTACAAGACCATCCTCGACGGCGACTCGCTGCAGAACACGATTCCGACCTTCCCGGTCTATATGGTCCGGAACGTCCTCCGCTGGGTGCGCGACCAGGGCGGAGCTCCCGCCATGGAGAAGCGAAATCGAGAAAAGGCCGGCTACATCTACGACATGATCGACGGGAGCTCCGGCTTCTACCGTTGCCCGGTCGAGCTCGAGTCCCGCTCGATGATGAATCCCGTCTTCCGGCTCCCGAGCGAAGACCTCGAAAAGAAGCTGATCGCCGAAGCGGCGGCGGCTGGCATGGTGGGCATCAAGGGCCATCGCTCGGTCGGCGGTATCCGCACCTCGATCTACAACGCGATGGAGCCTTCGAACGTCCAGAAGTTCGTCGACTTCGCCAAGGCCTTCGCCAAGAAAAACGCCTAGTTGGCAGCGCCAACGATCGCGTACGTCTCATACAGATAGCGTCGGATGTCGGCCGACTCGAACATCTGCACGGCGGTGTTCGGGTCCAGCAGGAAGGGTACCTGCATCTTGCCTGAGATGGCGACGTAGTCGGCCCGATCGGGGCTCCGTCGGGGAACGTTGCGAAGCCGGTAAGGAAGCTCGAGCTCGCAGAGCGCTTCGCGCGCGATCCGGCAGAAGGGCGAGCCCTCGTAGGAATAGAGCTCAAGCAGCTTCTCGGGCTGTCGCGAGGCGACAGCGTGCCGACCTCGGCCTGGTCGAAACGCGGATGCGAGCATCGAAGTCGACACGGCGAAGGCGCGCTGACGCAGAAACCAGGGCGCTTGGCCGTTTCCGTATTCGCTGAAGAGGTACTCGACGATGTCCGCGGACTCGTACATATCGACTCCGGTGTTGGGGTCGACGAGATACGGGAACTGGTAGCGACCGCCCTCTCGTTTGACCTTCTCTCGAAACAGCCTGCCACCTTGCGGACAGGGGAACACGATGGGATCGAGGCTCAGCGCCGAAAGGGCCTCGCGCGCGATTCGGCAGTACGGACAGACCTCGAACTCGTAGATCTCGAGCGGCTGCTCGGGCTGCCTGAGTCGCTCGTGGTGGATGTTGCCGAAGTAGGGGCGTGCGGCGCTCGAAGCCGTCGCCGTGCTGACATCGAAGAAGCGCGCGAGATTCATCCCCGGTTCATTAAGGGACCTGCCCCCTTTTTCAAGGGGTGATAGCCTTGCCCGATGACGCGGGAGCTCGAGCTGGTCACCGATCTGCGGCCCAAAGGGGACCAGCCGGCTGCTATTTCGGAGCTGCTGCAAGGGCTTTCCCGTAACGAACGGCACCAGGTTCTTCTCGGAATCACGGGCAGCGGAAAGACCTTTTCGGTCGCGAACGTAATCGCTACGACCAAACGCCCGACCCTCATCATCGCTCCAAACAAGACACTCGCCGCGCAGCTCTATAGCGAGATGCGTGAGCTCTTTCCGAACAACGCGGTCGAGTACTTCGTCAGCTACTACGACTACTACCAGCCCGAAGCGTACATCCCTTCGAGCGACACGTACATCGAGAAGGACGCGATCGTAAACGACAAGGTCGACCGCATGCGTCACAGCGCGACGCGCTCCTTGCTTGCCAGGCGCGACGTAATCATCGTCGCAAGCGTCTCGTGCATCTACGGCATCGGCTCCTCGGAATGGTACCAGGAGATGTTGATCAACCTAGAGGTTGGTCAAGAGTTTAGGCGCGACCTCTTGTTGCGTCGCCTCGTCGACATCCAATACCAACGCAACGACATCGATTTTCATCGCGGCACGTTTCGCGTTCGTGGTGACGTCGTGGAGATCTTCCCGGCGCACTCCGAGAACCTAGCTGTGCGCATCGAGTACTGGGGCGACGAGATCGAACGCATCGTCGAGATCGACCCCATGCGCGGCAAGGTCCTCGAAGAGCTCGACCAGTACGGGGTCTACCCTGGCAGTCACTACGTGACTCCGGACTCGCATCGAAGACGGGCCATCGAGTCGATTCGGGAGGAGCTGCTGCAATGGCTTCCAAAACTGGAAAAAGAGGGCAAATTGCTGGAAAAGCAGCGCCTCGAGCAGCGCACTATGTACGACCTCGAGATGCTCGAGCAGATGGGCTTCTGCCACGGAATCGAGAACTACAGCCGGCATCTTTCCGGCCGCAAAGAGGGCGAGCCGCCGCCGACCTTGCTCGACTACTTCCCCGATGACTTCCTCGTGATCCTCGACGAGTCACACATCACCGTGCCCCAGATCGGTGCGATGTACCGGGGTGACCGATCGCGCAAAGAGACTTTGGTCGCTCATGGGTTTCGTCTACCGAGCGCGCTCGACAATCGACCGCTGCGTTTCTCCGAATGGGAAGAGCGCGTGGGCGAAGTCATTCACGTGAGCGCGACACCCGGCGATTGGGAAGTCGAGCAGGCCAGCGGTGTCGTCGTCGAGCAAGTCATCCGGCCCACCGGTCTTCTCGACCCAGAGGTGATCGTTCGTCCGACCAAGCATCAGGTCGATGACTTGCTTGGAGAGATCCGAGACCGTGTTGCGCGCAACGAGCGCACCTTGGTGACGACGCTGACCAAGCGCATGGCCGAAGACCTGACCGAGTACTACGGGGAGCTCGGCGTTCGGGTTCGCTACCTGCACAGTGATGTGAACACGCTAGATCGTGTTGATATTCTTAGAGATTTGCGCCGCGGCGAGTTCGACGTTCTGGTCGGAATCAACCTACTGCGAGAAGGCCTCGATCTTCCTGAAGTCTCCTTGGTCGGCATCCTCGACGCGGACAAGGAGGGCTTTCTTCGCTCGGCTCGATCGCTGATCCAGACGATCGGACGCGCGGCGCGTAACTCGCGCGGAGAGGTGATCATGTACGCCGACCGAATCACCAAAGCGATGCGCTACGCGATCGAAGAAACGGAACGGCGGCGCGCGCGCCAAGCCGAGTACAACGAAGAGCACGGAATCACCCCGCAGACGGTCAACAAAGCAGTACTCGAAATGGATCCGTCGACGGGAGCCGGGGACTACGTCGTGATTCCGATCCTGAGAAAGGGCGAGGCTTCCGCGGACCCGGCCGACATCCCTGCGCAGATCGAAGAGCTCCGAAGCGAGATGCTGCTCGCGGCTGAGGAGCTCGACTTCGAGAAGGCAGCAGGGCTTCGTGATCAGGTCGAGCAGCTTCGCGCCAAGCTCCAGCCGGGCAAGAGCCAACGAAAGCCCGATCGACGCTCCCAGCGGCCGCGCCGCTAGAGCTCGTTCACGACCCCCGTAATTTATGGGGATTTCTGGATGTCGCCGGGCTTCCTTGAGCCGAAAATGCGTGCCCGCTAGGCTGCTTTCCGTATGCGCTTTGGTTTGCTTGGAATGTGGATGTTCGCGACCTGGCTCGCGGTTTTGGGGAGCGCATCCGCCCAGGAGAGCGACCGTCTGCTGGAGTTTCGATTCACGCCCAGCAGGCGCGCGCAGATTGCGATCTGGATCGAAGACGCGGACGGCCGTTTCATGGAGACGGTGGCGCTGACCTCATCGGTCGCGCTTCGTGGCGTCGGAAACCGGCCTGGCGCCCTTCAAATGAACAGCGGCTTCCGTTGGCCGTACGGGCGCCGCGAAGGCATCCTGCCCGTCTGGGGACACAGGCGCGCGGAAGCTCCGGGCGCAGAGCCTTTTCCGATGGTCATCTTTCAGGATCGAAGCTCCGAGGGCTTTGCGTCACGAACCAGTGTGGATGCTTCGCCGGATTCGTATTTCTGCCTCTCGTTCGACCAGACAACGACCACCCGTGAAGCGCTCGACGCGGTGACCTGCGCGAGCGTCTTCAATAGCGACAAGGGCCGCTTCGTGACCGACGACGACGTCAGGAATCGATATGGTGAGCCTTTTGTCGACGTTTCCGGCTCCGAAAGCATGCGCCCACTGAGCCAGGGCTCGATCTACCCTCCGCGCCGCGACGTGGACGGACTGGGTCAGTACGACCATCCGGACGTGGGTCGATTCGTTGGGGAAGCCCGGCGAGTGATGCCAGAGATCGATGCGGTGACCATGGCCACGCCAGCCGGCGATGTTCCGCGAACCATACAGTACATCGCGCCGAGCGACTGGGAGGACGGCGAGTACCTCGCCTGGATAGAGGTGAACGTCGAAGGCGACTACAACGAGGTCTACAATGACGAGACCTATCCCACCCCAGTGTCGGAGAGCTGGGACTTCTGGGCAGAGACCTACGGCTATCCTTATCGCGGCCAGCCATCCGTTCTCTACGCGGTCCCCATCACGATTGGGCCGATCATCGACGAGTACAGAACTAGCGAGCCCCTGGGCTATGGGAGCTTGCACGGAGACTCGAGCGAGGTGTTCGCGATGGATTCGTCGATTAGCGACGACCCCAGCAACGCTCCGGGCAGCGGTGCGGACCGCCTGCGACGAGACGACAGCGGGGCGCGTTTCAAAGTATTCGTCCTCGCTACGAACATCTGCGATGAGCCAGAACCCCCTGCAATTTGCGGGGAGACCTGCTTGAACGACGCAGAGTGTGGCGCGGGTTTCGTCTGCGCGGACGATGGCACCTGCATGGGTCTTTGCGATGTCGACGCCCGGCCCGAGGCGATATCGGACTTCAGCGTGCAGAACCATCCCAACTCCAAATGGTCCCACGTCGTCGGCCGCATCCGATTCACCGTTCCTGAGAGCGAGCGCCAACTCCGACAGTACAGAGTCCTCTCGAGCAAGCTCCTCGCCAACAGCATCGTGACCGAAGATGCGCACGCGCTCGAGCTCACCGGCGCAGGCAAACCGATCCAAGGAGACGGCTTGCACATCCCGGTTGATTCGGAATGCAGCGCCGGCGTCGCGTCTGAGAAGCTCTGCGCTCCATATCGCGCCAACGAAGATGGTGAATGTCCAAACGGAATCGACCGGGACGCGGACGGCGACTGCCTCGACCCAGGTGACATCATCGAAGTCGACACCGCTTTCGACGCGCACGATACCGAGTACGAGTTGGAGATCATGGCGATTGATCTCTGCCAGGCACAAAGCGAGCCCGTCTCGGTCGGCATCAAGACGACGCCCATCGACTTCACCACCGTGCCGCCTTGCTTCGTCGCTACGGCTGCCTATGGCTCTCCCTTGGCAGATGAGATTTGGGCGCTCCGGCGCTTTCGTGACCGTTACCTGATGACCAACCCCGCGGGCCGTGCGTTTGTCGATGCGTATTACACGCTCGGACCGTACGCCGCAGAACTCATTGTCGAGCACCCATGGCTGCGAACCACCACCCGAGCACTACTCACTCCTTTCGTCGCGCTTGCCCGGCATTTGACCCGGGAAAAAACGGGCGAATCCGCCTCCTCGACGCCCTGAAGCCGCTGCTTGCGCTTGTCCTTTGTGCTGCCGCCGGCTGCGCAACGGTCAAGCCCTACGAGCGCGAGTACTTGTCCCGGCCGAGCATGGACGTCCAGCGGGAGGCGACCGAGGCCAAGTTCTACACCCACGTCCTCGAAGCACGCGAGGGCGCCACCGGAGGCATGGGGACCGCCGGCGGGGGATGCGGGTGCAACTGAATCCGACACCTAGCAAATCGAGATCGCTGCCGCTGAGTTGCTTGCTTGCAATCAGCATCGGCTTGCTCGGGGTGCATCCGAAGCGCTCCAACGCCGATGCAGTGACTGGAACTTGGACGGGCGATGCCCAGGTGCGTGGGAACTACTACTGGGACCGAAGCACGCGCGTACTTGCGCCGGAGTTCATCGCGCAATTGGAGGCCCCGCAGGGGAGCCGCATGCGCGTCGACTATCTGGTGGATGCGATCACGAGTGCTAGCCAAGCGGCAGGTGCGCTCGAAGATACTCGGTTCACCGAAGTCCGTCACGAGGTCGACCTCAAGGGTGGACACGAGTTCATCGAACGCAGTAACCCCGTGGACCTCTTTGGAGGCTTTCGCTTCAGCCGGGAACCAGACTATTTCTCCTTCGCCAGCATGTTCCAGCCCACGATCTGGCTCGCCGATCGAGCGACGATGTTTCGAGGTCGCATGAGCTACCGCCACGACGAAATAGGCCAGAATTTGCGTGGTGGATCGCAGCAACGGCCCGGAAACATGGGTGGTTCGAGCGCCGACCGGTTCCGGGAAACCCTGGACGCAATCTCGGTTGCGGCGGGTTGGGAGCAAGTGCTTACTCGCACCTTGCTGCTCGAGGTCGGATACGACTTCACCTACCAGTGGGGCTTCCTCGCAAATCCGTATCGCTCGGTGCTCGGTGGACAGCGCCCCGAAGTACATCCGGACCAGCGCTTCCGTCACCTGCTGATGTCTAGGCTCGCTTGGTACATCCCGCGGTCGCGAACGTCGTTACAGGTTCTCTATCGATCGTACATCGATAACTGGAAGGTCGGCGCAGTCAATCCAGAGTTCCGCATCTATCAAGAGATGTCCCCATTCTTTCAAACTCGACTGCGTTATCGCTACTACACACAAACGGCTTCGTTCTTCTACAAGAGCAATCAGAACGACTACACCTTCGACGACCAGTATGTCAGCAACGACCCGAAGATGAGCGCCTTCCACGTCAACGAGTTCGGCGTCCAGTTCCTCGTGCTCGGCTCCTTCCTAGAAGGGCGAGCCCACCGATCGATCGCCGGAGCCCAGTTCGACATCAGCTTCAACTACCGCTGGAACACCAACGCCTTCGGCAACCAAGTCGTCGCCCAAACCGGGCTACGCATCCCGTTCTAAAAGGGGACACTCTCCACCCCTCCAAGCCCGCGAATCCACTGGGATCCCCCGACACGGACCGCAGCGCCATTCGCTCCCTCGGGTCAGTTCCTCAGGCCTTGGTCGCTGCGATCTTTGGGTCAGAAGTAGAGTAATTCCAGACACTTGTGATGGTAGAGAGTGTCCCCAATTTGAGGGAGCTGGCGTGCAGGAGGTGGTGGGGGTGGGGGGGGCCGCCGTAGAGGCTGTCGCCTAGGAGGGGGTGGCCTATGGAGGCCAGGTGGACGCGGATTTGGTGGCGGCGGGCGTTGTTGGCACGGACTTCGATGAGGGAGCCGTGTTCGGTGGGGGTGCTGCTGAGAATTTCCGTTCTCGCGGCGAGGGCGCCGAGACGTTTGATTTCGCGCGGGTCGGTACAGACGCGCACCTTGCGACGGTCGCGCGGATCATTCGCGATGGCCGTGTCGATGACGATCGGCGCCGGAACGATTCCGGTACAACGCGCGAGGTATCTCTTCTCAATCTCGCCGGCTTGCAGCATTCGTCGAAGCTCGTCGAATGTTTCTTGATCACGAGCCGCAATCATCAGACCCGAAGTGTCGGTGTCGAGTCGGTGTAGGATCCCCGGCTCGCGATTGCTGTAGCCTACGCCGCGCATCTCGGGATATCGTGCAACCAGAGCTCCTGCCAAAGTTCCAAGCTCGCCTTCTTTCAAAGGATGGCTCGGAACTCCAGCCGGCTTGTCGACCACGACGTAGCCGCCGGTCTCGAGAAGAATCTCGAGCGCCATGTCCGCATCCGGCGTCGCATGGAAGTCGGTTCGATCGGGCAGGTTCTCGAGCGTGACCCTGTCACCGAGCAGCAGAGAATAGCTCTTCTTGACCCGCCTCCCGTCGACGCGAACCTCGCCCTTTTCGATCAGCACCTTGGCCCGGGCCCGGCTGAGCTCAGCAACCCTGCGAGCGAGCAGCACATCGATCCGCTCCCCGGCCTCATCTTGTCCAATCTCGAGCTCGACCGCCGCCACCTGCCTCCACTCCCACACTCTCGACCGGCTTTCCATGCCATTTGCACGCTTGGGCCCCGCGTCTACACTCCGAAATCTGTGTCCAAGCGTGATTACTATCTGATTCTCGAAGTCAGCCGAACCGCGTCGGGCGACGAGATCAAGCAAGCCTATCGCGCCCTGGCGATGAAGTACCATCCGGACCGCAATCCTGACGATCCCGCGGCCGAGGATGCGTTCAAAGAGGCAACTGAGGCCTACGCCGTTCTGAGCGACGCAGACAAGCGCCAGCAGTACGACCGTTACGGGCATGGCGCATTCGAGAGCGGCGGACCGGGCTTCGAAGCAGGCGACTTCGGTGCGGTGAGCGACATCCTCGAGGGCCTGTTCGGTGAGGTGTTCAGCGGCGGACGCCGCAAGCGCCGCTCTGCTCGGGACCTCAACTACGACTTGGAGATCTCGTTCATCGAAGCGGCGCTTGGCGTCGAAAAGAAGATCGACGTCAACCGCCCCGCAATGTGCGCAACTTGCAAGGGGAGCGGCGCCAAGCCCGGTACCCCGGTGCATAAGTGCAACGTATGCCAAGGACGCGCTCAGGTGAAATATCAACGCGGCCTCTTCGCAGCCGCGCGACCCTGTCATGCTTGCCGCGGCACCGGCAAGAAGATCCCTACCCCATGCGAGTCTTGCAAGGGCAGCGGCAGCAAGATGCGCTTCGAATCGATGAGCGTGAAGATCCCGGCAGGTGTCAAAGACGGCGCGGTGCGCACGGTTCGCGGCGCAGGCGAGGCGAGCGCCGACGGCAATGGCGACCTTCACATCAACATCAAAGTCACCGAACACACGCTCTTTGAGCGCGACGCCGCCGACATCCTCGTGTCGATTCCGATCTCTTTCCCCCAAGCCGTGCTCGGCGCCAGTATCGACGTGCCTACGCTCGACGGAAAAGTCGTCATGAAGGTTCCTCCGGGCACACAGTCCGGAAAGGTATTCCGCCTCCGGGGCAAGGGAATTCCGGTCTACGGCGGCTACGGCAAAGGTGATCAGCTCGTTACGGTCGTGGTCGAGGTTCCCCAGGAGATCAGCCGGCGCCAACGCAAGCTCATCAGCGAGCTCGCCCAGGAGATTGGCGACGAGGCCCACCCACAGCAAGCAAGCTTTCTGAAGAAGCTACGTGGCTTGTTCGACTCCTAAGCAGCGGCGGGCTTGCGCTCCGGCATGGGCTTGCCAAGGTACGGCCATGCGAACCGCAGTTCTGTTCATGCTAGCGGGTGCACTCCTCGTTGGGTGCCCCAAAGAAGAAGCCCAGACCAAAAGCCAAGGCGAGCAAAGCCCTGCGCCGAGTCAAACGGAGGCGAGCAAGGTGACCGAAGGCAAGGACGTCGTCGAAGACCGGTACGCGGTCGAGCTCGATACGACGAAAGGCGCGATCGTGATCGAGGTACGCCGCGAATGGGCCCCTAAGGGCGCTGACCGCTTTCGCGAGCTCGTAGAGAACGGCTACTTCACCGATGTCGCCTTCTTCCGAGTCGTCAGCGGATTCATGGCGCAGGCTGGTATCAGCGGCGACCCTGCTCTCAACGCGCAGTGGCGTGAAAAGAGAATCCCCGACGACCCGGTAAAGGCGAGCAACATGCGCGGCACCGTCACCTTCGCGACCTCCGGACCCGACTCGCGAACCACGCAGTTCTTCATCAACTTCAGCGACAACTCACGTCTCGACGCAATGGGGTTTGCACCCTTCGGTAAGGTCAAGGACATGGCGCCGGTCGATGCCCTGTACGACGGCTACGGAGAAGGCGCGCCCCGCGGTCGCGGACCATCGCAGGGACAGATGCAGACGGCAGGCAACGCCTACCTCAAGGAGAGCTTCCCGAAGCTCGACTACATCAAGAGCGCCCGAATCATCGAGTGACGCGACCGTACTCGACGTGAAAATCGACGCGGTCGTTCTCCAAGAGGATGAACTCCGGATGGGTGGTCGTCAGGAACACCTGGCCGCCAGTCTGACTCAACACCTCGAAAAACCTACGGTTTCGGCTCCGGTCGAGCTCGCTCGAAACGTCGTCCAAGAGTAGGATCGGCACCCTGCCAGTGCGTTCGCTAAGCAGATCGAGCTCGGCCGTCTTGAGCGCCAGCACGATGGTCCGGTGCTGCCCTTGCGAGCCGTGATACCGCGCTCCGACCTCGTGGAGTTGAAGCTCGAGGTCGTCGCCATGCGGGCCGTCTGCCGTGAAGCCACGCGCGAGGTCCTTGTTGAACGAGCGGTCGAGCGCTTCTGCGATTGCTTCTTCTGTTGGCTCGACGCGGGGCAAGTAGCGAACCCCAAGCGGTGTATCACCAGCGAACACCTCCGAGAACGCATGCACGACCCGCGGAGCCAGATCTTCGATGAGACGCCGCCGGGCTTGCCCTACAACCGCCCCTGCCTTGCTCAGAAGGGCATCGTAGGCCCGAATCGAACGCCGATCGGTGCGTTCTGCCTTCAGCAAGCGATTGCGGCTGCGAAGGGCCTTCTCGTAGCTCGCAAGCGTGGAACCGTAGATCGGATCCATCTGCTCGAGCATCCGATCCAGAAACGCGCGCCGCCGGTCTGCCGAACCGGACGCAAGCACCAGATCCCCCGGATGAAAGAGCACCATGCGAACCGTCTGGTGCCAGGCACTCGTCGAACGTGGGCGTTTCCCGTCGAGCTGCAAGCTCCTTCGCTGCGAACGGCCTATCTCGATCCGGAGCTTGTGAGGCGCTGGCCCTGCTTCCAGTCTGGCTTCGAGCAGAGCCGAGTCTGCGCCGAGTGAAATCAAGTCGTCGGTCTTTGCCCCGCGAAAGCTCTTGAGTGCACCCAGGTAGTGTATTGCCTCGAGAAGATTCGACTTTCCGGCGCCGTTATCACCGTGAATGACGTTGAAATGGGACCCCGGTTCGAATGCCAAGGATTGTAGATTGCGAAAACCACGCGCACGCATGGCGGTCACCCGGCTCGGGGTTTCAGCGCTACGCGAGTCCGAGGTCAACGCCCTGCCCTATTCTACTAGATGCGCATGGGCATGATGACGCCGATGAAGTCGGAGTTATCACCGACCGGCTTGAGCACGCCCGGGTCGCGCTCTCCACTGAGCTCGATGGCGATTTCGTCGTGCGGCAGCGCACTCAGTGCATCGAGCAGGTACCGTGCGTTGAAACCGATGCGCAGCTCATCACCGGCGTAGTCGACGTCGACCTCTTCGCTGCCTTCGCCCACTTCAGGGTTCTGGCTCTGTAACCGCAACACGCCAGGTTCGATGGTCAGCTGCACACCGCCGCTCTTGTCGTTGGCGACCAGACTGATGCGCTTCAATGCCTCGACCAAGGGTCCACGCGCTGCGATGACTGTCCGACTCTGCTTACTCGGAATGACCTTGTCGTACGGCGGGAAGTTCTCGTCCGCCAGCTTCACGTTCAGGCAGAGGTCTTCCCGAAGAAAGAACGCATTTCCTCCAGCCGTGGCAATTCCTATCGTGGAAGCCTCGTCCCCTTTGCCCTTGCTGCCTTTGACGTCGTCCAGGAGCCGCTTGAGCTCGCTGATGCCCTTATGCGGCACCAGCATGCTGAAGTTCATCATCGCGCCTTTTCCGGCTACTTTGTGCTCGGCCTTCGAGAGCCGATGACCGTCGGTGGTCACCATGCGGACGACCTTTCCGTCGCCTTCGAACAAGGTGCCTGCCAGGTGCGGACGGGTATCATCGTGAGACATCGAGTACTGCGTGAGCGAGATCAGCTCCGAGAGCATTCCTGCATCGAGATGTGCGAAATCTGCATCGCCGGGATTCGGCAATGGCGGGAAGTCTTCGCCCGGCATGGCAGGGATGCGATAGCGCACCTTGCCGCAACTGAGCTCGACCGCGTGGCTGTCGCTGAGGTTCCAGCTCACCTCACCATCAGGCAGGTTCTTGACGATGTCGAAGAGCGTGCGTGCCGCAACGGCAATCGTGCCACCCTTCTTGATGGCTGCCGGAACGACCGCAGTGACACCGAGATACAAATCGGTCGCGGACAAACGAAGACGGTCAGGGCCTTCAGCGGAGAGCAACACATTCGACAAGATGTGCATCGAGCTTTTGCGATCAGCTACACCGTGGGTGCGCGCGAGGCCACGCAGGAACTGCTGCTTATCGATCGTGAGCTGCATGTGTTGGATCACTCCTAGAGAACTTTGTCTGTTTACTCACCGCGTTAATTCTCTTAATTTAAAAATTCGTAGTCGTCTTAACAGCTGTGAATTGTGAATGAAGCAAGGTAAGCGGTTGGAAGAACTAAGCTTTGGCTGGTTTTCGATCGGGGGGTTGATCCTGAGTCGACTGGGGATAGTCGATTGCCTGAGTAGTCCACAAGGGCAATCCCCAGCTTGATCTCAGCCTGAGCACAGGCGCTGG
>CAWJII010000015.1:0-230924 GCA_963842915.1 uncultured delta proteobacterium | reverse complement strand
CTCCATGGTCTTGGTGCAGGGGCCGCCGTAGTACCCGTCTTCGTCCGTGCAGTCGGTGAGCTCCGTCTCGACGCTGCATAGGTCGCCCGACTGTTCGCAGCTCGTTTGGTCGAACTCGGTTGGCCCAAGCAGCGGAATCGTCACCTCGTAGCCGGTCTGCTCGGACTCACAGCTCCAGAGAACGGACGCGAGGGCAACTGACAAGACCATGCTCGATGACCGAAGCAGCGAGCTCCAGGGGGTGAGGCATTGTGATGACATGGGAGTCAGCCTACTCCCGGTCCGAATCCCAATCAACTCGAGATTACACTTGTCGCTAGACACAAAAAACGCTTGATTTCAAATATATAGGATGGTCCGATTCGGGGCTCCGGCATCGCACCCCACGAACACCAACTCGACGGGCTCGTCATTTCTGGTCCAAGGGCCCTGCTACGGCAGATACCCCGCCTGGCAGCTCGGTGGGCCGCCGGCTCTCCGTTCACCTGACACAAGCCGTACTCGCCACAGGTCGCCAGGTTCGAGGCGGCGGCCACCTCGCAGACTGGCGTGCTGCCGGAGCAGCTCGAGTTGAGGCAGGCCGGTGCAGGCCGCACATCGTTCGGGAACGGAGACCCTGCGCATTCGTTCGCGCCATCGCCGTCGATATGCCCAGGCAAAGCCCCTTGGCGTGCTTGAGTCCTGCCGACATGGCGTAGAGGATTAGCGCCTTCATCCAAATTCACAACCGCCCGGCCCGGCCTCTTGCCCAGCGTTTTCACTTTCATTCATACGCCCCGGGCGCGGCGCTTTTCGCTACGCCGCGCTGCCGATCTTCGGTGGAACCCGCCAGTACGAGGTCCGTCTCACGGCGACAGATCTGGATTCTGTGGTTCCACTGTCAGCTACCGACAGCATCGTGATCACCGTCATCGGACCGGCGCTGTGATGCGAGGAAGCGCGTAGCAGGCTGATGGGAAGATCAAACGCCCTGCCCGCGCCGTGAGTTAGGAGACATGACGATTGGTACCGCGCAATTCGCACTGCCCAGTGGTCTCAATGGGCTAGGTGAGCACCGCTACAAGCGCTTGCGTACGACGATGTGCGGGATACCCGCCTCGACGAAATACTCTCCCTCTGTGGCGAATCCGGCCTTCACGTAGAATGGGACCGCGACCTCTCTCGCATGAGCGGTCAGCGCGGAGGCCCCAATCGACCTGGCGTGAGCTTCGCAGAACCGAAGCATGCGGGTACCGATCCCCTCGCGCTGCAAGCTCGAGGCTACGGCGACGCGCTTCATTCGAACCACCTCAGCTTCGGGGACGAGAAGGCAGGTAGCGACGACTTTTCTGTCGAGGAACCCCGCGACGTGGATCAACTCGCGCTCGGCGGCCACGTCTCCGTCAGTCGTCACGATGCCTGCGGGGTTAACAAGTACCTCGTCGCGAAGCCGCACGGAGGCGAGGTAGCTTTCGCTACCGTGTTCGATGATCTCGATTTTCGCGGGTGGGCACATCGTTCTCAGCGTCGGCGCCTGCGGCTCCTGAGTTCTGCGAACCCCTCAGAAGTTGGCTCTTTGAACCAATGAGATGGCGTCTATGTTTATCATCAGCCGGAGGCCTCAGTAAGGCGTTCCGTCCTTGTGTCGGTAGCCCGCGGTCTTTCTGCGCGTGTAGCGACCGGGGCCGAAGGTCATGTCGATGTCCGAATACTCGCCGTGATCTTCATCGTTGCGGGTACCGACGACCAGGAAGGTTGCAACGGTCTCGGTGCGATTCTGGAGGTGATGCCCGTCGGGCACGCCGGCGGGCCATCCCGCGCTGTCCCCGGGTCGCAATATAGTTTCTCCGGCGTCGTCGACGAGCACCAGCTCGCCTTCGAGGACGTACACAAACTCGTCCTCGTGCTGGTGCCAGTGTCGCTGACTCGCCCACGCCCCAGGGGCGAGCGTCATCAGGTTCACGCCAAACTGCGTGAGTCCTGCCGCGGCACCAAGTCGGATGCCGCTCCGGCCTCGACAAGGCTCCTCGAATGGAGGCGGATAGGATGAACCTTGGAATGTCTGGGCGCGGGAGGAGTCGATTTTGGGCATGCAGGACGCGTACTCAATTGATTTCGGGGAGCAAGCAAACGGCCCCTTTGCGGACCAAACGAGGCACGAACCGCGCTTATCGGTCGCAGTCGCCGCGGGTTTCGTGACATGTCGACTTTCTGCTCAACCTCGGTCGATCTCTTTTGCCAACCGTTCCCAAGGACGATCGCGCCACCTCGTCACGATGGGATTGTACTGACGATACTGTCAGCGGCGGCTGGTTCAGTCGTTCTCGCACTCGGAGGATGCGCGGAGTTGCATGATGATAGCGCGCCCTTCACCCAGCTTGCGAACGTAGAACACCGCATCGGGAAAGCTTCCCTGTGGATAGACTTCCCAGGCCAGGCTGCGAAAGCCTTCCCGGGCCACCGGCACGGTCCAGTCCGACGTGCCGTCAGGCTCGTAGTCGATTTCGATCGTGAGGTTCGCCCGCGGCTCGACATCCGCGATCAGCTCGACACGCATGCACCGAGGTAAGCCACCGTCCGCGTGGTTCGCGAGGAGCACCGGCGCTCCGACGAGCTCGACCGCATAGTCATGCTCGTGCCAGGTCGCGACTTTGCGGATCTCGCCCTCTTCGAGGTCCCATTCGCAGAGCTCCTCGCCGCACCAGAATTGAAAACCCGGATCGTCGATGACATCCGTTTCACAATAGCTCCCCATCGTGACGAGCAGCATGCATGGCAGAACGAAATGGAGCCGTTTGTTCATCGATTCCTCTTGAATCGCCCACTGAGTCCGGCCATGAGCACGCCGCCTCCGCCCTGGTGTCTGTCGCCGAGGAGATTCTCGAGCGAGGGCGCGAAGAAATAGCCGCCGTAAACGAAGAAGCCAACATGGTCGGCGGCCATGCCCTCGAATCCCAATAGGCCTGCGAGGTTGTAGCTGACTTTGAATTCCCTGTGTTCGGTCTGTGTCGGCTCAGTGCTGGTGCGCGTGTAGAGGCGAGAACCGGTGAGCGTGGGCCCGATTCCGAACTGCGCGTACGCGCGAAAGCGACCGTTTGCCGCAGGGAGGAACGCGCGTGCGTGCGCGTCGAGCGCCCAGGAATTCCAAGTGAAGCGATCGTCGGGCCCGATGCCGCTCGGACGATACCAGATGCGGTTGTCGAGTAGATTCGTCTGCAAGAGCACGCTGAAGTAGGGCAAGAGGATCTTCTCTACTGCGAACGACATTCGGTAGTGCCCACCGCGAGCCGGCGAGTAGCCGAAGTCCTCTAGCCTCCGTGTGTACTCGGTCTCCGGGGCCCAACCGGCGCCGAAGGAGATCTCGAACCCCCAGGTCTGTCCATCGGCGAACTCGTCATCGGCGGCCGCCGGCGCGGCTGGAAACATCGAACCGATGAGAGCCAACAGAGCGATCGTGGTTCGTTGCTGCATGCCTTTCGGCGAATGCAAGCAGCGTGCCGAGTGACTTACCGAGGGTTTTGGGCCCAGACGAAGGGAACCCGTGACTCGAGGTCACAGACTGTTGCCGGAAGTCACTTGCTCGCCGTGATGGCCTACGTCCTCGGTGCTGCTTGCGCGTCCTTCGCGTCGGTCTCGCGCGAAGAGCATGTAGATCGACGGAACGAAGAAGAGCGTGAAGATCGTGCCGATCGCCATGCCGCCCACGAGGACGAGGCCGATGCTGTTGCGCGCCTCTGCGCCGGGGCCTGTGACCAGTGTGAGAGGAAAGTGACCGAAGACCGTGGCCGTCGTCGTCATCAGGATCGGTCGCAGGCGAACACCTGCGGCGTTTCGGACCGCCTCTAGCTTAGCTTGCCCCTCACGCTGAAGCTCATTCGCGAACTCCACGATGAGAATGCCGTTCTTCGACACCAGGCCGATCAGGGTCACGAGCCCGACCTGTGAATACACGTTTAGCGTCGTGGTCCAGCCGTCGGTCCAATAGTGCATGTTCGGGTCAGGCATCTTCAAGAACGTGAACATCGAGGCGCCGAACATGGCAAGCGGTACGGAGCCGCCCAAGATGACGAGTGGATCCCGAAAGCTATTGAACTGGGCGGCGAGTACCAGGAAGATCAGGACCACTGCGAGCGCGAATGCCGGAACGAACTTGTTGCCTTCTTTTCGAAGCTGGCGCGACTCGCCCGTGTAGTCGACGCTGTAGCCGCGCGGCAAGATGGTCGCGGCTTCGGTCTCCAAGAACGAGAGCGCCTCGTCGAGTGGGCGAATCGCGACACCGCTCAGTTTGACCGAGTTCAGCTGCTGAAAGCGATTGAGCGAGCGCGGAACCACGCGATCTTCGACGGTGGCAAAAGTGCTTAGGGCGATGAGGTTGCCGTCCGGCTTGGTGACGTACACATCTTGTAGCTGGTCGGCGTTGAGCCGCGCGGTCCGCTCGAGCTGCGGAATCACTTTGTAGCTACGGCCCGAAATGCTGAAGCGGTTGACGTAGTTGCCGCCGACCGCTGAACCGAGCTCCTGACCAACCGCCTGCAGGCTCAGGCCTAGCTGAGCCACTTTGTCCCGATCGAATGTGATCTGGGATTCCGGCTGGTCGATCTTCACATCGATCAGCGGCGGGAAGGCAAACAGCCCGCTCTTCGCCGCCTTCTGTTGAAGCTCTTTGACGAACTGCAGGATGTCACTCGGCTCGGCGGTCGATGCGACGACGAACTCCACCGGGAACTCGCCTCCGCCGGGGAGGGCTGGCGGCAAGACGGGGAACGTCTGAATCCCGGGGATCTCGTTGACCTCAGCACCCACTAGGGGCATCAGCTCGAACGCTGTCCGCTCACGCTCGTCCCAGGGTTTGAGACCCATTCCCCAAAACCCACCGCCCGGTGTCGTGATCTGGAACGTGAACTCGGTTTCGGGATAGCTCATCGCCAAGTCGTGCACCGCCTCGATAGAGGGGGCGAGTTGCCCGAGCGTCGAGTTCGCCGGGGTATCCACGATGCCAAAAATGATGCCTTGGTCTTCGTTGGGGGCGAGCTCGCGAGGGGACATCACGAACAAGACCGCAGCCAATGCACTGAGCACCACCCAGGCCAGGTAGATGGCCGGGCGGGCGCCCAGCGTCAGGTCCAGCACGCGCAGGTAAGCGTCCTTGAGCCGTCCGAAATCGCGGTCGATGCGTGCGGCGAACCCGCCCTGGTTCTTCTCTTCGGGCAAGAACCGCGCCGACATGACCGGGGAAAGCGTGATGGCAACGATACCCGAGATCAGGACGGCGCCAGCGAGGGTCAGGGCGAACTCCCGGAACAGTGCCCCGGTCAATCCGCCCTGGAAGGCGATTGGCGTGTAGACCGCTGCAAGGGTGATCGTCATGGCGATGACGGGGCCGACCAGCTCGCGCGCTCCTTTTAGAGCGGATTGAGTCCGGGTCATCCCTTCGCGGAGATGACGTTCGATGTTCTCGACCATGACGATCGCATCGTCGACGACCAAGCCGACCGACAAGACGATTGCAAGGAGGGTCAGCAAGTTGATCGTGAAGCCGAAGAGCTGCATCAGGAACACGGCGCCAATGAGCGAGATCGGAATAGCAACCACCGGCACGATGACCGCGCGGAAGGATCCCAAGAACAGAAAGATGACGACGATGACAATCGCCAGCGTTTCGCTCAATGTGGTGACGACTTCTCGGATCGCGCTGTCGATGTACTTGGTGGCGTCGTAGGCGATCTCCGCGCGCAGCTGTTTGGGGAGCTCTTTGCGAATCGCGTCGAGCTCCGTGCGGACCCGTGCGATGACATCGAGGGCGTTGCTGTTAGGGAGCACCCATACTCCGACGAACACCGCTGTCGCGCCCGTGAAATTGACCTGGTCGTCGTAGCTCACGGCCCCCAGGGCGACCTCGGCGATGTCCTCCAAGCGAACGATGGCGCCGTCTTGCTCGCGAATCACGAGACGCTTGAACTCCTCGACAGATTCGAGGTCGGTGTTGGTCGTTAGATTGACCTGGATCAGCGCGCCCTTCGTCTGACCGACCGCAGCGAGGTAGTTGTTCGCCGCCAGTGCGGCTCGCACCTGCGCTGGGCCGACTTTGTGTGCCGCCATCCGCTGGGGTTTGAGCCAGATGCGCATGGCGAAGGTGCGTGCTCCCAGGATCTCGGCGCGCTGCACGCCATCGACCGCAGAAAGGCGCGGCTGGATGGCGCGCACGAGGTAGTCGGTGATCTCGTTCTGCTGTAAGAACTCAGAAGAGAAGCTCAGGTATGCAGAGGCGAACTGACTGTCGACAGACACCACGTCGAGCACTGGTATTTCGGCCTCTGGTGGCAGGTCCCCTCGGACCTGGTCGACCTTTGCGCCGATCTCGGAAAGCGCGCGCACCGCGTCATAGTTGAGGTCGAGGTTGGCGCGAATGACGGACACGCCCTGACGACTCTCGGACGAAATGTAGTCGATGCCATCTGCAGCGGCGATAGCCCTCTCGATTGGGGTCGTGATGAAGCCGCGCACGAGCTCGGCGTTGGCCCCGACATAGGCCGTAGTGACGGTGATGGCCGCGTTCTCGCTACGCGGGTACTGCCTCACCGTGAGCGAACGAATCGCCTGCACACCAGCAATGACAATCACGAGATTGACGACTATCGCGATGACCGGGCGGCGGATGAACAGGTCGGTGATCTTCACGGTGCTTCCCGGGCGCGACTACTCGTTGGGCGGGTTCGGATCGACGTTGACTTCGGGTGCGAGATCGTTGCGGAGAGTGACTTGCATTCCGCTCTGGAGCTTGAACGCACCGGTCGAGACGACCAGGTCGCCGGCCTGCAGGCCCGAGCTGACGGCGACCAAGTCCCCTCGACGCTCTCCCAGGCGGACAAATGCTTGCTCTGCGACTTGCTCCTTCTCCCCGGACTCGGTCTCGCGTTCCTTGATGACGTAGACCGAGTCGCCGTAGGGGGCGAACAAGACGGAGCTCGCCGGAATCGCAAGCAGCTCGCGCGCCTCGGGCTGTACGACGGTCACGTCGACGAACATGCCCGTACGGAGCTTGCCTTCGGGGTTCTCGACCACCGCCCGCACGTCGAAGTTACGCGTACCGATGTCGACTTCGGCGTCGACCACCTCGACTGTCCCTTCCCATGTCGTATCGGCAAAGGCATCGATGCTAATGGTCGCCACGTGACCCGGCTCGATCGAAGAGAGTGCTTGCTGCGGCAACGAGAAATCGACGTAAATGGGGTCCGACGATTGGAGGGAGACGATCGCAGTGCCGGGCTGGAGAACTTGCCCAAGGTCGACGCGACGGATCCCCACGCGGCCCGAGAAAGGAGCTCGGATCGTCTTTCTCGCGATCACCGCTCTAACGTTGGCCACGTCTGCGGCGGCCTGGGTAGCTTGCGCTGCGGCGGCATCGATGTCGGCCGCGCTGACCGCGCCGGCAGGGGGAAGATTCTTTCGTCGTTGGTAGTCGAGGTCGGCCAGCTTGGCGCTTGCCACTGCCGAAGCCAGCTGCGCTCGCTCGATCGAAGTGTCGAGTCGCACGAGCAGGTCACCCTTCTCGACGGTCTGGCCGGACTTGAAGGCGATCTCGGTGATGGTCCCCGGAACCTCGCTGGCCACGGTCACACCTTGTACCGCCACCATCGAACCGACGGCGGTCAGCTCAGGCTTCCAGCTCACCTGACGCACCTCTGCGGTGGTTACGGCCTGCGCCGGCGGCACGAACGACTCGCCCGCGGCGATCATTGCGCCAATTTGCGAGGCCTTGATGCCACCGAGGACGAGCACGACCAGCAAGATCACGCCCAGTGCGACGAGTATGGATTTCTTGTTGCGTTTCATCGTGGTTGCCAGAGCGGTGAGCCTGGCCGAACGGGTGCAGCAGCGGACCTAGCGCCCTGGCAGCGGATGCACAACTCCCCCTAGTGCTCTCCCCCGCGGGCCGTAGCTTTCCCCTGGAGGCGGCCAAGGCGCTCAATCCTCGCGAAACCGGCATTCGCGACTCGCCGCTACGGGGCAGCGAGCCCTCCGGCCAGCTTCTGGAATCGCGGATCGCCCCGCAGCGAGAGAAAACACTCCTCCTGTTTCAAAAGCCGCGCGTCCGAGAAGCCCGTGTCGACGGCCTTGCTCAGCTGGCTGAGCGAGGAGTCCGGGTCTCCCTGCTGAGCTCGCGCACAGGCGAGATGATAGAAGGGCTGCCACTGGGTCGGGTCTATTCGATTGGCCTGTACGAAATAGGGTTCAGCGGCCTTCGGATCGCCCAGCGCCAGCGTGCAGATCCCTGCCTGCAGCGATGCGGTGTAGTCCATCGGCGCGATCGTCCGAGCCTGCTCATACGCCTGCTTGGCCTCCGCGAACTTGCCTTGGCGCAAATAGAGCTCTCCCAGGAACAAGTACGCGATCGGCTGCCCGGGGTCGGTCTCGATTGCCTTGCGGTACCAGGTCAGAGCTTGTTCCGTCTGACCGGTGATGAAGTCGACGTGGCCAAGCAAGACCATTGCGTCGACCGAATCTGGAATGACCTCGAGTGCGCCGAGAAACCTGCTGCGCGCTCCCTCTTGGTCTCCCTGTGCCAACTGCATTCGACCGAGCTGAAGCAGCACGCCTTCTTGCTTCGAGTCGTGCGCGAGCGACTTCAAGTACTGTTGCTTTGCGGCCTTTGGATTTCCCATTTGGAGCTGACACTTGGCAATCCTGTTTCTCGCCTGTACCAAGTTGGGAAGCTCTGTAAGCAGTGGAGTGAGCACCTCGACTGCGGCCCGGCAGTTCCCGTCACGCGCCAGGCGAAAGGCTTCGCTGACCTTCCGGTAGATCGGCACGCCATCTTTGGGGTCCATGCCGCGAAGCGCATCAGGAGCGTCGGACTCGCCCATGTAGCCCAAGGCCTGAAGCATTTCGACCGTGTCATCGTCGAGCGGTTCCGCCCGTGCGACAAAGCCGAAGCGCTTGCTTTCCTCGAGGTACTTGCTCAACAACTGGTCGAGCTCCCCGGCTCTTCGCTGCGCTTCGGCAGCACCCGGCGCGTCCTTTGCAAGACCCAGCAGGTTGTGCTCTTCCGCTGGGTCCGTCGCGCGGTTGTATAGCTCCGCCCGGGGAGCACGGATGTACGTCCAATCATCCAGTCTGAGGCTGTGGAGCGGAGCCATCCCGAATGCCAGCTCCGGGTAAAGCGACTCCGAGTACTGGGGGAGCGCTGGGGGTGGGTTGGAGCTCAGTAGGGCCTTGCTCAGGTCAGTACCCTGAACTTTGGTCGGCGCCTGACCGGCCAGACCCAAAATCGTCGGCATCAGGTCCACGCTTCGCACGGACTGCGTATGGACCTTGCCCGCGGGGAGCTTCGGCGGGTACCGAAAGATCAACGGAATCCGGATCGTCGACTCGTAGATGAAGACCGCATGTGTTTCCTCCCCGTGCTCGCCGAGGCTCTCGCCGTGGTCGGAGGTGAACACGAGAACGGTCTCGTCGAGGGCGCCTTTCTCCTCGAGGGCTTCGACGAGTCGTCCGATCTGTCGGTCTACGAACGCGACTTCTCCGTCGTAGGGTGTCGGGGAGGTCTCCGCCTCAGGAGACGGAGGCATGTAGGGCTGGTGCGGGTCGAAAAGGTGGACCCAGAGCAAGAACGGCTCAGGAGACCTGGGGCGTCCGTTTAGCCATCGGAGAACACGATCCATCGTCTTCTCACCGGAACGCTCCTGCCGCTTGAATTCCGTCGGCCCCCCCTCCTTCCAGAGCTCGTCATCGTATCCATCGAATCCCTGATCCAGACCGTATCGGCCGTGCAGAACCTCCGCGGAGACGAACGCCTGCGTTTGGTAGCCCGCACCCTTGAGGCGTTCGGCGAGGGTCTCGATTTGTGGCGGTACGGGATAGGTGCCGTTGTCTCGAACACCGTGCGCCGGTGGATCGAAGCCGGTGAAGATCGAGGTATGGGACGGCATGGTGATCGGGGCCGCAGCCACCGCATGTTCAACCCGAATTCCTTCTTTCGCTAGTCTGTCGATGTGGACAGTTTGCGCCGCCTCAAAGCCATAGCAGCCGAGGCGATCGGCGCGCAGTGTGTCTACGGTGATCACCAGCACGTTGGGGCTCGTCGACTTGTTTGCGGTAGACTCCGGCAAGACGTCTGAAACCGCATCCGGCGCCTTGGGCCTGCTGCAAGCGAAGAGAAAAGCACCCGCTAAGACCGAAACAAGTGCAAGCTTAGCGGTCGTCATTCGGTGGACTATAGCAGTCGGAGAGGTAGGGCCTAGGTAGAGCGTCCCCGGATGTCGAATCGCCGAGCCGGTCGAATAGCGCCGAGTTGCGCTGCCTAGGTGACGTTGGTAGCAACCTCAGATGCTAGCTCGCTTGCCCGTTCGATTCGGCCTTTTTGCGATCTGTCTCCTTCTCGCTTGCAAGGGTGAAAAGCCCTCGCAGGTGCAGAGCCCGGCGGTCGCCACGACCCCGAGCCCGGAGACCGCCGCGCCCAGCCAAGAGGACCGCGCCGATCGCCCCGGAACCTCTCCTGCAAATCATCCGGCGGCCAGCACCGCACTGCCCGACTCTCTGCCCAATGGCTTGCTCCTGGCGTTCTCACAATTCCGGGTGGTCGATGGGAAGGCGACGTCCGACCCCGGGCCGGCGCGTTTCGACCTGCTGACGCGCGAAGGCGGTGAGTGGAAGCTCGAAACCGTCGAGGACAAGCAGAGCAACATCTTTCACAAAGTCATGCCACTGGAGCTGCCCGGCGAGCCGCTCCAGTTCATCACTGCCGCGGGCACGGATGCGTACGTGAAGCTCTGGCGGCGAAAAGGCCGCAACTTGCAGTCAACCACGCTATGGCACGGGGAATTCGGAGGAGAGTTCAACCGCATCAGAGACGTCGAAGTGGCCGACCTCTACGGTGACGGCACGCCCGAGCTCGTCGTCGCGACCCACGATCAGGGGGTCGTCGCAATTCTCGAGCGCCAGGCCAACAAACGGTGGAAAGTCGACCAGATCGACAGAAGGCCGAACACCTTCGTTCATGAGATCGAAATTGGAGACTTGGACGCGGACGGGGTTCTCGAGATTTATGCGACGCCGACTCCTCCCAATAGGTTGTTTGCGCCAGGGCAGCCGGGCGATGTCGTCCGATACATTCCAAAGACGGGCCAGGGACCAACCGTGGTGGCGGCGCTTGGCACCCGGCACGCCAAAGAGATCTACGTAGGAGACGTCGATGGCGATGAAGTCGATGAGCTCTACGTGCCGGTCGAAGCCGTCACCGTCGGCCGTGGCCCAGACCTCCAACTCATCAAGCCCATCGAGATTCGCCGCTACGATGCCGACACCCCGCCCGACGCGGGCATCGTGGTCGCGACGATCCCCGATCAGCACGCGCGATTCCTAACGGTCGGGGATGTGGACGGAGACGGGAAGAAGGAAATGATTGTCGCATCGTTCAGCACCGGTCTTTGGCTTCTGCGGCCTGGCAAGGATCCGAAATCCGAGTGGGGTGTGGAAAGCACCGATCGAGACTCGAGCGGCTACGAGCACGCCGCGCGGTTTGCCGACCTCGATGAGGATGGGAGGGACGAGCTCTACGTCGCCGACGACAAGCAAGGTGAGCTTCGCCGCTATGTCTGGGTCAACGGCAAGCCCAAGCGCGAAGTCATTCACAGGCGTCCGGTGTGGAGGTCGCGGATGACCTGGAACATCGTCGAATTCCCTCGAAAGCCGTGACCACACCCAAGCGGTGACCGCGAAAAACGGCCGCCGAAGCGCAATTGGCGCCGATAGTCCGCCAGGAGCGACGCCGGGGCCATGCGGCTTGGCGGCCCGACGCCCCTGGGTTACCTTCTGCGGACCCGTTGCCCAAGGAAGAGGCCTATGCACCGTTCCATCCTTTTGCCCTTCGCGGCGTGCGCCATCCTCGCGTCCACCGCCATTCCGAGTAGCGCTCAACCGTCGTTCATCGAGTTCGAAACCGGCCCGGTGAGACCGCTTGCGCTCGAAGGCGCGATTTTGGCGGCCGTCAATACGCCGGACAACCGACTCGAGACGTTCAGCGTCGTCGCGAACGGGATTACCCGCCGCACCTCGATCCCAGTAGGCCTCGAGCCCTGCGCGGTTGCGATTCGGCCAGGCGGGACCGAAGCCTGGGTCGTCAACCATTTGTCGGACAGCGTCAGCATCGTCAATCTCGTCACGGGCAACGTGGAGCGGACCCTGCTGGTGGGAGATGAGCCGCGCGACATCGTCATGACCGATCCGGATGGCGCAGGTCCCTTGGGGGAGCGCGTCTTCATCACCACCGCGCACCGAGGCCAGCATCGCACACACGCGTCGATTTCCGGAGTCCCGGGCGCAGGGGATCCTCAGCTCACGACTCCGAGCGTACCGCGCGCCGACGTCTGGGTCTTTGACGCGAACAATCCAGGCGCTGGCATCGGTGGAACACCCTTGAAGATCGTGGAGCTGTTCGGCGATACCCCGCGCGCGCTCACCGTCAGCGCGGATGGCACCTCGGTTTACGCTGCGATCTTTCATTCCGGCAACCAGACCGCCGTTGTCAATGAAGGCATGGTTTGCGACAATTTCGGCACCAACCAGTGCAATGGGGACGGCATCAGCTCTCCGAACGGCCTCAACAATGGAAGACTCCCCGGCGGCCTCCCCGGTCCTTCCACCAACTCGTCGGGAGACAACGCACCGGAGACCGGCCTGGTCGTTCAATTTCACGAAGCGTCGGGGCAATGGCGTGACGACGGCGGTCGCAACTGGAGCAACGGCATTCGCTTCTTCCTCCCGGACCTGGACGTGTTCGAGATCGACGCCGCGACGCTCAACGAAACCGCGAGCTTCGCACATGTCGGGACGATCAATTTCAACATGGCGGTCAACCCAGCGAACGGGAAAGTCTACGTCTCGAACACCGAGGCGCAGAACCTGACGCGCTTCGAGGGCCCCGGTATTTTCGGTGGTTCCACGGTTCAGGGAAATCTGCACCATGCCCGCATCAGCGTTCTGCAGGGGTCGAGCGTGTCCCCCGTACACTTGAACTCCCACATCAACTACAACCTCACGCCTGCTCCTGCCGGGACGAAAGACCACAGCCTCGCCACCCCGCTCGACATGGTCATTTCGGCAGATGGCGCGACCCTCTATGTGGCTGCCTTCGGCTCCAGCAAGGTTGGTGTGATTCCCACTTCCGACCTCGACAACGGCACCTTCGATCCCACACTGGCAAGCGCCAACTACCTCTCCGTATCGGGCGGCGGGCCGAGCGGCCTCGCTCTCGATGAGGCGAACGGGAATCTCTTCGTGCTCACCCGATTCGACAATGCGGTCTCGGTCGTGGATCTGGGGACCGGGAACGAGGTCAACCACTTCCCGCTTCACAACCCGGAGCCCGCTTCGGTCGTCGACGGCCGGCCGATGCTTTACGACGCGTTCGAGACATCCAGCAACGGCGAGGCCTCGTGCTCGAGTTGTCACATCTTCGGCGACTTCGACAGCTTGTCCTGGGACCTCGGCAACCCCGACGAGGTCGTGACGCTCAATACGATGCAGATCAACTTCGAGACCGTCCTGGATGCCTTCGGGGCCAACACCAACGAGCTGAACGGCACCGGGAATGTTCGTGATTTCCATCCGATGAAAGGCCCGATGACCACGCAAACGCTGCGCGGATTGTCGACCAGCGGGCCGATGCACTGGCGCGGCGATCGGTCCAACGGCTTCTTCGGCATCAACCCCACAGACGAGTTCACCTCGTTCATGAACTTCATTGGCGCGTTCTCCGGGCTCGTCGGCGGGAACACCCCGCCCAGTGATCCCGGCCTCCAGGCGGACATGGCCGACTTCACGACCTTCGCACTTCAGGTCACGCTGCCCCCGAACCCCAACCGTGCGCTCGACCGCAGCCTCACGAGCAATCAGCAGGCCGGCATGGACTTCTTCGATGGCAGCACCGGCCAGCTCTCGGATGGCGCGAGCATCAACGGCTTCACCTGCGAGGGGTGCCACCGTCACGACCCGAGCCAAGGCTTCTTTGGCACAGGCGGAGACGCGAGCTTCGAGAACGAGCCCCAGATCTTCAAGATCCCGCACTTCCGCAACCTCTATCAGAAGGTCGGCATGTTCGGCATGCCGAACGTCGATTTCAACCTGTCGGGCGATGGCAGCCACATGGGCGACCAGGTTCGCGGCACCGGTTATGTGCACGATGGCGCGACAGACACGCTGTTCCGCTTCTTCACCGCCGATGTGTTCCAGAACCCGGGCCTTGTCACGGGTGACCCCAACGTCGGGTTCGACGGCGGCAACCCGCAACGCCGCGACGTCGAGGATGCCTTGCTGGCGTTCGACTCCGACTTGGCTCCGATCGTGGGTCAGCAGGTCACGCTCGATGACAGCAACTTTGCGGAGGTAAGCGGCCGGCTCTCCTTGCTCGAGCAACGGGCGGGCACCAGCTTCGAGTCTGCGGTTCTCGGCGGAGTCACGACCGAGTGCGACCTGGTTGCGCACGGCTTCTGGAACGGCTTCGGGCGCAGCGCACTCTACGACCCCGACAACGACAACTACATCCCGGACTCGATCGCCGAGTCTCCGATCTCCGCCGCGGCCATGCGGACCATGGCCCAGGTTCCGGGGCAGGCCACCACATTTACCTGCGTCCCGCCGGGCTCCGGCTCACGCATCGCGCTGGACCGCGACGGCGACGGAATGCTGAACTATAACGAGTCCCAATCCAGTTTGGATCCAAGCAACCCCGGTAGCGTTCTCCAAGCCTGCAACGATGGGATCGACAATGATGGTGATGGCGCGATCGATGTGGCCGACACGGGCTGCTCCGGTAGTTCGGCCCAAATCGAAAACCCCCAGTGCAGTGACGGCTACGACAATGATGGCGACGGCACCGCGGACTATGGGGGCGATCCCGATTGCACCGGTCCGTCGTCAAATCGTGAGCTTGCCCTCCCACCGAGGAATTGCCGCGTCGGTAGGCTCGATCCCGAAAACGACCTGCTCGGCATCCTGATGATCGTCCTGGCCCTGCGGCTAGGAAATCGTCGCCGCTCAGCCTGAAAACGTCTTGCGGCTAGGCCGCGCGGGTGGCTCCGCCGGCCTTGCCCGCGTCGTCGACGAAGAGGCGGCGTTCGGCGTTGACCAGCTCCAAGAGCTGTTTCTGGTCGACCAGACCGGCGTCGAGCAAGGCGCGCATGTAGCCGTCGGCGTAGCCGCGCGACTGGGCCAGGGTGGCGTAGTTCGCTCCGCTGAAGCGGGTTTCGATCGTCTTTCGCACGAGTCCGCGCAACGTTCCCTTGAGCTGGTCTAGGTTCATAGCCGTTCCTTCCATAAGACCGGAGTGTCGGTTTCGGGCGGCTAGGGTCAAGAAAACGGCTGGCTAGAAGCAGGTCAGCTCTCGGAAGTCGTGGATTCGCTTCTCGAGGTGGTCGCGGCTCAGGTCCTGCAGCGCGCCGGTGCCGACGTCCTGCACGCAGAACGATGCCGTCGCGGAGCCGCAGATCACGGCCTGGCGCAGGTCGGTGTGGCCCTTCTCCGCCAAGTATCCGAGAAAGCCACCGGCAAACGAGTCGCCGGCGCCTGTCGGATCGGAGACGGCCTTGAGCGGGTAGGCCGGGGCGCAGAAGATGTCTTCTTCGAGGAAGAGAAGGGCGCCGTATTCGCCTCGCTTCACGATGACCGTTTCTGGGCCGAAGGTACGCAAGGCCTCGGCAACCGCCAGAGGGTGGTGGAAGCCGGTGAGCTGTCGCGCCTCTTCTTCGTTGATGACGAGGATGTCGACTCGCTTGAGGACCTCTTTGAGGGGATCGAGTGCGGTATCGATCCAGAGGTTCATCGTGTCGGCGATGACGAGCCTGGGGTTGTCGATCTGGTCGAGGACGTGCAACTGCAACTGTGGCGCGATGTTGCCGAGCATCACGAATTCCGAATCTCGAAACGCTGCCGGAATCTTCGGGTTGAAATCCGCGAAGACATTGAGGTCCGTCCTGATGGTTTCACGCGAGGTCAGGTCGTGGGAGTAGCGGCCTTCCCAATGGAAGGTTTCCCCGTTTGCTACTTCGAGGCCGGTGGTGTCGATTCCGTGGCCGCGTAGCATGTCGACCGCTTCGCGAGGGAAGTCCTTGCCGACCACGCCGACGAGCCGGACCGGCGCGAGCTGACTGGCTGCGAGAGAGGCGTAGGTCGCTGACCCTCCGATGACGCGATCGTGCGAGCCGAGGTGATTGTGGATGGTGTCAAAAGCGACCGAACCGACGACGAGAAGCGAGGACATAATGCCTTTCAGGGTACGTATTTGCGGATGAGGGGCCACAGCTTTTCACGCGCGGCCGCCGAAATCGAATCGGGATTGCTGATGATGGCGCCGGCGAGCGCCGATGTGGCCGGGCGTTGAGCCGGGTCGGGCACCGCTGGGGCCAGCGCGAGTATGATTTCCTTGGCCTTTGCGACGTTTCGGCCCATCACCGCCACGACGGCTTCTACGCTGACCGCCTCGTGCACCTCGTGCCAGCAATCGTAGTCGGTCACCATGGCGAGGGTCGCGTAGGGAAGCTCCGCCTCTCGCGCCAAGCGCGCTTCGGGGAGGTTCGTCATGCCGATCACCGATACACCCCAGGAGCGATAGAGCTCGGATTCGGCGCGTGTCGAAAACTGCGGGCCTTCCATGCTGAGGTAAGTGCCACCGTGGTGTACCGTCGCGTCGGCTCGCTTCGCGGCATCAACCAAGGAGCTCGCGAGCTGCTCATCGATCGGGTCTGCGAAACCGACATGCGCGACCACGCCGTCGTCATCGAAGAAGGTGTCGATGCGATGTCGCGTTCGGTCGATGAACTGGTCGACGACGACCATGTCACCTGGGTGAATGTGCTCTTTCATCGAGCCTACGGCCGACACGCTGAGGATCTGTTCCGCCCCGGCCATTTTGAGTGCGAGGACGTTGGCCCGGTAGTTGACCCTGTGCGGCGCGAGCTGATGGCCTCGGCCGTGCCTGGGCACAAAGAGCAGCCGCGTGGCTCCGATGTTTCCGGCGACGATTCTGGCGGACGGTGGGCCAAACGAGGTGCTCACCTCCAGTTCTTCCACGTCTGTCAGATGCTCGAGCTCGTAGAGCCCGCTTCCTCCGATGACGCCGAGCGTACGCTCAATTCCGCTCATTTGCTGTACGCCTGGCGCATGACGACCACTGTGCGTACCTCCCCTAATCGGAACAGGTCGAGCTGAACCGACGAACCCACCGGTCCGCGCAGCCGTTCCACGATCTCCTGATAGCTCAGCTCGCGGACCGAGGCCCCGTTGATCGCGATGATCACGTCGTTGGCTTGGATGCCGGCAAGGTCGGCTGCTCCGCCAGCCGGGGTCTCGACCACCCGCAGGCCCCCGCCTTCCGAATACGCGAGCTTGGCGTGGATCCCGCCTGCTGGCTGTCCTCGCCCGGCGCCGCCGCAGGCTGCGAGCAGAACGCACACAAATCCGATCGCCGTGACTATGCGTGATTGCGGGCCCATCGTCGGGCACGGGCATAGCCGGGTTCCCGAGGAGTGCAAACCTTCACCAAGGCAAGATTGACACCAGGGCCCGTCAGGGTACCATCCCTTCAACCCCTCGGAACTGTAGCCGAATCTGCTCTTGGGCCGACACGATGTATAAGCTCGTCATCTCGGACGACGAAGGTCACACGACGGTCGTCCCGCTTCTGCGCGACGAGATCACGATCGGTCGAGAAGCGGGCAACAGCATTCGGCTCACCGAGCGAAACGTTTCGCGCAGTCACGCGCGGCTGCGGAAACGTAATGAAGCTTACATTATCGAGGACCTTGGCTCGTACAACGGCGTCATCGTCAACGGAGAGAGAATCGACGAGAAGGCGGAGCTGGCCGCGGGCGACGTTCTCGCCATTGGCGACTACGACCTGGCGTTTCAATCCGACGTGGTTGCCACGGCGACCACGATGCCGCCGGCGAAACCCAAGAGCGCGCCGCCTCCGAGGTTGGTGGTTCTCAGTGAACCGGCGGCCGGCGCAGAGTTCAGCTTGAGCAAATCCGCGCTTCGAATCGGTCGCGACGAGCGCCTAGACATCTGGATCAATCACAAGTCCATTTCGCACGAACACGCCGAAGTCCAGTTGAAGGACGGCGTGGTGACGGTTTTTGATCTCGACAGCGCCAACGGGATGCGAGTCAACAACGTTTCGGTGTCGCGCGCGGTGCTCGCAGACGGAGACGTCCTCGAGCTCGGAAAGGTCCGCTTTCGGTTCCTTCCGCCAGAGGGTGCGCGCGACTTGGACCCGGTTCCGCTCGAGGCGATCTCTGCGGGCCCTGCTGACTCGTCGCGCAAGCCGGTCATCGCAGTTTCGGTGATCGCTCTGCTCCTGCTCGTGTCGGCCGGTGCCGTGTTCGCGACGATCCGCAGGCAGCCCGATCGGATCGCCGATTCGGAGCAGCCCGTGGCGGTGACCGCGGTGGCGCCAAGAGAAGTCGAAGCACCGGCCGAACAAGGCGCCAGCTCGGCCGAGGACCCAGACAGCCCTACGATCGACGCGCCCCAGGAATGGGAAGAGATGCTTGCCCAAGCCCGAGCGGCGCTGGCAAGTGGACAGATCGACCAGGCCTTCGCCATTGCAGACGAGCTGCCGGACGACAGCGTCCTCCGAAAGACGCCGGAGTTCGGCGAGATTCGATACCGCTATGCACAGGCCCAGATCAGCAGAGCACAGCTCGCGCGGGACAAAGGGGACCTCGAGCAGACCCGAAGCTCCGCCAAGCTCGTGCTCGGGCTCGAGGACATCACCTCCAAGCAGCGTTCGGATGCCGCGCGGCTGATGAGAAGCGCTCGGGCTCCGAGCTCGGCTCCCGCGTCGACTCCCAAATCCGCTCCCAAGGCGGATCCCAAGCTCGCTCTCGAGGAAGCGTACGCTTGTGTGGCTCGCGGCGACAACGCCTGTGTCGTTGCGGCCCTTGGAGGTGGCAAGGCCCGCAGCCCCGCCGCCCTGGCGCTCCTGATCGAGACCTACCGTGCCATGGACAATCTCGGGGCCGCCCGGCGGCACATGAATACCTTCGTCAAGCGCTATCCAGACAACCCGCGCAGCGCGAAGTACCGCCAAATGTTGGCCGCGGACTGATGCAGAGGCGCAGAATCGTTGATTAATGGGCTCCTCCCGTGACAAACTGAGGCAAGGTGTTTGGGGGAACACAGGGAAGGCGGGGTTCGCCCGTGTGGTCTGCATGGGCCGTTGCGGTCTTGTTGGGCTCGTTGGTTTTGCCGAGCGTTTCGGTGGCTCAAGAAGCCAGGCTGAGCGATGGCGGCATGGATTTGCACCTCTTTCGGCCGGCGGTCGACACGCGAGGTTACTTCAGCGTCAACGGTTCGGAGGTCATGCCTCACAAGGAGTTCAGCTTCGGGCTCGTCCTCGACGCCGGCTTCGGCATTCTTCGCTACAACGGTTTCATCAACGACCCGGGCCAAGCGGCCGATCAGGCATCGCGTCAATCTCGAATTTCCAAGCAGGCGTTCACCGGAACGTTCATGTTCAACATCGGGCTCATCGACCGTCTGGTCCTTGGTATCCAGCTGCCGATTACGTTCTTCCGTGGAAACGCAGTGCAAACCCCCGATCGCGGCGGGACTTGCCCCGGCGGCACGGCAACCGGCTGTCTCTACAACGACCAGGGCACCGGATTGCGGTCACAAGGCGTAGGCGACCTGACCATCGTGGCAAAGGCGCGCCTGCTGAATCTCGGCGAGTTTCCGGTCGGTATTGCATTGACACTGCGTGCGGGATTCCCGACCGCGAAGACCACGCAATTCGCAGGCGAGCCGGGCTACTCGCTCTGGCCGACGGCGGTGTTCGAGTTCCAACCCATCGAAAAAATCCGGCTCGCGCTCGAAGGCGGCTATCGCTGGAACTCAGGGCAGGGCGCGACCTTCATCTGGGACGGGCGTTCGGAGCCATCGGACCTACTGGGCAGCGCGGTTGATCCGGTTGACCAAGGCGAGGGGCGGCGCTTCACCTACGATGATCTCATTACATTCGGCTTCGGCTCGGCTTTCCGAATCGCCCGCTCGCTCGATCTGGTGCTCGAGCTCTACGGCTCCCAAATTGCCAAGGAAATCGGGACCAAAGGCACCCTTTCGATGGAGGTGCTCGGCGGGTTCAAGTACTTCGTCACCAACAAGAGCTTCCTCTTCATCGCTGCCGGCGCCGGGATTCCGAAGACGGGTTTCCAGGCTGCTGATGTGCGCGCGACCATCGGAATCATGTACGAGCCCGCGGTCGGGGATCGCGACAAAGACGGGATCGCCGACGATGATGACGGCTGTCCGGATGCGGCCGAAGACAAGGACGGCTTCGAGGACCGTGATGGTTGTCCCGAGCTGGACAACGACGGCGACGGGATCCTCGATGTCGATGACGCCTGTCCCTTGGTCAAAGAAGACTACGACGGTGATCGCGACGAGGACGGTTGCCCGGAGGGCAGAGAAGGAGACCGTGACGGAGACGGGATCCCCGATCAGGTCGACGACTGTCCGGACGAGCCCGAGGACTTCGATGGCTTCCAGGACGAAGACGGCTGCCCGGACCGTGACAACGATGCGGATGGGATCCCGGACGAAAAGGATCTTTGCCCGAACGACGCGGAAGACGTCGATGGATTCCAAGACGAAGACGGCTGTCCGGATGTCGACAACGACGGTGACCGAATTCTCGATGTCGATGATGCCTGTCCCAACGACCCTGAGACCTACAACGGCCACGAGGACGAGGATGGTTGTCCGGACAAGGGCCTGGTGATTCTAGAAGACACGCAGATCACGATTCTCGAGAAGGTCTACTTCGAGACCGACAGCGCGATCATCAAGTCGCGGAGCTTCCCCTTGCTCGATGCCGTTGCCGCGACGCTCAATGCCAGCCCGCAGATCACCCTGGTCGAGATTCAGGGACACGCCGATGAGAGGGGTAGCGATGGCTACAACATCAAGCTCACCCGCGCTCGGGCCGCCTCGGTGATGAACGCACTGATCGAGCGAGGCGTCATCAAGCAGCGGCTGAGGTCCGGTGGATATGGCGAGCGATGCCCGGTCGATCCCAAGCACAACGCCACGGCCTGGGAGAGAAATCGGCGCGTAGAGTTCAAGATCATCGAAACCGATGCCGGTCCGACCGGAGTTGAGGTAACATGCCCGCGGGGCCGTTCCTTGGTGCCGAGGTGATATGTCGCGTGAGCGCTTCATCGAGCTAATGACCCCTGCACTGATGCGATTCAGTCAGGATTTGAAGTCCTTCCTTCGGATGGTCGAGGATCCCGAGATCGACGACGAGAGCCGAGTCGCTGGGGCCGGGGCTCTGTTGCATGTGATCTCTTCAACCGGTGCCATCCCCGGTGTGCGGGGTGTGCTCCGGCATTTGGGCGACACCATGCTCTTGAGGCTCGTGCTCAGCGACATGCGTGAGCGATCCCCTGAGGCGATTCAGAAGCACATAGAAGCTTCGCCCGAGATGCTCGAGCCCTTGTCCGACGAGCTCGATGCGATGCGCGCTTATCTGGGAGATCGCATCACGGTGCTCGAGAAGGTTGCCCAGGGGTTTCCTAAGTTGAATCAGCAAGGGCATGAGGCTGCCGCCTGTGTCGAGGATGCCGAATCGAGCACCTGGCTCTACGACGCCGTTCACACCGCGCTCATCGACGAGATCGACTTCGGCGAAGAAGACGTGGTGCGCGAGCTCAAGCAGGTCGATCGGATCCTGCCTGCTCTCGCTTCGCGTGTCGGTCGCTAGCCCGCTACGCCGCTCTGCGCCCAGGCTCGGAGAGCTCGTGGAGGAGCCAGGTTCCGCGTGAGGCCTTCACCGGCTTGGGGGTCTTTCGCGCGAGGACCCGAAGCAATTCCACGGCGTCGAGGTCCCAGCACACGAGTCTGAGGATGTTTCCATTGGAGGTGCGGAGCTCGGCTTGGCCACTGGTCCGGCGCCGCATGACGTCGTCCGCGTCGGACTGAGCACGAGTCTCGACTGCGAGCATCACCCTGCGCCGCAGGACGAAGCCGACCGGGCTCGAGGCAAGTGCGAAGCTCAGCGAACTGAGCCCAGCACGATACCTGGGGAGATGGATCCGCAGCCGAGGCACTGAATCGGGCGATAGCTCCCAGTAGAACGACATCTCGGGCGCTTCGGCGGGAAGGCCGAGCTCAGAAGCGAAGCGGCGAAGCGCGTCTGCGGTTTGCGATGCGGTGGCGGGCATGTGGTGTCGCGTTCCGCTCAGGAACACCGGCAAGAGCAGAAGCGCCGCCGTCGCTTCGCCGAGATAGATCAGGCAAGTGCCGCTGGCGAGCAATACCGCAAGACCGGTAGCGCTCGTTCCGTCTAGGAGCTCACTAGGTCGCGTTTCGCTCCGCGGAAGCTCTTTGGCCAGGGCAGGGCGCCAGGTCTGTCGCTCGGCGGCTGCAGTCCAACGCGCCGGCCGGTGCAGCGCCAAGGCGACGAGAGGAACGGCACAGAGCAGGTAGCTCGGCGCGAGCCACTGACCCACGCCGAGGACCATAGCGCTTACGACGAGCACCGAAGCCCAGGGCGCACGAACGAGGAGCGCAGTTCGGCCCATCCGCACCTCGATGGAGCGTCGCTTGAAGAGAACCAGGATGGCGATCAGGAGCAGGGCCCAGGCGATCGGGCGCTCCTCGGGAGTGCTGAGAGGACGGAAGCCCGTCAGGGTCGGCGCATCCGCCGGAGCGACCGGCAGGTCGATCGCTTGGAGCGGTACGTCGAGGTTCAACGGCCAGGCCGTCATGCGAGGAAGATGGGTGCGGCGCCACTCGACGACCGTGTGCTTGGGGCGCTCGGCGACTTGGAGCTCGACGCCCGGCGAGGTGTCGTAAAGCTCGCTCGGAACGGAGGAGCCTTTGGGGGCGCGGATCTCTACCGAGACGTCGTGGAGGCCGGTCTCCCAGGCGGGCACCGACCAGACCAGGCGCGCCTGGTCCGTGTCCTGCACAGCGCGTACGTCTGCCTTGGTTCGATACCGCATGAAGACGCGGTACTCGCCTCTCCTTGGGGCTTCTCTGCGCGGGAACGAAAGATGTATCCGGCCGTCTTCGAGCACCTCTGCTTCGGGGCGGAAGACCTCCCCTTCCTCAGAGCGAAAGTACGGAGGCCGGTAGCGATCGAGCTCGACGCCGTCCCCCAGGTCGACCAGCTCTAGCTCGTGGAGCCATCCGGCATGTACCTCGACATCGAGTCGAAGGAGGATGTTCAAAGTCGCGTCTCGCTCGACCTCGACCGTTGCCCGCGCGCCCTTGACCACCGTCCGGGTCCAAGCCCGCGCCGTCGAAGACGAGCCGAGGACCGATAAGAAGACGCAAACGAGGAGGCCTGGGCCGAGGCTGGCGCGCATGGCCCGAACCTAAGGAATTCCGCCGATTCGGTGAAATTTCCTACTGCATCCGGATCCAGGACGGCATGAACAACAGGACGAACAGGGAAAGGGTTAACCATCCGACGACCCTGCGCCGTGGTGAGAGCGGACCGTCTTCGGTGGGCGGATGGCCGCTGCCGGTTGCGCGGGTGAGCAGCCAGAGCACCAGTGCCCAGACGAGCCAATGACTACCGGCGGCCGCGTCACCCATGAGCTCGTCCCCGCGATGCCCGGCGAGGTAGCTTGGGATTCCGTATGTGGCGCTCACGACCAGTGCGAGTAATGGGAGCAGGCGGAGGACGTAGCGGGAAACCCGATCCTGACGTCGGCCTAGAAGCGCATAGCCAACGTGGCCGCCGTCGAGCTGGCCGAAGGGAAGAAGGTTGATCATCGTAACGAGCAGACCCGCCCAGCCGGCAAGCGCGGTCGGCGTGAGCATGATGTCGTACCCCTCAGGGATGGGGCCCTTGAGCACGCTGAGAAGCCCGATGTAGAGAAGCGAGCGACCTTCGAGAATGTAAGGGCCCTCCGGAAGCGCTTGGACGGGCGAGGTGGCCAGACCGTAGGCAATGACGGGGAGGGCCACTGCCATGCCGGCGAGCGGACCCGCCGCCCCGATGTCGAGCAGGGCATTTCGAGAGCGTATGCGTTCTCGGATTTGGATTACCGCGCCCATGGTCCCTAGCAAGAAGAACGGAACCGGGATGAAGAAGGGCGGAGAAACATCGACTCGATGGTATTTGCCCGCGAAGAAATGGCCGAACTCGTGAGCGAGCAAGATGGCCATGAGCGGGAGGGAGAACACCCAGCCCGTCCGTAGCTCCGCGACTGAGCTGGGGGCCTTCTCGAGCACCATCCCTGCGCCGACGTACAAGGTGGACGCAAAGGTCAGGGCAATCAGGGTCAGCGGTAGAGCCCAGTTCGTGTTTTTCCGCTGCACGGCGTGCCTGTAGCATGTGCGATGCGATGCGCACGATCTGCTATTCTCCCAAATGAATGGACCTCTACAGCGCGGCCAAGCGGCTCAATCGGCCGTTCGTCTTCACCGATGAACAATCGACGCGGGATTTGACGATTGCCGATCACGGCCTGATCGGCGATGGTTTTTCAGCCGCGTTGGTCCGAGCGGACGGTGCGATCGACTGGCTCTGCCTGCCGCGCTTCGATAGCCCGAGCGTCTTTGGCGCCCTGCTCGACGAGAAGAATGGCGGCTCCACTTCGGTGAGCCCCGTCGACTACCCATTCGAGAGCCTGCAGCGCTACGACCCCGGCACCAACGTGCTCGAGACCGTCTTTCAAATAGAAGGTCGCGGTACGATTCGGCTCACCGACTACATGCCCTGGAACGACGATCCTCGATCCGCAATGCACGAAGTTCATCGACGCGTGCAATGCGTAGAGGGCGAGGCGGTGGTGAAGGTCGTATTCGACCCGCGTTTCGACTACGGCCGCGTCGCGACGACCTTCGAGATAGACGGACGCTCGGCGCTGGCCAAAGGCGCATCCGGCGAGCGACTGGTCGCCGTGCTTGGTGGTGTCGGACACTGGGAACAGCGGCTCGAAGGCGGCGTGCAGGCCGTCTTTCGGCTCAAGGCAGGGGAGCGCGGCTGGGTCGTCATCAGCTGGAACGCAACCGAGTCGGAGTCGATTCTGGCCTACCGTCCCTTCGACGCGCTTCGCAAGACGCGGCGCCGCTGGCGAGATTGGGCCCAGCAGCTCGAGTACGATGGCCCCTGGCGGCATCACGTCGTTCGATCAGCGCTCTTGTTGAAGCTGCTGATGTACGCGCCGACCGGGGCGATGGTGGCTGCCCCAACGACTTCGCTGCCAGAGTGGATCGGTGGCGCGCGCAATTGGGACTATCGCTACACCTGGACGCGCGACACGGCGATGGGCGTGCGCGCGGCGAATCTGCTCGGCTGCAATCGAGAGGCGCGCGAATTCTTCCACTTCGTCAGGGATACGCTCGAGCGCGATCGAGAGCTTCACATCATGTACGCCGTCGACGGAGGACGGGTCCCGGACGAACGGACCCTCGAGCACTTCGCTGGATACCGCGGATCGAAACCCGTTCGCATCGGAAACGGCGCGCGTGATCAGCTGCAGCTCGATACGGCAGGAGCGCTCATGGACGCCGCATACGTATACGAGCGAGGCGGTGGGTCGCTCACAGCGCGCGGATGGAGGCGACTTCGGGCCGTCGTCGATAACGTCGTCGCGATGTGGGCCGAGCCCGATCACGGGATCTGGGAGCCACGCGCGGGCAAGCGGCACAACGTGCACTCCAAGCTCATGAGCTGGCTTGCGCTGCGGCGCGGCGCCGAGCTTGCGCCCCTGTTCGGTGATCAGGCCTTGCAGGCGCGATGGCAACAAGTGGCTGACGAGCTGCACGCCGAGATCTGCAAGCGTGGTCTGGACCGAACGGGCAACCGCTTCGTTGCGGCGTACGACCACGAGCATCCCGATGCGTCTCTGCTCCTGCTTCCGATTCATGGCTTTCTGTCGCCCAACGACGATCGAGTGCTCAACACGGTCGACTGGATTCAAGACACCTTGGCCGATGGCCCGTACGTGTATCGCTACCGCACCGACGACGGAGTCGGCGGCGAGGAGGGGGCATTCGTCATTTGCGGCTTTTGGCTGGCCGAGGCTCTCGCGATGGCCGGGCGATTGGAAGAAGCGCAAAGCGTGTTCGTCGCGCATGCCGAGGCCTCGAACCACCTGGGTCTTCTGTCAGAGCAGATCGACCCCGGAGCTCGAACGCTCCTCGGGAACTTCCCCCAGGCATTCAGCCACCTCGGCCTCATCAACGCGGCCGCCAGAATCGACCTCGCTCTGCGTCTGCGAGATGAAGGCTCTGCTCGAATTCCCGAGGTAGAGATCGGTCGCTAGGTGGGGAGCATGCCGAACGCAGATGGGGTTGGTTTTCGCCGAACTGTGATGCTTCGGCTCGGGTCGTACGCTTCCTTCGTAGGTTTGCTGACGGCGCTCGGCCTGTTCTTTCAGGCCGGATTGCGCAACGTCGCGTCCTGGGGCTGGTTTGGGCTCGGAGCGGTGGTGGCAGTGACGGGGCTGGCCTGGTTTGCTCGTTCGACGCTCCGCGCATCCATCGAGAGCGAGCCGACGCGGCAAGAAGAGCCCGGCGTCGCGACCCCGGGGGATTGCGTCGAGTTCACGCCAGGGGAGAACGTGCCTGGCGCCGAGACGACAGGGGACGAGGACGAGGTGGACTACTTGATGGCGCTCCGTCACGAGTTCCGCACACCACTCAATGCCGTCTTGGGTTTCTCCGACGTGCTTCTGAGCGGAATCGACGGCGAGGTGAATGACTCGCAACGCGAAGACCTGGAGATCATTCGAGCATCCGGGATACGCCTGAAGCTGCTCCTCGATAGCGCCCTCGATTTCTCGCAGCTCGGCGACGAGCAGTTTCGCCTGAACGCCGCACGCACCGACGTTCGAGAGCTCGTGGCTCGTGTCGCCGTGGAGGCCGGACAGCTCTGGTCCAACAAGCGGAGCGCCAACTGCACCTTACCCGACGAGCCCTGCATGACCGAAACGGACGAAGGCCGCATCCGACGCTCCATTCTCGTGCTCGCCGATTTTCTGGCAACCGATCATCGTGATTCCCAGATCGAGCTCAGCCTCGCCCGCTCTGGGGAGTTCTTAGCGATTGAAATCACGGCAGGGGGGGCCGACCGCCTTTCGTTCGACGCGCTTCCGACTACGGACGAGGTGCTTGCATCGGAGGACGCAGCGGAGATCCGCCGCTGGCCGGTCGCGGTGACGGCCGAGGTCATCTCCCGGCATGACGGTTCGCTCTACCATGGCAATGCGCCGTCCCGCTTTCTGGTTCGACTACCTATGCAGGGTCTACGATGAACACTGCAAACGACCGGCTGCTCTCGAAGCTTCGCTGGGGCATCGGTGCCGTGTCGATCTACTTCGCGGCTTGCTGGTTCTTACTGGCCGGGGAGGGCAGCCATTTGGGCGCAGTGCTGGTCTTGGGGCTGAGCCTTTTCCTCGGAGCGGGCGTGCTTCGATCGATCGCTCGACTCTCGATCGCTCGACCGTCTTTGGCAACGCCCGGCGCAGAGGCTGCGCCGCTACCTTCCATGTTGGACACGATCGAAACGCACGCGGCCGAGCCCGAAATGCCCGCGCGGCAACGCGCGCGTTTTCTCGGCGCTCTGGGCCACGAGCTTCGCAACCCGCTCAACTCGGTGACCGGGTTTTCCGACATGTTGCTCGGTCGCGTCGATGGCGAGCTCAATGCCGAGCAGGAGAGCAGCGTTCGCACGATCCGGGCGAGTGCAGAGCGTCTTCTTCGCTTGGTTTCCACGGTGGTCGATCAGGCGAAGCTAGAGGCGGGGACGCTTCGCCTGCAACAGCAGTGGGTGGTCCCCGACGAGCTCATTAGCGAGGCCATTGGCTTCGTCCGGTCTCGCGCCGAGAACGTATCGGTGATCGGAGGCGCCGCCGAAGGGCTTCCGCGTATCTTCGTGGACCGTCATCGCACCGTTCACGCGCTGGTGAGCCTCGCGGTGCTGGTCATTCGCTCTTCGGGGACCGACATCGTCATGCGCGTTGCCCCGCCGCGACGCGATCAGGTTGGCAAGGGGTTCGTTCAATTCGACCTGATGGCGACGCTCAAGGATTCGTCGGCCGACACCTTGGCCATCGTTGAACGTCTCGAAAAGCCGCTGTCACGCTCGGATGCGCTCGGCTTGGAGGTGGCGGTCGCTCGGAACGTAATCGAAGCGCAGGGCGGACGCATCTGGACTGAAGCAGGCACAGCGGGGAGCCTTCGCGTTTGCATGACGCTCCCCACGTCTGCGCACTAGCTTTCGCCCGATTTCGCTGCGTCGAGGACGGCTTGGTAGGCCCGATTGCGTTTCCAACCCAGGTCTTGTTGGAGCCTCTGGGTCATCTCCTTGGTCGAGAGCCCCTGCTGCTTCCATTCGGCGACGAGGACTTCGACGTCGACGTCTTCGACCGCTGCGTCAGGAGCCTTGCCCTCGATCACGACTGTGATCTCGCCGCGTGCCGGCTTGGAGAGGGCCTCTCGGACTTCCGGAACCGTGCCGCGAATCGTCTGCTCGTGCATTTTTGTTAGCTCTCTGCAGAGCGCGACTTGCCTCTCGCTCCCGAGCGAGCTTTCGAGCTCTTCGAGGGTCGCGTGGATGCGGTGAGGCGATTCGAAGAGGACCACCGTGATGTCCGAGGACGCGATTCGCTCCAGGGCACGGCTTCGTTCGCCACCACTGCGTGGCACAAACCCTTCAAAAACGAAACGACGGACGGGTAGCCCCGCGACGCAAAGAGCCGCCAAGACCGCGCTTGGGCCTGGAATCGCCTCTACCTCGATGCCCGCCTCGGCGGCGCGCGAGACCAGGTAGACCCCCGGGTCGCTCACCACTGGGGTCCCAGCATCGCTCACCAGAGCGTAGTGGGCCCCGTTGCGGAGCTCCTCGACGATGAGGTTCACCTTGTCGTCTTTGCTGTGTGCGTGGAAGGAGCGAAGCCGGGTGGAGATACCGTGCTTCGAGCAGAGTGTTCGCGTATGACGAGTGTCCTCGGCGAGGATGAGGTCGGCTTCGCCCAGAATCCGCAGCGCCCTCAGCGTGATGTCCTCGAGACATCCGATGGGCGTCGCAACCACCGACAGGCGACCTGGCATTCATGGGCGTTACCACATCCCCGTGGCTCCGCGACCCGGCGGCTCAGTGAGATTCGTAGACTTCGACGACCGTTTCGCCGAGCTCATCGTGCAAGTACGCCTTGAGCTTCTGCAAGAGGCGCTTTTCAATTTGGCGGACGCGCTCGCGACTCACGCCGAACTCGTCTCCGAGCGCCTGCAGGGTCTTGGGGTCTTCGGCTACCAGGCGGTCGTCGAATATCTGCTTTTCCTTGCCTTCTAGCGACTCTCCGAATTCGTGGATCTTCGCCGAGAACTGATCGCCGACTTCAGCGTCGGCCAGGGTGTCGTCGACCCGGACATCTTCGGAGGGGAGGAGCTCTACGCGTGCCACCGAGCGGCCTTCAGCCGTCCCCACCGGCGCATCGAGGGATGCGTCTCCGGCCGCCAGACGCATGTCCATCGAGACGACGTCCCGCTCCGGAACGTTGAGACGCTCGGCGATGATCTCCGCGGTCGGCTCGATTCCCATCGCCGAGAGACGGGCCTTTTCCTTCTGCAGATTGAAGAACAACTTGCGTTGAGCCTGAGTCGTGCCGACCTTCACGAGTCGGTGGTTATTCAGAATGTAGCGAAGGATGTATGCGCGAATCCACCAGGCCGCGTAGCTCGAGAGCTTCACGCCCTTGTACGGGTCGTACTTCTTCACCGCCTGCATCAGGCCGATGTTGCCCTCCTGAACGAGGTCGAGGATGTTCTTGTACGCCTGGCGGTAGTCGTAGGCGATTTTTACCACCAGTCGCAGGTTCGATGTGACCAGTCGCTTTGCGGCTTCGAGGTCGTCCTCTTCGAGGAAACGCACGGCGAGCTCGTGCTCTTCTTGCTTCGAGAGCAGCGGATAGCGCTGCACGTCGCGCATGTACGCGCCAAGTGGGTCTCGACGTGAAAGCGAAGAAGACGAGAGGGCCAGATCGCCCGTGTCGACATCGCTCTGTCCGGACACCTCGTCCAGGACTTCGACGTCTTGCGGCCCTTCGACCTCGTCAGCTTCTTCTATTTCGTTTCCCGTCATCGCTCCCGCCCGTGAGAAGCTTCTCTAAAGCACAGTCCCCTGGGTCGTCCAGTGCGGGACTTCACTTCGGCGCTTGAAAGGGTTGTTTGCCCGCTCCTCTTGGGCGCAAACGCCCCCCTATCGAACCCGCGATCAGGTATTGAATGGCGCCATCCGCCGTCAGCGCGGCTTTCAGTCCGGACGACGCGAGCTCGAGCATCGTGGCCACCTTCGTGCTCCGCTCCTTGTAGGCATCTTGGATCTTAGCCCGAAACATGACGTTCAAATCCGAGCGGGTCAGGGGACGCGCGAGTCGCACCCTGCCAACAACGTCCAGCTCCAGGTCCTTGCCGTGCGCCGTTGCCCGTTCGATTTTCGCGATACCATCTTCGATCTTGGCCAGCAGCTCGAGGTTTCCGGCGTCCGCGGGGTCGAGCGTCAATCCGCCCCATCCTGGAATCTCGATTTTCGACTTGCCGTCGCCGAGGCTCAGCCCCTCGATGGTAATATCGACGTTGCCCGTCGACTCGTTGACTTCGCTTGGCATCGCGAGCACGACCTCGCCGCTCACGATTCCAAATAGGGGAATCTTGGTGAACTGTCGCAGAGCGGGGAGCGCTCCGAGATCGACGTCATCAATCTCGACATCGACGTCCATCTCGCTCTCGCCGAGCGTGATGTCGCCCTCCGCGTCTCCTCCTGCGAGCTCGGCATCGAAGCTAAACGACTTGGTGCCAGAGATCAGGGAGAAGAGCGACGTGCTGACGGTGAGCTCGTCGAGGATCAGATCGAGCGGAGGCGAGCCCTCTTGTTCCGACGGAACGACCAGGCGGAGGCCCTCGAAGCTGAGCCCCGCCAAACCGGAATGCGTCAAATCGATGATCTCGATTTGGTAGCCCTGAGCGCTGGCCTCCTGAACGATGCGATCGGAGAGCCGTTCGTACGGGAAGGTCTTGTAGGCGAAGAAGAGGAAGCAGAGGAAGAAGAACAGGGGGTACCCGGTCCATTTGAGGATTTGCTTGAACGGAATTCGGTTCACCGCCTACTCCTGCACCACCGAACCAACTTCGCGGTCGTAGGCATTGACGCCCAACTTCACCGTGTACCCAGTTCGCATGCGACCGCCAGTCATTTGTATTTGTTCAATCGAAACGGGATAGGAGCTGTTCTCGATGTCGGCGAGCATTTCGATCAAGGGCCGAAGCTCGACCACGGGCAAGGAAACGCGCACCGACCGCCGGCTGTACGCGCCCATGTCGAGGTTTGGTTGGTCGGTGATGCCGAGGCCGGTCACCCCGTACTGCTGAGCACGCTCCTCGAGGAAACCGCCGAGAGAGGGCGCCTTGCGCTGATACAGCTTCTCAACTGCGATCCGGTCGGCCTTCTGCTGTCGCAGGCGTGGCTCGGAACGGTGGATATCCTGTAGAACCTGAGTGATCTCCGCGTTCTCGGTCTCGATGTCCGAAATGCTGGAAATCGCGACGTACATCGGAATGATGATCACGATCGCGATGAACACGACCGCCATGATTCCAAGAAGTCGACGTTCGCGGCCGCTCAGTGCGTCAGCCCAGCTTCGAACGTTGTCCAATGCATCTCCGAAGGCCACGCTATTTCTCCTTCCTGGGGCCGGAGGCTGCGTCATCGCACTCGACCTTGACGACCAGCTTGTAGTCTTTGCGGTCGCCAACCGCGTTCGAGATCGAGCCCTTCTCTGCGTCGGCGAAGCAGGGATGCGTTTGAATATCGTCGACGATCCGATCTCGTTCGGCGATGGAGCCGACGGTGCCCTGAATCTCGAAACGTCCGTTGTTACCGTCGTCGTCGATCTCGATCAGAAGCCGGCGAGTATCGTGTTGGATGTCCGCAGGAATGCTCTCGGAAATCGCTTCGAGCACATCATAGGCATCGAATCGAGGGAGTGGATCGTCGATCCGCGGTCCGGCGGTGAGAAGCTCACGCGCATGAAGCGCGCTGTGCGCCTCCTCTTCGAGCAGATCTTTGCTGACTTCTGCCAGCGTCGCCGTGAGCCTTTGCTGCTCCGCATTGGCTACCCGATACCGGGCCATCAGCGAGATACTGAAGGAAAGAACGATCGCCGCCAGGCACACGGCGATCAACCGAGCGTGCTTTCGGAGCTCGCTCGCGGCCGCCGCCGATGCAAACTCGCCCTGGCGCAGGTTGAGCTGCTTCTTCCGTGAAATCGCCCGCGATGCGAGGGCCGCGGCCTTGGCGAACTTCGGCAGGGTGACTTCGTCGGCGCCGGGCGCTTCGGGTAGTGGCACTACGCCGCAGTCGATTCCGAGTTGCTCGGTCAGCCAGCCTCGCGCGCTCTCCATCGGAGCCGTTTCCCCGGAGAGTAGGACCAGGGAGGGCTCCTCCGAGCGCTGCGCCCGGTAGCTCGCCAGCGTGCGCTGCAGTGCGGAACCCAGCTGCGCGCGCCGACCCGATTCAACCAGGTCCATACCGCCTGAAACGGTTCTTGCGAATGTGCAGCCGCCGTTGCTGAGTACCGCAAAGTCCGTGTTCTTCGGCCCGACGTCGACGACGATCACGGTCCTGTTTCCGAGCGACTCGCTCAGGAGCGAACCCAGGCCGTCGAACGCGGCTGCCCCGACGGCAAGCTCGCTCGGATCGACTCCGGCCGACTGGAGCTCCTTGAGTCGGTCTGCGACGTTCTGACGAGGGACGGCCGCGGCCATGAGCTGGATGGTCGACTCGTCGCGACCGACCACCTGGTAGTCGACGACCGCGTGGTCGATATCGAATGGAAGCACGGCACCGAGCTCGCCTGGCAAGACCTCGGCAGCCTTCTTCTCGACGCCGGCTGGCAGATCGATCAGCCTCAGAGAAGCTGCCTCGCCGTTCAACGAGGCGATGATGCGATCCGGCGCTCGGGCCCCCTGACTCAGGACCTGTGCGATGGCCGCTTCGAGCACGCCGGCTTCCAGTTCCGAATCGGCGGAGTAGGGGAGCTGAACCTCGGCGTACTGCTCCATTTCGGATCCGCGCAGTGTCGTTCGCAGAAACGCGCCGCGAACCACTCGGGGTGTGACCTCTAATCCCAGAACCAAAGACATTTCAATTTATCCGATAGTAGTGGAACACACCCAGGCCTGGCATGCGTCCCGTATTGGGTGGTGGTGGAACCCAGCGCGAGTGGAAATTGACGACTGACTCGATTCGCACCTGAGAATGCCCCACCAATGCGATGGCTTCGATGGTGAAAATCGACGCTGAGGTTGCGAACGAACGCGCCAGCGGGGTTCGCTGATCTTCGGGGATCTCGATGGGCGTGAAGATGAGCTCGCTCTCGGGTCCCAGAAAGCCCGTGAGCATTCCGTACAGGTCCTTCTCGGTCCCCTTGCCTTCGACGAAGTTCATAAGGTCGGTAGCACGGCTGAAGAGCGGAATCGGAATGAGCTGACGGATCGTGGTGAGAATCTGGATGAACTTTACGCTTTCCAGGGGATCGGTGCAGAGGCTGACTTCAGGCGCAAACGAGCAGATCCTGCCGAGCAAAACCTGAGGGCTGGCTTCGTTCACGTTCACCAGGCCCGAAGCGTAGATGGTCATCACGCGGGACACCGGGTCGTTGGGGATCGGTTCGACGAACGTCGCCCAGAAATCGTCGTCGAAGCCTCGGACCAGGCGCAGCTCCTGTATCGAGTCGAAAGGGGCATTCTTGTTCCGGTAGGGGTTTTCGTTCATTTGATAGAGCGAGTCGTCTTCGTTCCCCGTCCCGCCGGTTCGTGTGACGCCAGCTCCCGGGTCAAAGTCGGTGCGTTGGATGTCGCGATCCCACCAGTCGATGACCGCAGTGATGAGGTCGATGCGCGTGGTCAGGGTGCCGGTCTCATCTTCCTGGTTGAACAGCGCGTCGTAGGGGCTCTCGGGAAGTTGCCCGCCTGTGAGCGCGAAGAGCTGTGTGGCCACGCCGTTTCGTGCCTGCTCCCCGTCGAGGAACAGCGGGTCGTTGACGTTGACCTTGCCGTTCTCGCTGACCGCACGGATGTGGCATTCACCGGGGAGGTTCTCGAAACCCACCGTGTCGCCGAAATCGACTCCAAGCTCCATCAAGGTATCGCGCTGATCCTCAGGCGTGCAGAATGGCGCCAGCAGCTCGTTGACGAAATTCCAAACCGGCAACTGGGGCGCCGAGCGACCCGTCGCGGCGCGATAGAGCGGGTCGACGAAGCGCCGCACATCGGGCTCCTTTGCGATCAACAGGCGCGTGAGGTTGGTTGCGCTCTTGGCCATGTACTCGGCTTGAAGGGCGTCCCGCTGAGCCGTCGATACCGCAAACGCGGTTCCAGTGGTCTCGTGCATGTCCACGAGCATCACCGAAAGAATCGCAATCGTCGCGATCGCCATGATCAGCGCGACGCCCTCTTCGGAGCGCTTGCGATGCGATTTGTTGCTGCTGCGGTTCATGGGTTGTAGTTCGCGTGGTTCAGTGCGTAGTTGAGAGGAATCGTGACCCTGGTTCCAAATGCCTGTGTCTCGCCCCGTCTATGTGGATGTTTGACGGCCAGCCGGATCCGCACCTGTGTGGGTAGCCGGTTTGGCTGCGCGAGTACGTCTTCGGTGTCCCAGGTGGAGACCCATTCGCTCAGCAAGGGGTCGTAGTATTCGATATTGAACTCTTCGACGTTCTCCACGAGGATCTGCGACTTGCCTCCCCGTCGCGGATCGTCATCGATGCGGTTCTGCTCCCGGCGCGCGAGCACGTTCACGCCCTGATCGTCGGGGTGTTCGGTGACGAAGTAACTAATCTCGTTCTGATCCGACTCGCGCGCGTTTCGGTACAGGCGTCGATGTGAGAACGAGGTGAAGTCGATTCGATCGTCTCTGCCGTGGTCCTTGCCGATGAAGGCGGTCTCCACGACGCGCAGGTCGAGCGATGGATTGGTGTGCGTAGACACGAAGGCCATGCTGAGCTCTCGAACCATGCGTTCGAGCGCCATGTGGACCATGCGCGAGTGGTCTACGTCCTCTTCGACCCGTACCTTGTTGAGGGCTGTCTGAGAAAAACCGCCGTAGATCATCGTGCCCACCAGAGCGAGCACCGTCACGGCGAGGATGACCTCGAGCAGAGTGAAACCCCGCGTCTTCACTGTTCTTCCTCCTCCGCAGCCGAGTCTTCCGTCGGCGCGGGCTGGTCGGAAACGAGATACTGCGTGACATCGAAGCCGCGTTGCTTGGACCCTTCGGTCCAGCGCACGCTCACGGTCGCCCGCCGCACCTGCTCTTCGAGGAAGGGCTTCAAGATCGGAAACCCGATCTGCAAGGCGAGCATCGCGAGGTTCCCGGACTGCCCGGCGAGGGCCTGTTCGGTCGTTCCCTCGTCGGTGACTTCGTCCACGGCTTCGTCTAGGATCTCTCTTGGGTTGTTCTCCTGCTCGCCGTCCTCGTCCTCGGAGTCCTCATCTCCAGCGCCGAACTCGGGCAGGATGATTCGCTCGACGATCCATTCGCACTCGAAACCCTCGACAGGCGCGTGCTCGCAGCAGGCGTCGGTGTCTTTCTTCTCGAGAGCGGGCAGGCCTTCGATCGCGATGATCTCTTCGATCTCGCCCATCTTGCAGCGCGCAAGGGTCGAAGCGACGTTTTGGCGGCGAGCGCGCGCGGCGACGTTTGCCGCTCCCACCTCGCTCGAGAAGATCGCCGTGAGGGAGAGCCCCAGGATTGCAATGGCGATCATCACTTCCAACAAGGTGAAGCCGGAACGATTCATATGGAATCCTCCACTTCTCCGTCATCGTCGAGCTCGTTCAGCGGCTCGTAGGCGAAATTGTGAATGCGCGCGTTTCCGGTGAGAGGATGGATCTCGACGCTGTAGACCGTATCGCTCGAGTCGCTCAACTGAATGACCGCGTGCTCGGTCACGCCTCCGGGGAAGAAGTAGACCGAGCCCTCTCCATCGGTTCGAGTATCGGATTCGTGCGGCGTGATCAAGGCGTGCACCGAAATGTCGTCCCCAACCGGCTTCGTGCTGTACCGGTCCAGCACCTTTCCGCTTTGATTCGAGATGGGCTGGAACGGCGAAGTCGGCGTCACGGGGCTCAAGGGCTCTTGGAGCCTGGTTCTGGCGAGGTCCCAGGGGTCGACGGCTTGTCCCTCGTCCGATTCGAGCTGTTCGTTGGTCGCCAGAGTGACCGGTGTATAGGTCTCCTCTATTGCCATCGTGTTCTTCTCGAGGTCGAAGCGGAGCCGTGTCGTCGTGCCCTGAGTCAGGGAACGATTGTAGGCGAAGCGCGCTGCGCTCATGACTCTGAAGGCCGACGACCTCAGCCGGGTTCGGCTGATGGCGCCCAGGCCGAACGTCGCCCCCGTGACCACGACCGCGATGATCGCGACCACCAGAATCACCTCGATGAGGGTGAAACCGCGGTTCGTTCGGGATGGGAGGCGTCTGAGCATGATCCCTTAGATGTCGTCCTCGGTGTTGAACTGCAGGTCCGGGCCCGCCGAGACCACCGCGATGTCCCCGTCCTCGCAGGAGATTTGGAACGGCGTGTCCCAGGCATCGGTCGTCCGGCGGCTTCCGTCGAGGTACCGCTCGCTGACCAGGTCTTCCACGGTCGGGCACGCTCTTGGATTGTCGGCCACGTAGAGCATCACGGCCGAGCGAAGCCCCTGAGCGTCGGTCGCCGTGGCCTTGATTCGTGCCTTTTGCAGCTGCGGCAGCAATGCCACAGCAACGCCACCCACCATCATCGCGGCGATCGTGATAACGATCATGATCTCGATGAGCGTGAAGCCCTCCTGGCGCCTCCGGCGGGTCGGTCCTCTTTGCGGGCGTGTGTTGATCGTGTTGGGCATGGAGCCTCCCGTTCGCTTCATTGAATGTTGTCGTCCTTTACAAGCGAGCCACTCGGGCCCGCAGAAATCACTTCGGCTTCCTCCTCGAAGTAGCCCGGACAGCGAATCGTCAGGGGCCTCCCCCAGCCGTCCTTTGGCATCGAATCGAGGTATCGCTTCTGAGAGAGCGGAGGGTGAAGCAGCTCCGTCTCCGAGACCGGGCAGCGTCCGACATCCGTCCGAAACTGGTCGATCGCTTGCTTCACCTGAGCGACCGCGACGCGTGTATCGCGGACCTGGACTCTGTGCCGCGCGTAGCGCGTGAAGCCGATCGTCAGCGCGAGTAGCAAGAGCATCCCGAGGAGTGCTTGCCATCGTGTGTTGCTCAGAGCATTGCGCCAGCGTCCACCGCGGCGTTCCCAGGGCAACGAAACTCGCTCTCTTCGTGTTCGTCGAGTCATGCGTGTCTCTCATTGAATCATCTCGTTGAGCTGGAGCAGCGGCATGAGAATGGCGAATGCGATGCCGCCGACGACGACGCCCATGACCACGATGAGCACAGGTTCGAGGATCGACGTCATCGCTCCGACTCGTACCTCGATCTGCTGGTCGTAGGTGTCCGCTACGTGCCCCAGCATTTCCTCCAGTTGTCCAGTGCGCTCACCTACGGCGATCATATGGGTCACGATCGGCGGAAATCTGCCCGCTTGCCGCAGCGGCTTGGCGATTCCCTCGCCCTCACGAACGCTTTCGCGCGCCTCCTCGACGACTCGCATCAGCTCCGTGTTGCCGAGCACGTTGCGCGTGATGTCCATGGCGGTGAGCACGGGGACTCCGCTCGAAAGGAGCGTAGCGAGCGTCCGGGCGAAGCGGGCCACGGCGACCATGACTATCAATGGCCCGAAGAGAGGCGCCTCTAACACGAGGAGATCCCATTTCCTCCGGCCCTCTTCGGTCGCCTTCCAGCGGCGGAACCAGTAGATTCCTCCGCCCATCAGCGCCGCGATGAGCCACCAGTAGTTGGTGAAGATCTTGCTCACCCAAATCAACAGGCTGGTGTACCAGGGAAGGGTTTGATTGAAGTTTTCGAAGATCGAAGTGACCTTGGGAACGACGACCGACATCATCAAGAAGAGGATGGCAACCACGACCACCGCCATGACGACCGGATAGGCGAGGGCGCCACGAACCTTGCTCTGAAGCCGGGTTTGCTCGTCCAGGAACTCGGCAAGTCGCCCAAGCACCTCCTCGAGCGTGCCGGACGCTTCACCTGCGGCCACCATGTTGACGTAGAGCGAGAGGAAAATCTTGGGGTGCGCCTTGAGCGCGTTGGCGAGCGTGCTGCCCTCGTTCACCTGATTGCGCGTATCGGTAAACGCATTCTTCAGCTCGGGCTGGTCGAGCTGTTCGATCAAAGCGCTCAGGGCTTCGACCAAAGGGACACCCGAGCGGATCAACACGGAGAGTTGTCGAGTTGCCATGGCAACGTCCATGGGCGAAACGCGCCGAAACATCCGGCGAAAATCGATGTCGCGTGATGCTTTGCGCGCCGCCTCCGACTGTTCGAGAATTTCGGTCGCCAGGACTCCGTCCCGCTTGAGCACGGTGCGCAGCCCCTTGGCGTTGTCGGCCTCTCGCACGCCCTTGACGGACTTGCCGCGCGCGTCAATCCCCTTGTATGCGTAAACCCCCATCGATCAGACCTCGGCGGCCTGGGTTGCCGCGAGCACCTCTTCGACGCTCGTGATGCCTGCCACGACCTGGCGCGCGCCGTCTTCGCGTAGAAGACGCATCCCCTGTTGCTGTGCGACGCGCTGAATCGCCTTTGCGTCGCTGTTGTTCAAGATCTCGCGGCGCACGGGCTCGTCGATCATCATGAGCTCGAAGATCCCGATTCGGCCGCGATAACCGGTGTTGCTGCACTCGTCACAGCCGCGGTGGTGGTAGAAGGTCAGCTTCCCCGAGTCCGGGCCGACCGGATCGGGCAAGGTCGACGGAATGCTATTTCCGATCACGGTGGTCGCGGCGAGCTTCTTGAGCTCCACGAGCTTTTCCTGCGCGATTGATGCGTCGATTCCGAGCTCGAGCAAGTGCTGAGTGGTCGGCGTGTAAGGGCTCTTGCAATGGTCGCAGAGCTTTCGAACCAGGCGCTGAGCCAGGACCGCGAGAACCGAGGAAGAAAGCTGATAAGCCTTCACGTCCATGTCGACCAGGCGTGTGATGGCGCTCGGCGCGTCGTTGGTGTGCAAAGTCGATAGCACCAGGTGGCCCGTCAGCGAGGCGTGAATCGCGATATCCGCCGTTTCGTGGTCGCGAATCTCGCCGACCATGATGACGTCCGGGTCCTGACGAAGAAAGCTCCTCATGCCCGACGCGAAGGTGAGGCCGATCTTCGGTTGAACCTGCATCTGGCCGATGCCACGGAGCTCGTACTCGACCGGGTCCTCTGCGGTCAGGATGTTCTTCTCAGGCGTGTTAATTTTGTTCAGACAGGCGTAGAGCGTGGTCGTCTTACCCGAACCCGTGGGGCCGGTGACCAGGATGATGCCGTTGGGGCGCCGGATGAGAAGCTCGAGCTGGTCGAGCTCCTTGCGGGCGAAACCCAGGTCGATGAGGTTCAGAAGGACCTGCTCCTTATCGAGCAGACGCATGACGACGCGCTCGCCCTTGGCTGTGGGGATCGTCGACACACGAACGTCGACCACCTTGCCTGCGATCTTCTTGGTGATGCGGCCGTCCTGCGGAAGGCGCTTCTCTGCAATGTTGAGCCCTGCCTCGATCTTCACGCGACTTACGATCGAAGCAAGGAATCCGCGATTCGCTTCCTTGCGGGGAATGAGCCGGCCGTCGACTCGATACCGAACGATCACCCTATCATCGGTCGGCTCGATGTGGATGTCAGACGCGCGCTCTTTCACGGCGGTGTAGAACAGGTTGTTGACCCATCGAATGACCGGCGCTTCGTCGGTCATGTCGATCAGGTCGCGAAGCTCCTCGACCTCCTCGCCTTCCTTCGCCTCGGCAAGCGCGGTTTCATCTTTTCGCTCGTAGACGCGATTGATCGCGTCGTCGATGGCCTCTTCGGACGCGGCAACCGGAATGATCATCTTCCCGAGCAGAATGCGCAGATCGTCGATGGGGAACGGGTCTAGTGGATTGGCGACGGCGATGCGGACGCTGTCGTCCGATTGGCTCAGCGGGAGAACGTGGTTCTGACGAGCAAAGTTGATCGGAACGGCGTCGATCAGGTCTTCTGGGATCAGTTCCGTTGCGAGCTTTTCCACGAACTCCATGCCGACCTCATCGGCCAGCGCGCGCACGAGCTTCACCTCTTCGACCGCGTGCGTTGCGACCAAGAGGTCCCGAAGGTCGATCGAGCGATCCGCGGCGGTTTCGAGCGCAGCCTCGAGCCTGTCCGGCTCGAGCGCACCGCGCCGAACCAGGATCTCACCGATGTAGCGCTGCTCGAAGCTCATTGCTGGATGCCGTCCGATTCTCCGTTGCCGGGCTCTGCTGCCTCTGCTGCCTCTGCGGCCGTGTCGGGCGCAGGTTCCTCGGCGTCTTCGATTTCCTCGGGCTCGGGGGCCGGTTCGTCGGGCTCGATCACCTCGTCAACAACCTCCGCGCCAGCCGGTTCCACAGGCTGCTCGGGGCTTAGAGGCTCTTCTGGGGTTTCCGGCTCGGCCCCGTGTGGGATCTCCTCGATTGGCGGAGGCGGCGCGCCGCCTCCTTCTTGCTCGTCTGCTGCCGTCGGCGGGACCGGCTCAGAAGACTCCCGCGCCTTCGCTGGGAACGCCCCGCTGCCGTTTGGCCCTATCACGAACGTGTCATCTTCTCGGGTCGCGTCGGCGCGGTACGGACCGATCGGCGAGCGAGGCACATGATCTGGCGGCGGCTCTAGCTCTGCCGCCTTGGCCAGCCTAATCTCTTCTTCCACACCGTCGATCTCGTTGACGATCTCGGCTACGAGGCCGCGCGTGCGGCTGTAGTCTACGTGTGGCTCGAACTTGTCCTCGCCAAAGACGAAGTAGCGGTCGATCATCTGTTGACGCTCTTGCATCTTGCGTTCGAAGATCTCCCGAAGGTCGCCTGGGTCGCGGATGATGTACGGCGTGAGGATCAGCAGCAGGTTGGTCTTGCGCTTTGTCTTGCTGGTCTTGCGGAACAGGGCGCCCAAAATCGGGATGTCACCGAGCACCGGTACCTTGTCTTCCGAGTTTTGAATCGCGTCGCGCATCAGACCGCCGATGACGATCGTCTGCTGGTCCCGCACCATGACCTCGGTTCGTGCGGTACGACGGTTGATCGAGACGACACCCAGGGTGCCGGAGGTCGCCCCCTGCTCGGAGATCTCCTCTTCGATTTCGAGGCGAATCTCGTTGTCTTCGTTGATGTGCGGCACGACCCTAATCGTGGTGCCGACGTCCTGTCTGGCCACGCTTCCGAGCCCCCCGGCCAGCCCGGCCAGGTTGCCCAGGTCCTGCCCGCCAGACGCGGCTCCGGCCAAGGCGCCCAGGCTGCCCGCACCGGCAAACGTGCCTGGCGCAACCCCATTGGTCTGCAGCGGGATGTTCTCTCCGACGCTGATTTCTGCCTCCGTGTTGTCCATCGCGATGATGTGAGGCGTCGAAAGAACGTCCGCGTCACCCGAGGTCGCGAGGGCCGTCACGGTCACACCAAAGCCGGGAACCGAGAAACCGACCAGCTGCTGTGAGTTCTCGATCGTCGGACCACGAACGCCGAGCGCCAAGCCGGTGAGATTGTTCTGAGTGATGTCGATCGAAGACGGCGCGTTGAAGCCGAACAGGGAGAGCGAGCCATCGGTGGGGAAATCACCCGCGCCACCGTGAAACGCGAAGCCGAGCTCCGAGGAGCGTTCGACGCCGAGCTCCATGACGACCGCGTCGATGAAGACCTGCTTTCTAGGCGCGTCGAGCCGTTCGATCACACGCTTGAGCGCGGTGTAGTCGTGAAGTGACGAAGTGATCAGTAGCGCGTTCGAAGGCTCGTATGCGGTGACCGCGATCTGGCCCTCGAACAGCGATGCCGTGCTGGCCGGTTGCGCCGCCGCGCGCTGTGCTGCGCCTCGGCCTGTGGCCGCTGGCCTTGGGCTCGATGAGGCGCCGACGAGCGCGGTGAGCGCGGCTGCGATGTCGGTGGCGGCGCCGTGCTGAACGTAGTGGACGTGAATGCGACCTTCGCCCTCGAGCGCAACGTCGAGCTGCCGGATCATCTCGAGGATACGCAGATAGGCGCGCTCCGTTGCGATGATGATCAGGGAGTTCGTGCGCTCGTCGGCGATGATGTTGCGGATGGTCGCCTCGGAGGCAGAAGCGCCCAGCACCGCCGGCGCTGTGTTCTTCTTGCCTGCGGTTGGCCTTGTCGTCGTCTTTGGCTTCGCGCTCTCCGTGTCGATCGCGAAGATCTCCAGCAATCTCGCCGAGAGATCTGCCGCGTTGGCGTGGTGGATCGGCTCAATCCAGGTTTGTGTTCCGCTACGCGGCAGATCGATCGCAGCGATTAGACGGAGCATGCGGCGGATCTGGGCACCGGTGTCGGTGATGATCAGCATGTTGGTCGGGGCGTACGAGGTGATGTTCGCGGTCCGGGATGCGAAGCGTGCGAGCAGGGTCGTGACGTCCTCTGCAGACAGGTGCTCCAGGTGATGGATACGAGTGACGTAGCGGTCGGTCGCAGGGACAGCGCTTCCATCCCCGTACATGGGGACCGTTTGGCGCTCGATTTGGTTGGCCTCCACGATCTTGAGATACCGCCCCGCCGGTACGATGGTGAAGCCGTTCACCTCGAGGACGGACAAGAATGCCTGGTATGCCTCCGCCACGGTGACCTTGGTCGGAGCGAACACGGTTGCTTTGATCGCTCGAAGCTTTGTCGGCAGGATGAAGCGGCGTCCGGTCATGTTCGAGATCAGGCGCACCAAGTCGGGAAGCTCCGCTTCCTCGAGATTGAACGTCACCCGGGTTCGCGGCGACATCGCCTTGAATTCCACCCCCGTTTCGAACTGCGGGAGCTCGTTCTCGAGCTCCGGTTCTTCGGCCGCCGTGGGTTCAGGCGCTGCCTTGGGCTCAGGTCTTGCCTTGGGTCCAGTTGCGGGCGCGGCTTTGGGCTCGGCTCGGGGAGCCGGTCGTAGTGGGACGGGCGGGGAGGGCAGCCGCGCGGGCGGCGTTGCGGGCTTCGCTTCGTCTTGTTGGGCCACCGCGTCGTGTCCGGTGCTCAGCAGTAGCGAGCCGACGAGCAAGCAAATGAGCTGTTTTCTAGAAGTCACGATTCATTCCCTGCCTGAATTCCCAAGATGGCGTCTCATTCGATGTTGTAGTCAATGGTCATCTCTTTGTTCTGCCGCTTGACCGCGAGGGTGAGCTTGTCGGCGCTTCGCAAGCGCGAATACGCCTCGAGGGCAGTGTCGGGGCTCGTCATGTCGAAGCCGTTGATCGTTCGGAGCATGTCGCCGTTTCGAACTCCGAGACGACCGAGCAAGCTGTTGCGGCGAATGCCGTAGAGCTTGACTCCAATCACGCGTCCGTTCTCCTCGTGAGGGATCACGCGAGCCGACTTCATCAAGCTTCCCTGATTCGCCAAGACTTTGTCGACCAAGCCGCGTTGGATGTTGAACTGGGTGTCAGTGATTTTCTCGATGCCGTCGGTCAGTTCTTCGTCACTGAGACCCGCGGAGCGCTCATTGCCTCGCGAGGCTGGAGCGGACTTGGAGGCGACCGGCGCGCGAGGTGCGGCGGCCGCTTCTTCCTCGAACATCAGAAGCTGACACGCGCCAGTCGAGGCGCTCATCACGACACTCGAGGAGTGAACTGCCAACACGCGTGAACCGTCCACGTCCGAGCCCAGACGATACAGCATGGTCTTGCCGTCGCTCGAACCTGCGATGGCAGCGAACGACCAGTCCGGAGAGGTCGGGCTCACCACGGAGCCGACGAGCCTCAACTTGCCCGTGCACTTGGGTGGCGGCTGATTCGGATCCCATTGGTCGACCGGCTCCCCATCAGGGCCGAGTGGAACTTCTGGGAGCGGCTCGGCTGTGAGGTCGCCGCGCGCTGAATCGAAGATGTTCCTTCGGAGGATCACGCCCGAATCTCGCCGGCGCAGAAACGTCGGGGACGTGGCCGTGAAACGCGCCGACGGCTTCCCTCCGGGGGCTGCGTTTCGAGTCAGCAATTCCGCGGCCAAGACGCGCGTAGTCCCCTGCGCCAGGAAGAAAGCGCAGAGGGCCAGCGTTGCGAGGGTAATCGCAACCGAGATGTGTCTTTGTCGTGGAGTTGCCACCGGGGGTTAGTAGAGCAACCACCGTGCCGAATCAAGATGGCTGAAACACGAATGATTTCGTGCATGAGGAGCTGTTTTGAACGCTGGCCCCTGGACAACGTGGCGGGGCAAATCCGCATCAATTGACAATATGACAGCGGGAGGGGTGCGGCCGTTCAGGCGGCCTCGTCGCCCTTCTCGGCGCCGAGCTTGCGATAGATTGTCCTCGCTGAAATTCCGAGGAGTTGCGCCGCAAGCTGTTTGTCTCCCGAGGTGTGCTTCAGAGTGCCGTGGATCACGCTGCGTTCGACCTCGCTGAGCGGGGTCCCAACCGGGAAAGTGAAGGCATCGAACTGCGGTTCGGCGCGGGCGACGGGGTCGGGGAGGTCAGCGAGCTTGATGACGCCGCTCTTGTTCAGAACAACGGCGCGCTCGATCACATTTTGGAGCTCCCGAACGTTCCCCGGCCAATCGTAAGCGACGAGCTGTTGAAGTGCATCACTGTCGACTGCCAAGGGCTCCTTGCCGTTCTTCGCGCAGTAGGTCGCGACGAAGTGCTCGGCCAGTAGCGGGATGTCGTCGCGTCGGGCTCGGAGCGGAGGGCTGGTCAGGGCGATGACGTTGAGACGGTAGTACAAGTCCTCGCGGAACTCTCCGGTTTCCACCGCAGCATGAAGGTCACGATTCGTCGCAGCGATCAAGCGGAAGTCAGCTTTCTTGGTCTGTCCGCCGACGGGTTGGTACTCGCCTTCTTGGAGAACGCGTAGCAGTTTCACTTGCACTGCCGCAGACAGCTCGCCGATCTCGTCGAGGAATAGCGTGCCGCCTTCAGCTTCTGCGATGCGGCCGCCGCGCCGCGCGATCGCACCCGTAAATGCCCCTTTTTCGTGTCCGAAAAGCTCCGACTCGACGATCGTCTCGGGTAGAGCGGAGAGGTTCACGCCAACGAACTGCTTCCTGCCGCTGCGCTCGTGAATGTGCCGGGCCAGCAGCTCCTTGCCCGTGCCACTCTCTCCGAGGATCAACACGTTCGCGGATGAAGGCGCCGCCTGCGTTGCGATCTCCAGAGCGCTCCGAAGCGAAGCAGCTGAGCCGACGATGCTCCGGTCGCTGAGTTGCGAAAGCTGCTGCCGCAAGTCTTTGTTCTCCACGACGAGCTGGTGCCGCTCTGCTGCTTTGCGAACGGTCTTGACCATCTGCATTCGCTTCAATGGCTTCTCGACGAAATCGTACGCGCCAGCGCGCATCGCTTCGACGGCCTTCTCGACGGTCCCGAACGCAGTCATCAGGACGACTTCGGCATCTGGGACGATGGTCTTCAAGGCCTTCACCAGCTCGATGCCGTTCATCCCAGGCATCATCAAGTCACTGACCACCACGTGAACGGCTTGGTGACGGCACAGGTCGAGCGCCTTCCTCCCGCTCGTTGCGGTGAGCACGCTAAATCCCTCGCGCTCGAAGATCCGCCGCAGGGAGTCGACGTTGGGCGTTTCGTCGTCAACGACGAGAACCGAGATTTCGTTTGTATCGGACATGTGGGACTCTCTGACAGGCAGTGTTGACACTATGTCATTGGATGACAAGTCGTCCGAACTCACTGACGCTATATAACTAGCTGTAATCACTTCGATTCTCTCCAGCAAAGGCAGTGCGGGCTCTGAGGCACGCCTGGGGAACCTTGCAATCTGCGCGCCAGCTCAGAACAGCAGGGGTAGTTGGGGCCCTTTGGAGGTATCCGGCCCAGGGGAGGGCTGCGGGGCCTCTCCGGCAAGATGCTCGAGGCCCAGGCGCTCGCATTGGCGACTGAACAGTTGCTCGATGAGCGCCCAGCGCGGACCCTGCCCGACCATACGAGACCCGAAGCGAGAATCGCTGGTCAGGCCGCTCCGCGTGTCGGCCAGGGCGCTCATGACTTTCGCGCGCCGCATGGGCAAGGTTTCCGTCAGCCGCGCTTCGAAGATCGGACCGACCTCGCGCGGGAGCCTCAGGAGAATCTTGAATGCACTGTTCGCGCCGGCATCGCGGGCGCGGGTTAGGATCTCGGGAATCTGTTCGTCGTTGAGCCCTGCAATGATCGGGGCCACCGCTACGGTCGTGTCGATCCCTGCGTCCGAAAGCAGGCGCAGTGTTTCAAAGCGCTTGCTTGGTGGACTCGCGAATGGTTCGATCGCGCGTGCTTGATCGTCGCGCGCAAAGGGAATGCTTAGCGCGACACGACACGCCGACCTGCGGTGCAAGTCCTGCAGCACATCGATGTCACGTCGCACTAGCTTACCCTTCGTGATGATCGTCACAGGGGTTTCGTGCGCCGCACAAGCTTCGAGACAGCCGCGCGTGAGTTGGTAGTGCGCCTCGATTGGCTGGTAGCAGTCCGTGTTTCCAGAGAACGCAACCAGCTCACGCTTCCACGACCGCTTTCGAAGAGCGGCACGCAGGCGTTCGACGATATTGACCTTCACGACGATCTGCCGCTCGAAGTCGGTCCCTGCACCGAACCCCAAGTAGGGGTGCGTCGGCCGAGCGTAGCAATACGCGCAGCCATGAAAACAACCCCGATACGGATTCACGCTCCAACGAAAGCCGACATCAGGACTCCGGTTCTCCGAGAGCGCGCTCTTGGCCTGCTCTTCATGAACGCAAAGATCAGCAGGCGGAGGCTCGCCCTCCCAGTCGATGTGGGCTTCGTGGAAGCGATTGGGCGGGTTGTCGCGCGGGCGAGGCACTGAACGTGCGTATAGTATTTCGATGGCCGCGTCAACGCCGGCATCGGCGTCAGCGCGGCGCAGCAAGAGGCACGATACCCCGGTTGCGCTCAGCCTCCATAGTTTCCGTATGCAGGGGCGCGGGGGAACGCGTCATGGGGTGGAGTCGACGTAGCTCGTGACAATCGGCAAGACAGCAACCACCGCCGATTGGGCGCGAGCTCCGAGGCTCGGCTTGCGTGGTCCAAGCCCCCAAGTGCATCCGACCACATTTGCAAGCCGAGCCGTTCGACGCAATCCCGTGTCGCGTTCCCCCGCGCCCCGGTATGTGCGTCTAGTCCGCGTATGGGATTGCTTCGCAGGCTTCGTGCGCGCCGCGCCACCTCATCAAGGTCGTCTCAGGCTTCCCGTCGTCGTCGTATGCGATCACTGCATAGGTCAAACCACTGTCCTGACCGAGGTATTGCAGGTCCAGGTTGATCATCTTTACCCAGGTGCCCGTGTTGACCAGGATGCGGTCGTTCGGAAGTTGTAGGAATCGCGGGCCGTGGCTGTGACCGACGATCAGGGTATGGGCACCGCGGGTTTTATTGAGTGCGCGGATTGCTCGCTCGTCGTAGCCGCCGCTGGTGACCTCCAAAATCTCTTCGCGTACCAGACGCGGGAAGTTCATGATGCGGTCACGCCAGGCTTGGATCGTGAAGACGCGGTGGCGAAGGAAGTAGACCGTCGAGCGCCACAGGAACTTGAAGACGAAACCGGGATCGAGCAAGGCCGACGACCAGAGGAAGCGGCCCAGAGGCTGGATGCGATCGATGTGGCTTCGAATCTCTTTGAGCGGATTCATCACTTCGAGGATCCACAAGCTACCCCAGGGCAATGCCAAGACCTCGGTTCCATCTCGGCGCCTGCGGGTCATCTGCGCGTAGTCGACCCGGTGAATGCGTTCGAACTGATGGCCGTGCCGGATTTGGATGCCTTCGGGGAGGTAGTAGGTGTCCGAGGAAGTGACGAAGTGCACGCGTTCGGCAGCTTCGCCCGGCGCCATGTATCGAAGGAAGAGCTCTTGCACAGCTGAGAACCAGAGCTCGAGGTCATGGTTCCCGGGAAGATAGGTCAGCCGGTTCGTTGGCGTCTGAAGAAACTCGCGGAGCGCGATCACGAACTTTGGGTGCCCTTCGAGGCACTGCTGCAGCTTGGCGACGGCGATCTCTTCGGTGACTTCGGTAGGCCAGTCGTCCGCGATCTTCACCTTCAAGAGGTCGAAGATGTCCCCGTTCATGATCAGCTCGATGCTGCCGTCGGGCCCGCTGAGATTCTCGTAGTAGGCGAGGAGCTCGACGAAGCGGTCGTCGTGAATGAAATCTTCGAGCGGATTGAGCTGGCCACGCCGGGTTCCCGTCCCGAGATGCAGGTCGCTGATTACAATCCGAAGCAAAGACACCGTCCGCTACCTCCAATTGAGGTTACGCAGAGCGGCGTGCGATACGCCAGCTTATTACAAGCCGCTCGACTTGAGGCTCTGGTTTTCCTCTTCCGTGAGGGGAAGATGAAGCCCGCACTCCCGCGTTTTGCCTAGGATTCGACCGTCGCGCGGATCCATGTCGGCGGTCGTAGGAATCGTCGAATGGTGGTCACCAATCGAGCGGTAGCCTTGCTCGAACATGGGATGGTAGGGGAGGTCGTGACGCGCCATGTAGGCCGTCATTTCTTCGCCAGTCCAGTGCAAGACCGGGTGGAGCTTGATGCTGCCGTTTTGGCGTTCGACGCGCCTAAGTCCAGCGCGATGCTCGGTTTGCTCGGCGCGCAACCCCGCCATCCAAGCCTCCGCGCCGAGCTCGCGAATCGCCCTTTGCATCGGTTCGACTTTGTTGATCTGCAGGTAGCGGTTGACGCCCTCCTCGCCCTGCTCCCAAAGTCTTCCGTACAGCGCCTCTTGCCGAGCGGGCGACATCAGCGCCGAGTAGAATCGAACGTCGAGCTCCAAGCGATTGATCAGCGCCTCGGCGAATTGATATGTTTCGGAGAAGAGGTAGCCGGTGTCGACACAGATGATCGGCGTGCGAGGGGCCACGCGGTGCAACAGATGCAGCATCACGGCAGAGGTCGCCCCAAAGCTGGTCGACGCGATCAGCTTCTCGCCATAGCGATCCGCAGCCCAGGCAATGAGCTCTTCAGGGGTCGAGGCTCCGACGGCTCGATTCTCTTCATCGAGGTCGGAATCGACTGGGGCGACGAGGGCAGCTTCCATGATGGTCCGGAGTAACTTGACAAGTCTGCTGCGCTTTTGCAATGCGTCCAGCCAGACAGGCGAGTCTAGGAGCTAATAGCTGAAGAATACAGCATTTTTTGTCGCTCAAGATAGGGAGAATTCCCGACTAATACAGTCGACAATCAGCGTAGCGTGACGAATTCCTCGGCTGAGGTCGGGTGTATTCCAATGGTCGCGTCGAACTGCGCCTTGGTTGCGCCAGCCTTCATGGCGACGGCCAGCCCCTGAATGATCTCCGCCGCTCCGTGCCCGGCCATGTGACAGCCAACCACTCGGTCGTTCGAGGCGTCCACGATGAGCTTCACGATGGTGTGTTCTTTACGTTCACTGAGCGTGAGCTTCAATGGCGTGAAGACAGACTTGTAGACACGCACATCCTGACAACGATGCCAGGCCTCCGCTTCGGTGAGGCCCACCGTCGCCAGCTCTGGTTGACAGAACACCGCCGTCGGGATGTTCGCGTAGTTGATGCGATGCTCGCCGCGGCCGAAGAAATGATGTGCGAAATGCATGCCTTCGGCGACAGCGACAGGCGTGAGCTGAATGTGGTCGATGACGTCGCCAACGGCGTGAATCGAAGAGACCGAGCTACTGTAGTTGTCGTCGACGATGATCCCTCCGCGCTGACCGAGCTCCACGCCAAGCTCTTCGAGCCCTAGTCCTTCGGTATTCGGTTCTCGTCCGATCGCAAAGATCGGGAACTCGGTTCTGAGAACTTCCCCGCTATCGAGCTCTGCCTCGAATTCCGTACCCACCTTTCGCAGCGATTTGACCTGCGTCTCGAGAGCGATCCGCATCCCCTTTGCTTCGAGCTCGTCGTGAAGGTGGCAGCGGAGGTCGTGGTCGAAGCCGCGCAAGATCTCGTCACCACGATGAACCAAGGTCACATCGACCCCGAGGGCGCAGAGCATCGAGCCCAGCTCGAGCGCGATATAGCCCGCTCCAACGATCATCATGGTCTTGGGCAGCTCGTCCAAGGAGAACACCGCGTTCGACGTCAGGGCGTTCTCTCTCCCGGGGATGTCAGGCTCTGTGGCCCTACCACCAGTCGCGATTAGAATCTTCTTGGCCGAGCGTTTCACATCGCCGACCTCGACCGTATGCGCATCGAGGAGCCTCGCGCGTCCTCGGATGATATCGACTCCAGCGCGCTCGAGCAGGCCCTCATAGATTACATTGAGCCGTGCGATCTCGCGATCCTTGTTCGTCCGGAGCCTTGCCCATTCAAACGAGGGCCGCGTCGACCAGCCATAGCCCCCGGCATCGCGGAGGTCGTAGGCGAAATGGGATCCGTAGACGAAGAGCTTCTTTGGGATGCAGCCTACGTTGACGCAGGTGCCGCCCATGCGCTCCATCTCTGCGATCGCAACCCTGGCGCCGAGCTCGCTCGCCACACGAGCGGCCCGCACGCCACCCGACCCTGCGCCAACGACGAAAAGGTCGTAGTCGTATTCAGTCATGGTCCCTCACCTAGGGCGCTCGTTACCAGCTCGCAAACTCGCGAAGCGCGGCCGCCGCCGAAAGCTCGGTGCATCCACCCTGAAGAAGAGTCATCGCGCCTTCCTCGGTGACGCCGACGTAGAGCTCGCGCGATTCACCTGGCACGAGCGAAACGAGTCTTTGATCGACTCCGGCCTTGGACAGAAGCACGTTGAGAGCGCGAACCAGAGCCCGGACCGCGACGGTGCCATGCTCTGCACCCTCGTCGTCTTCATCGGTCACCGCGCTGAAGTGCTCCCCCGCGCGAAGGACCAACGGTCCTTCTTCGGTTCCGATTCGCTGGAGCTCCACCGGGGCGACCTCGGGATTGAGGCTTGCCAATGAGGTCACCAGCTGATGTGCGTTCACCGAAAAATACTCGTTGTGCATGAAGAACCGGTCGCTGGAGCGGCGGTGCAACGCGACCGAGGCATCGTCGTTACCTCGGTAGTAGAGCTCGAGAATATCGGTTCGGCGCGAGTCGACTGGCGAGTCTTCGAGGTTCGAGGTGATGGCAGAGAGCTGCTGCGCGTCCAGCTCGCAGGCGAGGCCCGCGGAGCGGAGAAGCTGCACGAAATCGTCATCGCGCTTGGAGTAGCTAGCGCTTCCTGCCTGAGGACGCTCATCCCCGGCCGGCGGACGAACCGACTCTTTCAGCGACGCTGTCATGATCCCCTTCGCAATTCAGTGTTCAACAAATGACGAAAAAGGTCGAACCCGTGGCCAAATCGGCTCGCTCGAGGGGCTGAACCCCCCGGATTTGCTGCCATTGGCGAGCTCGGGCCCGCACAGCTGTTCACCGGTCGGCAGCTAGCGGATGGTGCGGTGTCCATGAATGCCTACGATTTTCGTCGTGTCGACCCGCAGGGAGAGCAGCAGCGTGAACAGGTGTCGCGAGGTCCCTAGGTCGAAGCCGAAGTCCCGAAGCTCTCGCTTGAGCAGTCGGCCCGCGCGGTCGTGCGTCACTTTCTTGGCCATGTCCAGCGCCTCCATCTGGTTGAGGCCGTCCGCCTCGGCGATTTGGCGAACGATATCGATGTATTCGGTGATGTGCTCGGACAGTAGCTCATACGCAATCGCGACGTTTCCGACCGACTGCCCCTCATCGGTTCGGAAATCCATCACGAATCCTTGTTCCGTGACGCTCACCTGAAGGCTCGTATGCGGCTCGATGTTGCTCTTCGCTCCCGACAGGAGCTCTCGGACGATTGTGTCCCACTCGTCGCGCTGCGCTTTCGAGCCGCGCTGCAAGCTGCGCTCATCGATGAGCACTGTGTCGAGAGGCATGCGGCAACCATATCAGCTTCAACTGCCTCTGCATCTGCGCCCGCTTGGCTGCTATGGTCATTCGGTGGCACCGGATTTGAGCCAGCGCAGGGGAGAGATCGTCTACCGATGGGATCTCGACAAGACCTACCTTCGCACCGAGTTCGATACGCTCCGCGACTTGGTTCGCACCGCTTTCGAGCCAGCCTCCCGCAAACGCGCCTATCCGGGTGCAAGCACGCTTCTGCGCGAGATCCGCGCGACTGATCCGGCTGCGATCTACATCTTGTCGGGCAGCCCCGAGCAGATGCGGAGCGTTCTCGAGGCCAAGCTCCGGCTCGATGGAATTCGCTGGGACGGGTTCACGCTCAAGCCGAGCCTTCGAAATCTGGTCCGCGGCAAGTTCAGGTTCTTGCGCGATCAGCTGAGCTACAAGCTCACCGCGCTCCTTCGTTCACGCACCAATGTCTCGCCCGAGACCGATGAGATCCTCTTCGGCGACGACGCTGAGGGAGACGCGTTCATCTATTCGCTATACGCCGACATTGCGGCAGGTCGGGTCAGCCAGGAGCTCTTGATGAAGATCGCGGAAGCCGCGGAAGTGTATCCGGAGGACATTCCGGAGCTCGTCCGGATTGCCGCCAGGGTTCCTCGCGGCGACACGGTTCGGCGAATCTTCATTCACCTCGAGCGCGTCTCTTCGACTGCAGGGTTCGGCGATTTCGGTCGGCGAGTGTGTCCCTTCTACAACTATTTTCAGCCCGCCTTGGTCCTGCTAGAAGACGGCGCGCTCGATCCCCAGGCAGTGCTGCGAGTGGGCGCCGACCTGGTCGTCGCCCATACGTTCAACCCGGAGGTGCTCGTCGCCAGCTTCGATGACCTTCGAAGACGCGGCTACCTGAGCAAGGACGTCGTCGATCGAATGTCGCAGAGCTCCGACAGCATCGAGGCCTCCACGTTCGGTCAGGCGTCTGGTCCGCTCCGGTCGCTCCTGCGTGCCATGGAGGCGGCGCGCGACGAGCTTCCCGATCGAGTCGAGGTGGATGCCGTCCAAGATGACTACCTGGCGCTCTTTGCGAAGGACCGCGCCCGCGCGAAGGCGGCCAAGCGCCGCGCGCTCTGGACCCGCGAGAGCCCCTAGGCCGCAGCCGGTTTCGCTCAGCCCAGCATCTCGAGCGCGTCCGCGGCCAGCTCGCCCAGTGTCGTCTTGGTTTCATCTTCGAAGTCCTCGATGGTCACCAGTCGCGAATCATCCAGGAAGCGTTCGAGGTCGGAAATCGAGTCGGGGTCTCGTAGCGTTGCAAGCGCCTCGATGGCGGCTGCCACGATCTCTGCGTTCGGCTGGTCGAGAAAACGACGGATCAAGGCTAGGGCGCTCGGCTCGGCGATTTCGGCCAGGACCCAGGGTAGCTCCGACATGGCGAGCCCCGCGGCTTTGCGGTCGAGCGCGCGCTCGATGCCACGGGCAACCTCTGCGTAGCGTTCGTAGCCCAGGTCTCTCAGGGCTTCGCCTGCCGCGACGCGGACGCGTGGCTCTCCGTCGTCCAAGATGGCGATCAGCGCGTCCGCCATACGAGGGCCGGGCACCTGGGCGCATAGGTCGGCCAGGCGTTCGAGGCGCATGGTGCCTTCATTGCGGTCCTCCATCCGGAGCGCCTGCTCGGTTTCGCGTTCGAGAAGAGTGACGAGCTCCTCAGACCCCTTGTCCCGAAGCAATTCGACCTCGGCCTCTCGCAGAGCGCGGTCGGCATTGAATATGCACTGAAGCTCATCGGAAAGTGACATCGTTCGAACCATCCTTTGGGGCTTGTTCCGCTTTCGAGCGCATCGGTCCGAGCTCGACGACGAGAGATCGTATTCGATCCACCGCATCGCCGGACTCCTCTTCTCGATAGCGCCGAGTCAGCTTCATGTCAGGTGAAAGGCTCCATCGTGCGCCCGGCGTGGCGACCAGGGGCATCAGTTTCTCGGGGTCGAGCGGAGTGTCCTCCCGAAGGTGCAGGGTCACCCGCCTTCGGTCGGCCTCGCAGCCGAGCGCACGAAGCTCGCGAAGCAGGGGCTTGATCGACATCACGCGAACGAAGGCGCGGGCGGGCGGCGGAGGGGCTCCAAAACGCTGTTCCATCTCGGCTGCGAGCTCGTCGACCGAGAGCTCGTCGACCGCGGTAGCAAAGCGACGGTACAGCGACAGGCGGAGCCCGATGTCGTCGATGTACTCCTCGGGCAGATAGTGCTCGAGCTGGATCGATAGCTCGGGGTCGACTTCCTGCTGAAGCTGCTCGCCCTTGAGCTCCGACACCGCTTCGTTGAGCATCTGCACGAACATGTCGAAGCCGACTAGTGACGCATTGCCGCTTTGTTCCGATCCCAAGAGATTGCCGGCGCCTCGAAGCTCCATGTCGAGCGTCGCGACTCGAAAGCCTGCGCCCAGACCAGAGAACCGTTCGAGCGCTTCCATGCGAATGCGGGACTCCTCGGACATCTGGTTGGGCGGCGGCGTGATCAAGTAGCAATAGGCGCGCTGGTCCGAACGACCAACCCGGCCTCGCAGCTGGTAGACCTGGGCCAGCCCCAAAGTGTCTGCCCGATCGACTAGGATCGTATTCGCGCGCGGGATGTCCAGCCCGCTTTCGACGATAGCCGTCGAGCACAGCACGTCGTACGCGCCCTCGACGAAGTCGGTCATGGTCTGATCGAGAAGGGCGGGTTTCATCTGACCGTGCGCAACGGCGATCCTGGCATTCGGAAGCAGGTCCTGGAGGCGCTGGGCGCGTTCGTACAAGCCGTCGATGCGGTTGTAGACGAAGAACACCTGTCCACCACGGCTGAGCTCTCGCTCGATCGCCTCCTTGATCAGGTGATCGTCCCAACGGCACACGAAAGTTCGCACCGACCGTCGGTCCTGGGGTGCGGTGGTGATCAGGGACAGGTTGCGCATGCCCCCGACCGCGAGCTGGAGCGTGCGCGGAATCGGCGTTGCGCTCAGCGTGATCACGTCGACATTGGTCCGGAGCTTCTTGATGCGTTCTTTGTGAGTGACGCCGAAGCGCTGCTCCTCGTCGACGACCAGAAGCCCAAGCGAGGCGAAGTGAACGTCTTTGGAGAGAACCCGGTGAGTACCAATGACAACGTCGACCGTGCCGTCCTTGAGACCGGCCAGCACTTCGAGTTGCTTGGTGCGCGAGACGAACCGTGAGAGAACCTCGACGCGGAGCGGGTACCCCTCCAAGCGCGAAGAGAAGGTCCGGAAGTGCTGCTGTGCCAGGACCGTCGTCGGGCACAGGACCGCCACCTGCCGCCCGCTCATCGCCACTCGAAACGCCGCGCGAAGGGCGACTTCGGTCTTCCCGAAGCCCACATCGCCGCAAACCAGACGGTCGGTCGGCTGCGGCTCTTCGAGGTCTGCCATCACGGCCTCGATCGCTTTTTCCTGATCGCGGGTTTCCTCGAAAGGAAAGGTCGCCTCGAACTCCGCGTACGCTGAGTCTGTCGGCTCAAATGGTTTGCGCCTCACAGCCGAACGCTCTGCATAGAGCTTCAGGAGCTCCTCGGCCATCTGCTGCACCGCCTTGCGTACACGCCCCTTCTTGGTGCCGAATGTCGTGCCGCCCAGGCGATCGAGCTTTGGCTGGTGCCCCTCCCCACCTTTGAACTTCTGGATGACTCCGAGGCGGGTGACCGGGACGAACAGCTTGTCGCTACCGGCGTACTCGACGACCATGACTTCGACGGTCTGAGCGGTGCGACCGTGAAGCCTGTCCATCGCAGTGAGGCTCAGGGCCTTGTGTTTGAGACCAAGGTACTTGCCCACACCATGGTCGACGTGAACGACGAAGTCGCCAGGACTCAATTCCCGCAGATCTTCGAGGAAGCGCTGCTGTTGCAGGCGCGTCTGACGCTTGCTGCGACGCTGCCTAACGCGAGAGCCGAAAATCTCTTCCTCCGTGACGTAGGCCAGGCCCTCGCTCCAGAGAACGAAGCCGTCGCGCAGCTCCCCCAGCCTCACCTCGTCCAAAATCTGCGATGCCACGCCGTAACTCTTCAACAGATCGACCAAGCGATCGGCCTGGTGACTGGTTCGGCCGACGAGCGAGACTCGCAAGCCTTGCTCGTTCCATTCCTGGAGTTGGTCGGCCAGTGGTTGCAGTCCTCGATCTCCATGTCCCTTCTGTGCGCGCAGCTCCGAAATCAGCGGCTGCTGGTCCGACGCGTTCACCCGCATCAATCTTTCGCTCGGCGGCGCAAGCGCGGCGACGATCGGTCCTTCGTCCTCGCCGGCGGCGCCGTGTACCGCCAAGCGATGGGCCACGAAGACCGGATAGGCCAAGAGGCGTTCAAGCAGCTCGTCCTCGCTCACGAGGTACGCGGAGAGCGCAAAGGTGGGGCGGTCCCGCCGCGCCGCATGCTCGTCCTTGCCCTGCTGTTGTTCGCGGCGAACCACGCTAGCAATCGACAGCGGGTCGGCCAAGACCAGGCGCGCGTCTTTCGGTAGATAATCGAAGAGCGTGTCGAGTCGATCGAAGTACGCGGGGAGCAGTGCGTTCGATAGTAGAGCGCCAGAGCCGCGGTCGAGCTCGGCAACGAGCTCCCGAGCTTGCAAGGTCGGCATGTTCATCTCGTCGCAGAGCTCTCGGACGACCCGCTTTGCTCGCGCGATCGCCGCGGGTGTATCGGGCACCTCGCGCGCGCTCGCCAGCTGGAGCGCATCGATCTCGTCTACGCCCTTCTGGTCGTCGGGATTGAAACGACGAATCCGCGAGACCAGGTCATCGTCGAGCTCGATTCTAAAGGGCAGGGCAGCGTCGGGGCCGTAGACATCGACCAGGGCGCCACGGGCGGAGAATGTGCCGCGGTCTTCAACCAGCGGTACGCGGAGGTAGCCAAGCTCCGCGAGACGGCGAACGAGGTCGTCGCGCTCGATCTGCTGAGCGATTTCGAGCGAAAGGATTCCGGTCTTCACGTGCTCCGATGGGGGAACACGGCGAAGCAGCGCGGGGGCCGGAACGATGAGCACGCGCCAGGGCTGCTCTTCAGCGAGCTGCGTCAAGACAGCCATACGTTGCATCTCGGCGCGCCGGTCCGGCACTACATCGAGGAGCGGGCTCGTGTCTGCAGCGGCAAATAGCAGAACCGCGCCGCTTTGCTCCGGCAAGAGGAAGCGAAGATTGGACTCGTGACGGTAGGCTTCGTCGAGATCTGCAGCGATCACGACGAATCGTTGTTCGGGGTGCGCCAACGCAGCTTCCGCGATCGACCAGTCGAGCGCGCCTCTGGGAATCGAGGCGGCGTCGACCCGCCGATGAGATCCTAGGGCCTCGACCAGATCACGAATCGAAGCGTTCGCATTCTCTAGCGCCGCTTCAAGCGACATCGGCTTGCTTGCGCATCACCTGTCGGATGCGCTGGGCCAGCCAAGGCGGCGTCACGACCGTGGTGGCCATGACCATGAGCACGATGGCTGCGTAGACGCCGGCTGCGATCAGCGGCTTGCCTTCGAACTTGATGCCAGCGCCGACGTTGGCGAAGATGAGGCCAACCTCTCCGCGAGGGATCATGCCGATTCCAACCGTGAGCTTGTCTGCAGTCCCGCCGCGAACGCCGAGACCGGACAGCAGTTTACCGATGACCGCCACGACGGTGAGAGCGAGGGCGAGGAGCAGCGGTTCCGTTCCCATGCCACCGAGTTTGACCATCATCCCCGTGCGTACGAAAAAGATCGGCGCCATGACTGCGACGATGGGTCCGATGATTTCGGTGAGGTCGTGCGCGGACTTGCGCCCGAACGGCCTGACGTGGACCTCGTCCAAAATGAGGCCTGCAGCAAACGCGCCTACGATGGGGGCGAGGCCTGCCGCGCCCGAAACGCCGGCCAGAAGCAAGCAAAGGCCGATGGCAACCGCCGCTAGAACGTCCTGTGTCCGAAGCTTCGAGGCGAAACGGAACACGCCGGGCATGACGTAAGCGCCGAGAAGAAGCGCACCGATCAGAAAACCAGCGGCCAGTCCAATGATCTTCGTCAGATCCATGGGTCCTGGCATTGCGCCGAACTCGGCGATGCTAGCCACCACCGCGAGGACTATGAGGCCAAGCACATCGTCGATGACCGCGGCGCCAAGAATGACTCGGGTCTCGGGGCGGGCCATGGCATTGAGGTCCTTCAAGACCCGCGCGGTGATACCCACGCTCGTGGCGCAGAGCGTTGCGCCGATGAAGAGGTGCAGAGAGAAGGGTTCCTCAGGGAGCAGCCAGAGGCTGACGCCGTACCCGAGCGCCATGGGGGCGACAACGCCGATGATTGCGACGAGCCCCGACGTCGGCGCGACGGCGCGCATCTCGGTGAGCGTCGACTCGAGGCCAACCTCGAAGAGCAAGAGAACCACTCCGAGCTCGGCGAGAAACTCGACCGGCACCAGCTCGGCCGCACCCTCGAACGTGTGGATGCCAAACAGATACAAGTTGCCAAGCACGATGCCGGCGCAGAGCTCACCGAGCACGGAGGGCTGGTTCAGTCGCACCGCGACCTCGCCGCCGAGCTTTGCCACGAGGATCATCGCGGCGAGGATGAGCCAGACCTCGTAGCTCAGGCCGTGTCCCTCACCGCTGGCCAGCGCGGTGGCTGGAATTGCCGCGAAGAAGACGAACAGAAGGGAAAACCTAGCCGGTCGACGCCGCATCGCGCGGGACAATAGATAGGCAGGTCGGCATGGGCAAGGCAGCGTTCCTGAAGCGAGCTTGCGAGCGACTGGCACCTAAGGTAAATGAATGGTCATTCAGTCAGGGGAGAACCATGGAGCGAAGCCTATTTTCCGAGGAACACGAGATCTTCCGAAGCAACTTCCGGCAGTTCGTCGAAACCCGGGTCCTTCCGCAGCAAGCAAAATGGCGGAAGCAGGGCGTCGTCGACCGCGAGATCTGGCTGGAAGCCGGTGAGGCGGGCTTCCTCTGCCCCTGGATGGAAGAACAATACGGCGGCGCGGGCGGCGATTTTCTTCATTCGGTGATCGTCATGGAGGAGCTCTCGCGAGCCTACGAGTCCGGCTGGGCGGCGAGCCTCCACTCCGACATCATCGTCCCCTACCTTCACTCCTTTGGTAGCCCCGAGCAGAAAGCCAAGTGGCTGCCGGGCTGTGCCAGCGGAGAGCTCGTTACCGCGGTGGCGATGACCGAGCCCGGGACAGGCTCCGACCTCGCGGCGATTACGACCACCGCAAAGCGCGAAGGCGATGCGTATGTGATCAATGGAGCGAAGACCTTCATCTCGAACGGCATGAGCTGTGACCTCATCGTCGTCGCCGCACGCACGGAGAACTCCGACGACCCACACCGCAGCGTATCGCTGTTCGTCGTCGAAGGGGACACCCCTGGTTTCATCAGAAGCCGCAAGCTCGAAAAGATGGGAATGGAAAGCCAGGACACGGCCGAGCTCGCGTTTGACGATTGTCGGGTGCCCGCCGAGAACCTATTGGGTCAGGAAGGCATGGGCTTCATGATGCTCATGCAGCAACTTCAGCAAGAGCGGCTCTGCGTTGCGATCCTGTCGCAGGCAAGCGCGGAGAAAGTTCTCGAAGACGCGATAGCCTACACGCGGGAGCGCAAGGCATTCGGGCGTTCGATTTCCAAATTCCAGAACACGCAGTTCACGCTGGCGCAGTGCGCGACGGAAATCGAGGTGGGTAGGGTGTTCCTCGACGGTCTCGTCGCCCAGCACGTCGCCGGGAAGTACCTCGTGAAGGAGTGCTCGATGGCCAAGCTCTGGCAGACCGAGATGCAGGGCCGGATCGTAGACGCCTGCCTGCAGCTCTATGGCGGCTATGGCTACATGAGCGAGTATCCGATCAGCCGGGCCTACGTAGATGCCCGCGTTCAGCGGATCTACGCTGGGACGAGCGAAATCATGAAGGTGATCATCGCGAAGCAGCTCGGGCTCTAGCGCGGCGGATATGGTCGGCGCAGCGAATTGGGCCATTTAGCGCCAGCCCGCCGCTCGTGGTCACGACACTCTTCATCTTAATTCATAAATCTCGGCACATTGATTCTTGACCCGCAGCATGTGGTTTGGATAGGTTCCGGCTGTGACAACCGAGTCTGATCCTGAGGATGGTGGGGATCCGACTGAGGGTGGCGATCCTCATTCAGAACGGGATTCCGACGCCGGGCCGCGAGTGAGCCGGATGCGGGTCGGGGGTGAGGACATCCTCGTTCTCAGCGTTCCGCTGCCGCAATTGCGCTATCCGGAGGGCACGACCTCGGCAGAGCACGAAATCATCGATGCGGTGCTCCAAGGCCTCACGGTCAAAGAGATCGCCGAGCAGCGCAACGCCTCCCTGCGGACCGTGACGACGCAGCTGGGCGCGATCTTCAGGAAAGCCAACGTCAACTCGCAGGCCGAGCTCATTGCGATCATGACCGAGGGCCCGGCTGACGAGGCGCCCCCCTAATCCGGCCGAAGCTGCGCTCATTGCATTAAAAGAGCGACGCGATCGGTCAGCCCGTTATCCGACCGACCGCGTCGATGCCCAACTCAAGAGTCGAGCAGGTGGCTGAGCGCACGATTTGGATCTCTGTCTGCTTAGCCCCTGTTGATTGTTTAATACGTCGTTCCGCTACTCTGATCCATACGTAATTGTTCACATTGCATACGTAATTGTTTCCCCGTTTCCAAAAAAACGCCCCGATTGCGTATCGCTTGTTCAGGGTAGCGTTACGCTCGGGCCAGCGCTGTAATGAACGCCGCCAATCCGGGCCAGGGCATACCGGGCGGAAGGTTGATGATCGGCTGCTCCATGCCGAGCTCGCGCCTGCGTGCAATCTCGCGGCGGCAGTAGAGCGGATCTCCGGAGATGGTGAGGGCTTCGATCATGTCATCGGTGACTGCATCGGGCGCCATCTTGCGCGTCGCCTTGTCCTGGTAGAGTCGTGCAATCTCGTTGCACTCCTCCGCGTAGCCAAAGCCGCTGAGGAGCTGCTTGTAGTAGTCGCCCATTCCGCCGATGTAGAACGAGATGATCTCCCGCGCTTTGGCTGAGGCGCCCTTTCCGGGGATCGGAATCACGGTGGTGAAAGGCGAGGTCACGATCTCGCTCGGGTTTCGGCCGGCCTTCGCAGCGCCCTCCGCGATCCAGTTCCGGCCATCGCCGAGGCGGTCGTACGGCCAGAAGATCGGCATCCATCCGTCCGCCATCTCCCCGATGCTGGTGATCGACTTCTGCTTGAGCGCGGCAACGTAGATTGGAATGCGCGGGCGCGTGGGCTCGAAGTCGAGTGTGAAGGGCCGGTATTTGCGAAGCTTGGTGTCGGCTTCGCTGAGCGGTCGACCATCGAGCAGTGTGCGCACGACGCGGATGACATCTCGAGTTTGTGTGAGCGGCTTCTCGAAGTCACGGCCGTGCAGCCCCTCGATCACGTTCTTCCCGCTCGTGCCAATCCCTAGGATGAACCGCCCGCCGCTGATCTCGTCGAGCGTAGCCGCTTGCATGGCGATGAGCGCCGGTGAGCGGCTGAACACGTTGATGATGCCGGTGCCGATCTTGATCCGCTTCGTCTTGAGAGCGATCTCCGTCAGCAGCGAAAACACTTCGTATCCCCAAACCTCGGGAAGCCAGAACGAGTCGTACCCCAGCCGGTCGGCCAGGACGGCAGCCTTGACGTAGGTCTTGCGGTCGTAGTCACGCCAGAAGGCCAGAAGGCCGGTGGATTGCTTGTCTAGCATCGGGTTTCTCCTTGGAGAGGGTCTTAGGGGCAGGGGGGGATGCTGCCAGCGCACCCTCACTTCCCCTTGAACTCCGGCTTCCTCTTTTCGAGGAATGCTCTCACGCCTTCCTTGAAGTCGTCGCTCTGATAGCAGTGCTCGATCGACTCCTTGATGCGCTCGGTGTCGCGCTCAGCTTCGAGCTTGGCAAGCTCTTGTAGGCTGATCTTCGCGCTGCGGATGGTCAGGGGGGCGTTGTTGGCGATCAGCTGGGCGAGCAGGTCGACCTTTTCGTCGAGCTCGTCCTTGCCGAAGACCTCGTTGACCAGGCCGATGTGGCGCGCCTCGGCCGCGCCGACGCGACGTGCAGTGAAGAGCAGGTCAGCAGTTTCGGAAAAACCGACGATGCGGATCAATGTACGGATGCCTGCCGTGTGGTAGCCGAGTCCAAGGCGGGCCGGTGGAACCGCGAAGCGGGCGTCGTCCGCGGCGTAACGGAGGTCGGCTGTCAGGGCGATGGCTGCGCCGCCGCCGATACAGAATCCATGAATCGATGCGATCAGGGGCTTTTCCAGCCCCTGCAAGGCGGCAAAGGCACGGGCCGTCAACGCGTCGTAGTCTCTTCCTGCGTTTCCAGTCCGCGTTTTCTCGAACTCCGAGATGTCCGCGCCCGAGACGAATGCCTCGGAGCCCGCTCCGCGCATGACCACGACTCGAACCTCCGAGTCTTCCTGCAGTCTCTTCACCGCGTCGGGGATCGAGTCCCACATGTCGACCGTGATCGCGTTGCGGCGCTTCTCGTGATCGAAGACCATGCGCGCAATGGGCCCATCCCGCTCGACTCTCAGTTCACCACTCATCGGCGCCCAGCCTAGCAGCAAAACCGACGCACGCTCCACACGCACGGAGCGCTAGAGCATGCGGTTGATCACCGCCTTGCGGCGGATTTCGTCGAGGAAGATCTTTTCCTGACGAATCATCGCAGCGTCTAGCATCTCGCGGAACAGCTCTTGCTTCATCTCGTCGTACGTTGGGAAGTCAGTCCCGACTTGCCGATCCTGCAAGAAGAAGATGTGAAAGCCCTTGGCTCCCCTCACTGGATCGCTGATCTCACCGGCGTCGAGCGGCAAGAGCGCTCGTTCCAAGTCTTCGGGCAGGTCGCCCCGCGTGATCCAACCGAGGTCTCCGCCGCCCATCTCCAGAGCACGTTGATTGAAGTTCTCCGGGGTCAATGATTCGCGGAGTGACACCGCCTCCTGTCGCTTGGCCGCCACTTGGATTGCCGACGCGCCTTCATCGACCGGTACGACGAGGTGCGAAACGCGGAAACGAACCTCGTTGCCCTCTCCACGTGCGCGTTCCTCGTAGCGTGCGCGAACCTCTTCCTCGGTCACGTTGACCCGGGATCGAACCCGCTCGTTCACGACTTTGAGGCGAGTGAGTTGCCGCTTGAGATCTCGGCGGTATTGCGTCTTGGTGAAGCCCTGTGCATCTAGAGCTTCTTGGAACTGCTCTTCGGTCATGTTGTTCTGCAGGCGAAGATTCTCGATCGCGCTGTCGACGTCTGCGTCGGTCACTCGGATGCCGCTGCTCGTCGCCAACTGGCGAACCAGCTGTTCGTCGATCAGGTAATTGAGCAGCTCGTCGTAGAGGTCCTTGAGACGCGACATACGTTCGGTCTCCGTCGCCGCTTCGGCAACCTGCGGAAGAAACGGAACAGCGCGCTTTCGAAGGTCGCTCAGGAAGATCGCCTCGTTGTTCACCGTGGCCACGACACGTTCGATCACGTCGGCCCTAGCGGAGCTCGCCGCGAGGACGAGGACAAACGCGGTCATGGCGAATCGGATCATCTTGGGCTCTGCGGGAGATCGGAGGTCACGATCTGGATGCCTTTGAGAGCGTCGTAGTCAATCTCGACCTCGATGTCCTTGCGTAGCCGCTCCGTCAACTCCGCGATGGCAGCCTCTTTGCGCTCGCGGATGAGCTTGTGCCGAATCGTGCGCTTTGCCTGCTCGAAGGTCCGCGTCAGAGGCGCGCGCTTTCCGGTGAGCATGATGATGTGATATCCGCCGCCCTCTTCGACGAGGTCGGGGTATACGAGCCCGACTCTGTCCAGCGAGAACGCGGCGTCGCGAATGGGCTTGGCTGGCGAACCTTCTCTATCTGCCTCGAAGAACTGCAGGTCCCCTCCGCGGCTCTTGGTTGCCTCGTCTTCCGACTGCTCCCGCGCCAGCTTGCGGAAGCCAGCAAGGTCCGCCTTCTTGGCCCGGGCGAGCAGCTTCTGGGCTCGCGCGCGGTTCGCGATGAAGATGTGACTGGCACGGACTTGGGCGGGGCGACTGAAGTCGCCTGGATTGGCGTCGTAGATGGCTTTGATCTCTTCGTCGCTGATCTCCAAGGCCTCGAGCGGTGCGTCGACTTCCTGTTTCACGAGCTGCTGAATCATCGCGCTACGCCGAGCCCTCGTGATCTCGGGCTTGTCCTCGTAGCCGCGTCGCTTTGCCTCATAGGCGAGCAGCTCGAAGCGAACGAGGTTGTCGAGGAAATCTTTGCGGCGGTCCCGGCTTTCGAAACGCGCGCGCAGATACGGAGACTGCGATGCGAGGCGATCGGCGAACTCCCCGACCGTGATCGTTCGATCCCCCACTTTTGCGAGCACCTCGTTGGCCTGGGCTTCGGTGAGTCCGTTCTCCGACCACTCGTCTTCAGTGACGGCCGCTTCCTCAGCCTTTTTGGAACACCCCCAGCCTTGAGCGCCGGCGAGAGCGAGCACGATGATGACGGCAGGTTTCCAAGACATCGTCAGCCGGTTAGCATATACCGCATGCGCGGCAACGAGGCCAAAGTTCAGGCCGAGTCCAGGCCTTCGAGCACTTCGCGAACCTTGTCGCTCAAGTCGTCCAGCTCGAAGGGCTTGTCGAGGAAGCCGTCGGCCCCGTAGAGCGGCGAAGTCATTTCGTTCAGGCGCTCGCCGATGCCCGTCAGCATGATGACTCCGGTGCCGGTCAAGGCTTCGTCCTCGCGGATGGCTCGACATACTTCCCAGCCGCTCATGCCGGGCATCATGACGTCGAGCACGACTAGGTCGGGCTTCTCGCGCCGGGCAAGGCGAAGCGCTTCTTCTCCATCGGAAGCTTCGACGACCTCTGCGGGCAGCGCACTCAAATGCCGCGCCACCAAAGCCAGGATTTCCAAGTCATCGTCGGCGACCAGAATCTTGGTCGTGGAGTCCGTCGTCATCGTCTCATTGCTCCTAGATACCCCAGTTCGGCCCGCATCCTCGTTCTGTTGACGCGGCTTGTCAATGCACACCGTGGACCGAGTCGATCAGCCCGACGCCTGAGGCCGCCGTCCAGCCCTCGAGCCCGCTAACCAGCCGCAATTTCACAAAATCGCGGTCAGTGTCGACGACCTCTCCCCGGTCGCCGCCCCGCGCCTCGCCACGCAGCTGAGCTCTCGGGTCGGGCCCTTCGCGTAGGGCGACACGATCGTCGAGGGCCACCGCTCGCGGACCGTCGCGGAGCACGCCGGCCTTGGTACCGAGGCCAAGCGCAGCGATCAGAAGAAACGCTCCGGAAGTCAGAAGCAGCGGATAGAGCCAGCGATGGCGTCGTCGTCCCGTGGATAGCCAGGTGAGCGCCATGAAGAACACGAAGTTGGCCAGCAGCAATGCGTAGGCAAGTGTGTCTTCGGAGACACTTCCGTAGACGGCGTCGCTGATCGAGCTGCTCCTTTGAATCGTAGCCTCGCCTTCGAGCTCCGCGCGTTGCTCTTCGAGGGCCTTCTCGGCGTCTCGAAGGTTCTCAGATGCCTTGCTTTCATTCGGGTGTAGGACCAGAGCGCGCTCGTAGTTGAGGATCGCGCGCGGGTAGTCGCCGGACTGGGCGAAGGAAGTCGCCAGGTTGAAATATACATCGGGGTCGTGGACACCGGCGCCGATGAGTTTTCCGTAGCTCGAGATGGCATTTGCGTAGTCGCCGCGTGATGCCGCCACGTTAGCCGACTCGAAGATCTCCGTCAGCGAGGATTCGCTCCCTGCCCGAGGCGCTTGCTGCGCGCTTGCCCCTGCCAGCCCGAGGATCGACGCGACGAGTAGCATAGCGACAACGCACAAGCGCATCAGCTCTTCCCCGCGGAGCGCTGGATTCGTTCGATGATTGCAGCTGTACGTTGTAGACAGCGCTCCATTTCGTCCCGATTGACGCCGGACGCCGCGAAGCGGGCGAAGTCAGCGCCTTCGAGCTCGTTGATCAGCCGTTGAATCAGGTCGTCGTCGAAACCTTCGGCAGCGAGTCGTGTTCGCAGCTGGGTGTGCGGAAGCCCGGCCACCGCTTCTCCGAGCCGGCTATCGAGCGCGTGCGTAATCGAAGCGACGATGCGGTCGTAGAACGCTCTTGGGTCGTTGGCCTGAAGCGCACTCTCGGCCTCACGAATCAGCTTCCGCTGAACGGCGCCGGCCGTGGCACCGCGTTGTTCGCGTCGACGCGACACAGTGGCGCCCAGTAGGACGAGAACAAACAGCATCGCGGGAAGGGACAGCAGCCAAGGGAACCAGGCTCGCTCTCGTACGGGGAGCTTCCCCCGCTCCAGTGCACTGTATACCCGAATCGGTCCGAAGGTCGCACTCGCGGGCGTCGGCCGAGTATCCACCGGTTCGATTGCGGGCTGCGGCTGCTTGCTCTCGCCCTGTGCCGTGAAGCTGAGGGCACGGGTGCTCACCGACTGGTATGCCTCGGCGCTGGGGTCGAAGAAGTGTAGCTCAATCGGCGGAATCAGGTGCTCTCCGGGCGCTTCTGCGACTAGTATCCACTCCCAGGATCGCGTGCCGGAGAGCTGGCCGTTCACCAAGCGCTGCTGATCCCGAATGGCCGGCTGAAGCGCTCGAACACCCGCGATCGGGGGCAGCACGATTCGCAGGTCTTGCACGTTGCCGACGCCTCCAGCGTCGACGCTCAGCGTCACAGCGTCGCCGGTCTTCACCGTGCTGCGATCGAGCCGCCCCTCAATCGCATAGTTACCGACGACGGCAGTTGCCGGGCCAGGCAAGGGAAGGGGCTTGACCTTTACCGTGACTGGAACCCCAACGCGCTCGATACGCTGTGGAGCGTCAAAGAGATTACCGCTGCCTGCGTCGAAAGAGATCTTGGGCGCGCCGATGGTGAGCTCGCCCGAGCGCAGGGGGAACGCGGCGGAACGCTGGATCGGATAGGCGCGGTATTGCTGACCATTCACCGAAACGGTTTGGAACTGCAAGCTGGTGATCGGATCGTCGTGAACCCAGAACCCGTCCATCGACGGTTTACCCGGGACCACGGACTGCGGGGAGAGCCGGACCCGCGTGTAGAGGTATACGGTCAGGTTGACCTGCTGGCCGATGTAGACTTCTTCGGGCTCCACCACCGTTCTCATGAACGCGCGCGGGTCGTAGCGGGCGCCAGACAAGTCGGAGCCCGGGGGGACCTGCGGCGCCGCCGTAGGGTCTGCAGCGGCATCCGGGGCCGCTGCGCTCGGATGGACGAGCAAAGTCAGGGGAGCGCTTCGGTAGAGCTTCCCGTCGACTTTGGCGACTGCGGGCGCGAACTCGAACGTCCCGGCCGCCCGTGGGAGCAAGACGTAGACGTTGGCAATGCTCGACTCCTTCTGCACGCCCGAGCCGAAGCCGAAAGTGAACTGCATTGGGCGCATCGTCTGGTGCGACACGATCTCCAGATCCATGTGTTTCTTGAGGTCGCTGAGCTGCAAGTCCTCGATGCTCCCGCCGCGCGCACGGACCCGAACCTCGAGCCGTATCGATTCGCCCACCCGCGCTTCGGTCGGCGTCGCGTCGAGCGTCACCGTCACCTGCGGTTCGGCGGCAGCGCTCTCGGCCCAAGGCAGAGCAGTCGCGGCGAGCAGGAGCAGTGCAAAGATCCGCATCACCAGTCCTTCTCCGGTGGCGGGCGACCCGCGTTTCGTCGGCGGGCGCGCTGAAGGGGCAGGTTCTCTTCGTTTTGTTCCAGAGCGTCGAGGAATCGCTTCACCTCGTCACGGGGGATGGGCTGCGCTTGTGGCGGCTCGTTGCCGGCCTGGTTCTCGGCCTGGTTCTCGGCCTGGTTCTCGGCCTGGTTCTCGGACTCTTGGTCCTGCTGGTCCTGCTGTTCCTGTTGGTCCTGCTGGTCCTGCTGGTCCTGCTGGTCCTGCTGGTCCTGCTGGTCCTGCTGGTCCTGCTGGTCCTGTTGGTCCTGCTGGTCCTGCTGGTCCTGCTGGTCCTGCTGGTCCTGCTGGTCCTGTTGGTCCTGCTGTTCTTGTTGCTTCTCTTCTTCCTCTCGGATTCGCTTCAAGGCGTATTCGAGATTCCATGCGGCGTCGCGGTTTCCGGGGCTCATGCGGAGCGCATCCTTGAAAGCGCCGGCTGCTTCGCGGAAGTGTGCGGAGGCCTCTTCGTAGGACTCCTCTTGTGAGAGGGCGTCTCCCTCGCGGGCAAACGCAATTCCCATGTTGTAGTAGGCGTCGGCCCGGACGTTCCGTGCGGCCGAGGGATCCGCCGCCTCTACAAATGCCTCCTTTGCCTGCTCGCTGAGGTCCTGGCCGAGGAGTGCCAGCCCGCGGTTGAGCTGGACGGCGCGCTCTTTGGGCAGCTCTAGGGCGGCCTCGTCGTAAGCTTCGAGAGCTGGGCCGTACTCCCCCTCCGCCATCAAAGCGTTGCCCCTCTTCGCATTGGCATTCTCGGCACGAAGCGGGCTCCAGGCGGACGCGCTTGCAGGCAAGGTGAGCGCTGCGGCGCAGCAGACGAACAGAGCGGCCGGTCTCATGCTTTCCTCCTCCGGCGACGAACGATCCAAGCCTCTGGAAGAATGGCCTCGAGGACGATCAACAGGAAGCCAGGAAGCAGCGCCATGGCAAAACGGTTCTCGTGCACGGTGACTCGCCGGGCTTTTCTCTCGGATGCCTGAAGCTTGGCGAGCTCCGTCCGTATTTCGGCCACGCCCACCGTGCCTTCTTCGGCGCGCACGTACTCTCCTCCGGTAATCGCTGCGATCTCTCTGAGCGTATCTTCGTTCTCGGGGCTGAGAGCGGTCATGACCAGGCGGCCGTCTGCATCCTTCATGTGTCCGGTGAGCGTGCCGTCGGCAGTGTAGCTCGGAATCGGCTCACCGCTGCCCGAGCCGATGCCAACGGTGTAGACCTTGATTCCAGCAGTATTCAGCTCTTCGGCCGCAGCGACCGGATCGCCCTCGTGGTCTTCGCCGTCGGTCAGCAGGATCACGACTCTGGAACGTTGGTCCGCGCTGCCTTCGTCGTTGCGGCTTTCGTTGCTGCTCTCGATCAGCCTCTTTGATGCGATGAGAGCTTTGCCGATCGCGGTTCCCCCAACGGGCATGTCCATGGGTCCGAGGTCGCGCAGGAACAATCGGACCGCCGAGTAGTCGACCGTCATGGGAAAGGCCATGGCGTCGCCCGCAAACGCAACGAGGCCCACTCTGTCTCCGTCGAGATCGGCCAAGAGACGCTCGAGCTCGCCCTTTGCGCGTTTGATGCGGCTAGGGTGCACGTCGCGAGCGAGCATGCTCTTCGAGAAGTCGAGGGCGATGACGATGTCGATTCCTCGCTTTCGGAGGACACGGGTCCGGCTTCCGTACTGAGGCCCCGCAAACGCGACGAGCACGAGCGCCGCCCCGATAATCAGCAGCGTAGCTCGCGTGATGCGCCACCACTTCGCGCGGCCTGCGATCAGGGGTTCGACCGTGGCGCTCTTGCCGAACAGCTCCGTCGCGCGTTGCCGCCTCGCCGCGTTCCACCAGAGGGCGGCGATCGCGGCGGGCAGCACGGCCAGGAGCCACAGAAGCTCTGGGTCAGCCCAAGTCACGGCCACCTCCTCAGCCACAGTAGAATCAGCAGCTCGAACAGCAGAAAGAGAAGTGCGGGTCCCACGAAAGCAGGAAACAGCTCGCTGTATATTCGTCCGGCGTCTTCGATGTCGGTCTTCTCGAGCTCGTCGAGGATTTGGTGGAAGCTCTGCTCCAGCGCTTCCCGGTCGCTCACCAAGAAGAACTCGCCGCCGGTCTTCTCGGCCATTTCGTCGAGCAGCTCAGGATTGACCGGGTAGTTCGCCGTCCCGAAAATCGCGCGGCCGAAGATCCCGGTACCTCGTTGAACCGGCGCTTCACGAGAGACACCCATCAAGATTGGATAAATCTTGACGTTCATCGCGCTCGCGAGGTCTGCGGCCTGTGAGGGGGAGACGTTGCCGGCGTTCGATTCCCCATCCGTCAGCAGAATCATCACCTTGCTCTTGGCGCGCGAGCGCTTCAGCCGATTGAGGCTGACGCCCACGGCGTTACCGATGGCGGTGCCGCGCCCATCAATCTGGTCGAGCTGAAGCCCACGCAGCGCAGTGCGCAAGGCCTCCCGATCGGTCGTGAGCGGTAGAAGCGTGTACGCGTCGACTCCGAACACGACGGCGCCAATCCGGTCGTTGGGACGACGATCGATGAAGTCACGCACCACCGATTTCGTTGCTTCGAAGCGTGTGGGTCTGATGTCCGCGGCCTCCATCGAGCGGGACATGTCGAGCGTGAGGATAATCTCGATGCCGCTCACCTCCGCTGTATCGCGTGCGTGAATGCTTTGGGGGCCGGTCAGACCCAGTACCAGGAGTGCAACTGCGACCGTGCGTAGGGCGCTCGGCAGGTCCGCGAGACGACTGCGCCAGCTCCCCTTCGGGTTCCGCAGCGCCGCTGTTCGACTGAACTGAAGCCTTGGTCTGGAGAGTCTCTGTACAAAGACTCGGCCGAACCAGACCATCGGGACGGCGAGCAAGAGCAGCCCTGCCCAGGGGCGCTCGAAGCGTAACTGCTCGTCGGTGATCAGAAGCTGATACTTCGACTCTAGGTAGGACAGGCTGAGGACCAGCCCTGCAAACGCAGCTAGCCCGAGCCAGGCAAATGCCCATGTGTGGCGCTCCGCACGGGTCACGATGCGCCTCCAGAGGGTGCGAGGGCCGGGCCGCGGGTCCGATCGACCAAGGCGACTGCGTCGGCGATCAATGTTTGCGACGCGTCATCGGCCAGTGAGGCCTTCGCGAATTTCACCAAATCGCATTGACCGAGAAAGCCGATCACTTCCTGCCGGGTGGCCGCCATCGACTTGGCCCGGCCGAGCTTCTCTACGATTTCGTCGGTGGTGCTTTCGAGTCCATGAAAACCGTAGCGACGACCGAGGTAGGCACGGAGCGAATCGCTGACCGCGTCGACCCACTGCTCTGTGTGGCCTTCGGCGATGGCGGTGCTGCGGCCACGCTCGAGCTCGCGCAGCTCTGCGTAGGCGGTTTCCCAAGGAGCCGGGGGAGGCGGCGGAGTGGGTTCGGGCCTATCCCGCTTCCGCCACCAACGCGTCAGCAACCAGGCCAGCAATGCGCCGAGGACGATGAACAGCAGCGCGCCGAGGATGAGCAGCAACCTGTAGTCGTCTTGCTCGATGACGCGGGGCCCAGTCGGCGGCTTGAGCTCTGCATCGGGTTCATTCGCCAGAAGCGACCGGACTTCAATGCTGCTGCTGTTCGAATTGAGCTCGATGAGCTCGCCCCCGGCGCCCGTGACTCGCACCTGGATCGGCCCGAGCTCGTGCACTCCTACCTCGAAGCAGAGGAGTTGAAGCTCGAACGTGAAGGTCTTGCTCTTGCCGTCCTCGGAAGGCGTGACCGTGAGCTTCTTGCCTAAGATCTCGAACGGCTCGAACGACTGCTGCGGAACGGCCACCTCGTCGGACGCGCCTGCCGTTACAGTCACCATCACATCGATTGCGTCGCCTATCGCGGTCTCGAGTGGCGCATCGAGCGCTACGCTGGGTTCCTGCGCCAAGCCGATGGCGGGGGCGAGCAAGGACAAGACAATGATCGTACCCGCGCGTTTCACCGATAGCCCGTCAGTCGCCGCTGCCGGAGTCGGAACAGCTCCGTCAAGGGCCGCACGAAGTCTCGTTCGGTGCTCACCGTCACGTGGTCCAGCTTCAGGCGGCGAAACAGGTGCTCACGGGCGGCACGTTGGCGCTGAGCCTCCCGTGCGTACTCCGCGCGCACGCTCGAGTTGGAGGTATCGATTTCGACGAGCTCACCGGTTTCCAAGTCCTCGATGAGGGCCAGACCAACATCTGCAAGCTCGTCCTCTCGCGGGTCCACGATTTGAATGGGGATGACATCGTGCTTGGCAGATACGACCTTGAGCGGCTTCTCGTACTGCTCTGCGATGAAGTCGCTGATCACGAAGGCAACCGTCCGGCGCTTTCCGATGCCGCCGAGCAAGTCCAATGCCACGCCGAGGTCGGTGCCCTGGCCCTCGGGGCGGGCATTGAGAATTTCGGTGACCACCCGCATCACGTGCGAGCGCCCCTTCTTTGGCGGCACGAAGCGCTCGACGCGGTCGGTGAACAGGATGAGACCAACTCGGTCGTTGTTCTTGATCGCACTAAAGGCGAGCAGCGCGGCAACTTCGGCGACGGTCTCGATCTTCGGCTTCTCAGCCGATCCGAAGCGCTCACTCGCCGAAAGGTCGACCAGCAGCATGACCGTCATCTCGCGTTCCTCCGTGAATACCTTCACGTAGGTGTCGTTCATGCGCGCGCTCACGTTCCAGTCGATGAAGCGAACGTCGTCGCCGGGCTGATACTGGCGTACTTCGCTGAACGCCATGCCTCGACCCTTGAAGACCGAGTGGTAGCTGCCCGCCAATTGATCGTTCGCCAGCCTCGAGGTGTAGATCTCGATCTTCTTGAGTTTCTTGACGAGCTCGCGAGAGATCACGACGGGCCTCAGCTACGGTACTTCCACGGTTTCGAAGATTCGGCGCACGATCTGGTCGCTGCTGATCTCCTCGGCTTCCGCTTCGTAGGAGCGAATGATGCGGTGTCGAAGCACATCGGGGCCGATCGCCTTGATGTCTTCCGGTGTGACGTAGCCCCGGTGCCGCATGAACGCGTGTGCGCGCGCAGCGACGTTGAGAGCAATCGACGCGCGCGGAGAGGCGCCATGGGCAATCATGTCGGTCAGGTCGCCGAGGCCGACACGCACCGGATGGCGCGTCGCAGTGACGATCTGGACGATGTAGTCCTTGATTTTCGGGTCGATGTATACGTGCCCGATCGTCTTGCGGGCTTCGAGGAGCTTCGCGGTCGTTGCCACCTGTTGCACACCGCCGCCCATGCCCGCATCCCTGCCGAGGAGCAGGTGGTCGGAAATCTGGTCCATGATCTTTCGCTCTTCGTCCTGGCTCGGATAGTCCACCCGGACGTGAAGCATGAAGCGGTCGACCTGCGCTTCGGCAAGAGGGTAGGTGCCTTCTTGCTCGATTGGGTTCTGCGTCGCCATCACCATGAACGGCTCGTCGAGCCGGTGGGTGGTGTCCCCAATCGTGACCTGCAGCTCCTGCATCGCCTCGAGCAAGGCGCTTTGCACCTTGGCGGGAGCTCGGTTGATCTCGTCCGCGAGCACCAGGTTTGCGAAAATCGGACCCTTCTTGGCCGTGAACTCGCCGCTCTGCTGGTTGTAGATGACCGTGCCGATGACGTCCGCCGGCAGCAGATCCGGAGTAAACTGAACGCGCTGGAACTTCGCCGAGATTGTCTTGCAGATCGTGTTGACCGTCAGCGTCTTGGCGAGCCCAGGAACACCCTCGAGCAGGATGTGCCCGCCGGTCAGCAGGCCGATCAGGATGCGCTCGATCATCACGTCCTGGCCGACCACGACCTTGTGGACCTCGTGAAGAATCGTATCGATGAAAGCGCTTTCGCGCTGAACCATTTCGTTGATGACCCGGACGTCGTTCGACATGTGTTTTCCTTGGGGGCAGGGGCTAGCACGGCGACCCACCCCCCACCAACAGCTGAGTCACTGTAAGTATTCGCGAATTAAGAACCGGAGAACGGCTCGCGCCGGGCGTGCTCGGCCGCAGGGTACCCGCTCGGCCGGCTCTACGAGACACGGTACGTCTGGCCTCGCCCCCCACTCCCTGTGCTGCCCATCCCGAGCCGTTCTCCAGCTGTAGGTGAGGAAAAACGGGCTCTGCCAGTGCCAGCGCCAGCGTTTGGGGGGCGGGGTGTTGAGTGGGTTGCCTGGTATGGTTTAGTTACACCGCCCGCCCACCCCCACCCGTAGTCCTCCCTGGCGCGGCGGTCGCTTCGCTCCGCCTTGCCGGCGCTTTGCGCCGGGCTTCGCCCTTCGGGCTCGCGGGGGGCTGCTGTCTTAGGGGAGCGTGCCAGTGCCGGCGCCAGTGCCCTTGACCCCCCACCGGCTTGACAGGGGGCGGCTGGATCGGGAGGCTCCGGCTCATGTCTGACCCTGTCTCCCAAGAGCTCTTTGCGCGTGCCTGCAAAGTCATCCCTGGTGGCGTCAATTCTCCGGTTCGAGCGTTTCGCGCGGTCGGTGGAGAGCCGATCTTCATTAAGGAAGCCCATGGGCCGATCATGGTGGGGGCCGACGGGACGGAGTACATCGATTACATCGGGTCCTGGGGGCCGATGATTCTCGGGCACGCTCAGCCGGACGTGGTTTCGGCGATTCAGCGCGCTGCCGAGAAGGGCTCTAGCTATGGAGCGCCGACCGAGGCCGAGATCATCATGGCCGAGCGGATTCGCGATGCGGTTCCTTCGATGGAGATGTCGCGGCTGGTGTCCAGTGGGACCGAGGCGACCATGGGCGCGATCCGGGTCGCCCGTGGCTATACCGGCCGCGATTTGATCGTGAAGTGTATCGGCGGGTATCACGGTGGTGCCGACTACCTCCTCGTCAAAGGTGGCAGCGGCCTTGCGACTCTTGGTGAGCCGGACAGCGCAGGCGTTCCAGCCGCGATCGCCGAAACGACACTCGTCATTCCGTACAACGACTGGTACGCCGTCGAGAAAATCTTCGCCGAGCGGGGCAGCGAAATCGCTGCGGTAATCTTCGAGCCGGTCGCCGGCAACATGGGCTGCATCCCGCCGGACCCGGAGTGGCTCTACGCGCTCCGCACCCAGACCCAGAACCACGGCGCGCTCTTGATCTGTGACGAGGTCATGACCGGTTTTCGGGTAGCCTGGGGTGGAGCTCAAGCTCGCTACGACATCCAGCCCGATCTGACCTGTCTCGGGAAGATCATCGGCGGCGGCCTTCCCGTCGGTGCCTACGGCGGACGGCGCGAAATCATGGAGAAGATTGCCCCTGTCGGGCCTGTGTATCAGGCTGGAACCCTGAGCGGCAATCCGCTCGCGGTCGCCGCCGGCCTGAGCACCATCGAGCACCTGCTCCGTCCCGGCGTCTACGAGGACCTAGAAGCGAAGGGCGCCGAGGTTCAGGAGTTGCTCGAGCGAAGCGCCGCCCTCGCGGCTGTTCCGATCATCGTGCAGCGAGTGGGATCGATGATTACCGCCTTCTTTCGGTCGAAACCGGTACGCAACTGGGACGAAGCCGCCGACACCGACCGCGAGGCGTTTGGCCGCTGGCACGCAGCACTCCTGCAAAACGGTGTGTACTGGCCCTGCAGCCAGTTCGAGGCGGCCTTCATCTCTCTGTCCCACGACGCCGAGACGCTGCGCAAGACAGGCGAGGCATTCAAGGCAGCGTTCGAGGCTCTGCGAGCCTGAAAAATCGACGATTTTTGCTGCTGCGCATGGTCCCGGACCAACCTTGACCCCACATAAGCCCGTGCTATACGCCGCCCGCTCTTTGGGCGTTGATCCTTGGAACTATAGGCAAAAGATGTGCTCGCCATGTTCATCCCCCGGGACCAACGGGAGCAGCTCAAACAGGTTCTCGGCCTCTCGACAATCGGCCTCGAGCTTGGGCTGTCGATCGCCGTTGGCTACTTCGGTGGGCGCTGGTTGGATGGCAAATTCGGCACTGAGCCTTGGCTTCAATGGTTCGGATTAGCTCTTGGCCTTGCCGCAGGTGTCAGAAGCCTCTACAGGGTCGTCCGCCGAGCAAAGAAAATCCTAGAAGACGAAGACAAGCCCCGTGATTGACCACCTCAAAACCCAGACTCCACGCTACGTGGCCGTTGCAGCCGTACTGCTCACGGCGATTGCGTTTGCGATTGGGGGGTCTGAGGTCGGTTTCGGCGCGGCGGTCGGCGGACTGGTCGCAGTAGTAGACGCCTGGGCCATCATCTGGCTGGTCAGCCAAATCCTCACCGGCGCAGGCCTGAGCCGCGCGATTGCCGTCGCGCTCCTGGCAAGCAAGCTGATCATTCTGCTCGCCGTCTGCTGGGCCTTGCTCACCCGCTTGGCGATCAACCCAATGGGCTTCTCGGTGGGGCTCGGCGCCCTGGTCGTGGGAATGCTTTACGCGGGCGCCATTGTGTCGGTCAAAGAAGCCCAGGCCACGAGGGAGGGGTAAGGCATGCCACACGGCGAATCATGGTTCAGCTTCCTGCCCTTCTACGAGTCGCTCGCGCACTGGCTCTCGGAGGCATTCGGCCCCAGCTATCTCGATCACAATCCGCATCTGAGTGCCCAATACGTCCTCGCCTACGCGCTCGTGGTGTTCGGTCTCATCTTGGTCGCGGTCATGGTCAAGCGCCGGCTCCGAAACCCCGAAGACCACATCCTTCCCGAAGGCAAAGTCAGCCTCTACGGCTTCATCGAGACCATCGTTGGCGCGACCTACAAGATGTCCTCCGACCTGATGGGTGCCAAGCCTGCGCGCTACTTCCTGCCGCTGATCGGCACCTGCGCATTGGTGATTTTCTTTTCGAACGTTCTCGGGCTGGTCCCGGGCTTCTTGCCGCCTACGAGCAACCTGAGCACCACCTTCGCGATGGCGATCGTGATTTTCTTTGCGACCCACATCTACGGCATCAAAGAGCACGGCTTTGCGAAGTACTTCGGCCATCTCTTCGGTCCGCCCGTCCCCTGGTGGATTGCCTGGTTCATCCGTCCGCTCGTCTTCCTGATTGAGCTCATCAGCCATTTCGTGCGTCCCATCACGCTGGCTGTTCGTCTGATGGCCAACATGACGGCGGACCACATGGTGCTCGCCATCTTCGTCGGCTTGTTTGCCGTCGCCTTGAACATGGTTTGGCTGCCGGTGCCGGTGGTCTTCTACATCCTGGGTTGTCTGGTTGTGACCGTGCAGACGCTCGTATTCTGTCTGCTCTCGGTCATTTACATTGCGCTCGCGATTCAACACGACGAAGAACACTAAGTTTCCCTCTCGGAAGAGGGGTTTTGAGGAGGCTCTCGAAAATGAAGAAAATGGCTCTACGACTGGTCGGCCTGTTTGCGCCGCTTGCTTTGACCGCGACCGCTTTCGCACAGGATGCGGAGGGTGGTGAGGGCGATATTGCAGTTGCCGGCAAGGCGATGGCAGCCGGCCTCTGCATCGGTATCGCGGCATTTGGCTGTGGCTTGGGTCAGGGTCGCGCGGCGGCTACTGCCCTCGAGGGCATTGCCCGGAATCCGAACGCCTCGGGTAAAATCCTGGTGCCTCTGATTCTCGGTCTGGCGCTCATCGAGTCGCTCTGCATCTACGCCCTAGTCATTTCGTTCACGATTCTGGGCTGATCAGCCGCCGCCGGCGTCGGGGCGTGCCGCTTTTGGCGCGCCCTGGCGGGCGACGAGTTATCGGACCACAATTGGAACTATGACGACAGAGCACGAAGCAAACCTGCCACCGGAACCTGCACGCAAGCGTGGGCTCCCCGGTGCGGCCAAAGTCGGGATTGTCTTTGTGGTGCTCGTCGGTGCAGCGGCTTGGTTGCTCTCGGGCAGCGACAACCCTTTCGTGTACTCGAAGTTGGTCCACGAGGTGATGGGCGCGCCCGATTCCTTTGAAGGCCGCCGGCTGCGGGTCGAAGGTGAGCTCCGGCAAGGGTCGATTCAGTTTCGCGAGGACCCGTGCGAGTGGCGTTTCGTTCTCTACAAAGAGGACAAGGAGATGCCCGTGCGCTTTCCGCAGTGCGTCGTACCCGACACGTTCCGCGATGGCATGGGCATCCAAGTCACCGTCCAAGGCGAGCTTGGTAACGACGGCGTCTTCCTAGCCAACCAAGTGATTCCGCGCTGCCCCTCGAAGTACGAGATGCAGGAGCGCATGGAAGCCGGCGAGGAAATCCCTTACGACCCGAACGCACCGCTGCCGGGTCACAGCTAGCGCCGCCTCAAACGAAAAAGCCCGCCTCCTCCATGGAGACGGGCCTTCGGTTGCACTTGCTGTGAAGCGCTAGTCGGCGTCGATCTGCTCGCCGCGCTTCTTGTGGCGGGCCTTTTCCCGTTCCTCGGCGGCGTCGATGTTGCGCATTTGCTTCTCGTAGAGAGCCTTGACGCGGTCACGCCGGCCCTGGATCTCCTTGAGCTGGGCGGTGTGACGCTTGTCCTCCTGTGCGCGGTAGCGCTCTTTGCGAGCTGCCTTGGCTGCCTCGGCCTTCTCCTTTTGCTTTGCCCGGTAGGCTTCCTGTTTGGCCTTCTGCTCGGCCTTGCGCGCTTCGGCCTTGGCCTTCTGTTCGGCCCGCTGAGCTTCGGCCTTGGCCTTGCGCGCCTCGGCCTTGGATTTCTGCTCGGCCCGCTGAGCTTCGAGCTTGGCCTTTTGAGCTTCGGCCTTGGATTTCTGCGCAGCCTTGCGAGCTTCAGCCTCGTTCTGAGCCGCGGACTTGGCTTTCTTGGCTTCCTTCTGAGCGTCCGCCGCTGCGTCCTTGGCGTCAGCCTTGGCGTCCTTGGCGGCCGCCTTCGCTTCGTCAGCCGTTTCGTTGGCCCCCTTCTTGGCGGCGCCCTTCGCCTCGTCGCCCAGATCCGCGCTTGCGGTCGGGAGGGTCGTGGCAGAAACGCCGAAGACCAGTGCCAAAGCGATCATCAAAGATGGAACGATTCTCATTCTCTTCCTCCTGTATGGTGTGCTCGACGAAGTCGCCCCCGCACACATTCATCTCCAGCGTAGAGTAGGGCCCAAATCGAATGCGCCCAAGTCGATTAGAGATTCTTGACCCGGCTGACTAAACAACCGTACAGTGCTGTCCATGAGCGCAGTGGGGGGTCACACAGGTCGCGAGCAGGGGCCTTTGCGACGGGTTGAGGAGCCCTGGGTGCGACCCAAGGGGGCGGCCGAGGTGCTGGAGCGTTGGCGCTCTGGGGGGACGTGGCGGAACGTCACCTGGAGTCACCGGGTCGAGCCTCACGAGGCTAGCCTCACAGCGATGCCGCGCGGTCTCGCGCCCGCGCTGCTCAAGGCCCTTCAGCAGCGAGGCATTTGTGAGCTGTACAGCCATCAGGCGCGCGCGTTCGAGCTCGCATCCCAAGGCAAGCACCTGGTCGTCGCGACTCCGACCGCCTCGGGCAAGAGCCTTTGCTACAACCTGCCGATTCTCCAGTCGCTTGCTTCCGACCCAAGCGCGACGGCGCTCTATCTGTTTCCAACCAAGGCGCTGGCCCGCGATCAAGAAGAAGCGCTACGCGCCTTGATGCGCGATGCGGACTTGAGCGTTGGAGCGATCACCTATGACGGCGATACCCCAAACGATGCGCGGCGAGCTGCACGACAGCGCGCCGGAGTGCTGCTGAGCAACCCAGACATGCTGCACGCGGGCATCATGCCGCACCACGCCGGCTGGGCTCGGCTTTTTTCCAACTTGAAGTACGTAGTCATCGACGAGCTCCACAGCTATCGCGGCGTCTTCGGCTCCCATCTTGCCAATGTCATCCGCCGCCTGCAGCGTATTGCGCGCTTTCACGGCTCGTCGCCGACGTTCCTGTTTGCATCCGCTACGATTGGCAATCCGAGCGAGCATGCATCTCGCATTTGCGGTGCACCGGTCGAGCTCATCGATCAGAGCGGCGCGCCGACAGGGCAGCGGCAGCTCGTCGTCTACAATCCACCGGTCGTCAATGCTGAGCTCGGCATTCGGCAGAGCTACATCAAGACCGCGGTGCGGCTCACGCAGGACTTGGTGCGCGCTGGCGTGCCGACTCTGGTGTTCGGCAACTCCCGCAACGGCGTCGAAGTGATGCTCAAGTATCTCCGAGACAAGCTGGCGCGCGACCAGATCGACCCATCGGCCATTCACGCGTACCGGGGCGGCTATCTGCCGCAGACCCGTCGGCGCATCGAGGCTGCGCTTCGGGCGGGCGAGATTCGCTGCGTCGTGGCGACCAATGCGCTGGAGCTCGGCATCGACATCGGCGCGCTCGATGCGGTCGTCTGTGCAGGGTATCCGGGGACGATGGCCGGGCTTTGGCAGCGCTTCGGCCGGGCAGGGCGGCGGCGCGACCTTTCGCTCGCCGTTCTGGTCTCGTCGAGCAATCCGGTCGATCAGTACATGGCCCGTCATCCCCGCCAGCTGGTCTCGGCGCCGATCGAGCACGCGCGAATCGACCCGGACAACATCGAGATTCTCATTCAGCACCTCAAGTGCGCGGCCTTCGAGCTGCCATTCGAGCCCGACGACGTGTACGGCGACGTCCCGGACGACGCGCTAGGCGAAGCGCTCGACTACTTGGCCGATAACGGCGTCGTGCATCCCAGCAGCACTTCGGCCGGCTCGATCTACCACTGGGCTTCCGATAGCTACCCCGCCAACAACGTGTCGCTTCGAAGCGCAAGCTGGGACAACTTCGTCATCATCGACCTCGATGGAAACCGCACCATCGCCGAGATGGACTGGCGGAGCACCCATACGATGTTGCACGAGCAGGCGATCTATCAGCACGAGGGCGGGCAGTATCAAGTCGAGCGGCTCGATTTCGACAACCACAAGGCCTTCGTGCGCCGCGTGAAGCCGGACTACTACACGACCGCGATGACGCATAGCAAGGTCGCGGTCCTCGAGGAAGACCAGCGCGCCACGGTCGAGCTCGGCGAAGTGCCGCTCGATGCAGCGCTCGGCGATGTGAGCGTCATCGAGAAGGTCGTCGGCTATAAGAAGATCAAGTTCCACAGCCACGAGAACGTCGGCTACGGCGAGGTCCACCTACCCGAGATGCAGAAGCACACCACCGCGTACTGGCTCACTTTCCCCGAGGATTTCGTGCAGAGTCAGCCCGAGCCTCGGGCGGTAGTGATCGATGCCTTGCGAGGGCTTTCCAAGGCGATGCACTTGGTCGGCGCGGTGGGCCTGATGATCGACCCGCGCGATCTCGGCCGCACGCTCGGTAGTCGCAACGAAGACGAGGCGCCGCCCGGCAAGGGGCAAGGCCCGGGCTTCGACCCTACGATCTTTCTGTACGATACCGTTGCGGGAGGGATTGGCTTGGCGTCACGCCTGTTTGAAGAGCGCGAGGAGCTTTTGCGTCGGGCCCGACATTTGATAGAGAGCTGCGCATGCGAAGAGGGCTGCCCCGGATGCATCGGTCCGGACGCCTCTGGCGATGACGAGCCAGAGGCGGCGCGTAAGCGCCTGGTTCTCGGTTTGCTGGATGCTGTCGGCGTGAGCGCCACCCACTGAGGACCGATGTCGATCAAACGAAGCCTGGCGCGACTCGCGCAAACGACACCCCGGCAGCTCGACGTGGCCAGCGTCCGAGGCGCGCTACCGGGGCAGCGACGCGAAACCGAGCATGGTGAGCTACACCTGATCGACGAGTATCTAGAGCCGCATCATCATCACGGGCGGGCGCCCATTGCCAAAGCGCTCCAGGTATCGACAGAGCGTCTGGCGCAGCTCGCCTTGGATCCTTCCCTCGAGGACATCGACCTTCAGCGCGCCTTGTTTCTCGACACCGAGACGACCGGTCTTGCGGGAGGGACGGGAACGGTGCCGTTTCTGATCGGGATCGCCTGGTTCGAGGACCAGTCCATGCGAATCCAGCAGCTCTTCCTTCCGGAGCTCGGTCGGGAGGCGCCCATGCTGAATTGGCTTCGTGAGCGGGTGCAGGAGAGCTCTTGCGTGGTGTCCTTCAATGGCAAGACCTTCGACTGGCCGCTCTTGCGGAACCGTTTCGTCTTGAATCGGGTCCGGGCGCCGGCTTTGCCGCCGCACTTGGACTTGCTGCATTGCGCGCGACGCGTCTTGCGGCCCCGTTTGAAGTCGGTGCGCCTGGTAGAGCTCGAACGACGGGTGCTCGGGATGTACCGGGAAGACGACGTCTCCGGGGCCTTGATCCCGCAGCTCTACTTCGACTACCTCGATGGCGGAGATGTGTCCCCCATCGCCAAAGTGATCGAGCACAACGCAAATGATCTGATCGCCTTGGCGGCGCTTCTGGCGGAGTTGGTCGGCCATTTCGACGAGGTGCACGGCAGTGACGACCCGCGCGACCACTTGGCGTACGCAAAGGTTGCCGAGCGCACGGGAGACCGCGCGCGCGCCCGATCCTTTGCCGATGCGGCAGCCCAGGGTGGCGGCGAGTCTGCATGCACTGTCGAAGCCTGCTTGCTCAACGCGCGGATCGCGCGGCGCGGAGGCGATGTCGAGGGCGAAGAGCGAGCGCTTTTGGACGCACTCGGGGCAGCCGACGACGAGCTGCTGCGTGCCGTCGTTCAGCTCTCCCTCGCCAAGCTCTACGAGCATCGGCGCAAAGATCTCGACCGTGCGCTCGAGCACGCCGCGGGCACGGCGCTTGCCGAGGGCGATGAAGCCGCCGAAAGAAGGCACGCCCGCTTGGAGCGCCGTCGGGCCCGTCCAAGCTGAACCTTTTTGCAACGCCCGGATCTGGCTCTGGCACGGGCTGGCACAGCTGGATACCCATTGAGCGTCGAAATTGCGCTGTTTTCCCGTGGCGTGCGCTGGCACCGAAGTTGCTTCTTGCAACGGCGAGGTTCCCTTGTGACTGGAGAGAAGCAATGAATCGATTTTTGTTGGCTTGTGTGGTGATCGGCGGCGTCGTTGTGACGGTTGCCGGCTGTGGTGAAACCGACGGTGACGAGGCCGCCGCCATCGAAGGGTTCGTCTGCGGAAAAGACGGCTCGACGTATTCGGTGGAAGACGCCGTTCGCGGCGACCATGAGGTCGAGCATCGCGGTCGCTGCGATGCGCCGATGCATTGCGGATCCCCGAGGGATTGCTTCGTCGGGGATGCCTGCATGCCGACGCCCTGGGCCGCAGGCGACGAGGGCAACGCGACGGGCGCAGACCCGGCGAGCTTCCCTTCAGAGCCGGACGCCTACTGGTGCATCCCTGGACCTACTCGCTGCAATTGCCCAGGCGTCTTCGAGCCAGTCTGCGGTGGCGACGGACGCAACTACATCAATGCCTGCGAGGCTGCCTGCGCCGGCGTTGGCATCCAGCATGAAGGGTACTGCGAAGAGCCACCCGGAGAAGGCTGCATGCGAGCGGGCTGCAGCGGTCAGCTATGCGTCGAAGAGGGTATGGACATCGCGAGCACTTGCGAATGGCGTCCGGTGTACGAGTGCTACCAAGAGGCCAGCTGCGAGCGGCAACCGAACGGACAGTGCGGCTTCACGCCGACGCACGAGCTCGTCGAATGCCTGGAGCATTTCGGCGAAGGCATGTGCCGCGTCGACCCTCGCTGGCAGGATGGATTTGAAGCGGAATGCCAGAGTCCCCAGGTTCCTGGCATCACGGGCATCCTCGCCGTTTCGCCGCATGAGATGATGCGGTTAGGCCAGCCGTTCGGTGCGAGCTTCCAGCTGCTCGATCCTCCGATTTTCGATGACGTTTACTTCGGTGAGGGCCTGCTCGTCTGCGACGGAGAGCGAACGCGGTTCGAGGGCTTCGTCATGATGACGCCGTTTGGCGACCTCGAGGTTCAGTGCAGGATCCTGCCGGAAACACATCCAGGCGAGTGCTTGGACGACAGCGATTGCCCCCCCGGGCACTACTGTGAGCGTTTCGGAGGATGGCCCGATGATGGCGTGCTCGACCCGAGCATCCCGGAGCCCCCGCCACCCGGAATGTGCATGAACCTGTGCGCCCTCATCGACTGCGCCCCGGGATACGTCTGCGAGCTGGGCGAGTGCAAGAACGAGTGCCCAGTCGAAACGCACATCCTGAACTTCCAGGGGGAGTGCGTGCCGAAGTGCTACGGGCCCGAGCAGTGCGGCGACGAGCAGCACTGCAACGCGCCCGAGGTCTGCTTACAGGATCCGGCCTGCCCTGCCTGCGATGTCTGCGTGGGCTGGTGCGAGCCGCCGGCAGGCGACTGCCGCAGCAATGGCTGTGAAGCCGGTTGGACCTGCGACTACTGCCAGACGGCGAACGGGAGCTCGGAGTGGATCTGCCTCCCTCCTGAGGCGGGCGCCTGCCAGCCGCTCGACGAATGCCGCCCGACGGGCTGCAACGGCGAAATCTGTGCGAACCAAGACCTGGCGTCTCCTTGTGTCGCGTTGCCCGAGTTCGCTTGCTACCAAGAGCTCGGCGTTTGCGAGATCCAGCCCTGGGGACAGTGCGACTGGACTCAGACGCCCGAACTCGACCAGTGCCTCTCGCAGTTCGATTGCCGCGCCAAGGGTTGCGGTGACGGACAGTACTGCGGGTACTGCTGGACCAGCTGGGAATGCATCCCAGAGGGCGCCGTTTGTTGAAGACTTAGAGTAGCGTTGTTCGAATCGCCTGCCTGGCGGCCGCACCATCCCCGCTAGGCAGGCGAGACGATTTCGATTTCGGTGCTTACCGAGTTCGCGATGAAGCAGTGCTTGTGGGCTTTCGCGTGAAGCGCGTCGAGCTGCTCCTGGTCGGGCGGCTCGCTTCCCCAGGAGATGTTCGGCTGCATGACCACGCGAGTAATCGCGATTCGCTTCTCTCCGTTTCGTTCCATGACTCCAACCGCCTCGACCAGGTACTCGTCAACGATGAAGCCGTCACGGGCCGCCACGGCAAGAAAGGTGAGCATGTGGCAACTCGATAGCGCTGCGACGAACGCACGCTCCGGATCGACGTGCTCTATGTTCCCGAAATACTGGGGAGCGGAAGAGGCCCGAACTTCGTTCCCTGCCTCGAACTTCCAAAGGTGATCCCGCGTGTATTCCTTGTGCGTGAACTCAGTCCCCTGGCGGTGCCAATGAACGGTTGCTCTGTGTTCTGACATCGTTACTCCTCCGAGCGAAACCGTAGGGCCGTTCCTCACCGGGTCACAGGGGACACTCTCTACCCCTACAAACCATTGGAATCACAACTCTTCTCAGCCAAAGATCGCAGCGACTTCGCGGGAGGAGGGGGCTAACCGCCGCTGCCAGGGTCCACGTAGACGGGGGAGGTGTCGTCGGTGAGGCGGTTCTCTAGGAAGCCTTCGGGGAGGGAGACTTTCTGGCGACCGGCGGTCTTGCCGCGTGGGACTCGCATGGCCTCGGGAGGGAAAGGCTCCGCGGGGTTGACGGAGTGGAGCACCTCTTCGAGCTCGTTGAGGCTGGTCACACGCATCAGGCGGGACCGGAGCTTGGCGCTGCCTCGGAAGCCCTTGGTGTACCAGCTGCTGTGCCGCCGAAACATGCGCATCGCCGGGGCCTCTCCCGCCCATTGGCTCAGCAGTTTCGCGTGCTCGATGGCAACCTCTACGACTTCGCCGAAGGTAGGCGGGTTCTGCGGCTCCCGTCCTTCGAACACGTCCGCCAAGTCTCGGAACAGCCAGGGCCGGCCGAGACAGCCGCGGCCGATCACCACGCCGTCGCAGCCTGTGCTCCGCATCATTCGGAGCGCGTCATGGGCTTCCCAGATGTCGCCGTTGCCAAGCACGGGAATCGTTCGGACGCATTGCTTCAGTTGCGCGATGGCCTCCCACTGGGCCTCTCCGTCGTAGAGCTGTGAGGCGGTCCGTGCGTGCAGCGCAACGGCTGCGCAGCCTTCGTCTTCCCCGATGCGACCGGCGTCTTCGTAGGTGAGCAGGCCCTCGTCGATGCCCATTCGGAACTTGATGGTCACCGGAATCTCGCCAGCGTTCTGCACGGCGGCCCGGACGATCTTGGCCAGCAATCGCGGCTTCGCGGGAATTGCGGACCCACCGCCCTTGCGCGTGACCTTGGGGACCGGGCAGCCGAAGTTCATATCGATGTGGTCGACGTAGCCTTCGCCGACGAGCCATTTCACCGCTTCGCCAACGTAGTGCGGGTCGACTCCATAGAGCTGAAGGCTTCTCGGCGATTCACCCTCGCCAAATTCCGCAAGCATGAGCGTCTTGGCCCGACCTTCGACCAAGGGCCGGGCCGTGACCATTTCGCTGACGTACAAACCCGCGCCAAACCTTCGGCAGATTGCGCGAAACGGCCAGTTCGTCACACCCGCCATCGGGGCGAGCACAACGGGAGGCCAGATCGAGAGAGGCCCAATGTCGACGGCATCGAGCTCGCCGGGGCGCGCCAAAGGCACGTCGCGATTCAACTCGCTCTTGTACACCTGATCCATCGAGGTTTGGGCTTCGGAAGAAAGGACGGCCCCTGCCGGGGCTCAGTTGACTACGGCAAGATGGCGCTGACCGTTCGTTCGGAGAAGCTTCATGCGCCAATCGACCCCGATCAGCTCGCCGGGCTCCAACGGAAGCCAGATGTTTTCACCCATAATCGTCTCGCTCGAGAAGATGAGGTGGTTCACGTAGCCGCTCTCGGACGGCGCTTCGCACTCGGGCGAAAGACTCGGGCAGGCGTCGCGATCTGCGCAGCGCGTCTTATAGGTCGACCAGAAGAGCTCTTTGCCGCCCTCGGCCGCGACCATGGTCGTACCGTCCGTCACGATTGCTGTGAGCAGCGAAGCTTCTTTTTCCGAATCGACGTCGCAAATCGATCGCACGTGCTCCAGTGTCGATTGAAGGGCCATCGAGGTCTCTTCCACACCGATGCGCCCGTGGAGCGGACCGTGCTGCGACAAGTGCGTCAGAAACAAGAAAAACAGGACCTCGCTGTCGGTATCGCCGAGAATGTATCGCCGAAGCATGGGCGCTACTCGTTCGACGAGCTCCGCGCGGTGCCTGGGAAAATCTTGGATGTCGCCGTTGTGCGCGAGGATCCACTTTCCGTACTGGAACGGATGGCAGTTGAGCACGGAGAGCTCGCCGTTGGTGGCGCGACGCACGTGTGCCAGCACGGTTTCGGAGGCCACGATGCCGCTCACGCGATGGAACAGTACGTCGTCGAGTGCAGTGGCCGGGCTGCGAGTGATGTGGGGCGTGCCGTCGACGTAGAAGGCCACGCCCCAGCCGTCGCGGTGGTCGTTGCTCTGAGCACCGAGCGCGTTATCCGCGTCCATCAAGGAGCGGTGCACCTGGCTTTGAATGACGCTGCGAAACCCGAATAATCGACACATGTCCCATCATTTTGACACGAACCGTGGCGCGATGCTTCCTCTGCTGTTCAGAAGGCGGGCCGGGTGTTAAGGTGCGCGCCCGTGAAGCGATTTAGGCGACTTTTCATCGCGAACCGAGGCGAGGTTGCCGCTCGCATCGCAAGGACCTGCGACGGGCTCGGCATCACGCCGGTCTTTGGCTTGTCTGAGGGCGACCGCGAGGCGCCCTACCTGCGCGGCCGTGAATCGGTTGTGCTCGGCCCAGCCAGGTCGAGCGAGAGCTACCTTGCCAGGGAGCGCATCGTCCAGGCCGCCGTCCAGACCCAATGCAGTGTCCTTCACCCGGGCTGGGGCTTCCTCGCCGAGGACCCGCTCTTTGCGTCTCTGTGCGAAGCGCACGGTGTGACCTTCATCGGCCCGCCTGCCGCGGTAATGCACAAGCTCGGTCGCAAGACGCCGGCGAAGGCGGCAATGGGGGCCGCCGGTTTGAAGCTGATTCCTGGGAGTGACGGCGTGTTGCGCGATGTCGAGCAGGCTCACGAGGTTGCAAGCGCCACGGGTTTTCCGGTTTTGCTGAAGGCCGAGAGCGGCGGCGGTGGTCGTGGGATGCGCATCGTCCGCGAAGCGAGCGGAGTGAAAGAGGGCTATGATTCGGCCCAGGCCGAGTCACTGGCTTGTTTTGCCGATGGCCGCCTCTACCTCGAGAAGCTCATCGAAGGTGGGCGCCACATCGAGATTCAGCTCCTTGCCGACAAGTACGGAAAGGTCGTGCACCTCGGCGAGCGCGACTGCTCGGTGCAACGCAAGCATCAGAAGCTCATCGAGGAGTCGCCGGCTCTGGTGCTGAGCGAAGCCGAACGCGAGCACACTCTTGCCGCCGCCGTGCGTGCCACGAGCGCGATCGGCTATGTCGGAGCGGGCACCATGGAATTTCTCCTCGATGAAGGCGGCGAGCTTCGGTTCATGGAGATGAATGCGCGATTGCAGGTGGAGCACCCGGTTTCGGAGATGCGTACGGGCATCGATCTCGTCGAGGCGCAGATTCGAATCGCCGGTGGGGAGCCGCTTTGGTTTTCGCAGGAAGACGTCGAGCTCCGCGGGCATGCGATCGAGTGCCGCATCAACGCAGAGGATCCATCGAACGGCTTTGCTCCGAGCCCGGGTGTCATCGAACGATGGAAAGTCGCGCTCGCCGGAGATGAGCACGTTCGCGTAGATACCCACGTCGAGTCGGGCTACGAGGTTCCGCCGCACTATGACAGCCTGATCTGCAAGGTGATCGCCTGGGGTAAGGACCGCGACGCGGCCTGCGATCGTCTCACCGAAGCGCTGAAGAGCATCCGCTGCGATGGCATCTCGACCACGACGCCAATGCACCTCGCGGTCCTGAGCTCCAAGGAATTTCGCGAGAATCGGTACGACACGCGCGCCGTACCGGGGTGGGAGAGCTGATGGCACAGGTTCCGGTAGTTCCAATCGGTAGCCCGCGCGAGGCGATCGTCGATCAGGCGACGTACGAACGCGAGCAGGCCGGCCATGAGCCGCTCAGGTCCCGTCTCGAGGAGCGTCGGGCCGAAGTCCAAGCAGGTTGGGGCAAGAAGTACGTCGATAGGGTCCACGAAAAAGACAAGCTCACCACGCGCGAGCGGCTCGAACGATTGAAGGATGATGGCACGGCGATCTTCGAGCTGGGCACCTTCGTCAACTACGGCATCGATTTCGATGGGCTCCGCTCGCCGGCAGCCGGGGTCATCACGGCGTTCGTGCAGGTAGAAGGCCGCTGGTGCGTCGTCATCGCCAATGACAACACGGTGGCCTCGGGCGCATGGTGGCCCAAGACCCCAGAGAAAATCGAACGCGCTCAGGAGATCGCCCGACGCCTGCGCTTGCCCGCGCTCTATTTGGTCGATTGCAGCGGCCTGTACCTGCCTGAGCAACGCCAGAGCTTCGCCGGCGCAACGGGCGCGGGGCATATTTTCAAAATGAATAGCCTGCTCTCGGCTGAAGGTGTGCCGCAGATTGCCGGCGTGTTCGGAGACTGCATCGCCGGCGGCGGATACATGCCGATCATCAGCGACCGGGTTTACATGACCGAGCAGGCGTACATGGTCATCGCCGGCGCCGCCCTGATCAAGGGCGCCAAGAGCCAACACATCACCTCGCTCGACATCGGCGGTCCCGAAGTGCACGTGCACCAGTCAGGCTGCGCCGACGAGCGCGTGCCTGACGACGTGACCCTCATCGACTGTATGCGCCGTGAGGTGTCCAGACTTCCGAGCTCGGGAGCGGCGTTCTATCGCGGTGGCGTAGAATCGATGGAACCGATCCACTCGCCTGCTGAGCTTCCCGGCTTGGTCCCAGTGGACCATCGGCAAGCCTACGACGCGACCGAGATTCTCGCTCGCCTCTGCGATCAGAGCCTGTTCTGGGAAGTGTTGCCCTCGGTCGGCCGGGAGATGATCTGCGGAGTGGCTCGCGTCGGCGGCTTGTACGCGGGTTTCGTTCTGAACCAGCAGGGATTGATCGACGACCCCGAGGCTAGCGACGAACAGCGTCCGGCGGGCATTCTCTACCGGCAAGGCATCGCCAAGATCAGTGCATTCAGCAGGGCGTGCAACAGCGACGGCATCCCGCTCATCTGGCTACAAGACATCTCTGGGTTCGACATCGGCGCAGAGGCCGAGCGACACGGGCTTCTCGCCTACGGTTCGAACCTCATCTACACGAACAGCACCAACGAGACGCCGATGTTCACGGTGCTCCTTCGCAAAGCTTCGGGCGCCGGCTACTACGCGATGGCGGGCCTACCGTACGACCCCGTCGTGCAGCTCTCCACCCCGATTTCGCGACTGAGCGTAATGGAAGGCCGGACACTGGCGATCGCGTCGTACAACAGTAAGCTCGACGACAACTTCGAGATCGTCACGACCGACCCGGATGAGCGCGCGAAGCTCGAGAAGCGCATGGCGGAGGTCGAAGCGCGGATCGAAGCAGATATGGATCCTTACGTCGCCGCCCGACAAATGGACACTGACGAGATCGTGCGCCTCGACGAGCTCCGCGATTGGCTGAAGGTCTTGGTCGAGATGAGCTACCAGGGTGTCGGCTACCGCCGCGTCAAGAATCCACGCATTTGGACCATGCACGACCTCGACGTCTTGATGAACGGAGGGCGCGCATGAGCGGGGAAGGTTACGTTCTGCGCGCGCGCGCTTCGCACTCAGGGGCCAGCGACCTTCTGTCACCGAGAGTTGGGGTGTTCACGGCCAAGGTTGCCCTGGGGGAGATCGTGTCGCCAGGGCAGTCGATCGGTACGATCGAGGTGCTTGGTGTGCTGCGTGAGCTCACCGTTCCGGCCGGTGTTGCGGGTCGAGTGACCGGCCGGTTTGGTGGCGCTCGGTCACGCGTTCCTGTTCAGTACGGCGATGCCTTGCTCACCGTTTCGACCGCCTCGATGGCAAGCGTAGCCGAGCTGGGCTCATCGGTGGCGGACGAGCAGGGAGGCGCGTTGGCGTTCACCGCGCCCATGAGTGGCCGCTTCTACAGCCGGCCGTCGCCTACCGAGCCTCCGTTCATTTCGGTAGGTGACATCGTGCAGCGCGGCCAGACGGTGGGCCTGCTCGAGGTGATGAAGACCTTCAACCGCCTGGTGTACCAGGGCGACGCTCTACCCGACGAAGCGAAAGTGGAGCGGATCGTGCCCAACGAAGGCGATGATGTGGTCCGGGGCGACGTCATCCTGGCGCTGGGATCTTCGGCTGAGAGTTGAAGTGTTTTCAAAGGGTAACATCGGCAAGTCCAGTCCCCCCAAGCTCGGCGACCGGGCGCTGTTTCCCAACTTGGAAGGGGCCGCATATCTCGCTCATGCGGCGATTTCGCCCCTCTCCGCTCCGGTTTGCGAGCGGATTCGAGAACTGACCGAGGACTACTCCCGCGGCGGAATGGCGGGCTTCGTCCGCTGGGCGCCCAGGCTCCGGCAGGTCCGCGAGGATCTCGCCGGGCTCATCTCTGCTGCTCCGACTGAGATTGCCATCGTGGCGAACACTACGCAGGGTGTCATCGACGTGGCCTTCGGTCTGCCTTGGCGCAGGGGCGAGCGAGTCATCCTGTTCGATGGCGAGTTCCCGGCAAACGTGACCCCCTGGCAGCAGGCTGCCGAGGAGTTTCGCTTGGACCTTCGCTGGTTGTCGCTCGACCCCTTTCGCCGCTCTGTCGACGAGGGTCTGGCTGCGCTCGAAGGCGTTCTGAAACAAGGGGTCCGCCTCGTAGCGGTGAGCGCGGTGCAGTACAAGACAGGGCTACGGATGCCGTTGGCCGAAATGGCCTCGCTTTGTCACGAGTACGACGCCGAGATTTTCGTCGACGCAATTCAAGCGCTCGGGGCGACCCCAGTCGATGTGTCATGGGGCATCGACTACCTCAGCTCGGGCAGTCACAAGCACCTCATGGGCGCCGAGGGCACCGGCTTGTTGTACGTCGCCGAGCGCTGCGCGGCGACGATGAAGCCACGGCTTGCGGGTTGGCTGGGCCACGAGGATCCGGTTGCCTTCTTGACCAGCGACGAGCCACAGCTTCGCTACGACAATCCGCTCAAGCGGGGCGCTCCGGCGTTCGAGCTCGGGACGAGCAACGTGATCGGACTTGCCGCACTCGGCGCCTCGCTCGAGCTGCTTGGCCAGCTGGGGGTGCCCGCCATTCATGCACACGTCGACGCGTACCTCGAAGCGCTCGAAGCGGGCCTCGTCGACCGAGGGTTTCGCAGTCAGCGTGCGCAGGCGCCCGCCCTTCGCTCCACGCTGCTCAGCCTGGCCGTCCCGAGTGATGTCCGCCTGTCGAAGCTTGCCGCCGCGCTCCGCGATCGCGGCGTAGTGTGCAACACCCCGGATGGCCTGATGCGCTTTGCGCCCCACTGGCCGAACGCTCATGGAGAGGTTCCTCAGGTCCTCGACGCCGTAGACCAGGCCCTGGCCGAGCTTCGAGGTTGAGCCTAGGCTCGCCCGATGGCTGCCCAAAGCGACCGGAGCTTCTGGATCTTCAACGCCCTGGTTTCGACCGCGGCGGTCGGATTTCTGGGTTGGCTACTTCTTCTTCGGGAAGGCGGCGGCGTCAACGCGGACCTGAGCTTCATGCCGGGCGTGAACGCAGCGCTCAACGCGACCTCGGCTACGCTGCTCGTCGCCGGGTTCATGGCGATCCGCAGCGGCCGGCGTGAGATCCACAAGCGCTTGATGGTTTCGGCGTTCGCCGCCTCGGCGGTTTTCTTAGTGGGTTACATCCTCTACCACTACGCCCACGGTGACACGCAGTACCAGGGTGAAGGCACGATCCGCATCGTCTATTTCGCGATTCTGATCAGCCACGTGCTTCTTTCGATTGCGATGCTGCCCATGATCTTGACGACATTCTTCTTGGCGGCGAGGGAGCGTTTCTCGGCTCACAAACGGCTCGCGCGCTGGACCTTGCCGATTTGGCTATACGTCTCTGTAACCGGCGTCGTGATCTACTTCATGCTCCGCTGACGCCGCCACTGGCGCTGCCACTGCTCATCCCCAACACTCTCCCCCAGGAGGGTTCCGATGGGAATTATTTCGTGGATCGTGTTCGGCTTGCTTGCGGGCATCCTCGCCAAGTTCGTCATGCCCGGTGACGACGGGGGCGGATTCATCAAGACGACCTTGCTCGGTGTCGCGGGCGCCATGGTTGGCGGTTTCGTCGGAACCCAGCTCGGTTTCGGCGATGTAACCGGCTTCAACGTCCGGAGCTTCGGGATTGCGATCGCCGGCGCTGTGGCGGTGTTGTGGCTCTATCGGATGCTGAAGAAGAAGTAGGCGCAACCGGGGCCCGACGCGCTGCGACACGAGGATGCCGCGAACACCACTGGCACACTCTTGCTAAAACCAGATTCTTTCGGAGCCTTCTTAGGCACGTCTCAACCTTTGCACCGCGAGCAATCCCTCGACGATCATCCAGATCAGCAAGCCGAGCAGGAGCGCTGCCAGCGCGGTGAGCGGGGCGTTCTCTTCTGCGAGGAACTGCTGAAGCTTGCTGATCAAGGCCAGGGCTGCGACCGGCATGACCAAGAGCATTGGGATGACCAGCGGCCAGACCGGTCGCTTTCGCGCAAAGAAATACAGCGACAAAGTCATCAAGGTCAGCGCCGCCAGTAGCTGGTTGCTTGCGCCGAAGATCGGCCAGAGCACCCATCCGACCGCCTTGGCTTGTCCTGTGGACGGATCCGGGGTCTCCGCGAGCGCCAGGTACATCGCCGGCACGACGGCGATCACGGTCGCGATATAGGGGTTGGTCAGTGACTTGATTCGCAAGCGCCTCGCCCAGCTCGCTGAGGATGAAGCGCTGGATACGCGTGGCGGTATCGAGCGATGTGGCCGCAAACGCGATCACCAAGACAGCCATCAGGGTCCGCGCCAGCTCTGAAGACAAGCCCACCGCTTCGAGAAACGCGCCGCCGCCGAGCACGAAGGCTGCAGCTTTGTTGCCGCCGGCGTGCGCCCAACTGTCGTAGTAGACGGCCCAGCTCAGGTCGTCGACGAGGCCTTGACCGGGCAAGGTGCATGCGCCGACCAGGCCGATGCCGGCCACTGCGGCTAGGGTCGAGGCGAGCGCGAGGGAGCCTTCACCGAGCATTGCGCCGTATCCGATGATGCGCGCGTCCGACATGCGGTCGATCTGCTTTGAGGTCGTTCCTGAGGAGACGAGGCCGTGGAAGCCGCTGATCGCGCCGCAGGCGATCGTGACGAACAGGATCGGGAAGATCGAGGGCGCGCCCGCTTCTGGCGATCGATACGCTGGGGCGTCGAAATTGGGGTGAGCGACTAGAACGCCGAGGAACAAGAGCCCAAGTCCGACGAAGAGCTGATGGCTGTTGATGTAGTCGCGGGGTTGCAGCAGCAGCCAGACCGGCAACAGACTGGCAATCGCCGAATACACGAGAAGAAAGAAGATCCAGCCCGTGGTTACTTTGTGCTGGTCGAAGCCCATTGCGACGAAGTCGACAGGAACCTCGGTTCCGACCCAGACGAAGAAGTAGAGGACAGCAAGCGCGATCAGGGATGGCCAGAGGATTTTCACTTGTCGCTTGTAGACCAGCCAACCGATCACGACCGCGACAACGATCTGAATGTTGATCGGGATGACGCTGGTGGGCTGACTGACGAAAAGCCCCGCGATTGCCATCGCAAAGACGGCGAGGACGAGCCAAATCAGCACGAGTACGAAGCACATGAACAGAATTCGGGCTCTGGGGCTGATCGTCTTCGCGGTGATGTCTGCGATCGAGTGGCCCTTTTCACGAATGCTGGCGACCAGGGCGCCGAAGTCGTGCGCGGCACCCATGAAGATGGTGCCGAGGACGACCCAGACGAGCGCAGGGCCCCAGCCCCAGTACGCGGCCACACAGGGGCCGATGATCGGGGCAGCTCCTGCAATCGAGGTGAAGTGGTGCCCGAAGAGCACCGCTCGCTGCGTGGGCACGAAGTCGACGCCGTCGTCGAGCTCGTGCGCCGGTGTGACGAAGTCCTCCTGGTCCTGGTAGATGCGCTCGCCGAGGAATCGCGCGTAGAATCGATACGCGATCAGGAATGCACCTAGGACCAGAGCTGCTGCCACCGCTGCCATTTGTCGCGTTGGTGGGCTTTTTTCGGATTTTGGTCAAGCACAATCCCGCTTTCCTTTGCGACGAAAAACGCTAAGGTCCCGGCATGAGTGGGACCTTCCGACCTCATGGCGTGTGGACCGCCCTGGTCACTCCGTTTTCGACGGACAACCAGGTCGACTACGACTCGTTGCGTCGACTCATCGATTTCCAGGTGCAAGAGGGCGTCGATGGCGTTCTTCCCTGCGGCACGACCGGCGAATCGCCGACCCTTTCCTGGCGGGATCACGATGCAGTCGTCGAGGGTGCCGTGCGTACCGTCGATGGGCGCGTGGGTGTCTTGGCGGGCACCGGCAGCAACAATACCCAAGAAGCAATTCGCGCCACCACTCAGGCGAAGGAAGCCGGTGCCACCGCTGTGCTACTCGTGGACTGCTACTACAACGGCCCTTCGAGCCTCGAGCTGCGCGCGGAGTACTACGAGCGAATCCTCGAGAGCGTTTCCGACATCGCGATCGTTCCCTATGTGATTCCGGGACGGAGCGGCTGCGCGCTTTCCGCGGCCGACCTCGCGATCTTGCATCTCAACGACCCAAAGCGAGTGCCCGCCGTCAAGCAGGCCACGGGCGACCTCGATCGCATGCGCTTGGACCGTCAGCTCGCAGGGCCTGCCCTGAGCATTCTCTCTGGCGATGACGACCTCACGCTCACGATGATGCGCGACGAAGAGATTCGCGGCTCCGGCGTCATCAGCGTGTTTTCGAACATCGCGCCGGGCGCTATCGCTTCCATGGTGCGCGCGCAAGTGGCCGGGGACAACGAAGAGACCGACCGGCTTGCCAAGGCGCTCGCACCCGTGCTCCGGCTGGTGACCTGCACGGTGACGTCGGTGCGAACCTTGCCGAACGGGCAGAGCTTCGAGGTCAGCGACAAGTTCCGAAATCCGGTGCCGCTCAAGACCATGATGGCGGGGCTCGGGATGATCTCCTCGGTGAGGCGCCCTCCGCTCGGACGGATGAGTGCCACTGCGGTTGCACAGTGCAGAGACGCGCTGCGCGAGGTTCATGCCGCCGACCCCGGGATTCTGGGCCCCATTGAAGAGGCGTTCGACGTGCGCATCGATCAGCGCCTCGAGGACGACGCGAGATGGTCGGCTCTCGCGCGTTGAGGGGACAGTGTACAAAAAGCTGATTCGCCCGCTGCTGTATCTGCTGCCCGCAGAGGTCGCTCATCATTTGGCGTTTGGCGGTCTGCGATTGCTCGCCTCCATTCCCGGCGTGCTCAGGCTGATGCGACATGTGTTTCACCAGAACGACGATGCCACGCGTGTTCGCGCGCTCGGACTCGACTTCCCGAACCCGATCGGCTTGGCTGCAGGTTTCGACAAAGACGCTATTGGTTACGAGGCCCTCGGTGCCATGGGCTTCGGCTTCATCGAGGTGGGAACGCTAACGGGGCAGGCCCAGTCTGGTAACCCGACGCCACGCCTGTTCCGGCTCACGAAGGACCGCGCTCTGATCAACCGCATGGGTTTCAACAATCGCGGCTCGGCAGACGCTGTGGCTCGCTTGCGCCGACCGCACCGGACGATCGTCGGCGTCAACATCGGTAAGACGAAGGTCGTCCCCGAAGAGCAAGCGATCGGCGACTATGTTGCGAGCGCCAAGAGAGTCGGTCCGTACGCCGACTACGTCGTAGTGAATGTGAGCTCGCCCAACACCCCGGGCCTACGAAACCTCCAGGCCACCGAGAAGCTGCGCCCGCTGCTCTGCGCAGTTCGTGAAGCACTTAATGAAGTATCTCCGGCTCGGCGAGTCCCATTGCTGGTCAAAATTGCCCCCGACTTGGCCGACGAGGACGTCGATGCGGTGGCCGATCTCTCCATCGAACTAGGTCTCGACGGCATCATCGCTAGCAACACGACAATTTCCCGAGACGGCCTCGCAAGCTCGGCGGACGAGGTCGAACACTGCGGCGCCGGCGGATTGAGCGGTCCACCGGTCGCAGAACGCTCGATGGAAGTGCTCCAGCGACTGCGGGCCAGAGTGGGCGAGGAAATGGTCCTGATTTCCGTCGGTGGAATCGAAACTCCGGAACAGGCCCGAGAACGGCTCGAGGCCGGCGCCAACTTGGTGCAGATCTACACGGCGTTGATCTACGAGGGACCGTGGCTCCCGAAGCGGCTGGCCGAGGGGACTTCGGGGCGGGAGGGGCCGGGACAGTGACAGTGTCAGTGTGAGCGTCAGCGCTGAGCTCAGGTTTCGTCACTGGGGTTTGCGAGCCGGGCTAGGTCTCGGATCATCCAGATGGTGATCGCGGTGACCAAGAGCAGGTAGCCGACCATCATCACGATGAACACGTCGTTTGCAAAGTTGGTCCCCTGGAGGTTTGCCTTGATGGTGAATTCCACGGCAACTGCCAAGAGGGCGGCGGTGAGTAGCCCGATCCAAGCCATCGGGGCGGCGATCCGATTCATCGCAACTTCACGTCGCTCGTCCGTTGCGAGCCAGTAGTCGCGATTGGGAATGCTGATCCAGCGCGCAGGGAGCCGTTTGAGCGTCGTAGCGGCGGCAAACACGAGCGCGATGCTCCCGCCCGCCGAGACTGCCAAGAACCAGAAGAACGGCACCTTTGACATGTAGTCGTTCGGTCTGCCTCCGGCGCCGAAATGGGAGGCCATGTTCTCAGGCAGCTCCGACCAAACCAAGGCGACACGCAGTATCAGAGCGACGCTGATGCCAAGCGTCAGCAACAATGGCCCACGAATCGCCCCCCAGCCCTGCCTCGTCGTAGGTTCGTTCGTCAAGATGACACCCAGAGTAAAGAGTACCGAACTCGGGGAGGGCTGGGTAGGGCCCCGTAGCTACCAGGTCATTCCTTCGCATCCACGACAGCTGCGGCCACTGAATCCGACCAGACATTGACCATGGTTCGGAGCATGTCGAGGATGCGGTCTACCGCGAGGATCAGAGCGACGGCGCTCGTCGGTAAGCCCACAGCGTTCAGGACCACGACCATCATGACCATGCCGGCGTGCGGAATCCCCGCTGCGCCGATGCTGGCAAGCAGGGCGGTCAGAGCGACGAGGCCTTGCTGCGCCATCGTCAAATCGACGCCGTAGACCTGCGCGATGAAGAGGACCGCCACGGCTTCGTAGAGCGCCGTGCCGTCCATGTTGATGGTCGCGCCGAGAGGAAGCACGAAGGAGGCCACTTGGGGCCGCACCCCTGCGTTCTCGACGTTTTCCATCGTGAGGGGAAGGGTGCCATTGCTCGATGCGGTGCTGAACGCCGTCACCAGGGCGGTCATGAGCTTGCGGGCGTATTCGATCGGCGAGCGGCCGGTTCGGAGCTTCAAGATGATCGGCAGCGTCACGGAAGCGTGAATCAAGAGCGCAATGAAGACCGTGAGCACGTACCAGCCCAGGACTCGAAACGCTGCCGGTCCCTTACCTGCTGCCGCGTACAAGGTGAACCCGAAGACACCGATGGGCGCGAACTTCACGACGAAGAGCGTCATCTGCATCATCACGTCGAAGAGGCCCGAGAAGAAGCGCCGCACGATGCTTGCGTCCTTCGAGCCTTCGCGGTGCTCAGCGATCCCGATGAACACGCCGATCAGGAGCGCGAAGAAGATGACGGGAAGCATGTCGCCCTGGGAAGCTGCGGCCAGTGGGTTCGTCGGGATCAGGCTTTCGAGCTGCTCCCAAAGGACGACGCCGATGCTGCTCGGTGTTTCGATCTGCAGCGGCTCGGCGGCGGCGCCTTCTTCGAGAAGGGCGAGCTGGGCACCTTCGCCCGGCCGGATGACGTTCACCACCGCGATCCCCGTCACGATCGCCAGAGCGCTCGTCGTGAGATAGAAGCCCACCGCGCGCCCGCCGATCGAGCCCAAGGTTCGCAGGTCGCCCATGCCCGTGATCCCGGTGATCAATGACGAGATGATGAGAGGGACCACAAGCATCTGCAGCAGCCTGAGGAACAGGTCCCCGATTTCCTTGCCGACCATCGCCACGGTGCCCACGAGGCTGGCATCGACCAATCCCTGTCCGCCGGCCCAGTTGAGGCCCAGCCCCAGGGCGGCGCCTAGACCCATGGCTATCAGGATCCAATGATGGAGTTGCAGTCGCTTCACGGGCGCGCATTATGCGGACGCTCTCCTTCGATGTAAAACCAAGCCATGACCGACCAGAATCCAGACAAAGGCCCGCTTTTGGAGCTTCGGGGCGCGCTCGATGACCTCGATCGCGAGTTGCTGCAGTTGCTGGTACGGCGAATGGACATCGTGGCCGAGATCGCCGCGCGCAAGCGTTCGCATCGGGTTCGGATCCGCGATCTGGCCCGTGAACGCCGGGTTCTCGATGATCGCTGCTCTCGCGCCGAGCAGCTTGGGCTCTCCGCCGAGAGCATCGAATCGATCTGGCGCCAGCTCATGCTCATGAGCCGCGAGCGGCAGGCAGCGCTACGGGCAGAGGTCCCGCCAGACGTCGAGGCCAAGTCTGTCGCGATCATCGGTGGCGAGGGAGGAATGGGGCGTTCACTCGTCACTCTGTTCTCCGACCTGGGGCACGATGTTTCGAGTGCGGATCTCGAAACCGAGCTTCGGCCGGCAGACGCTGCGGCGAACGCTGACGTGGTGATCATCAGCGTGCCGATTCGAGAGACTCGCGCGGTCATCGAGGCGCTCGGCCCCCTGGTTCGCAAAGATGCGCTTCTCATGGACGTGACGTCGATCAAATCCGACCCTGTGGCGGCAATGCTGGAGTCGACCGAAGCCAGTGTGGTCGGCACTCATCCGATGTTCGGCCCAGGGGTCAATACCTACCAGGGACAACGCGTGGTGATCTGTCCGGGGCGGGGCGAGGCCTGGCTCGACTGGGTTCGACAGATGCTCAGCGCTCGCGGCCTGGTCCTCACCGAGACGACTCCAGCGGAGCACGACTCGATGATGGCGATCGTGCAAGTCTTGCACCACTTCAAGACGCAGGTGCTCGGGATGGCGCTAAGCCGCGCGGGCGCCCCGCTCGAGGAGACGCTTCGCTTCACCTCGCCTGCATACCTTCTCGAGACCTACGTAACCGGCCGGCATTTCGCCCAGGCGCCGGAGCTCTACGGGCCCATCGAAATGCTCAACCCCGACTCCGGGCGGGTGGTCGACATCTTTCGGGAGGCGGCCTCGGATTTGGCTCAGATTCTCGCGGACGGCGACCAGGAAGCCTTTGACCAGGTCTTCGCTGAAGTCCGCGCTTTCTTCGGCGACTTCACCAACGAAGCCCTCGAGCAGAGCGGCTTTCTCATCGACCGTCTGGTCGAGCTGAGCGCGGGTCGCTCGTCGACCTAGCTAGTCGATTGACGCTCGTCGCCGCATCTGCGATGCCGTGATCATGGCGCAAGTTGCGATACACGGAGCAGCCGGTCGCATGGGGCAAAGCATCGCTGCGGTCTTGAGCGAGGACCTCGAAGCGAGTCTCGTCGCCGCGATGGATCGTGAAGGCAGTGAGCTGATCGGTCGAGATATGGGTGTGCTCACCGGAGCGGCGCCCTCCGGGGTCCGCATCACGTCCGATGTCGAAGAGTTCCTGAGCAACGTCGAGGTCGTCATCGACTTCAGCATTGCCTCGGCCACCGCGAAGCTCTTGCCCCTCTGCGCCGGGCAGCACATTCCCATGGTGATCGGAACGACCGGGCTCGACGCTTCGACCAGGGCCGCCCTCGAGCGAGCAGCCGAGCGTGTGCCGATCGTGTTCGCACCCAACTACAGCCAAGGTGTCAACGCCTTGTACTTTCTAGCGGCGCGCGCGACCGAGCTCCTCGGGCCTGACTTCGATGCCGAGATCCTCGAAATCCATCACCGCCACAAGGTCGACTCGCCGAGCGGTACCGCGGTGCGCCTGGGTGAGGTCGTGGCCCAGGCCAAGCAGCTCGATCCTGAGCGCGTCGTGACTCACGGCCGAAGCGGCCAGGTTGGGGCGCGGCCTCTCGACGAGGTCGGGGTCATGGCCCTGCGCGGCGGTGACGTCGTCGGCGAGCACACCCTCTATCTGGTGGGTGAGGGCGAGCGCATCGAGCTCACCCATCGCGCGACCGATCGCACGATCTTTGCCCGCGGGGCGGTGCGCGCGGCGCGCTGGGTGGTGAGCCGACCTGCCGGCCTTTATGACATGACCGACGTCATGGGGATTCCCCGTTAGGCGCAGTGGCGAAGGAAATCTGATACGGTAAGGGCGCGTTATGGATTGTCCCCAATGTGGAGCTGAAGTTCCGTCGGACGATGCGTTCTGCGGCAAGTGTGGTTACGCCCGGCGCGACGAGGCTCCTCAGCGCCTCGATCAGTCGCGCATTCGGGTCCACGAGACTCCGAACCCGTCGGCGGATGACCGGCCGAGCCGAACCGGCTCTCAGCAGCGAGTTCGCAAGCACACGGTGCTGGGGATTCAGCCGGGCTCCCCACCTGCTGAGAGCCCGATCCCGGCGCCCCTGCCATCGCCTCCTCCTACCCCGATTTCATCGGCGCGAGAAGTGCGAAAGCGCGGTCGCAAGGCCCAGAAGACAATGCTCGGCATGCGGCCGCTCGAGCCGATGGCTCCAGTAGATGAGGTGCCGTCGCCTGAACAGGGCGAGCCGGATCACGGCGTCGCGCCGAATCTCGAAGCGGGTGGGGCGTCCGCATCAGTTGCTCCGAGTCATCGCGCGCGCACTCGAGTCCGTTACGACAGCGCAAACGAGCCGCTTCCAGTGCTAGAGAGAAGAAAGAAAGCGCTCCGTGGGCTGGCGGTGCTGGTACTTCTTGCGGCAGCCTGGCTTGGCTACCGCTATCTGACATTGAATGGCTAGTACCGCCCGAGACAGCCCTGCGCTGTGTACAGCCTGCGGCAAGAGCAACCCGCCCGAGGCGAAATTCTGCGGGAAGTGCGGGAGGCCTCTCGGGTCTTCGTTGCCGAAGCCCGGCGACATCATCGCCGAGCGCTACCGCGTCGTTGCGCCAATCGGGCGGGGCGCGATGGGCACGGTGTATCGAGTCGAGCACACGCAGATCAGCAAAGTGATGGCGATCAAGCTGCTGCACCGCGAGCTTCAGGAGGACCCAGAGAACGTCGCCCGCTTCCATCGCGAAGCCGAGTCCGCATCGCGCCTCAACCATCCGAACACCGTTCATGTGTTCGATTTCGGTCGGACCAAGTCCGGCGCGCTCTACCTGGTGATGGAGTACGTGGACGGCGAGGACTTGTCCAAGCTCCTAGAGAAAGACGGGGCTATGCCATTCGGGCGGGTGGCGTACCTTTGCGCGCAGGTGACCGGCTCCGTTTCGGATGCCCATGCTGCTGGCATCGTGCACCGGGATCTCAAGCCGGAGAACATCGTCGTCGCCGAAGGCCGCGAAGGAGAGACGGCGAAGGTCCTGGACTTCGGGCTCGCGAAGCTCTTCGAGGGCAACATCGGCAAGCAGGTGACCAGCAGCGGAACGATCGTTGGAACCCCGTACTACATGTCGCCCGAGCAGATTCAGGGGCACGAGCTCGACGGACGAAGCGACATCTATGCGATGGGCGCAATCATGTACGAATGCGTGGTCGGTCAGCCGCCGTTCGAAGCGCCCAACCCAGTTGGCGTGCTTTCGAAGCACCTGTCCGAAGAACCTTCGCTCCCGTCGAGCCGCTCGCCACTCTCGGTGCCCGCTGAAGCCGACGCGATCATCATGCGCTGTCTTCAGAAAGACCCCGACCTTCGCTACCAAACCGCAGAGGAGCTCCGGGAAGACTTGGTCGAGTATCTGACGACCGTCGGTTCCGGAGATTGGCGACTGAGCGGAGTCGGCCAGGCGCCGTTCGGCAGTGGCGCGCGTCGCGTCGACAAGCTCGACTCGCTCTTCCCGCGCAAGCGAAAACTTTGGTGGTCATTGCTGGTCTTGCTGCTGGCAGGAGCTGGCGTGCTCGCATGGCAACTCGCCAGCCGGGGTCCGTCCGAGAAGGAACCCAACCACAGCGTGAAGAACGCGACCCGCCTTCCCGAAGACACCGAGATGGAGGCCCATCTCGGGCAGCGCCTCAGCGAAGACTCGAGCGACGTCGATCTTTTTCAGATTCAACACCTGGGGAGCGAGCGAGGTGCCGCGGAGCTGGAGGTCACTGCGATTCCCAACATGGACGTTCTCGTCGAGCTACTGACGCCGGACCAGGACGAGCCCATGATCGTCGCCGACTCCGGGGGGCTGGGGCAGGGGGAGCGCTTGCCCAATGTTCCGCTCGAGCCCGGCAAGTATCTAATCCGCGTGCGCGAACAGCGTATCGAAGGAGAGCTTCCGACCGAGAACGTTTCCGACGAATACTACGTTCGGTGGCGGCTTCTCGAAGATGACGCAGCCTTCGAGCGTGAGCCAAACGATTCGCTCGAGCTCGCGGAGCCTCTGAGGCTCGGCACCGAACGGCGAGCTTGGATCGGCTGGGCGGGTGATGTGGACACGTTCTGCTTGGATGCCGCTGCCGAGAGCGTGGTCGCGCAAGTGAGCGCCCTCGGCGAGGTGGATTTGGTTCTGCGAGTGGTCGATCGGCGAACCGACCGGAGCGGCAAGTATGACGACAAGGGCGTCGGCCGGGGTGAGACGAGCAAGACCTGGCGCAACGCCGAAGCCGGCAAATTCTGCGTCGAAGTGTCCGCCGACTCGCGTGACGAGAGCGGCCGTGTTGCCCACCCCGACGAGACCTACGGCGTTCGCTTCATCACCGCCCCCGGGAACTAGATGCGGATTTCCGATCTCGACTACGAGCTCCCTGCCGAGCTGATCGCGCAGGAGCCCTTGGCGAAGCGGGACGCCTCGCGTTTGCTCCTGCTGGACGTGCCCGCGAACCAAGTCGAAGACCACCTGTTTGCCGAGCTGCCGGGATTGCTGCCGCCCAGCCTGTTCATCTTCAACGACACGAAGGTCTTTCCTGCGCGCCTCTTGGGCAACAAGGCGACAGGAGGCAAGGTAGAGCTTCTTCTCCTCAGGAAGACCGCTCAGGGCTCCGACCGTTGGCTGGCGATGGGGCGGTCCTCCAAGGGCCTCCGCGAGGGGATGGAGCTCGAGCTCTGCGAGGGACGACTTCAAGCCAGGGTGATTCGCACGCGAGAGCATGGGCAGTTGGAAGTCGAGCTCGGTGCGAAGAGCGAGGTCGACGCAGTGATCGAGCAGGCCGGTGAGATTCCCCTGCCGCCCTACATTCGACGAGCCGCGGCAGAGGCGGACAGAGCCCGCTACCAGACAGTCTTTGCGAAGAAGCAGGGCGCGGTCGCCGCTCCGACCGCCGGTCTTCACTTCACCGAGAGCAGCCTGGGCGCGCTCGAAGCAGCTGGGCACCGGACGGCCTACGTGACACTGCACGTCGGACCGGGCACATTCAGACCGGTGCAGGCCGACACCCTAGACGATCACGAGATGCACGAAGAAGCCTATGAGGTCCCCGAGTCTACGGTCGCGGCGATCGGCCGAGCGCGTGCCGAAGCTCGGCCGATCGTTGCCGTAGGCACCACTGTCGTTCGCACCCTGGAGTCGTCGATCGACGCAGAGGGGAACCCGCTTGCCGGAGTCGGGACGACGCGGCTGTTCATTCGCCCACCTCATCGCTTTCACGTCGTCGACCATCTGGTGACGAACTTCCATCTGCCGCGTTCGACTCTGCTCGCGCTGGTGATGGCGTTTGCCGGCTCCGAGCTCACGCGCCGCGCGTATCGGGAGGCCGCCGAGCGGCGATATCGATTCTACAGCTACGGCGATGCGATGCTGATTCGCGGGAGAGCGTCTTGAGCCTTCCCACCGCTGGTTTTTCGTTCCGAGTCGAGACGCACGATGGCCAGGCGCGGTCTGGGCTGCTCGAGACACCCCGAGCGCTCATCGAGACCCCTGCGTTCATGCCGGTCGGAACCCAGGCGACCGTCAAGGCGCTGACACCCGACGAGGTCGCATCGACGGGCGCCCGCATCATCTTGGCCAACACCTATCATCTCTGGCTTCGTCCGGGCGCAGAGTTGCTAGCGTCTCAGGGAGGCGTCGTCGGGTTCATGAATTGGCCGCATGCGCTGCTCACCGACAGCGGTGGGTATCAGGTGTTCTCGCTTGCCAAGCATCGGACCATCGACGACGACGGCATCACCTTTCGTTCTCACCTCGATGGCACCCTGCACCGGCTGACGCCCGAAGAGGCGATGCGAGTGCAGGCGCTGCTCGGTTCGGACATCGCCATGGTTCTCGACGAATGCCCTCCTGGCGGTGCGCCGCGCGCCGAAGTCGAACGAGCGATGGCGCGAACGAGCGCCTGGGCCGAGCGTTGTTTGCAGACCGAGCCTGCCGAGGGCCAAGCGCGTTTCGGCATCGTCCAAGGTGGGACCGAGCTCGATCTGCGGCTGTCTCACCTGGAGACCATTGCCTCCCTCGACTTCGACGGCGTTGCCCTCGGTGGCTTTTCCGTCGGCGAGCCCACGGCCCAGATGTACGAGCTGCTCGATCAGATCGCTCCGCGAATGCCCGAGGATCGCCCGCGCTATCTCATGGGTGTCGGCACGCCGACCGATCTGCTTCGCGCGCTCAGCAGCGGTGTCGATCTGTTCGACTGTGTCCTTCCGACGCGAAACGCGCGCAACGGCCAGGCTCTCACCTGGGGAGGCAGGGTCAATCTCAAGCAGGCCCGGCACCGCGAGGACGAGAGCGCCCTCGACGCCCGATGTGATTGCTCGGTCTGCACCCAGTACTCGCGGGCCTATCTGCGGCACCTTTTCAAGGCCGAGGAGATGCTTGGCCCGCGCTTGCTCTCGCTTCACAATTTGCATTTCTACGGCGCGCTGATGCGCGAAGCGCGCGAAATGATTCGCCTCGGCGAGCTCTGCGCCTGGGTCGAAGCGACCCTCGCGCAAATGCACGAGCGCGACGAAGTCGGTGTCCCGGACGTCTGAGCCGCGCGGCCCTCAGATTCCATTGACGACCTTCTGGCGTCGGGGTATGGCCGACGCTCAAAGGTAGGGGCATGACACAGATCAAACGCGCACTGATATCGGTCTCCGACAAGACGGGCGTCGTCGACTTCGCCAAAGGGCTTTCCGACGCTGGCGTCGAGATTCTGTCCACTGGCGGTACAGCGCGCGCGCTTCGCGAAGGCGGGGTCCCGGTCATCGACGTCTCGGAGTACACCCAGTCTCCCGAGATCATGGACGGTCGCGTGAAGACTCTCCACCCGCGGGTCCACGGCGGGATTCTCATGCGGGACAGCAGCGAGGACCGCGACGCGCTCGGCGGGATTGGCGGCAAGCCCATCGACCTCGTTTGCGTGAACCTCTATCCCTTCGAGCAGACGGTCGCACGTGGCGCGTCTCATGAAGAGACGATCGAGAACATCGACATCGGCGGCCCGTCGATGGTGCGCAGCGCTGCAAAGAATCAGGCGCGCGTCACGGTGGTGACCGAGCCCGGCGACTACGCCGAGGTGCTCGCCGCGGTGAAGTCCGGCGATGGGCCGAATGCATCCCTGCGCGCGCGCTTGGCAGCCAAGGCCTTCACCCAGACCGCAGCCTATGACGGTGCTATCTCCGCTTACCTCAGCTCTCAGGGCAGCGACTCCAAGTTCCCCGGTGCGCTCACCCTGAGCTTCAGCAAGGCCTACGACGTCCGCTACGGCGAGAACCCTCACCAGCAAGGCGCCTTCTACATCGAGCGCAACGCCCCCGCCGGGAGCCTGGCCTTGGCAGAGTCGCTTGGCGCAGGCGGCAAAGAGCTTTCTTTCAACAATCTGGTCGACGTCGACGCTACGATCGAAGCGGTGCGCGAGTTCGAAGGGCCTGCCGCGGTCGTAGTGAAGCACACCAACCCCTGTGGCGTGGCAACGGCGGCGACCCTCGAAGAGGCGTACCGCATCGCACGCGAAGCCGACGCCCAGAGCGCCTTTGGCGGAATCGTCGCCTTGAATCGCGAGGTCGACGAGGCGACCGCCAACGCGGTCGCCGAGACCTTCATCGAGTGCATCATTGCGCCGGGTTTTGCTCCGGCTGCACTCGAGAGGCTCCAAAAAAAGAAGAACCTCCGTATCCTGGCAACCGGCGAATGGCTTCCGGCCGACTACGCCGCGCTGCAGTTCAAGCGCGTCGGCGGTGGCTTGGTCGTCCAGGATCGTGACGCCACCGGGCCGAGCGAGGTTCGCGCGGGCAAAGTCGTCACCAAGCGTCAGCCAACCGATGACGAAATGCGCGCCCTCGATTTCGCCTGGCGTGTTTGCAAACACGTCAAATCCAACGCCATCATCTTCGCCAAACCCGACCGGACGGTGGGCGTTGGCGCCGGTCAGATGGCACGCGTCACCGCCGTTGGCATCGCAGCGCAGAAGTCCGGCGAGCTTTCAAAGGGCGCCGTGATGGCCTCGGACGCGTTCTTCCCATTCCCCGACGGCATCGAAGCAGCCGCCCAGGTGGGGATCACCGCGGTCGTTCATCCCGGTGGATCCAAGGGCGACGACAAAGTCATTGCGGCTGCCGATGCCGCTGACATGGCGATGGTCTTCACCGGCGTTCGCCACTTCCGGCACTGACGATGCGTGTTCTCATCGTGGGAGGGGGCGCTCGCGAACATGCGCTTGCATGGCGCCTGTCGCAGGATTCGGGGGTCGAAGTCATCGGTGCGCCGGGCAACGCCGGGATCGCCGCGATCGGCCGAACCGTTCCCGTCGACCCGACGGACGCCGATCAGGTCGTTGCGCTTGCAAAGCGCGAGTCTGCCGACCTAGTGGTCGTCGGTCCCGAGGCGCCCCTCGTCGCCGGAGTCGTCGACGCGCTGCGTGAAAACGGTATCGACGCCTTTGGTCCTGATCGCGAGGCCGCCCAGCTCGAGGGTTCCAAGATCTTCTCGAAGGAGTTCATGGCCCGCCACGAGATCCCGACCGCTGGCTTTGCGGTGTTCGAAGACCCCGACACCGCCACGCGCTACATCGAGGAGGCGAACCGGCCGCTGGTCGTGAAGGCCGACGGCCTGGCTGCAGGCAAGGGTGTCATCGTGGCGAGAAACGCCGCAGAAGCCATCGCAGGCGTCGACCTCATCATGCGCGATCGCGCCTTTGGCGATGCCGGCAATCGGATCTTGATCGAGGAATGCCTCGTCGGCCAAGAAGTGAGCTACCACGTCGTCTCCGATGGTGAACGGTTCATTCCGCTGGCCCCGGCTCAAGATCACAAGCGCGCCTTCGATGGCGACAAGGGACCGAATACCGGAGGCATGGGTGCTTACTCACCGCCGCCCGTCGTGACCCCCGAAATCGAGCAGAAGGTGCTCGACCGTGTCATCGAGCCGACACTTCGCGGGATGGCCGCCGAAGGGCGCCCCTTCCGCGGCGCGCTCTTCGTTGGTCTGATGATCGTAAACGGCGAGCCGCTGGTTCTCGAGTACAACACACGCTTCGGCGACCCCGAGTGTCAGACTTTGATGACCCGCTGGAAGGGCTCGGTCCTGCCGCTCATTCAAGGCTCCGCGCGCGGAGACTTCGGAGGGCTGACCCTTCAATGGGAGGCGCCCGCTTCGCTCTGCGTCGTGCTTGCCGCGGGCGGCTATCCGGGCAGCTATGAGAAAGGGACGCCCATTCACGGCCTCGACGAAGCCGCGGCGCTTCCGCATGTGACTGTCTTCCACGCGGGCACGGCGCTTCGAGGCGACACGGTGGTCACTTCCGGCGGACGGGTGCTCTCGGTCACCGCCGTTGGCGAGAGCATCGACGAAGCTGCCGAACGTGCCTACGAAGCGGTCGACAAGATCGACTTCGAAGGCAAGCAGCTCCGCCGGGACATCGGCTGGCGGGCCCGCGGCCGCTAATGGACCAGCTGGCCGCGCTCGTCAGGGTTCTAGAGCAGGGCGGCGTCATCGCGTGTCCGACCGAAACCTGGCTCGGCCTGCTGGCCGACGCGAGAAATGAGGAGGCCGTCGAGCGGGTCGCCGAGCTCAAGGGGCGGCCTTCGGACATGCCGATCGCCTTACTCCTTCCCGACGGCGCGTCCGTGACGAGCGTCGCCGAGCCTCCTTCGGCAGCGGCACAGGCTCTCATGCGCGCGCACTGGCCGGGCCCGTTGACGATACTGCTAACGGCCAAGCCCGGTTTGAGTCCGCGACTCAGCCGCGATGGCAAGATCGGCGTTCGAGTCCCTGGGCCGAGTCCCGCCGCGGAATTGGTGCGTGCCTTCGGCCACCCTCTGACCGCGACCAGCGCCAACCGGACTGGCGAGCCACCGCTCCGAAGCGCAGAGGAGCTGCCCGCAGCACTCGCCGAGGGGCTTGCGGGGCTGGTGCCCGGCATCTCTCCGGGAGGTGCCCCCTCGACCCTCATCGACTCGACCCGGACCCCGATGGAGATCATTCGCATCGGCGCCATCGAAGTCGATCTGACCGCTCTTTGACAGAGGTGGGGATGCTGCGTCACTCTTCGCCCACGGAGGACCGATGGCCCTGATCGAAACCCAAGAAGCTGCGCGTCGCCTGGCACGAGCGATCTCGAGTGACCTTGCTCTCTACAACGAAGACAAGATCGCCGAGGGAATTCGAAACGATAGTCTTTTCGAGGTGATGGCGGACGAAATTCAAGAAGGACGCGACCTTTATCAAAGTCGCGTCGCGCCCGAGCTCATCGGTCGCAACCTGTACGACCGCGCCATCATCGATCTGCTCGTCCGTTCCAAGTCCCACGTCGAATCTCCGATGTGGTAGGCCAGCGATCGCGATGACTCATCTCCATACCGGGCGGTTGGCCATGGCCGGCTGCCTCGCTTTTCTTATTTTCCTTCTTGTCCCGGGCTGCAGCGACGAGGTGGGACCTGGCGGTGGCACCGGGGGTGCGGCTGGCGGCTCGGCTGGCTCGGGTGGCATGGCTGGCATGGGCGGCACGGAGCCGCCCCAACCTCAGCTCTGGGAAGGACAGAGCAACGGGGTCGACGTCTGTTTCACTGTCAGCGGGGATGGCCTGAGGCTAACCACGGAGCCCGGGTGCAGCCTGGCTGGACAGGGTGGGCAGGGCGGACAAGCAACAGGACCATCATTCGAAATCGATGTGCGTCTCGGGGGTACCGACCAGATCGGGCAGCCCTGTAGCTTCGAGCTCAGCTACCAGAGTGACATCACCATCGATCAGGGCACCCAGACTTTTCAGGGCTCGTTCATCGAGCCGCCGGGCAGCGGCATCACGCTCTCCTTTTCCGGTGAGCTCGTGGGTCAAATGGCCTCGGGCATCGCGCAGCGGGAAGAAGGCGATTCGTATTGTCGCGCGGGGTGGGCGGCATCGACGTCGAACGAATGCGACGATGCGGCAATCGAGGCCTGCCTCGACCTCCAGGACTGCTGCAGGGCGATTTTGGTCAATCCCGTCTTCTTCGAGACCTGCAATTCCGTAGTGCTCCAATGTGACGAACAGCAATGCCAGGAAGTCCTCGACGGCTACTCGCAGTGCGAGACCGAGCCATAGCCTTCGTCCAAGCTCCCTAGTCGAGTCGAAGCGAGCGCAGCGCCTGTTGGAAATCCTCCGGAGGTTCGGTCTCGAACCGCATGGGCTCCCCGCTGATCGGGTGATCGAAAGCAAGGACCGCCGCGTGCAGCGCCTGGCGCCCCAGCTCGGTCGAAACACGTCGGAGCTCGGGGTCACCGATCGATTTCCCGTACAACGGGTCGCCGAGAACAGGGTGTCCGTGCTCGGCGAGATGCACCCGAATCTGATGCGTGCGCCCGGTCTCGAGACGGCAACGAACCAAAGCACTTCCGTGCAAAAACTCGACTGATTCTAGATCTGTGACCGCTCTGCGGCCCCGGTCGCCGCGCGAGGTGAACTTCTTTCGATTCGCCGGGTGTCGCCCATGGAAGGTGTCGTAGCGGATCGACCCGGGCGGCCTTCCTAGTGCGATGGCGAGATAGGCTCGCTCCAAGCTGTGCTGCTGAAACATCTCGACCAGCCGCTCGTGCGCCTGCGCGGTTTTAGCGACCACCATCACCCCGCTGGTGTCCTTGTCGAGCCGGTGCACGATTCCAGGGCGCAAGGGATCGGGGCCGCCCCGGAGCTGGCCGTGATGCAGCAGGGCGTTGACGAGCGTGCCGTCCGGATGGCCGGGCGCAGGGTGAACCACGAGGCCGGCAGGCTTGTCGAGGATGATCAGATGCTCGTCCTCGAACAGCACCTCCAGCGGAATTGCCTGGGGCTCGGCGCTCATTGCTTCGGGCGGGGCGGGGTGAATCAGAATCTCTGCGCCCTCGATGGCCTTGGTTTTCCTCGAAACTACCTCGCCGGCTTGCTCCACCCGGCCTTGCTCGATCCAGCGCTGTAGCGCGCTTCGTGAGAACTCCGGGCAGCGCCTAGCCAGTACGCGATCGATGCGCTCCCCCGCGTCCTCGCCGGAGAGCCTTAGCACTGTCGGCGTCGGCGTCGGCGCCGATTCCGACACCGGCTACTCGAGTCTCTTGGTGAGCTGGTGAGCGTTCGTCTGCATGTCGATGTTGCGGAACACGCAGATACCTAGTTCGGGGTCGAGGCTTTTGCAGTGCTCGGCAATCTTGGCGATCGACGCCTCGTCGTAGCGCGACCGATGGCCGGCCGGCCCCGGAAGGCGGAGATAGGTGATCTTCGACTTCGGGGGCGGGTCGTCTGTGAGTGGGTCGTACGCCGCAACCGCGGGCCGGTCACCGCAGGCGGCGGCGATGTCGGCAGGCTTCCAGGCCTCGAAGTCGAAGACCACCGGGGGCAAGTCCGAGGGTAGAAAACCTAGAAACGCTCGAAGAGCGGCCCGGTTCGCCTTGCCATGCTTGAACTTTTCGTCCGCGTGAAAAATCACTGCCTTGGCCTTGAGGTCGCTCGCCAGCGCGGCCACCTCCTCGCATGTCGCCTTGTTCTCTTTGGTGCGCCTGAAACCCGATTCGCTCACCGAGCTCGGCGCGACGACCGTGAAAAGGAAGCCTTCTGGCGCCTCGCGAATCCAGCGCCTCACCGTACCGGCGCCTGGAATGGCAATTTCAGTGTCCGAAATTTCCACCGCTTCAAACTCCCGCCAATATCGGCTGACAGGCACGGGGAAACCGGAGCACGCAACCACAAACATTGGGCCGGAGTATACAAGCTTTGGGGCAGAAGGCCCGAGCTGACTCGGACTTTGGCGGGAATTCCTCGCTTTGGGCAGCCACTCTGATAGGATCTGCACCGTGTCTGACTTCGGCTTCGACGCCTATGCGCTCGACGACCTGGATACCTCCGGGCAGACCCATCCGTTGGAGATCGCGCGTGATCTGATCGCGAGCGGGAGGCCGCGCGCAGCACTCGATCTGCTGAGCGATCATCATGATCAGCTGGTCGACGACCCGGAGTACCTGCTGCTCTGTTCCGCTGCATGGTGGGCAGATGGCGATACGTTGCGCGCGCAGCAGGCCCTGCAGGGAGCGGCTCGGCTGGCCCCAGGAGACCCGAGACCACTCCAAGGGCTGGGCGAGCTCCTGGCCGAGCGGGGTGAGCACGACAAGGCCGAGCTCCTCTTGGCCAAGGCTCGAGCTCTAGAGGTCCAGGCGATCGAGAACGAGCTGTCGATGGACGAGATGGGAACCGAGGCAGCGGACGACTTGATCGCGTTCGCGGAGCGGCGGGACCGAAAGACCCAGGGGGCCCTGACGCCGCGGCAGGTCTTGCTCGGCATCGTCGTCTTGCTGGGGCTCGCGCTGTTGATTGCCGCTATCGTGCTTGTCACGTCTCCACGGAAAGCGGCGTCGCCGCCACGCGACGCAGCCCCCTCCACGACGACCAACCTTGCCGAAGAACCTGCGGCTTGGGATGTGGCTGAGGAGCTCGAGGAGCCGCCGACCGTTACTGCGGCCGAGAAGGTCGAAGAGCTCCTCCCGGTCGAGGTTGCGGAGCCGCCTGTCGTGGCGGTGCTCGACAGGCCGACCAAGGAGGATCTGCCCAAGCGCGAGACGGCCCGCGCCGAAGCGGCTTCGCCAGTCCCTTCTCGCAAAGCCGCTCCTACGCGTCGTCGCCCGGCTCCAGCCACATCTGCGTCTCGCAAGGACGCCGCGCCGCCGCTCGTGCAGCCTCCGAGCGATACCGTCGTTCAAGCGGAGCTGGCCTCGATGGACCCACAGCAACTCACGACACGCGCCGACAAGCTGGATCAGGAAGGGCACTCGGCACTGGCCGCAAGCTACTACCGGCGCGCGCTCGAGATCGATCCGGACTACGCACCCGCCCTGGTGGGGATGGGCCAGAGTATCTTGCGCGCCAAGAAGTACTCCGATGCGATGAAGAATGCGACCCGGGCTCTACAGCTCGCCCGTGGCGTCGACGCTCGTCCGGGGCTCGAGGCCGTCGCGATCTATCAGATGGGTCGTGTGCACTACGAGCGCGGTGAACGGGATGCAGCCCGCCGCCTCTTCCGCCAATCGATTTCCCTTCCTGGCGCGCCGCCCGAAGCGTGGTTCTACCTGGGGGAGGCGCTTTCGAGCGACAATAGCCCCGCTGCTCGACAAGCCTATGAGAAGTATCTGGAGCTCGTCCCCAAGGGCCCGATGTCGGATCGGGCCCGTCGAGCAATTCGGTAGTATGCTCCGGCGATGGCGAAGAAACAGAACGACCGGCGCCAGGCGCGCAAGGAGCGAGCCAAGGAGGCCAAAGAGGCCAAGCGCGAAGCGCAAGAACGCGCGCAGCAGCGTCGCCGGCTGCAATTGAACATGTCCGCGGCGGTTGCCGTTTTGACATTGGCGGTTGCCGGCCTCTGCTACTGGGTGTTCGACAACCGGCAGCTGATGGGCATCACACTTCTCATCGGAGGTGTCTTGTTCCTCGTGCTTGCCCTTGGGACTTTGGCTTCGGGCGTGCAGCCCCGTGATCGCACGCGCGCAGGCTCCATCGACTACGGCAACCGTGACTGAGGAGAGCTCCGTCGATGACGCGCAGTCGGAGCGTTGGGAAGCAGCCGAAGAGGGCATGGAGCTTCTGCACGCCGGCGAAGCCGACCTGGCGATCGACGAGCTCCTGCGCGTTGCGCGCGATGATCCCCAAAACGAATACGCGTTTCACTTCCTAGGTCACGCATATTTCGAGAAGGAAGCCTATCCGGAGGCGCTCAAGAGCTACGTCGAAGCTTTGAAGCTCGCGCCCGACTATGTGGGCGCGATGCTGGGCGCCGGGCAGACGCTTCGAATGATGGGAGAGTACGATCGCGCGATTCGAATGGGTCAGCGCGTGCTCCAAAGCCGAGAAGACGACGGGGACGGCTTGTTTCTCGTCGGGGCTGCGCACTTCCAGAAAGGCGAAAACCAGGCCGCGAAGCGGTATCTCGAGCGCTTTCTCGAGACCAGCCCTGAGCTGGAAGTCGCCCTCGAGGTCGAAGGAATGCTGCAGGTCATCCGCGGCGAGGTCTTGCCTTTTCCGGGCGCCGAGGACACGGTAGAGAACTAGCAGGAGGTTGCCGTGAACGCGGATCCCGCCAAGAAGCTGAAGGCCGAGCAGCCGTCAGATGAGCACAAAGAACGATTGCGTGACGAAGCCGCTGACTGGCGCGCTCGCGACGTCCAGCCGACCGTAGCCCGACACCCCTTGCGCAAGGAGCGCTTCGTCACCCACAGCGACTTGGAGGTGCCCGACCTTCTGACGCCGGCCGACTTCGACGACGGCTATCAGCGCGACCTCGGCTTTCCCGGCCAGTTTCCGTACACACGCGGTGTCCAGCCGACCATGTACCGCGGCCGCCTCTGGACCATGCGGATGTTCGCGGGCTTTGGAACGCCCAGGCAGACGAACGAGCGTTTTCGGTATCTGCTCGACCAGGGGCAGACCGGTCTCTCGACGGCTTTCGATTTCCCGACCCTGATGGGATACGACAGCGACTCGCCCCGCTCGCTCGGTGAGGTTGGCATGGTGGGGGTAGCGGTCGACACGCTCCGCGACATGGAGATTCTGTTTGACCAGATCCCGCTGGACAAAGTCACGACCTCGATGACCATCAACGGGCCCGCCGCCGTGTTGCTTGGGTTCTACGTCGCCTTGGCGGACAAGCGTGGCATCGCGCGCGATAAGATTGGCGGGACCGTCCAAAACGATTGCCTCAAAGAGTTCATCGCCCAGCACGCCTGGGTCGTGCCTCCGCGCCCGGCGATGCGGATTGTCACCGACTCCATCGAGTTCTGCGCCAAAGAGGTGCCGCGCTGGAACAGCGTGAGTATCAGTGGCTATCACATCCGGGAAGCCGGCTCGACCGCCGCGCAGGAGCTCGCGTTCACGATTGCCGACGGCCTGGAGTATGTGAAATGGGCCGTCGAGCGCGGTCTGGACGTCGACGACTTCGCACCGCGCCTCTCTTTCTTCTTCGACGTTCACAACGATTTCTTCGAAGAGATCGGGAAATTCCGTGCTGCGCGCCGGATGTGGGCTCGACTGATGAAAGAGCGGTTCAATCCGAAGAACCCGCGTTCCCTGATGCTTCGGACGCACGCACAGACCGCCGGTGTCTCGCTCACCGCCCAGCAGCCCTACAACAACGTCGCGCGAGTCGCGCTTCAAGCGCTTGCCGCCGTGCTCGGAGGGACCCAGTCGCTGCACACCAACAGCCTCGACGAGACATTCGCGCTTCCGACGGAGGAAGCGGTCACCGTAGCGCTACGCACCCAACAGATCATCGCCGAGGAGTCGGGTGTCACCAACACCATCGACCCCTTGGCGGGCAGCTATTTCGTCGAGTGGATGACCAACCGCCTCGAAGAAGAGGCCATGGACTACATTCGCAAGATCGACGAGTTTGGCGGCATGGTTGAAGCGGTCGAGCATGGCTATCCACAGCGCGAGATCGGCGCTTCGGCGTACCGTCTGCAGCAGCAGGTCGAATCCGGCGAGAAGGCCGTCGTGGGCGTCAATTGCTACGAGCAAGACGAACAGCCCGACATCCCGACCCTGCGGGTCGATGAATCGATCCAGAAGGAACAGGTCGAGGCCCTGGCTAAGGTCAAGGCCGAGCGCGACGACGCCGCGGTCGCGACGGCATTGGCCGCCATTGCAGACGACTGCCGGATGGATCGCAACGTGATGCCGGGCATCATCGCAGCTGCGAAGGTGTACTGCACCGAGCAAGAAGTCTGCGACGTGTTTCGAGACGTGTACGGCCAGCATCAAGACCGGCCCGAGTTTTAAGCAGCCGCAGCGCCAGCGGCGGAATGTCAGGTTCCCGTCATCCGTAGCCACATGGCAATCAACATGGCGGCGACCATGAGGGCCAGGGCTATGGTGCCGACGATGTCCTCGACTCGCTTTCGGCGCTGACGATCGTCGAGCCAGGCGGGGACGCTGGACTCGTGAGCCAGGGCCTCTGAGGGTAGAGGCGCTGGCGGTGGAATCGGCCGACGGAGGATCGGGTCGGGAAGTGTTGGAGCAGGGTTGACCACTTCGCTCCACTGCCCTTGGCGCGCCTGCGGTCGCTGGACAACGTGACGGTCCTCGACATCGGCGAAATCGCCGCGATCGGGCGCTGGGGTCCGGAGCACACGGACCACCTTGGTGGTCGTCTCCCTGCGCTTCTTCCGGAAATGACTCGGACGGCGCTTTGACTGTCGGGGGAGCTCCGGTTTGTCTTCGGGGTGCGGCACGGTTTGTCTATCTCCACCGCCCCCATCGGCTTCTATTGCGACTATACCGCTCAATCGTTCAGTGTCATCGGACAGCTCGACTTTTGGAGATTTCCCTTACAATTCGAACCATGGACTGGATTGACTCGGCAGATCTGATCGACGGCGACTTCGGTGGCCGCTTGGTGTTCACCTGCGAGCACGCTTCCGCGGAGCTTCCTGAGCCCTGGACCTGGCCTGACCAAGACCGCTGGCTCGTCGATACGCACTGGGCGAGCGACATCGGGGCCGCGGCCTTCACGCGACGGATCGCGGGGCTCATGAACGCGCCGGCCGTGCTTTCGCGTTTCTCGCGGCTCCTGATCGATCCGAACCGGCCGCTAGAGTCCGACACCTTGTTTCGCGAAAACGCCGAAGGTAGGACGGTCCACCTGAACGAAGCTCTGCTAGAAGCCGAACGAAGGCGTCGAATCGAGCGTTTCTATCATCCCTACCACGCGGCGGTCAGCTCTACCGTCGAGAGGAGCGCCTGCGACACGGTGTTCTCCATCCACACCTTCACCGATGACTACGAAGGCGAGAAACGGACCTTGGAGCTCGGCGTGCTGTTCGACCACGACGAGGAGCCAGCTTACCGGCTCGTACGCCACCTCGCGGATGCCGGCTTTCGTGTGGCGCCCAACGAGCCATGGTCCGGCAAAATCGGACTCGCGTATTCACCCGTGCGCCATGCCCAGGAGTTCGGCCGTTGCGCGCTCGAGATCGAGGCGCGTCAAGACCTGATCGTCGAGGAGTCCTTTGCCAGCAGGCTTGCGGAAGCACTCGCGGGCTTCTTCTCCTAAGCTTGTGTTCATGCGCCGACTTCGCTCCGAGCAGACCGGGCTTTCCTACCTATCCACTGGGGCCGAGGACGCACCGGTGGTCCTGTGCCTTCATGGGTTTCCTGACATCCCGCGGACCTGGGCCCCGCTGACCGAGTGCCTAGGCGACGCGGGCTATCGTGTGGTGAGTCCCTGGTTGCCAGGATACGCCCCGTCGTCTCTCGAGGGCCCCTTCGACATTTCGACGCTGACCCGAACGGTCCTGGCACTGGTCGATGAGCTATCGCCTTCCGAGCCGATTCGCATCGTCGGTCACGATTGGGGTTCGGTCCTCACGCAGTGCGCACTGGCGCTCCGGCCCGAACGTTTTCGCGCAGCAGCCACACTGGCCGTTCCTCACCTTCTTGCCTTCGAAGCAAACATCGAACGGTATCCAGCTCAGCTCCGGCGGAGCGCCTACATGGGCTTCTTTCAACTGCCGATGCTGTCCGACCGCGTCGTGAGGCTTCGTAACTTCCGTTTGATCGAGCGCCTCTGGAAAGCCTGGTCGCCGGGCTACGAGCCGGGGCCCGACTACTTCGAAGAGCTCAAGGTCTGCCTGCATTCGAGCATGCCGGCGCCACTACGATACTACCGCGCGATGCTCTCGCCGAAGGTCATTCGCGAAGTCCGCCAGCTCGTCGGAGCCGGCCCGATCGTCGTTCCCACAATCTATCTGCACGGCGAGCGCGACGGCTGCATTGCTCCCGAAATGGCAGACGGTCAGGAGAAGCACTTCAGCGCGATGTTCGAAATGATGAAGCTCGAAGACGCCGGGCACTTCTTGCACTTGGAGCAGCCCGCGGAGGTGAATGCCGCGATTCTGAGGTGGTTTGAGGGGCACTAGGCGTGTTTGGTTACACCGCCCGCCCGCCTCCGCGTGGGTTGGTCCCGCCCCACCACCCCCACACTATCGCCTACCCCCACCCGTAATCCTGGTATCCTCTCCCGCGAGTGAGCAGCGTGCCTTTGCGCGCATTCGCTTCGTCGCCTTGGCGGCGCTTCGCGCCGGGCTTCGCCCTTCGGGCTCGCGCTGTTGTCTTGGCGTCTAGTGCCAGTGCCAGTGCCGCCGGGTATTAGACGCCGACGAGGGGGAGCTGCCTTCGGAGTCCCACGTTGTCCGTCACTGGAACCGGGTATCGGCCGCTGAAGCAGGCGCTGCAGAAACCCTCGCCACCGACTGCTCGTTTCAGGCCGTCGAGTGACAGGTAGCCCAGGCTGTCGGCGGTGACGTATTCGTTGACCTCAGCGACGGAGTTGTGCGCGGCGATCAGCTCTTCGCGAGTCGGGGTGTCGATGCCGTAGAAGCAGGGCCAGCTCGTTGGCGGCGAGCTGATTCGGAGGTGGACTTCCTTTGCGCCAGAGTCTCGAATCATCTTGACGATCTTGCGGCTGGTCGTCCCGCGCACGATCGAATCGTCGATGACGACGACGCGTTTTCCTTCCAGCAGACTCTGAACCGGGTGCAGCTTGAGGCGAACGCCGAAGTGTCGAATCGATTGAGATGGCTCGATGAAGGTGCGGCCCACGTAGTGGCTTCGGATCAGGCCGAGCTCGAAGGGGAGACCCGCAGCTTCAGCGTAGCCGAGCGCCGCAGCCACGCCGCTATCGGGCACGGGCACGACGAGGTCAGCCTCGACCGGCTGGTCTTCGGCGAGGGCATGGCCCATTCGCTTTCGGGCGTCGTAGACGCTGATCCCGTCGAATGTGGCGTCGGGCCGCGCGAAATACACGTACTCGAAAATGCACATGTACCTACGCGAAGCGCTGGTGCGGAAAGGCCGAAGGCTCTGTAGCCCCGACTCGTTGACGACGACCATCTCCCCGGGTTCGATGTCGCGGACGAACTTCGCGCCGATCAACTGGAACGCCGGAGGCTCCGATGCGATGAGGTAGGCGCCGTCGAGCTCGCCGAGGCACAGGGGCCGAAAACCGTAAGGGTCTCGCACGGCGACGAGCTCCTCGGGCGATAGAAAGACGAGTGAGTAGGCGCCTTCGACCTGGTGCAGGGCGTCGGCTACCCGGTCGATCATGGTTTCGGCCTTCGAGCGCGCGATGAGGTGAACGAGCACCTCGGTGTCGCTGTCAGACGAGAAGATCGAGCCGTCTTTTTCGAGCTGGTGGCGAAGCGCCAGACCGTTGGTCAGATTGCCATTGTGGGCTACGGCAATGGAGCCATGGCCGCAGTCGACGGCGAGGGGCTGCGCGTTCTTGATGTGGCTGCCGCCCGCGGTGGTGTAGCGCACGTGACCGATGGCGCTCTTACCGGGCAGCTTGTCGATGCGATCGGCGGTGAAGACGTCTTGCACCAGACCCATCCCACGGTGAACGAAGAGCTGCCCACCCTTGCTCGAAACGATGCCGGCCGCCTCCTGCCCTCGATGCTGCAGCGAGTGCAGGCCGAGATAGGCCAGATTCGAAGCTTCATCGGCCCCAAACACGCCAAACACGCCGCATTGATCATGAAAATGATCGTCGTCTATCAGCTCCACCGCGTCTTCATAGCGCCGGCTCCCCTCTGCGTCCACGACTCCTGCATGCCCCCGGTCCGAGCGTGCGCTAGATCTGGCCCGTTGGGATGCCGCGGGTATTGAAGCGAATCGAATCGGTCGTGCCTCGAAGGGCGTCCGGCTATGGCGGCAAGGCCCGCGGCCTGGCTGCGCTTGCTCGTGGAGGCTTCCCTGTTCCGGCCGCATACGCGATGCCGGGCTGGGTAGCCGATTCGTTCTTCTCGAGCGTCCTCGAGATCGCGGACCGTCCAAGGGCGCTCCTGCGCACTCCGCATGTTCCCGACGCCCGCCTCCAAGCGATCGCGGAACGCGTGCGTGAGGCGACGCTTCCACACGACGTCGTCCGAAGCGTCAGCGACGCTCTGCTCGCTATGCGGGACGAGGGCGCCGTCAGCTTCGCCGTTCGCTCCTCGGCGATGCACGAAGACCAGGAAGGCGCGTCCGCCGCGGGGATGCACTCGACGCTGCTCAACTTGATGCGCGAAGACGAGGTTCTCGACGCCATCAAGATTTGCTGGTCGAGCCTTTTCCGCCCTCGCGTGCTGTCGTACTTACGGGCGCTCGGGGACGAGATCCCTGTCTCGGTTGGCGTCGTGATTCAGGCCATGGTGCCGGCACAGGTTTCCGGTGTGCTGTTCACGGCCAACCCGCTCACTGGTGATGCCGGCGAGGTGGTCATCAATGCCGCGTATGGCTTGGGCTCTTCGGTCGTCGAGGGCCGTGTGACGCCGGACACCTATCGAGTCGACAAAGCCACCGGCCAGCTGCGCGACCGGATGATCGGCAGCAAAGCTAGGCGAACGATGCTCGAACGATCGGGCGGTGTCCGAGAAGTCGAGGTCGCGCTCGCAGATCGGGAAGCGCCGGCGCTCAGCGAGCAGCAGCTCTTGCATCTGACCGATTTGGCTAAGCGAGTCGAAAGCCATTTCGGAAATGCCCGCGACGTCGAATGGGCGTTCGCCGAACACGAGCTGTACGTCCTTCAAGCGCGACCGATCGTCGTTCCAAGCACACGAAACCGCCGCGGCTCGAGACACGACCGACCTGTGGACCGTCGTAAGATCGTCTGGAGCAACGCGAACGTCGGAGAGGCGCTTCCGGGCGTTGCCACGCCGTTCACCTGGTCCGTGCTCAGCCAGTTCAGTGACCTTGGCTTCCGCCGGGCGTTCGGCGCCATGGGCTGTACCGTTCCGCGCGACGCCGAGCTCGTCGGCGACTTTCGAGGGCGGATCTACATCAATCTGACTGAGTTTTCCGCAATCATGTCTCAGATCCCCTGGATCCATCCGTCGACCCTAGTGCGGCTCGGGGGCGGCCAGTACGCTTCCGAGCTCGATGAGGTCGTCGCCGAGCGGAGCTCGACAGGCTTCTTGCTGCGCTTGCCGCAGACCGTTTCTCGATACGCGCGCGAGAACTTCCGCCTCGAGGCCCGGGTCGACGAGTTCGAAACGTATTTCTCCGACGAGCGGACGCGCATCAACGGAATCGACCCGCGCCTTCTCGAGCCCAGCGGCCTCGACCGAATGCTCGGCGATGTCGAGCACCTCCTCGACGAGACCGGTTCGATCACGTTGACCGCTTACGCAAACCTGCTCAGCGCCGTGCTCGCGATGATCGGCTTGTTGCGCACCTTCGCGCGAAGTCAGGGGTCGGGCTTCTACCGCGAGCTGCTTTCGGGTTTACAGGACGTGTCCAGTGCACGCCCCGGGTTTGCCCTTTGGCAAATCGCTCAGCTCGCCCGCGACGAGCCCGAGTTGGCGGAGTGCATTCGCACGGCCGACATCTCCGAGCTCACCGTGGCTGGTCTTCCAGGCGGTCGTGCTCGCGATGCGCTGAGTCGTTTCATCGAAGATTTCGGCTTCCGAGGTATTCGAGAAGCCGAAATCGCCGCCCCACGCTGGTCCGAAGATCCAACCCTCATGTTCGCCACCCTGCGCTCGCACCTCGCGGGCACGGTGGACATGGCGCAGCGCGGCCGAGACCTGCAACACGTCCGCGAGCAGGCCGAGGAGAAGCTCAAAAAAAGTGTTCCGTTCGCGCTTCGGCCTGCGGTCACCAAGCTGCTCGAGCTGGTACGACACTTCACCCGAATGCGTGAGCACCTGCGTGGTCACGTGGTCGAGGTGCTTGGCATGTTTCGCCGCGTCGCGCTCGAGGCCTCGCGTCGGATCGAAGCGCGCGAGCCCGAGGCCGGTCCGGACGCTGTGTTCTTTCTGACGCTCGCCGAAGTTCGGCGGGTGCTCTACGACGAGAACGAGCGTGTGGCGATTCGCGTGCAGCGCCGCCGCTTGGAGTACGAACGCAACCAGGCCTTGCCCGAGCCGCCTACGACCTTTGTGGGCTTCCCACCGGATGCGCAGGGCGTTGCATCGACATCCAAGCGCCTGCGCGGCCTGGCGGCGAGTCGGGGCGTTGCCGAGGGCAGGGTACGTATCCTTCGCGACTCCGCGCAGGCCGCCGAGTTCCAGCCCGGCGAGGTGCTAGTCGTCGCCGCCGCAGACACGGGATGGGCACCATTATTTCTAGCAGCCTCCGGCGTAGTGACCGAGTTGGGCGGCCCTCTGTCCCACGCCGCGATTATCCTGAGAGAGTACGCGGTGCCCGCCGTGGTGAACGTCACGAACGCAACCCGTTCGCTGCGCAACGGCGACATCGTTCGCATCGACGGCGACGCCGGCACGGTAGAGATCCTTGGCGCCTGAGCCGCAAAGCGTCGAGCCGGAGGTAATCCATCATGACGAGCACTTGCTGATCGTGAACAAGCCTCCTGGCCTCCCAACGACCGCTCCGAGCCCGGAGCAACCGTCGCTTGCTCGCTGGGTGGCCGATCGGTTCGCGCCGCTCAGGCCGCACGCGACATCACGGCTCGATTCCCAAGTGAGCGGCTTGGTGACGTTCGCGCTCACCAAGGAGGCGAACCGGCGCCTGCTCGACGCACGGCGAGCGGGAACGTACGAGCGCGTCTACCTGGGCATCACGATGCACCAGGTGCCTGTCGAGGCGGGAGACTGGGCCTGGCCGATTTCGATCGATCCTCGCAACCCCAAGCTCCGCGTTGCGGAAAAGGGTCGGGGTGAGCGGGCTGCACTCACCCGCTTCGAAGTCGCTGCGCGCAGCCCGAGCGCAACCCTTTTTCGACTGATGCCTGCGACGGGTCGAACTCACCAACTTCGCGCGCACGCGGCCCGCTCCGGTTCTCCGCTGTTCGGCGATCATGCGTACGGAGGCGAGCGGCGCGGAGTCATGCCCGACGGCGCGGTCGTCACGGCGCGGCGAGTGATGCTGCATTGCGCGCGCCTGAGCTTTCCCTCGCCCTCGGCCGGCGCACGCCACGAGTTCAGGGCACCCGCGCGAGCCGACATGCACAGAGTATGGATCGCCCTGGGCGGAGCGGCTTCGGACCTTCAGCCCTGACGCTTGGTCGAGAACTTCGAGCCGGCGGGCTCATCCACGGGCCTATTGAAATGCGCTTCGAGCTCGCGGTGCAAGATCTCCTGCACGTCTTCTTGTATCCCGAGCGGGTGTCGGATCAGACGCTCGAGGTTCCTCTGGTAGACGAAGAGGCGTCGCTGCTCTTCGCCGCCTGCATTGGTGGCCATTTCGTCGAGCAAGAGCGGGGTTCGCGGGTCGACGCCCTCGGCTACGACTTCCAGGCCCGGCAGGTCGCTCACCATGATCAGGTTGCCTTCGAGCCGCTGAGTCAGCGCCTCGGGGAGCGCACGAAGGGCGGCCTGCACGATCTTTTCGAAACGTCCATGAGAGGGCGACCAGGGGGGCTGCGGCAGAAGACCATCGAGGTGCCGGGTCTTGAGGAAGGCGAGGGAGGCTTCGCCGTGGCGCTCCTGTCGGTCGCGCAAGAGTCCGAGGTAGTAGAGCACGTCGGGTGAGGCGTCGGGGCGCGAAGCAGCACGCTCGATCAGGACGGCCGCTTTCTCGGTCTGGTCGAGCTCGAAATGGGCTCGCCCGATCAGGAAATCGAGCTGCTCGTTTTCGTAGGGGCCCTCGGGGAGCCCCATCAGAAGCTCCGCGGCCGCGGCTCGGTCGCCCTGCTGAAGCAGCGCGTCGACCTTGAGGACGGACGCATCGGCGATGTCGTCGGCCGTCTGGCAGCTCTCGAGGGCCTGGTCGAGTACGCGAATCGCCTCTGCCAGGCTTCCCAGCGGATGAATCAGGAGCTCCGCCGCGTTGAGCATCGCCTCGAGATAGTGCTCGTCGAGCTCGATGGCCTGGCGGTAGTGCTCGAGCGCCAGATCGAGGTTTCCGTTGGCCGCGTGGATGTAGCCAATGAGGTTGTGTGCATCCGGCGAGTCGCCGTCGAGCTCGAGGGTCTGCTCGGCCGACGCCATGGCGCCGCTCAAATCACCCTGCGTGACCAGCTCCCAGCCGCGGTCGAGGTGCGCGCTGAGGCGGTCCATGAATCCTTCGATTGGCTCGGACATGGTCAATTCCCAAAGTTACGTTGCGGGTTTGGGACGTCAAGCGGAACCGTAGGCTATCATGCATTTGAAATGCTGAGGTTTTTCGCGCTTGTGGGAATCGTGGCGATCTGCTCCTGCGTGACCGAGCCGCGGGGGGCAGGTCAGACGATCTCGGTCGGCACGGCGGATCACGGTTACCTACGGGATGCGGTACGCCTCCCGGACCAGGGATCGGGGTATCGCCGTCTGCGCCCCCAGGAAGCAACCCGATACGGCACAAAGACACTCGTAGGCGCGATTGAGCGCGCCGCACGTGAAGTAGTCGACGCTTTTCCCGCTGGATACCCACTTCGTGTCGGTGATCTGTCGAGCCCTCACGGAGGCTCACACTCGAGGCATCGCACCCATCGCGCTGGGCGCGACGCTGATCTCTTGTTTTTCGCCCGGGACGCCGGCGGGCTAGCCATCAATGGCGATGGCTGGCTGGGATTCGATCGCTTTGGGCTCGCGATGCTCGGCGGCCGGGTATTCCGCTTCGACGAAGCCCGCAACTGGCATCTGGTCCGCACTCTCGTCATGGACGAAAAAGCGCGAGTCAAATGGCTCTTCTGTTCGAACGAGCTCAAGGTCCGGCTTCTCCGTTACGCCGCGCGATTCGAGCGGTCACCGCAAGCGGTCGTCCGAGCCACCTGGGTTCTTCACGAGCCGTCGCGCGGTGATCGACACGACGATCACTTTCATCTGCGCGTCGGTTGCGGGCCAACGGAACGACGTCTCGGGTGTCGGGAACAAGCCCCTCACTGGCCCTGGCAGAGCGATCCCGCACGCAAAACGGACAGCAGCGCGAGCGCAGCCCTAAGCGACCCAAGCATCGTTCGTTGGCTATTCGCCGAGGAGCATCTGGATGAGGGCGGCGACATCGCCGGCCGTCGCCTCGACTCCGCAGCGAAACCATCCTCGATCGCCGGTCGCTAGGTCGGTTAGAGCTCGATGCTCTTCGGTCGCGCCCCAAATCAGGACAGCCGAGGTCTTGGGTAGCTCATGTGCCAAGGTGGCAATCGTAGATGGTTGCACCGAAGCCCTGACACAATCGATCACGACCAGCGGGCTGAGCGAGGCGGTAGCCTTCACGTTGTCGAGAAACGCGACGACATCCTCGATTTGCTGGACAGCTGCTGCAGCGCCCACCTTCTCCGCGATTTCGGCGCACCGTTTTCGGTCGCGAGTAGCAACGAAGACCATCGGCAGTGCGGAACCCAGCGGCTGCATCGTGGGGTACTTCGAAGTGCTGATGTCGGATGAATCGTCTGTGACCTTGCTCGTGACCCGCGATGTCGCCCGGTCACGACCAAGCCTCTGCATCGCCCTGTGACGCTCCTCGTGTTGCGGCGGTTGCGAGCTAATCGTCTCGGCGAACGTCAGCATGGGTTCGAGGTTCTGCATCACGGCGTCCGTGGCTGCGTTGCCCAAGTAGAACGCCATGGCGGTTCGAAGGTGTTTGTCGACGAAGCGGTGCAAGCGCTCGCCCGCCTCGGGGATTTCGTGCTCGCGCGCCATGTGCTGGGCGCGATGGAGGATCTGAACGCGCACCTCCGGTGTGGCGACCGTCTCGATCGCCTCACGGATCATCCGAGCGATCGGGCTCTCCGCTTGCCCCTGGTCGTCGTCCCCCGACGCAGTGTGTATTCGGGCTACCACAGCACCATAATATTACCGTGATTTGGCCGGGTGGCCAAACCCTCCCGAGACGGCCCCTCGCTTGGCCAACCGTGGTACATCGTCGGCATGCTTGTGATGGGGGTCGACGAGAACGGTCTGGGGCCGCGGCTGGGGCCCCTGGTGGCCACTTCGGTGGTTCTCCAGGCCTCCCGCTACGCCCGGCCTGCCCTGCGCGACCGCGGACTAAGCCTCGGGCTCACCGACAGCAAAGAGACGGGCGGATTCGGCCGGATGGGCTTCACCGAATCGGTGGCCTTGGCGCTGGTCGAGCGCGGAGGGGCAGGGCTTGCGACCTCGGCGGACGACCTGCTCGACCGCCTCGCGCCTCAGTCCCGTCGAAGGCTTCGGGCTTGCTGTCCCGATGATCCCAGCGCGGCGCAGTGCTGGGGGGTCGATTTCGCGCTGCCCCTGTTCGGTGGTGACGTGTCCTACGGCGCCGGCTTGCTCGACCAGCTGGTCGGCCGATCAGCCCTTCGGATCGTCGACGTCCAAAGCCGGGTCGCCTGCGCTGGCCTGCTCAACACAAAGCTCTCCGAAGGAAGAAACAAGCTCGCCGTAGACCTCGAGCTCTTCGAGGACTTGATCGCTTCGGCACACAGCCGACACGGATCTCCGCTACTCGTCATTTGCGGGATGGTCGGCGGCATTCGCGACTACGCGACGCGCTTCTCCCGCTTCGATCGGGATCGCGTCGAGGCACTGGCCAACCGTCGCGGCCAGCGAAGATACGCGGTCGACGGACTCGGCGAGCTCCGTTTCGAAGTCGACGCCGATGCTCAGCACCTTCCCGTCGCGCTGGCCTCCATCGTCGGAAAGTACCTTCGCGAGATCTGCATGCGCCGCATCGGCGAGTTCTATCGGCAGGACCTCCCCGCGCTGAAGCTCTCGAGTGGGTACCACGACCCGGTGACCACGCGCTTCATCGAAGCGACCGAGGCCTCGCGCCGCCGGCTCGGCATTGCGACCGATTGCTTCCGGCGTCAGGCCTGATGGCTGTGCTAGAAGGCCGGTATGTCTGAGCGCGACAAGGTTCCGCGTTGGGTTCTGTGGCTGGGGGTATCGCTCGCGGTCGGATGGCTGCTTTTCACCTTACGCGGGGTGCTTGCGCCGGTCTTCTTCGCCTTCCTCATCGCATATATGCTCGACCCACTGGTCGATCGCATCGAGGAGAGCCGCCTGCTCCGCGGCAGGACGATTGGTCGCGCCGTCGGCATTGCGGTCCTTCTGCTGGGCCTGTTCGCCATCGCCGCCTTTTCGATGCTCTTCATCCTTCCGATGGTCTACGAGGAGATCGCCAACTTCGTGAGACGATTGCCAGGGCTCGTCGAACGAAGCCGGGCCGAATGGGAGCCGATCCTTCTCGAATATGGCTTGGAGATTCCCAGTTCGGTTGGCGAGGCGTTCGAGGAGCTCCACCTCGACCTTCAGTCGGTCTTGACCAAGGGCTACACGCCAGCCACTGCCATCGTGAAATGGTTTCTCGGTGGGACGGCCTCGGCGGTGGCCGCGATCGTCGCCTCGCTGATGATCCCGGTGTTCGCGTTCTATCTGCTCTACGACTTCGATGAGCTCGTGGTTTGGGCGGCCGAGCTAATCCCTCCACGTCATCGATCAGAGGCGTACGGCTTCTTTGCCGAGGTCGATGCAGTGCTCGGCCAGTTCTTCAGAGGTCAGTTCACCGTCATGGCCGTCTTAGCGATTCTTTATTCGCTAGGCTACGGCTCGATCGGCGTGCCACTCGCGCTTCCAATCGGGATCATGGCGGGGTTGCTCTCCTTCATTCCCTATGTCGGCAGCACCCTTGCTCTCGCAACGGCTCTGCTGATGACCGGGCTCGACTGGCAAGGTTGGCCGCAGGTGCTTTGGGTGCTGGGTGTCCACGCCGTCATCCAGAGCTTGGAAGGCTTCGTGGTGACGCCGAAGATCATGGGCGACACCGTCGGGATCTCTGCCATCGCGGTTTTGTTCGCATTGCTGGTGGGAGCCGAGCTCTTGGGATTCACCGGCGTGCTGCTTGCGGTGCCCGCCGCCGCGGTGATCAAGATCTTGCTCCAGCGAATCGACGTGCAGTACCGGAAGTCCGGTTTCTTCCTTGGGGGTGACGCACAGGCGAGCAACTCTACCGAGCAGCCGAAAGACTAGACACGTCCAGTGTCACTTCGATCGTGCGTTCGTGAGCGTGCACGCGGGCCGACTTCAGCACCTTCCTCCACGGAGGCTCTACGGTTTGTGGTGGGGTCGCGCACCAGGCCTTGATGCGCTCCGCATCTCGACTGGCGACCTGGGCATTGCTGAAGTCGATGTATAGCTTCACCGTCTGAGCACTGCCGGACTCGACGGACAAGCCTAAGGTCTGCACGGCTTCGGTTGCGAGCGGCACGTCGAGCAGCTGGGGCACCCTCCCGAGCGCCGACACCCAATGGTCTGGGGGCTCTAGAACCGCTGCAATGCTGCTGGCGGAGCTCACGGCGGGCCAGAGCGCCGCGACCCCGTGCCGCTCGACGAGCGCAGGTGCCGTCCCACGCTGGACCGCGAGGGCTTCCGCAACGGTCTTGACCGAGCCGGTGATGACGGCGTGGCCATCGAGAACCGCGATAGCGCTTCGCTGATCGCGGCTTGCCAGCCAGGGCCCAGCGGGACCGTCGAGTCGAACGATCGATCCACCGCGTCCCTCGACCAGAGCGCGGTGGCAGTCCGCCAGCGTCGTGGCGTCTACGCCGCGTCCTCGCAACATCAGGCCGATCGATTGAAACGGCTGATCGTCGGGTCCGCGGACCCAGACGCTAATCTCGCTCAGCGCCTGAATGGGATCCAGCCCGCAGACAGCTTCGATCTCGCTCAGCTCTTCATCGGCAACGAATGCGTCGAGGAGAGTCTTGGCGGCGGCCGTTCGCTCGAGCGCGGCAGTATCGATTCTCAACACGGCGCGCGCGGTTCTCGGCAGCTGATCGAGCAACCGCTTTTCCCGTAGCGTTTGAGCGTGTTGCATCGCGGCAAAGAGCAGAGCCGCCATGGTTATCGAGACCAGGGCAGCCAGCGTGAGCGAGCGGGACACCGCTCGAGGGTAGGAAGTTCTTTTCACGGAGCAAGCCCCCGTGCTAACGCGTGCCCCATGCCATGGCGGAAGATGCGGTTACGCAATGCCGAGGTTCTCGCGCGTTGCGATGCGAGCGGGGAGCTCGTCGCAGACGGGGGCAGGGTCGAGGTCCGGTACAAGCCGAACGATGGGCGGGCATATTTCGCCAGCGCCTCGAACTTACATCCAACGGGCGGCGCCTCGACGATCGAACCCGATTCGTTCTGCGGCCCCGGCGAAGCGGTTCAGAAACCGGGCAAGTCATCCAAGAAGGGCTCCGGAGCAACGGCGACCAAAGGCTCGGCGGCCCCCGAGAAACCGGACGGCGACGAGCTGCTCGTCTATGCCGACGGCGCTTGCAGCGGCAACCCGGGCCCGGCGGGCGTGGGAGCGGTCGCACTTTGGGCGGATCAGAAGCGCGAGCTTAGCGAGTACATCGGCGAAGCTACGAACAACATCGCCGAGCTGACCGGTATTCTTCGCGCCGCAGAGCTCGCGCAGGAGCTCGGCAAGCCCCTCCGCCTCTACACGGATTCGACCTACTCGATCGGCGTGCTGACCAAGGGGTGGAAGGTTCGCGCCAACAAGGAGCTTGTCGCCAAAGTGCGCAAGGCACTCGATGCGCATCCCGACGCCAAGTTATTCCACGTCCGCGGTCACCAAGGCGTACCGCTCAACGAGGAAGCCGACGGCCTCGCAGTTCGCGCCGTCCAGAACAAGGCATCTACGGGTTGGGTTTCGCCTTGAAACGCCGCGCTGCTTCTTCGAGGGTGACCAGCTCGTAGCCGGCCTCGCGAACGACCCGAACCGCCGCCTTGAGCGCTCGGAGCTTTTCGCTGACTGTTCGTTTCAAGTCCGCCCGATGCGCGGTCAGCGTCTCGAGCCCGTCTTCCTGCGCGTCCGCCAGGTCGAACCCGTGGAGCTCGAGGTTGATGAGCTCCCTTCCGAGCATCTGCTTGCTCAGGACTGTGGCGATTCGCTCGCCGCCCAGGACCAGTGAGGTCCCGATGTAGGGAAGCTGCATGGGCGTTACGCCGATGGGCAGCTCCAAGAGGCCAGTGCCAGTTCGCCAGTACGGCCGTCCAATTCGGTAAGGCTCTCTCGGTGCACGCAGCACCGCCGGTCGGTCCATCGCAGTCGCGCTTTGCCGGCCTCGGAGCTTGATCGCGCCCAGGGCAACGGCCTTGGCGGCGTAGTAGCTGGGGCAGGGAAAGACACTCGAATCGTATTCGACGTCCGAGGCTTCGAGCGCCCGGAAGAGCAGGTCGCTGACCGCGTAGCCGGGCGCCCGGAAGCCCGCCGGTCGCCTACCGCAGCTCTGCTCGATGATCGCGGCGCAGCGTTCGATTTGTTCTGCGATGTATCCAAGCGCTCGACGGCTGAGGTCGTAGTGGTGCTGATGCGAGTGGTTGCCGATCTCATGGCCCGCTTCGTGAAGGCTGGCGATGGCCTCGCGGTTCTCTCTGTGCTCGAGGTCCTCACCGATGGCAAAGAAGGTTGCGCGAATCGACTCCTCGTCCAGCCAGGCGCGGAATCGCGGCACGCACTTTTCGTAGACAGCGCGCGCGCCCGATCCCAACGGAGCCTCGACGCCGTGGATCGCCGCGTAGCGAGGCACTTCGTCAAGGTCGATAGAGATCGAAGCCAGCTTCAGATTCACTTCTTGATCCGGACTGCGATGAAGAGCTTTGCCAGGTTCTTCAATACATTGGGCACTCGTCTCGCCAAGCCAATCGTCGGCGGCCGCTTCTCCTGAACGCGCACCGGAATCTCCCGGACGCCGAGCCCCGATCGCTGCGCTCGAATGACGAGCTCGGAGGCAAAGAGGTCGCGGTCGATCTGACAGGCGCTCGCGATCGGCTGAACAGGCTCTCGTCGAAACGCCTTGAGCCCATGGGTGTCGGTGCCTTGGAAACCTAAGGCGACCTTCAGCATGCCGTTGATCACCACGGTGCCGAGCCGCCGGATGTAGGGCCGTCGGTCCGTGGCACCCTCCATGGCTTTTGAGCCGACGACGAAATCCACCGACGGGTCTCGAAGCAGGGCCAGGGCGCGCTGATAGAAATCGGTGTCGCAAAGGTCGATCTCGTCGCAGATCACGATTTCGCCTTGGGCGTGAAGAATCGCATCCCGAAGCGCCCTGCCGTAGTTGGGCTCCTCGCTATGCCGACAGCGGACTCCTTCGAAACGTCCGGCGAGCTCGGCCGCGATCTCCGCGGTGCGGTCGCTCGAGCCGTTCTCCGCGATCACGATCTCGTACGACCAGGGCAGGGCCCTCATTCCGTCCAGGAGCTCGAGCACGGCGGCGCGCAGGATCGCCTCCTCGTTGTAGACGGGGATCACGATCGAGATCGAGGGAACGGTGAAGGGTTCGGCCAAGGCGCGGCACTCTCTTACGCTGACTTGATGGCGTCAAGTCAAGCCGCAGACCACGGCGTGTGCTCTATCGAGGAGCACACGAATGCGGCCAAGGCAGGCGGGCAGCACTGCGGTTTGGCCGCGCGACAGCTCCAACACGCTTTGTCCTTCGTGCAGAGTTAGGTGTCCGCTGAGGACGGTGAGCGAGCGTAAGCGATCGGCTGCGCGAAGCTCGAGCTCACCGGAACCGCTCAGACGTTGAACTGAGAACACCTCTGAACGCAGGGGCCCGTCGCGGCTCACGAGGACTTCGAGCTGCGCCGAAGCGTCGACCGGCGCCGGCCCGGCTTGGTGACTCAGTCGATCGAGGAGGGCGTCGCCCTGCGGGCCCTGCCAGTTCGTGACGGCGAGTGCGCGTTCACGATGAAGCGCGCGCGCTTGGCCTGCTGGGTCGAGCTGCCCTGCACCATCGTATTTGCGGTTCCAGTCCCAGTACCGGTAGGTGACGCCGCGTTTGCCCGGCGCCACCCGCTGAGGCTCGAGCAGCAAAACGCCCTTACCGATGGCGTGTGGCGTCCCGGGGCCGATCAAGAACAGATCTCCGGGAGACACCGGCACGAACGACATCAGTGCGGCGACGTTACCTTGCTCATCGATGGCCGCCTCGATGTCTTGTCGTGACACTCCATCCCGAAACCCTATGTAGAGACCTGCCCCGGGCTCGGCGTCGATGATGTACCAAGCCTCGGGCTTGCCGCTTTCGTTCGCTTTGAGGTTCGGGTCGTTGCTCCTCGGATGGATTTGAACCGAAAGATCGTCGGCAGCGTCGATCAGCTTCACGAGCAGGGCCGTCGATCCATTTGATGCTTCGACACCCAGTAGCGCGGGGTCGCCGCGCAGGACCTCGTCAAGGGTGGGACCATCGGCGAGTCGGCTCGGAAAATCAGGCTCCACAGAGAGCTCCCAGGCCTCGCCGACCGGACCGCCCGGCTCCAAATGCGCGTCTGCCTTCAGCCCCTCGACGATTCGGCGGCCCCCCCAGGGAGTGCGAGAGGGGGGCGTGAAGTTGTCCGGCTGCAGAAGCAGCGGCCGGCGCCAGTTTCTTGGTCCTACTTTGTCCGACATGTAAGGTGACTCCGGATCTTATGGTAGCGCCCCCGGGAGGTTTTGGATGGGCTATTTGGGTAAAGAACGCCGAATTCACCGTATCTTCGTGACTCGCAACAGTGAATACCACGTGCGTCGCAATGTCTGCGTGGGTGTCCGGGACCGCCGAAGCGGCGAGTGGCTGGGTGGCCACCTGGCGCTCCGAAGCACTGTTTCGGGGGGCCTCAAGTTCCATGACAACGGCGCTATCAGCGCTTCGGAGGGGCTTCCCACCGTCGGCGAATCGCTCTTCTTCATTGCGGCGGGACGGGATCTGATCACCAGCCCCGTCCTCAACGTCGAGCGACCGCCGCGCGAGATCGTTCACGACTATCCGATGTGAACACCTCAGGGTGGGGATGCTATATCCCGCTTCGTGTCGTCGCAGATGAAGACCATTCGCGTGGTAGCCGCCCTCGTGGAGCGTGGCGGACGGTACTTGATTACTCAACGTCGCGAGACCGCTGTCTTGCCTGAGCTTTGGGATTTTCCAGGCGGGCGAGTCGAAGACGGTGAGACGGACGAGGGGGCCCTAGCGCGCGAAGTTGCGGAGCGTCTCGGCGCTAGCGTTGACGTGGGGCAGCTGATCTCTTTCGTGAACCACCCCTACGAGAAGTACGCGGTCGACTTGTATCTCTACGAGTGCGAGTTGCTCAGCGATGATCTGCACTGTCGTGCGGTCAAGGCCTACGCCTGGGTTACGTCGAAAGAGATGGAGTCTTACTCTTTCACGCCCGTCGACGAAGCGTCGATGAGCAAGCTCCTCGGCGAAGGCTGAGCGTATTTCCTAGACGTCGTAGAAAATCGGCGGTCGCTTGCGGATGAAGCGCATCACGAGATCGCGGCCGTCTTCCGATAGCCCTTCGAACTGAATGCCCATGCCCGGCTCGGATTCCGACGCGAAGTCCATTGGGTCCCGGACGAAGCGAACGTAGCCGTCGCATTCGAACTCGAAGCCACCCGGCAAAGTGACTAGCATCCGGACCGAGGTGTCTTTCGGGAGCGCTTCATAGGTGGCGAGGAATACCCCGCCATGCGCGATCTCACCGCTGAATCCGACGTAGAAGTTGGATTGTGTCGTTGCGCCGAGGTTGGCTTCTAGCCGCTGTCGTTCAGTTGTTGGAATCGGTGCGGGTGGCGGCAGCATCGAAGTCGGGAGAGTTGCTGGCGGGCCCGAAAGCGGTCTGCCGGATGCCGGCCGATTGGACGGCGGTTGACTCGCGACCGCGCGCGCCGAAGGCGCAACGCTTGGGGGGGGCACGCTGGCCGGTCGTGCACTAGCCGAGGCGCGCTGAGATTCCGGTCGCTGAGACTCCGGGCGTTCCGACACCGGGCGCTCTGATGCGGAGCGTCGCAGAGCAGAGCGAAGCGACACAGGGCGCTGAGACGGCGGCACGCTAGCGGGCGCCGCGCTTGACGGCGGTGCGCTCGACGGATGACGAGATGTCGGCGGATTCGAAGGCGGCGGATTCGAAGGCGGTGCGCTCGCCGGCGGTGCGCTCGCCGGTGGTGCGCTCGCCGGTGGTGCGCTCGCCGGCGGTGCGCTCGCCGGTGGTGCGCTCGCCGGAGAGCGCTGGGACTCCGGGCGCTGGGACTCCGGGCGCTGGGACTCCGGGCGCTGAGATGGCCTTGCGCTCGCCGGGCGCTCCGACCCCCCCTCGGGCCTCAAAGTCGGCTTCGTGGTTAGTGGGAACAGAATGCTGATGACGTCCGCGATGCTTTCGGTCGTGCTCTGCACCGCAGCATGCTCGCTATTCACGTCCTGGAGCAGGGCGAGTGTTTGGCTGAGCGTGCCAAGCGCGCTCTTCACGCAGGACTTGCCATCCGGTTCCGTCGAGGCGTATTCGGCCTCGAAGAGTGCGCCAATGGACCTCGCCACGTTCTGAGTGAGTCCGAGGACCTCTTCGGGAACGTCGCTGTCTTGCTGCAGCGCCTCAAGTGCTTTGCCGAGCGACTCGCGAGCTTGTCGCGCCGCGTCCGCCGATGAGTAACCCATGCCTCGTCTTCCCCCGCTTACCTGGCTCAAAGGATACCGGGAGTCGCCAAGAGGTCAAAGCTCCTTCACGAATACGACGCGAGAGCGGCCCGGGCCAGCATAGTCTGGGACCTCGGTGCTCTCGAAGCCCATCGATTCGTGAAACCGGACCGGCCCTTCATGCCCGGCAGAAGCCAGGGATTTGATTCGTTTCATGCCGGCAGCCCGGCATCGCTCCGTAAACTGGGCGTACAGCCGCTTTCCGACCTGCCGTCGCCGGTGGTCCGGGTGAATCCCGACCAGATGCACATATCCGCTCGCCGAAGGTGCTGGCAGCATCACCCCAAGCAGAAAGCCGATCACCTGCCCGTCCTGCTCCGCCACCAGCGCGTGCTCGCCGAACTCGTAGAAGAACATCGGATCAGCCCGCCTTCCGGCAGGCCCGCCCCACCACTGGTCGAGCACCGAAATGATATAGTCGTAGTCGACTTTGGTGAGACCCCGAATCTCCATAGTCTACGACAGCCGATAACACGAACGCGGGAAGAACGCACGGAGACCCGGATCGCAGCATGTCTCAGTCGCAAGCGTCATCCGAGCGCTCCGAGATCTCTTTCTGTCCTTTCTGTCGGGAAGGGTTCGAGGGCCGTACCGAGTGCCCAGAGCACGAGCTCACCCTGGTGCCCATCGACAGGCTTCCGCGCAGAGCGGATCGTCCGCTCGAGCAGGTCGCCTTTTTCGGTGACCCGCGTCTGGGGCGCGCGACCCCGCTCTTGGGGGCCGCGCTCGTCCTACTCGGCTTCGTCGTTCCATTCGTGAGCTCGTCCGGGCTCGACGCGTCGGCCTTGGAGGTCGCCATCGATGGAGCTGGCAATCTTTGGTTCACTCCCGGGGCGGCCATCCTGCTTCTCTGGATTCTGTGGCGACGCCGAAGCCGCGGCACGATGCGAGCAGCGCGCGCAGCCGTGCTCGGCCTCGCGCTGGGCGGAACCCTGCCTCTGCTCTACACCTGCCGGCGAATTGCGCTGATGGCCGAGGTACAAGGTGCGACCGTCGAGTGGCGCTGGGGCCTCTGGCTCAGTCTAGCTGGGCTCCTGCTCGCAGCGCTCGGAAGCCGCGGCTTCGGATCAGGGCGTTAGGCTGCGCCTGGGAGTGTTGGTCGGAAGATGTACCCCTGCTGCTGGACTACGCAGACGCGGTTCTTTCCGGCGACTCGGGCTCGGGCGACCGCGATGCTTGCCGCGTCTAGAAGCTCACTGTGCGTGCGAATGCTGCCGCTTGGATAGAGACCAACCCCTATGGAAATCGTCAGCTCGATGCGCGCGTCGCCGATCGCGAACGGCCGAAGCGCGACCTCGGATACGATCCGATCGGCAAGGGTGAGGGCTCGCGCCGGCCGCGTATTTGGCAAGCAAGAGACCGAACTCGGATGTGCGAAAGCGCGCCGCGACGTCGGTCGGGCGCATGGTGCCTTGGAGCCGCGACGACACTTCTCCGAGAATCCTCGCGGCCACGTCCGCTCCGCGCTCGGAGACGAGCTCTCGAAAGTCGTCGACCGCCACGATGGAGCAGGCGAGCGGATCCAAATGCCTTTGCGCCTCGCCAAACTCGTTTTGCAGACAGCGGTGGAAGTGGCGGTGGTCAGGCAGCTCGCGGAGCTGCTCATGGAGCGAGCCATAGCTGAGCTCGTTCTTTGCGAACTGTACGTCGTCGTGCGTCCTCTTGAGCCGAATCATGTTCTCGAGTCGCTCGACGAGCTCCTCGTCTTGTAGCGTCCTTGCAACGTGGTCGTCGGCACCGGTGCGCAGAACGCGAGCGCCGGCGTCAGTTCTAGGCGTCAGAAGAACGACTGGGACGAAGCGATCTTTGGTGATCGTTTTGACGACCTTGCAGGCGTCAATCCCGCTCAGGCCGGGCAGGTCGAGGTCGAGGACCACCAAGTCTACCGAGCGTGCGCGAACGGCGTCGATCGCCTTCTGACCGCTGTTCGCCACGACGACGGTCAGTCCCCGCGCTCGAAGCAGCTCAGATATGCGGTTCAGCGTAGCCCGATCGTCATCGGCAACGACGACAACGGCTTCCTCCACGGGCCCAACAGTCCCCACGCTGACACAGTAGCCGAGCCTGGACAGTTTCGCGAGCATTGGCCGGCGAGTTTCCCTGGACGCAGGAGGCGTCTATACTGCCGGTTGACGCACTTCCTCGGGGTGTGGGGCCTGAATGGAGCTCAAGCAGCAACTCAAACTATCGCAGCAGCTCATCATGACGCCGCAATTGCAGCAGGCGATCAAGCTGTTGCAGATGTCGCGCATGGAGCTCACCGAGCTGGTGCAAGAAGAGCTGCTCGAAAACCCCATACTCGAAGAGGGGCCCGATGCGCGCGAGTCGAGCACGCCGGGCGCAGAGGACATGGCATCGGCCGAGGTGACGGCCCACGAGGAGAAGAAAGAAGAGATCGACTGGGAGCGCTACCTCGAGAACCAGTCGAACGAAGCGCCGATGCCTTCGATTCGTCGAGGCCCGGATGAAGAGATGCCCGGGCTCGAAGCGACGCTCTCGACCTCCGAAGACCTGAGCGACCACCTCGGGTGGCAGTTGCGCATGGGGGATTTCGTCGACAACGAGCGGCGCTTTGGCGTGTTGGTGGTTGGTAACCTGGACGACAATGGCTACCTGACGATCGAAGGCTTCGCGCCCGAAGACATCGTGCCCCGGCTTGCAACCGAGGCCGGTATCGACCCCGAAGACGCCGAAGAAGTTCTCGCGATGATTCAGCAGTTCGACCCACTCGGCGTCGCGTCGCGCTCTCTCGAAGAGTGCCTGATGATTCAAGCGAAGCACTACGGCATGGATGAGCTGGTGCTCCGCGTGATCTCCAATCATCTCGGCGACCTCGAGAAGCGGCACTATCCAGCGATTGCCAAAGCCTGCGGCTGTGCGCTCGATGAGGTGTACGACGTGGCTCAGATTATCGCCGAGTTCGAGCCCCGGCCCGCTCGTCCATTCCAGACCGAGGAGCCACGATACATCATCCCCGATGTCTACGTGCACAAGGTAGGCGATGAGTACTACGTCGTGGCCAATGACGACGGCATGCCCAAGCTCAAGATCAGTGGATTCTACCGCTCGGCTATGGCCGACAATCCGAAGGCCAAGGAGTACATTCAGGACAAGATGCGAAGCGCACAGTGGCTGATCCGGTCCATCGACCAGCGCCGCAAGACCATCGTCAAAGTCACGGAGTGCATCGTCGAGAAGCAGCAGGACTTCTTCGACAAGGGCATCGAATACCTCAAGCCCATGATTCTGCGAGACGTCGCCGAGACCGTCGGGATGCACGAGAGCACGATTTCCCGCGTCACCAGCAACAAATACGTCCATACTCCTCGGGGCACTTTTGAGTTGAAGTACTTCTTCAACAGCGCCATAAGAAGAGACCACCAAAACGACATCGCCTCGGAGAGCGTCAAGCAGGCGATCAAGACCATCATCGGGGGCGAGGACCAGAAGGCCCCTCTGTCGGACCAACGAATCGTTGAAATACTCGGTCAAGACGACATCAAGATTGCCCGCCGCACGGTCGCGAAGTATCGCGAGATGCTCGGGATCCTCAGTTCATCCAAACGTAAGAAGTACTTTTAGCTGCTGGAGGTTCGATGCGTATTAGCTACACATTTCGCAACATGGAGTCGTCCGACGCCATCAAGAGCCACGCATCGGATAAGATAGGCAAGATTCAGAAATATATGCGGGCGCCGCTGCACGCCGAGTTCACGTTTTCCACGGAGCGGCATCTCCATCGGGTCGATTTGAACCTGACTGGCGACGGCCACCAGTACGCCGGCCACGGTCAGTCCGAGGATATGTACACGACCATCGACCAGGTCGTCGATAAGATCGACCGGCAGGTTCGTGACATGAAGGCAACGGAGACGAATCGCCGACGGAACAGCGGCGAGTCCCTTCGCAATTCAGGAGACTGAACCGCGTTGCGCCTCTGTGATGGCTGGGGTATCGCCAGGCGGTCATGCTGGCTCACCTCCTTCATCCCGAACGCGTCCGGATCGGGCTGACGCTTTCCGACAAGGAGGCCGCGCTGCGCGCAGTCGCTTCGCTGCTCACGATGCCAGAGGGACTGGTCAATGAAGAAGTCCTGTACGACGTTCTCGGCGAACGCGAGCGCCTGGCGAGCACAGGCATTGGAAGCGGGGTGGCCATTCCGCACGGTCGCTACGACGGCATCGAGGAGCTGCGAGCCGCGGTCGCCATCTGCCCAGTCGGCGTCGATTTTGAAGCGGTCGATCGCTTGCCGGTGAAGATACTGGTCGGCATCGTGGGGCCGAAGTCCATGCCCCAGAAGCACTTGGCCGCTCTCGCGGGGGTTTCGCGCGTTCTTCGAAGCGCCGAGAAGCGACAGGCGCTGCTCAGGGCGCTCGACGCCGCCGACGCCTACCGCATGCTCATCGAGCCCTGATGGGCAGACAGTGACGAGGCACTCGCGTATGATGTGCCCGTGACCCAGTCCCCCTCTTCGCGACAGGTCGGCCTGCCGAGCATGCGTGTCGAACGCGGAATTACCGTTGCACACCTTCTCGCCGAGCCCCGCCTGAACGCAATCATTCGTTTGGTCGCAGGCCATCAAGGGCAAGACCGGATGCTCAACCATCCGCGGGTGCAGAAGCCTGGGCTCGTCCTGGCCGGACACCGCCACGGCGTAGTTCCGACCCGGGTGCAGATCCTGGGCGAGACCGAGATCACCTTCCTCGACGGCATGTCCTCCGAAGAACAGCTGGAGCGTCTGCGAATGCTGTTCGGGCTCGAGCTTTCCCTGGTCGTGCTCACGCGCGGAATCGAGCCGTCCGCGGCGCTGCTCGAGGTTGCGAACGAAACGGCTACGCCGCTCGCTGTCGCCGAGCCCCGGTCCAGCCGCACGATTCAGGCGATTCATCTGGTGCTCGATGGCATACTCGCGCCTTCGGAAACCCGCCACGGCGTGCTCATGGATGTGCATGGCATCGGCACCTTGCTACTTGGGCCGAGCGGCATCGGCAAGAGCGAGTGCGCGCTCTTCTTGGTGGAGCGTGGGCATCGTTTCGTCGCTGACGATCAGGTGATCTTGTCGCTCCTTCCGTCCGAGCAGATCCTGGGTCGAGCGCCCAACTTGCTGCGCAATCACTTGGAGGTTCGCGGCATCGGTATCATCAACGTTCGCGACCTCTTCGGCGCGAACGCGGTCCGTTCCGAGAAAACGGTGCAGCTCGTGGTCGAGATCTGCCCCTGGAGCGACGACGAACCCTTCGACCGGCTCGGCCTCGATGACTCTACCATCGACATCTTGGGCATCCCGGTTCCGATGCTGCGCATCCCGGTGCGTCCCGGTCGCAATATGGCGGTCATTCTCGAGGTTGCCGCGCGCAACTACATTCTCAAGGCTGCAGGGCATCACGGGGCGCAGAAGTTCATCAACAACCTGATGGGCGACATGGAAGACCCGAGCTCGGGGCCGGCGCAATGAGTGAAAGCCCTCAGATTGTCGTCGTCACCGGGCTTTCGGGGGCGGGCCGAAGTACCGCGCTCCGCGTCCTCGAAGACGCAGGGTTCTTCTGCGTAGACAATCTGCCCCCCAGCTTGGCACCCGCGCTGATCGACCTGGTTAGCCGGGAGAGGAAACTCGAGCGAGTGGGTCTGGGAATCGACGTCCGGACGGGCGCCTTCTTGAACGGTGCAGACGAGAGGCTCTCCGAGCTCGAGGAATCTGGGCATCGGGTACAGGTCATCTTTCTCGATTGCGCGGACGAGGTCCTCGTCCGGCGCTTCAGTGAGACGCGGAGACCCCACGCACTCTCACGGACTGGAGATCTGCACAGCGCGATATCCCGGGAGCGCGAGCGACTCGCGGGCCTTCGCGCGCGCGCTGACGTGGTCATCGACACCACCGAGTTCAGCGTTCACGACCTTCGCCATCATCTCATCGACTACATCGGCCGTGACCCAGACCGTCCCTCGATGGTGGTTCGTCTTCTGTCCTTTGGCTTCAAGTACGGGGTCCCAGTAGACGCCGATTTGGTGTTCGACCTGCGGTTCCTGCCAAATCCGCACTTCGTCGACGCGCTGCGGCCCAAGACGGGAATGGATCCAGAGGTGTCGGCCTACGTGTTGAACGCCCCCGAGACCCAGGCGCTGATTGGACACCTGCGACCGCTGCTTGACTACGCGCTTCCGCAGTACGCGCGAGAGGGGAAGGCCTATCTCACGGTCGCAGTTGGTTGCACCGGCGGGAGGCACCGCTCGGTGGCGATGGCCGAAGAGCTCGGTCGTCAGCTTGGAGGCAGCCACGAGGTCGTGGTGTCTCATCGGGATGCGCAGCGGGCTGGTTCGTGACGGAGGTGCTGAGCGTCACGGTGGAGGTAAAGAACCGACTAGGTCTGCACGCTAGGGCTGCCGCGAAGCTGGTCAACGTCGCGAATCAGTTCAAGTCGCAGATCGAGGTGAGCAAGGGCGAGCAAGTCGCTGACGCCAAGAGCATCATGGGCGTGCTCCTGCTCTGCGGTGGGCAGGGGGCGAGAATCACGTTTCGCATTTCAGGGCCCGACGCTCAATCCGCGCTCACTGCGCTCTGCGCCCTTGTCGCCGATGGATTCGGGGAGTTGCCGTGACCCGACGAGCACAGCTCAAGGGCATCGCAGCTTCGATCGGTGTGGCAGTCGGGCCGGCTCGCATGATCGGCATCGAGCATGGTCGGCGTCCGCATCGACGCATTGAGCAGGGGGCCGTCGCCAGGGAGCTCGCGCGGTTCGCACAGGCGGTGTCGAGCTCGCGCGCAGAAATCGAAGCGGCCAAGCAGGAGCTCACCCAGCGGCATGGTCCGACCTACGCTCCCATCCTCGACGTCTACCTCCTGATGCACGCCGACGCGCTTCTCATCGATGCGATCGCCGACGTGATTCGCGAAGAGAGAATCAACGCGGAGTGGGCAGTCTCGCAGGTGGTCGAGCGACTTAGAAGGCCCCTCCTCGAGGACGCTTCCCCCTATTTCCAGGAACGCGCGAACGACATCGAGCACGTCAGGGAGCATTTGCTCCGTCACCTGAGTGGCGAGCAGCGAAGCGAGAGGCCTGCGGATGGTCCGACCGTTTTGATAGCCCGCGACCTGTCGCCTGCGGACGCCGTGCACATGCTAGCGCCTCCGACGGTCGGGCTGGTGACGGAGCTGGGCGCGGAGAGCAGCCACACCGCGATTCTCGCGCGCACCTTCGGAGTTCCAGCGGTCGTCGGCGTCGGTCCATTGCCGATCGAGATCGAAGACGGCGAGCCCGTACTGGTGGATGGTTTTTCCGGCAAAGTCACCTTGGGCGCTGCGCTTGATGAAAGGAAAGCCGCCGAAGGGCGGCGCGACCGGTTCAGGGCGTTCTTGGAATCAGAGCGCTCGACAGAAGCGGTCACCCGGGACGGCGTTTCAATTTCGGTCGCGGCCAACATCGAGCTGCTAAGCGAGGTCGAAGCCGCGCTGCAAAACGGTGCCGAAGGCATCGGTCTATATCGAACTGAGTTCATGTGCCTCGACCGAGGCGAGCCACCCCGGGAGGAAGAGCAGCTCGAGCTATACCGAAAGGTCGTCAGCGGGATGGCGCCAAGGACGGTGGTGTTCCGCACCTTCGATTGGCGTGGCGACAAGCGATTGCGGGCCCATGACCTGGGGGAGCGACAAAGGGCTTGGCTGAAGACTCAAGTCAGGGCGGTCCTGCGAGCGAGCGGGGAGGGCTCAGTTGCGCTGATGTTTCCGATGGTAGCGACCGTCGCGGAGTTCCTTGGTGCCCGGGCGCTGGTCGAGGAGTGCAGGGCCGAGCTTCGTGAACAAAGCGCGACGCTCAAGCCAGTTGCGGTCGGAATGATGGTCGAAGTGCCATCGGCGGCCTTGCTGGCGGAACGCTTTGCGGAGCATGCGGACTTCTTCGCCGTGGGGACGAACGACCTGGCGCACCACACCCTGGCTTTCGATCGGCGGGACAGCGGCTCGGCCGCCAATCCGCTCGACCCTGCGGTTCTGGGGCTCCTCGAGCGCACCATCAGCGCAGCAATCAGAGCGGGAATCCCTTGCTCGATGTGCGGGGGCATGGCGGCCGACCCCGTCGCCCTGGGTCTGGCGTTGGGGTTTGGTTACCGCCAGTTTTCGGTGCCGGCTAGCGCCGTTCCGTTGGCGCGTGCCGTCATTCGCAACGTCGATGTGGAGGCTGCCAGCGCGGTTGCGCGCGACGCTCTCGGATGCGGCTCTGCCGATGCGGTTCGCCAGCTGCTCCTCGAACGTCTCGGCCCGGAGCTCGGCGCCCTATGGAAAGAGCAGGGGCTCGTCTAGTCGGGAGCGCCCAGCACGGGCTTCACCAAGCGGACCAAGTCTCCTTCGCTGAGCAAGCCCGCCGTTCGATCGACCTCGTATCCCTGAGCGTCATAGAGAATATACGTCGGAACCGTCTCGATCTTTCCAAGCATACTTTCTCCGTTCTCGACATACCCATAGGGATTGGTGCCGACCGCGAAGGGGGGATCCAGCGCATAGGCCCAGGCTTCGACGAGTTGCCCGGCCCTGGGCTGTGCCGCGACTCCGATGACGATGAGCTCGGGATGCTGTGGCACGAAAGGTCGGAGCGACTTGAGGGATGCCTGGCTGACCGCGTCGAAGGTCGCGAACACGAATAGAAGTACTGGCGTACCGCGAAGGTCGGCAAGCTCGACCCAGCGGCTGTTGGCCAAACGCAGCCCAAGATCGAGTCGGGGGCCGGACCTTGCTTCCGCACTGCTCGCTCGCGTTCCGCCCGAATCGCGGACGCAGCCCAAGGCGATCACGAGGAGAATCGAGATCATGCAGAGGGCACGTTTAGGAAGGCTGCTCCTGGTCATTGCAGTTTGCTCGGCAATATAGCAAGAACCTCAGCGAAGTGGACCGCATCCAAGAACGCCTGGACGGACTGCTTGCCGCCTTTGACGCGGAGTCTACACGGCGCAGCGACCCTGTCGATTGCGTCCACCGTTACCAGGAGCCTCGCGACCAGGAGATCGCCGGCCTCATCGCAGCCAGCCTTGCGTTTGGAAACGTCGTCGCTGCCCGGCGGAGCATCGATCGGGTACTCACAGCGCTCGGGCCCGATCCGGCAGAGATCGTCGAAAGCGCTAGCGAAGTGGAGCTCCGGCGTCGGCTTCGAGGCTTCGTCCATCGAATCTACCGTGGCGAACACCTCGCCACGATGCTCTCACAAGCAGGCGGTTTACTGCGGGAGCGCGAAACGCTCGGAAAGGCATTCGCCGGCTTTCATCGGGCAAGCGACGGAGACTTTCGGGAAGGCCTCGCCCGTTTCGCCGATGCGCTTCGCGGCAACACGCGCAGTCGAAGCCTGCGTCACCTCGTGAGCGACCCCCGTGCGGGAAGCGCCTGCAAGCGCCTCCTTCTCTACGCGCGCTGGATGGTTCGCCCCGCCGACGGCGTCGACCTCGGCCTCTGGTGCATCGCTCCTTCGGAGCTCGTGATTCCCGTCGACACGCACATCCATCGCATCAGCCACAACCTAGGGTTGACGAATCGCCGCACCGCAAGCTGGGCGGCCGCAGAAGAGATTACGGCCGCGCTGCGCAAATTCGATCCGGAGGACCCCGTCAAGTACGACTTCGCGCTCTGCCACTTTGGCGTGTCACGGGAGTGCCCGAGCCGCCGAGACCCGGTCAAGTGCGAGCGCTGCGTCTTGCAAGACGTGTGCAGCGTTTGGAACAAGAGCAGTCGTCGCCGCTCAACGAAGAAATCCGGTTAGCTTGGGCTCTAGCTCGTGCAGGTCGCTCACGGCTTCGACGCCTTCGCCGCGCTCGAGGATGTCACCGTTGAGCTGGACGAGCTTGTAGTCTTGGAGTGCCTTCAACGCGGTTTCGAGCTTGAGCTTGGAGAGTGATTCGCGGCGTTCGATCTCGCCGGCGAGGTACATCTGCTGCCCAAGGGCAAGGGTGCGCTTGTACCATTCCTTCTTCGGAATCGGGCCGTCGAGAATGATTTCGGCGCCGCGCAGAGCGAGTAGATAGCTTTCGAAGAAGGTCTGGAGCATCATCGCGTATCGTTCGAGCCGATGACGCATCGCTCCTTCGCTGGCTTGCGCGTAGCCTTCGCGGACTTCGACCTCGCCATCTTTGTCCATGTCCCGAAGCGCGTCTTCGAAGATCTCGTCGAACGTCGCATCGGTTCGGTAGATGAACTCGTGCTTGAACAGCCGCGATAGCTGCTGGACGCGATCGTTGAGGCGCGCGATGTCGACCCACTGATCCATGTCGACGAGCAGAGCGGCCGCGATCAAAGCCCGCGGCACGAAGAAGTGAATGATCGTGTTCTGGTAGTATTCGAGCGCGATGCGCCGCTCCGAGTCGATGGTGTAGATCGGTTCGGGACCGGTGTCGTGCGCGATGATGAGGCGTGCGTCCAAGAACAAGTGAAGCGCTTCGTCGATTGTGTCTTCGCGGATGCGGGCGTCCCCAATGCGAAGTTGGTGGGCGATCCTGGCGTCCATGACGTCGAGCGTGGCAAGCAGATCCTGGCACGCCGTCAGCAGAGAGGCCCGGGTCATGCCGCGTTTCTGGTGGCTGAGCAGGGCGGTTGCAACGAGCGCGGCTGGTGTGACGACGGTGACCTCGTTGATCGAGTACATCACCTTGTGCGCCAGTGCGCGCACCGCGTTCCGCTGCCGGTCGGGCGTGATCGTCTCCTCTCCGGGAAACTCGCTCCCCGCCCGCCGCATCAGCTCCTCTTTGACGTCGTCGAAGTCGATGATCTCGCCAAACTGAACGTAGAGCCGGCCCCATTTCGACCGCAGGATGCTCGAGCTCTTGATCAGGTCTCCGACGTTCTCCGATTGCTTGTCGCCGCCCGAGAGCTCGTGGACGAAGGAACGCTCTTCGATGATGCGTTCGTAGCCGATCGAAATCGGAACGAGCTTCACCTTGGTGCCATTGAGCTTCAATGCCGAATCGAAAACCATCGATAGCAGGCCGTACTTCGGAGGCAGCGCCTTGCCGGTTCGCGAACGGCCGCCCTCCAGGAAGAACTCGATCGTAAAGCCCTCCGCGATCAGCTTTCGCACGTAGGCCTCGACGAGCGCTGGGTAGAGCGAATCGTCCTGAAAGCTCCGACGAATGAAGAAAGCGCCGCCGCGGCGCAGGAGAATGCCAATCGGCCAGAAGCTGAGGTTCTCCCCGGCGGCAATGAGCGGGGGCATCAACGCGTTCCCGTAGAGCATGTCGCTCAAGACCAGGTAGTCGATGTGGCTCTTGTGGCTTGGTAGGAGAACGAGTGATGCGTCACGGGAAGCTTCGCGAAGTCGTTCGATCCCTTCTTTGTCGATAACCACGCCGTCGTACATCTTCGACCAGACCCAGGTCAGGAACCGGTGCATCAGGTCCACCACGAAGAGGCTCTGCTTGGCGCACAGCTTCTGAAGCTGCTTTAGGGCGATGCCCTCTGCTTTCGTGTAAGAGATGTCTTTTTCCGCAGCGTACTGCTCGATGTGGGTCCGGACTCTCGGGCTGCGCAACAGCTCGTCTTGGATGCGCGCGGTCGTCTTCTTCATCGGGCCGATGATCACTGCTCGATCGCGCTCCATGCGCCGGAGGAGCGCGTATCGGACCTTGTCGGCCGCTTCGGAGTCGGCGAGATCGGGATTCTTTTCGAGGAACTCATGGAGATTGAAGGGCTCTCCCGAACGCAGCTTCGCGTCCCGGTAGTTCAGCAAGAACTGGCAGAACACACGCACTCGGCCCGGCCACTGCACCGGACCAAACAGCAGGTCGAGCAGGCTCGGACTTGCGGTCCCGGCCTGTTTGCTCCAGACGAAGGTCTGCGGGACGAGAAGGATCGCCTGCGCGCTGATTCGCTGTTTCGCAACGAGGGTCTCGATTAGGTCGACTTCGAGCTCTCGCCCTCTACGAGCCTGACTGCCGAATTTCGGCGGCCGTCTCAGAAATAGGAGCGCGCTGAACCCATCGCCAACCGTTTGCTGAAGCGCTTCGGCTTCTGGAATCTGCCGCCGCAGGCTCAGTCGGCGCTCGCCTTTGCCGAATGGCTCGAGGATCCAGAGCCCCAGGTCATTGACGAAGCGCACCAGCGGGAGGCCAAACTTCTTCAGCAGGAAGTCCAGGCAAAGGAAGTCCAGGAACGAGAGCGAGCGCATCACATAGACGACGACGCCCTTGCTGGCGGCTTCGCGCACGCCCCGGCTCCAGTTCTCGTCGACTCGGATGTGCGCGAAGAAACGCCGATAGAGCCATCTTAGGATCGCGTTGGGCGAATAAGGCGCTGGCGTCGGTGACCGCCGCGCGAGCTCCGGCAGATTCGTCATCGCTGATTCAGACCCTAGCAGCGTGCAAGATCGGGTCGAGTATACGCAGGTTTGCTCGTATTCCTCCTTTTTGTGGAGGGAGATCTAAAACTGCGCGCGAACAAGGCGGCGCTGTCCGGGACGCAAATCGACCTCGTACCGGCGCTCCTGGCCGCCGAGCCGCACCACGATCTCGTACTTGCCCGCACTGAGGCGCGCCGCGACGCCGCTCCCCAGGGTGCCAATGCGCTCGGAGCCACGGTTGACCGCGACGATTCCGGTACCGCTCTGTCCCTTGTTCTCGATCCGAACTTCGAGCGCGCCCGTTTTGAAGTCGACGGAGACGGGTGCGGTTTTCCCTCCGCTCACTTCGACGTCGACGACCTTCGATGGGTTGTCGAGCGTCCCGTCCAACCTGACGGTGACTTTGTATTTTCCAGCCGGGACGGGAAGGGCGGCTCCGCACGAGCCGGCCGCGATCTCTTTCCCACCGCCCTCGACCGACGCCGTGCCGCGCGCCGGGGCCGCGTTCTCAGTGACCGAGCAGAGGATCGCCCCGGATTGCGCCTTTGCCGCTTCCGCCGCAAACAAGAGCGTAGCCGCCAGCAACAGCGGCAACATCGAGGCACCGAGGGAGCGTCGGCTTTGCGCGCCGCCCGTTTGGATAAGAATTCTCACCTCTTACCTTTCTAACCCAATTCGAGCCTCAGGTGGCCAGCCTATTCGAATCGGCGCAGAAACCCCGGCTTTCTACTGCCGCATATCGCGCCGTGCCCGCTTGACACCAGCTGGGCCGGCGGCTAGGAAACGCGCCCCTAAACAGGGTCTTAGGAGCGAATCTCATGGCTACCCAGAGTGCCAAAGCGTCTGAAATCGAACGCAAATGGTATGTCGTCGATGCAGCGGGCCAACCGCTTGGCCGCCTTGCGTCCAAGGTGGCCCACGTTCTTCGTGGCAAGCACCGTCCGGAGTACACGCCGCATGTCGATACGGGCGACTTCGTCATCGTCATCAACGCGGCTCAAGTACGTCTCACAGGCAACAAGCTTGCGGATAAGTTCTACTACCGCCACTCCGGCTATCCGGGCGGCCTCAGCGCCGAGAGCTACGGCGACCTGCTCCAGCGAAAGCCGGGCTTTGTCGTCGAGCGCGCTGTCAAGGGGATGCTCCCCAAGAACAGCCTCGGCCGTCAGATGTTTCGCAAGCTGAAAGTCCACGCGGAAGGCACGCATCCGCACGTGGCGCAGCAGCCCGAGCCCTTTCCCCTTTGATTTCGAGAGAACTGGTTAATGACACATTCTAAAGTCATAGACGGACGCAACTACGGCACCGGGAAGCGCAAGAACGCCATCGCGCGGGTCTTTCTCAGCGCCGGCTCGGGCAACGTGACGATCAACGGTCGCACCTTCGAAAACTACTTCCCGCGGGAGATTCTTCGCATCATCGCGATGCAGCCGTTCGCAGCGCTCTCCAAGCAGGGGCAGTTTGACGTGCAGGTCAACGTCTCCGGTGGCGGTGTCTCCTCGCAGGCCGAGGCTGTTCGGCACGGTATCGCGCGGGCGCTCGTCGGGATGGACGAAGAGAACAAGCCGGTGCTGAAGAAGGCCGGATACATCACCCGCGACGCTCGCAAAAAGGAGCGAAAGAAGCCAGGTCAGCCCGGCGCCCGCAAGAAGTTCCAGTACTCCAAGCGCTAAGAACTTCGGAACTCAAACCTCGAGCCGCGGCGCCTTCAGTGCCGCGGCTTTCTTGCTTAATGCTGTGGACAACGCAGATGTCAGTATCAGGATGGAGTTGAGCAGATGACCTCGAAGCCCATACGCGCGACCATCGTCGGAGGAACCGGCTACACCGGAGCCGAGCTCGTGCGCCTGGTCTTGGCTCACCCCACGCTTGAGCTGGCGTCGATCGTCGGGAACACGACCGCGGGCGAATCGGTCGCCAAGGTTTTGCCCAGCCTCCGCGGTGTCGTCGACGGTGACGTGCAGCCGTTTGATCCCGACGCGATCGCCAAGCACGCCGATGTCGCATTTTGCGCGCTCCCGCATGCGGCCAGCGCCGAGGCCGTGAGCGCATTGCGGCAACGAGGGCAGAAGGTTCTGGATCTCTCGGCCGACTTTCGTTTCGAAGACCTGTCGGTCTACGAGGCCTGGTACGGCAAGCATCCAGTTCCCGAGCGGCTGAACGAGGCGGTGTATGGCCTGGTGGAGCTGCACCGGGACGAGCTTCGCGACGCCGATCTGATCGCCGTGCCGGGTTGCTACCCAACCGCGTCGACACTCGCGCTGGCTCCACTGGTGAAAAACGGTCTCATTCGAACCGATGGAATCGCCGTGGACGCCAAGAGCGGCGTGTCGGGTGCCGGTCGCGGCGTTTCGAGCGCGACCCACTTTCCGGAAACCGCTGAGGGGGTCCGTGCATACAAGGCTGGAGCCCATCGTCACGGGCCTGAGATCGAACAAGAGCTGAGTCGGCTTGCCGGCGCGCCGGTCAGGATTGCCTTCGTTCCTCATCTACTTCCGATGACTCGTGGCATTCTCGCTACCTGTTACGCGCAGCCAGTGGATTCGAACGTGACGGCGGCTCGCTGTATCGAGGCGGCTCGCGCGCTGTACGACGGGTCTCCCTCGGTGCAGGTCCTCGATGAAGGGCAGCATCCTGACACCCTCTGGGTGCGAGGTTCGAACCGGGTGCACGTCGGCTACGCGCAGGATCTCCGCAGCGGTATGGTCATTGCGATGAGCGCGATCGACAACCTCGTCAAAGGCGCGTCCGGGCAGGCGATCCAATGCCTCAACGTTCGCTTTGGCCTCGAAGAAGGCGCGGGACTGCGGGCACCGGCGCAATGGCCGTAATCAAGATCTTGCACGTCAGCGATCTGCACCTCGAGGATGGCTTCCCGGGCGTGCCAGTGAAGAGCTTCATCAACAAGCGCATCGTGGGCCTCGCCAATCTTCGCTTCAGACGACGGCGCGTTTTCGCCGAGGCAGAGAAGAAGGTCGAGGCGCTCGCAGCGTTCTCGAAAGAGCAGGGCGTCGACCTAGTGATTTGCACTGGGGACTACACGGCGTTGGGCACCGAGCCGGAGATCGCCTACGCGCGCAAGGTCATCGAGCCGCTCACTCACGCGCCGCTCGGCTTCTTCACCGTGCCTGGCAATCACGACCTATATCTGCGCGACACGGTCCAAGCAGGTTGGTTCGACGAGCACTTCGGCCCTCTGATGAAGACCGAGCTCCCCGAGTACGCGGTCGATGGCGTATGGCCTCAGGTTTGGTTCCCCGCCGAGGGCTTGGCATTGGTGGCGGTCAATAGCGCCCGAGCGAACCCGAAGCCCCACCATTCGAGCGGGTGCATCCCGGACGAGCAGCTCGACGGGCTGACGCGGATCTTGGACGACCCACGCCTCTTCGATCGCTTCGTGATGATCGCGACCCACTACGCCCCTCGGCTCGCTAGCGGTCGGCCAGACAGGCCGGCGCACGGACTCGAGAACGCCGACGAACTTCTTGCGATCAGTGCCGCCGCGCGACGCGGCGCGATCCTGCACGGCCACATTCACTGGCGATATCATCTGCGCGTGCCGGAGACTCCGTTGGGCTTGTTCTGCTCCGGGAGCACGACCCATGCCGGCCGGGAAGGCCTGTGGATGTACGAGCTCGGCGGGGTGCGCGATACGGCCACACCCGGGACCTGGGATCAAACCCGCTACGTTCTCGAGCCCGATCAGCGCGTCGACCTCGACCCGTAATTTGCGGCCCGAGGGCCTGCTCGCATACAAGCGTGCTTATGGCAGCTCGCCAGTTCGGGGCCAAACGCGAGGCGCGCAGGGCGGTGCGACGGCCCGTCGATCTCGAGTGCGAGGTTTACTCCGAGCTCTGGGGCGAGGCGATTGCGCATCGGGTCACCGATGTGTGCGAGGACGGACTTTGGATTCAAACCGATCTCCTTCTCGAGGTCGGCAGCCATGTCACGATGACCTTCTTCCCGCCGGACTGGGACGAGCCGCTTTACGTGGCGGGTCGAGTTCAACGTGTCGAGTTTCAGCGACGGCTCGGGGATGGGAGTGCGGTCGGCATGGGCATCGCCTTCGAGGCGATTCGGAGAGACGAGCGCCGGCGACTTACGCAGAGCATGCGCGGTCTCAGGGCAGACGAGGCCTTCATTCTGGATCAGCGTACCCTGACCGGTGTCCCCGTGGGTGTGGCGGAACCGTCCGAGCCGACGCTCAGTCCCGGGCAGACAGTGGCCGGTTGGGCCGCTCCTTCGGTGCCCAGCGGGTACGAGGGCCCGCCTTCACGAACCGTGAAGAAGATCGCCGAGCCTGAACCGGAGCAAGCGCGCCCCGCGCGGGCCTTTCCCGGTGGCTTGGATTTGGCTGCTTCGGTATTCGCGAACCGAGTCCCGCCCTAGCGAACGCGCAGCGTACCCGCGTTCAGCCGATTTTCCCCATCGTTGTGGCCCGACTTCACTTCGAGGCGCGTGCTTCCGCTGAACATGCCCACGTAGATTGCGTAGTCCCCGGCACCGTAGTTTGCCGGGACGGTCAATTCCTGGGCGTCGGCGATCAGATCCCCCTCCTCCCAGAGCTTGGTCGGGTACCGGCCGGCCACCGGTATGTGGTCGCCGTTGAGCCGCAGGCCGTAGCCATCGATGTGCACGAAGACCTGGTAGCCGCTCGGGGCCTTGCCGATTACGCGCCAGTACCATGTGATCTCGAAGCGTTGGCCTGCGCCGACCGCGCCGTCGCCCGGGAGCTCGAGGTCGTATCCGACGAGCTCGATCCGGTCGTCGAAGTTGGCGCCAACCTCGTATTGCGGCTGAGGAACCTCGTTCAGGACAGCGGCTGCAACGAAGCTCTGATTGGGGCGTCCCTCGATGGGCTTGGCGGCTACCAAGAGCAAGCGCGCGCTCTGCGCGTCGGCGACGAAGAGGTGCTCGCCTGTCTTGCGTCGGAATGCGCGGTTGATACCCGGAAGGCTCTCTGCCTGGATCACCGCCCAGCGTTGTCCGCCCTCGCCCAGGAAGTCGATGAGTCTCGCTTGCCGGCTGATCTCCTCGATCGGCGCATTGGTGTAGTAGTGCGCCGCAGTCGATGGCAGCTTGTACGAAGCGAGTGGCTCCGGACTGCCCGCGGTCAGCTCCGCATAGGCCTCATAGACCGGCTTTGGGGAGAAATGCTGCCCGAGCGCGGGCTGAAACGAAAGCGCTACGAATCCACCGACCAGCAACCCGCCTCCGAGCGCCGGGAAAACGCGCGCACTCCCGAGACGCCCGTAGCCGTATCGCAACCAAGGGAGGCCGAGGACCACGCTAGCTAGCACGAAGGGAACGAAGAACAGAGCCTGTCCGACCCGCAGCGCGAGCGACGCGATGGGGAGCTCCAGGACGAAGCACATCAAGCCAAACACGAAGCAGCTGGCAAGCAGAACTGCGGCAAGCAGAAGCCAGGCGCGTTCTACCCAGCCGCCTTTCCAGAGGTCGACAATGCTCTGGACGGTGCCGGCGGCGCTGGGGTGCGCTGTCCTTTCATGGCTGAGCAGCATCAGGCAGAGGGGCAAGGCGGCCCCGCACAGAACGAGAGCCCATTGCGCGATCGGATCGTAGACCTCTGGGACGTTCAGGCCGTCAACGGCGAGCGCTGCAAGCGGGCTGTCTGGATACAAGGCGTAGTCGCGAATGAGAAGGCCGAACAAGAGGCCCACGACGACGGCAGCTGCCGAATGAGCGACGGGCTCTTCGTTGAGCTCGACTATCCAGATCGCGACGAGTCCCGCCAAGGGAATTAGCGCGAGATAGGGGGGCGTGCCGTAACGAGACGCGAAGACAGTCCACGATACGAACGCGAACCCGGCCCAGAGCAGGAGCAGCCAGGCGAGGTTCTGCGTTTCTTCGCTTCGGCCTGGTCGAGGGCTGAGCGCCCAGATGGCGGCCAGGGGGAGGGCGGCGCTCCAGGGGGCGAAACCATGGAAGACCAGCTCGATGGCCTTGTCGAACGTCGATGGGTTGCCTCCAAGCGAGCCGCCTCCGAGCCATAGGCTGAACCCCGGATCGTCGTAGTAGACCGCGCGCGCGACCCCGAGCGCCATGAGCACCGTAGCGGCAGGGAAGAGCCAGCGTGTCAGCCGATTTCCTCGACCACTGTCGTCCGAGAGCAGGCCGAGGGCCGCAACCGCGAGCATGGCTGGCAGCGGGCCGAGGAGCACTCCGCTTGCGTAGCTGCTCGTAGCGAGTCCCAGGGCGAGCAGAACGTACTGCGGGAAGGCCCGCCGGCTGCTGGGCGGCGTCGACCAGGCGGCGAAGGCGCAGAGACCGACCCAGGTCTGCGCGAACACCTCGATCGCGTTGCCCATGAGCAGCCGCGCGTTGAGTAGGAACATGGGCGTGGATGCCATCACTGCGACGGTGACTACGCCGGCGCGCCCCCCCCCAGGCCCGCGCAGCAGCAAGAAGGCCAGCACGCAGCTGAGCCAAGCGGCGAGCACTCCGGGAAGCCGGCCCGACCAGTCGCGAATGCCGAACATCTCGAAGGCGGCGGCGATGCTTGCGGTCGATAGCGGAGTCCGGACCGAGCTTTCGCGGCCGGTTTCGATGAGAGTGCGGGCTGCGTTGGCAGCGTCGAGCTCCCAGGGATCCCAGATTCCAAACGACCCAATCCCCCAAACGGTGAGCAGCGCGACGACCGCGAGCAGCAAGCGATCGAGTGCGACGGACCGATCCAACACCGCGGGCAGCCTAACCTTGGCTCAGGCCTCAGTCCATGACTTCATCGACCTGCTCGACGAGCGGCTCGTCCGCGCCCGCAACGAGCACTGGTGCATTTTCAATTCCGCTCAACAGAGCCTGCCAATCCGAGAGAGCCGTCTTGTAAGAAGGCAAGTCGCGCGAGGCCATGCGCAGGCCGGGGCCATTGAGCTCGGTCAGCGGATCGATGGGCCGAGAGTACTTCTTGAGACCGAAGTGCAGATGAGGCCCGGTCGAGCGGCCGGTCGAACCCACGAAGCCAATCAGCTCGCGCTGCTTCACGTAAGTGCCCGGGCGGATGCCGCCCTTGATGCGGTGCAAATGCGCGTAGGCCGTTTCGAACCCACCGCTGTGACGGATTACGACGAGGTTCCCGTTCGGTCCTTTGCGTCCTGCAAACGTCACCCGGCCGTCGGCTGCGGCCCAAACGGGCGTTCCAGTGCCCGCCGCGTAGTCGACACCGAGGTGCGGAACCGTGCGCTTCAAAATAGGATGAAAACGGCGAGGGTTATATCCAGACGAAAGGCGGTCGTAACGCAAAGGCGTACGGAGCCAGCCGCCCTGCATGGCGCGGCCACTCTCGTCATAGAACTGGCCGGGCGCGCCTCCAGCTTCATAGTAGAAGGCCTGAACCTTTCCGGTCCGTTGCCCGTCGTACTCGACCGCGTGCACTCGGCCGTAGCGAAGGAACTCTCCGTCTACCCGCTCTTCGTCGACGACGATTCGAAAGACGTCGCCCTTTCGCGCTTGCAAGCTGAAGTTGATCTGACCTTCGAAGGCTTCGACGAAAAACGTAGCAAGACCAGCTGGCAGCCCGAGCTCGAGCAGGCCATCGCCGATGGAGGTTTGCACCGAGGCCGCCCGCGCGATCGGAGTTCGCTCGACCTTCACCCGGATCTGCTCTGCCCGAAAGGACCCATCTTCACCACGGGTGACCTCGACGAACTCCGTTGCCGAAGGATGGTACTCGAAGCGCTTGAGGTCCGCGTTCTCGTCCCGCTCCACGATGAGCTTGTGCTCGGGTCGGCAGCGCCGGAAGTCCACGATGTGTTGCAGCGCTTGTTCGATCGCCGTGCACTCGTCCGCTTCGAGCCCAGCGTTCAAGAGCGCGCCGCGAAAGCTCGGCACGCCTCCAAAGGGGGTCTCGTACCGCGCGTTGGGCCGAGACCGAGCAAGCGCCAGGACCTCCTCTTCGCTGAGCTCTTCTTCGATGCCTCCGTCCAGGTCTGCCGGGAGCAGCTCGTCGGTCAAACCGATGTCGGCGGCCAATTGAGCGTCCTGCCGGCCCAGGGCTTCTTCCATCCATGCCCAGGTCTGGGGGATCACGCTGCGGGCGATCCAGAGCAGCAGAGCCCCGAGGACCATGGCTCCAATCAGGGTTCCGATCACGAGGCGCCGCGTGCGTCGCGCCCGAAGCTCGTTCGGCAGGAGCGCCATCTTGACCGAGGGCAGCGGCCGGAGCCCGCTTGGCTCCTTTTCACTCGAAGGATCGGCACTCATCGAACGCTGGGCTTATCAGCGCCCCAATGAATAAGCAAAGGACCCCGTCGAGCGATTGCGTCGGTTCTACGGGGTTGACACCCCTTGGGGTCAGGGTTAAGACGCCGCTTCCACCGTCGGTGGAGATGACGAACAGGCACGTAGCTCAGCGGGAGAGCACTACCTTGACACGGTAGGGGTCGGCGGTTCGAAACCGCCCGTGCCTACTAACTGGAGATGACCAAATCTTGAGCGCGAGCTACATATTCCGGTCCACCGACCGATGACAAGCGCGGCGACATCGCGCACGGCGCGCGAGCTGCTCGACGAGCAAGGCGCGCTCGGCAAGGACACCGTAGCCGCACGGGTTGATGGCAAAGTCTACGATTTGCACAGCCCGGTTCCCGAAGGGGCGTCCGAGGTCAAGCCGATCGGCGCCCACGATGCCGAGGCGCTCGCGATCATCCGCCACTCCAGCGCTCACGTCATGGCTGACGCCGTGCAGCGATTGTTTCCCGGGACGAAGGTCGCCTTCGGCCCGGCCACTGAGGACGGCTTCTACTACGACTACGCGAAGCCGGACGGCACGTTCTCAGAGGACGATCTACGCGCCATCGAAGAGAAAATGGCCGAGATCGTCGAAGCCGACAGCCCGTTCCGCCGCCAGGTCGTGACCCGGGACGAGGCGCGCAGTCTTCTGCAGTCGCTCGACGAAGGCTTCAAGCTCGAACACCTCGAGCGGCTCCAGGATCCGATTTCGCTCTACCGCCACGGTGAATGGGTCGACCTTTGCGAAGGGCCGCATGTTCCATCCACCGGTTTTCTGAAGGCGGTGAAGCTCACCAGCGTGGCTGGCGCGTACTGGCGCGGCGATGAGCGCAACCCGATGCTTCAACGCATCTACGGCACCGCATTCGCCTCACCCAAGGCACTGCGCGCGCACCTCAAACAGCTCGAAGAGGCCAAGAAGCGCGACCACCGCAAACTCGGCAAGGAGCTCAAGCTCTTCGCATTCCATCCGCACGCGCCCGCGTCTCCCTTCTTCCTGCCTCGCGGATCCACCATCTACAACCTTCTCGAAGGCTACGTTCGCTCGCTTTACGCGCGCTACGGCTACGAAGAGGTGATCACTCCGCAGATCTTCGACAACGAGCTTTTTCACACCTCGGGTCATTTGCCATCGTACGCAGAGAATATGTACATGGCTGCGACGTCAGAGAACCTCGAAAAGTTGCAGCGAAAGATCGAAGAGAAGCCGCCACAGAGCGCCGAGGACTGGACGCAAGCGTTCGGAGAGTCACTTCGCTTCGGGGTGAAGCCGATGAACTGCCCGAGTCATTGCCTGATCTACGGCATGACGAAGCGCAGCTACCGCGACCTTCCGATGCGCATGGCTGACTTCGGTCGCCTCCATCGTTTCGAACGAAGCGGCGTGGTGCAGGGGCTCACGCGTGTTCGCACCTTTGCTCAGGATGACGCGCACATCTTCTGCACGCTCGACCAGGTGCAGGACGAAATCAAGAGCTTCCTCGACCTCGTGCATGATGCGTATCGGGACTTCGGTTTCAGTGATGTCCGCATCGTGATTGCGACCCGGCCGGAGAAGCGTCTCGGTGAGAACGAGGTCTGGGACCAGTCCGAGCGGGCGCTCGAGGAAGCGGTCAAAGCCAAAGACCTGCCCTACGAAATCGCCGAGGGCGAGGGTGCGTTCTATGGGCCGAAGATCGAGTTCCATCTCAAGGATGCGATCGGACGTCCCTGGCAGCTAGGCACCATTCAGGCGGACTTCAATCTCCCGGAACGCTTCGACCTCAGCTACGTCGGTGAGGACAACACCGCCCACCGGCCGGTCATGCTTCACAGGGCGATTTTGGGGTCTATCGAGCGTTTTTTTGGTGTGCTCACCGAGCATTTGGGTGGCTCGTTCCCCGTCTGGCTTGCTCCCGAGCAGATTGCTCTGTTGACGGTGAGCGAGAAGTTCAACGAGTATGCTGAGAACGTGAAGCACGAGCTCGAGGAACGAGGCTTTCGGGTCACCGCCGATTTGAGCAGCGATAAGCTGGGCGCAAAGATTCGCCAAGCGCGCCTGATGCGGATTCCGTATCTCGGCGTAATTGGTCAACAAGAAGTAGAGGGAATGGGCTTGGCCCTCCGTTCGCGAGACGAGAACAAAGACCTCGGGTTCATCCCGCTGTCGGAAGTGTTCGACCGCCTCGCTGAAGAGAACAAGCCGCCTTCCGCTAGGCAATCAACAAGAGGAGATAGTCATCGCTAGACCGCGCTTTGGATCGCGCGATCGGCCACGGGATTTCGGTCCGCGGGTCAACGATCGCATTCGAGTGCCCGAGATCCGTGTCATCGGAGCCGAGGGTGAAATGCTGGGCGTCTTGAACACCGACGAAGCTCGTCGGATGGCGCGAGGTCTCGACCTGGACTTGGTCGAGGTGAACCCGAAAGCCAGTCCGCCCGTTTGCAAGATCATGGACTTCGGCAAGTTCAAGTACGAAGAGAAGAAGAAGGCGGCTGAAACTCGCAAGAGGCAAACGCAGATCGAGCTCAAGGAGATCAAGCTTCGTCCGAAGACCGACGACCACGACCTCGACTTCAAAACGAAGCACGTGCGCCGGTTCCTCGAAGAGGGCAACAAGGTGAAAATCACCGTCCGCTTCCGAGGCCGGGAAATTACCCACCCGGAAACCGCGCAGCGCCAGATCGACGCTATCGTCGAGGCTGTGGACGACCTGGGCACCGTGGAAACCTCCGCGCGCCTGGAAGGCCGCACCATGACCGCCATCCTCGCCCCGCGGGTCAAAGTCACTCACACGAAATAAAGCACACGCTACCCTCTCGCGAGCGCCCTAGATTGCACCGAATGACCGTTCGAATGGTTGCGTTGGCGCTCGTGCTGCTCATGTTCGGCGCGGCCGCATTTGCCTCGGGGGACTTCATGCTCGACGACCAATTCGAACGTACTCACGCAAGGGCCGACCTCTTCAAAGATGGCCCCGTCGTCATCGTCGCCGGCGCCCAGCGAAAGACGCCAGACGCGATGCAGGCCTGGGATCGCGCCTTGCGCGCCCGCGCTCCGGAAGGCACCCGAGTGTTCGGTCTGAGCAACCTCAAGAAGCTCCCCTTCTTCGTGCCGAAGAGCGGAGTCCGAAAGAACCTGGCCGAGATGCTACCCAAAACCCCTGTCCTCTTGGACTGGAAGGGCAAGGTCTACCCAACGCTCGGTTTCCCCGCGGATGCCCTGATTGCCGTCGGAGTGTTCAGCGCAAAGGGCGAGCGCATCGGCCTGGTGAACGGCGAACCGAACGAGAGCCGCCTTGCTAAGGTCATGACGCTACTCTCCCGCTAGACGCTGGGCGGCACTGACACTGGCACGACCCCCCAAGCCCACCCGCGGCAGCGCGAGCCCGAAGGGCGAAGCCCGGCGCAACGCGCCGCCAAGCGCGAGCGTAGCGAAGCGCGCGGCAGGGAGGACTACGGGTGGGGGTGGGCGGGCGGTGTAACCAAACACTGGCACTGACCTCGACGCTCAGTATCCGGTCGACGAGAGGACGATCTGCTTTCGCATCTCCCTAATCGCCTCGGCCTTCCGCTGCAGGCTCTTCGATTGCAGTGCGACTGCGTTGAGTTGTTCGATGTCGCGGCTCGTTATCGCCCGTTTCATCGTTTTGAGCATCTGACGGCTCTCGACGAGCGCCTCGAGGCTTGCGTCGTGATAGCTTTGGCATGACGGCGGCGGGGTCACGCGCTGCATCAGCAGCTCCATCTGCTTCGTGTCCGCAATGAGTTGGTCAAACCCCGAAGTTGAACCCCCGAGGCCGGCCTTGATCAGGCCCATGGCGAACACGTTCGGATCGCCTGCGCCCTCGCCGGAGTGGATGACGTCGATCTCTTGGAAGTACGCGGCGACCGTCGCATCGCGCGCTTCCGGGGCAGAGTCCGGCGGGCCGGGCTGGCGGTCGGCTCCTCTTGCCGTCCCGGCTCCGTGAAGCATGTCATTGGTTTGCCGCTCAATCGCTTCGGTGCTGATCACAGTTGAGCCAGCCGGCTGCTGTTGGGGCTCGTCTCTCAGGTCAGCCCATTCAGGCCACTGCCGTGGGATTTGCTCGTCGGCCCAGGGTTCAGCTTCTCGCTCGGCGCCTCGCCGCGGCGAAAGCTCTGCCTCCACAGTCCTGCTCGGAGGCAGCTGCGCCGACTCACGCCCGAGCAAGAAAGCGATCGCCAGAAGCGCCGCTCCGAGTGCGATGCCGAGCGCCAAGACCGTCCGTCGGTTCGACCCCGTCTGAGTCACAGCAACGATAGTAACAGCAACCGGGAGACGCTCACCCCTCGAGAGCGAAGTCCTTTCAGACACTTAGGACGCAGCGCGCGAAAACGCCGTCTAGATCGGGTCTCCGTGCTGTGCCCCTCAACTGCTTGAAACCGCAAGGGTTTTGAAGGGGGACCGTGTCTCCTTGACTGGGGTGAGGCACGCGCTAGACAGCGTGCTCTCCGCTCCCTGGCCGCGGTTGCCGCTGGTTTGGGAGCTTCAAGTGAGGACAGTCAAATGCCCAAAATGAAGACAAAGCGTGCTGCTGCGAAGCGGTTCAAGGCCACGGGTGGAGGGCGGATTCGTCGTTCCACGGCCGGCAAGCAGCACATGATGCGTGGTAAGTCCGCCAATCGACTTCGGAAGCTCAAGAAGAATTCCATGGTCCATCCGAGCGACGAACCACGTATCCGGCGTTTGGTTCCTTACGAGCTTTAAGACTTCTAAGGAGAAGGCCAAATGCCCAGAGTCAAACGAGGTTTCAAAGCCCGCCGCCGACGCAATCGTGTGCTCAAGCACGCGAAAGGTTATTACGGGGCGCGCCGCAAGGCATTCCACGTTGCGATCGAACAGGTTCACAACGCCTGGCAGGATGCCTACAAGCATCGCCGCACCAAGAAGCGCGAGTACCGCCGTCTTTGGATCGCCCGCATCAATGCAGCGGCGCGTAACAACGGCATCAACTACAGCCAGTTCATCTCGGGGCTCAAGCGCTCGAACATCGCGCTCGACCGCAAAGTGCTTGCGGAGATTGCGTACGCCGACCCGGGCGCCTTCAAAGCTGTCGTCGAAGCAATCGATTAACACCGTCGGGACGCGCCATGGCAGAGCCTGATGCGGTTCAGACGTTCGAGAACGGGCTTTCGAAGATCCGTGGCGCCTACGCACAAGCCTTGCGTGCCGCGGGTGACGAGCCCGAGCTCCGCTTGATCAATGGGCGCTACGTTGGACCGCAGGGCGAGCTCACCAAGCTCCTCAAGCTCATGCCAAAGCTTCCGGGCGAGCGGCGACGCGAGCTCGGTCAGGCTGCCAACGCGCTCAAGCAAGAGATTCAATCCGTCTTCGACGAGGCCCTGCAAAACATCCATCGCGGTGCTCGCGAAGCGGAGCTCACGGGCCCTGCGCTGGACGTGACCTTGCCCGGCCGATGGCAGATGCCGGGCCGGCTCCATCCGATCATGCGTGTTCGGAATGAGGTGCTCGAGATATTCGCGTCGCTCGGTTTCGACATCGCTGACGGCCCTGAGGTCGAGCTCTACGAGAACTGCTTCGACAAGCTCGGATTCCCGCCCGATCACCCCGCGACAGACGAGCAGGACACGTTTTTCGTCCGCGCAGAGGGCGCATCGGATTCCGAAAACGTGCTTCTCCGAACGCAAACCTCGACAATCCAGATCCGGGAGATGATGAAGCGCGAGCCTCCGCTTGCGATCGTATCGCCCGGCGCAGTGTACCGTCGCGACGATGACGCCACCCATTCGCCCATGTTCTTTCAGCTCGAAGGCTTTCTCGTCGACGAAGACGTCTCCTTCGCCGAGCTCAAGGGTGTGCTCACGCTCTTCCTTCGCCGCCTTTTCGATGAGCACATCGCGGTTCGCTTTCGCGCGAGCTACTTTCCGTTCGTCGAGCCGGGCGGCGAGGTCGACATGAGCTGCGTCTTCTGCCGAGCGTGGGAAGGCGATCGCGCACGCACGGCCGAGTGCCGTGTTTGCAAAGGCACTGGATGGATGGAAATCCTGGGCTGCGGCATGATTCATCCGGTCGTGTTCGAGAACGTCGGATACGATCCGGAGAAGTACACCGGCTTTGCGTTTGGCATGGGACTCGACCGCATCGCCATGCTGAAGTACGGCATCCCCAACATCAAGCTCCTCTACGAGAACGACGTTCGGTTCTTGTCGCAGTTTTAGGAAGGGCGATGCTAGTCTCATTTCGCTGGTTGCAAGAGCTCTGTCCCGTCGACGCGGATGTCGCCGAGGTTGCGCACCGAATTTCGCTCGCGGGCCTCGAAGTCGAAGCGATGGAAGAGAAGGGCCGGGACCTCGATGGCGTCGTGATAGCGGAGGTGCGCGCCAGGGAGCCGCATCCCAAGAGCGACAAGCTGACCCTAGTCACCGTGTTCGACGGAGAGAACGAGCTCGAAGTGGTGTGCGGAGCATCCAACGTACCAGAGCCGGGCGGTCGGGTTCTCTTCGCTCGGCCGGGCGCCGTGCTGCCGAACGGCATGGAGATCGCTCCGAGGAAGGTCGCTGGCGTGGAGTCCAACGGCATGATTTGCAGCGAGACGGAGCTCGAGATTGGCACCGACGCGGACGGGATTTTCGTCGTCGACCAGGAAAACGATGCGCTGCCCGGCAGCGGCGTGGCCGACGCGCTCGACCTTCATGACGTGATTCTGGACATCGGCCTCACCCCGAACCGCCCCGACTGCCTGGGCCACGTCGGGATCGCCCGGGAGATCGGCGTTCTATTCGGCGCTGGGTTCAAGTCACGCAAGGCCGCCGGTCCAGGGCGCACCTTCGAGGCTGCCGGTTGCTACCAGCCCGGTGAGCCGACGACCAAGCTCACGCCGCTCTGGGACAACGGTAGCGAAACGGTCGAGACCCCTGCGCTTCCCGAGATCTCGGTGGAGATCGCCGATGGCGATCGCTGTCCGCGCTACGGCGCCGCCCTGGTTTCAGGTGTCAAAATCGCTCCTTCCCCATTTTGGCTCCGCTACAGGCTGCACAATTTGGGGCTGCGCGCCCTCTCGAACGTCGTGGATGCCACGAACCTGATCTTGCTCGAGTGGGGTCATCCGATTCACGGCTTCGATCTGGCGCGGCTTGGCGGAGCCAAGGTCGTCGTTCGGCGCGCGACCGAGGGCGAGAAGATGGCAACCCTCGATGATGTCGAGCGAAGCTTCAGCAACGACGATTTGCTGATCTGCGATGCTGATGGCCCGGTCGCGGTCGCGGGCGTCATGGGCGGTCTCGACACCGAGATTCGCGACGAGACCCAAGACGTCCTCATCGAGTGCGCGTACTTCAACCCTCGTTCGATTCGCCGCACATCGCGCCGACTCGGATTGCACACCGACTCGAGTCACCGCTTCGAGCGTGGCGTCGACCCCGAAGCGATTCCACGAGTTCTCGCGAGCGCCGCGTCTCTCATCGCGGAGCTTGGTGGCGGAGCTGCAGCGACGACTGCCATCGATCGCGTCGCCGCGCCCTATGAAGCGAGGACGATCCGGTTTCGTCCCGCCCGAGCTGCCCGGCTGCTCGGAACGCCGGTGTCGAAAGAGGACAGCGTTCGCATCCTCGAATCGCTTGGCTGCCGCATCGTCGAGCAGAGTGACGCGGCAGTCATCGCGGAGCCCCCGAGCTGGAGACCCGACCTCGGACGCGAGGTAGACTTGATCGAAGAAGTCGCGCGCGTACGGGGCTACGAAGAGATTCCAACCGCGGTTCCGCGCGTCCACCCGTCCGAATCGGGCACTTCCGGCCTGCTCAAGTTTGTCGATCGCGTCCGCGACGCAGCCGTGGCTGCGGGCCTCTATGAGGCCGTAAATTACGGTTTTCTGTCGGTCGATGATCTGCGAAAGGCGCGGGTGGCCACCGATGCCGTTCCGCTCGCAAACCCGCTGTCCGAAGAACGCTCGGTGATGCGGACGTCCTTGTTGCCTGGGCTCACCGCCGCGGCCACGCGGGCACAGCGTCGCGGCGCGACCGAAGTCAGACTGTTCGAGCTTGCACGGACCTTTCAGCCGAGCGGCGACATTCTTCCACGCGAAGAGACGGTGCTTGCGATCGCCCTCGCTGGGCAGCGCTCGGGTTGGATTGGCGGCGAGCAGCCGTTCGACTTGTACGACGGCAAGGGCATCATCCAAGCCATCGTCGAACGCGTATTCGGCCAGGCGCCCGAGCTCGTGTTGGGCGACTTGCCCAGCTTCTTGCATCCGAAGCGCTCTGCGCTCGTGACTTTCGCGGCACGTCCCGTTGGTTTCGTCGGAGAGATGCACCCTGACGTGGGCGACGATCTCGGACTCATCGGTCGAGTGGTCTATGCGGAGCTCGACGTTCCAAGCCTCTACTCGCTATCCGAGGAGTTGGGACCGACGCAGGCGCGCGGCCTTCCGAAGTTCCCCGCCGTCGCTCGCGACATCGCGATGCTCGTTCGTGATGAGTTCAGCGCGGGCGAGATCGCCGACGCACTGGGTGAAGCGTCGAAGGGCCTCGCGGAGTCAGTCAGCCTATTCGACCTGTACCGCGGCGATCAGATTCCCGAGGGGCATCGCAGTCTCGCCTTCCGCGTGACCTACCGCGATCCCGAGGGGACACTGACCGACAAACGGGTAGACAAAGTCCACGCGTCGCTTGCCAAGCTCGCTAGCGATCGCTTCGAAGCGACCATCCGATAGGGATATCTCGCGATGTGCGAGAATACGCACCTTTCTGTTGACTAGGCTGGGCCAAACCCTTGAGATTCAAACCGATTTGTGCTTCTCTCCGCCTACCGGGCCTCTGGAGGAACAGACCGAATGACCAAAGCGGAAATCATTGATGCCGTCTACGAGAAGGTTGGGGGCTTCTCGAAGAAAGAGGCGGCGGAGGTCGTCGAGGCCGTGTTCGACACGATGAAAGACGTGTTGGCCGACGGTGAGAAGATCAAGATCTCAGGGTTCGGAAACTTCGTGGTGCGCGCCAAAAAAGAGCGCATCGGCCGAAACCCACAGACGGGCGCCCCCATTCCGATCAGCGCGCGGCGCGTGTTGACCTTTAAGCCCAGTCAGGTACTCAAAACAGTGCTGAACCCGGATCGGACGGACGACGACGCCGCGGGTTCGCAAGAAGGCTTCTGAGCGGAACCATGACACGGCGCACCCAACTGCCTGATAAGCTGTTCTTCAAGATTGGCGAAGTAGCGGACATCGTTGGCGTCAAGCCGCACGCGCTACGTTACTGGGAGACTGAGTTCCCCGCTCTGCGTCCCAAGAAGACGCGGGGAGCGCATCGCCAGTACAGCCGCAAAGACGTCGAGCTCGCGATGCTCATTCGCCAGCTCCTCCACGACGAGGGCTACACGATCCCCGGGGCGCGCAAGCGCATCCGCGATCTGGGTCGCCACCAGCGCAGCAGCCCTCCGGAGCCGCGCGCACAGCGGGAGGTTGCATTGCGCGCCGAGCTTCTCGGCCTGCGCCAGCAGTTGAGCGAGCTGCTCGATGATTTTTCCGGAGCCCTGAGCGAGCCCGTCGAGTCGGCGCCGCTTCAGGTGACTGTGCACAAGGTAGTCCCGGTCACAGTCAAGCGCGGTCCCGAGGCCTGAGCGCGCTTTTCGGGCGCTTTTCACTAGTCTTTGGTTTGCGTTCCAGGCGCGCTGGGTTAGAGTCGCCTGCCTCTCGTTGAGAGGTTGGACGGGGCGTAGCGCAGCTTGGTAGCGCACCTTACTGGGGGTGAGGGGGTCGCTGGTTCAAATCCAGTCGCCCCGACCAATGGCGGACCGGAGGGCGAAAGCCCGCCGGCCCTCCTTTATGCTCGCGATACCTCCGAGCAATCCCGTTGCCCGGCCCGCGCATACGCGATAGGTCGTTCATCGCATGTCGGACCGCCCACTGCTCTTGGTTTCCAACGACGATGGGGTCGATGCGCCAGGAGTCATCGCGCTGCGCAAAGCCCTGGCCACGTTCGCCGATGTGTACACGGTGGCGCCGCAGACCGAGCAGAGCGCAAAGAGCCACTCGATCACGCTCCATCATCCGCTTCGCTTTCATGAAGTCGAGGAGCACGTCTGGGCAGTCGACGGCACGCCCGCGGACTGTGTGTACGTGGCGTTCTTCCTGAAAGACCTTCTGCCACGCAGGCCGGACATGGTGGTTTCGGGGATCAACCACGGACCGAACCTGGGTAATGACGTGCACTATTCCGGTACGGTGGCGGCCGCGCGAGAGGGGGCGCTACGAGGGGTGCGTTCAATCGCCTTGTCGAACTCGTCCTCGGACATGGAAGGCGCGGCGCAGTACGCCAAACGTTTCTGCAAGCAGCTGCTTCAAATGACCGCGCCGGCAGGGCAAGCCATCTTGCTGAACGTCAACTTCCCCTCGGTCCCGCCCAAGGGCGTTCGCGCGACGCGTCTCGGGTTTCGGCTCTACTCGGACGACGTCGAGGTGCGTGACGACCCGCGGGGACGCCACTATCTGTGGATCGGCGGTCCAGGCGGAGCGACGAGCGAGCCGGTCGAAGGCGCCGACACTGAAGCGCTCGACGAGGGCTTCATCTCCGTTACGCCGATGAGCATCGAGGCCACGCAGCCGGACCATCTTGGTGTCGCAGCATACGTCGCCGGAACCAAAGGGGCACCGTGAGCGACGAGCGTCTGAGCGTGTTGCGTGGGTGCATTCGCGAGGTGCCCGATTTCCCGAAGGAGGGCATCCTCTTCAAGGACATCACGCCGCTGCTCGCCAATGTGGAAGCGTTTCGGAGCTGCATCCAGCTGATGGCGGAGCGCCTCGACGGAGAAACCGTGGACGCTGTCCTCGGCATCGAGTCGCGGGGCTTCATGTTTGGGGCGGCCTTGGCCGACAAGCTGGGAGTCGGCTTCGTGCCCATCCGAAAGCCCGGCAAGCTCCCCGCGGCGACCTATCGCGCCGAATATGACCTCGAATACGGAAGCGATGCGGTCGAGATCCACCAAGACGCGCTCCAGCCCGGCGAGCGCGTCCTGGTCGTCGACGACCTCATCGCCACCGGCGGCACGGCACAGGCCACAAAACAGCTCGTCGAACGCTGCGGAGCCGAAGTTGCCGCCTTCGTCTTCCTTATCAACCTGGTCGCCCTCGAAGGTACCGAAAAGCTGGGCGCCAGCCGAGTCATAACGATACTGGACTACTAGAGCGGCCGGTCCGCGACGCGCAGCTCTTGGGCGAGGTCGCGAGCTCGCGCGACGAGCGAATCGAGGTCGCCGCCCAACCAGCGATCACGCAGGGTTCCGATGAGCTCGCGCCGCTCGGCGTCGAGGCGGCCGTAGAGCTCGACGAGGCCGGCCCATTCGCTCACCGAAGCCTCGCGGCGTGCACGTTCGAGGTCGCCTCTGCGCAAGCAGTCGCGCAGCCGCACGGCCTTCTGTTGCATCGAGCCCTCGAAGGACTGATCGATTTCGAGCATGAGCACGTGGACATCGTTCAAGTCGCCGAGCAGCTCCTGAAGCCTCTTGCTTCGTTTCACGACCGACTGCGCTCCGTCGACGTAGGCTCGCACGGGCTCGAGGAGGTACCGAATCCGTTTGGCGACGATGCGCGCCTCGTGCAGCTGCTCGATGTGCTCCATGCTTGCGATCTGCCCGAGGTTCACCAGGAGGTCAGTGGCATGGGCTTCGATTTGGTTTGCCAGCGTTCGTGCAAAAGTCACGTGAGGCTGCTCTGAGAGTAGGTTCTGCTCGCTTCGCATGACGGCGAGGCGCTCTTCGAGCTTTTCGGCGGTGCGTCTGAAGTTCGTTCGCAGCTCAGCGTCGAGCGCTTCGGCGCAGCTCCGCCGGCGTTCTAGCAGAAGTGTCGAAAGCCAGTTGAGCCCCGCGAGATGCGCCGGTTCCAGATCGGCATGCTGCTTGGCGAGCCATTCGAGCGCCACTTCGGCTTCACGGCCGCCGCCCGTCGCTTGCTGGATGGCCCGAAGCCGCTTTCGGTCCTTCGAGCGTACGGCTGTTTCGAGTTGGGGTCGGTACGCGCGCAACTGGCTCCGGAGCCGCCGGATGGCGACCCGGAAATCGTGCAGCGCCTCGCGGTCGAAACGATCGTCGAGTCGGCGCTCGGCCTTGCGGGCTGCCGAGAGGCTCTTGAGTGCCAGGCGGCGCGCGGCTTCCTCGTCGCTGCGGAAGAGGAGATCGTCTGGCAGGCTGCTTCGTCGCGTGGCGTCCGGATGCCTGGGAAGGTCCAGCTTCGCTTCCTCGGCCGGGTTCGAGACCGCAATGACCGGTGCCGGATATCGTCGTTCGCCAGTGATGGTGTCGCTCCTGAGTCGACCAGGAGTAGTACAGCTCAGCCGATCGCGTCAACCGCTCGCCCGCCTCGGCCCGTGCGTGCTATACGCCGCCACCTAAGTCCTCGTAGCTCAGTAGGATAGAGCAGTGGTTTCCTAAACCGAAGGTCGGAGGTTCGAATCCTCCCGGGGACGCCAAGCACATCGCCTGAGATCCAGATCACAGGTTTTGCTGCCCCGAGACCGAGGCCTGTTCACTTCTTCGCCCGTTCGCGCTATATGAGAGCTCGTACGGAATGCGGACCCTTGTCTTAGACCAGGGCTATCAGCCCCATCGAATTATCAGTTGGCAGCGCGCCGTCTGCATGATTTTCGATGGCAAAGTCGAGGTCGTCGAGGAGTACGACGAGGATATTCGTTCCGTCAGCATCACAATCAAAATGCCGGCAGTGGTGCGGCTCCTGCGCACGATCATGGGGCGCAAGCGAGCGATCAAGTTCTCCCGAATCAACGTCGCGATGCGCGACGACTTCAAGTGTCAGTACTGCGGCGTCCGCCATCGCCTTCGCGGGCTGACCTACGACCATGTGGTTCCCAAGTCCCAGGGCGGAAAGACCAACTGGGAAAACATCGTGATGGCCTGCTACAGCTGCAACGAGAAAAAGGGGCATCACACGCCCCATCAGGCCGGGCTCCGCTTGCGACGCCCTCCGGTCAAACCCAAGTGGCTTCCCGTCGTCGCGTTTCGGGTCGACCCGGCGAGCTCGATCCCCGAGGCCTGGGCGAACTGGGTGTACTGGCACGGCCGCTTGGAGAGCGAGCCTTAGCGCTCACCAGCTCCCCGAAGAGCCACCGCCGCCGAAGCTGCCACCGCCGCCCGAAAATCCACCGCCTCCACCGGAGAATCCACCGCCGCCCGAAGACCACGATCCGCCCGAAGACCAGCCCCCGCCCGACCAGCCGGAGTGCCTTCTTCCGCGGCCTCGCTTCCGTTTCTTCCGTCGCCGGCCGATGAAAGACCAGGCGATTGGAGCAGCGATCAACCAGAAGAGGACGAAGTAGGGGCCCGCACTTGGGTCGATCGCCGTGACACCGCCCACAGCAATGAACGGGATCATGAAGAAGTAGAGGAACCATTGGAAGGGATTGGTACTGACCAGTACCCAGATGAACGGGACCAAGAACAAGAGCCAAAGCGCACCGAACACCCTCGGCGGGAGATCGGCCTGGGCGTCACCGGCGCTCGGTGGCGGAAGCGTGCTCGTGCCTCGGATTAAGCCATCGACCGCTTGGAGTGCGCGCTCGATGCCGCCATCGAAATCTCCGGCGCGAAAACTAGGTTGCAGAATCTGATTCTGGATACGCGACGTCATCACGTCGGTCAGTACCGGCTCGAGGCCGTAACCGACTTCGAAGCGCATCTTTCGATCGTTTTTCGCGATGAGTAGAAGCGCCCCGTCGTCGGGCGCCTCACGGCCGAGCTTCCAGGTTTCGGCGACCCGTAGGCTGTACTCTTCGAGCGGCTCGCCCTGCAGGCTATCGATCGTGAGCACGACGACTTCAGCGCCCTTGTCTTGGTCCAGCTTCGCCAGCAAGTCGTCGATCCGGGTTTCCGCTGCGGGCGAGATCAAGCTCGCGTAGTCGTTGACGCGGCCCTGAAGTCTGGGCACGCCCAACGCGAAGGCGCTGAGCGCAACCGAGCAGAGAACGAAGACCCGCCAGAAAACGTTGGGCTCTATTCACGGCGAAACCTCGGCTCGTCGGAAATCTCGTTTTCCGAATCCGCTGGCTGGACGCCGTGCGCTTCCAAGAGGTCCGCACAGCGCTCCACGGCCTGGATCAGCGCCTGTGTGGGTGTGCCGCGCCGAATCCCAGCAGCCAGGTCACCTGAAATCTGGTCCCAGGCGTCGTCGGCGACGCGTTCGTCGATCCCCTCGTCGGCGAGCACAAGCACTCGGTGCTCGAAAAGCGCGACGAAAATCACTACCCCGGTACGCTCCCGGGTGGCGAACACCTGCTCGTCCAGGAACGCCTCGGCTGCGCGGCCATCCACGCGGCTATCGAGCGCTTCCTCCCCGATCAGTCGTCGGGCAACCGCATCGAAGCGGCTCGCGACGAAGCCAGCGACCAGGCCCAGCTGAAAACCGATCAGGATCCACAAGTAGTCCGGCGCTCCCCATCCTCCGAAGCGCCAGACCAAGACGGCCGCACAGAGCGCGCCCAGCGCGCCGCCGACTACCGAGCCCTTCCACGCCACCTCGGGGTGCGGATCGCAGCGTTCGGTCACGTAGACCACGAGCTCGCCAGCGGTCTTCGTTTCGGCTGCCGTCGTGGCTGCGCGGATCGCTTCCCGATCGGACTTGGAGAAGAAGGTATCGATTCGCCGTGGCACGGCGCGAGCTAGAACTCGACCTTTGGGGGCTTATCTGCCCCTGGGGTCGACTCGAAGTACGGCTTGTCGTCGAAGCCCATGATGTTCGCGAGTAGAATCGTCGGGAACTGCCGACGCGTCTTGTTGTAGTCTAGGGTCGCGTCGTTGAAGCGCTTTCGCTCGACCGTGATTCGATTCTCGGTCCCCTCGAGCTGCGCCTGGAGGTCGCGGAATGCCTCGGTTGCCTTGAGCTCAGGGTAGCGCTCCACCACGACGAGCAGGCGAGACAAGGCCGACGAGAGCTGTGACTGGGCCGCCTCGAATTGCTCCAGCTGCGCGGCGTCTGGCGCCTTGTTGAAATTCACTTGCCCGACTTTGGCGCGCGCCTCTACTACTTGCGTGAGCGTTTCTTGCTCGAACTCTTTGGCGCCTTTCACAGTAGCCACCAAGTTCGGAATCAGATCAGCGCGCCGCTGATAGACGTTCTCGACCTGGCTCCAGGCGTTGTCGACGCCTTCGTCGAGGTTGACGAGTCGGTTGTAGCTCCCAACCCCGGTTGCAACGAGGATCAGCGCAATCACCACGATCACGCCACATCCGATCAAGCCTTTGCTCATAACCTCTCCTCCGTCTCCGAGTCGCGCGAGGATGCGCGCAGACCCCGCATCAGGTCAAGACCCCTGGTTTCAGATCTCGATTCGGTCTCCGTGGACCGGCGTGTGGACCTGCGGAAAGCCTCGCTCCTCGAGGAGCGCCTTGAGCGTGTTGCGCCCTGGATCCTCGCCGTGAACCAGCGCCACCTGTCTCAGCGGGCCTGCCTCGCGTACCGCGTCCGCGAACGCGAGGAGGTCGTCTTGGCCCGCGTGCGCACTGAAGCCGTTGAGCACGACGACTTCAGCATGACGCTCCCGCTCGACGCCGAAGATTCGCACCCGCGTGCGCTGTTCGACGAGACGGCGCCCCAGGGTGTGCTGCGCTTGCCAGCCGACGATGAGCACCGAGTTCTTGCGATTCTCGAGCGTGGCTACCAGGTGATGGACGACTCGCCCGAACTCGCACATCCCGCTCGCCGAGATGATAACGCATGGGTCGTCGCTTCGGTCGATCGCTTTGGAATCTTCGACCGATGAGACATAGCGCAGGCCCTCGAAGTCGAAGGGCGAGTCTCCTTCGAGCAGCAGCTTTCTCGTTTCGCTGTCGAAGCATTCCGGATGCATGCGAAAGACGTCCGTCAGCTTCACGGTCAGGGGCGAATCGACGTAGACCGGAACGTCCGAAAGCCGCCCTTTGTCTTTGAGCTTCTTGAGGGAGTAGATCACCTCTTGCGCGCGTTCCAGAGCGAAAGACGGAACGACCACCTTGCCTCCACGTTTGACCGTCCGGCTGATCACCTCGTCGAGCTGGTTTTCCATTTCCTCGATTGGGTCGTGAGTCCGGTCGCCGTAGGTGCTCTCCATGATCAGGCACGAAGCTCCGGGAGGAACCTCTGGGTCTCGGAGGATGGGCATTCGGTGTCGCCCGAGGTCGCCGGAAAACACCAGACGCCGCTGCTCGCCGACCACGTCGACGTCGAGCGCCACGATTGCGCTCCCAAGCACGTGACCCGCGTCGTAGTAGGTCAGCGTCACGCCTTCGGCGATTGCGTGGGGGCGATGGTAGGGAACGCCAACCATGAGCTCGAGCGTTCCGATCACGTCTTTTTGCTCGTAGAGCGGTTCGACGGGCTCCATGTCGGCGCCGTCCTTTTCGATCTTGCGATTGATGTAGGCCGCGTCCTGAGCCTGAATCTCGGCGGAGTCTTCGAGCATCGCTGCGCAGAGGTCCCGAGTGGCTGGCGTGCAGTAGATCGACCCCCGGAAGCCTTGGCGATAGAGGCGGGGCAGGGCGCCCGAGTGGTCGATATGCGCGTGGGACAGCACCACGACGTCGATATCCTTGGCGCGAAACCCCAGCTCGCGATTGATCTCGTTGGTCTCCGAGCGGCGGCCCTGGAACAGGCCGCAGTCGAGCAGAATGCGAGCGTTTTCGGTTTGAACGATATGCCTCGAGCCAGTGACGTTGCCGCCGACCGCTCCTACGAACTCAACTTGCACGCAACACCTTCCTCATTCGATCTCCGATGAACTCTCGCACGACCGGGTCGTCCGATTCTAGCAACGCTTCAGGGGCACCTGTCGCTGCCACCACCCCATCATGGATGAGGGCCAGGCGATCGCTGATCGCAAAGGCTGCTTTGAGATTGTGCGTCACGACGACCGAGGTCACGTTCAGCCTCTCTTGCAGGCCGAGTAGCAAGCGGTTGACGCGGGTGACGTTGATGGGATCGAGTCCCTCGGCGGGTTCGTCGTAGAACACCACCTCCGGGCGAACCGCGACCGCTCGGGCCAAGGCGACGCGCTTGCGCATGCCGCCCGAAAGATCCGACGGAGACATCGATTCGATGCCGGGTAGTGCTACCAAGGCCAGCGTTTCGGCAACTCGGTGTGTGATTTCGTCCTCGGTCATGTTCGTCTGTTCACGGAGGGCATAGGCCACGTTCTCGAAGACGGTGAACGAGTCGAAAAGGGCCGACTCCTGGAAAAGCATCCCGATGCGGCGCCGAGTCTGATTCCATTCTCGCTCGGTTTGGCCGGTGACGTCGTCGCCATCGAATCGAATGGTGCCTGCGTCGACCTCGATTAGGCCCATCATGGCCTTGAGTAAGATGCTCTTGCCCGACCCGGACTCTCCGATGATCGTGATCACCTCACCGGCGAAGATGTCGATGTCCAGCCCGCTCAGAACCACGTGTCGCCCAAACGCCTTGCGCAGGCTGCGTAACTCGAAAAGTGCCATGCCGCCTCGGCGTCAGCCCTTTGCCGCCCAGGAGTCGCAGTAGCCCAGCGGGTGGATGGGACCTTTGACCAAGGTGCATCGTCCGCATGCGTTCTTCTCGCCCGCTCGGTAGAACGCGCAGCTCTCGCAGTTCTTGCTTTCTCCATGCGGTGAGAGGTCTCGATATTCGAGTTGCGTTCGCAACACCAAATCCGCCTCGCTGAGGCCGCTGGCATCTTCGCAATGAAGCTCCGGCTTCTTGCAAGCGCTGAGCAGTGCCGGTGTCGAGCCGATCACCGCCAGGCGCAGGCCGTGGCCGAGCATTTCGCGTCTGGTAAGGGTGCTCTTTGTCATTCCCGTTACTCCTTGGCGGAGGCTAGCACGGCCGAGCGCCAATCAGCGAACGGCGTCCATCAGTTTCAGAAAGGCATCGCTCTCGACCATTCCAGTGATGCGCGAGGCCTCCGAACCGTCGCTATGATGCAGGACGACTAGTGGCAGGCCGGGTTGCTCGTAGGCCTTGAGCAGCGCCCATTTCTCGTCTGTAGCCTGGTCGGTGCTCAGGTCGACTCTCACGGTCACGAAGCGTTGCGCCTCGGACACGACTCGCGGGTCGCTGAGCACGTCCCGTTCGAGCTCCTGGCAGGCTCCGCACCAGTCCGCGCCGAAGTCCACGAGCATTGGCTTGTCTTCTGCGACCGCTTGAGCCTTGCCCGCCTCGAAGCTCTCGATCCAACTGATATGCGTGCCGGGCGGGAGGGCCTCCGCCCAGCCGACGATGCCAAGAACGCCAGCCACACAGGCGGTCACGCCGATTGCTTTGCGAAAGCGGGCTCCCCAGGCGTCATTCTTGAACGAGAGGTGAATCGCTCCGACGATGACGCCTCCGGCCAGCAGGCCGAGCGCCAGGACGAGCCAGAGCTGATCGCGCACGGCCGGACGCGGGTAGGGCAAGACCCCCCGCAGGTAGTAGAACGCCAGAGCGAGCATGGCGATGCCGAACGCGCTCTTCGTCCACTCAACCCAGCGCCCCGACTTCGGCAAGGTGATTGCGAAGGTGCCTACGAACCAGAACAACATCCCGATACCAATCGCGTAGACGAACAGGGCAAGCGCCCCAAATGCGACGTTTCCCGTCGTGGCCACCCAGGTGAGCAAGACCGCGAGGACCGGCCCGGTGCACGGAGCGGCAATGAGCCCGTTGGCAAAGCCGAGTACGAATGCTCCGCGCACGCCGAACCCGCCCGCCTGTGCGAGCCGATTCTGCAACGCCGAAGGCAGGGCGAGGTCGAACAAGCCGAACATGCTGAACGCCATCACGGCGAACAAAGCGGCCAGCGCCCCAACGACCCAGGGGCTTGCCAAGGCGCTCCCAAAAGCGCTTCCCGTCAGGGCCGAGACCACGCCGAGTGGCGTGAAGAGCGCCGCGATCCCGAGAACGAATGCGCTCGAGAGCATCGCCGCCTTGGCGCGGCTTTCCGCCTGTCTCGCGCCAAACACGCTGACGGTGATCGCAATCATCGGATACACGCAGGGGGTGAGCGAGGTGGCCAGACCTGCTAAGAAGACCAGTCCCAAGGCGCCCAGGTAGCTACCGTCCCGCAGGGCGGCCGAAAAGGGTCCGGTGAGCTCGCTCAGGCTGTCGGCGGACGCATGCGCCTCCGCCAACAAAGCGCCGGTAATTCCCAGCAATCCGACCCAGCCGCGCCTTCGCATCCTGCAACTATGGTGCTCGATTGGTTGACCGTCCACGAACCGGAGACGTAGCCTTTGAATAGGGAACACTTTGCCGCTACTTTTCCTGCTGCTCATCGCCATCGCCACTGGGGCGCTTTCGGCCCATGCCGGACGCGACGAGGTCCGACACAGCTCGGACCCTGTTTGGCGCATGGAGACCTTCCTAGCCTATGTGCTCTTCGTTGCGCTGGTCCTCTTACCAACCGCGATCTACTTCTACGTATTTCACGGCGACTGGTTTCTCTTCTACTGGGTCGACACGGCTCGGGCTCCCTGGTTCTGGGGCCTGCTGGGCGCCTTGCTCCTGCTAGGCGCGGCGTCGCTCGGCTTTCGGCTCGGTGCCGCCCTCTGTCGCGCATCGCGCGATCTGGCCGTCCGGCGAATCACCCTTGGAGCAATCTTCTTCGCGCTGGCAGTGTGGCCGCTTGCCTGGGACCGCCTGTCCGTCGTCGGTTCCTATCGACAGTTCACACGGGACTATGGTCTCACCACGTTCTTTGCTAGCCCCGCCTTCTACTCCGGGCTCGTCATGCTTGTGACGATCGGCCTGGCGTTCGGCTGGCTGGTCTATCGGATCGACCGGCACACGCGCGACGCTGTCTGAATCCGACGGCAACGAATCAGCGCGGAGGAAGCATTCCCATGTGCTCGCGGAGAAACATCGCGGCCGGGGACGCCCAGAACTTCAGCGCGTCGATGTAGGTCGGGTGCCTGTCGAAGGTTTCCCCCTCGGCTTCCCGCTCCGGCGCGATACGGCTCCGCACATCTTGAACCAAGGGGTCGAGGTCGTCGCACAGAAGCATCGCGGCTCGGAGCCCTGTCCGTTGCGCGGCATGAACCCAGCGGTCGAACTTCACTCGCTTCGACTGCGAATAGGCCAGGGCAGCATCGCGGACCAGCTTACGGTCGCGTCGCGGGATCGCCCGTTGCAAGCGCCGGGTTTGCTCGTTCAAAAACTCCTCGCTCGTCAGGCCCGAGCCGAAGTCGGGTTTCACGATCCTGGCGGCCGATGCCAGGAGAACATCGAGCTCTCGCGGCGTGAGCTTGTCGATTGCGTGATAGCCGCGCGCAATCTGGGTCATCGGTTGCGCGAGCATGAAAGTCTGCGCCCGCGCATCCTTTTCCATGATGGATGCTGGTACGAGCATCGCGGGATGAGCGCCGAACTCGATCGTGATGCCGCGGTTTCTAACACGGTGCAAGAACAGGTCGAAACTACGGATGTCGAGGGCAGCCGCGAGATGATTTGCGATCTCTCGAAGCGGGTGATTGGCTTCGGTCGGAAGGCGGTCCCGCGTTGCGAGCCCGTAGCTTTGCAGGTCCGGAGGGTAGAGCTTGGCGAGCGCAGGGCTCAGAGCCGCCAACAGCGCACCGGCTGCGGCATCCTCTACGCGCGCTGTGCCCAAGCGCTCCAAGACGGAGCCACGGAGCGACCTAGGACGAACCTTGGCCGGACAGGGCTCGACGGCCGAGATCCTCGCGTCGTCGGCCTCGTCGGTTACGTCCATCTGAAGCAGTGGCAAGCTTGCGATGCGCGCCTCCCTCGGGCGACCCTCCGACTGATAGGTGATCGCGAGCTCGCGCCAGATCTCCTCGCGCATGGGCTCCTGGGCGAGCACGGCTTGAAGTTGTTCAACCGCCTCGGCGTGTTCGCCTCGTGCGCGAAGCCGTGCGGCGAGCTCACGTCGAAGGTCGGCGTTCGCGACGCCTTCCTCGAGGCCAGCTCGAAGCGCGTCGATCGCTGCGTGCTCGTCACGGCAGTGGTCCGATAGGACTCGGGCGACCTCGAGGGTGCTGGTTACCCGGCCCAGCTCATCTTCGGCGCGATGCTGGTGCAGCGCGTCCGCATAGGCCCGCCAGTCGCTAGGGCTCGTGCACAGGGATTCGAGCGTTCTGGCCGCCTCACTGCCCGGCCCTTCGAGCACGACTGCGCGCTGAAGCGCCACCTTTGCGTTCTCCGAGTCGCCAGTGGCGTGTTCGAGCTGTCCTAGACGAACGAGCGCGTCTGCTCGTCCGTGACCCTCGCTCGCATCGAGCAGGTGGCGCGTGACCTCCAAGGCCTCCGGCAGCTGGCCCAGAGCTTCGTGAATCAGGGAGAGCTCCTGCAGCGCCGCGGGATCGTTGGGCTCCGCGGCCAGCGCAGATTCGACGTGACGTAGAGCCTTGTCGGGCATGTCCAGGCGCTCGCGGTACAGACGGGCAAGATCGAGCAACACTCTTCGGAGCAGGCTGTTCCCTGGCGCGCCGGCGAGGAGCTGTTCCATCGTTGCGGCCGCTTCGTGCCAGGACTGATTCTGTTCGAAGTGCCCTGCGAGCTGCTCCAAGGCGTCGAGGTTGCGAGGCTGCACCTTGAGCACGCGTTGCAGCGTGCGAATGGCGGCCGGCAACTCGTCGAGCTCGGCGCTCTGAACCCGCGCAACCCCTAGCCACAGGGCGCTGGCTCGATCGACGGAGCGCGCGCTCGATGCCGCTTGTGAAAGGCGGTCCACCAGCGACGACCAGTCCGCGTCGATCGTGAGCACGTCCAGTAAACCATCGGCAGCCTTGGCGGAGTCGGGCCAGAGCTCGAGCGCTTGTTCGAAGTCGCGTCTCGCGCCGTCGTGGTCTCCAATGCGTTCGAGGCGAACCAGCGCGCTTTGCACGTAGAGCTCCGAAGCGGCTTTCGCGTCACGCTCGGCCTCCGCTTCTCGGCGGAGCGCGTCGACCAGGGCGCTTGGGTCGTCGGTTTCCTGCGCGACGCGAGTTAGTCCCCGGGCGGCGCCGATGTGGTAGGGGTCCGCCATGGAAGCCGCACGGAACTGCTCGATCGCTTCGGTGTCTCCCTCGCCTTCGACGAGCTCGGCCAGGCGCGCTCGGTGCGCAGCGGCGACGGCAGGATCTTGCGCAGAGCGCGCCACGAGTGAATCGACTTCGCGCAAGAGCTCGGCGTCTCCACGGCTCGCGGCCAAGCGCTCTAGCTCGAGCAGCGCACCCAAGTCCGACGGAGCAACTTCGAGGACGCGCCGGTACGCTCCGACGACATCGTCGTACGCCCCGAGTCCCTGATGCTCCAAGAGGCGGGCAAGCTCGTAGAGGGCCGCAACCCGGCCGCTTGGATCTTCGAGCACCTGGGCTTGCGTCGAATACACGTCGCACAGCGACTGCCATGCGCCGACTTGCCGATGCAGTTGCTCCAGAGCCAGGAGCGCGCCCAGGTGCTTTGGCTCGATCGCGAGCACCTGTTCCCAGGCCTGAATCGCTTGCCGATGCTTGTCCTGACGCTCCAGGACCTGTGCCTTGCGCGCAAATAGGGCGATGCGCTGCGCAGGCTCCTCGGTGAGCTTGAGCTCGCGATCCAGGTCATGGAGCAGATGGGTCCAGTCGTGTTCTTCGGCGCGAACCCTCGCTAGGGCGTCGACGGCAGGCCTATAGCCCGAGTCCGCCGAGATCGCGGCCTCGTACGCCGTCATCGCCTTCGGCCGATCCTCGAGATGCTCTTCGTAGACCTGCCCGAGCAAGAACGCCGCACGCGCTCGCATCCGAACGGCGTTCGAGTTGCGTAGCTGAAGCTCCAGCACGTCCACCAAGTCCGTCCAGTCGCCTCTCTCGCGGAGCTGGCGGGCCAACTCTTGGAGTGATGGGGCATGCGAAGGGTCGACCTTGATCGCCTCGCGGTGATACCTGAGCGCGTCCTCGTCGCTTCCCAGCCGGTCGCGGGAGATCTCGGCCATCTTTTGCAGCAGGGCCACCCGCCGGTGCTTGCTGGAAGTGAGTCGGAGCTCCTGGCTGTAGACATCGAGCAGGTCGTTCCAGCGGCCTGCCGCGTAGTAGAGGCGACCCAGGCTCGAAAGCGTCGGAACGTGACGCGGGTCCTTGTCGAGGGCTCGTCGGTACCGGGCGATGGCCTCGTCGCGGTCGTCCAGCTGCTCGTCGAGCACTTCTCCGGCTCGGTGCAAGAGCGCAACCAAGCGGTCCCGCTCGACCGTCAGATCGATTTCATAGTCGAGAGCCTCGAGAAGCTCGCGGGGACGATGCGCGCGCGCGGCGGTGCGCTGCCAAGCCTGAACCGCAGAGAGGTGCGCCGGGTCCTGTTGCAAGACTCGCTTGTAGGTTTGAGCCGCCAGCGCGGGCTCTCCGAGCGCGTCTTCGTAGATCTGCGCGATCTTGAGGAGGTACGAGACCGCTCGCGACCCGCTCGCTCGATCCAGGGCGTTCTCGTACAGCTGAATCAGCTCCTTGGGTTTCTGCACGTCAGAAAGTAGGCGCGTCAGAGCCTTGAACGCGGTTGGGTGGTCCGGCATCGCGTTGAGCGAACGGTGGTAATGCTCGATCGCCTCGTCGATCAAATTCAGTCGAGTTTCGTAAATCTCCGCGGCCCGCGCATGTGAGTCGGCTCGCCGCTCGGCGTCGGTCGTGTACCGAGCCTCCTGCAAACACATGTCGATGAGCTTCGGCCAGGCGCCGCGAATCCGGTAGAGCAGGCTCAGCGCTTGTAAGCTCGACAGCGAAGTAGGGTCCAGCTCGACCGCTCGCTCGTGCCAAGTGATCGCCTGATCCACGTCACGGAGCTCTTCTTCATACAGCCGGGCAATCCGTTGGGTGAACGTGAGCTTCTCCGCTTCGTCATCGGTTGTTTCGGTCAGGGCTTCGAGTGTCTCGACGAGCGCCTGTAGGTGCTGACCGGACTCGTAGTGGCGCGCGAGCTCGCCTAGGATTAGGGCATCGTCGGGCTGAAGGCTCCTCGCCTGCTCCAGAGCGTGTATTGCATCGTCCCGGTTGCCCAGGAGCTCAGCGTGAATACGCGCCGCCCGGTAGAGCGACGAAGCCTTGAGGGCTGGCTCGATCGCCAGCTGCGCCTCGGCTTCGAGCGTGCGGATCAAGTCGCGCCAGCGACGTTGCCCATAGTACAGTCGTTTCAACGCTTGAACCGCGATGGCGGCATTTGGGTCGAGTTGCAGGGCCGTCTCGTAGAGCTCGGCCGCTTGTTCCGGACGTTGCTGTCGGCTTTCGAGCAGCTGCGCTCGACGGATAATCAGGGCGGCTCGGTGCCCGTCGTCCGACGTTGCCGCGTTGGCCAGCTCTGCGAGGTTCCGATCGACGTCCGGCCAGCTTTGTTTGGCAAACGAGCGCTGCTCGGTGGCACGCAGGATTGCAGCGTGCGAACGATCCAAGGCGCGCGCCGTGAGGTAGGCCTGCTCTGCCGCTTCTCGATTCCCGAGCACGTCTTCGAGCAGACGCCCCTTGAGCAAGTACAGCGTTGCCTTGTCACTCGGCTGGCGTGTAACGCGGGCCTCGGCGTCGAAGAGCGGCAGCGCCTCGCTGTACATTCGCCCGCCAAGAAGAAGCCGGCGCGTGGCGCGAATTGCAGGCACGTAGTCCGGTGCTCGCTCCAATGTCGCCTGATAGTACTCGAGTGCGCGTCGGCCATCCTTGAGGGGTCCTTCGCAGCTGCGCCCCATCTCGAAGTACAGACGAGCAGCGCGCCGCGCGTCTGGCTGTTCGCTCAGCTCGCGTTCGCACTCCGCGATCCAATCGCGCGCTCGCCGTGTGCGATCGGCGTCTGAGAGAGCAGCCTTCCGAGGCCTCCGAGGCGCTGGGACGTCTGGAGGGGAAGGGGGCAACGCTTCGTCGGGTTCATCGACGAGATCGTCTTGTCCCAGCGTTTGCGTCACCTCGCGGCGCAGCACCGTGTTGTCCCCGTCCTCGAACACCATCGTGGCTTACATGCTACTCCGGCTCCGCAAAGATCGCATTGGACTTCATGGTGTGCCTGAGCACCCTACACTTGAGCAGGTATATCAGGCGGCAGGCGCTAGGTCCTTGAGCTCCTCGGCGAGCTTCTTCTTCGCTCTCGCCTCGAGCTGCCGGGCACGCTCCCTGCTCACGCCCAGCTCTCGCCCGAGGGAGGCGAGGGAAGCCGAGTCGTCGCTTAGGATGCGCTTCTCCACGATGAGCCGCTCGCGATCATCGAGCACCGAAAGCGCGCCCGCGAGTCGCATTTGGATGCCGCTCTGTCTCCGCCGTCGTTCGACGAGCTGATCCTGCGGCTCCATCGTGCCCGGTAGGATCTCCACCAAAGTCGAATCGGAGTCGTGATAGGCGGGCGCATCGAGCGAAATTTCGCGCTGGTCCAGCCGGCGGAGCAGCTCGGTCATTTTCGCGGGGGTCGTGTCGAAATCTGACGCGAGTTTCTCGATCAGCTCTTGGGGGTCGGCGATGAGATTCGAAAGGCGGGCACGCTCGCGCCGCAGCCTGAAAAACAGCTTCGAGCGGAACGGGCCGGAGCCTGCACCGATCATCGTGCTCGAGCGGACGACAGCTTCGAGCACGAAGGCGCGAATCCAATATCCGGCGTAGGTCACGAATCGGGTTCCGCGATCCGGATCAAACTTGTGAACGGCTGTCACCAGGCCAACGCTGCCCTCGGCGATAAGGTCCCCGAGCGGCACGCCGTAACGGCGGTATTGAAGCGCGATCGCGATGACGTAGCGCATGTTGGCTTCGACGAGCGCATCAGCGGCATCTTGCTCTCCTTTACGGGCGAGCAGAGCCAGCTCGTGTTCATCTTCGCGCGAGAGCTTCGGGATAGCCCGAACTTGCTGGATGTATCGATCGAGGGATGCGGATGACTGCATGATGATGTCCTGTATGCGCTCCATACCGTTACGTTACGTCACTGTCGAGCTGGAAGCGCTGCGTCCATGTTTTGTCTAGGTAGCTTAGGCATAACTTAGACAAAACTGCGACAGGCGCAAGCCCAAAGTTGAGCGACGGTCGCTCAGAACGCAGATCAGACTGAAATCACTGAGGAATCAGGCGGAAAAACTGGAGCCGCAGCCGCAGGTTTGGCTGGCTTGGGGATTCTGGAACTTGAATCCGGCCCCCTGCAAGCCTTCCACGTAGTCGATCTCGGTGCCTTCCACGTACTGCGCACTCATCATGTCCACATAGATGGGAATGCCGTGCGAGGTGAAGGTTTGATCGAGGTCTGAGGTCTCGTCCTCGAAGAACAAATCATACGAAAACCCAGCGCACCCGCCACCGATGACCCGTACGCGGAGCCCTTGCTCGGCCAGGCCTTCGGAGTCTCGGATTTCTTTGACTTTGTCTGCAGCTCGGGGGGTAAGGGTCAGCATGATGCTCCTTTGACCCGTACTATAGGGTCGGCCAGTGATTCGCGCCAGCGCCTCGCATTCCGTTCGTCACCTTGCTGAGGGGCGAACTCCGGGACCTGTTTCCACGGGCCCGAGCGCTTCTGCGGCGGCGCCGGTGACATCGAAGCCCCCGGGGCCTTCCGTTTGGTGTCCGCGTTTGAGAAAGCCGAGGGCCCGGACGCCTTGGGCTCCCAAGGCTGCCGAGGTGATCTCACCGACCACGCTGTCGTCGATGGTGATGGCGGACTTGGCTGAGGGGAGCTCGGAGCCCTCGATAGCCCAGCGCCAGAGCACCTTGGGCGCCTTGCCACGGTTCTCCAGCATGACGACCGTCTCCTGTCCGATATAGCAGCCCTTTTTAAAGGAGACGGCTAGCGGGTTGAGACCGCTTTCCTGGGGGTAGGTCCAGTCGCCGAAATCAACGCCGAAGCGAGGCCTTCCGCGAAGGATGTGTGCTCGAGCCCAGGTCTCCGCGCTGATCGGGCCGCCACCGAGATCGCGCCCGCGCGCGATCAGGCTCTCGAGCTCTGATTCGAGGCCTTCGTCGGTCACCACCCATTGCCGACCACCGACGCCAAGCCGATCGGCAGGCCATCCAGTGCCGCCAAGCTCGCCCGCACCTGGGCCCTGCGCGGCGATCAGGCGCAAGTCCTTGCGATGCTCGATGTCGACGTCTTCCATGATGATGTAGCGATCGAAGCGTTCGAGCAGGGCGTCGACCTGCGCCGCCGGGACGTCGAGCCAGAGCTCCGCCTCGCGAACCAGCACATAAACGTCGGCCAGGACCCGTCCCTTGAGAGTGAGCACGAAGGCATACACCGAGCTTCCGGCCTCGGCGCCTTCTAGTTGATTGCTGATCTGCCCCTGCAACCAGTCGCGCGCGTCGTCACCAGCAACTGAGATGATGGCGCGGTCGTCGAGAGCGAGAACTCCCACCGAGCGTTCCAACCAGTCGAGCTCGTTTACATGGACCATCGATTCAGTTCTGGCGCGCAAGCGCGGCGCAGGCAAGCCCGGGCTCAGACTTCGACTGGCTCGATGTGCGCTGCGTGAAGGGACCGCAGGCCGGCAAGGGTCCTCACTCGCGCTGCGCCGTCTCGATCGATGCCTTCGAACATGCCCTCGCCATCCTCCCAGCGGATTCGTTCGCCAAGAAGCGCCAGGCTCGGCCGAAGTGCGTCGACGACGACGGCTGCCCCGTCTCGGGCAAAGCGGTCGACCCAGCGCTCCATGTGAAAGAGGAGGGCGGCCAGCACCTCGGCACGGTCCAGTGGTTCTTGGCCGGGCGCTTCCGCTCGCAACGATGTTGCCGCGCCATCGAGCTCGGGCGGCCACTGTATGCGGTTCACGTTCAGGCCGACACCGATGATGACCGAATCGATGCGCGTTCCGATCGTCCGGCTTTCGACGAGAATGCCGGCACACTTGCGGCGCTCGACCCAGATGTCATTGGGCCACTTCACCTGCACGGCCCGGCCAGGCAAGAAGGTCGCGACCGCCTCGCGAACGCCGAGCCCGGCCGCGAGTGTGACGAGCGCGGTCGATGCGGGCTCGAGCGGCGGGCGCGCGACCACCGAGAAGTAGAGATCGGAGCTCGGGGGGGAGACCCACTGCCGTCCATGCGCTCCCCGTCCGCGCGTCTGTTGATCGGCTAGCACGACATGGCCGTCACTTGCGCCTTCGGCGGCCGCCGAAGAGGCGTCGTCCATCGTCGAAGCGGTGCTGTCCTTCACCGTCAAGGACCGGCCCCAGCGTCCGCTGATCAATTCTCCTAATCGCTCGCGCCTGAGATCGTCGACCACGAGCTAGGTCCAGTCGAGTCCGAGGTCGCAGGAAGGCGAGGAGTGTGTGAGTGCGCCAACGCTGATCACGTCGACGCCGAGCGCGCCCAGGCTGGCGACGCGTTGCAGCGTGATGCCGCCCGACACTTCGACGAGCGCCTGCCCGTCGACGAGCTTCAGTGCGTCGCGCACCCGCTCGTCGTCGAAATTGTCGAGCATGACGATGTCCGCTCCTGCCGCCAGCGCTTCTTCGAGCTGCTCCCTAGTGTCGACCTCGCATTCGATGCGGCAGGTGTGCGGGGCGTAGGCATGCGCGCGCTGAATCGCTTGGCTGACGCCGCCAGCCGCGGCGATGTGGTTGTCTTTGATCAGGACGGCGGCGCCAAGGTCTTCGCGGTGGTTGTGACCGCCGCCGCAGCGAACGGCATAGCGTTCGAACGCTCGGAGCCCCGGTGTCGTCTTGCGAGTGTCGGTGATCCGGGTCGAAGAGCCGCTGGGCAAGGCGTCGACGAAGCGCTTCGTCATGGTCGAAACGCCAGTGAGCCGCTGCATGAAATTCAGCGCCACGCGCTCCCCGAGTAGAATCGAGATTGCCGGTCCAGAAATCGTGGCGAGGGTCGTGCCCGCATCGACGGGGTCACCGTCTTGCACGTGGCTTTCCACATCTACGAGCAGATCCACTTGCGCGTAGACCTCTTCGAGTATTGGAAGCCCGCAGACGACGAGCCGCTCTCTGGCGTTGAGCCTTGCCGTCCCCAGGGTGTTCGGTTCGACACAGGCTTCGCTGGTCAGGTCTCCCCGATCGATGTCTTCGGAGAGCGCCCGGCGAATTGTTTCCGCGAGGATGGTGGGAGCCGGCGCAGTGATCTGCATATCGGAGTTATAGCCAACTCCGCGCCAGAATCTCGGAATAAAGGTTGCTCATCGCATGCAGCGCCAGCGCGGCGCCGATTCCACCACGCCATCCTCGCGTCCATCCGAACAGCAGAGCGGGAAAGAAGACGGCAAGGCGCGCGGGCTGGGGTTCAACGATGAAGTGGATCGCCGCAAACAGGATTGCCTGCAGCAGCCATGCGCGCGGTGCGAGCTTCGCTCCGAGTACACGCGCTCGGGTCTCGTGGAGGTCGCTCAGCGCCGTCTGAAGGTAGCCGCGAAAGAAGGCCTCCTCCGGCAAGGCGACCACGATGAGCTGCGCCAGGACGAAGCTCGCGAGATTGGGCGGCAGTTTCAGCGAGAAATCACCGAGGGGTTGATTCCACCAGTAGAAGCCGATGGCGTAGAGAGGGAATACGACTGCCGCGATCGCCGTCGCGACCCCGAGCTCCCGTGCGGCGGACGGAAGCGCCTTCAGAATCGCGCGCCCGAGGTCGAAGACGCCAAGCGGGCCCGCCGTCCGGTCGTCAGTAGGCGGCTCGAGCAATCCGCCGAGCGCGACGCCGAAGTGCGCGGGGTCACGGCGCGTCAGCCGGAGTGACGTCAGCAGAAAGATGGCCGCGACGGCAAGGTGGACGTACTGCCCGACGACGGCGACAGACTCGAGCCGGGTGACCGCGAAGACGGCCGCGCACACCAGGCCATACACCCAGAGGATTCGTCGGAGTGACGTGCGTGCCTGAGCCATCGCCTCACAACTACAAGGGCCGGCGGTGCTTGCCAAGAACCAGGCGAAGCCTACACTCCCTCGACTTCGCTGAGACGGCGAACATGGGCGAGATGCGGCGGTGATTTCCGAGGACAAGATTGCTGAGATCCGCGACCGCGCCCCGATTGCAGAGGTCATCGGCAACTACGTCGCGCTCAAGAAGTCTGGCAACAGCCTCAGGGGCCTGTGCCCCTTCCACAACGAAAAGACCCCCTCCTTCTACGTGCATCCGAACCGGGGGTTCTACCATTGCTTCGGCTGCAAGGCGTCCGGCGACATCTTCTCCTTCCTCATGCACGTCGAAGCGAAGACTTTTCCAGAAGTCGCGCGCGACCTCGCCGAGCAAACCGGAGTTGAGTTGCCGGTCTACGATCCGCAGCGGGAGGCGGAGCACCAACGCCACAAGAAGCAGTCCGAGCGACTCGCGTCCTTGATGGAACAGGCCACCGACTTCTATTGCGCTCAGCTCAACGAGCATCCCGATGCCGGCATTGCTCGCAAGGAGTTCTTGGATCGTGGGATCAGCGAGGAGTCCGCGCGCAAGTTTCGCCTCGGCTACGCGCCTCACGGGTGGGACTCGCTCGTGCGTTTCCTCGAACGCTCCGGTGCCTCACCTGCCGACGCCGAAGCGGTGGGGCTCATCGTCTCGCGTCGCTCGGGTCGCGGCCACTACGACCGCTTCCGCCATCGCTTGATGTTCCCCGTCGCTGATGTGCACGGTAAGGTCGTTGCGTTTAGCGGCCGCGCCCTCGCGCCTGCGACTTCGATGGAGGAACACAAGGAGCCTCCCGCGAAGTACCTCAACAGCCCCGAGAGCGAACTCTATCACAAAGGCGAGGTTCTTTACGGCTTGCACGAGGGCCGTGTCGAGATCCGACGCGAAGACGCGACTGTCCTGTGCGAGGGCAATTTCGATCTCGTCGCGCTGCACCAGGCCGGCTTCCAAAACTCGGTCGCCCCCATGGGCACGGCGTTCACCGAAGCGCATGCCAAGTTGCTCAAGCGCTTCGCGCAAAAGGTCATCTTGCTATTCGATGGCGACAAGGCCGGCCGCAAGGCGGTTCGCGAAGCCTATGCGGTGGTGGGCAAAGCCGGGCTCGAAGCACACGTCGTTACGCTGCCGCAGGGCGCCGATCCCGACAGCTTCCTGAGAGAGCAGGGCGCCGAGTCTTTGGGTATTCGAATCGTGAGCGCTCCCACCATAATCGAATATTTAATCGACGATGCAGCAGCTACTGCGGAGCCAAACCCACACGCGAAGGCTGAATCGATCGCCAAACTTGGTCCGATTCTTGCCAAGGTTGAAAGTCCGATCGAACGCGGTCTGTACGTGGAACGCGTTGCCCGCAAATTTGGGATCACGGACGTCCCTTTGGTGCGCCGCGAGTTACGTCGCGGACTCGGTCGGAACAGCGATCGACCTATCGCTCGTCGTGACGCAGTGCAGCAGCAGATTGCAACGCCAGTGTCGGAGTTACAGTCGAAGTTGATTTCGTTGCTGATCGATCAACCGAGCTTAGTTCACCACGAGGGGGTGCATAAGCTGCCGAAGCTTTTGACGAGCCCCGATCTTCGCGCCATCTTTGATTCTATCTTGCAGATGGTGGAAACGCAGGGATCGCTCAATGTCTCGGCATTGCTCAACGAGTTGAATGACAATCAACTCAGGCCGTGGTTGGAAGCGAGGTTGGCAGTGCAAGAGCACGGTCTCGAAGAGGCACGCCAAATCCTCGACGAAGGTCTTCCACTTCTCGAGCGAAAAAACATCGAACAAGAGCTGCCCCGTTTGCAACAGCGCATCGTCGAAGCGCGCCGAGTAGGCGACGACGCACTGGCGGCAGGGCTCACTCGAGAGTTTGTGGAGCTGACGCGCAGCGCACACAAGCTCAAGTCGAACACTAAGCAGAGGTGAAGATGGCGAGCAAGAGCTCAGTGCGTACCGAAGAAGCGACTGCATCCAAGTTCAACTCTGAACCTGTTTCGCGCGTTGTGCCGAAGATCAAAGGTCGTGAGCGAAAGGAAGTGCAAGTCCTTCTCGAACGGGGGCGCATGCATGGTCATTTGACATACGACGAGCTCAACGAAGCGCTCCCGCCCGACATGGTGACGTCCGACCAAATCGACGACCTCATGGTCTGGCTCAAGAGCGAAGACATCGACGTGGTTGATGGCGCGCCGGAAGGTCAGAGCCGAACCAGCGAGGTTCCGGTGGCAGCGACGCGAAGCTCCACGCGTCGCGCCTCGACTATCCCGCCACCCGCCGACGACAGCTACACGCAGAAGTCGAACGACCCGGTTCGTATGTACTTGCGAAAGATGGGCTCGGTTTCGCTCCTCACGCGCGAAGGCGAGGTCGAGATTGCCAAGCGAATCGAAGACGGCGAAGGTAAGATTTTTCATGTGATTCTCAACTCCCGCGTGGGCGTGAGCGAGATTCTGGAAATCGGCGAGAACCTTCGAAAGGGCAAGCTCCGCATCAAAGACGTCGTCCGAGATCTCGACAAAGAAGAGGAAGTCGACTTCGAGGCGGCGAAGGTTCGCGCCCTCAAGCTCTTCGACAAGGTCAAGCGCATCGAGTCTTCGATGACGAAGGTCCTCAGCGAGATCGAAAGCAAGCAGAAGGTCTCCGATCGGGGCAAGAAGCAGCAGGAAGCGCAGCTCGAAAAACACCTTCAGGAGCGAATCGCGCTTCTGCGCGAGCTCAACCTCACCAAGAAGCAAATCGATCGCGTCGTCGCCGCCATCAAGGCCTATACCCGTCGTGTCGAGCGCGCGGAGCGCGAGGTGAACGAAGCCGAGGCTCGTGTGGGTGGCCTCAAGCACAGAGACATGAAGCGCGTGCTGCGCGACATGCAAGAGAGCAAGGCAGTCGAGAAGCGGGTTCAGCGCAAGTACGGCTCCGAAGAGCAGATCCTTCTCTCCGAGGAACACATCCGCGAGGCGCAGCAGGCCATCGTCGAAGTCGAAGAATCGATGGGGCAGCCGGTTCAGCAGCTGCGCGATACTTATCGGGCTCTTGCGGAAGGCGAGCGCCAATCCGAGCGCGCGAAAGCGGAGCTGGTCGAAGCCAACCTTCGTCTCGTCGTTTCGATCGCCAAGAAGTACACGAACCGGGGCTTGCAGTTCCTTGACCTGATTCAGGAAGGCAACATTGGCCTGATGAAGGCCGTCGACAAGTTCGAATACCGGCGCGGCTACAAGTTCTCGACTTACGCGACCTGGTGGATCCGTCAGGCCATCACACGGGCGATCGCTGATCAGGCCCGAACGATCCGAATTCCGGTCCACATGATCGAAACGATCAACAAGCTGATCCGAACCTCGCGCTATCTGGTGCAGGAGCTCGGCCGCGAGCCCGATCCCGAAGAGATTGCCGAGCGTATGGAGATGCCGCTCGAGAAGGTGCGCAAAGTCCTCAAGATCGCCAAAGAGCCGATCAGCCTCGAGACGCCGATCGGTGAAGAGGAAGACAGCCACCTCGGCGACTTCATCGAAGACAAGAACGCGATTTCCCCCGTCGACGCCGTCATCGGCGGCAACCTCGAAGACCAGACCCGCCGCGTCCTCAAGACCTTGACACCCCGCGAGGAAAAGGTTCTCCGCATGCGTTTCGGCATCGGCGAGAAGAGCGACCACACCCTCGAAGAGGTGGGCCAGGACTTTGAAGTCACCCGAGAGCGAATTCGCCAAATCGAAGCCAAAGCTTTGAGAAAGCTCCGCCACCCGAGCCGTTCGAAGCAACTTCGCAGCTTCATGGATAACTAACGGGGGCGAAAAAGGGCGCGCTCCAGAGCTGCGTCAAACGGCTCGGCTTGTATTTGTGGTCGGAGAGGCGGGCTTCGCCCTTCGGGCTCGCGCTGCCGCCTGCCGATTGGGCAGGTGGTTCTTGGTGTCTCCGCGCCCCGGTCCACCTGGGAGCACGCCCGTCGCGAGCCGTTCTCCGATCGTGATCTTGTCGTCCGTTCGCGCTGAGCCCTCGATCAAGCTAGAAGTGCCGACAAGGGCCCATAGCTCAATTGGTTAGAGCCCCCGGCTCATAACCGGGTTGTTCCTGGTTCGAGTCCAGGTGGGCCTACCGCTCAAAACCGAGTCGCGGTTTTGAGCGAGCCCCGGGTGGTGGAGCAACGCGCTGACTCTACGCCGCCACGTCCGATCCCGTTCTCTTGCACCCGCGGCGAAGGCACGCTACAGCCCCGCAAGCTTTGACTGACCAGGGAGGCGATCATTGCGCGAAGAGCTCGTAGCGCTTGCTAAACTTGCTGAGATGGATGACTCGGCACGCGACATCGACGCCGAGCTCAAGCAGATACCGCGGCAACTCGAAGAGCTGCGTAGCAGCGTTGAGACGCTCGAGACGATGCTCGCACAGGAGCGTCAGCAGCTGAGCGAAGCCGAGCAGCTCAAGGTGCAGCAAACCGGCGAGCTCAAGGATCGCAGCGAGGGACTCCAGCGGGCTCGCAAGAAGGTTGCTCAGGCATCGAACATTCGCGAAGCCAACGCCGCCGAGCGAGAGGTGGAAGCCAATCGCCGCGCAATCAAGGAGCGCGAAGACGAGCTCGGCCGAATCGCTCATGCAATCGAGGCCAAGACCGCGTCCCTTGCCGAGCGTGAAAGCGATTTCGAAGCGACCAAGAGCTCCCTTCAGGCCGACGAAGAGTCATCCAGGGCCCGCATCGCCGAGCTCGAAGAGCAGCGCGCCAAGCTGCTCGACGGCCGAGACGTTCTCGCCGCGAAGGTGTCGAAGACGATCATCAAGCGCTACGAGCGTCTCAAGACCGGCATCCCCAACGCTGTGATCATCATCAGTGACGGAACCTGCACCGCCTGCCGAATGGCTTTGCCACCGCAACTCACGATCGAGCTGCAGCGTGCTAACGAACTACACCAGTGCCCGCATTGCCGGCGGATCATCATTCACAAAGCGGTTATCGAGGACTGACCGATCAGACGATTGCGAGCCAGCTATCGTCCGGCACCTTCACCCCACGCACCGCGTCGAAGTAGGCGCTCTGCACTTTCTCCGTGATGGGGCCGCGGGAGCCGATGCCGATGGCTCGGTCGTCGAGCTCGCGCACGGGGGTCACCTCGGCGGCAGTGCCGACCATGAAGACCTCGTCGGCGATATAGAGCTCGTCGCGCGAGATCAATCGCTCGTGGACAGTGAGGCCGAGGTCCTGCATGACTCGGATGACCGAGCTGCGAGTGATGCCGCCCAGAATGGACACGCCCATTGGTGGGGTGGCGATTTCGCCGTCGCGGACCACGAAGATGTTCTCGCCCGAGGCTTCGGAAACGTAGCCCTGCGTGTCGAGCATGATCGCTTCGTCGTAGCCGACTGCCTGGACCTCGCGCTTGGCCAGGATCGAGTTGACGTAGTGGCCGTTGATCTTGCCCTTGGACATCAGGGTGTTGACGCCAGCGCGCTGAAAGGAGCTCACCTTGGCCCGAATGCCCCGTCGAAGGCCTTCTTCACCGAGATAGGCGCCCCAGCGCCAGGCGATGACCGAGACGCGGGTAGCATTGCTCCTCGCTCCGAGCCCCATTTCGCCGTCGCCCATGAAGGCTATCGGGCGCAGGTAGCATTCATCCAGATCGTTGGCCCGGACTGTCTCGAGGCAGGCCTCGACGATCTCCTGCTGGCTGTACGGCATCGGGAGCATGCAGATGAGGGCTGAATCGAACAGGCGGCGGATGTGTTCTTCCAAACGAAAGATCGCGCTTCGTCCGTCTTCCAACCTGTAACAGCGGATGCCCTCGAAGACGCCCAGCCCGTAATGAAGCGTGTGCGTCAATACGTGGACGTTCGCCTGATCCCAAGGAATGAGCTTTCCATCGAGCCAGATCTTGTCCACTTTGTCCACCATTGCCGCTCCTTACACCCCCTCCAATCGGGGGTCGCGCGGTTGTAGCATAAATCGGCAATTCCGCTGAGTTGACCTGATTGGGGGCATGGAGTAGAAACGCCGGCGCTTGAGGAGCCTGGATAGCAGCGTGCATCCGGGCTCTACGCGCATTGAGGGTTAGTCGTGCTCTACTCGTTATTTCACATTTTGCTTCAGCCAGAGGTCAGCGGCGGTCCTGTGGGCGCGCCTCCGACTGGCGGTGGCGGACCGGTGCCGGGGCCCCTGGGCTGTGGCGGTGGCGGGACCGAGCAAATCGGTTTCCTTCTCCTGATGTTCGCGGTCCTCTACTTTCTGATGATTCGTCCTCAGCAGAAGCGGGCCAAGCAGCACGACGCGATGATGGGTGCCCTCAAGAAGGGTGACATCGTCCGAACCAATGGCGGAATCCGTGGCGAGATCACGGCACTAGACGAGCGGGATGTGACCATCGAGGTCGCGGAACGGACCCGCATCAAGGTGCTGCGGAGTCACATCGCTGGGTTGGATCAACCCACCGAACAGAAAAGCTGAACGCACAGGCGAGGATCATGGATCGAGGCTGGTATTTTCGTTTGGCAATCGTCGTCGGCTCGTCCTTATTGGGCTTCCTTGCCCTGTGGCCGAGCGTAGATCGATGGTTGCCATGCCCGGACATCGTCAAAGAAACTTTCAACAATCAGATCAATCCCGGCCTCGACATCAAGGGTGGCATGCGGCTGATGTACGAAGTCGAGGTCGATGAATACATTCGCGATCGCCGCGACCGAATCGCCGAGCAGGTGCAGCGGCAGTGCGGCGTCTTGATCGGCGTCGTTCCCGAGGAGGACGTCGACGACATCGACAGAGCCAAGCTCGATGGGATTCGACAGCGCTGCAAAGTCGAGCGCGTCGACAAGGACGGCGGCGCGGTGCGGGCGATTCGAATCACGTTTTCGAATCAAGAGGACGCGAACAAACTCTCCAAAACCTGGGTGAAAGACTACTTCCGCGACCTTCGCGTCGCGAGCGGCGTGGGCGACCTCGTCGTCGACCTTCACATGCGTGAAGAGCAGCTCACCAACATGCGAGAGACGGCTGTTCGCCAATCCGAACGCACCATCACCAACCGCATCGACAGCATGGGCGTGCTCGAGCCGACGGTCATTGCCCGGCCGAACGACGGTGACATCATCATCGAGATTCCCGGCGCTCAAGAGAGCTCCTTCGAGCGGATCAAGTCGATTATCAGCCGAACAGCGCAGCTGAGCTTCAAAATCGTCGATGACGAGTCCGACTCACGGTCTATCTTCACCTCGCCGCCCGAGGGCATCTACCTCAACCAGGGTGGGCAGACTTTCGCCGAGGCCTTCGGCGAGGATGCGCGGGACCGCCTTCGCGCATACATAGCCACGCTTCCGGTGCCGGACGATCATGAGCTCAGCATTGGCCGTCAGGAACCCGACCCCGAGCGGGGAGGCGAGGGCTGGCGGACTTACTACCTTTACCGCGTGGCCGACGCGACGGGCGAGGACTTGGACGACGCCTCGGTGGGATTCGACCCGCAAAGCGGCAGCCCCGAGGTCGACTTCACGATGAACACGCGCGGCGCCTCGCGCATGGCCGACCTCACCGGCCGCAGCATTGGTAAGCGCATGGCGATTGTTCTCGACGACCGCGTCGAATCCGCTCCGGTCATCCAGGGCCAGATCGGCGCACGCGGCCGCATCACGCTGGGTGCCTACCTCGACCGCAACGAGCTACTGCAAGAGGCCAAGGACCTCGTCGTCGTGCTTCAGGCGGGCGCGCTTCCTGCGCCGCTGCGGCCCGCGAACGAGCAGCTCATCGGCCCGACACTCGGTCAGGACTCGGTCCGCAAGGGCGCAATCGCTGCGCTGGTTGGGGTCATCCTCGTCGTCGTGTTCATGGCTTTGTACTATCAAGTTGCCGGCCTGGTTGCCGACGCGATGGTCCTGTTGAACTTGCAGCTTCTCCTCGGTGTGATGTCGGGCATCGGGGCCACGCTCACCTTGCCAGGCGTTGCGGCTATCGCGCTCACTGTCGGCATGGCGGTCGACGCCAACGTGCTCATCACCGAGCGAATCCGCGAGGAGCTGAGGCTCGGGAAGTCGCCACGCTCGGCGGTCGAACAAGGGTACGCCCGGGCGTACTCGTCGGTCTTCGACAGCCAGCTCACCACGGCCATCGCAGGCGTCGTCCTTTGGCAGTTCGGCACCGGGCCCATCAAGGGCTTCGCCACGATGCTGCTGATCGGAATCGGCACCTCGCTCTTCACCGGCACGTTCTGCTCGAAGGTGCTCTTTGACTGGCTCGTGCGCGGCGCGCGCGTGCAGCGACTGCGGGTGGGCTGACATGGAATTCATCAAACCCGGCACCTACATCGACTTCATGAAGTACCGCGGGCCGGTGATCACCGTCCTCAGTATCATGGCTACCCTCAGTCTGATTTCGCTTTTCTACCCCGGTCCCAACTACGGCATCGATTTTGCCGGTGGTACCGAGATTCAGCTGCTCTTCAACGGCGACACGACCCCTTCCGAAGTCCGCAAGGCTCTCGTGGACTCCGGCTACGCGCGCCCGGACGTGATCAGCGTGGAAGACAAGCCGAACGAATACATCATCCGCGTTCAAGAGGTGTCTTCCTTGCCGGACGACCAGGTGGAGAAGATCCGCGAGTCGGTCGCTGCGTCTCTTGGGGAAGACGTCCTGCAAGAGATGAAAGTTTCCCCGGGCGGTGACAAAATCACCCTACGCGTGGCGGGGCCGGTCGACGCGCAGCAGCTCCAAGAAGCTCTCGTTTCGGGGGGAGCACATGTGCGTTCCGTCAATTCCCTCACAGGTAGCCGCGATCCGCGCTATGAGGCGCAACTCGTTGGCGTTGCGGACGAGCTCATGACTGCGCTCGGCGACGTGTTCGGCGAGCGAGCGCCCCAAGATGCGCTGCGTGTCGAGTGGGTCGGTCCCAAGGCAGGTGAGCAGCTTCGCGATGCGGCGATTCAGTCTCTCTTGTACGCCATCGCGTTCATCATGTTGTACGTGGCGTTCCGCTTCGACCTGCGATTCGCGCCCGGTGGCGTCATCGCCATGTTCCACGATGCACTCATTACGCTCGGCATCTACGTCCTTCTCCAGAAGGAAGTGAACCTGACGACGGTGGCCGCCCTGCTGACCATCATGGGTTATTCGATCAACGACACGATCGTCGTGTTCGACCGAATCCGAGAGAACATGGTGCGCGTCCGAGACAAGAGCCTGCGCGAGCTGATCAACATCAGCACCTCGCAGATGTTGTCGCGAACGATCGTCACCTCGCTCACTACGCTCTTGTCGGTGTCCGCGTTCTTTTTCCTAGGGACGGGCGTCATTCAAGACATCGCCTTCGCGCTAGGTATCGGCATCATGGTGGGCACTCTCTCGTCGATCTTCATCGCGGCGCCGATCACCGAGCTCATGGACCGCCGTCTCTTCAGTCGTTCGCGGGGCTAGCTCCGTGAAGCGGTACAGCGTGCGGTCTTCCGACGAACGGGCGGCCGGCATGCTTGCCGATGCCTCCGGTCTCGGGCTCAGCGCCGCTCAGGTGCTTTTGCACCGAGGTATCGAGGACCCGGACCAGGCCCTGCCTTTCCTCGAGGCGACGCTACGCGGATTGAGCTCCCCCGAGCCCATGGCCGACCGCGCGCGGGCTTCGGAGCGAATCGCAAGGGCGATCCGCGCGGGGGAGCGCATCGTCGTCTTTGGCGACTACGATGTGGACGGCACCACTTCGGCGCTGATTCTCAGCGAAGTGATCGCTGCTCTTGGGGGAGAAGTGCGCACGCTGATCGCCGATCGATTCAACGGTGGATACGGGCTCAGCGAGCAGGCCGTCGATCGCTGCCTCGCCGAGCGGCCCGGCCTCCTGCTGACCTGCGACTGCGGTTCGAGTGATCACGAGCGCATCGCGAAGGCCAAGGCGGCCGGCGTCGACGTCATCGTGGTCGATCACCACCTCGTTCCCGAGGAGACCCTTCCGGCGTTCGCGTTTCTCAATCCGCATCGGCCCGACTGCGGCTTTGGGTACAAAGGTCTCTGCAGTGCAGGCCTCGCCTTTTCACTGGGCGCTGCGCTTCGCACTGAGCTCGGCGCCGCACTCGATCTACGCGCATGGCTCGACCTGGTCGCGATTGGAACGATCGCCGACGTCGCGCCTCTGACCGGTGACAATCGGCGTCTGGTCCGTGCCGGCTTGAAGACCATCGGCTCCCCGAAGGCCAGGCCGGCGCTCGCCGCGCTTCGGCAAGCGGCCAAGATTCCCGAGTCTGCGGAGCTCACCGCACGGGACGTGGCGTTTCGTTTCTCGCCCCGGCTCAACGCCCCCGGCAGGCTTGGCTTCGCTGACCTCACTCTTCGGTTTCTGACGGCGAAGACGGCAAAGGAAGCATGGCGCTTGCTCCAAGAGGTCGAAGCGCAGAACGATCAGCGGAAGGCGCTGACCCATGAGGCGACCGAGGAGGCGCGCGCGCAGGTGCTCGAGCTCTACGGGGAGGCGCCGGAGGAAGGTGTGGTCGTCGCGAGTGACAGCTGGCATCGCGGGGTCGTTGGGATCGTGGCCGCCCGCCTGGTGGACGCTTTTGGCGTTCCCGCCGTGGCGATTGCCCTGGACGGGGAGAATGGTCACGGCAGCGTTCGAACGACGCCCGACATCGACGTCTATCGCGCGCTCGCCGACTGCGCAGCCCATCTGAGCGCATGGGGCGGGCATCGTGCGGCGGCCGGGCTTTCGTTACAGAAGCGCGAGCTCGATGCCTTTCGCGCCTCCTTCTTGACTGCGACGCAGGGCGCGGGGGACGGCCAGGCGCAGGAACTCGTCGTGGACGTCGCCCTCGGCGGTGCGTTCCGGGTTCCAACCGTCGAGGACTTGCAGCGCCTCGGCCCCTTTGGCGAAGGTCATTCAGAGCCCTCGTTCATGCTCGACGCGCACGTCGTCGAAGCGAACGGAGTTGGGGAAGGGCGCGTCCACGGTAAGCTCAAGCTGCGCATCGGCCAGGATTCGGTTCGCGCATTCGCGCCGGGCATGTTCTCGCGCGTGGAAGGTCGAGAGGACCTGCGGCTAGTCGGCGAGTTTCAGCCGGACCATTGGATGGGTGGGCGCTCCGTCGAGCTGCTCATCAAAGACGTGCTCGACTAGCGTCCCTTCCACTGCGGCTCACGCTTTTCAAAGAAAGCGGAGAGGCCTTCTTTGGCGTCCTCGCTGCTGAGCACGGCATAGAGCTGCTCACGAAGGTAGGGCAGTGCTTCTTCGACGGACATTTTGCGTTGCTCGTTGAAAGCGTTGAGGCCCATCCGCATCGCGTTGGGCGACTGCTTGGCGAGCTGTCCGGCGAGCTCGGCGACGCGTGCGTCGAGCTGCTCGTCGGGAACGACATCGGTGAGCAGGCCGATCTCTTTTGCCTTCGCTGCCGTGATCTTGTCGCCGAGCAGCATGAGCTTGAGCAGCTCCCGCGAGTGAATGACTCGCTGCAGGACCGCCATGATCATCATCGGGAACAAGCCGCGCTTGATCTCTGGTGTCCCGAGAATTGCGCTCTCGCAAGCGATGGCGAAGTGGCAGCAGGCGACGATCCCCATCGCGCCCCCCATGACGTACCCTGGAATACGGGCCACGATGGGCTTCTTCATCGTATCGAAGCGCAGCAACAGGTCGTCGAACTCGCCCTTCTTCTCGAGCTTCCCGCGCTCCGAAGTCATGCCCTTGAGGTCGGCGCCTGCACTGAACGCATTCCCGGCGCCTGTCAGGACGATCACCCGGACCTGCTCATCGGCCTCGGCGTCGTCGAGCGCCCAGAGCAGCTCATTGACCAGCTCCTGGCTCAGAGGGTTCTTTTTTTCGGGCTTGTTGAACGTCAGGGTGACGATGTGCCCGTCCTGCTGTACCAGCAGGGACTGAAAGTCGCGCTCCTCCATCGCGGGATTCTTGGGCGGCCATCCCGCGAATTCAAGCCAAATGATTCTCTACGTAACCTCGCGTGGTTGCAGCTGTTTCGGCCTGCGTGTAATGTGGCCCTTGTAGAAGGCGGAGGGGGATTTGAACTGGGAACGAATCGGATGTGCTCTGGCACTGGCGGCGGTGATTTCGCTGTCGGCTACGCCGCGCGTGGCTGAGGCCCAGACCTCTCCGGTCGCTTTCGACGACCTGCGTGCCACGCCCAAGGGCACCATCGGCCTCGGCCTGGTGGGCGCCGAGCTCGGGCTCATCATTCCGTCGGTGTCTGGTCTCAACAATGCCTGGGCACTCTCGGTGTTTCCAATCGTCGGCGCCGCTGGCGGCGCGCTTGCTGGATACTTCGCGCTCGACAAGCCCGGTCGTGAGAAGGGTTCCGTTGCGGCGCTTGCCGTTGGCTTGGCTGGTGTGATGCCTGCCATCCTTGTCACGGTCAAAGGCGTGCGACAGGAGCGGCAGGATCGCTGGGAGCCCACACCGCAGATTCAGCTCCGAACAGAACAGGAGCAACGCGCCTTCGAGACGGCCGAGGCGGGACCCGGGCTTCTTCGGCGTTCGCGTTCCGGCCTTCGCGTGGCAGCACCTGGCTTTTCGTTCTCTAGGCGGGCCGAGCAAAGCGCTGAAACCAAGCGAATGGGTGGCCTACGCGACCGAACCGAGATGCGGCTTTCCCTCGCCTCTGGCGTGTTTTAGCGTCCCTTCATGATCACCTCGACGGTGCGGCGGACCGTACGCGAGCGCGGCCTGATCTCCGCTGGAGATCATGTGCTGGTCGCCTGCTCTGGCGGGCCGGACTCGACCGCGCTCGCACACGTGCTTCATCGCCTGCGCTCCGAGCTCGGCATCACGCTGTGCATTGCTTCGATCGACCACGGACTGCGGCCTGAATCCGCGTCCGAGGTCGAGCTCGTGTCCGCGCTGGCCAACAGCCTTGGCGTTCCGTTCTATTGCAACCGGGTCGAGGTGCCGAGGGAAGGTGCATCGATTCAGGGCCGGGCGCGCGAGCTGCGCTATGAGGCGCTCCGGGGAATCGCTCACGCTCATGGCGCCGCACGTATCGCGGTTGGACACAGCCAGGACGACCAGGCCGAAACGGTGCTTGCTCGAATTCTTCGCGGAACGGGACTCCGCGGCCTCGGGGGAATCGAGCCGCAGCGCTCGGACGGTGTGATCCGGCCGCTTCTCGATTGCCGTCGTTCCGACATTCGGGCCTACGTTCTCGATCGGGGACTTGCTTTCGTCGATGACCCGTCGAATCACCAACGCGCCTTCGAGCGAGTTCGGATTCGTCATGAGGTCCTGCCCGTTTTGATGGCCGAGGACCCTCGCCTGGTGGAGCATCTCGGCGCACTTGGCGACGAGGCCGCCGAGCTCGGTGCCTACCTCGACGCACAGCTTCCAGAGCTGCCACCGCAGGGCGAGGGCAGGGTCCCTATCGACCCGCTGAGCGAGCTTGCCGCGCCCCTTCGAATTCGATGGTTACGTGGCTGGATCGCTCAGGAAACCGGTTTAACCCCCAACCGCAGCCACCTGCTCGAGCTGGGCCGACTTCTAACGGGTCAGGGGGAGGTCCTGCTAGGATCGGGTTGGTCGGTTCGTCGGCAAAGCGGCGGACTTTTGTTGGAATATCGTGAGCATCGAAGAACACGGAGCAATCGCTCTTGAGCCGCCCAGGCGTCGCCATAGGACGCGTAGGTTGCCAAGTGGGCTCTTCAGCCTCACAGAGATACCCAGGAGTTGTGGCTCCCAGCTAGTTCGTCAGCTTGGGCCCGCGTTCCGCCTTACCATATGAAGCAAAGCCAAAAAACACTGCTCTTCTGGGTCCTCGTGATCCTGATGTGCATCGTCATCTTCAACTTTGTCGCGCGCGAGGAGCAGCCTCGTAGCGTCCCGTTCAGCGAGTTCGTCACCGACGTCTCCGCGGGCAAGGTTCAGAAGGTCAAAATCCGTCCACAAGACAACAGCGGTGAGTATACCTACTGGCTCAAGTCTGCTGACGAAAGCGCGCAAGGTCAGCGCGGCGTCCGCAACGAGAAGGTCACCGTCGGGATCATGGGCGAGCAGATCAACAAGCAGCTTCTCGATAACGAAGTCAGTGTCGAGTATCTGCCTGAAGATCAGAACAGCCTCTGGACGAGCATCCTCGTGACCTGGCTTCCGATGATATTCCTCGTCGGCATCCTCTTATTCTTCATGCGCCAGCTTCAGGCTTCCGGTGGCAAGGCGATGAGCTTTGGCAAGTCGCGCGCGCGTTTGCTCAACGAGTCGCAGAACAAGGTCACCTTCAAAGATGTCGCCGGTATCGACGAGGCCAAGGACGACTGCGAAGAGATCATCGCCTTCCTGAAGGACCCGAAGAAGTTCCAGCGGCTCGGAGGCCGTATCCCCAAGGGCGTGCTGCTCATGGGCGCGCCCGGCACCGGCAAGACGCTACTCGCTCGGGCCATTGCGGGTGAGGCCGGCGTTCCGTTCTTCAGCATTTCAGGCTCGGACTTCGTCGAGATGTTCGTCGGCGTGGGCGCTTCGCGCGTCCGTGACTTGTTCGAACAGGGCAAGAAGCATGCGCCCTGCATCATCTTCATCGACGAGATCGACGCGGTGGGCCGACATCGTGGCTCCGGCCTAGGGGGCGGTCACGATGAGCGCGAGCAGACCTTGAACCAGCTTCTGGTCGAGATGGACGGTTTCGAATCGAGCGAAGGGGTCATCATCATCGCTGCGACCAACCGGCCTGATGTCCTCGACCCGGCGATCCTTCGCCCCGGCCGCTTCGACCGTCGCATCATCGTGCCCCGGCCCGACTTGAACGGCCGTCAGGGTATCCTCGCGGTGCACACCCGAAAAGTGCCGCTCGGTGATGACGTGCAGCTCGACATCATCTCGCGCGGTTCGCCTGGTTTTTCGGGTGCCGATCTCGAGAACCTCGTCAACGAGGCTGCGCTCTTGGCGGCGCGTCAGGACAAAGACGTCGTATCCATGTCCGACTTCGAGATGGCCAAAGACAAAGTCATGATGGGCTCCGAGCGCCGCTCCCTGGTCATCAGCGAGCACGAGCGCAAGACGACGGCGTACCACGAAGCTGGGCACACCCTGGTTGCCTGGAAGCTGCCGAACCACGACCCCATTCACAAGGTCACGATCATTCCGCGCGGTCCCGCGCTCGGTCTCACGATGGCGCTGCCCGAAGAGGACCGCCTGAGCTACAGCGCGGACTGGGTCCTCGACCGAATCGCCATGGCGCTCGGTGGACGCCTTGCCGAAGAGGTGGTCTACGGCCAGCTCACGACCGGCGCTGCCGACGATTTCAAGAAGGCGACCCAGCTCGCCCGTTCCATGGTGACCGAATGGGGCATGAGCGTAGCCCTGGGCCCGCTCTCGTACGTCGAAAAAGAGGAGACGGGCTTCCTCGGCCAGTCCTATCACAAGGACTACTCCGAGGAGACGGCCAAGGAGATCGACGACGAGGTGCGCAGCATCATCAGCACCCAATACGATCGAGCCAAGGCGATCGTCGAGGCGCACCGCCCGGAGCTCGATGCGATTGCTGCAGCCCTGCTCGAGCGTGAGACCCTGGGCCGCGAAGAGATCGAGGCGATCATGTCCGGCAACGATTTGCCCCCTGCTGTCACTGTGAGCGTGCCTACTTACGCCGAGAAGCGCCGCGAAAGCGAAGAGAAGCGAAAGGGCGCGATCTTTCAGCCCCGTCCGCGTGAGGTCCCGAGCGCAGGGTAGTAGACGGAGGTCCTGATGCCCGAGCTGTGGGGCGTCCTCAACGTGACGCCGGATTCCTTCAGCGATGGGGGTAAGTTCCTCGACTGTGGAGCGGCTGTCGAGCACGGCCGGCGATTGCTGCAGGAAGGTGCCGACGTGCTCGATGTCGGCGGCGAGTCCTCGAGGCCCGCCGGCCGTACCTATGGCGAGGGCTTCGAACGGGTGCCGGCCGCCGAGGAGATTCTTCGCGTGGTCCCGGTCATCGAGGCCTTGGCGGGGCAGCTGGGTGCGCGGGTTTCAATCGATACGGTCAAGCCCGAGGTTGCTGCGGCGGCGCTCGCGGCGGGCGCCCGAATCGTCAATGACGTGCGGTGCGCCGAAGATCCCAGGCTTGCCAGGGCCGCGGCGGCGGCAGGCGCCGAGTACGTGATCATGCACAACCGCGGTCGTGGCGAGGTGCGCTCGCCCAACACCGACTATGGAGACCTAGTCCAGGAGGTCCTGGCGGAGCTCTTGGCGGCAGCTGAACGGGTGGAAGGTGCCGGCGTGCCGCGGGCTTCGATCTGGCTCGATCCGGGGCTCGGGTTTGCCAAGACCGCGGCTCAGTCGGCTGCTCTACTAAGTTCTCTTGGGCCTTTCCGAAAGACCGGATACCGTGTACTTGTGGGGCCTTCGCGTAAATCCTTCATCGCCGAGCTTGCGCCCAATCGAGGCGGAGAGAGACCTGCTGCCGATGATCGCCTGGGCGGCACGGCCGCAGCGGTGGCGGTCTGCGTGGCCCAAGGAGTCGAAGCCGTGCGCGTTCACGACGTGTTCGTGATGCGCCAGCTAATCCGCTTCACCGAGGCTTTGCACGACGCAGGGGGTGCCGGGCCGTGATCGAAGTGCTCACGGGTGTGCTGAGCAATCTCAGCAACGGTTTCTGGAGCTTCTTTCAGCGAAGCCCCTGGGATGTGCTTCACGATTGTCTCGACATCGGCTTGGTGGCGGTCCTGATCTACTGGGCCTTGGTCATCTTGCGCGGAACGCGGGCGATGCAGGTAGCCATCGGCCTGTGTCTGGTGTTCGTCGGCTACCTATTTGCGCGACGCGTGGGCCTGGTGACCGTGACCACGATCTTGGATTCGGTGCTCGCCTACCTAGCGGTCATCGTGGTGATCATCTTCCAATCAGACATTCGTCGCGCACTGGCTCGAATGGGAAGGCGGCCGCTGCTTCGGGGGCAACGCACCGCCAAGGAAACGCAGACCATGGAAGAAGTGATCAAGGCTGCGGGAACGCTTGCGCAGAAGCGTATCGGCGCCCTGGTCGCGTTCGAGAGGAGTGCGGCGCTCGACGAGTTCATCGAGCGGGGGACCGAGGTCGACGCGGCGGTGAGCAAGGAGCTGCTGCACAGCGTGTTCGTGCCGAGCTTCGAGAATCCGATGCACGACGGCGCCGTCGTGATTCGCGAGGGGCGCATCTGGCAGGCCGGTGTGTTCCTTCCGATGGCCGGTTCGGCCGGGGGTGATCGTTCCCTGGGTGCGCGTCACCGCGCTGGAATCGGCATTACCGAAGAAACGGACGCGGTGGTGGTCGTAGTCAGCGAGGAGCGTGGCGCGATTTCGCTCTGCTTCGACGGCAACATCGTTCGAAATCTCGATGTGGCTTCGCTCAGAGACGCACTTTACGGCTTGTTTTACGCGCCCAAACGCAATCGTCGCAAGGCCGCAGATCGTCGAGGCACCTTGGCGCCGCCCGAGACGAGCCGTTCGCAGAGTCCCGACGCCGTTATCACCGTCAAGAAGGTCGAGGAAACGCGGTGAGCGCATTCGTGGACACGCTCCATGCTGCGCGGCTCTTCGTCACCGAGAACCTGGGGCTCAAGGCCAGTGCGATCGGAATCGCGATCCTCATGTTCTCGCTCGTGCACGGCGCCGAGGACATGGAGCGTAACGTCTACGTCGACGTCGTCGTCCGGCCCCCGCCCGATGCGCAGGACATGATCCTCGTGACCGAAACTCCGGACCGGGTTCGTGTGCGCCTCAAAGGCAGCCGTGCCCGGCTCAATGCGATCCGTCAGGAAAACCTGCCTGCGGTAGACGTGGAGCTCAAGACCCGCGAAGAAACTCGATACTACTTCGAGAAGGAAATGTTCGACTTGCCCGCCGGTGTGTCGGTGATGCAGGTCGTGCCGCCTTCCTTGGTGTTCAAGTGGGTGCCACGAGCCGTTCGCGAAGTTCCCGTCGAGGTGTTCCTCGCGGGCAAGTTGGCACCGGGCCTCGAATGGGCGGGAGAGCCCGAGGTGTTTCCGGAGACCATCGAGGTCGATGGCCCGCGAGACGTCGTCAATTCGATGCGCACCGTGCGCTCGATGGGGGTGAACGTAACGGAGCTCGAAGAGGGCGTGGTGCAGCGGGAGGTTCAGCTCGTTCCGGCCCCGGCCAATACGAACTTCGAAACGCAAAGCGCCCTGGTGACCTTGCGCGTGCAAGCCAAGTTGAAGGCGCGGGTCCTTTCTCCTTTGCGGGTCGATGCGGAAGGCCTTGTGCCGCGCGCGCTTCGGCCTCGCGCCGTCACTGCTCGGATCCGCGGCCCAGAGGCCCTGGTCGACGCGCTCAATCCGGCCTCGGTGCTAGCCATCGTGAATTTGACGGACACCACGGCGAAAAGGGGGGCGGTGACAGTTGCTGTCGAGCTTCGCGGCCTGCCCGAGGGCATCGAGGTGCTCCAGGTCGAGCCCGCGACGATCACGGTCCTGTTGAACGACCCGCCGCCCCCGCAAGACCCTTGAGCGCCGAGCGCTTCGGAGAGGGGCACGCAGCCTGGCGCGATTGCGCCCTAGCGGGCAAGCCTGAGTTCTTTTTTTGCTTCGTCGGCGATGCCCTTGGCCATGGCCTCGATGCGGTCGCGCTTGGGGCCCTCGATCATGACGCGAAGTTTCGGCTCCGTGCCGCTCCAACGGACCAGCACCCGTCCGTTCTTACCCAGGGACTTCTCCGCGAGCGCGATGGCGCGGCTCGTCTTGGGCAGCTCTTCGAGCGGGCGGCGATCGGGTAGGGTGACGTTGACCAGTACCTGTGGGACGCGCTGCATCGCCTCGCTGGCAAGCTCGGAGAGGGGTCTCCCTTCGCGTAGCAGGATGGCGAGCACCTGCATGGCTGCTACCAGGCCGTCGCCCGTCGTCGCGTGGTCCAGGAAGATCAGATGGCCGGACTGCTCGCCTCCGAAGTTCAGTCCGCGCTTGCGCATGGCGTCGACCACGTAGCGGTCACCGACGTTGCAGCGCAGCAGCTTCCCGTCGTCGCCTTCGATCGCGCGCTCGAGTCCGAGGTTGCTCATGACCGTGGCGACGAGCGTTCGCCGGCGAAGGCGCTTGGCGCGGAGCATGCGCGTAGCGCAAAGGGCCATGATCGTGTCGCCGTCGATCTGGTTGCCTTTTTCGTCGATCATGATGATGCGGTCCGCGTCACCATCCAGAGCGATGCCGAGATCCGCGCCACGCTTTCGCACCTCTTTGGCACAGGCTTCGGGATGCAAGGCACCCACCTTGTGGTTGATGTTCTTGCCATTGGGCCGCACGCCGATCGCATAGGTCGTCGCCCCGAGCTCGGAAAAGACCAGTGGCGCGGTTCGATAGGCTGCGCCATGCGCTGCGTCGACTACGATCTTCACACCCTCCAAGGTCAACTCGCCTGGGAAGGACGCCTTGACGAAGGCCACGTAACGACCAGGCGCGTCGTCCAAGCGCTCGGCGCGGCCCACGCGAGTTCCCGTAGGGCGCTTCTTGTCGAGCTCGGAGCCGAAGATCAGGGATTCGAGATGTTGTTCGACCTCATCGGGGAGCTTGAAGCCATCCGGCCCGAAGATTTTGATGCCGTTGTCCTGGTAGGCGTTGTGCGAAGCGCTGATCACCACGCCTGCGTCTGCGCGCATGCTCGTCGTGAGGTGCGCGATGGCCGGCGTGGGCAGTGGGCCCGAGAGCAGCACCTCACCACCGAGGGCGCAGATACCCGACGCCACGGCGGTCTCGAAGAGGTAGCCGGATAGGCGAGTGTCCTTTCCGACGACGATTCTCGGCACGTGTGAGACGCGCTTGCCGGCCTGATAGGCGATGGCGGCGCCGATGCGAAAGGCAACCTCCGGTGTCATATCCCCGCGATTGGCGAGGCCGCGAATCCCGTCGGTTCCAAATAGTTTGCGACTCATGCTTGGTTCACGGCTCCCATGTGATGTCGATACTCCAATTCGAAGGCGGGGCGAAGGTGCCCGTCGTCACGAAGTTTAGCGGCCAGAGGGCCTCGATCAAAAACCCAGGGCGCTGGGCCTGTGCTGTGGTGTTGGGGCCGCCCTCGCTTCGGCGCGCGACGAACTGCCCTTCGACATAGAGCCCTCGAATTGGCACAGTGTCGGGAAGCACGCTGTCGACGTTGAAGCCCACTTGGACAGCGGTGTCGCCTTCGGTGTCGTCGGCGACGCCCTGGCCTTGGCTGATGCCAAACGTCGGGGCGAACCCGCCAAACTGAGACTGCAAAGAAGCGGAGAAGAGGCCCGCGGCCACCCCGCTGAGGAAATCGGTGGTGTCCTGGGATGCCTGCGCAGTCGACGTGTTCACCCCGCGCTGCTGGCGAGTCGTACCCGTGACGAGTAGGGCGATGACCTGAGCTTGGCTGCTGGTTGGAATGCTCGACTTGAACTCGATGTTCGGGTCGCTCAGCCGGCCGGAGACGATGACGGTCACCGTGTCGTTGCTTCCACGTAGCGAGTGTCGGGCGACCAGGTCGACCTTGGCGTCCATGTCGGCGTCGCCGTCGAACACCATGCTGCCGGAGCGCACTTCGAACCGCTTCCCGAAGACCTTGAAGTTGCCAGTGTGTAGGTTGACTGTGCCCGCGACGGAGAGCTCTTCTGCGAGGCGGGTATCCAGGTTGGCGCTTGCTTCGACGTAGAACCCCTGATCTTTGCTGCGGATCACGATCCGTTTTTCGGATATCACCTTCAGGTTCACCTTGTAGAGATCGGACCGGCGGACCGGCTCGGAGGTTTCACCGACGAAGAACACTTCCGGATGCGGCGCGAGGTCGATTGGGGTCGCCGAACTTTCCGGAATATCGAGCTCGAGCTTGCGAAGCCGCACCTCTCCATCGAGGCTGTCATCTTCGAACCTCGCCATCAGGCGGGCGCTTCCCTTGAGCCGCGCCATGATCGAACCTTCGTTGCGCAGTGGGAAGTCTCTTGCTTCGACGTCGAAATCGGCCTTGTCGAGGCCGAGATCCTTGAACTCAACGCGCCCGTCGACCTTTGCCGAACCATTGGTATCGGTTGCCGTGAGATCAGAGATTGCAACGCCATCTTCGTCGAAGATGGCGCGTCCTGACACGTTCTCGAGGGTTTGCCCGACGGATCGAAGGTCGACTCGACCATCCGAGAGGTCGACGCTCCCGACGAGCGTGGGATCCCGCACGCGGCCCTGGGCGCTGACGCTTCCCTTGACGATGCCTTCCACGTTCACCACGCCGGCCACCCAAGCGAGGACCGCTTGCAGTGGCATCCTGTCGAAGTTGGCGCTCGCGTCGATCTCGCCCTTCTTGGCGAGCTCGGGGACCGGGTGTTCGCTATCCCAGATCAAGGGGACTTTTGCAGCAATGGTCGTCGAGCCCCCGTTCCACCAGCGCATGTCCACGTCCAACGCGCCGACCCCATCTTGGTACGCCCCCGATATTCGATTGAGCGAGGGTGGCGTTTCGACGATGGTATTGACCATCCCGGCCCGCCGGCCCGGCTCGAGGCGTCGCGCGCGGAGCTCGTCGGACTCCAGCGAGAACGAGAGTTCCGGATCGTCGCCGAAGAGGCCGGTGCCCTTGAGCTGTGCCGAGAGGACACCTGCCGCGTACCGGCAGAGATAGGGAAGGTTCTCCATCGGTGCGTCGTAGAAGTCGGCGCTGATCCGGGTGACCGGCCAGGATGGAATTTCGGCCTTACGCAACCAGTCGTCGAGCGGCGTCACCGACGATGCCTCCAGGTTGAGGACCTTCGCGTCTCCGACCACGCCGTCCATCGTCAGCTCGGTGACCCCATCTTCGAGCTTGGCCCTCACCGTCGCGCGAGGGTGGGCCTCGCTTCCGCATAGGCCCTCCGATGAATCCGATAGCCAATCGATGCTCGAGTGGAAATCGCCTCGGGTTCGAAACGCGCCGCCCGCGAGAGTGAAGCTGGCAGCGAGCTGCAGGCGGTCGGCATCTGGGACGAAGAGGTCGCTAAGCTTTCGCGGAAATGCGCTCAGGCGTCGCGGTGGGACCCGAACCGACAGGCGCCACGGAGAAGTTGCGAACGCCTCCACGGCTTCGTTTGGCTCGTTCACGAGATGCACCAGGTCGACCAGTGAGCTGCCTTCGGCTTCGACCAGCTCGCCTTCGTCATCAGCCATTCGAACTTGGGCGAGCAGCGCGCCGTACTCGTACCGGAATTTCGATGACAGCTCGACGGGGCCCCAGCGGTCGACGATGAAGCCTGGGATCTTGATCTTCCCCTTGAATGCAGGGGCATCGATCGGTCCGGAGAAACGAATGCTTGCGTCGGCATAGCCACGCACGTTCGGCATGTCTTCTTTCAAGAGTAGCTCGAGCAGGGTGAGGTCCATGGCGCCAGTGCTCAGCGTGGTCTCGTAGACCCCCTCGCGCAGAGACGGTCCAATCCCGCCGGGCATGGGGTCTACGAAGCCCGTCGTACTCAGCGTGAAGTTGCCGCGCCCTCCGAAGTCGACTTGAGCATCGGCGTCGAGCAGCCCCTCTTCGTAGTGAATCAAATAGGCGGCGTTGACCGGGGAGATTTCCCAGAGGACCGCGTCGGTTAGGGTGCCTTCCGCCACGATGGTCGGCTCTCGGTCGAGGTCGCCGCGAAATTCGAAGTGAAGGTCGACTCCGCCCGTGAAGTCTGGAGCCGTCCGAGGGTAGAGAATCTTCAATACGGCCAAATCGAAGTTCTCGATGTCCGCGCGGATGTCATCGGGCCCGTCGAAGAGCCACACGCCCTCGGCGTTGAGACGCTGCGGGCCATTTCCCATCAAGATCCGATCGAAGGAGAGTCCATTTTCGGGATCCAGGATGGCGTTCTTCACGGATCCTCTCCACGACAGCTCGCCCACGGCGAGCTCGACCTCGTCGACGTTCAGGCGATAGATGCCTTCATTGGCCGCCACGCGGGCTTGGAATGCGGCACGGCGATCGACGGGCGCCGCGAACGCGCCCGTCGCGGTGTACTCCTTGGGACCTCCCTTGAGAATCGCTTGGCCATTGCCAATTGGGTATCCCGCGACCCTGAGAGCCGCGCCATCGAGCGCCAGGTCGACCTTCGGCTTCAAAGGATCTCCCCAGACTCTTCCTTCGAGGATAAGAAAGTGCGCGGTGAGCGCTCCGTACTCGAAGTGATCGAAACGCACACGGCCCTGGGCCTCGAAGTCGTCCCGCACCGTCTGACGAATGCGCAGGTCGAACTCGGCGCCTCCTTCGATGCCCGACGCGTACCGCTCGAAATTGGGATCGCCGCTCACCTCGGGAATGTTTCCACGGACGTGGATCTCGGTGAGGCCCGCGTACTCCACGTGCCCGTCAAGATGGAGATCGCCGCCGGCGTACTCCGCTTGGACCGAGTCGATGTCCATCCCGTCATCCCTGGTCCGGAGCTTCGCCAAGAGCGCAGGGATGTGAAAGTCCTCGTAGATGAAGGCCTTGGTTTCGATTTCGACGCCCAGGACGTCTTCGTCTTCGGGGTCGCTCGTCATCTCGATGCGGCCGCCGACTTCGACCTCCGGCACGCCGCCCATTACTTCGGCCAGCTCGAGGCGCGGGCTGGCGATCTCTATTCGGGTGACGCCTTCACTCGGGAGATCCCCGTTGATTCGCGCGCGCCCTCCCGCGGTTCGTACGTCGGCTTGCAAGCGATAGTTTTCTTCGGGTCCCCAAAGGCGCACCCAGCCCGTCGCCTCCCCTTTGAGCGACTCCGCCCAGTCGAAGCCGACGTCGTACAGGGTCTGTGCGCGGACCGGCTCGACGCGGACGAACAGATCGAGGTCCCAGGGATCCTCGGGGAGGCTGTTTTCGCGTGGGCTGTAGACGAGCTCCGCCGTCAGCTTCTCATCCCCACGGCTCGCCTCGGCGGTGACCTGCGCGCCGCGCACGTCGGTGTGCACGCTGCCAACGATGTTGTCGATACTCCCTTCGAACGGGAAGGGGAGAACCATGCGGCCTTCGGCCGACCAGATTTCGATGTCGGTGATCCAGAAGAACTCCATTCGTCCCTTGGTGTCGAGATCGACGACGCGGATGTTCTTCAATCCGAGTAGCTCTCCGGTGACCTCGAGGTTGCGGAGGTCCATATTGTCGACGATCGCGTGGAAGGGCTCTCCTATGGTAGGCGTTTGGTCGGCCGCCTCGAATGCGGCTAGGAACGTGGGCGCACCTTCGCCGTCGTCGATCAGGTCGACCCATCCGTTGGTCAGCGTGCCGTAGTAAAAGCGGAGCCGTCCGCGAAGCCCCGCGATGGGGTCGATGCCGAGCTCCACGGTTTCGCCGTAGATGATCGCGTTGCCGTCTGGGTCGTAGACGAAGGTGTCTTTGACAATCGTATGCCAGAGCCGGAGCTGCGTGATGTAGCCGGCGTGCAGCGTCCCGACCATCTGGTCGGACACGAACTCGTTGAGCATGTCCCGGCCGATCCGCCGGCCGAGCTCGGTGTCCAGGTGAAATAGTACGCTCGAGAGCAGCGACACGATGGCGAGGAGAGGCCAACCGAGAAACCAGCTGACCAGGCGTGACAGCCAGCGCATCAGAACGCCTCCCCGATGGTGAAGTGGATGGCGCCCGGCACCCCGCCGCGAATGAACTTGAAGATGTTGAAGGCGTCCGGCGGCGCGTCTCCGCCGATGACCTGCCACTTCGGAATCAGAAAGCCGAAGTCGAGACGGATCGGCCCGACCGGGGTTTGGTAGCGAAAACCGAAACCCGCCGCCGCGCGAATGTAACGGAAGCGCCAGACCTGACCCCGGTTCACGTCGCCAAAGTCCATGAACAGAGCCGTCGCAAAGGATTGCGTGACGGGAACGCGCCACTCGACGCCCGCCTCCCATCTGCGCAGGCCGCCGTCGTTTCGCGCGTCCGAACCTTCGCGGTTGAGTGAATCGATGCGACCCGGGTCGCCCAGGAAACCGCCAAAGAAGCCGCGGTGGCTCGTGGGACCGCCTGAACGCAGGCGGTAGTTCTGGGGGCCGAGCGCCTGACCGACCAGGTCCAAGCGGTTCTGGTCTCGCGAGAACAGGAACATGGCGCCCATGCCGAATCGAAACGCGAGCGTCGACGACAGCGGCAAGGGCGCATAGCCACGAACCTCGGGGCTGACACGGACGTACTGCCAGGAGCGCTTCATCTGAGCCGGTGATTGCTGGCTGCCGACTTGAAAGAAGAACCCAGCGCGCGGGCTTCGAGAGTCATCTCGAAGATCGACGATGACACTTTCGTCGAGGAACACGACCTGGTAGCTCGTCGGGTACCGTGGGTCCTCGTCGACCGTCCGGTAGAGGTCGTAGTTCAGGGCGCCCACGAGCAGAAGCCGGCCATCGAAGAAAGGCCGCGAAAGGCTACCGCGTACCTGAAGGTCGTGGCGCCGAAAAAGCTCGTAGGGATCGGGGCCCCAGTCGTGACGAACTTGAATCGCCGAGGTGGTGCGTGGCTCGAGAAACGCTGGCCGCCGATACTCGATGCGGACCTCGTTTCCGAAAAGAAACCCCTGACCGAACCGAAAGAACGGGTCCCGGGCGACGATCTTGGGACGGTCCTCGATGCGAAGGCGCCGGAAGCCGCCGATGAAATTCCGGTGCTCGAACAGACCGAATAGGTGAACGTCCGAAATGCGCGTGTCCTGCTCCAAGGTCAGCGTGGCGATCGTGCCGCTCTGAACGCCGGCGCCAATGCCCCAGCGGATGGCCCGGCCGGGCTCGACGGCGATGTTCACGTCGACGATCCCGGTGCACTGTTCCTCCTCATCGCGTCGCGGAGTCGAGGTCACGTTTGCCGAAGCGAGGGCGCCCAGCGCATATACCGCGCGCTGGGCGTCGGCAAGGTCGCTCAAGCTGAACGCCTGCCCGGTCTTCAGGTCGGCGACGGCCAGAATCGTCTTCGCCGGTAGCTCGCCGTTGCCCGTGACGGTCACATCGCCGAGCGAGCATGTCGGTCCGGCTTCGACGTAGAGATCAACGGTGGCCTCTCTAGATTCCCGATCGATTTCGACGCGACCCGATACGTTGCCGCAGGCGTAGCTCGCCTCCCTGAGCTGTCGCCGGATCGCGCGCTTGCTCCGCTCGTACATCGCTTCGTCGAACGCTTTGCCGACCTCGAGCTCGACCGCGCGTTCGATCTTGTCACGCTTGTCTGACTCCCAAGCTTCGTGCCCAGTCGCCTTGATAGCGCTCACCAAGACCGGCTCGCCCTCCTCGATTTCAATTGCGATGCTGAGCTTGCAGCCTTCGTCGTCGCCTTCCCGGTCGCAGGGGGCCTGGCCGCCGGGCGCCACGACGATGCGGTCGTCCCCCGCCGCCGAAGCCGGATCGAACTCGGTGCTGACCACCGCCGCGTCGTAGTAGCCGCGCGCCTGATACCAGCGCTCGATTCTTTGCATGTCACGGTCGAACACCGCGGAGTCCAAGGTCGGCCAGCCCTTGCGGAGTTTCTTCCAGAGGTTGAAGGACACCCGGTTCCCGTCGAAGGGAGGAACACCGCAGCTGGGGTCGGAGTTGGTGCCGAACGCGAAGGTGACACGGTCGCGCTCCTGGGTCGCAAGACAGGCGCTCAGTGCCTGCGGGTCAAGCTGTTCCATTCCGCTGAAACGGATCCGGTCGATGCCGTAGGCATCCTCTGGGATCGTCTTGCATCCGCTCGCCAGTACGAGCAGGAGGCAGATGCATCGCCGGCGAGCCATCTACCTAGGGCTTGTAGCGCGGAGACCCCTCATTCCGCCAGCGAACGGCCTAATTTCGGCCATTTGGCGACCGCCCCGCCGACTGCTACAGCTAGCGCCACCGAGCCCATGAAGCAGTACTTCGTCCAGACCTTCGGCTGCCAGATGAACGTCCACGACTCCCGTCGTATCGAGGAGGTCCTGCGGACGAGCGGTTACACCGAGGCCAGCGAGCCAGCCCTGGCCGATCTTCTGCTCGTCAACACCTGCAGCGTGCGCGAGAAGGCCGAGCATAAGTTGATGAGTCTTCTAGGGACTTTTCGACCCTTCAAGGAGGCCCGGCGGGGCACGATCCTGGCAGTCGCAGGTTGCGTGGCCCAGCAAGAAGGCGAGCGTTTGCTGCGAAAGGCGCCTTTTGTAGACATCGTGCTCGGGCCCGACAACATCCCCGAGCTGCCCGCGCTGATTCGCCAGGCGGAGCAGGGGGCCCCACCGATCACCAGAACGGTGTTCGACATGGACGACCCGCAATTCCTCCGGGCCAAGCCTCATGCAGATCGCCGGGAGGTCACCGCCTACGTGACCGTCATGAAGGGCTGCGATGAGCGCTGCACATTTTGTATCGTTCCCTATACACGGGGCTCCGAGCGCTATCGGCCCGCGGACGAGATCGTCGGCGAGATTCGCGATCTGGTTGGAGGGGGTGTGCGGGAGATCACCCTGCTCGGGCAGACCGTCAACTCCTGGCACGAACCCGGCGCGGACGCGGACGCCAGCAAGGCCGAGACGAGGCTGGCTGTGTCCACATCCCGGTTTGCCGGGCTGCTTCGGCGGATCGCCGAGGAGGTTCCTGCCCTTCGGCGACTTCGCTACACCTCACCGCACCCGCGGCACCTCACCGCCGAGCTCGTGGCGGCGCACGCCGACCTCGGGGTGCTTCCGATGCACGTGCACCTGCCGGTTCAATCGGGGTCCGATCGCCTGCTCCGACGGATGGCGCGCCGGTACACAGCCGAGGAATACATCACGCGGACCGACGCGCTGAAGCAAGCCAAGCCCGGGCTCACCTTGTCCGCAGACTTCATCGTCGGCTTCCCGGGCGAAACCGAGGATGACTTCGAGCGGACGCTCGAGCTGGTGCGGCGCGTTGGCTTCGTCGCCGCCTTTGCCTTCAAGTACTCGCCGAGGCCGTACACGCCGGCCCTCAAGCTTGGTGATGAGGTTCCCGAAGAGGTGAAAGACGATCGGCTCGCCCGCTTGTTCGCGCTAGTCGATACGCAACAGCAAGCGCATTTGCAGTCTCTCGTCGGGCAGGACTTGCAGGTTCTGGTCGAAGGCCCTTCGCCGGGAGATACCGGGCGGTTCGCCGGCCGCAGCGAGCGTAACGAGATCGTGCATTTGATCGCGCCTGAAGCTTGCGATCCGACAGGCGAGTTGGTGACCGTGACAATCGACCAGCCGTTTCGCCACAGCTTGTCAGGGTACATGACGGGGGCAGAGGGGCTCGGGGACCGCGGCCCGCGCACGCGTCTCTCTGTCGTTGGCGCGGGAGGCGCAGCCTGAACAGCGGCTCCTTGCGCGAGGGCCTTCGTACGTGGCGCTTTGCGCTGCTGTACATGGCTCTCATTTTCGTGATTTCGTCGTTCGAGGTCCGAGTGCCGGGCGTCGAGCACCTTCCGTGGAAGGACAAGGGCATCCACTTCGTAGAGTACGGGGTGCTTGGATGGCTCTGCGCAGCAGCCTCGACGCGCAGCTGGCCCTCTGCCCCCGCCTGGCGAACGGCAGCGTTTGCGGTTTTTGTTTCGGTGCTTTGGGGCCTATCGGACGAGGTGCACCAGGCACTCGTCCCCGGGAGATCCTCGGAGCTTGCCGACCTGGTGGCCGATTTGTTCGGAAGTATCGCCGGCGCTTCGGCGTGGCACTTCTTTCGAACGAAACTGTGAGCCAATGCACTGCAAATCGGTCCGTGACGAGACCGGTGCCATTGACGCGTTCAGTCCCAATATTTAGATTGTATGTGTTGAGAACGTAGCCGTTCCCCAAAACAAAAATCCAAATATTTCGCCGGAGGAATCCCCCCCTTAACTCCCCCGGCTACTCCCCGCCCGGTCGTGTCTCCCCCCTCCAAACGACCGGGCGACCCTTTTTAAGCGCTGGGGGCGGGCGTCGCTGGTTGGCTTGTGCTGCCGCGGGTGCTTTGGGGGCCAGTGTCAGTGCCAGCGTCAGCGTCAGCGTCAGACTCGTCGGGGTGGTGGGGTTGCTGGCGTAACCTTGTGGGGGGTGGCACGTCCTAGGTCGCATGGGGCGAACTAAGCGGTACTTTTCGATTCCCTATTTGATGGTTGCCAGCTTGGTGATTGGGTTTTCGGTTCGGCAACTCGGAATCGAGCACGTCGGTGGCACGCCGTTTCTGATGAATGGGGTCCGGCCTGAGCCCAGTACGTTCCTCGCGGTCCTCGACGCCCGGACCTAAACAAGGTGAAGTGCTGGCCTGGACGCGCCAGCGCCTCGCTCCTACATTTGGCGCCATGACTCACTTGCGGAGCCGCGCCCAGGCGCTTGGTTTGGCGCTAGCGGCTATGCTTCGTGCTGAGCTGTGCCAGCTCGCAGACACCTACGGCAGATGAGCCCAAGGCCAGCGCCGAGGCGTTCGTCGATCCACTTCCGTCATGGAACGACAACGGCACGAAATCGAAGATCATCGACTTCGTTCGTGCGGTCAGTGACCCAGAGAACCCGGCTTTCGTCGAGCCCGAGGAGCGGGTGGCGACTTTCGACAACGACGGGACGCTCTGGGTCGAGCAGCCGATCTACGCCGAGCTCGCGTTCGCGCTTCATCGCGTGAACGACCTGGCGAGGGTTCACCCCGAATGGAAGGCCCAGCAGCCCTTTCAGGCCGTCATCGAAGGCGACCTGGACGCGCTGGTCGCCTCGGGAACTCGCGGTCTCGTGGAGATCGTCCTGGCATCACACACGGGGATGAGCACGACGCTCTTCGCCACGATCGTGACCGAATGGGTGAGGGACGCCCGGCATCCGAAGTACGAGCAGCCCTACACGGAGCTCACCTATCAGCCGCAGATCGAGCTTCTTCGGTACCTCGAGGCCAACGGCTTCAAGACCTTCATCGTTTCTGGCGGCAGCGTCGAGTTCATGCGCACGTTCACCGAGGAAGTATACGGAATACCGCCAGAGCGGGTCGTGGGCTCTTCGATCGAAACCCGGTTTGAAGTGCAGGGTGGGAAGCCATCGCTCCTGCGTCTTCCGCGTGTGGACTTCGTCGACGACAAGAGCGGGAAGCCGGTCGGTATTCACAAGCACATCGGCCGGCGCCCGATTCTGGCGTTTGGCAATTCCGACGGCGACCTGGAGATGCTTCAGTGGACCACCGTGGGCAGCGCTGGAACGCGGCTCGGGCTCCTTCTTCACCATGATGACGCCGAGCGCGAATACGCTTATGATCGCGAAAGTAGTGTGGGCAAGCTCGACCGGGCGCTCGATGCGGCAGGCCCGTCAGGTTGGCTCGTCGTCTCGATGAAGAACGACTGGAATACCGTGTTCGCTCAGGAGTAGAGGTTCCAAAATGACGCACTTGATGATTCGCGGGCTGGCGCTCGCCTGCGCAATGCTCGCGCTCGGCGCGTGCAAGGAAACCAAAACGGCCGCGGACGCGGCTGCAGTGGATGACGATGAGGTTCGTGTGCTGGACCAGGGGCAGGAGCCGCGGTCTGTGCTTCGCTACAACGTCCCTCCCGGCACCACGACCAGCTCCACGACCACGTTTCGAGTCGCGAGCCTCATGACCAGTGAGGAGAACGCAGCCCTTACCGTCTTGCCCGGCCTTCGTCTCGACATCGTTTCCGGGCCCGCTGCGCGAACCGAGCGTGGAGTGAAGTTCAAAGTCGACGTCGTTAGCTCCGAGGCGGTGGTGCCGGAAGGCTTTGACGAGAACCTGGCGCAGCAGCTCCGAGATGGCGCCGCGGTGGCGGATAGCATTGGCGGCTGGGTCGAGATCGACGACCGGGGACAGATTGTGGCGGGGTCCTTCAACGAGCAGACCAAGCGCTCGGACGTCCCCGTGCGCTTGCTACGGATGATCGTCAATTCCCGAGAAACGCTGACGCGGGTTCGGCTTCCAGAAGAGGAGGTTGGCCTTGGGGCCCGATGGGAGTCCCGTCGGCAAATCAAGGCTTACGGCTTCGACTTGCAGCAGGTGAATACCTATACCTTGGTCGACCGGGTGGGGGACGAGATCATGCTCAACGTCACCGTGCAGCAGCTGGCCCTTCCACAGAGCATCGAGTTCCCCGAGGAACAGATCGTGATCTCGGTTCAGTCGATGAGCTCGCAGGCCAACGGGCAGATTATTCTCGACCTCGACGCGCTCGAATCCGATGCCTCGGCCAACGGGACGGCGGAGGATCGCCTTCTGGTCAAGACACCCGACGGCGCAGAAGCCATCGACATCAACGAAGAGTTCGAGATCCAGGTTGCCAACACGTCGGCGCTGAGCAGCAGCCCAGCGCTGCCGAATGACACAAGGGTTCGCCGACGCCGCAAGCGGCGCTAGTTCTGCGATAGCCTGCGGCGATCAGTCGTCGACTTTCAATATGGCGTGAAACGCGTCCTGCGGGATGTCGACGCTGCCCACGGCCTTCATGCGCTTCTTGCCCTCTTTTTGCTTTTCGAGGAGCTTGCGCTTTCGCGAGATGTCGCCGCCGTAGCACTTGGCAGTGACGTCCTTGCGAAGGGCGCGGACGGTTTCGCGGGAGATGACCTTGGTGCCGATGGCCGCCTGGATGATCACCTCGTACTGCTGTCGCGGGACGATCTTCTTGAGCTTCGCCGCGAGCGCGCGTCCCAGGTAGTAAGCCTTGTCCCTGTGAACGACGGCGCTCAGCGCATCGACCTTCTGGTTGTTGAGCAGCATGTCGAGGCGGACCAGTGGGTTCTCACGGTATCCGGCCAGCTCGTAGTCCATCGACGCGTAGCCCTTGGTTGCGCTCTTGAGCTTGTCGAAGAAGTCAAAGAGCACTTCGGCGAACGGCATCAAGTAGGTGATGATCACGCGTTCGGGCGAGGCATACTGAATGCCCTGCTGTTCACCGCGGCGGTCCTGGCAGAGCTTGATCACCGCGCCGACGAATTCGGAAGGCACGTGGATCGAAACCGTGAAGTAGGGCTCTTCGATTCGAATGCGCCCGTCGGGAATCTGCGACGGGTTGTCGATGTCGAGAGTTTGTTCTTCGGTGTGCACCCGGTACACGACGCTCGGCGCGGTAGTGATCAGCCCGAGGTTGTACTCGCGCTCGAGCCGCTCTTGGATGATCTCCATGTGAAGGAGCCCGAGGAAGCCGCAACGGAATCCAAAGCCGAGTGCGTCCGAAGTCTCCGGCTCGTACATGAAGGCAGCGTCATTGAGATTGAGTTTCTCGAGCGCGTCACGAAGCTCGGTGTATTGATCGCTGTCCGTCGGGAAGATCCCGCAGAACACCATGGGCTTGACGTCCTTGAAACCGGCGAGCGCCTGGGTGGCCGGGTTCTTGGCCAAGGTGATGGTGTCGCCGACCTTGGCGTCTTGGAGCGACTTGATGCTCGCGGCGATGTAGCCGACCTCGCCGGGCCCCAGCTCGTTCACTTCCTTTTGGAAGGGGGTGTACACACCGAGCTCGGTCGCTTCGTGCTCGGCCCCGGTGGCCATCAAACGGACCTTGTCGCCCTTGCGCACGGTGCCGTCCTTGATGCGGACCATGCAGACGGCGCCTCGGTAGCTGTCGTACCAGCTGTCGAAAATCAGCGCGCGCAGCGGGCTGTTCTCGTCCGTCTCGGGTGGCGGCACCCGTTCGACCACTGCTTCGAGGATCTCCCGCACGCCTTCGCCGGTCTTGGCGCTGCAGGCGAGCAGCTGTGAGCAATCGAGCCCGATGACTTGCTCGACTTCCTTGCGTACCCGGTCCACGTCCGAGCTCGGTAAGTCGACCTTGTTGAAGACTGGAATGATCTCCAAGTCGTTCTCTACGGCCAGATAGACATTCGCCAGGGTCTGGGCCTCGACACCCTGGGTGGCATCGACGACGAGGAGGGCGCCATCGCAGGCCGCGAGCGAACGTGAAACCTCGTAGCTGAAATCGACATGTCCAGGCGTGTCGATGAGGTTCATTTGATACGTTTCACCGTTGGCGGCGGTGAACGGGAGCCGGACGCCTTGCGCCTTGATCGTGATGCCTCGCTCCTGTTCGAGGTCCATTCTGTCGAGCAGTTGCGATTTCTGCTCCCGCGCCGAAACCGCCCCCGTCACGTCGAGGAACCGATCGGCAAGGGTGCTCTTGCCATGATCGATGTGCGCGATGATACAGAAGTTCCGGATGTGCTGGAGATCTTGCGCCAAAGTGCGACCTTCCTAGCCTCGCGCCAGGCCCGCAGCAATGCGCCGTCGTTAACCCTTCTTGGGCGGCGCCGCATCCAGCGACATCTGGCCTGGCAGCTCGTCCTGGTGACGGTCCAACACGAGATCGATGCCTTCGCGGATGTACACCGCAACGGGCACCTTCGTGCGTTCGTGCAGGAGCTTCAGCCGCTCGTTTTGCTCGGGCGTGATGTAGACGGTTGTAGAGATCTTTTTGCGCGCCATTCGGACCCCGGAAGTGGCATGAAACTACATGGCACCATATATATTGTCAATCGAAGGGCCGTGGACTTGCACAAGCCCCTCGATCGACCCTATTCTTAAGTGAGACCTGGTTCTCGGGGAACCTAGAAGTGGCCACAAACATGAGCAATTTCGCGCATGCGTTGATTGGGCTCGCCATATTGGTGAGCCTGCCGGCGCTGGGGTGCAGCAGGGGTTCCTCAAGTACGGTGCCGAGCGGTTCGATGGCCGCCGCGACGCCATGTGAGGGCAATCAGGTCACGGCGACCGACGTCAACGACGATGGACGAGTCGACATTGAACACGTCGAGCGCAACAGCCGTCGCTTCTGCACCAAAGCAGACATGAACTTTGACGGCAAAGTCGATGTGGAGCGTTTCTACGAAGCAGATGGGGTCCGGGTCTCGAGAGAGCGCCACGACTTCGACTTCGACGGGCGTTATGGACCAGCTGTCCTTCTTCGAGGCTGGTCAGCTCGTTCGCAAGGAGCTCGACACGAACTTCGACAACACGATTGATACCTGGCTCTGGTGCGGCGATGGCTGGGTGGTTCGGGCCGAGCGCGATCGACAGCGCGACGGCAGAGTCGATGTTTGGGAAGTCTACGAGCAGGGCCTGCTCACCGAGGCAAAGTACGACGATGACAACAACGGTCGCGTCGAGAAGTGGGATTCGTTTCGGGGTGGCAAGCTCGTGCTGACTCAGTACGACGAGAACGGAGACGGCGAACCGGATCGCAGCCATGACATGCCATTGCAGAGCATGGGGCCGCCCGATCAGTCGCTTCGATGTGAGAGGGGCAAACTATGAAACAGATACTGCTTTGCCTCTTGGGCCTGGCTGTCATGGGTTGTGGTTCGAAGGACCCCAAACCGGTGACGAGTCCTGGCACTGAGCAGTCCGAGACGACCAGCGGTGGCGAGGTCGCCGATGGCGGACGCTGCATGCCGGACGGCCCGGGCTACGAAGTCAGCGAGTACGACACCTCCGGCGACACTACGCCCGATGTGCGAAAGCTTTTCAAGACCATGGGCGAGGGCAGCCTTGCGCGCCTGGTTCTGGTCTGCCGCGAGGCGGATTTGAACGGGGACCGCCGCAAGGACATCGTGCGCCTCTACACCGATGAGGGCAGGCCGATGCGCGAAGAGGCGGACCGTGATTTTGACGGCCGTATCGACAAGGTGACCCAGTACAGCAATGGACGGGTGAGCCTCCAGGAAATCGATACGAGCGGCAATGGGATGATCGACACGCGCATCATCTACGAAGGCGGCCAGCCTGTGAGAGCCGAACGGGACATGAAGAACCGGAGCACCGTCGCGCAATGGCGTCCGGATCGCTGGGAGTACTACATCGACGGGCGCACGGTGAGAATCGGGACCGATATCGACGGCGATGGCAAAGTCGACCGCTGGGACCGGGACGAAGAGCGCCTCCGCAACTCAGCCCTGGCGAACCAGCAGTCCGACGAAGTCGCGCAGTAAGACGGGGTTTGGTTACACCGCCCGCCCACCCCCACCCGTAGTCCTCCCTGCCGCGCCCGGCGCTTCGCTTGGGCTTGGCGGCGCGTTCGCGCCGGGCTTCGCCCTTCGGGCTCGCGCTGCCGCGCATGTGCCGGTGTCAGTGACAGGGGGGGTGTGTGGGGTTAGGGTCCGGCGGTGGAACGCCTACAGAAGGTTCTTGCCCGGGCTGGGGTTGCTTCTCGGCGCGCGTCTGAGGAGTTGATTCTCGCCGGGCGGGTCCGGGTGAACGGGCGCGTCGTGACCGAGCTGGGGACGAAGGTCGATGCGCACAAGGACCGGGTCGAGGTCGATGGCCGGCGTCTCGTTGCCGAGAAGCCGGTGTACTACCTCATGCACAAGCCGCGCGAGATGGTGACCACGCTCGACGACCCCGAGGGCAGGGCGACCATTGCTGACTTGATCAAGAAGATTCCCGAGCGCGTGGTGCCGGTGGGCCGGCTCGACTACCACACGAGCGGTGCGCTCTTGGCGACCAACGATGGCGACATGATCGATGCGCTGCTTCGGCCGGTGTCGGGGGTGCCCAAGATTTATGCGGTGAAGCTCCAGGGCCACCTCGATGTGGAAGAGCTCGATGCGCTTCGAAACGGCGTCAGGCTCGACGATGGCTACCGTACCAAGCCGGCCGAGGCGTTCGTGCTGCGCCAGGAACGGAACCACACCTGGGTCCAGATCACGCTCACCGAGGGCAAGAACCGGCAGATTCACCGAATGGGCGACGCGATTCACCGGCGGGTGATGCGGCTGGCGCGTCAGTCGTTTGCGGGCATCAGCATAGAGGGCCTGCGGCCGGGCGAGTACCGTGAGCTCAATCGTGACGAGCTTCAGCAGCTCAAGAAGAAGTTTCTAAATCCGTATCGGCGTGCCCACGCAGCCTCCAAAGAAGGGTGAACGCCGTGGGCACGACGAAGAGCGTGAAGACTGTCGAGAGCAAGAGGCCCCCGAGAACGATGGCGCCGACGCCGCGGTAGAGCTCGGAGCCTGAGCCCGAAAAGAGCACCATCGGCAGGAGGCCCGCTAGTGAAGTGGCCGTGGTCATGAAGATGGGGCGCACGCGGGCTTCGACCGCCAGAGGCACGGCTTCGCTCAGAGAGGAGCCTGCACGCAAGCGCGCGAGCGAACCGTCGACGACGAGGATGGCGTTGTTCACGACGACGCCGATCAGGATCAGGAAGCCGAGCGCGGTCATCAAGTCGAGCGGTTGCTTTCCGAGTAGGGCGTTGACCAGCCAGAGGCCGCCCGCACCGCCGGCCGCTGCGAGTGGAACGCTCATGAGCACCGCGAGCGGGGAAACGAAATCCTCGAAGAGGGCCGCGATCAGAAGGAAGCAGATGACCAACGCAAGCAAGAGGATGTTGCCAAACTGTTTCTGCGCGAGCTCGAGCTTGCCCGCTGCACCGCTGAGTCCGAACTCGACGCCGGCCGGGACTGCGCCTTCTCTTTCGAGGCCGCCGATGACCTCGTTGCGAATGGTGTCGATGGCGTCTTCGAGGGCCTGGTCCTCGGGCGGCGAGACATTGAGCGTGATCGCGCGCCGGCGTTCGAGGTGACGGATCACCGATGGGCCGAGGCGTTCTTCGATTCTGGCGAGCGCACCGAGGGGGACAGTGCGCCCGCTGGGGGTGGCGACCGGTGCGGACAGCAGGGCGGGCGCGTCGGGAAGAAGCCGGTTGCCTTCGGTGACTGCGCGCAGGACCACGTCGAGCTTCGGGGAGCCCTCGGGGGTGTATTCGCCGATGATCGCGCCGTCGATCAAAGCGTCGACTACGAGGCCGAGCTCGGCACCGCCCATTTGAAGCTGCGCGGCTTCTTTTCGTTTGGGAATGACGTGCAGCTCCGGTGCGCCGGGGTCGAGGCTTGGTACCGGACGAATCTGGGCACCCGGTAAGGCCGTGCGCAGGTCTCCGAAGAGGCGGCCGCCCACCTTGGTGAGGGTCTGCAGGTCCGGGCCTTGGATGTCGATCTCGACGACGCGACCTCCGCCGATCGATCGACCGAACAAGGAAGCCTGGGTGGCGAAGGAGATCATGCCCGGGATTTTCGACTGCACGCGCCGTAAGAGGTCGAGCATTCGGCCGACGTCTTCTTTGTTTTCGGCCACGGCGCCCGCGAACACACGGTCTGGGCTACCCACGAAGAAGCTTCGCCGGATGTTCGCCTCGCCGTCTGCCTCTACGCCGGTGTAGCGCGCCATCTCGCCTTGCAGGCGGTTGCCCGTCGCTTCGAGCTCGTCGATCGAGTAGCCCGGAGGCGGAATCAAGATGCCGAACACCAGGTTGCGGTTGCCGGTGGGCAAGTACTCCATGGGCGGGAGCAGCGCCCAGACCACGAGCAGAGAGCCAACGATGGCCAATGCGATCGTCGAGATCGAGCGCCGGGTCGAGCTGCAGAGCCAACGCACTTGCTCGGTGACGCGGGAGCGAAACCGCCGGCCGAAGCCGGTGAGGCTGCCGATGTCGAGGGTTTTGCCCTGAGAGAGGAGGCGTGCGGCGAGGCTCGGGATCACCAGAACCGACACGACCAGCGACGCGGACACCGCCAGTGCGATGGCGACTGCCACATCACGCAAGAGCTCACCCACTTCGCCTTGCCACAGGACGATAGGAATGAAGACGGCGACCGTGGTCGCGGTCGACGCGACGAGCGCACCCCAGACGTCGCGGATGCCGCGATAGGCTGCAAGCTTCGTGTTGGGCGCTCGGGTGCGCCAGGTGTCGATGCTCTCGAGGGCGACGATAGAGTTGTCGACCACCATGCCGATGGCGAAGGTGATGCCTGCCAGCGAAACGACGTTGATGGTGCGGCCAAGCGCTTGCATGCCGAGTGCCGTTGCAAATGCGCAGACTGGAATGGCGACGCTGACCACGGCGGACGCTCCGAAGGTCCGCAGGAACAAGAAGAGCACGATCATGGCCAGGACCGCGCCGAGGAGCAGGTTCTGCCGGACCAGGTCGAGTGCGCCTTCGATGTACTCGACTTGGTCGGCGAGGATCTCGATTTGCAGGCCTTCGCGATCGAATTTTTCGCGCTGGAGCTCGGAGATGACTTCGTGGACTTCGCGAGTCACCTCGAGCACATTCGTGCCCGCTTCGCGCGACAGCAGCATCACCATCGCCGGTCGGTCCTGCACCAGCGCGACGCCGACCGGCTTTCGAAGCGCGAGTTTCACGCTGGCCACATCGCCGAGGAGGATCGGGGTGCCATCACTGCTTGCGCCAAGCACGACTTCTTCGAGCGCGGTAGGGGTTTGCGGGGCAATGGCGGTACGCACCAGGTAGCGTCGCTTCCCGAGGGTGACGTCGCCGCCCGACAGATCACGGAGCTCGCTTCGCACCCGGTCGGCGACGCCTTGCACCGAAAGCCCACGCGCGCCGAGGGCCTGCGCATCGAACAGCACATGGACTTCGGTGTCCTGACCGCCGATGAAGAAGATGCCCGCCACGCCGGGGATGCGGTCGATCTCGGGGATGACTTCGTCTTCGACCCAGGTGCGATATGCGGCGACGCTGCCCTTGTTCGGATCGCGAATCGCAACGACGGCCAGCGGTGGACCTGCGCTATTGGCTGTTTCGACGACGGGCTCGCGCACCGAATCTGGATAGCTCGAGACTTGGCTGAGCTTGTTGGTCACGCGGACGAGCGCTTCTTCGATGACCGTGTCGACTTCGAACTCGAGCGTGATGCTCCCGCTGTTCATGCTGGCGCTCGACTCCATGCGCGTCAGCCCTTGGACGTTCTTGAGCACCTCCTCTTGGGGCTCGAGGATTTCGGATTCGATTTCGAGCGGCGCGGCGCCCGGCCAGATTGTGTTCACGCTGATCGTGGGCGTGGCGATGTCCGGGGTGAGCTGAATCGGCAGGTCCATGACCGAGAGTGTGCCGAAGAGGATCACGAGGACGATACCGACTATGACCGATATCGGCCTCTGAATGGCGACCCAGATGAGCCCGCTGGGCTGCTCGTCGTTCGGGGGTGAGTTGTCGGGCATCGTGCGCTCAGTCTTCCAACACGATCAGAGGCTGCCCGGGGAACACGCGCTCGTTGCCGCGCGTCAGCACCGTATCCCCTGCTGCGAGCCCTTCGGCCCGGACCAGCACTTCGTCGCGCCCACGTGCCACGACCTCGACCGGCACGGGCTCCGCCTTGCCATCGACCGATTTCACGACCTTGAGGCCCGCGATGCCATAGACGAGCGCGTCGCGTGGAACTACGAGCGCGCCGGGCTCGCTTCGTAGTACCGTGAGCAGCACGTCGACCGCTGCGCCGGGTAGCAACCAGGTCGTCGTCTCGTCGGGCGCCAAGCGCAAACGCACAGTGCGTGACTCGGCGTCCAGCGCCCGTACGATTCCGCGAATCGTCGCGCTCGTCGTCTCGGGGTCAAGATTGAAGCTGGCCTTGTCGCCAACCGAAAGGAAGCGCGCGACCTCGGGTGGAATCGATGCAAGGACTTCGACGCCGCGGTCGTCGATGAGCTCGATGACTTCGACACCGGGGTCGACCCAGTCGCCCGGGTCGACACGACGGTTGGCGACCACTCCTTCGAAGGGCGCCTTGACGCGATGTCGGCCAAGTGCGACGCGCGCCTCGGCTTCTGCGGCTTTGAGGCGTCCGCGCTCGGCCGTTGCGCGCTTGCGTTCTGAAGTTGCTTGTTCGATCTCGGCGGCGGCGGCGATGTCCGGCCCTGCGGTGCTCAAGCGCTCGGCGTCACGTTGCGCGCGCTCGAGCTGTGCCGCGCCCGCTTGCTTTGAAGCCGATGCCGCGCGGACTCGTGCGGACGCGAGGGAAGGGTCGATCTCGACCAGCATGTCGCCCTTCTTCACGCGGTCGCCGACGCGGACGAGCACGCGGCGCACTTCGCCGGATGCGCCCGCCGCCAAACGCGCGTGTTGCAGCGCGCTCACATCACCGAGAAAGGACCACTGCGCTTCGATGCTCCCGTCGCGCACCTCGCCGACCCAGACCCGGGCGGGGGGAGGGCCGTTCGGACCGCTCTTGGCCGGCGCTTCACCCTCACAGGCTAGGGCCATTAGTGATAGTCCTAATAGCAGCCAGGCCCTTGGCCGGAAAACGCCCGAAATCATCGGGAAAATTTAGTGCATCGGCTCGTTTTGACAAGTCGGGGCGCCTGACTATAAAGAGGCCGCGGGGTGGAGCAGCATGGTAGCTCGTCGGGCTCATAACCCGAAGGTCGTCAGTTCAAATCTGGCCCCCGCAACCAACGAAGTCGGGCACTTAGCGAAAGCGCTAGGTGCCTTTCTTTTTGCTCGGTGCCCTGAGGGTGCCATGCGGTGCTGCAGCAGGCTGCAATCCCTCCACTAAACGCAGTTGTGCGCGCGATCCAAGGTGCGCGTAGACGTGCGTACTTTGCTCCGAACGATGTCCGAGCTGCGCTTGTACAGCCTTGATGGAGTGCCCGCTGGTCACCGCTTGGCTTGCGACCGAGTGGCGCCCGAGGGCGTGGTGACTGAGTGGTCGAAGCCCGAGCGCCCGCTGGACGACGACCATCGGGCGTTTGTAGCTGTCGATGTAGCGAGGAAAGCTCCCGTCCTTGCTGAACAGGAACTCCGGGCCGGCGTATCCCTGCCGGATATGCCAGCGGATCGCGTCGAGGATGTCCTCGGTCACGTCGAGCGAGTACGCCTCGTTGTTCTTGCGCGTGACCAGCATGGCCGGCCGGTCTTTGGTGCCGCGCTGGACCCCCCGGTCGATGATCAACTGGGGTGGGATGTCCCGAAGGCGGCTCCGCGCGATGGCGTAGACCTCCGAGGCGCGAAGCCCGAGTCGGGCCGAGAGGTAGAAGAAGAGGTACCATTCGGGTTGGAGCTCGAACATCCCGGCCAAGAACCGGTCTCGCTCGGACTCCGAGTACCACTTGGGTGGCTTCTTCGCGGTGCGTTCCGTCGGCACGTAGGGCACTGCGGCCAGCAGCCCCCGTTTCCAACAGAACCGTAGGACGGCTCGCACCAAGGCGAGTCGATTGTTGACGGATTTCGGTCCGAGCCGGGAGGGAAGGGCGCGCTTGAGCGCGTCCATCGCCGAGGTGTCCACCTCCTCGATGAAGAGGTGCCCGAGCACCGGTTTGATCTGCGGCCAGAGATTCCCGTAGGAATCCCGGCTGCGATCCTTCATGGTCGTCGCCGACAGGTACTGCTCGTACGCGTCGGCGAATTGGATGCGCTTGTGACCTGAGATCAAGTCTTCGCGCGCCCTTCGTTCGGCTTCGTGCGCCTCGGCCCTCGTCTTGAAGCCAGCCCTTCGCTGGCGTCCGTAGCCTTGGAGCTTGAAGTCGTATTGCCAAGAGTTGGCTCGCTTTCTAACGGCCATACGGTTCGTTCCTTTCTGCCAGGAACGTCCGCATCGCCATGTCCGGGTTCGTCAGATAGAGGTCTAACATATCCCGGCGGAACCGGCGTACCCGCGGGCGGCCGTAGACCGGAATTTGGCCCGCGGACACGAGATTACGGAGGTGGCCAATCGACCATCCGGTGTAGGCCGCCGCTTGGGTGTAAGTGAGCCACGTTGCCGCCGGTTCGGCGTGCTGCGTCGCTCGCAGTTTCGCCGGGACGCCCACCTGGCATCCATCGTGATCCGTGATGACCAATCGCCTTTTCTCCCTGGACTGTGATCGTCACTGCGCGCCGATCCGCCCATCTCTGTTATCGGTTTTGCCCCCCAAAATGTTGTCCTGGGGACCAAACTATTTTCGTGAATCAAAGTGACGCGGAATGACTCGTTTTGCTCTTTTCTGAATCGTGTTGCGCAATTTTGCTCAGAACTGGTTCGATCTGACTCCGATTGACTCTGTTTGCGTCATTTCAAAGCAAACGGAGTCATTGCGATTCAGATTGGAGCAAAGAACTCCAAATAGTTTCATTGTGCGTCAAAAGGGACCCGACTTGGTTGGGGCAAGGGATAGTTTTGTCTGACAACAAAACTGCACGCGCCACCTTCCCTCGCTGATCGAGTGACCGTTTGCGCGAGTTGCGCGCTCAACGCCTTCGGCTTATTCGCGCGCTCAGAACAAACTTCCCTCTAGACAACGCGATCGCGGTGACGTCGCCAGACGGAACCAAACCCACGCCGGACCAGGACCTTTTGCACCGAGAGGGATCACTCCTCGAGCAGCGTCACCTGTGCCTCCTCAGAACCCCGTCGATGGCGCAATCGTTGATGTTTCCGTGCTCGGGGTCAAGCTAACCTACCCCGATGCTTCACTTGCTGTACGCCCTGCTCGCGACCGCCAGATCGAGCCTGAGGTCGCAGCGCGAGCTCGCTCTCGAGAACCTCGCCTTGCGACAGCAGCTGGCCATTCTGCAGCGCAAGACCAAACGCCCCAAGCTGACCAAAGCGGACCGTGCATTCTGGGTCGCGCTCTCGCGCCTGTGGCCAGATTGGCAGAACGCCCTGCATCCTCGTGAAGCCCGAGACCGTGATCGGCTGGCATCGCAAGGGCTTCAAGCTCTACTGGAGCTGGAAGAGCCGAAACCGAGGCGGTCGTCCACCGATCGACGCGGAGATCCGGACGCTCATCCGTCGAATGGCCCGCGAGAACCCGACCTGGGGAGCGCCTCGCATTCACGGCGAGTTGCTCAAGCTCGGCTTCGAGGTCGGAGAAGCCACGGTGTCACGATACATGCCGCGTCGGCGAAAGCCGCCGTCGCAGACCTGGCGTGCGTTTCTCCGGAACCACACCAAGGACCTCGTTTCCATCGACTTCTTTGTCGTGCCCACAGCCACGTTTCGCATCCTGTACGTGTTCCTCGTGCTCGAGCACGAGCGCCGACGCATCGTGCACTTCAACGTCACCGAGGGTCCGTCCGCGCAGTGGACAGGCCAGCAATTGGTCAACGCCTTCCCCTACGACTCGGCGCCGAAGTACGTCATCCGGGACCGAGACAAGATCTATGGCGCGAACTTCGTTCGTCGAGTGCGTGCGATGGGAATCGAGCAGGTCCTCACCGCGCCGCACTCCCCGTGGCAGAATCCGTACTGCGAGCGCGTGATCGGGACCCTTCGGCGGGACTGCCTCGATCACGTCATCGTTCTCTCAGAGCAGCACCTGCGGCGTATCCTGCGGAAGTACCTCGAGTACTATCACCGATCCCGGACCCACCTCGCGCTCGGCAAGGACACCCCCGACCCCCGCCAGCGCGAGTCCACCGATGGGGGGAAGGTCATCGCCCTCCCGATGGTCGGCGGGCTGCATCATCGCTACACGCGACGAGAAAAGATGAAGTGGCGGGCCCCTTCATCAGCGAGGTCACCGATACTGGCGCCTCAAAACGAAAAACGCGGTCAGAAGCCGCAGAGAGAGAGGCCCGCCATGGAGCATATTGCGATCGATTTGGGCAGTCGTACCAGTCAAATCTGCGTGCGCGATGCCGGAGGGTCAGATTGTCGACGAACGTGCATGCACGACGCGGCATCTGGGGGCGTATTTGCGCCGTCGACCGGCTGGGCAGGTGATTGTGGAAACGAGCTCCGAGGCGTTTGGAGTGGCACGGATGGCGCAAGCGGCCGGGCATCAGGTTTCGGTCGTGCCCTCGGTGCTCAGTCGAGCGCTTGGTGTGGGCTACCGAGGCACCAAGACCGATGTACGGGACGCCCGGGCACTGAGCGAGGCGTCGACACGCGTCGCACTGCCGAGCGTCCACATTCCGAGCGAGCAATCGTTGCACTGGCGTGCGATGAGCACCACTCGCCAAGCGTTGGTGCGTGCACGCACGCTGCTCATCAATCGGGTGCGCGGGTATCTTCGGACGCAATTGAGCAGCCGGGTCCGATGCTCCTCCAAGACAATGCCCAAAGCCGTGCGGCGCGCCTTGGAGTCGAGCGAGGAGGGATTGCCGAGTCACCTCGAGGCGGCGCTCTTGAGCATCGAAACGCTCAGCGCACAAATCATCGCTATCGAATCGGAGATGGCGGCGGTCATCGACCGCGAGCCCATCGCCAAGCTGCTGATGAGCATGCCTGGGGTCGGTCCCATCACTGCGCTTCGTTTCATGGCGGCGGTCGACGACATCAACCGCTTCGGGAGCGCCCAAGCACTCACGAGCTATCTTGGACTCACCGCCGGCGAGCGGAGCTCGGGGCAAACGCGTCGACGCACCGGCATCATCAAGGCGGGGCCCAGTGCCGTCCGCCACGCGCTTGGGCAAGGCGCGTGGCAGCTTTGGCGACGCCGACCGGAGGACCCGATGGTGCTGTGGGCGCGGCGCATCGCCGAGCGGCGCAACACCCAAGTCGCGATCACCGCACTGGCGCGCAAGATGGCAGGCGTCCTGTACGCGATGTGGCGCGACGGTCAGCCCTATCGACCGCAACTGGCCGCGCCGCCGACGACCTAGCGCGCTCGGCTCCAATCATCTTCTGCTCGTCATGTCCCTTGTCAGACTGTCCAAAGGCAGTGACCGCGAAGGCTGCGCTGTGGCACTCGACTTCCGGGTCGAGCGACCTCGTCGACGCGAATACGGCCTGCCGATGGATCTTCTCCTGCGTCATTGCGAACGCGAATAGTCGACTTCGACAGACCGACACAGGGACCGGACCGCAGATTCGACCCATCGGCGCGAGCTCAGGCCTCGCTTTGTCGAGATCTGCCTTGCAGCTACCGCCACTTCATAGTTGGAGGCATGGCCGGAGAAGTGCTGTACGAACAGGACTTCGAGGCGCTCGACCAAGCGAGCCTGACCGCGTTGGGCGATGCCGGGTTCCTTGGCTTCGGCACCGAGCTCGATGCGGACGGTTCGGTCGCCAACGCCTACGGGGCATTCCCCCACGAACAATCCAGCGGCGGCGGGTTTCTCGCTCGTCGCCGCGGGAGAAGGCGGCCCTGAGCAGGGCGCTCAGCAGGTGGTGATCATCAGCGATTACCAGAACGGAGCAGCAATGACCGCAGGCCGCGATGTCGAGGCGCTTACGTTCCAAGAACCATTCAGTAATCCAGGCAGTCTGATTGCAGCGGCGGATTCGGAACCTACACGTTCAGCTTCGACGCCAAGGGCGGCGACATCAACAATCCAGCCGACCCGGTATGCGCCTCGCCGAACGTGTGTGACAGCAAGGCCCGGGCGTTCATCAAGACGCTGGATCCGGGTGCCGGCTTCGCGACGACCAACGACATCATGCTGGATACGACTGCGATTCCGGATACCTGGAACCGCTACTCGCTCCAAATCGTGATCGACAACGCCCTCATCGGTCAGATCCTGCAGTTCGGATTCGCCGCCACGGCGACGAACTTTGAACCTTCCGGTATGTTCTACGACAACCTCCTGGTCACCAAATCCCCGACGGCTCCCTGAGCTGTCTTCCGGTCATGGGCTTGCCGGCGGCTCCTCAAGCCGTCAGTCGCTTGCAGTTGGCCCCGGTGCCGGCGTTTGAGGTGCGGCCGTAGCGCTAGGCGACGTTCCGGCGTTCTCCAAGTAGCTCGTCCATCACGACGCGATGCCAACACTTCCACGCATCGTCCGAGCAACCGCACTTGCAGGGTCGCCGCGAAGCTCTTGGCGGTTCGAGATCCCACCAACGCTCAAGCCTTGGAAACCGCGGCGGAGCCGGCTCGCGATGGTGCGATGGATCGGGCGAGTGTAGCCGCGCCAACTCGGCCCTCGGTCGCGACGTGGCTTGCCACAATCGCGCGAAGACCGGACAACTCATGCCGCCAACACCGCGATCGGGATGCGCGCTCGGGTGACTGGAGCCCGTCCGAGTCGCGGGCCGTCGAGTAGGCCGCGCGTGCGGTCAAAGTCCTCCGGACGGAACTGGCCAAGGAAACCGGCCGACGATCTCCACCACAACACACCCAGACCGAAGTTGAGCGCATTGAATCGGCCCGGCTTTACCGGAGGCTCTGGGGTGCCCCGGAAGCGTCTGCGCTACTGGCCGGTCTTTTGGCTTCTGTCACGCGGAGCCGCCCATGCCGGCTGCGCCGCCCGCGCCGCCCACGCCGGCTGCGCCGCCCGCGCCGCCTGCGCCGTCGTTCTCGACCACGTCAATGCCGATCGAGAGGGTGCCAGGGCCGAAGTTGATATCACCTTCATCCACCTCGAACGTGAAGTCCACGAACGCGACCTGATCGGCAATGACTCGGACCGACACGGGGTTGGGCGAGATCAGGATGGCGTCGATCGGGGTAAATGGCTGGCCGTTCGCGCTGTGCTCCATGTACCACATTCCGCCCAAAGTCACCTCATAGTCTCCGCTTGCAAGAAGCACACTGATCCGCGCCTGATCTGGCGGGTAGTCCTCGCCAAGAACGTCCGTGGGCTCCGGACCGTCAATCTGGAAGATGGCCTCACGCAGTCGGTACTCGACACCCGTTGGGCTAATCGTAGCCAGCGTCATCGTCAGCTCACCCACATCACCTTCGCTCTCCCCGGTGTCTCCACATCCGCCGATGAACAACGCGGTCGCGGTTATCATCGCAATCATCATGAACCATTTCATCTCACACCTCCGGTCATCCTGTTCTTGCTAACCGAAGCCGCATCGAAGGGCATCAACCCGACACCGGACGCGACTATCAGTTTCCGCTTTCCTTGCGTTCAATATGCATGCACGTCGCATGCCAGAGCACTGGTGCTTGGTTTCACCATTGTCTTGAAATCACCACGCGCATCTATTGCGTTTCAAGAGACATATCCAGTTGTTGAACGTACTTCCAATCCGGTGGGGGCTATGGCCATCGTTCACGGAAGCGAAGCTAGGGCGCGCTTATGAAGATCCGACCGACGTTGCCCAACCAAGCCAAGGTTGCACCGAACTCCGCACATAATGGATTCACATTGGCACGTCGTATGCATGTCCTCCGGGTGTTGTGGCGAAATACGTAGCCGAAAAGGAGATAGTTTCGATTCTATTGCCCGCAAGCACGGGCTGCATGATCGGAAAGCGCTGTACAACGCGCGCGAGAACGCATCGCTTCGCGTGAAGCGAAGAAACCCACATCTGATTCAACCGGGTGATGTCGTTCATATCCCCTCGACGGGCGGGGACGACCCGACACAAGGCCGGGACAATCAAGAGGCTCAAGAAGCTCCAGGAAGAGATGAGGAAGAGCA
>CAWJII010000014.1:0-146031 GCA_963842915.1 uncultured delta proteobacterium | reverse complement strand
CTTCATAATTCCGGCGGCGTCCTACTCTCCCACAGGGCTGCCCCTGCAGTACCATCGGCTCTGATAGGCTTAACTTCCGAGTTCGGGATGGGATCGGGTGTGACCCTACCGACATTGCCACCGAAGCCGTAGAAAGTTTCTCTGTGCCGCTCTGCGAAGCGGATCAGAAGCAAGTTCGAGAGTCCGTGTTGATGGATTGTCTCGAGCTCTTCCTTCCAACCCTGATCTCAAATCACGCACGAAACGTGTCTTAGAATAAGGTCAAGCCTCACGGCCGATTAGTACTGGTCAGCTACATGCGTTGCCGCACTTCCACACCCAGCCTATCAAACTTGTAGTCTACAAGTGGCCTTTAGGGACCGAAGTCCAGGGATACCTCATCTTAGGGCTCGCTTCCCGCTTAGATGCTTTCAGCGGTTATCGATTCCGTATATAGCTACCCGGCTATGCTTCTGGCGAAACAACCGGAACACTAGGGATACGTTCAACCAGGTCCTCTCGTACTATGGTCAACTCCCTTCAAGTATCCTCCGCCCACGACAGATAGGGACCGAACTGTCTCACGACGTTCTGAACCCAGCTCGCGTACCGCTTTAATTGGCGAACAGCCAAACCCTTGGGACCTGCTCCAGCCCCAGGATGCGATGAGCCGACATCGAGGTGCCAAACCGCGCCGCCGATATGAACTCTCAGGCGCGATCAGCCTGTTATCCCCGGAGTACCTTTTATCCGTTGAGCGATAGCCCTTCCATGCGGAGCTACCGGATCACTAAGGCCTGCTTTCGCATCTGTTCGACCTGTCGGTCTCACAGTTAAGCTCCCTTATGCCTTTGCACTCTACGGCTGGTTTCCAATCAGCCTGAGGGAACCATCGCGCACCTCCGTTACTTTTTAGGAGGTGACCGCCCCAGTCAAACTGCCCACCAGGCAATGTTCCCACACCGGATCACGGTGTTGGGTTAGAAGTCCAGAACAGCCAGGGTGGTATTTCAAGGTTGACTCCACCGAAACCAGAATCCCGGCTTCGAAGTCTCCCACCTATCCTACGCAGACTGTCCCGAACTTCACTGCCAAGCTGCAGTAAAGGTTCACGGGGTCTTTCCGTCTTGTCGCGGGTAGAGCGTATCTTCACGCTCAATACAATTTCGCTGAGTCACTGGCCGAGACAGTAGGGATGTCGTTACGCCATTCGTGCAGGTCGGAACTTACCCGACAAGGAATTTCGCTACCTTAGGACCGTTATAGTTACGGCCGCCGTTTACTGGGGCTTCGATTCACTGCTTCGCCGAAGCTAACAACTCCTCTTAACCTTCCAGCACCGGGCAGGCGTCAGACCCTATACGTCCTCTTACAAGTTCGCAGAGTCCTGTGTTTTTGGTAAACAGTCGCAACCCTCTATTCTCTGCAACCCACACCCGCTCAGAGAGCAAGTCTCATCACGGACACGGGCACACCTTCTCCCGAAGTTACGGTGTCAATTTGCCGAGTTCCTTAGCCAGTGTTCTCTCACGCGCCTTGGGATTCTCACCCCGCCCACCTGAGTCGGTTTGCGGTACGGTCACTAAAGATCCTCACTACGCAGCTTTTCTTGGAAGCATGGAATCACCGAGTTACGGAGCCGGAGCTCCACCTCATCACGTCTCGGAGTAATGTTCCCGCGTTTGTGGCTATCGCCTCCTACGGAAACCTCCTACCTGCTTGAACGGGCACTTCCATTCGCCCGATCGGCCTATCCTTCTCCGTCCCTGCTTAGATCAATGGATTCCTTAGTGGTGCAGGAATATTAACCTGCTTCCCATCGTGTACCCCTTTCGGGCTCCACTTAGGGGCCGACTAACCCACAGGAGAATTATTCTTCCCTGGGAAACCTTGGGCTTACGGCGAGAGGGTTTCTCACCCTCTTTATCGCTACTCATGCCTACATAAGCTCTTCTCACACCCGACAGTGCTCCTTACGGTACACCTTGTATCTGTGTGAGAATGCTCCGCTACCGCTCTAATAAATTAGAACCCGAAGCTTCGGTACCAGACTTAGCCCCGTTACATTTTCGGCGCGGGTTCGCTCGACCAGTGAGCTGTTACGCTTTCTTTAAAAGATGGCTGCTTCTAAGCCAACCTCCTGGCTGTCTGAGCGCCCCCACATCCTTTCACACTTAGTCTGGATTAGGGACCTTAGCTGTCGATCTGGGCTCTTTCCCTCTCGGCTACGGACCTTATCACCCGCAGCCTGACTGCCTAGCAGTTGTCACCGGTATTCGGAGTTTGGTTGGGTTTGGTAATCTGGTAGGACCCCTAGCCCATCCAGTGCTCTACCCCCGGGGCAATTCACTAGACGCTATACCTCAATATATTTCGCGGAGAACCAGCTATCTCCGAGCTTGATTAGCCTTTCACTCCGATCCTCAGGTCATCCCCTGAATTTTCAACTTCAGTGGGTTCGGTCCTCCACGCAGTTTTACCCACGCTTCAACCTGCCCAAGGATAGATCGCTCGGTTTCGGGTCTACGCCCTGCTACTAAATTCGCCCTATTTGGACTCGGTTTCCCTACGGCTTCACCTATCGGCTTAACCTTGCAACAAAGCGTAACTCGTAGGCCCATTATGCAAAAGGTACGCCGTCGCACATTCCCCGAAGGGCATAGTGCTTCGACTGCTTGTAGACACACGGTTTCAGGTACTATTTCACTCCCCTTGCCGGGGTGCTTTTCACCTTTCCCTCACGGTACTTGTTCACTATCGGTCGTCGAGTAGTACTTAGCCTTGGAAGATGGTCCTCCCAGATTCCCACAGGATTCCACGTGCCCCGTGGTACTCGGGTACCAGTGCAGAGACCAAGCGCTTTCGACTACAGGGCTGTCACCTCGTATCGCCGACCTTTCCAGATCGTTCATCTAGCATTTGGTTTTGTAACTCTGTTGGAGCATTAGGGCGCTCCCTCACTGGACCCACGACACCATATCAACAACGCCCCTAAGCTTACATTGATATGGTTTAGGCTAGTCCCCGTTCGCTCGCCGCTACTAGGGGAGTCTCGGTTGATGTCTTTTCCTCCAGGTACTTAGATGTTTCAGTTCCCTGGGTTGGCTATCCAACGCCTATGAATTCAGCATTGGACTTCTGGGTATGACCCCAGACGGTTTCCCGATTCGGATATCTTCGGATCAAAGTGTGTTAGCCACTCCCCGAAGCTTTTCGCAGCTGCCCACGTCCTTCATCGCCTCTCGACGCCAAGGCATCCACCGTGTGCCCTTCCTAGCTTGACCTTTTCCTAAGACGCATTTCGTCTTGTGCTTCGATAAATCGCCGATCCGCGGCTTACCTCCTCGATACCTCCGCTGCGAGCTACTGATGTAGCTCTCACTTCGGTCTCTGCGGGGGCGCTCGCGCCTCGACGATTTCTCTTCGCACAAGGTGTTGGCGTAACCGACCGCGAATATTCGGGATACCAACGTGGTGCCTTGCCATGACGGAAAGTCATTTAATGGCGCGGCACCCTCGCAACTCGAGACCAGGGTTCGAAAGAAGAGCCTGGTCACAGTTACGGCTAGAAAGAGAAAATTTCTACAGTTATTCAGTTGTCAAAGATGCGAGGAATCGAGCGTTGAAACTTGATTGCTCGGGTCGATTGCGCGCTTGCTGCGCCGCCGACCGAAGGAATCAAGACTGGGTCTTCACGGGATGATTGGCAACCACCAATTTTGTGGAGCTGAGGGGGCTCGAACCCCTGACCCCCGGCTTGCAAAGCCGGTGCTCTCCCAACTGAGCTACAACCCCTCGGTTTTCGTCCCAGCTCCGGCACCTGACCGGCTTATTGCCATCGTCGCTTCGCTCCTCAGGCAAACGCTCGCCCATGCACCGAATCTGAAACGAAATCCGATTCTTAGAAGTGCATGTCCAGCGCAGGGCTTTTGCGTCAGGACCGAGCGCCCCCGCAGGCCCGAAGTGAGAGCTACAGAAGTAGCTCGCAGCGCAGGGTCGAGGAGGAAAGCCGGTCATGGCGTAAAAGGACAAGCTGGTGGGGCACGCTAGACTCGAACTAGCGACCTCACCCTTATCAGGGGTGCGCTCTAACCACCTGAGCTAGTGCCCCGTGTATTCTCGCAAACTGTCAAAGAGAGGCTGAAGCCGTTTTCGCGAACCGTTTTCGAAGCTTGTTTGGGCCTAAACCCTGATAACTACTTCGTTTTGTTGGTTCCCCTGCCCGTTCTCAACCTCAAACGGACGCCTTCTTTAGCGGCCTTCCTCAAACTGGTCAAGGACTTTCAAACGACAAATTCCAGAAGCGACGAGAGCCTGGCTTTTGCAGCGTTTGGTGGACTGGGTGTCTCCCAAATGATCCGCGGCGCGACTCGAGCTCGAAGCCGTCCGTCCCTTTTCGCGGAGTCGGCGCCAGGTGCCCGAGAACATGAGGCAATTGGACGCCAATGGCGCTATTCGGGAGCCGGAAGCGCCCGAACCGTCCGCAGTCTCTCCTCTATAATAGGGAAGGCACCGCCTCATCGCCTCCGCCGGGCTCACCACGGGCTCGTAGCCGAAGTCCCGCTCGGCCGCCGAGTCACTGGCGACATGAGAGATCGCCAGCTTTCGGATCTCGTGCGGCGTGAAGGGCGGCTTGGGCAGCCCGACGCGAAAGTGCAGGTACTGCCACAGTCGCAGGAAAGCGAGCACCGGCCGGTAGGCGATGTTCACCTTCGGCATCTTGTAGCCGAGGCCCTCGATCAACGGCCGCATGAACTCGAACAAGGGCAGCGGCTCACGGTCGGTGACGAAGTATGCCTTGCCACAAACCGCTGCACCGGGAACCAAGTGCTTCGCGACCCCGATCTCGGCGTGAACGAGGTTGTCGATGTAGATGTGATCGTGCATCGCGCCCGGGAATCCGATCGTCGCGACCAGTCGCCCCTTGGTGACCTGCTCGAACATCTCGTCGAGCATCAGGTTGTTGCCGGGGCCGTAGATTCCATCGGGACGCAAGGAGCTGCTGAGCAGTCCGCCTTTGCCATTGGCAGCGAGAACCCGCTTCTCACCCTCGATTTTGGTCTCGGTGTAGAGGCAGCTCATGTTCGTCGCGTAGGGGGTGTGCTCGTCCATCTCGGTGTTCACTTCGGAATTGAAGCAAACGTCGATCGAGCTGGTGTGGACGAAGCGGCTCACGCCCTGCGCGTGACACGCGCGGATGAGGTTCTCGACGCCTCCGACATTCGACGCGTATGCAGAACGTCGATAACTCTCGGACGCAGCGCTCCCCCCGAGCAGCGCGAGCTGGGCGGCGGTGTGGAAGACGGTGTCGATGCCGTCACAGGCTTCCATCATCCGCTCGGCGTCTTCGACTTCGCCCCGGATGATTTCGAGGTTCGGGTGCTCGAGCTCTAGCGGCGTGTTTCGGATGACCGCGCGAACACGATGGCCCTCGTCGAGCAGGCTTCGGACCAGATGACTGCCGAGAAAACCCGCCGCGCCGGTGACGAGGCAGGTTCCCAGATGGTCGAGTGGTCGGGTGGAAGGCACTAGGATGCGGATTGGAGCACGGCTTTGCCGAGGATCAAATCCGCCGCCCGTTCGGCGACGGCAACGACCGGTGCGTGAGTGTTTCCGGAGGGAATCAGCGGGAATATCGACGCATCGACGACCCGCAGGCCATCAACGCCGTGCACCCGAAGGTCACGGTCTACCACGGCCTCGGGATCACTGGCCGCGCCCATCTTGGCGGTTCCGACTGGATGGTAGGTGCTCATCGAGTCGCTCCTCCAGAAGTCCAGGATCTCCTCGTCGGTCTGAACCGAGTCGCCAGGCACCAGCTCTTCGGTTGCGTGCTCCGCAAAGGCCGCAGCCGCGTAAATGCTCCGCTGGAGCTTGAAGCCTTCGATGCTGAGCTTTCGATCGTGATCGGTCGACAGGTAGTTGTGCTGGATCTTTGGCGCGTCGCTGGGGTCGAGACTCGTCGCATGGACGCTACCCCGCGAGCTGGGACGAATGACGCAAACGGTCGAGTTCACGCCCGGCTCCGGAGTGCCGACCATCTTTCCGTTTTCGTCCATCCCGCCCGCGCCGGGTGTGAAGTGAAGTTGAAAGATGGGCCGGCCACCCGACCCGGAGCTGATGAAGGCGCCTACATTGGCCGCCGGAAACGCGAGGGGCCCGGTCTTGGTGAATAGATAGCGAAATACGTTCAGAACGACGCGCGGGAATTTTCCGTCTTCGGAAAGAACCTGCTTGGTTCGAACACCGTGCTGAACCCAGAGTTGGAGATGGTCCTGCAGGTTCTCTCCCACGCCTCGAAGCTCGTGCTGGGGCTCCACGCCCAGGTTTTCGAGGGCATCGCGACGTCCGATGCCGGACATTTCGAGCAATGGGGGAGAGTTGTAGGCGCCTGCAGAGAGGATGACCTCGCGCTTGGCGAGGACCTGATGCAGCCTGCCCTTTGGGTCCTCGTACTCGACGCCGATCGCTCGCTTGCCTTCGAGAAGCACGCGCTTCGCTGCCGCGTTCAAGATCACGTTCAGGTTCGGACGCCTGCGCACCTCCGGGCTGAGGAACGCGTCGGCTGAGCTCCATCGACGCCCACCTTTCATCGTCACCTGCATGTAGCCGATGCCGTTTGGTGATTCGGTGTTGATGTCGTCGAGACGTGGAATCCCGATGCTTTCAGCCGCTTGAATGTACGCTTCGCTGATCGGGTACTTCATTGCAACGTTGGTGACATTCAACTCGCCATCGTTGCCGTGATAGGGGTTGTCGGTCGAGACTTCGAAATGCTCGGATCGTTTGAAGTACGGAAGCAGGTCGTCATAGGACCAGCCTTCGCAGCCCGGAAGCGCGGCCCAATCGTCGTAGTCAGCTCGCTGGCCGCGCGTGTAGACCATCCCGTTGATCGAGCTGCAGCCGCCGAGGACCCTTCCGCGAACGACGCTGACCTCGCGACCATGGAGCTCGGGCTCGGGCTCGGTCTTGTAGAGGTTGGTGACCTTCTCGTCGTACATGAGCTGGGTGAAGCCGATGGGCATCTTGATGAGCGGATTGCGGTCGTTTCCGCCTGCTTCCAAGAGCAGGACGCGAAGCTCAGGGTCGGCGGAGAGCCGATTCCCGAGCAGGCAACCTGCAGAGCCGCCGCCTACGACGATGTAGTCGAAGTCATTGTTGGACATGCTTGACGCTATATGTAACGTTCGTTATATCGCTGCAAGTCAAAACCCAGGGAGAGAAGCAAGATGTCGGAGCCCCATTTCCTGTACGAGAAGCGCGGACAGCTCGCGATCTGCACCTTCAACCGGCCCGAGAAGAAGAACGCCCTGAGCATCGAGATGCTGGTTCGCATGGCCGATGCCTGGGACGAAGCGGACGCCGACGACGATGTGCGAGCGATCATTCTGACCGGCACGGGGGGCGTCTTCTGTGCGGGTAGCGATTTGGGCTCCATGAAATCGGGCCACTGGGATGCCGACGATCTCTGGCTGAACCGCATGAAGAACGACCCGGACATCCATTGGAAAGCGCTGCTTCGCCACTACCTGACGAAGAAGCCTCTGATCGCGGCGATCGAAGGATACGCGCTTGCTGGTGGCACCGAAATTCTGCAGGGCACCGACATTCGCGTAGCGGGCGAGGGCGCAGTGTTCGGAGTGACCGAAGTGCAACTCGGCCTGTTCCCGCTTGGGGGTTCGAGCGTGCGCCTTCGACGGCAGATCCCCTACACCATCGCTGCGGAGATGTTGCTCGCAGGCCGGCGCCTCAGCGCGGAAGAGGCCCTACACTACGGGCTCATCGGTCATGTGGTGCCCAAGGGGCAAGCGCTCGACAAGGCGCTCGAGATCGGCGAACGCGTTGCCGCCAATGGTCCGGTCGCCGTTCGGGCGGTCAAGCAGTCTCTGATCGAGAACGACGGCCTCCCCGCCAAGGAGGCCCTCGCTCGATCGCTCGAGATTGGGCAGCCGGTCTTCAAGACGAAGGACGCCATCGAAGGCCCGACGGCGTTCATGGAGAAGCGCAAGCCGGTCTTTCAGGGCTCTTGATGGCCCGACCGGAACCAGCGCAACGCAACGGAAACACGCGGGAGGTGATCCTCGAAACCGCGGAGCGTCTCTTCGCCGAGCGCGGTTTTGTGGCGACGAGCGTGCGGGACATCGTGGGTGAAGCGGGTATCTCGGCGCCGAGCCTCTACCACTTCTTCGGCAGCAAGGAGAACCTCCTCGTCGAGTTGATCGATGATCGGCACGCCGCGTATTGCGACGAGCTCGAAGCAGAGCTGGCCTTGGCGAAGACCCCGTTCGAAGTCTGCCAGCGCTTCGTGAAGTTCCTGCTCAGCAGCATGACCAAGAGGCCGACGACGGCGAAATTCTTGCTAGGCATCATGTTTGGACCTCGGCAGAACGTTCCCGAGGACGTCGTCGGCGAAACGTTGATGCGTTCGCAGATCATCGTGCAGGCCCGGCTACGGGAGGTCAGCGAAGGTGTGTCCACGTCGCGCATCGATTTTGCGCGAATGATGCTGCTCGGGATGGTGACGCCGGCCATCTTGCTGTTTCTCACCTCGGATGTTCAATCGTTTTCCCCGAAGCTGCCGGGCTGCATCGCCCACCGGGTCGTCGACATGTTGACCGACTCGCACCCCATCTGTGCTTGGCCAAGCTTGGATCTCGATGGCTGAGGCGATGACCAAGGCGATCGCCGCCGCCTCCCTGTGCTTCGAGTTGCCAAACGGCATGTCGATCGCCGCCGACGCTTACGGTGACCCAAGCCATCAGCCGGTTCTCTTTCTGCACGGCGGAGGTCAAACCCGTCATGCCTGGGGCAACAGCGCCGAAGTGCTAGCCCGGCACGGCTTCTACACGATCTGCATGGACCACCGAGGCCACGGCGAGAGCAGCTGGGCGAGCTTGGGCGAGTATCGAGTCTTCGACTTCGTCGAGGACCTGCAGCAGGTCATCGCTCTGCTGAGCGACAAACCGATTCTGGTGGGCGCGTCCCTCGGTGGCATCGCTTCTTTGCTGGCCGAAACCGAGCACGAGGGCTCCGTTGCCAAGGCTCTGGTTCTCGTCGATGTGACTCCGCGCCTCGAAACCGACGGCGTCGATCGAATCATCGGCTTCATGAAAGGCGGCACATCCGGCTTCGAGTCGCTCGAAGAGGTCGCCGACTCGATCGCGAAGTACCTGCCGCATCGCAAGCGCCCCAAGGACCTCTCCGGCCTGGCGAAGAACCTGAGGCGCGGAGAAGACGAGCGCTACTACTGGCATTGGGATCCGAACATGCTGAAGACCTGGGAACCGAACGAGTCCACCGACGAAGACGATCGTGCGCTCGAGGAGCGGCTGCAGGAGGTCCGAACCATCGACATCCCGACCCTGCTGATTCGCGGGCGCCTGAGCGACTTGGTGTCGACGGAGACCGCCGCAGAATTTCTCGAAATGGTGCCACACGCGGAGTACGTCGACTTGGCAGACGCCCATCACATGGTGGCGGGTGACCGAAACGACGCGTTCACCGATAGCGTCAGTGAGTTCTTGATTCGGCGCTTCGGGTCTGGGGACGAACAAGCATGAGCGCTCGAGCCGCGTTTGTGACCGGGGCGGCAACCGGCATTGGCAAGGCGCTTGTCGAGAAGCTCGATCGGGAGGGCTGGCGCTGCTTTGCGGGGTACAACCGCCAGGCGCCAGACGCCCTACTCGCGACCTGCAGTGAGAACACACGGGCCGTGCGGTGCAACGTCGCGGATGAGGCGGGCGTCGAAGCAGCGCTCGATGAGATCGGCGAGGCGATCGGCGAAGGCTCACTCGACTTGCTGGTCAACAACGCAGCAAGCACTGGCGGCGCCGGTGGTGGCGTAGAGAACGTGGACATCGATCGCTTCAAGGACCTCTTCGAGGTCAATTTCTGGGGACAGCTCCGCGTCACCCAGGCCGCGATGCCGCTCATTCGCAGAAGCACGCAGGGCCGCATCATCAACGTCGGCTCGGCCTCGCAGTACCTGACCATTCCCATGGGTTGCTCGTATCCGGTGACGAAGGCCGCGTTGAAACGGCTGACACAGGCCCTTCGCGTCGAAATGAAACCGTTTGGCGTTCAGGTGACCTGCATCGAACCTGGCGGCGTCAAGACGCCGATGATGGACATCAGCAAAGAACAGGAAGCGCAACTCTGGGCGTCTTTCCCGGAGCATCTGCTCTCGGAGTACAAGGCGCAGTTCAAGTTCCCGGGCGATGCGATTGAATCGACTTTCCCGCTCTGGACTGCGGAGAAGTTCGCCGACCGCGTCTACCGTGACGTGATCAGCGCCAAGAAGCTCAAGGTCAACTACGTCATCGGGCCGGGTGTCTGGCTGCTTCCCGCCATGGAACGCGCCCTACCCGACTCGGTCCGTGAACGGATTTTCGAGCGAATGTTCAAGCGCTGAGCAGCATCCAACCAGCGCCCGGCCGCAACCGGATTGAAACCCGTCGCACGGGGTATATATAGAGCCCATGACCAATAAGACAGCGCTGGTTACCGGAGCTGGTGGCGGCCTCGGCCATGCAACGGTGGAGCGCCTCGTCGCCGCTGGCTGGAAGGTTTTTGCGGCAGATATCAGTGAAGACTTGCTCCGGGCTTCGATGCACGATCCGGATGTCGTTCCGCTCGTCATGGATGTGACGAGTCAGGAGAGCATCCAGAGCGCGTACGACGCCGTCGCGAGCCAGACCGATCGGCTCGACGGAATCGTGAACTTCGCCGGCGTCATGGGCGTCGGCTCCTTGACTGACATCCCCGAGAAGCGACTCGCGCGCATCCTCGACATCAACGTGATGGGCACCTATCGGGTCAACAAGACGTTTCTCCCCTTGGTCGAAGCCGCTAAGGGTCGCATCGTGAACCTCAGCTCGGAGACAGGCTGGCAGAGCGCGGCTCCGTTCAATGGCCCATACGCGATGAGCAAGCATGCCATCGAGGCGTATTCGACTGCGCTCCGCCGCGAGCTCGCGCTCCTCGACATCAAGGTCGTCACCATTCAGCCGGGTGCCTTTCGCACCAACATGGTTGCGGGCATCGAGAAGGCGTTCACCGCGGCAGAAGCCGAGACACCGAAGTTCGCTCAGGTCCTACGCAAGCTCAAGACGCTGGCCGGCAAGGAGATCGAATCGGCGCGCGACCCGGACATCCTGGCTCAGGTCATCGAAACCGCGCTCACGGCGAAGCGACCGAAGCCGGTCTATTCGGTGAAGCCTGACCGGCTGCGGTCGACGCTCGAGAAGCTTCCACTACGCGCGGCCGATGGCCTCTACATCGCCGTCTTGCGACGCGCGCACAGGGGCTAATCCGCAATGACGACCGACATCGTGAAGATCAAGCCCAAGCCTGAGGGTCTCGACAAGCCCTATGTGGGCAAAATTATCAAGGCCATGTCCACCGTGCATCTGGCGCTCTACCGATGGACCGGCGGTGTGCTTGGGTCGAAGTGGCGGGTGGGGAGCGCATTCCCGCATGGCATTCCGGTGTTGCTGCTCACGACCACCGGACGCAAGACCGGTCTGCCACGAACTCTGCCGCTGCTCTTCATCGAAGAAGGCGAAAAGATCATCGTCGTTGCGTCGAAGGGTGGGCTTCCGAACGAGCCACTCTGGTACAAGAACCTCGTCGCCACTCCCGACTGCGAAGTTCAGATCAAGCGCCGCAAGATGAAGATGAGCGCGCGCACCGCATCGGCGGAAGAACGGGACGCGCTATGGCCGAGGCTCGTGGCCCACTATCCAGATTTCGCCAGTTACGCGACCTGGACCGATCGCATCATCCCTGTGGTGATTCTCGAACCCATCGCCTGAGCTTCGGCTTCCCACTAGTCGATTTAGGGGTACTATCCACGCGATGCTTCGCGCTTCGGGGGTTCTCGTAATTGCGGTTCTGCTGACTTCCGAATCGGCAAAGGCCGGGAACAGTGAGGACGTCGTGGCTGGAAGCGACGTCGCGCTCACGGGCGGCGCTGTCGTGGCCAATGTGCATACGGGAGGTGCGATGTGGTTCAACCCTGCGGGGGTGGCACGCCTCGACAGCCGTTCCGTCGACCTGACCGGCGCTGTTCTCAGCTACAGCATCATCGAGCGCTCCGGGTGCGCTTTCTCTCGGAAGCGGAGAGCAAAGTGCGGGTGACTTTCTCGGCGATTCAAGCCATCCCGCGTGCGCTCACCTTCGTTGCGTCGCCGCGACCCGCGTTACGCTGGGGTGTCGGGCTTTTCTTTTCACGATCGCAGACTCGCTATCTTCAGGATTCGGTTGCGTCGGACAGTGGCTCCGCCGAGCCGTCGGAGTTCTACGCGACCACGGACGACAGCAAGTCGCTGTACCACTTGAGCTCGGCGATCGCCTGGAAGAAAAGTGAGAAATTCTTGCTCGGCGGCGGATTCGACATCGTCGTCGCAACGCAGCGCCTCACCCGGATGATTTCAGGGGGGTACGCGGGCGGAGCAGGAGGAACCTTCGGCCGCAACCTCAATCAAGCGATCTCGGGCGGCGGCTTGCAGATCAAGGGCGGCTTGCAATGGGCGCCCATCGAGCAGGTTCGAATCGGCTGGATGGCCGCGACGCCGAGCTACCTAGTATACCTCAATAACGAGGCAACGACGACGCAACAGCTAGCGGCGCCGACCGGGGCCCCGGCGTTCGAAGGCACTCAGATCGACGACCTCAGCGGTACCTGGTCGGGAGTCGAGGCTGGACTGACGCGTCTGGGCGCTGCGTTCCTCGGTGGGTGGGGATGGGTCGAGGCGGATGTCGTCGTTCACTTCCCTCTGAAGACATCGACGCTCGACATCGACTGGAAAACCACGACGGATGTACGCCTCGGCGGGCCATCATTCAGTCTCACGAGACCACCTCAAGCTCGGCGCTAGGCTTCTTCACCGACTTCAGCCCGGAGACCTGCGCCAGATGAATTCGGCGACACGAAAATCAACTTCTACGGGTTCACGCTTGGGTATTGATTTTGCGAACCGGGAAAGCCCCTCCGAAACGAGGCGAAGACGGCTTCTACATCGCGTTGGCCGCCGCATTTAGGTACTCACACGGAAGGGGCGAGCTCGCAGGCATGCGAGTTTCCTGCGACGTTTCCCGGACCCCTCATCGCAGCCCGGTATCCTCAACCTCGTCGACGTGACCGTCAACGAGTTCGGCATCAACCTGGCCGTCAAAGCTGCGTTCTAATCTTCACAGACTCTCAGCGTGACCTGGGTTTCGGCGCCGCCGACTAGCTTCGTTTGGCAGCAAAGGCGAACCTTGTCGGGGGTGTCGCCGAAGATGTCGAGGACTTCGAGCTCGAACTCGTCGGCAGTCGAGAGAGCCTCGCTCCCCTCTACGACTTCGACCCTGCAAGTCCCACAAGTAGCGGCGCGGCAGGAGTACGGAACGTCCGCCGCAGGGTTCGCATCGGTGATGTCCATGATCGCTTCTCCGGGCTCGGCGTCGACCTCCAAACCAGAAGGCTCAAATCGTACTCGAATCATGCTCATGCTTTGATTCGAATCGGGATCTTCGTGAAGCCGCGGGTGAACGCCGACTGACGGCGCTCGGATCGGTCCCAGTCGATTTCGAAGTTCTCGCCGATACGCGAGCCCATTTCTTCGAAGTAGATGCGGATCATCATGCGAGCCACGTGGGCGCCGATGCAGAAGTGCGGGCCCTGGGCGAACGACAGATGCCGGTCGATCTCTCGATGAATGTCGAGCTGGTCGGCATTGTCTCCCCAGTGACGTGGGTCGCGGTTGCCGGAGGCGTAGAGGTTGTGGACTTTGCTGCCTGCGGGGATCGTCGTGCCGTGAAGCTCGACGTCTTCTTTCGTCGTTCGCGAGAGCCCCTGCACGACCGACTCGATGCGCAGGAACTCTTCGATGGCGTTCGGGATCAGTGATGGATCGGCGAGCAGCTCGCGATGCTGATCGGGGTATTCATGAAGAAACTTCATCGAGTTGCCGATCAGGTTGGTCGTCGTGTCGTTGCCGCCGGCAATCATGACGAAGCAGAAGCCCAAGATATCCCAGTCGGTCAAAGTGTCGCCGTCGATCTCGGCCTGAGTGAGCTTGCTGATCATGTCGTCGGTCGGGTTGGCCCGGCGCGACTGGCACATGGCGCCAAAGTAGGTGACCAGTCCCTGCACCGCGCCAATCGCCTGCTGAATGTCGAGCGCAAAGTCGGCGGAGGCCGAGGTGATGCCATCAGACCAGGGGTCGAACTTCTCGCGGTCCTCTGGCGGCACACCGAGAATGTTGGCGACCACCATCGTCGGAAGCGGAGAAGCGATGGCTTTGATCAGGTCGACTTCTTCACCGTCGGCGGCCTTCCGCTTCATCGCCTCTACGTGATCGATCACGAACTGCCGAATGGTCGGTTCGAGCGCCTTTACCGTGTCGGGCGTGAACGCCTTGGTGATCAATCGTCGAAGCCTCGTGTGGTCCGGCGGGTCCATCATGATGAACGTCGGCGGAATGCCGAGCTGACTGATTTCGTCCTTGGCAGGCGTCAGGCCCTGAGCGGACGAGAAGATCTGTGGCTTGCGCAGCGCGCGGAAGATGTCGTCGTACCGGGACAGCACGTAGAAATCCATCCGCTCGTTGTAGTGAACCGGATGCTCGTCCCTCAGGCGCTCATAGAACGGATAGGGATCGGCGATTAGCTCCGGGTTGAACGGATCGTAGATGGGGTCGTATTCGATCTTTTCTTCGCCTGATGCTTCAGTCGTCATCTCTGCTGCTCCTCTGATTCATCGGGCTCATCGGACCAGACATCGTGAATATCTTTGTCTCAGCCTGCCACCAGCGCGGGGATCAGCATCTTCTCCAGGTATTTCCGAAGGGCCGCCGGCGCCGAAAGCCCGTCGCGGAGCCCTCCTCCGATGCGCGCGAACACCTCGCGCGCCGCCGCCAGGATGCGATCGACCGCCAGCTCTCGCCGTTCTTCCTTGAGCCAGTCGGTCGCCGTCGTCATCACTGGCTCCGTCTGCCCGATGCGGAAACCTGCCGGACCTGATTCATGGACGAGACGATTTACACGAACCGTCCCGCCCGTCAAACATGGGCGCTGTGCAGTCAGGCAAAAAGAAACCGGCGCTGGTCGATGAGCAGCGCCGGTTCTTTGTCTTGCTTGTCGTTACGCCAATGCGTTAGCCAGCTCCACCGTTCCCGCCAGCTCCACCGTCCCCGCCAGCTCCGCCGGCCCCGCCAGCGCCACCGCCGCAGTCGACCGCGCCTGCGCAGGTGTCGTACCCAGAGGTGCAACCCGCATCGGCCGCACAGGTATCACAGGCCTCCTGGTCTGCGATGGGCGGGAAGCATACGTCGCTATCGCCAAGGACGCAGTTGTCGCGAATGCACTCCACCTGGTCGCCTTGGCAGTCCGCGCAGTCTGCGCTCAAACCCGCACCGTCGGGGGGATCTTGCTGAAGGCAAGTCGAGGTAGCCGCGCCAGCTCCACTCGCGGCCGTGGCGCAGGTCGAAACAACGTCACTGAAACCGTCATCGCAGACCGCTGCAGTGTCTGTTGCATTGAGACAAGCGTCGGTCACAGGTGCCCCGCCGCTACCACCGCTGCCAGCCGCACCGCCGCTGCCGCCTTCGCCGCCGTTTTCGTCATCACTGCAGCCAAAGGACGCAATCGCCAACGACAGCCCAAGAATCATCATCACATTACGAACCATATCCACCTCCCCTAAATAGGTATCGAGAACAAATAGCCTCTTTTTGAAGCCCACGCACGCCGAGCCTCAAAGAGCGGCTTGCACGATGACGTCTACGGGCTCGGATCGACCAAAAAGTATGGTTTCGCTCTGCATTTGGTTCGGGCCGGAGGCCGGAGGCGCCACAGGGCAGGCCGGTTTTCGGAGAGACCGAAGTACTGGGTCCACGCGCCTGAGCTCATGCGGAATGGCGCGAGGCAGCGCTGGGTCGTGCCTAAGAACCGGTCGGCAATGGGCTGCCTCCGCGAGGAATTCGGGTGCTGATGCGACGGATGATCTCGGGCCAGTAGGCGGCATCGAGGGCGAAAAGAGGCTTCCCGGAGTTCATCAACGCCACGGATATCTCGCGGTCCGGGTCAGCCCAGGCCAGGATGTTGCTCAGTCCAACGTGGCCGAACGCCCGTCCCGCACGGAAGCCGTATAGGCCGAGCGGCTCGGTCCCCAGCATGAAGCCCATCGAATACGACATGGGCAGGAGGATCATCCGGTCGACCTGTCCGGGCGTCTGCGCCTCAACCGCTCGACGCACGGTGGACTCTGAAAATACCCTGGTTCCCTCGCAGGTGCCCCCGGAAAGGAGGAGCTCGAAGAAGCGGCAGACGTCATCGGCCGTTCCAAAGAGATTCGCCGATGGGATGATTCCAGTACGAAAGCGCGGGTCGTTCGAGAGCTCGATGAGCTCTTCGACCGAAATGCTGAGCGCCTTCTTGAAGATGTCCTTGAGCGGCCAGATCAACTTGGGACCAGTGCAAGCATCGATCGCAGCATCGTCGAGCCGCTCTTCGGGCAAGCCGTAGTTGAAATGGTTCATGCCGAGGGGCTCGGAGATCTCTTTGCGCAAAAACTCGCGAATGTCGCTTCCCGTAACGCGCTCAATGATCTCTGCGAAGATGAAACCGCTGGTGACGGCGTGGTAGGCGGGAACGGTCCCAGGTCTGTAGCTTGGCTCGAGCTCGTAGATGAGCTCGAGTATTCGCTGCGGGTCTCGCAGCATTTCCAGGTCGGCCGCCTGGCTGGGCGCGGCCGGGATTCCACCGCGATGCGTGAGCAGATCTCGAATCGTGATGCGGTCTTTTCGGTGTCGGGCGAACTCGGGGATGAAGGTCGCCACCGGTTCGTCGACGTGTAGCGCATCGCGCTCCGCCAAGAGGTGAATGAGCATGGCAGTCACGGACTTCGAGCCAGAGAAGAAATTGAATAGCGTGCCCGGTGTTGCACGAACGAGAGGCGTGCCCACAGGGTCCCCTGGAGAGTTGCCCCGCGCATGGCCAATCGTACGATGGAGGATCACCTGCCCTCTCCTTCGAATGCAAAGGCCCAGCGCCGGATGAAAGCCGGTCTTGTAGAAGTCGACGACCGAGCTCCAGATCGACTCGACGTCGCCACGCCGCAGCCCCACCGAAGCGGGGTCGACTTCGCACGAGGCTCGCGCCGTCACCTCATCAGGTTCGAAGACTCGAACCCGCCTCGACGATAGACCCCGTATTTGCCAGCGCTTCACCTGTACCTCTCCAAGCTAGCAACCCCTCGGAGAAGCGGCCTGCCCTCTTCTTCCAAACGCGATGCAGCCGGCAACCGGGGTCCCACGCACCAGCTGCAGGGAGCATGCAGACTCCACTAGGGAGCTGCGCACTGTAGAACCGCACATCGGCCTGCATGCCGCGCTCGCCCGGGTGCATGGAAAGCTCGGTCACGAAGTCCGGCTCGAAGCCCGCAGGGAGGTTCGGTTCGATGCGCTGGAGCAAGGTCGCGAGGATCATTCGCATCTCCATCATCGCGAACTGCTTGCCAAGGCAAACCCGTGGTCCACCAGCGAAGGGCGTGTACGCGCCACGGGGCAAAGCTCGCTCGGCCTCACGCGTCCAACGCTCGGGCCGGAACTCCATCGGATCGTCGTAGTACTTGGGGTTACGACCCATCGCGATGTGGCTGATGGTAACCGTCTGGCCCTTCTTGATTTCGTAGCCCTCGATGACCAGGTCTCGCTGGGCTTCCCGCGCATACGCCCAGACCGAGGGCAGCAGCCGGAGCGACTCCTTCACGACCATCTCGAGGTACGGAAGGTTTGGAAGATCTTCGACCTCGGCGCGCCTGCCGTTCAGAACACGCCCGAGCTCCTCCCGAAGCTTGGCTACCTTCTCGGGGTTCTTTGCGAGTAAGTACCAGGTCCAGGTCAGAGCGTGCGCCGTCGTCTCGTGCCCGGCGAAGATCAAAGTCATCGCTTCGTCCCGGAGCTGCTTGTCGGACATGCGACCTTGCTCGTCTTCGGCGAACACCATGTGCGAGAAGAGGTCGCCTCGGTCTTCTTCGGCCCTGAGCCGCTCCTGGTGGACACGCCGAATGATCTCTTCGATCTTCCCGATCGCGCGCTTCTTTCGACGGTTTTCGGCGCTAGGCCACCAGTCGGGCCGTGGAACCATCTTGTCGGCGTCGGTCACCAGTATCTGGCTGATGTCGGCCAGTGCATCTCGAATCGTCTCGGAGTCGCCCTCCCCGATGTCGATGTCGAACAAGGTGTCGGCGACCACTTCTAGAGCTAGCGCATTGAGCTCCAGGCGCATGTCCCTGCGCTCTCCTTCTTTCCAGCGATCGAGCATGCGCTCGGTGAACGCAACCATCGTTGGTGCGTAGGCGTCCACTCGCTTCTTGTGGAAGCCGGGCAGGATGAGCTTGTGCTGGCGCTTCCAGGACTCTCCGTCGTTCGGCACCAGGCCGTTTCCGAGAAACGGCTTCCACATCATCTTGATGTAGCCGGGCTTGTAGAAATCCGCCCAGTGCGTGACGTTGATTCCGTAGACGACCGCCGGGTCCCGTACAAACATGAGGTCGCGCACCAGGGCGCGGGAGACGAAGACATCGCCGAACTCGGCGTGACCGTCGATGAGGAACCGGGAACGGTCGCGGGCCATCTCCATCAAGCAACCCCAGAACCAATGCCCTTTCATCCTGGGGATCGGTTTGGTCTGGACTGCGCTGCGGCTGGCCTGCGCTGCGGCTTCTGCGGTCACTTGGCTCGTCTCCTCCTGCTTGGCTGTCTGTAAACATAGCCGAGAGACGTTCGCAACCAGTTACTTCACCGCCCGCTCCTGCGGGCGAAGCGTCGCAACGAATCCGCCGTTGGCGGGCAGCTCGACAGTCACCGAGTCGCCCGCCTTGAGGGTCTCCTCGATGAGTTGAAACGAATCGGCTGGCTCGCCCTGCATGATCCAGCTGATCTCATAGGTTCCTTCGGCCAAGAAATTCAAGGCGAAGGTGTACTCGGCGCTCGCGTCGCCGGCCTGAATGCCGGCCAGGTACCAATCATTGCCTCGACGACGCGCCAAGATGACGTGGCTGTCGATGTCGGCCTGAACCAAACGCGTTTCGTCCCAAGCGACCGGAACCGTCGACAGGAAGTCCCCGACGTAGGGATAGGCTTGGAACACGGCGCGATACCCGGCCGTGGAAACCGAATCGGCTCGGTCCGCGAAGTGTTGAATGCCCGACTCGAACATCACCGAGAGCGCGAGCGAGTGCGCGTAGCTGAGTCCGGTAGCCGCCAGGGATGACTCGAAGACGACCGGCGTGTAGTCCATCGAGCCAACGATGTTTCGCAACAGCGCGTGCTGCACGTTCATGATCGCCGTCGGTGCGCCGCCTACACCAGCGAACTTGTTGTTCTCTGCACCGTTGACGCCTTCGACGGTCATCAGGTGAGGGTAGGTGCGCTGCCACCCGCGGGGCACGGTCGCGCCGTGAAAGTTGACCAGTAGCCGGTAGTCCTTCGCATCTTCGAGAATGCCGATGTACTGCCTGATGCGATCCTGCTTGTCGCTGTTGAAGAAATCGACCTTGATGCCGGCGATGCCCCAGCCGGCGATTTTCTCCATCTCCTCACGCCTCACGGGGTCGAGCATTCGGTTCAGTGGGGTCTCCGCTGGAGAAATCGTGTGCGGGCCGCCGGAGTTATACCAGAGCAAGAGCTTCACCCCGGCGGAGTTGGCTCGAGCGACGAGATCCTGAACTTCCTGTTCGGCGTTCTCCCACTGGTCCCACTTGGCATCGATGAGAACGTAGTCCCAACCGAATTCGTCTGCGAAGTCGATGTACTCCGACTGTAGCTCCGGGGTGCCGGTCTCCTGAGTCAACCATGACCAGGCCGCGCGCCCCGGCGCAATCCAAGTCTCGTCCTCGAGGACGGACGGCGTGCTCAAGTCATCGACGAGCGTCGACTCGAAGATTGTCGAGAGCTCACCGACCGCGATGACGCGCCAAGGAGTCATGAAGGGAAGAGCTGACTCGGGGAGAACCTCGCCAACACCTTTGGCTTCTCTCTCGTCAGGAAAGCGGATCGAATAGAGGTTTCCGTCGGGCGTTTCATCGAGTCGTGTCCCGCAGTAGCTCTGATCGAGATCGGCTTCCGAGATCATGACGTAGCGGACGCCCTCCTCCAGTTCGAAAAGGGTCGGAAAAGCAAATCCTGTGGCCTGGATCGCATCTCCGACGGCCAGGATTTCCGGAGGCTGCTCGTAGGCGCCGGCATTGGCAACGAAGAGGGCGTTACCGCTGTCGTACGCCCTCGTGAGCACTCGTGCGCCAGACGAAATCGCGAAGCCCGTCGACTCACGCATCACCCGTGAGGTTCCGCTGCCGAGCAGATGGTAGCGAAACGCAACACCATCTTCGTGCGCTCGCATGATGAGCTCGGCTCGCGCCCCATTGATGTCCCGCAAGGGCACGCTGATTTCGTTACCGCTGACCTGACGCTCTCGCCGCTTGCCGGTTGGCATCGTATACGTCTCGTCGATGGCAAGGCCGCTGGCGCTGAACATCGTGACACCGGCACTCAAATCGTGCGTTGAGCAAAGCAAGCCAAGTGGGCTCGACTCGACGACGGTTTCGCCGTTGCGGCTGACCGTATAAGTCATGCGCCCCTCGGCGTCGTTGGTAACCTCCATTCGGACGTCACCGGCGGGAGACACGACGAGAACGTCCTGAACTTCTGTTTCACGCGCGGATTCACAGCCAGACCCGGCGATGAGCGCGAGGAGAGTCATGGCGCTGAATGCTGACGAAATGGAATTCATTCGTCGCGATGGTATGGCTGGGTCCCCAGCGAAGCAAGGGTCAGCGTTCGCTCGGGCGATGGCTTTACGAGCGCGCCATCAGCAACTATACGCGACGGATGAAAAACTTCTCTTTTGGTTTGTCCTTGCTGCTCAGCTTGGGCTCGTGGATGGTCGGATGTGGTGACTCTGAGAGCGGCAGCCCCTGCGCATCCGGCGAGCTGAGTTGCGACGGGTTTTGCATCGACGCGATCGTCCCGACGCTCTCGGGCCCACAGGGCATCCAGGCTGGCGTGTTCCAGGGCAGCTGCGCGGCATTCACCAACTGCCACGGCGGAGAGGGCATCGCGGGGGCAGGCCTCGAGCTAAGCTCCGTTTCCGTCTCTGCCCAGAACTTGATCGACGTCGAGTCGACCCAAGTTCCAACGGAGCTCCGCGTCGCTTCGGGCAACAGCGCGGACTCATATCTGATGAACAAGCTCTTGGGCGTTGATATGGAACCGGGAACATTGCGAATGCCGATCGGCGGCGTGCTCTGCGACGCCAAGCTCGAGGCGGTGCGCCAGTGGATCGACGCCGGCGCGCCCGTCAACTGACCCAACGCCTGAGCGTGCTCGAACCCCAGTCCAAACACGATCCCCACGCTTCGGCAGGGGATGCACGGGAGCCAAAGCGCGTTATGATCGGGCCATGGCGGCCATCGATGACCTGGGCAAAGCGCGATACGTGAACCTCGAGACCTTCCGGAAGAACGGAACGGGCGTCCAAACGCCGGTTTGGGTGGGTCGCGATGGGAACGAGCTCGTGATTTTCACGAACGGTGACTCTTACAAGGTGAAGCGACTGCGGAGAAACCCGAAGATCCGCATCGCGCCCTGCAACGTCCGCGGTGGGCTCAAGGGCCCTTGGCACGAAGGTACCGCGCGACTTGTCGACGATGAAGCCGACAAGCAGGCGGGTCTCCGGGCGCTTCGCAAGAAGTACGGCTGGCAGATGATGATGGCCGATTGGGGCGGGCGAATCCGCGGCTCGAAAAAGAACTGGGCGTTCATCGCCGTTCGCTTGGTGATCGGATGAATAAGATCGTCCCGTCTGAGGTCGGAACCGTCATGCGACTCTTCGTTGTGCTCCTACTCGCTTCTGCAATTCCTGCGTTCGCGTTCGCACAGGAAGCTTCTGAGGGAGATCAGGTTCGCTCGGCGGACGAAATCCCCGAAGACATGCCGGCTCCTCCGCAAGACGCTCCCCCCGCCGAAGCACCGGCCGTAGACGGAACCGAGGACCGGCCTCCTCATCCCGAGACCCCCGTGTCGCTCGAAGAAGAGCAGCCATCCGCGGAGCTCCTCGCGAAGACTTCGTACCAGTGGTTACCCGGTCATTGGGTATGGACCGCAGAGCAGTTCGAATGGAAGAGCGGCGAGTGGATCTACAAGGTCAAAGACATGATCCTGGTCCCGCCGCGCTGGGACTGGGACGGCAAGCAGTGGGTGTTCCACAACGCCGGCTGGGCAAAACCCGGCACTAGCAAAGTCGTCTATCGACCTAGCTCGGCGCCGGGTGGACCGGACGTGGCAGCCAATGCCGAGCAGGCTCCTGCGGCCACGAGCGAGCAACCTGCGCCCAAATCATCGACGACTACCGTCTATGTGTGGACCGGAGTGTACGTGGCACCGCTGGTCCTCTTTCCGATCTGGCACCCGTACTATCACTACCACTGGTATCACAGGTACCCGGCGTACCGGCGCCCGCCCGCCTATCGCAGCGCGCGCTATCACTACTCCCACACACACCGGCATCCCTACCGCCCTCCTCCCCACCAGGGCCGACCTCCGAGCCATGGCGGAAGGCCGCCAAGCACGGGTCGGCCGCCGAACAGCGGACGGCCGCCAACAGCGCGCACCAACCAAGGGGGCGGCTCCCGGCCGGAGACCAAGCCGGGCAACCGGCCGTCGCAACACACCCCTCGACCAAGGCCTGCGACGCAACCCAGCACAAGGCCTGCGACGAAACCGAGCACAAGGCCCTCAACCCAGCCCTCCAATCGCGGCGGCTCGAGCACCGGCAGCAACCGCGGAAGCAGCGGCAACCGCGGCAGCACAAGTGGGCGAAGCGGTGGCAGCAACCGCAGCAGCGGTCGGAGCGGCGGCGGCCGACGCGGTGGTGGCGGCCGCCGCTAGGAGAGCAAGGCTAGTCCCGCCGCCGTACCAGGACGCCGGCGTACGGCGCCAACCACCAGCCGGAGTTGTCGAAGAAGGCGCCCTTGCCGGTAAGCGAATACTGGAAGCCCACGTCGATGTAGACGCCGCTCTTGTTGATGTTGAAGGCGATGCCGGCCTTGCCGGTGAACCCTGGGGTGAAGCGGTAGACCGAGTATTGGCTACAGTACCAGTAGCCACAGCCGACTGATGTCTCCGCGAAGTTCCAGAAGTTGATGTCGAAAGAACCGGTGATGTACGGCAGGACCACCTTGAGATTCGGCACCTGAAAGCGAACCTCGGGAAGCGAGAGATAGATGCGGGTAAGCGGATGCCGCGAGTTGGAGCCTACCGTGGGGACCTGAGCCAAGTCGATCGGGTTCCACTGAAGACCAAAGTCGCCACCGATGATGAACCAACCGAAATCGGCGCCACCGAAGAAGAAGATATTGGCGCCGGGACGAACCGCATCACGATCCACGTTCAAGACGATCGGCACGCCAATGCCAAGCGACCAGGTAAAGCCGACTTCGAGGCCCTTCTTCTCGTCCGGCTGTTGCACCGCCGGGTACGGGGTGTCGGCGACCATCTGGTCGGGCGGAGCCGGAGGTGGCGCTGGCGCCGTGGTGGCCCCTGTGTAGGTGCCTTCCTGCGTCGTTGCGTCCCACTGCGCGGACGTCAAGGTGGCAGGCAGGCAAAGCACAACCAAAAGCGCCGCAAATCGTAAGCTCTTCATCTTCATCTTGACCTCCCGATCGTTGGGACTCTATAGCGCGACGCGGCATCTTTCAACGCCGTGGACGCCTTGAGGCACGGCGTCGCTTCGACTAGCACTGGCGCTCTTTCTGGGGCCGTTACCTCGGCCCGGCAATCGGATTTCGATAGGGACTCATCATGAACACCGCGGCCCAGCGCCGCCGGCTTCGACCCGGCGCCACCTTCACCTTGGTTTTGATTCTCAGCTCACTGTCGTGGCTGACAGCATTGGGGCAGGACTCCCGGACAGCGGAAGAGAGGAGCGTCAGGGAACAGATTCAGGACTTGGTCGCGGACTTGGAGCAGCGCGGGGCCGAGCTTGAAGAGCTGGGGAAGAAGATCGCGACGAACCCCGACACCACAGCCGCCCTGATGCTCGAAAAGGAGGTGTCGGACCGGCGGGAACGATACCGGCGCGACGTGGCGAAGCTGGTCGCGCTGGTTCGCAACGCGGAAGACGCGGGAGCCGAAGCGGCTCAGGGCCGCTCGATAGCCACGAAGCTGCTGCAAACGGACGCAGGTTCGATGCGCGAAAAGCTGGAGGCGAACGGGACCGAATCAGTCGAGCTCCTCGAAATAATTTCGAAAGGCACCCCGGAGGAAGCGCAGAAAGCGCGCGCCGAGCTGATCAAGAAGCTTTCGACTTCGACGCGCCTGGTCAAGTACTTGGACGGCAACATTGATCAGCAAGAGCTGTTGGCTCTCGATGTCACGGCAGACTCGGAATACCTCGCCAAGCGAGTCCAGCTTCGCGCCGACGTCATCGCCGGTCTGCTCCAAAGCACCAAGGAAGAGATCGACGATATGGCGACCCGCCCCGGCGTCGACAAGGACGGCGAGGCCCAAAAACAGCTTGCTTCCCTCAAGAAACAAAGAGACGCGCTCGCCGAAAGCCAGGGCGTGAATATCGTTCTGTTGGACGAATACGGGATCGAAACCGCGGAGCTCAAGCAGGGCCTGATCGTCGCAACCGGAAAGCTATCGCAGGACATCCTCGACAGGGACGTCGCCTCGGGTCTGCTGGAGACCGGCTTTGCGGACGCCGCCGACTGGCTTCGCAGCAACGGCGCATCGCTGGTTTTTCAGGTGCTAGCGTTTTTGCTTCTGCTGCTGGCCTTTTGGTTTGCTGCGCGGATCGGACGAGGGCTGATGCGGCGCGCGATCGACCGTTCGAACCTGAAGGTATCGAGCTTGGCGAGGGACTTCTTCATCAAGATGACGGGGCGACTCATCCTGCTGCTCGGGTTCATCATCGCCATTGCGCAGCTCGGTATTGAAGTCGCACCCTTACTCGCCGGCCTAGGCATCGCCGGTTTCATCATCGGTTTCGCCTTGCAGGATACATTGTCCAACTTCGCATCCGGGATGATGATCCTCGCGTACCAACCTTTCGACGTCGGTGATGTCATCGAAGCCGCAGGAGTCACCGGCAAGGTCCATAAGATGAATTTGGTGTCGACCATGGTGCTCACCTTCGACAACCAATTGCTGATCGTGCCGAACAAGTCCGTCTGGGGAGGCGTCATTCGCAACGTCACCCATCAGGATAAGCGCCGCGTCGACATGACGTTTGGGATTGGATACTCGGACGACATTCCGAAGGCCGAGAAGGTGCTCAGCGAGATCGTCGCCAGCCACGCGAAAGTGCTGAAAAACCCCGAGCCCGTCGTCCGGCTTCACCAGCTCGGCGACTCTTCGGTCAACTTCGTCGTGCGTCCCTGGAGCAAGACCGAGGACTACTGGGAGGTCTACTGGGACGTCACTCGCGCCGTGAAACAGCGCTTCAACGAAGAGGGCATTTCGATTCCGTTCCCGCAGCGCGACGTGCACATCTATCGCGAAGACGGGGGCAACGGCGAGGCCTAGCTCTCGCCGTTGGTCTTTCGACGCTGGCGCTCACCGAACCAGAGAAACGGCTTTAGCATCTTGAGGCTGACCTCGGGGAAGGGGCGCATGGCATGGGCGAGAGCCGCGCGTGACCGCGGAACGCTGATCGCAAGCCTGGGTTTGTCGACCAGGCCAAGCACAGCCCTTGCCACTTCTTCGACCGTCAGGAGCTTTGGCGAAGCAAAGACGAGACCGGCCTGCTTGTTGCTTCGCTGACTGCTGACCATGTCGGTGTCGATTCCGTCCGGGCAAACTGCGCTCACCTTGATCGGCAGCTTGGCCCGCTCGATGTCGCCTGCGAGCGAGATCGTGAATCCCAAAACCGCTTGCTTGGTTGCTCCGTAAATGGCCAGGCCCGGAACAGGCGTAATCGACGAAAGTGACGCGATGTTGATCAAGTGGCCGCCATCTTCGCGCATGGCTGCAATCGCCGCGCGAGCCCCCCAGAGCATGCCCAAGACATTGACCTCGGTCATCTGTCGAACGAGATCGTCGCTGTGGTCCCAGGCGTGGCCAGTGTCGAGCACGCCAGCGTTGTTCACCCAGAGCGCGGGCGAGCCGCGTTCGGCCGCAGCGCGCGCGACCTCGTGATGTGAAGCGGGATCACGCACATCTTGGTGCATCGACCAGGCGCCGCCGCCGATGGCCTCCGCCGTCCTGCGAGCCGCGTCCGCGTCGATATCTGTCGCGAGGACGGCGAATTGCTTCTTCGCCAATCCCGTGGCGATTTCGCGGCCGAGACCCTTTCCGGCTCCTGTGACGACGGCGATCTTCATCACGGGTTCATGCACGCATCCGAATGGAAGTTCAAGAGCCGCCGGCTGCACTATGGACAGCATCGGCGGCGACATTTAGCATCGGCGCCATGAATCGATTCTTCCCTTGCCTTGCCACGCTCGCGCTTGGCGTCCTCATCACGATCGGCTGCGGTAGCGACAGCAGCAGCGACACCGGGTCCGCTGGCAGCGGCGGAACCTCAACGCTCGGGTGCGATCCCCTGACGCCAAGCTACTGCGGCTTCCCCTACCCCAACGACTACTGGACCGTCGCGGACCCGAGCACCGTGACTGGGCTGCGCCTGGCACTGCCCGAAATCATAATGCCAGCGAATCGAACGGGAAGCCGCTCGAATCCGGCCGCCTTCAACGAGATGGATGGTTTCTCGCCGGGCATTGCGGCGATGACGCACTTTGCGGGAGCGACCGTCGCTGGGCTCGCGACGCCGGACAGCATTCAAGAATCACTGGACCCTGCTTCGCCTACGGTGATCATCAACGCGGATACGGGCGAGCGTTTGGCCCACTGGGTCGATCTCGACGAGTACGTCGTCCAGGCGAAGCTGCGTGTAGATGCGAAGGAGGAGCAGCCGACGTTCACGATCAACCGCGACATCGAAGAGCTGCGGCAGGAGCAGGCGCTCATGTTGCGACCTGCCGTCCGACCCGAAGATGCGACTCGATACATCGTGGCGATTCGGAACGTACGCGATGGTGACGGAGCTCTCGTCGCGCCCTCCGATGGATTTCTGGCCTTGAGGGATGACGAGCCCTCCGACGATTCGGCCATCGAATCGCGGCGCGCGCAGTTCGAAGAGATCTTCACCGCACTCGGAGACGCCGGAATAGGTCGCGATGACCTTCAGATCGCTTGGGATTTCACGACTGCGAGCAGAGAAAACAATACGAGGGCCATGGTACACATGCGGGACGATGCGCTTGCGGACTCGCCCGACGGAGTGCCGTACACCATCGAGCTGAAGAACGAAGACATCATCGAAGGCATCGCCTGCCGCCTAGAGATCAGCTTCGACATGCCCCTCTACCTCACCAAGGGAGAGACCGGCGGTCTCCTTCACCTTGGCGACGACGGCCTGCCGGAGCAGAACGGGACCTTCGTCTACAAAGCGGCGGTACTCGTGCCCGTCAGCGCCCAGACCAGCCCCTCCGCTCTGGTCGAGTTCGGCCACGGTCAGCTCGGCGCCAAGGAGCAGGTCCTGGGCTTCCAGGAGATCGCCGCGCAATCCAATTTTACCGCGGTATCACTCGACTGGAAGGGCTTCTCGAGCGACGACCAGCCCACGGTGATCGAGGCTATCCTCGGCGGGGACCTCGCGGTGTTCCGCGCGATTCCCGAACGCATGCATCAGGGCTTGCTGAACTTCCTGATGGCGATGCGCACCTTGTCGCGACAAGCCGATGCTGGACCGTCAACGACTCTGAATCAGGTCCTCGCCGACGACTGCGGAGGCGCGATGATCGACGGCTCGAAGCGCTACTACTTCGGCGGAAGCCAGGGTGGAATCCTGGGCGCAAGCATGATGGCTCTCAGCACCGACATCGAACGGGCGCTGCTCGCTGTCCCCGGGCAGTCCTACAATCTGCTCCTCAACCGGAGCGGAAACTTCGATGAGTACTCGGGTCAACTCTACGGGAACTACGGCTGGAACGCGCTCGACATGCAGATGAACCTCGCGCTCATCCAAGGACTCTGGGATCGGGCCGAGCCCACGGGTTACTCGAAATACATTCGTACCAATCGTTTGCCGGGCACGCCTGCACACGAGGTGTTGATTCAGGTGTCGAAGGCAGACCACCAGGTGAGCAACCTAGGTGCGCACATCATGGCGCGCACCATTGGCGGGATGGTGAACCTGTCGCCCTTGATCCGCGATGTCTGGGGTATTCCGGTCGTGAGCGGCGAGCATGAAGGCTCCGCAATGATCGAGATCGACTTCGGCAACCCGGACCCGCCGATCACCAACATCCCGCACTGGGACGATACCATGGAGGACCCGCACGGCCGAGCGACCGAGCTCGAAGCGCTCGGCCCAGTCTTGGTCGAATTCTACGAGAACGGCACAGTATCGAACCCCTGCAATGGTCCATGCGACCAAGACGACTTGCTGGGGCCCTGAAGCGACCCCGCGCCATCGCTATCGCCTATATCCAACCGAGCAGGGCGCCGAAGACGATGAGGCAGACTGCGTCGAAGCCGAGGATTGCGCCGACGGTCGCGGCCTGTCGTTTGATGCACTTCATGTCGTGCACCCAATAGGCAACCACGAAGAAGGGAAAGTAGCCGAGCAGGAAGATCAGCCAGGGCGCAGATCGGTTCCACCATGAGTACTCCCAGGTCAGCGCATTGACCGAGTTGAGCATGTATTCGATGAAGACCGCGAGCGCGCTGAAGAAGACTGCAAATACCCAGCGGTTGGGCATGCCGAGAATCTTGGTTTCCTTGCTCGGAAGCATGACGGTCGTCACGATTCCGAGGATCGCGAACATGAAACAGATCTCTATGTTCAAGCCGATCAAGATCAAGTACGCCGTCTCGCCCGGCGCAGCCCACGCGGGTGCGTAGCCGCTGAACTGGAAGATCAGCGAGTTCCAGATCTCGTTGAACCAGTCCATGCCCCAGAGCGCGAGGCCGGCGAAGACGACGCTGTAGTTTTTCCGGCCGATCTGGTCGTGATAGATGTAAAGGACGATCACCAGAAACGGGATGACGTACCACTGGAAGCCGGACGTATCGCGAAGGTTGGAGAGCGCCTGCTGCGCGTACTCGGTAGGCATGAGCGGGGCTTACCACTGCCCCCAGCGCTTCGCCTAGCGCAGAAATTGCGCCCTGAAATTGCCTGGGCGGCCGATCTTTTGAATCCCGGGAAAGTGGCGCTATCCTCGGACGGCGGCGCACGGAGGGTCGAGCGCCCGTTTCACGGCACGGTTTATGTTGCGATTTTTCTCCAATCGATGGTCTTTGTTGTGCCTGGCGGTTCTGATCGCTGGAGTCAGCGGTGGAACAGTCGCTCTCGGCGAGCACGCTTCCGACGAGCAGTTGCACCGCGCCGAAATCGTCGACGGGGAGCCCCTGCTGCGCGCGCCTGGTCTCGACGGCTGGAACGAACGCCAGCAAAGCCCGAAGAACAACCCCGGCAAGACGGGACGCTTCGGTTCGGCCTTTCACTACGACTCGTTCGTCTACGACAAGGCAGCGAGCAGCCCGAAGGTGGCTGGCATCGTGCGTCGAGGCGACGTGCTCAAGCTGGGCGACAAAGTCAGCGGCTCCGGGTGCAAGGACGGCTCCTGGTACGAGGCAACGCCCTTCGGGTACGTGTGCACGTCACTCGGCTTCCATGTGAGCGACACACCGAGCAGCAATCGATACGGAGTCCCGCGGGCCAAGGTGAGCGCTCACCTTCCATACCAGTACTCGCGCGTCATCACGAAGAGGGCGCCGCGTTACTTCCGCATTCCGACAGTGGAGGAAGAGAAGCAAGCCCGGCGCGCGATGGAGAAAAAGGGCAGCTCGCCTGAAGTGGTGTCGTCGCTCATGGAGGGGGACTACTTTCTTGCACTTGCCGAGAAAGAGACTCGGAAGACCGACGGCGCTGTGTTCTACCGAACGGTGCGCGGCCGCTACGTGCGCGAAAGCGATGTCGAGCTTCGCAACCCGGATGTCGTTCGCGGCGAAGAGCTCGGCCCCAATGGCTGGGCTCTTCCCATGGCGTTCGTATACGGCGAAGACCGGAACCTGCTCGAGGTGGAGAGCGGGAAGACCCGGGTCATCGGCAAGGCTCAGAAGCACGCGCGTTTCGTGATCGTGGAGGAGCTGAGCGTCGACGGCGTTAGATACGTTGCCGGCAAGCCTGGCGCGGTGAAGCGCGAGGAGGTGCGCGTGGCGAAAAAAGCCAAGCGTCCGAGTGGCGTTCCGGCGAACGGGAAGTGGATCCACGTCGACCTGGGAGAGCAAACGTTGGTCGCGTACCAGGGCGACAAGCCGGTCTATGCGACCGTCATCTCGAGCGGGAAAGAAGGCTATGAGCCTCCGACTGGGCTTTTCGAGGTCCAGCAGAAATATATCTCGACCACGATGAACGCAACCGATCCAATTGATGGCTTCTACGAGGTAGAGGAAGTTCCCTGGACGCTCTACTACCATGGCGGCTACGCGCTTCACGGCGCCTACTGGCACACGGATTTTGGCAAAGTGCGCAGCCACGGCTGCACGAACATCGCGCCGGTCGATGCGCGCTGGCTCTACTACTGGAGCGAACCGGAGGTTCCAGCTGCCTGGCACGCGGTGCGTTTCCAGCCCGAAACGAGCTGGGTTCACTTCACCAATTGAAGACACCGCGAGCAAGCAACAAAATCGCCGCGCCTGCCGCCACGACGACGATCGCATTTCGAAGCACTGGGCCATCGACGCGTGGAATCAGTTTCTTGCTGGCTCGCAGGCCTAACCAGACCGCTGGCAACAGCGCGGCGCCGATGATGACCTCCTCCCAACTGACCTCGCCAGCCAAGGCGCGCACAGTGATCGTGATGCAAAGGCCGATCGCAAACACCAAGCCCAGGTTGGCCCGTACGGTCGGACCAGAATCGTTTCGATAGAGCAGCGCGATGGGCGGTCCGCCGATCGCGGAGACCATGGCCATGGTTCCGGAGGCTACACCGGCGCTGAACTCCCGGACTGCCGTTCGCTGGAACGTCCCACGACTGACGACGAGAGCCACACCGATGAACACCATTGATGACATCAAGACGTCGAGCGCAGCGCTGGAGAGCAGCTTCAGGAGCGCTACGCCGACGATGGCTCCCGGGATGCGGCCGGCGAAAATCCAAAGAGTGCTCTTCACCTCGACCGCGTGGCGTTCGCGCAAGACGATGGCTAGCGTCAGCGGAAAGACCACCAGAAGCTGCGGAACGGGCGCGAAGAGAGGATTGAGCAGCGACAGAAGCGGAACGCTGAGGAGCGCGAAGCCAAATCCCACGGTGCTGTGAAGCGCCGCAGCGAGGAAGCTCACCAGGAATGCGACAGCGAACTCCGGTGACGCGATATGTGCTAGGGCTTCCATCGGCAGTGCTAGGGTAGTCAGCGTCTGATCATGCGGCCAACCAAGACGAGCAAGACCAAAGACCCAGTTCAGAGGGCGGCAGGCCGCGCTCTGGGAGTGGCGAGCGGCGCGCTCGACGTCGCAGTTCGCAATCTGGACAACGCGCGGCGAATCGCCAAGTTCCTGCGAGGCACAATGGAGCTCGAAGTTCGGCAGAGCGATATCTTCATTTCGAGCTACCCGCGCTCAGGCACGACGCTAACGCAGTGGATTGTGTATCTTCTGGCGCACGAAGCCCAGCCAGACCCGATGCACCTGACGAAGGTCTCGCCCTGGTTCGAGCGCTCCCTGGCGATCGGCGAGCTCAGCGCTTCGGATTTCGATCGCTTCCCCTCACCTCGAGTGTTCAAGAGCCACCTGCCTCGGCAATGGCTGCCGGACGGCGCGCGCTACATCTACGTCGAACGCGACGGACTGGACGTATTGCTGTCGTACTTTCATTTCTATCGCGATTATTTGGGCTTCGAGGGCTCGCTCGACGACTTCCACCAGCGTTTCGTCGACGGCCGCTTGCAGTACGGATACTGGTTTGACCACGTGGCCGGCTGGCGCGAGAGGGCGTCTGACCCGGATGTCTTGATCGTCCGCTATGAAGATCTCTTGAGCGACCGAAAGGGGTCGATCGAACGGATCGTCGAGTTTCTCGGCTGGGAGCGCGACGAGCGCTGGGTTGACCGGGTGGTCAGCGAAAGCAGCTTCGATGCGATGAAACAGCGCGAGTCTGTGTTCGATCACGCGACCGCACTGCTTCTGGAACGCGGCGTCAGCCCGCAGTCGTTTCTGCGCACCGGTCAGAGCGGACTCGGAGCCGACGCACTCAGCGATGCGCAGGTTCGAGCGATCAGGGAGCGAAGATCGACGGGGCCCCGGCTCGCGATTCGCGGGCTGCCCGCTTTCCTGCAGTAGCCGGAGCAGCGGAGCTGTCGACGACGAACTGAAGAAAGCTTTCCGGCGTGCCCGGATCGTCACCGGTGAGATGCTGGTATGCGCGTGCAAGCTTGCCTATCAGGCGACGATACCCACGGACCGCAGGCGAGGCGGCGTCACTGTAGAGCTTTCGGACGGCGTTCTCTTTGGTCCCCAGGAGCAGGCGATCCTCGGGCGCGCGGCAGAGGTAGGGGCAGGCGCGCGGCCGTTGCGCGTTCAGCGTCCGGCCGCCAATGGTGTAGGCGAACGTGACCTGGTCCCCGAAGCGATTCTGGTACAGGCGATCGAAGTAAGTCTCGTCGTAGGTGCAGGCTGATAGAGCCCAGCCTACTTTCACCGCCGCGCCACGGGAGCGCATGATTTCGGTTTGCACCAGTTGCTGCGCCACGTAGCCGTTATCGATTTCGAGCGCCTCTTGTTTGCGCTCCACCTCGGCTGCCGGCGCAAGAGAAGACGAGCGGCGAATGTCCACCGGGAAGCCAAAGCGCTCGACGAGCGCCTCCAAAGGCGCCTGCGCAAGCGAGGCTGCGCGGTGCACATCGAGCCTGGGTACACCCGCATTGCACGCATTGCTGTCGGCGATGAGGATGGAGCTCTTGGCCAGCCCGAGCTGTCTTCGCACCATCTCTTGGGCGAAAACGAGGATCAGGACATCGACGGGAAGCCCACAGCTCGCGTCGTCAGCGGCGACTCCCACACCGAACCAGGTCGATGTCGTCGATTCGAGCGCATTGGTGGAGATCACAGGCTCGTACTGCCGCCGAGCGAAAAGCTCTTGGCGGTTTGCAAGTGAAGCAAGACGCTCCCCCAAATGGTCTGTCCCTAAGTGGCTGCTCATCGCGCGTTTCGCCGCAAGTCCCGAACCGGCACCCTAGCGGACATGGCCCGAGCTCGCAAAACCTTTGAAAACTCTCAATGGTCCAGGCAATTGAACCTTTAAGTTGGAGGCAAGACGCTGGCGCGGCATCTTGTTGAGATCCGGAGAGACGAGTGAGAATTCTTGCCAGTTTGTTGACCCTCGCGAGCCTCATCGCTTTCACAGCTACCCTGCGGCCGACCCAGGCCCAGGATACGCCCTGGAACCGGCGGCTTCGCAAGGGGGTCCTGCTGAACGATTCTCCAGCGGTCCGGTCGACAGGACCAAAAGGCCCGCTCAACGCAGACGAACTGCGACGTCTGGGACTGCGCCCGCGTGGGAACGGTTTGCTCAATCTGTCGTACTGGCCAGAAGAACCTGCCGCGCCGGCAAGGGTCGTGACGGGTGACCTCGCTGCGGCGATGGCGCAATTGTGCCCAGCCTCTGCGGAAGCAAAGCAGCTCGAGCGCTATGCCGAGGCCATCATTCGGTACAGCCAGGAGTTCTCCGTCGACCCCTGGCTGCTTGCGGCTCTCGTGTACACGCAGAGCCGTTGCAGGCACGGGGCATACAACAGCTACGGCACGGGGCTCACCTTGCTCAACGTCGGCATGCACGGAGCGAACATTCGAAATGGGGTGTACCGCTTCGGCGTGTGGACCGAGCGAGGCTGGACGCGCAAAGAGCTGGACGTGAGTGCGTTCCGATTTCGCCGCGAAACGCTCAAGCACCCCGAGCCAAACATCTACTTCGCGGCGGCGATCTTGAACGTGTTTCGGCAGCAGTGCCCGCAGATTGACCGCGCCTTCGAATCGGCACCTCACCGCCACGCCGTTTCTCACTTCATCTGGGGAGACCGCGTGGTCGACACGGGACCGGAAGATCGAATCCTCACCGCTAGACGACGCTTATTGCACAGCTATGCGCGACTGAATCGCGGAGGCCGGGAGCTCGTTGGGATTTCGTTCGTGAGCCCGCTCGATGGCTATCCGAGAATCGCAACGAGCGGACTGGGGGAGCCACGCGACAACGGGCGCCGCCCGCATCGGGGCATCGACTTCGCCTCCGAGGAAGGTGAGCCAGTTCGCTCGATCGCCGCGGGCACGGTGACTTTCGCGGGCGTGGATTGGGAACGTCGCGCAAACATCCCGCTACAACCCTGGGGCGCGGTAATCGTTCACCACAAGCACATGGGGCCACGAGGATTGTTCGTGGAGATCGAGCACGGAAACGGCTTGGTTTCGCTCTATGCGCATCTGGCCAGCTACGACGTCCAGGTCGGCGACCATGTCGAAGCAGCGCAGCGACTGGGTGAAGTCGGGCGGACCGGAATCAAGGACTCGGGCGCCCACCTGCACTTCGGCTTATTCCAGGACGGCGCTGTCTTGGACCCATTGGAGTACTTGGCGCCCTATGTGTTCCCGCCGAATCTCACGAATCGCGGCCGCGCAGATCTTGCTAAGCAGCACCGTAAGAACCAGCGCCGCCGTCGCCACCGCTGAGCTGGGCAGGCGACGCTCGGTGGCCGACGCAGAGCCCCGAGTTTCCTAGGGACAGGTTCGCGGGTCCGGCCATTGCTGGAAGATCTGTTCAATCGCGGCGCTAACCTTCGCGGGCGTGTCCGCACCTGTTCCGAGAACCGATTGTGCGAGGCCGGCAAAGATCAGATGCGGCGAGTCCTCGCCCTCAGGCGGGAGCCCGACCGGAATGAGCAAGCTGCCCACGTCGTATTTCACGTAGGTCGGAACCCAGTACGCGCAGGAGTCCCAGTACCAGCCCCAGTAGCCCCACCACCAGCCACCGACGCATTCATAGTAGTAGCCGCCGTTCGTCTCGCGTGAGACCCCGTTTGCTGCCCAGAGGTCGGGTTGGTTCTCCTCGGTGACGTCATCGGGATCGATGAAGCTGAGGCAGACGGGTTCGGCTTGCATGGCTTCAACGATCAGATCGTTGACCATGTCGCTGAAGGCCATTTGTTCATCGTCGAGATCCGGGAGACGATCGGGCGGAACGATGTCCGACGTGACGACGCTAAACGTCTGAGCGCTTTGGAAGTCGGCGATGTTGTCTCGGTTCCATTGAACGTCGAGGGAGCTGGTCTGGACGACAGTGCTGTCGGCGCAGCTCAGAACCAACAGCGAGGACACCGCAATGAGAACGAAAGAAGAATAACGAAGCATGAAAACCTCCAAGGGCCCTCCGATAGCACGGACCCTCGGTTCATCAATCCAGCGGGGGATCGGTCGCGCTGCCGTTGCCTTCGCGTTGCTCGGTGCGGGCCACGAAGCCGCTCGGCGCGCGGGGCGCGGGTGGCAGCACGCTCTCCGGAGGAATGGTCGTACGAAGCATTCGCGTGCCCCAGGGTGCGCGTGCGATCACGAACAGGGAGAGCAGGATCAAGGTCAGCACGATGCCAGCCAGCCATCGATTGGCTTGACGCTTCTGGAAGATGTCGCCCGAACCGACCTCCGGGGTGACGCGCGGCGCGATCTCCAGTCCGTTGCGTTCGGCGAGCTCGATCATCTGGGTGAGATGGATTCCGGGTATGCCTAGCTCGAGAAACGCACCCAGCACGGATGGGGGCATGTCTTCGATACCTTTGGGCGGCCGGCTGTTCACTCCGGGGACGAACTTGCGTTTGCCTACCTTGGTGCCGACCGACACGGTGCCACCGCCTACGTTGACGTATGCCTTGATCGGGCGGTCGCCTGCGACCTCGTGGTACAAGCGAACACGCTCACGAACGCGATCTTGATCGACGAGCGTGAAGCTCAATTCCTTCTGTTCCGACTCGTCTTCCGCAGTCTCAAGGGGCGGAGAACGCTTAGGCTCTACCTCCGCCAGGACCGGGATCTTGTTTCGCTCGATCGCACGCTCGAGCATGTTCCGCCCACGCTTGGTTAGACCGATCGCATCATCGCCGACGCCACCGAGGGAAGCAGCCACCGACTTGTATGGAAACACCTGGCTCTTGCGAAGCGCGGCTTCCATGTCGAGCCATGTGAAATTGGGTTCGTTGGCGCCGTACTGCGAGGCTGCCGTGCTCGAGATGATGACCGGCTCGATTCCGAGCTCGTGAAGCGCAGCGTAGACCGCCACATTCACCGCCGGGAACGAACCGGAGACGCCGACGGCAACCACGTCACCGGTCTTGATGCGGAGATCTTTCAGCCATTGGACCACGACGGCGGCGAAATTCGGGTTCACCGTGGTTTGCTTGGATACCAAGCTGCCGCTACCGCTGGTGATCGGTGACAGCGGATCGCCAACCAGCCTCGAGCCCGAGGGATCGAACTTGGGCTCCACGCGGAGACCCCTTCGCTCGGAAGCGTCGGCGATGACGTCGAACGCGTCTTGTGCTTTTCGGGCGGCAAGCATCTTCTCGGCGTAGTGCGGCTGGCGTTCTTCGGTGGGGAACACCTCGACGGCAACGAGGCCGACAATCGCCAGCGCGGCGACGAGTGCGCGCTGTACCTGAGAGGCACCCTCCGGCTTCCAGTACATCCCCCTCATATCGAAACGTCTCCGATGACTACGACCAAGAACATCCGAACGATGATCGCCGCCGTGACCAGGCTGAGCGTCGTTTCCAGGACACCCTGACGCTGGTACCAGATCGCTATGAGCCCCGGAATGATGAAGCCGATGATCGCCCCCTCGGCGAAGGGTCCGATCGGGCTATCCAACCACATCCCCATGCCGAGGCCGACGATGTAGCCGACCAAAATGGTGAGCGCCGTTCGACGTCGACCATAGACGATCGCGATCTGTGAAACCCCCTTGAGGAAGCCAAAGGTCAGGAGGGCAGCGAGCAGGGTGAGCCCGATATCGACGGGCCGGTCCATGTAGAGGGCAATGTAGCCCGGAACCACCATGCCGCCGGCTGCGAGCCCAAACAGCTCTCCGTAGAGAAGGCTTGCTGCGAGGCCCAGCCCGATCGAAAGGGTCAACAACTCAATCTCTGCCATGATCCATCCCCCGGTTCGCGAAGTACTCGGCCAACGCCAAGCCCGGTCCCGCAATGTTCCCAAGCCCCATCACCAGAGCGGACGGCTCTGCAAGGCCCAGTAGAATCTCGAAAATGTCGGCCGGATGGGTCCGATCGACGAAAACCAAACGTGTCGGGTCGAGCCCGCTCTGCACCGCTGCCCGAGCGAAGATGTACTGCCCGCTGCCAAGGAGAACGACTTCGTCCGCCTGTGTCCACCGTGCGTAGGATTGCGCAAGTTGCTCGGAGCGGTCGGCGCGGTCCGACCGGCAATTGAACACGGCGATGCGCCTGGTGAGCTCACTATGCCGACGCAGAGATTGCTCCCAGATGTAGTGTGTCGAGGTCGGGTCGTTGGCCGCGAAACCGTTGACGAACACGAGATGCCGACCGAAAAAGTCAACCTGAGATTCGGTCATCGCGCCGGGGTCCGGCTTGGCCCTCCACATGCCGCGAAGGGCGGTTTCCTTGTCGACACCGATCTCTTGGCAGACCGCGAGGGCGAGCTCGATGTTGTCCTTGTGCTCGAGATAGGGAAAGGCGTTGATGTCTTCGGTAGTAAGCGGCTCGCTGATGTCTTCGGCCGCATGGAAGCGAGAGCCCCGATCCTGGGCAACCTCTTCGAAGAAGGGGCGGTGGTGCCGCTCAGCGGTCAGGAACACTCCGTTGATCGGAACCGTGGCTGCAAGCGCGCGAGCGACGTCGTCTTCGGTAGGGCCCATCACATCGAGGTGATCGGGGCGGGCGTTGGTGATTACGCCGTGGGTGGCGCGAACCAGCTTCGACTCGGAAAGCCATTGAAGTTGGGGCTGAAGTGCCATGCACTCCACGACGAGGGCTTCGGCGCGCTGGGCGGCCGCCATGGTGACCGACTGCTTCTGCTCGATCACATTGGCGCCGCCGGGGCGATAGACAGGCACCTCGCGCCCGTTCGGCAGGATGAAGCGGGGCACGGTGCCCGTGGTTTTCGCAAGGGTGCGAACGCCTGCCTCGCGAAGACCCGCGGCGATGAGCCGGGTCACGCTGGTTTTCCCGCGCGTGCCGTTCACGTGAATCCGAATGGGAATCCGCCCGAGCCGCCTCCGATGGAGGAGCAGCTCGAATACCCCCATCGAGATGAGCAGCCCGCAGGTTGTGAGAAGGATTACAATCTCGTTCGACACTCGACTCGCCCCAGACTGGTTCGAAAGCGCTTTGACGCCTGCCTCTTTATCAGCTGGCGGTCGTGCAGCAAGCCCGCCGATCTGCAACTTCCAAGAGGATTGTGAGCGCTTCCGGCCGCCTCCTCGAGGGGCCATAAGTCGCTTCCACATAAACCCTAAGGATGCTTAACAATGTAATGAACTGTATAGGTTCCTAGACACCTACACCCTTAGGGATTCATACAGACCCTAAGGGGTGAAACAGTGATACGAAGGGTTTCGTTAGGCCTTATAGGCTTACTACTGGTTGCGTGCGAAGGAGTCATTGGGGGAGCCGGTGGCGGGCCACGTCTGGGGGACGACGGCCCGTCTAACAATCCCGGCTCGTCTTTCGGATACGCCAGTCAGGCCTCGCTGCTGCGGCTAACCAAGGATCAGCACCAGCGAACCCTGGAGGACCTCCTCGTTCACTTCCTCGGTGGGGATGCCGACGCCGTGCTCGACTCGATCGAGCCGGCGTACGGCATCATCCCCGACGACGCGTCGGAGCTCGACATCGGCGGACTGGTGGGCTCGACGTTCAGCCGGATGTCGCAGAACGTGGGCGAGCTTCATGTCCGTGGCTACTTCGACATCGCCCAGATGACGGCCAACGCGATCGTGCAGGATGACCTGCGCCGGAGCCGGATGTTTGCCGGATGCGGCGACACGCCGAGCGACAATCATACCTCGTGCATCACGCCATTCATCGATTCGTTCGGCCTCTGGACGATGCGCCGCCCACTGACCGACGAAGAGCGCGACTTCTTCCTCCACAAGGTCTTCGCAAATGACGGGCAGCGCTACGAAGCCACCCCGCAGGCTTTGACCGACCTACTGGTCGCATTTCTGATTTCTCCGAACTTCGTCTACCGCTTGGAAACCGATGGAGACGAGATCGACGAGGGGCTATTCGAGCTCGACGGGTACGGGCTGGCCTCTCGGCTTTCCTACCACTTCTGGGGATCGATGCCCGACGAGGAGCTACTGGCGGCAGCGGCCGATGGCTCGCTGATGACCGAAAGCGGATATGCGGCGCAGGTCGATCGCATCTACGCCGACGAGCGAACGCGCGTCACCTTCGAGCACTTCTTCCACGAATGGCTCGAGCTCTCCAAGTCAGGCGATCCATTTGGCGGCGTGACCTCCGGCAACCCGCAAAAGATGACGTTCATCGAGGGCATGGACGTCTCGCCGCAGCTTCGCGACAACATGATCGCGGAGGCGATGGAGATGACCGAATACTACCGGGAGCGGGGCACCTTTGATGACCTGTTCACCAGCACGGCGTCTTTCGCGCGAACCGCCGATCTCGCCGCCATTTACGAGGTTCCGACCTGGGATGGCGCCGAGCCGCTCATCGAGTTTCCGACACCGGAACGTAAGGGAGTTCTCGGGCGGGCAGCCTTGCTCACCGCGGCAACGGTAGAAACCCACCCGATCCTTCGAGGCGTTCGCATTCGCGAGAACTTCATGTGCGATGCGCTCGGCTCACCGCCTGCCAATGTCAACCGTGACGTCCAAGAGGTCGAAGGCGCCGCGACGACACGAGAACGGGTCGAGGCGCTTACCAGCCCAGGCGGCTGCGCCGGCTGTCATCAGTACATCAATGGGCTCGGCTTTCCGCTAGAAGCCTTCGACGCGCTCGGTCGGCATCGAAGCGCTGAGATGGTCATCGACACCGCAGGAGATGTGGAAATGTTTCCGCTGGATGTTGTCGCGACCCCGTTCATCGACGGACTTGGTGACGACCGCACCGTCACAGGACCTGCCGACCTAGTCGACCAGCTCATGCAAGCCGGTCAGCTTCAAGATTGCTTCGCACAGCACTATGTCCGCTTCGCGCTCGGCCTCACGGCCGACCCGGACTTTGGCGGGGATCTCGAAACCGTCGAGGTTCTCGGCGACGAGCTCCGCAGTGGCGCCCCTTTGAGTGACGTGTTCAAACAAATCGCATTTATGCCAGCGTTCAAGCAACGCCTGAGAGGAGACGAGTCCTAATGCCGGTCCGCCAACTGGGTCGCCGCCACTTCTTATTGGGTACTGGCGGTGCCGTTCTTTCGATTCCTTTTCTTCAATCGCTGCAGCCACGAACCGCACGGGCGCAGGCGCCGGATCAGAAATTCTTCGTCGCATACATGACCGGGCACGGAGGCGTCTGGCCGGAGCACATGTATCCGGGGAACAACGTCCTCACCAACAGCCATTCGCTCTACGGCGATCACACGATGCGCTATGGGCGGCTCTCTGGAGGAGCGTCCCTTTCGCCGGTTCTGACGGCTCCGGCCGCTTCGGTGCCGCAGAGCCTCGTCGATAAGATGATGGTGATCCGCGGGCTCGATGTGCCCACGTACATCGGCCACTCGACCGCCGCGACGCTCGGGAACTACGAGCGGAGAGACCAGGGACCCGACAGCCCAGATCTGTACGTGCCTACGATCGACCAGATCCTAGCCGCTTGGAGCGGCTTCTACGGCGGGGGCGATCCCTACATGCTCAAGTCGATGCACGTGGGCGGGGGAATGTCGTGGATTCAGCGGTCGAGCGGGATTCAAGCGATGGATCCTGCCACTAGCCCGGCCGTCCTGTTCAGCTTGGTGCTTTCGACGGTGCCGCCGTATCAGCCCTCGCCGACGCCTACACCGACTCCATCACCAACGCCTACACCGACTCCATCACCAACGCCGACTCCATCGCCGAGTCCCTCTCCGACTCCGACTCCATCGCCAAGTCCTTCACCGAGTCCCTCTCCGACTCCGACTCCATCGCCGAGTCCTTCACCGAGTCCCTCTCCGACTCCGACTCCATCGCCGAGCCCTTCGCCATCGCCGAGTCCTTCGCCATCGCCGGTTCCATCGCCGACTCCATCGCCTATCCCGATGCCGGGACAGCCTGGAGAGAGCCGAACGCATGTGCTCAACCGCGTTGTCGAGCACTTCAATCAGCTGACCACGGGAGCGTTTGGGGACGCTCGTCGGCTGAGCTCCAGCGACAAAGCCCGCTTGAACGACCACATGGACATGGTCTCCGACCTGGCGCGCCGTTTCGACACCGCCGATGCGGTCAAGTCGAAAGCAGGTGGAGTGGGCGCCGCTTGCGATCCGCAGTCGGCCAACACGGGAAACACCGACGGTGCCAACGAGATGTACTCACCGGTCTACAGCGATCTGAAGGCCTGGCACGAGGACTACAATGCGGTCTTCGCCGCTGCCATCTCCTGTGGCGCCAGCCGAATCGCGACTGTCCGCGTCGAGAACACCTTCCACCAGAGCTCGCAGTACACGGTCGACTGGGAGCAGTGGCACGATCCGGTTGCGCACGTCGCGGCCACGCCGCGATCCAACTGGAGCGGTGGCACCCATCCACAGGACATCCTGGTCACTGCGAAGAACAACTTCTACCGCGACGCGTATCTGGACCTGCTCGAGCGCCTGGACACGATCGACGCTGGCGACGGAACATCGCTACTCGACAAGGGCCTCGTAATGTGGGCCCAGGAGTCCGGTCCCATCACCCATGAGATGGACTCCACTCCTGTGATCACCGCAGGCAGCGTCGACGGATACTTCAACACGGGCAACTACTTCGACCTCCGCAACGAAAACGCCCCGGAGTACTGGGACGACGGGAGCGGCAACACCGCGGTCCAATCGCAGCGACGTCCGGGCATCCTCTACAACCAGTGGTTGTCGAACATCCTGCAGGCCATGGGCATGAGCCCGAGCGAGTTCCAACGAAGTCATCAGTACGGATGGGCTGGGTACGGTCACGCCAAAATCGACCGCTCAGAGCAACACCCGTCTCGACTGATCGCCGACGCGAACAAGAAGATCCCGAAGGTCACCTCAGGAACCTGAGCCCAGTCACTGCCCTTCGACGACTCTGATCTTCAGCAAGTCACGCGACAGGGCAGCTGTGCTGATGGTCAGCTCGGAACCCGAGCGCGTCCAGCCCTGGTAGACGTCCTCGCCGGCGTAGACAAGGTCGGCAGCGGCCGCTTGGACGAGGAGCGTCTGCTCGGCTCGAGCGTGACCTACGCGCAATTGCGCGGTAGGAATGGCGCAAGCGATTGATATGCCGCGACGACGTCATCGCAGGCTCGGGGGCAAAGGGGCATGAGCGAGACCCGCAAGATTCTAGTCGGGCAACCTAGTCGGCCGTTCGGAGTCAAGGCGATCAACCTCATCGGTCGCGCGGCCAACGCGATGGGCATGCATCCCATCGCGCTCGATGAAGAGAGCCTAATCAAACGAGCCATCAAGAAGGCGGGACGCTCGGATTTCGGCGGAGACGAGTTTCGGGAGGGGCTCCGGCGCTTCTTGGCCAGCGCGCAGAGCGAAGCCGAGCTCACCTTACTCGGCCGCCTGATGGTCCAAGGGTACGTGACCGACAACCTCGTCAATCGTCTCAAGCTGGTCGATTGGCGCAAAACGCATCCCGAGGTCCAAAAGGAAGCGATCGTCGCTCCGCTGTTCATCATCGGCTTGCCGCGCACGGGTACTACCATTCTCCACTCCCTGCTCGAACAGGACCCCGCCAATCGCTCGCCGCTCTTCTGGGAGGTGCAGTTTCCCGTGCCGCCTGCCGTGCCGCAGACATGGGGAAGCGACCCGCGGATTGCGGAGGATCAGAAGATCCTCGATCGACTTTTCACCTTGGTTCCGGGTTTCGCTGCGATGCACCCGATGGGCGCGACGATGCCGCAGGAATGTGTGGCCGTATTCACCATGTGCTTCATGTCGGAGCAACTTCAGGTGCAGTTCAACGTACCCTCATATCAGGCGTGGCTCGATGAGCAGGACATGCATCCCACATACGAGTTCCACAAGCGCTTCCTACAACATGCGCAATCGGGTGGCGTTCGGGGCGGGCGTTGGGTGCTGAAGTCTCCCGCGCACCTTCACTTGATCGACACGCTCTTGGACGTGTTTCCGGACGCACGCATAGTCCATACGCATCGGGACCCGATCAAGGTCTGCGCATCCGTTGCGAGCTTGACGGCGACGCTCCGAGGCGCTTCGACCGATACGATCGATCTGCACGAGGTCGGCCGGCAGCAAGTCGACTGGTGGGCCAAGCTGATCGCCAAATCGCTCGAGCAACGCAAGCGTCTCGCACACATGAGCGAGCAGTTCTTCGACGTGAAAATGAGCGAGACCGTCTCAGACCCGATCGATGTGGTACGCCGAATGTACGCGCATTTCGGCTACTCGCTCAGTGACGAAGTGCAGGCCAAGATGCTCGCCTTCTCGAGGGACAACAGCCGCGACAAGCACGGCTCGCATACTTACAGGGCTAAAGATTTCGGAATCGACTCCGAGCGCGACCGGGCTGCTTTCCAAGAATACATCGACTATTTCGATCTCGCTGAGCCGAGCAGCTGAGCGGCCTTCAGACCGCCCCGATGGCTTCGAGATGCTGGCAGGTACGCTCGATGCCTTCTTCCACGGAGACGGCAGGGTTGTAGCCGAGCTCGCGGCGAGCCTTCTCGATGCTGAAGTAGTGGTGGGTGCACATGTACCGGATTGCAAAACGCGTGAGGCCGTCTTCGGCGTTGAGGGTGCCGCCCTTGAGTGTGTCGATGCCCTCTTTGACTGCGGCGATCACGTAGACGAGCGACTTGGGAGCCGTGTACTTCACGGGGGGAAAGCCGAGGCGTGCAGCGACTTTACGGATGAAGTCCCAGAAGGGCATTGGCTCGCCATTGGTGATGAAATAGGCCTGGCCGGCAGCAATGCTCTTCAAACCGTCCTTGGCGAGCGCTTCGTCGGCGAGTAGAACCGCGTCGGTCATATTGGTCACGTAGGTGTAGTCGGAAAGCCAAACACCTCGCCCGATTTGGACCCGCAGCTGCCCGTTACGGCCTTTTGCCAGCAGCGTCGGCATGAAGCGGTTGTCCCCAGGGCCGAAGACCACGTGCGGACGAAGCGCGCAGGTTGCCATACCGCTCTTCCCGTTTTCGGCGAGCACCAGCTTCTCCGCCTCGATCTTACTGTCCGCATAGGGCGCTTGTGACACCGAGGAGTACGGAAGACTTTCATCTCCGTTCTCGATGTCCTTGCCCTCGTAGACGACGCTCCCGGAGCTGATGTAGATGAAGCGCGGGACACCGTTGTGCCGTGCTCCTTCGAGCATGTTTTTGGTCCCCCCCAGGTTCACCGACCAAACGACGTCTTTCTTGTTTTGCTTGGTGTGGACGATCGAGGCGTTGTGGATGACGCTTTCGACCCCACGGCAGGCTTCGACGACGGCAGCCTTGTCGGTGATGTCGACGCGCCTGTACTCGACGCCATCCACGGGGCATTTCGGAGCCACATCGAGAACGATGACCTCGTCGCCGCGGTCCCTGAGCGCGCGCGCTATCGCAGCGCCCAAGAAGCCACAGCCCCCCGTTACCAAACTGACTGTCATGTCTTACTCCACGGTGCCGAAGATGATGTCTGGCAAGGGCGTGATCGAGGCGTAGTTTCCTGAAAGCATGCTGTGATGATGACGGTCGTGAACGGCAGCGAGCTTCCCCAAAGTCTTGAAGGGAAATCGCGGGCAATCGATGCCCGAGTGATTGAGGATGTTCAACGCCGTGTAAATGGTGAACAGGACGCCGAACGTGACGACGTGCACGCCACCGACGACCGCTATCGAGCCGAAGAACAAGCTAAGGCCGAGGACGGTTTCGACGGGATGGAGCAAGAGGCTATCGATCTGTCTCGGGTTTCTCGCGGCATGGTGGACAGAGTGAACGCCCCGCAAGATCTTCCATTCATGAAACGGGTAGCGATGCATGAAGTAGTACCCGAAATCGTAAATTAGAACGACGGTCGCGCCCTCGAGGAAGTATCGCCAAAGCGGTATCGTGCGATCGTGATAGATGTACCCTCCCAAGCCGAACATCACCGAGAAGATCAGCGCGATCGAAACGACCGTGTTGAGCCGCACTCTCCAGCGGAGCTCGGTCTCGCTCTTCGAGCGATGTGGGTCGTCGCTGATCAGGTACTTCTGAGCGTCAGGGCTGCGGTAGGCCTTGTTCAGAATGAGCTGTGCAATCCCGGCCGAGGCATAGCTCGCGAGGATGGCTATCAATGCTTTCATTTCGATCGTCACGTCACCACCTAGGGAACCAGCCTGAGAACGAGGGTACCAGCAATCATGAAGGCAAAGACAGCGACTGCCGCCAGCCCGGACCAGGTCTTGCTGTATGAGGATTTCACGCCCGATGCGGCGCGAAAAGATGTGGACTCGCTGTCTAGCTCGAGGGGCTCGGAGCTCGCGGGAAAGCTCTGGCAAAGGAGGGCGACGCCGCGCTCGACGTCCCTCTCGGAGAGCGCCTCGTGCGTGCGCATGTAGACCTTGCCGGTGCTCACGTGGGCCATGCAGGAACCGCAGTAACCTGACTCGCAGGAATGGGGAGGGCTCAGGCCCGCAGCCTGCGCACACTGCAATAGGGTCTTGCCCTTCTCGTAGGGAACAGTGCGAGATCGGCCATTCATCCAGAGGCTGAATCCATCGGGCGCCTCCAAAGATTCGACGTCCACCGCATTCGCTTCAATGCGATCGCGATCAGCCGGAGAAACGAAGCGCTCGATGTAAACCAGCTCTTGATGCACCCCTGCCTCTTCTAGAGTGGTCTCGATGAGCTCCATGAAAGGCTCCGGTCCGCAGATGTAGAATTCAGCGATGTCGCCGTGGTGGAGCAGTGCGCGCACGTTCGCTTGCTCGAGGTAACCGCTTTCCGAGTCGAAGTGATTTCGAATAGCGAGGCGATCGGCGTGGTCCGCTGCAAGCTGCGCGAGCTCAGCGCCGTAGATGACCGCGTCTCTGTCTTGGTTGGCGTAGAGCAGAGTGACCGAGCGCTTCGTCGTCGCAAGGGCGCTCTTCAGAAGTGAAATGATCGGGGTGATGCCGCTTCCTCCGGCAAAGAGGAAGAGCGGGGATCCGGATCGGGTCTCAGGGTCCAATACAAAGCGACCTTCGGGGACGCTTGCCCGAATCGAATCGCCGACCTTCAGCTTGTCGTTGAGCCAGTTGGAGACTCGCCCTCCTTCGACCCTTTTCACGGCAATTTTTGGTGTTTCGTCTAGGTCGGGGCAGCTCGACAAGGAATAGCAGCGGGTGGCTTTGAAGTCGTCCCAAGAGAGCTCGAAGGTGAGATGCTGACCTGCCCGATACTGGTAGGCATGCTGCAGGCTCTCAGGCACTTGGAGCTCGAACGAGCTGCAGTCGGCCGTCTCGCGGATCACTGCGCTCACTTCGAGCTCGTGAAATTCGACGCTCATGGCTCGACTCCCAAACCGGCCGACTCCAGAGCCGAAACTAGATGCTCGACCTTGCAGTAACTCCGAAGTAGAAACCGGAGCGCCGCATCAGCCACACGCTCGGGTTCTTCTTTGCACCCCCGTTCCATCCACATCGCCAATCGTGCCTGTTGCGCGGCTATCATCATACGCGCCATGAGCTCCGGGTCGTCGTCTACGAGATATCCGTCGTCGATGCAGTTCCGCAACAAGCTTGCGACGAGATCTAATCCGACCCCCAGAGCCTCCACTTGCTCCGGGCTTCGCAAGAGCTCGATGGTGGACCAGGCAGTGACCTCCTTGAGCTGCATCTTGGTGAAGTCGCGGCGCTCCATGAAGAAGGCGAGCTGCGCTCGCGTGCCAGCGATGAGGACGTCGAGGGAAGACATGTCCTCTTCGAGGGCGTCTTGGGTGAGACGCATGACTTCGCCCAGACGGCGGCGGTGAACCGCGCGATAGATCTCCCACTTGGACCGAAGCACGGTGTAGAGCGTGGTCAGTGAGACTCCAGCCTCGGCGGCGATGCGCTGAACCTTGGTGGCGTCATAACCCTCCTCGCCAAATACCCGCTCCGCCGCATCGAGGACGGCCTCGCGATAGAGCTCGCGCTTCCTATCCTTCAGGGATTCTTGGGCTTTCAAGGCTGCGGCGCTCGTTGACACGATAGGGTCGGAATGATAAGGGCAGAAATCAGAATGTCAATTCCGATTTCTGCGGAGACCCGATCCGCACCTTCCGAACGGGCCAGTCAGATTCCCTGCGTCGACCCCGCGACGCGAGAACCACTCGGGCAGATTCGGGTCGACTCGCTTGAAAACGTCGATGCGGCGGTCGCCCGTGCGAAGGTCGCGCAGAAGGCCTGGCGCACGAGCTCCTTCGAAGAGCGGCGCGAGCTGCTCCGAAAACTGCTCGCGTACACGGTCGATCGCAAGGACGAGATCTGTCTGGCCGTGCAGCGCGACTCCGGCAAGACGCGAGAGAACGCCTTGATGGGAGAGATCTGGCCGACCTGCGAGAAGTTTCGCTGGATGATCAACAATGGGGAGAAGCACCTACGCCCAGAACGTGTCTCTTCGGGCTTGTTGCTGCACAAGACGGCACGCCTCGAGTACCACCCGCTCGGCGTCATCGCCGCAATCATTCCTTGGAACTATCCATTCCAGAACATCGTCAATCCGGTGATCCCAGCTCTCATGTCGGGGAACGCGATCATCCTCAAGCCATCCGAGTGGGTCGCCTGGTCGAGCGCGAAGTTCATCGACGCACTTCGCGAGCTCGTCGAAGAAGCTGGACACAACCCAGATCTCATTCAGGCGGTCCAGGGATACGGACCCACAGGCGCCGCGCTCGCTCGCTCTGCGGTCGATTCGATCCTCTTCATTGGCTCGGTTCGCAACGGGCGTCGCGTCGTCGAAGCCAGCGCGGAGCGGGTCATCCCGGTCGTGATGGAGCTTGGTGGCAAGGACGCTTTCATCGTCTGCGATGATGCGGACCTCGAACAAGCGGTCCACGCCTCGCTTGCGGGTTGCTATCATCAATTGCGGGCAAAACTGTGTCGCTTCCGAGCGGATTCTCGTCTACGAGGGCATCTACGACGCCTTCGAAAGGCGAGCCGTAGAGCTGGTTCGAGAGTTTCGGCAGGGCTGCAGCCGTGAAGGGCTCGTCGATGTCGGCGCGATCGTCACGCCGCTTCAGCTCGACGTGATAGAGAGGGCGGTCGACGGGGCCATTGCCCAGGGCGCCAGGCTGGTCACAGGAGGCAAACGCGCGCTTAGCGACAAGGGGGACTACTTCGAGCCGACGATCTTGGCCGATGTCACGCCAGAAATGGACGTCGCGCAGGAAGAGGTCTTCGGCCCGGTCATGCTCTTGATGCGCGTGCGCGATGATGCGCATGCGGTCGAGGTTGCGAACGGAGTGTCGTACGGCCTGTCGTCATCGATCTTCTCGAAGAATCGCGCTCGGGCTCGGATGATTGCCTCGGAGATGGAAGCTGGCATGAGCGCGATCAACGAGTTCGGCGGGATCACGTACATGGCGCAGGGGCTCACATTCGGTGGCGTCAAGGCTTCGGGGTACGGGCGCATGAACGGCCGCGAAGGCTTGCGCTCGATGTGCAACATCAAGGCGGTCGTCGACGACCGCTTTCCGATCAACCAGGCTAATCGTGTGTTCCCGGTTGCCGAGAAGGACTATGGCGTCTTCAGCGGAGTGATCGAGATGATCTACGGCAAGAGTCTCGCGCAGCGATGGCGGGGCTTCCTCAAGCTGCTCGGCCGAAACGTTTGATGGATCAGTACGACTACATCCTGGTCGGGGGCGGCTCCGCCGGCTGCATCGTCGCCTCGGAGCTGGCAAAGGACCCGGCGAGGCGAGTCCTCTTGCTCGAAAGTGGACCAAGCGCTGAAGAGCACCCGGAGACCTTGATCGCCGCAGGCTACAAAGAGGCTTTCGTCAACGACGCCGTGATGGGCGAGCGCTTTTCGGTTCCGCAGGCCTACTGCGCCACGCAGCGAGTCTTCGTTGGCACCGGGACCGTGATGGGCGGCAGCGGTTCGGTGAACGGCATGGTCTACACGCGCGGCTCGCGAGAGGACTACGCACAATGGCCCGAGGGCTGGCACTGGGACGACAATCAAAACGACTTCGAGGCAATCGAGAGAACCCTGCGGCCGCACCGACGTCCGCCGACACGCTGGACCGAAGCCTGCATCGCCTCCGCGGAGGAACAGGGCTTCACCCGCAAAGAAGATCTCAACGACGGAAACATGAGCAACGTCATCGGCTACGAGTGGATGTCGTACGAGGGCGACAATCGTCGAAGCTCCTACGTGGCGTTCATCAAGGACGCAGGCGAGCGCGCCAACCTGACGGTGCTCACCGGCGCGCGCGCCCACCGAGTCGTCTTCACGGCGGAGAAGCGCGCGAGCGCGGTCGAGTTCGAGCATGGGGGCGCGCTCCAAAGCGCGACCGCAACCCAGGAGATCATCCTTTGCGCCGGGGCCCTCGAAACCCCGAAGTTGCTGATGCTCTCGGGCGTGGGGCCGAGCGAGCACCTTCGCGCCTTCGACATCCCCCTGGTCGCCAACAGGCCCGCCATTGGCGCGGGCCTTCACGATCACCCTAACGTGCCGGTGTTCTTCAAAGCCACCGAGGACATCGACTGCTTCTATCCGCAGCTCTACAGCTTCTTCCGCACCAACGAAGAAAGCGACCTCCCCCCCTCGCAAAGCGACACCTGCTACGTGTACTGGCCGGCGCCTTCGGCGATGCGACAGATGATGCAACGCATGCTGCCGCCCATGCTCGTCCCTCATGCGCTGTATGGGCCCAGATCTCGTCAGATGGTGCGCAGCATGGTCGGCACCGCGTTCAAGGTCGGCGCGGTCCAACGCTTCACCGACCATATGTTCGGCATTATTCTGATCCTCGGAAAGCCGAAAAGCCGAGGGAAGCTTCGGCTGCAATCGAACGATGTGAGCAAGCAGGCTGCGATCGACCCCGCTTATTACTCGCATCCGGAAGACATGGCGACGATGGTCAGAGGGGTGCGGATCGCCCGAGCGATCGGAAGCTCGAGCGGCCTCGCTGCATGGGGCGCGAAGGAGCTGATGCCCGGCAAGCGCGTCAAGAGTGACAAGGCCATCGCCAACTACGTCCGAAAAAACACGATTACGACCTATCATTTCGCCGGAAGCTGCGGCATGGGAACGAACGAAGCGGACGCTGTCGATCCCGAGCTCCGCCTTCGCGGCGTGACAGGCCTTCGAGTTGCGGACGCTTCAGTGATTCCCTGGACACCCGTTTCCGCGCTCAATGCGCCCAGCATGCTGATCGGCTACCGCGCTGCAAAGCTCATCCAAGGCGAATCGAGCCCTGGATGAATCCCTGTCCAGGGACTGGCGTCGGATGTTCAAACGAGTCGATTGCACTAGTGTCGCGCCTTCCCCATAGAGAGACCCATGAGCAAAGCCAAGCACCTCTTCATTGCCACCCTCGCCCTGGGCGCCTTCATGCTGCCGGGCGCGGTTTCGGTGCCCCAGGCCGACGCAGCATCCGCGACGATCATTCGATTTGCTTCCCTCGCGCCCCCTGGCTCGTCGTTCATGAAGTTGATGAAGGCCTGGAACCGCAGCCTGAGGAAGGAAACCGAGAACCGGGTGGAGCTACGCTTCTATTCGGGCGGGAGCCAGGGTGACGAGCGCGACTTCATTCGCAAAGTGCGCGCCGGGCAAATGGATGCCGCTGGGGTGACGACGACCGGACTCGGAATGGTTGCGCGACCGGTACTGGTCCTGACCGCGCCAGGGATGATCACCGAGTACGAACAGCTCGAACGCGCGCGCGAACAGCTAGGCGACCGATTCTCGAAGCTGTTCGAGGAAAATGGCTTCGTCATGCTGGCCTGGGGTGAGGCGGGAAAGAACCGAATCTTCTCGATGGAGAAGTTCGCCAAACCCGACGACCTGAAGAGTCTTCGCCCCTGGGCCTGGAAAGACGATCCCGTCTTCGCTGGCTACATCAGCACCATCGGCGCCAACCCCGTGCGCATGGGCGTACCCGAGGTCTATGGCGGTTTGCAGACGCGCATGATCGACACGGTGCCCGCGTCGGCTCTCGCTGCCGTTGCGCTCCAGTGGTACACGCGCCTCAACTACATGGCGAAAGCGAACTTCGGCATCATCATCGGCGGCTCGGTCATCAAGCAGGAGAAGTTCGACCTCCTCAACGAGCATGACCAAAAGGTGCTCTTGGAGACCAGCGAGCGCGCCGCACGGGCCGGCGACGTGATGGCACGTCGGGACGACGATCGAGCCTATGCATCACTAATCAAGCGCGGCATGATCGAAGTGGACACCAGGGCCCACAAAGCACAATGGGATGCCGTAGCGAAGAAGACCCGCGAAGATCTGACCGGCCGCGTCTACAGCAAGAGCCTCCTCGAAGCGGTCGAGAAGGCCATCGCCGGCAAATCTAACTAACCCAGTTCGTCTTCGAGAAACCGAAGCGTGAGCTCGTTGAAGAGCTTCGCGTACTCGACCATGACCCAGTGACCGCAGCTGGAGATCAGCATCGTGCGGGAGTTCGGGCAGCGGCCGGCGATTTTGGCAGCACCGCTCGAAGGGCAGAACTTGTCGTTGGCGCCCCAGAAGCAAAGGACCGGGCACTGAATTTCGGAGAGCCGGTCCTCCTGGTTCGCAACACGAATGCGGGCGATGTTGTCTCGGTGTTGCGTCATCGCGACCTGGAATCGTTCTTCGATTACCTCGTCGGTGATCTTCGATTCATCGTGAAGCTGTAGTGTGAAGACCTTCCGCATCGTTTCCTTGCTGATGCCTTCTTTGTAGAGGACGCGAATCATCGCCTTGATCCCCTCCATCTCCATGTAGGTCTCCCTCGTCTCGAGGCCGCCCGGCGCCATCAGAACGAGCTTGTCGACGAGCTCAGGGTAGTTGAGTGCCATGGTGATCGCGATGGCTCCACCCTGTGAGTTCCCGATGACCGTCGCGCGCTCGACGCCCAGAGAATCCAGGAGCGCCTTGTACTGCTCGGCAACGTCTTCGAGGCTGAACGCCCCATCTTCGGGCTTGGTCGAATAGCCGTAGCCCATCGTGTCGGGCACGATCGTCCGGTAGCCTTGCTCGGCAAGGAACGGGTAGTTCCCCTTGAAGTTGCTCCAGCCGCTGGCGCCTGGACCGCTGCCGTGGACGAACAAGACGACGCCACGTTCGCCGCTGCCGGCCTCGTGGTAGTGCATCGTGATGCCCTTGCCGACCTCGGCGTATTTTCCTTCGGGAACTGCTTCTACGACCATGCGTCAGACCTCAAGATAGAACATGTTCTAGCTCGTGAATCGCCCGCGGTCCAACCGCGGCCCCTCAGTCCTCTTTGCTGCGCGCTTCCTTGGCGCGGCGGTAGGCCTTGGTGAGGAGCTGTGGAGGGTGATGCCCCCATTCGCTGACCTTGCCGTGCGTCGTGCTCTCCCAGCCGTCCTCGATCTCGATGGCGCCCGCGCCGAACTCGAAGTGGAAGCCTGACGGCGTGTATCCGTAGAACGAAAACATCTTGTCGTTGGGATGCCGCCCGAGAGTCTGGTGAACCATCCCGCCGGAGAAGAGGAAGCGATCATAGCAGCGGCCGACTTCATCCATCGTCTTGGCCTGGACCATGAAATGGTGAATTCGCTTGAGCTGCCCTCCCCCAAACGCAAGCGAGTGATGCCGCGAATTGGTGTGCATGAAGGTGACGTTGATCTTGTGGCCGAAGTACTCGCAACGGATGTAGTCGCTGAGCTTGAAACCGAACACGGTTGCGTAGAACTCCTCGTGCTCCGCGTCGTCTTTCGAGACGACGACGACATGTCCGAAGCCTTGTTCGTCGGCTACGAAACCGGAGGCTACGAAGTCGGAGACGAACGGCTCGTCCGCCATCTTGGGCCCGTAGAATATCTCGATAGGATTCCCCGCTGGGTCGCTTGCGAGCATGAGCCCTTGCACGTTTCGCTTCGCGGCCTGATCCGAACTGCCCTCGACGACCTGGTGCCCGGTACCCTTAAGACGCAGCGCGATCTCTTCGAGCGCCGCGGGTCCGTCGACCTCCCAGCCCACCGCGGCGAGGTCATCCGCGGGTCCCTTCTCGATGAAGAAACGCTGCTGATACCCATCCATTCTCAGCGAAAAACCGCTATCGCCGCGCCGATCGACCAGCTGCAGGCCGAGGATCTTGGTTCCGAACTCTTCCCATGCCGCGAGGTCGCTCACCTCGAAGACCAAGTATCCCGCTTGCTTTACCGCAGTCATTTGCTTTGCCTCCGGTCCGATCATAGTACGGAGCCCTTGTCTGGCTACGGAGAAAGTTGATGGAGTCCAACACAGCGCCGAGGGGCGTCGGGATCCCGACCGCCGCGATCATAGGAACCGTCGTCACCGTTGGCACGATGTTTCACGTCTGGCTGCACCGACACGAGCACGGCGTCTACAACGTCACGCAGATGGGCCTGGCGTTCTTCTTGGTGATCAACGTGCTGATCGCATGGTGGGAAATCGCTCTGTTCGTCTGCCAGGACCAGATTCAGGCAGAGTACGAGGAAACCAAAATCGCTTACCGTGGACGGGAGATTGAGCGAATCGGAGAAATCTTCGCGCGCCGCATACCGCTGTTTCGTGTCCTGTGCCTCAGCGAATGGACCACGATTTGGTCGGGCTACTCGCTCTTCGATCCGGGCTATTCTGATCGCCGCTCCTTCGGCTACAACATCGACGTCGGGAACGGTTTCACCACCCTCATTCCGGCAACGCTCTTCGCATTCGGCATGACATTCGAGCTCATGCCCGCGCGCTGGCTGGGCATCATCGGGGTCATCATGTTCTGGCAGATGTTCTACGGAACCGCTGTCTACTTCTTCCAGTTCTTCAACAACGGCCGCCACCAGGGCCACTCATTGAAGGATTTGCTGCTCTTCGTCGGTGTCACGAACCTGATGTGGTTCATATTCCCAATCTGGGGGCTCTGCACGAGCATCCAGCTGATCCTCGAAGGAAGCTACGCGGTCTTCCTCTAGACCGGCTTTCGAGCTCCCGACTTCAACATCATCTTCTGCATCTGTTTGAAGTCGGCGACGGCGTCCGTGTTGTCGCTCGAGAACGGATAGTCGGCCCCAATGGCGTGCGCGACCACGAGTCCGGACATGAATGACAGGTCGTGACCGCCCTCCGGAGTCGTGAACGTGCCGCAATAGTGGACCCCGTTCTTCCCTTGAAGGTGCCGCATCATCGACATGATGATCAGATTCTGGAGCGACACGCTATGAGTTGGATGCGGAAGCTCGATTCGCTTCTGGACCTTCTCGATGTCCCTCTTGGAATTGAAGGTAACCAGCATCGGCACGCCCTTGTCCTTGGTGCTCGGGTTCTGCGCCGAAATGACGAAGGTACATTCGAGCGCGCCCGCTCCGTCGATCTCAGAGTAGGTGTTGTAGTCTGATAGAATCCTCTCCCGGTGTTTCCCCGGCAGAATGCTGGTGTCGGAGTGAACGACGAAGCTCGAAAACGCCGGGTCGACGTCATCGACGTACTGCGCCTTGCTCAAGAGAAGCCGTTGAAGCCAACTGGGAGTTTCGAGCGCGTTCAGCACCGAGGTCGAATCGCAGGCGAAGACGACCTCATCGGCCTCGTAGCTCCGGCCCTTCGAGTCTCCGAGGACGAAACGCCCATCGCGTCGGTCGACGCTGGTGATCTCGTGATCGGTGTGTACTCGATCCGAGAATCGGGAGGTCATTCGATCGAAAACCTGTCGGGGTGCGCCTCGCCATGTCCCCATCTGCGTGGGCTCTTCGAGCGGCACGATGCTCTCTAGCAGGGGGAGGATCACCGCCGGAACACCTCGCATCGACGTGGTGATGAAGCTGGCGCAGTGGATCGGAACGAAGATGGTGTCCCAGAACTCTCGCGAGATTCCAAAGAGCCTCGCCATCCAATAGAGCGGAATGAGATTGAGTGGGTTGAAGTATGAGAAGTGGTATAGCGAGTCGTGCCTGGCCTTGGGCAGGAAGAAGTCGTTGACCTTGCTGACGAATGCGACGAGCTTCTTCCATCGTCGGAACTCCGGAGCGAAGCGCTTCTGGATCCCCGTCTGGCCGTCTTGGCAGAAGTGCCCTTCGGGAGTCTGAACGAAATAGGAAATCGGCAGGGTTTCGATTCCCACGCCTAGCTGGTCCAAGAGCAGCTCGTAGTTGTGGTAGTACATCTGCGGCCACGCCACGACGAGCAGCGGAGACTCTGCATAGCCTCCGTCTACATGCCAGCGAAATGTCTTCGCGTTGCCTCCGAGGGCCGGGCCCTTTTCGAAAAGGTCGACTTCGTAGCCCGAACGGTGAAGGGACCAGGCGGCTCCGACGCCAGCGATGCCCCCTCCGACGACTGCGATCCGCTTCGTCATGCCCTTCTCCCCAACTTCGTTCACTACGAGCGTTTTGGCACCAGGTCGACGATCGGCCCGTGCCGCAGAGTGTGACAGACGCCCTTGTAAATGCCGAGCGATTCGTAGACCGCTGCGGTCATCATCACCGTCCGCGTCTGCCCGATGATCGTGACCGGAAAACCACTGTGCAAGAAGGCGAACGAAAGCTTGTGTTCGGGGTTGGCCCAGCCGCCAGCGCCCCCCAGGCCGAAATGGCCGAAAGCCGCCGGCACGTCCATCAGGAAAGCGTCGGTTCGGTGGTAGCCGAGCTTCCAATGAAGGGGATAGAGCGTGACCCTGTCGGCGCGCTTGGTTTGGACCTCGGACGCTTTTCGGATGACCTCTTCTGAGACCAGCCGCACACCGTCGAGCTCACCGCCCATCGCGAGGGGGGCGTACATCTTTGCAAGCGAACGCGCGGTCGCGACGCCATTCATGGCAGGCAGGCAAGCCTTCCAAAACGAAGGGTGCGAAAAGAGCTCTTTCGCATGTCTCGGAGTGAGGCCGCGCCGGCCGAGGTCCCGCAACTGTTTGGAGCGGACCCAAAACGGCACGCGGTAGTCTGTATCTAGAGGCTTGGCGCCGTGCCGTTGGAGCTCAGGCAAGCCTACGAAGTCCGCAATGCGATCCATCTGGGTGTCGGCTTCGCCGATGTACAGGCCGTCGAGATTCAGGGGTTTGACGATCCGCTGCGCGATGAACTCCGAAACCGTGAGGCCTGATACGCGCCGAATCAGCTCGCCCACCAGCCAACCGAAGGTGACCGCCTGATAAGCGTTGGCCGTGCCTGGGTGGAAATCCGGTTCGGTCTTGGCCAGGCGGGAGACGATCAGGTCCCAGTCCAGGATATCGGTGAGCTTCTCGACAAGGTGCACGATCTTGTGGAGACCCGCCTGGTGCGAAAGCAGCTGCCGCACGGTGATCTTCTGCTTACCGTTGCAGCCGAACTCGGGCCAGTAGTCGGCAACCGACGCTTCGTAGTCGATGAGACCCTCGGTCGCGAGCATGTGGATCGCCGTCGACGCGATCCCTTTTGTGCCCGAGTAGCACACCGACATGGTGTCCCGCTGCCAGGGCGTGCCGTCCTTGCGCGCAGGCCCGGCCCAGATATCGACGACGGGCTTGCCCTCGATGAACAGCGCCGCAGCAGCGCCTCCGCCGTACTGCTTGATCTGCTTCCGCATGAGGTTCACGACCGGCTCGAACCGAGATTCGTACTCGCCCTGAATTTCGATTTCTCTGCTCATCGCCTCAACCCTGACTACCACCGGAACTCAGATGGGCCCAAAGACCGCCGCCGCGAAGTCCAACAGAAACATCATGATCATACTCGCGGTGCAGGCTGCCGCCACCGTGATCGCTAGGCTCCAGTTCGCGTCGCGCTCCTCGTCGAGCTGATAGAAGATCGGGAAGCTCGCCACGAAGTACAGCGAATAGAAAAGGGAGCCGTACGCGAGCATCCGCTCCATGTCCTTGTAGTAGAATTGACTCTCGATCCAGGGGTTGGCCATGGCCTTGGTTTCCATCCAGGCCCAGAAGTAGGCGATGACGAGGATCAAGACAGGCCAAAGCAGCGCTCCGATCGGAATCCGCGACGTGCGTATGCGGCGAAGGACTATGACGGCTGTCGTATGATACGTGAGGAAGTACGCCTGGGTGAGCAAGTACATGAGAAGCGGGACGCGCTGCTCTCCCGAGCCGACGATCGCCGAATCGAGGGTGAGCTCGATCATCGGATAGTCGTAGACCATGCCTAGAATGTCGAAGAAGTACTCCGTGCCGAAGTAGTTCGCGGCGAAGTTGAAGATCGCGATATAGAGGTTCGCTTTGAACCAGTAGGTCTGGTACCAGCGTCGGCCGATCGGCCTCTCGTCGCGAATCAAAGCGGGGACCGCTACCAGGGGCACCGCAACGGCAACGCCAATCGCCATGAAGCCCCACTCGCCCAGTCGGTCGGTGACGCCAAGGCCCATCACGAGCCCCATCATCGTCATCCAAACCGGCGAGTATGCGAGAAAGAACTTCTCGCCCCATGCCTTGCTGAGGTTCGCCGAGAACCAGCGCGGGGCGGCGGCGCTCGTCATGCGGCCCGGCGGCGATATCGAATCCGAATGGGCGGCTTGGGCCCGAGGACCAGGCCTTGGAAATCAGTTTCAATCGAATCGCCCGCGAGCTCGAAATCATAGCGATTGAGCAAGACCGCGATGATCGTTTTGATCTGCAGCATCGCGAAGGCGTTCCCCATGCACTTGTGCCGTCCGCCGCCGAAGGAAATGTAGGCGAACGGGCGCTTGTCCTCTTCGCGACCGGGGCCGTAGCGATCCGGGTCGTAGGCGAGCGCGTTCTGGAACACCTCCTCGTCTCGATGCGCAACCATCGGCGAGACCGCCACCCAGTTCCCTTTCTTCACCCGGTAGCCGAGGATTTCGCAATCCTCGAGCGCGGCGCGGAGCAATATGAAGAGCGGAGGGTGAATGCGAAGGGCCTCTTTCACGGCGCCTTCGGTCTTTTCGAGGTCACGCAGAGATTCGAACGTGTACTCCTCGACGTCTCCGTAGCGCGCATGGACTTCGCTGCGCACTTCTTCGAGGAAGCGCGGGTGACTCAGGAGCTCGATCAGAGTCCAGGCGGTCGTGACTGAGCTCGTGTGATGCCCGGCGAACATCGCCGCAACTAGCATGCCCGTGATCTCGTGGTCGCTGAGCTTGCTCCCGTCTGAGTACTCCGCGTCCATCAGAGTCTGCAGAAAGTCTTCGCCCCGGTAGCCGGATTGCTTTCGCTTCTCGACGATTTCGGAAACCATCTCACCGAGCCGGGTGCGGGCCTGGTCCCGCCGTCGAAAAGCAGGAATCGGCAAGTATGGATGGATATAGCCCCAGGCGACGATGCCTCGCTCGAGATCGTAGTAGACCTTCGAGAACTCTGCGCTCATCTCGTTACGAAACTCTTTGCCGAGCAGGCAGCTGCTCGACGTGTAATTGGTGAGCATGCCGAAGAATTCGCTGGCCTCGATTTCGCCCTCCTCGCCCCAGTCGGCGAGAACATCGAGGGTCTCTTTGGCGACGATCTCGGTGTACGTGCGCATGCGATTGTTGCGCAGCGCCGGGTAGAGCATGTGCATCTGTTCGGCCATCTTCGCCGGCTCGGCTCCGTAGGCGACCCCCTCGCCAAAGACCGGAACCATCATCTTGTAGGCCGCGTTGGGACTGAGCACTTCGTCGGGCTGCCGGAAGAGAGCCTCGTGCGCCTCGGGTCCGGTGAAGAGAATCATGTCCTTGCCAAAGAGCTTGAACCGGCCGACCCGGCCGCACTCCTCGTATGTCCGCTGGAGCAGACCTATCGTGTCCTTCACGAAGGCCATGGTGTGTCCGACCAGCGGAAGCCCGCCCTTGAGCTTCGGAGGCCTCTTGAGCTTACCGCTGCTCATCGTGTTCGTGGCGCTCTGTGCTCGTACTGTCACCCTGGGCTCCTATTGCGTCGCATGGTATCTGGGAAGAGAAGGAGCTCCAATGCGAATCAAAGCGGATTTCGATCTTTGTAAGGGACACGCGAACTGCATGGGCGAAGCCCCTGAGGTCTTCGAGGTGGATGACAAGGGCTACCTCAACATCCTCCAGGAAGAGCCGCCGGAAAAGCTGCGCGAGCAAGTCGAGCTCGCGGTCAAGCACTGTCCAACTGGCGCCCTCAGCCTCGAAGACTGAGCGCTCATTCCCATGGCTTGATGCTGAGAAAAGCGTCGGTGCGGCTCAGCTTGCTACTCAGCCCGGTAGCGAGGTTTCGAAAGAGCACCAGCCCGATGTCGCTTCGTTGCTGAAGCAGCTGATTGAGGTCGTTGTGGTGCACCACGGCGGCCTCGACGGCTCCGTCTGCAAGCGCCGTGGCGGTGTGTGGAGTCTTGCGGAGAAGCGAGACTTCCCCGAGCAGCTCCCCTTGCGCCACTGAGCCGACCTCTTCTGCGGGTGTCCCGGAGAAAACGCGAGCGGTACCCGAGAGCAGGATGTAGAGGCGGGCATCGCGCTCGCCGGTCTCCACGATCGGCTCGCCATCGGCGAAGGTTACCGTCTCGAACAAGGTCGAGAGCCGGGAGGCCTGCTCTCGATTCAGTCCTCGGCCGAGCCTGGTCGTCGGCAGGAGCTGAACGAGCTTCGGCTGAATCTCTCGAGTATTGAGGTTGCGAACGACCATCTCGACCACCGGCTGAGATGCCTCGGCCAAGTGAAGATTGTCGGTGCGAATTGGCACGTAGAACCGCTCCATCCGAATCGTGTCGAGTCGCTCGACTTGGTGGAACACCGCGGCCGGCAGATAAGCGACCGGGACGAAACCAAGCTCCAACAGCGTCTTCTGCATCCGGGGCGCGTGGGCGTTGACGTCGACCTCGACGTAGTCGACGCGCCATTCCTCACGTGATCGGCGCATGAGCTCTTTGAGCAGAACGCGCACTGGAGACTCGTCGGCGCAGACCAGCTCGAAGATACGCACGGCGTGGTCCAGACGGGCGTCGTGGGCGTAACCGACCGCACCGACCAGGTGTCCGTCTCTTCGAGCCAAGAGATACGAGGTACGGTGGGATTCCAGCGTGCGGAGCCCGAAATGGACGCGGGCGGGGCCGAAGATCTCGGGGTTCTTCACTCGGCCTCGTTCGAAACGCAGAAGCCTCGCGTAGCCTTTCGCGCTCATCTCCTCGATTTCAAAACCGGTGTCGAGGCCGTAGGGGGGCGAAGTCTCGTCGACGATTGCATCGCCCTCGATGCCGCAACTTTGGAGCGCTCGCTGCGCAAGGCCGTAGACCTGTGGAGCGACTCGCGGATGGTTGCGTCGCAACTTCAAACCATCGCCGAAATGGCGTGCAAAGAGCGCCACGGGCTCGCCGTTGTGGATCGGTAGGAAGCCGACGGGGGCAAACCCGTGGGCGAGTGAAATTTGTTGCGAACGAGTGTGGGCGACCCGGTTGTCCGCGAAGCCGATGTGCAGATACGGGGCGACGCGCTTGATGCGCTCGGTCATCAATTGATGGCCGATGTGCTGCCCGCGCTTGTCCGGATGGACTACCAGGCGTCCGAACTCGCCGATCAGGTCCGCATACGCACCGACATCGATCACCACCGAAGCGGTGGCGACAACCCCGTCGTCAGCCTCCTCGGCGACGAGCACGATCGAGTTGTCGCTGTACATCATCTTCCGGAGGTACGCCGCTGAAACGAACTCGGGATGGGAGTAGCGCTCGCCGTAGCAAAGTTTGAAGAGCTGCTGAATCGACGGAACGTCGCCTTCGCGAGCGGACCGAATGTTTATCGTCGTTGCCTCGCCATCGACCATGGTACCCATTGGATATGCAAGAATCGGTGCACTTTCAAAGCGACTGAGCCCTGGAGGGTGGAGCCAGCCCTGCTAGCGGGATGGACAGGGGCCTTCTCCCGGCGGAGGGCACTGGGCCACGGCCAGCGAGTCCATCGTGAGAGCGACGGCGACGTGGATCAGGACCCCGCCCCAGATTGACCGGGTGCGCATTGCTAGCGTCCCGAGCGCGATCCCCGCAAGGATTGCGCCGAGGGTTTCGGGGAGCGGCTTGGGGTAGTGAATCATGCAGTACGGCACGACCATCACGAAGATCGCTCCGTAGCCAAACTTGGACCGGAGACCCTTGAGCATGTACCCGCGGAAGAAGAACTCCAGGGCTAGGAACTGAACTGCATAGAGCAGCTGCCAGGACAGGAAGCGGCCCACGGACTGGTTGGCATACTTGTAGAAAGGGTAGGTACGAAGAAACTGCTCTTGTTGAGCTACCAGAACCACGAAGGGAAGCACCAGCAGATAGAGCCCAATGTAAATCCACAGGTGTCGGCGGAAGCCCCGGAAGGAGATGAAGTAGTCGCGAACGCGCTCTCCTGGCATCAAGAGGATGGTTAGTCCCGGAATTAGAACGTAGGTCACGACTCGGGTGCCGGACCACCACGCCCTGGCCATCAAGTCCCAGTCGGCCCGCGAATAGACCTTCGGGTCGTACGGGACGAACTGGGAGAAGGTCGAGTTGCCGCCAAAGTACCGTCCCAACGTGAGCACGACGGCCGTCGTGACGAGCACGACGACGGGCCGCCAATCGAGTTGCCTGGAACTCGCGGTGTCTGCTTGCGCGTCGGCCTCGCGCCAGGAATCCAGAACGACTCGCTCAAAAAACCGCTTAATCCATTTCATCGGGGCGCGGGACTATAACCGATTGCCCGATCTGATAGTAGGCTAAGCTCTAGGGCCGATGGCGTCTGCCGCGAATAACCGATTCAGAAACGTACTCGTGCTGACGACGCTGGCGATTTGTGCGCTCTTTGGCGCGCAGGGAGCGACCGCTCTGCTTGCCGAAGGAGTTCTGGGCAGCGGGGACGAAGCCCGCCCAGCCCCGCCGAGAAGAACCCCGATCGCTCGCACCGCCCCGAAGAGACGTGATTCCGCCATCATCCTGCGGCGAAACATCTTCAATTCTGCCCTGGGCGACTTGTCCGCGGCCCCCATCGAGGATTCCGAGCTCCCCATGGAAGACCTGCCCGCAGAAGAGGTGGAGACGCTCTGCACCGGAGCAATGCGCGTGATCGGCACGGTGGTGATTCCAGGTGACCTCGAACGCTCACTCGCCGCCATCGTGGGCACCGACAAGAAGGCGGGCTTGCACTACGGTGGGACGGAGGTCGAAGGCTCGCGAATTCGCGCCATTCAATCCGACGCGGTCGTGCTTCAAGGCAAGGAGGGCCTGTGCCGGCTTGCGATGTTCCAGGTTGCAGGAGCCGCGAAGAAGCCGGTGTTCAGGACGGCGCCCAAGCCCAAGGCGAAGAAGAAAAGGCGCGGCCCCAAGGTCCCCGTGGCAGATCGCAACGCCGGCCTTAGCGAAGAGGAGATGAGCCAGGGCATCGAACGCATCAACGACCAGAACTTCAATCTCTCGCGGTCCATGCTCAACAAGGTGCTCGACAACGCCGGCAAGATCATCGGCATTGCCGCGGTCGCTCCCAAATTAGAGAACGGCCAGTCGATCGGAATGGAAATTCGAGGCGTTCGACCCGACACCCTGCTGACCAAAATCGGAATCCAGAACGAAGACATCCTCGAGAGCATCAACGGACAGCCTCTGAGTAACCCGGATGCTGCGCTCGGCGCGTACACGACCCTGCGAACGGCTGACAAGTTCACGCTCTCGGTCCGGCGCGACGGCCAATCCATGATGATCAACTACAACCTGCAGTGATTCGTTCGGCTGCTGGCTCAGTCGCCGCGGCTTGGCGGTAGCTTCATGTCGGCCGGCAAGGAGCGCAGGTGCAGGTCTCTTTGTGGGAATGCGATTTCGATGCCAGCATCGCGGAACGCCTTGTCGATGCCCATGTTCAAATCGTGTCGCGCGGCGAACAGCTGCTCCGCGCTTCGCACGAAGACTCGGAGCTCGAAGGAAAGCGAGCTGTCGCCGAACGCGATGAAGAACACGTGAGGCCGCGGGTCTCTCAGGACGCGCCACGACTCCTTGGCCACCTGCTCGAGGACCTCGATGGCCCGATTCGTGTCAGAGCCATACGCAATACCAACCGGGATCGAGAGGCGCAGCACCGCGTCGGAGAGGGTCCAGTTGATCAGTTGGCCTGTGACGAACTCCTTGTTGGGCACCAGGAGCTCTTTGCGATCGAACGCTGTGATCCAGGTCGCTCGGGTGCGGATTCTCGAAACGGTTCCACTCACGTCGCCGACGGTCACGACGTCGCCCACGCGAATCGGTCGCTCGAACAAGATGATCAGTCCCGAGATGAAGTTGGCAAAGATTTCTTGAAGACCGAAGCCGAGGCCGACGCCGATTGCAGCAACCAGCCATTGAATGCTCGACCAACCAATGCCGATGGCATCGAATGCAAGGGCCAGGCCGCCAAGGACCACGACGTATTTCGCTATCGTCGAATAGGCATAGCGCACGCCGTGGTCCAGCCCGCGAAACAGGGTGGCTTCGAGCAAGCCCGGAATGGCGCGCATGAAAACCACCGTTAGCAAGACGATGAACAGCGATCGAAAGAGCTCTGCAAGTGTAATCGCGACAAGTCGCTCGTCGGTGGAGAAATGTTCGACCCCGGATGGGTCGATCTCGGAGACCGTGACCTTTTGGGTGACACTCCAGAGCTCGACCTGATCAAGAACTCGTGTCGCCGGTAACAGGTCGGCCCAAACGGCTAGCAGCCCGAGGATGACGATCAGAAGGCCGGTGCCGATCATCAGGCGACTGACCTCCATCGTCGGCGCAGGCCTGGTGGTCACGTCCGAACGCTCGTCGTCTTCGAGGGCGGCGCGGCGCTCGGACACCATGGCCCAGCGGGCGTAGAGTTGAATGCTGAGTACGACCAAGAAGACAAGAAAGGCAGATAGGTGCAAGCGAATGGCGAGCTGGAGGGACGTCCAATAAAAGCCGTAGAGTGCCCCGAAGATGAGAGCGAGCGGCAGCAGCATCGCGGACACTTGGATCACGCGCCAGACCCAGGGACGAACAGGCTTGTGTCCCTGCATCACCTTCGCCACCGGTCCCTCGAGTCGCAACGCCTGGTAGTTGAACGCAGCGACGGCCAGCATCGACAAGGAGAACGCTACTCGGCCGACGGACTCGCGCCAAAGGTCCTCGCCGCGCGCCTCGAAAACGAAGATGATGAAGACCGCAGGCAGGGCCAGGGCTGCTAACCGGCGAAGGCTTCTCCACAGGGATTGAGCGGCCGCGTCTGGCCATCCGCAATGCGCACCGGCGATTCCGTTTGGACGAACAAGATGCCGAGACAGGCGGATGGTCGCCCAAAACGCCGAGGCAACGAGTAGCCCGTATGCGAAGCTACGAGTGAACTGGGTTGCCACCGGAGACAGGCCGAGACGCCAGCCCAGGTAAGCGAAGACCGCGGGTAACCAGAGTGCCAACGCGATCGTAGTCAGGAGGGCTTCGATCGTGGGCGCCAAGGTGGCGCAGTCGGGTCTGCGGGCTGCTTCGGCGAGCACCTGAAGCCGCCGTCTGCCTCTGCGCGCCAAGGGAACGAACGCGATGACCAGGATCAAAACGAGAAGATTGACCGGCCAGAACTTAGTCGCCGCTTCTCTAAAAGCCCTGCCGACCTGCGCCCAGTACTGAGGGCTCAATAGCCAGGCCATGGCATCGCGCCCGTCGGTGAGAAGCTCTGGCTGCACCGCTTTGCCGCTCGGGATCCAAAGGATGCGCTCGTCGATGAAGTCCAGGAGATCTTTGGTGCGATCGATGAGCTCGTGCTGACTCGCGTCGAAGTCGACGAGCTTCTGGAAGTACGTCTCATAGTCGTCGATGAGCGCGTCCATGTACCTGCGCTGCGTCTCGAAGAGTTGTCGGAGAAGCGGCTCAACCTCTCGGCGGGCCTCGGGTGAGACGGGCTCATCGACCGCCGCCATCACCTCGTCGACTAGCGCATCGATATCGGCCAAGGCCTGGCGTTGCTCACGAAGCTTGATCTGCTGAAGCTGCACGTCGCCGATCTGCTCCTGGCGCATTCGAATGAACCGTTGGTACATCCCGATGTCGGGAGCTTCTGCGCGGTGCTGCCGAAGCAGGGCACCGACCGAATCCGCGAGACCGACAGCCTCCACGCGGGCCGCGAGCCGAACGAGCTCGGACTCGATTTCTGCGACCTTGGCATCGGCTCGCGCAAGCTTCTCGCTGACGTCTTCGATTTGCTGGTAGAGCCCGCTATCCCCGGTCCAAACGGAAGCCAACGCTTCGTTTCGCCGGTAGAGCTCCTCGAGCGTCTGCTTGAAGCCCTCCGGTAGAGCGGTCAGCTCCCGCAAGAGCTTCTTTGCTGCTTCATTCTCGCCCTCGACCTTGAGCAGCTCCATGCGCTGCGCAGCCTCGCGCAGCTTGGTGCTCAAGGTCTGATAGTAAGCGATTCGCAAGGTCGCCCGGTCCCGACTCTTGGCGAGCAGCGCACCGCGGACCTCGTAGCTCCCGAGCTCGTTTTGATACGCCTCGATTTCTGCCACGAGCGCTTCCCGTCTCAGCGAATCGATTTTGGACAGCGCCTCCATTTCTGCTTCGTCGCTGCCTGCCACGATGGGGCTGCTTTCGAGATCTCGGAGCCGCTCTTTCGCGACCAGAAGCAACTCGGGTACCCTTCGACGTCGCTCCGCACGCGCCTGCGATTCAGAATCGAGCTCCGTAGCCTCGCGTCGCGCCGCCGCGAGGTCCTGCTCTGCCTCCACCAGCTGCGCAGCGAACTCAGCCGCGGTCCTGCCTTCGGGCAGCTCTATGGCATTGCGTTCCTGGAGGCGAGCGATCTCTTGGTCGATGAGCTCTGTACGCGCTTGCGCTTCTTGCCCCGCGCGCTCGTACTCGGCCGCTTTGGCCTTCCAGCTGGCGAGTCGGGCTTTCAGCTCCTCCGTCCTCCGCGTGAACTCGAGCAGTTCCTGCGACGTTTCGGTCGTTTCGCTTCGGTCTCCGCCGGTTGGGAGCAGGCTGGTTTGCGCGAGGGCAGACGCTTCGATGAGGCCGAGTCCAACGGCGCAACAGATGGCGATCCCGAGCCAGGCATGTCTTGTTCGTGCGTTCATCGAGGTTTCCGAACTCGCATCAGGCCTTCTTGTGCCACCGAAGCGACGAGCGCTCCGCTCTGGGAGTAGATCTGACCGAAGTTCAGCCCGCGGCCTCCCGAGGTTCGTGGACTGTGGGTGACGTAGAGCATCCATTCGTCGGCTCGAAACGATTGGTGAAACCAAATGGCATGGTCGAGGCTGGCGATGATCAGCTCCTCGGTCAGGAAGCTGTGACCGTGTTGGTTGAAGGAGGCCTCGAGCAGGCCGTAGTCGCTGGCATAAGCGAGGATCGCTTGGTGGATCATCGGGTCGTCGTCGAGCGCACCTGCCGCGCGAAACCAAGTTCGGTGTGCGCCAGACTGCGGTTTGGGGTCTAGGAGATCGACGTGGTCCACCTCCCGTCGCTGAATCGGCCGGTCGAGCAGAAGCAAGAAATCGATCGCCGGGTGGTCGGAGCGTTCTTTGTAGGCGCGCAGCCGTTCCTCGTTCGTGGGCACCGTCTCCGGCGGCGGCGCATCGGGCATCCGAGCTTGGTGGTCGAGTCCATCCTCGGAGGCCTGGAACGAAACCGACATGTTGAAGATCGCCTTGCCGTGCTGCTTGGCAACGACCCTCCTCGTGGCGAACGAGCGTCCGTCGCGAATCCGGTCGACGTGATAGATCACTGGTACCGAGGTGTCGCCTTCGCGCAGAAAGTAGCCATGCAGCGAATGCGCGACGCGACCCTCGACGGTTCGGCACGCCGCTATCAGCGACTGCGCAGCGACGAGGCCGCCGAAGATTCTCGGCCGACCGTCGTTGGGGCTGAATCCGCGAAAGAGATCGTTATCGAGCAGCTCGAGGTCGAGGCGCTCGAGCAGGCCGGCGAGGTTTGACACCCGGGGCAATTAGCACGGGAATTCCGCGAAGGTGCGCTGGCACATGTAGGCCCACGTTCCCTTGACGCCTACACCCTTTAGGCTGCAAAGATTATCCTATAGGGTTAAATCTGTGATTATTCGAAATTTGGCGATCTGCAGCCTGTTCGTGCTGCTCGGCTGCAACGGCGTAATCGGCGCGGCCTCGGACGAAGGCGGCGGGGGCGGAACGGCTGGAACACCTGCTCCTAGCTGCGGCCGATCGGTCTGCGGCGCAACCGGTGAGCTCGCTGCCGGAACCGCGTTCCCGCGACTTACGCATGCTCAGTGGGAGAACAGCGTTCGCGATCTACTCCGGCTCGCGGACAGCCCCAATCTTTCGACCAGTTTCGAGCCGGACACTCGGGTCAGCTTCTTCGACAACAACGTCCGTGCGCTTCGCGTGAGCAGCGACCTGTGGGTCGACTACCAGGAAGCGGCCGAGACCTTGGCCGAAGCGGCAACGAGCAACGCGACCGTGCTCAACGGCTTGCTGCCCGACGGCCTTCCCAGTGACCCTTCGGAACGCGTCCGCGCCCTGGTTCGCGACCTCGGTCGACGAGCGTATCGACGCTTGCTCTCCAGTGAGGAGGTCGACGAACATGTCACGCTCTTCGAGCAAGGCGGCACGCATTTCCCGGACATGTCCTCGTTCGACAGCGGCGTTCGCGTCTTGCTCGAGGCTTTCCTGCAATCGCCGCACTTCCTCTACCGGGTCGAGCTCGGTCAAAGCCAGAGCGGGGATACCGTTCAGCTCAGCGAGTTCGAAATCGCGTCTCGGCTCTCGTTCATGATCTGGAACAGCGGGCCGGACGACACCTTGCTCGACCAAGCGGAGCAAGGCGTTCTGAACAGCGCAGAGCAGATCGCCAATCAGGCCGAACGATTGCTCGACGACCCGCGCGGCCGGGCCATGCTGGAGCGCTTCCACGCACAGCTCTTCAACTGGGACCTCTACCGAGACCTGAGTAAGAACCCGGCAAAGTTCCCGCTCTACTACGGCGGGGTGGGCCAGGACATGTATGAGGAGGCTCGTCGCTTCGTCGAACACGTGGTCGAAACCGACGGGGACTTCGCTGAGCTCCTCACGGCGCCCTACACCTTCGTAAACGCCGATTTGGCATCAATTTACGGCCTGGATGGCGCTTTTGGCGATAGCTTCTCCCAAGCGAGCTTCGACGGGGCAACGCAGCCTGAGCGAGGCGGCCTCCTCACCCAGCTCGGTTTTTTGGCATCGCACGGGGGTCTCACAGGCTCGGTACACCGCGGTGTCTTCATCAATCACCGCGTTCTTTGTACGGAGCTGCCTCCGCCGCCGGACGCGATTCCACCGATTCCCGGTGACGAGGGCGTGACCATGACTTCCCGCGAACGGATCGAAATGCACACCGGTCCCGGGACCTGCGGCGCGAGCTGTCACGGGACTTACATCAATCCAGTTGGCTACGCCTTCGAGAGCTTCGACGGGCTCGGGCAGTATCGCACCGAAGAGCTCGGGCTGCCGATCGACTCTGCGGCGACCTTCGAGTTCGCGGATGGTCCTGTTTCATTCGACGGCGCCGCAGAGCTCAACGAAGCGATGACCGAACGGATTCAGACACACGACTGTTACTCCAAGCACTGGGTCGAGTACGCGCTCGGGCGAGACACCGCCGGATCTGACCTCGACCTGATTCAATACATGGGCGACGCCTCTCTCGGAGGACTCTCGATCAGGGAACTCATCCTCGAGCTCGTGCAGAGCGATGAGTTTCAGGCACGCAATGCGGGGGGGTCATGAGCTTTTTCGGCAAACGGCCGTTCACGCGGCGTCTCTTTCTCACCGGCACGGCTGGCGTGACAGTCGGGCTCCCGTTTCTGGAGACCTTCGCATCGAAGAGGGTTCACGCGGCTGGGCCCGACGATCCTGGCTTCGCCGTGTTCATGCGCCAGGGGAACGGTTGCTCCCAGGCGATGCAGTTCAGCAACCCCGCAGAGCCGGAGATGTTCTGGCCGCGCAATCTCGGAGCGCTCAGCACGGCCTCGATGCTGGCCGACAGCGACCGCGCGACCAGTGAGCTGAGCGCACACGCCGACAAGCTCTTGATGGTTCGAGGGGTCCGCGGTGCCTTTTCGATCTCGGGCTGCGGTCACGCCCGCGGCGCGCTTCAAGCTCTAACCGCTCAGCCCACCGGCGACTCCGAGGCGAGCAATAACTCCCTCGCGCTCGGCGAGTCCCTAGACAATCGCATCGCCCGCGAGCTCAACCCCGACGGCCGGGGGCCGCTCACCCTGGCTGCGATGCGTCCCTACAACTTTCTCGACAGCGTCCTGTCGTACCGCGGGCCGAATGATCGCCGTGGCGCGCAGACGAACCCAAAGGTTGCCTTCGACAACATCATGGGACTCGTGAATCTAGACGAAGGCACGGCAAACGCGCTCGCGCTGCGGCGCCAAAGCGTCAACGACCTGGTCCGCGACCAGATGCAGTCCCTCTTGAATCGTAGCGACCTGAGCTCGGACGACCGCAACCGCTTGGATTCGCACTTTTCGGCGATCCGGGATCTCGAGATCAGACTCGCCGAATGCACACCGCTGGGCGCTTCGACTGTGAACGCGATCAACGCCATCGACGGCGACCACCAGAACGGCGACCGGGTCGTCGAAGTGGCAGAGCTGCACATCGACGTGATCGCGCTCGCGCTTTCCTGCGGCTACACGCATGCGGTGACCCTTCAAATCGGCAATGGCAACGACGGCACGCGATACCGCTGGCAGGGCGAGGATTTTCCCTCGTACCACTGGATCTCACATCGCATCTTTGCGGACGGATCGGACGGCGATCCAATCCCGGATGCGCAGTCGAAGCATGCTGCAGTCGACCGCATTCACGCGCGTCTGTTCGGAAGACTTCTCGACCGGCTCTCGGCGTACACGACCGAAACGGGAACGCTCCTGGACAAGGGCGTCTGCGCCTGGATCAACGATCTCTCGAACGGCCCACCTCACTCGATCAACAACCTCCCATACATTCTCGCCGGTGGAGCGGACGGCTACTTGAAGACCGGCGCCTACGTCGACGCGGGGGATGTCCCCCACAACAAGCTGCTCAACACCCTGGCGACCGCCGTCGGCCTTCGGAAGACCAATGGGGACCCCGTCGATGATTTTGGGCACGCGAGCCTCGAGCGCGGCCTGATCGATCAGATGATCGTGTAATTCAGCATACAACTGAGTCGAACTCGTTTCTTGTGATGATATAATATTTCATTATGAGTGCTCTTCGGCTTGCTTGGGTTCTCGCCACCGCGCTGGTGGTGGGTTGTAGTGGTTCTGGCGACGGCGACTCGAGGACGGGTGGCGGTAGCGGCTCTGCTGGTACGGCGGGTGGCGGCGGAAGCGGGGGCAGCGAGACCTGTGAGTCGTCCTTGCTCTGTGGAACGCCTGCGGTCTGCTGTGATGTCGGCGACGAATGCTTCGAAGGCGCATGCGTCGCACCCTGCGCATCGGGTATCCGCTGCGGCGCAGATGGATTGATTTGCTGCGCGGCGGGCGACGTCTGCCTCGCCGGAGAATGCGCAACGCCCGGCGCGGGCTGCACCGACAGCTTCGACTGTCCTGAAGGCCAGTTCTGCGAGCCGACGCTTGCTCAGTGTCTGCCTCAGCCTACCGGCCCACTTTGTGAGCTCCGTCCCGAGGCCGTGACCTTTGAACCCACGATCGAATGGCACTGGGAAGGTTGGAGCCTCGACGATCGCTACCGCCAAGTTCAATCGACCCCGGCGATTGCCGACGTGGACGCCGATGGCTTGCCCGAGGTCGTGACGGTCGCCTACCGATCCACGAGCAACAACATGCTCGTCATGCTCAACGGCGAAGACGGCAGCGAGAACCTGATGATCCCGGATAGCACCTACAACGTCCGATGGGGAACCGGCGCGGCAGTGGGAAATCTCGACGCCGACGCGGAGCTCGAGATCGTTTTCATGACGATTGACCGGGAACTGGTCGTAGTCGAGCACGATGGCGCGGAGAAGTGGACGGCCGATGTCAGTGGCGGGGAAAAGCAGGGCTATCCGGCCCTTGCAAACCTCGACGCCGACCCCGAGGCCGAAGTCGTGATCGGCGGAAAGTGGTTCGATAACGACGGAACCCTGATGCAGGACAAGGGTTGGATCGGCTGCAACGGCGAATGGTGCATCTCGGCTGTCGCTGATTTCAACGACGACGGCCGGCTCGACATCGTCTGCGGCAACAAAGTCTACCAATCCGACGGGACCCTGCTCTGGGAGAACACCGACGCGCCTGACGGTTTCGTTGCGGTCGCCGACATGACGGGTGACGGGAGGCCGGACGTGGTGAGTATCAGCGGCGGAAACGCTAGAGTCTTGAACGGACTCGATGGCAACTTGGTGTTCGGTCCGGTACCGATCCCGGGAGGAGGCGTGGGAGGCGCGCCGACAGTGGCCGACTTCGACGGCGACGGGCGTCCCGAGTTCGCTGCCGCGGGCAAAGGGAACTACGCCGTCTATGATCTCGACTGCGCCGGGGACCCCGTGCCAACCGAGCTCTGCAGCACAGGCCGGGACGATGGAATTCTCTGGTCGATCGCCGTGCAGGACCTCTCGTCGAGCGTGACCGGCTCGAGCGTCTTCGACTTCGAAGGCGATGGGAAAGCCGAGGTCGTCTACAACGATGAATGCCACCTGTACATTCTTTCGGGCGAGGACGGTAGCGAGCTTCTCAAGATGGAGAACTCCTCGCGTACGGCTGCGGAGTACCCGCTGATCGTCGACGTCGATGCCGATGGCAACTCCGAGTTCGTCGTGCCGGCCAACGACGACCAAATCATCCGCGACGACTGCGCGGTCGGCACGCATGGCTTGCTCGCGTTCGGCGACACAAACGACAAGTGGGTGCGGACGCGGCAGGTGTGGAACCAACACAGCTATCACGTCACCAACGTCGAAGCCTCGGGCGCGATCCCCGTGCAGGAAAACGACAGTTGGTCCGGGAACGGACTGAACAACTATCGCCAGAACGTCCAAGGCGAAGGCGTCTTCAACGCTCCGGACCTCTCGGTGGCCGGTCTCTCGGTCAACACCAGTTCCTGCCCGAGCTCGATCACAATCCAAGCGCAAATCGCCAACACCGGCTCGCTGGGTGTTGCGGGCGGCGTTCCGGTGGGCTTCTACCAGGGGCTCATCCCCGACGGTCTGCTCCTCGGGTTCGAATCTACGACGCTGGCCTTGCTTCCCGGGCAGTCCGAGACGCTGTTCATGGAGTTCACCCCGGAGTCCGGGGACATCGGTCCCTGGGATTTCTACGTGACGGTCGACGATGAAGCGGCCGGGCTTTCGTTGGCGCTGGAGTGCGGCGAGGACAACAACGAAGACAGCGTAGGGGCCGCCCGCTGTGTGGTCGTGGAATAGCAAAAGTCCGCCGTATTTCAGCTGAAGGTTCCTACTCAGCCGTGATACACTAGGGGTCAGATGGTGGAACCGATGGGGATTTGCGAAAAGCATCAGCTCCCGCTGGATAGAAATGGCGAATGCGAGTTGTGTCGCCTGAGCGAGATGCCGTCCAAGGCCCCGCCCAGCCCGAGCCCCTGGTGGGCGCTGATCATCCCGCTACTGCTCTTGGGCGCCGGCTGTCGTCTGGGCGCTTTCTTCGATGGACTCCAATCCGGAAGTCGCCCCCCAGCGAGGTGTGCGAGCGGCCGAGCCCCGACCCGCTGGCCCGGCTCCAGTCCGGCCGAGCCCGCGCGAGCCGGAACCCGAGATCATTGCGCCGGAGCCGCCCGCTCCGAGTCCGGACATTCCGAGCGAAGAGATCCCTGTTCCCAAGCCGCCCGCGGACCAAACCCCGGAGACTACTCAACTCGATCAGCTTCCGCCTCTTCCGGCCGAGCCGGCCGCCGAAGAGGTCCCGGATTGGAAAATGGACCTCGCGCGCAAGCGCGTGATGATCACGATGTACGCAACACAGTGGTGCGGCGTCTGTCGCAAGGCCCGCGACTACATGGAAGCGAACCGAATCGACTTCATGGAGCTCGACACCGACGACAATGCGGTCGCGCAGGAGCGCCTCGGAGAGCTGAACCCTCGCAAGACGATCCCAACCTTTCAAATTGATGAGCTGGTGTACGTCGGCTTCCGGGAAGATATCTTCGAAGCAAACCTCGACAAGGCCGCGCAGAAGCATCTCTAGCGTCACTTCGATAATCGAATTCGTGAGGACCGCCAAGTCGCACTTCGAGTGCGACCCCGTACTGGGTGAGATGAACACCCGCGTTCGGGAGCGAGTGCCGGGTGCCGCCGGCGAGCCCCATGCGCGCTTCGAACGTGGGCACTTCTTGCAGGAAACGGCTGCGCCCGAGCTGGCGCGCCGAATTCACGACCTGATCGTTACAGATGGCGGTTTTTGTGTAAAGATCGGCGTCTTGTTTGCATCAGGGCAGACATCACCGATAATCGCTGAATGGGGGAAGTGCCGAACATCGAAGCGCCACCGGCTGGCGTGGGCCTGCAGTTCGACGTGTCGATGTGGCCGCTCACCGTGATCACGATGCCTCCGGTCATGACGGCCGCCGACATCGAGTACATGCAGGCCTGTTACGAGTTGGTCTTCGCAGCGACCGCGCGACACGCGCTGATCGTCGATACCACGACCTTTGTCAGAGTACCCGACGCAACGCTGCGAAAGGAGATGAAGGCGTTCGAAGACAGCAAGCGGCAGATTATCCGCGAGAAGAACATCGGAAGCGCCATCATCATTCAGAGCGCGGTCGTTCGAGGCGCATACACGGCCCTCAGATGGATCTCCCCGCAGCCCGCACCCAATCGAGCATTCCCCAACGCGCGAGAGGCCGCCGAATGGTGCGTCCAGGGAATCGAAGAAGACGGGCAGGTCGTGCCGATCGCTGCATACACCCTCGCCGGCCTCGCTGAGCACGCCTCCACGGGCTGAGCCGAACGCGCCGACCCTCGCGCTCATCGCAAGGTCGGCCGCTCTCGAGCGCCGTCAGTCTGGCGTCGCGCTCATCGGAAGGCGGGTCATGCGACCTTAGTCGGCCAGACCCGAGGTTTCGATCAGCGCCAGGATCGCGGCACCGACACCGTAGTTGATATCGTCTCTGAGTGGAACCGAGGCGTAGGTTTCAAAGTTGGTTGGGTCGGTGCCCAGGGAAATGTCCGTCACTACCGGTCGCCCCTGTGCGTCTGGCTCGATCCGTCCTCTGACGCCTTCGACCGCCCGGAGCGCTGCCGCCAGCTCCTGCTCGCCGAGAAATCCGTAGCGATAAGCGCGCGCCATCCCGTACGCGAACAGGGCGGGGCCGCTGGTCTCCTGATAGATCTCGCCGGGTCGATTCATGATCGTCCACCAGAGCCCGGTGTCCGGATCCTGCAGCTCCAGGGCGCCACGGACCTGGTCAGTGAACACCTTCTGAACCGCGGGGTCGGACTCGCCCCGCAAGAGGCGCACCCTCAGGTACTCCGAGAGCGAGGCTGTCACCCAGCTGTTGCCGCGATTCCAGTAGATGTCGGTGTCGACGTTGCCAGGCCAGTCGAAGGCGTGCTGCATGAGGCCGTTTTCGTGTTGAAGGCGCGGCGCGAAGATTCCCATCTGCTCCGACATGAGGTCCAGAAACGACACGTCTCCGCTGAGCTCGCCCCAACGCGTGAGCACCATCCCGAACATGAAGACGCTATCGACCCAAATCGACGGGGCGCCAAGGTCACCGTTATGGCTGATGCCGCCGTAGTCCGTGCGGCGTGCGTCCACCAAGAGGTACTGAAGAACGTCATCGACGACTTGTTGGTATTCATCGGTCGAGGTTTCACTGAGGAGCGCGATCGCTGTGATCGCCGGTGGGCAGCTATCGCTCCAAATGATGTTGTAGCCCTCTTGGATGTGGTGATCGAGCCAGGCGCTGTAGTAGTCGCGGAGCCGTTCGTCATCGGTAAGACGATGCAGCTCGGTCAGCGCGAACATCAGGACGCCCGGCCCCCAATCCCAACTCTGCTCTTGGGCCGGATGCTCGTCCATCCAGCGCAGGGCGATGTCGGTCGCCAAGGCCACTTGCTCCGACTCGGGCGCGCGTCGTGTCGCGTAACACTCGGCAGCCGGCACATCGGCATCGCATTTGTCGTAATAGTTAGCGCTGCCGTCGTTGGATGTGGACGTGCATTGGGTGGCGCTCAACAGCAGCGAGATCCCAAGCACCCGGACGATCGGATTCGGAATATGGTTCATGGCTCGTTCACCTCTAGACTAAGGAAAGCAAGGTCGCTCTGAGCGCCTTGTGAATCTGTGACTTGCAGCGCGACTGATCGTCCGCAGGACTTGTTCGAGCTCGAGATCACGGGAGACCCATCATACAGCAGCGTCTACTAGCTTGGCCCGGCGCGAAACGCAGCCCGAGCGTAGCACTGCGTAGGGGTACAGCTAGTGCGCCAGCCGTGAGGACTAGCGCGGAACGCTGCGCGGAGAGCTCAGGAGCATGGCGAGCCAGGCCCATTCCTTGGACTGGGCCGCGGTCATGCGCACGATGATAGTGAGTGGGACCGACAAGAGCGCGCCGATGGGTCCAAGCACGAAGCCCCAAAAAACCATCGAGAGAACGACCACCGAAGGCGACAGGTCGGTGGCCTGACCCGCCCAGCGCGGCTCGATGAGAATCCCGATGACGAGATTTATCAGGCCGTAGCCGGCCGCCAGCCCGAACGCGGGGAGCCATCCAAGCGTGATCAAGCAAAGCGAAACCGCCGGAATGGAGGCGAGGATGCTGCCGATGCTCGGGATATAGTTGAGGATGAACGCGATCAAGCCGAATAGCAGCGAGTGCCCGAGGCCGACCACGCTGGTCAAACCAGCGACGAGGAGCCCGGTCGCTGCGCTCGTGACTGTCTTGATGAGGAGATAGCGTTGCACGTCGCGCGCCGCCCCTTTGAGCGTTTGGACGTCGAGCCGGCCAAGTTGATCGGTCCCAGCGAGCTTTCGAGAGATCGACCCGCTCTCGACGACGAGGAAAACGGTGATCAGCAAGACCAAAGAGCCTGCGGACACGACGCTGATGGCCAGAGTGAGACCCGGAAGAGTGAGACCCCTAACCAGCTCGTTGGGGTCGAACTGCTCGACCGCGGTCGCCGGAATGTTCAGGCCCTGACTCCAGAGCCAGGACGATGCCTCGAACTGCAGGCGATTGAAATCGCCGCGATACTGGCTGAAAGCCATGGCGAAATCGGTCGCGGCCCGCGTAGTCAGAAAGCCGAGCCCACTCACGACCGCCACCGCCGCAAGACAGGCAAGCGCAATGGCCGCCCAATGGGGAACGCCGCGCTCACTGAGGTCGAGAATCTTCGAGAGGCTGATCGCGATCAGAGTCGCTAGAAGAATGGGGATGACGATCGGCTGCCCCAAATGCAGCACAACCAAGAACACCCCAAAAGCAGCCAAGCGAATCATCCGCAAGACCGTAGCACCCCACCGGGGCGCGGAAAAAGGCGCGACACGGGGTTGCGCCTTTTTCCGCGCCCCGGTCCGCAGCCGAGCACGCCCGTCGCGAGCCGCTACTCGATCGTATCGTCGGTGGCTAGCGGGTCTTGCCGAGCATCAGTTGCGTGAATGATGCGCCGCTGTGTTTGATCGTTCCTATGATGTAAACCAGTGCGATGATCCCATCGAAGGCGACGATGCCGTATTGCCAGGGTTCGGCGATGCCCTTTGGAACCATGTAGATGATGCTGGCGCAAGCCGTCAGTCGCACGAAGCCCTGCCACAAGACGATCGGGGCGCGAGCGTTCAAGTCTTGGGCGGACCACATCAGCGCGGCGCCGGCGAAGATCAGGAAAGCGCCGCAGGTCATCAGCGCGCCGAAGTGCGTATCCTGCGGTTCTAAGATTGCAGCGGCCCAGGTCGCGAAGCCGATTGGGATATCCAAAAACCCGGTGATCAGTACGAATTTTCTCAACACCCTGCTCTCCTTTTACGCTCCAACTGAGCGGCGGGGCGACTCTATGCGACTCGTCTGCCGATGTCACTCGCTTGCGCGGCGCTACCGAGGCGACACCAGAGCGCCATTGCTTGAATCGAGGCCTCGTCGTACCTTCGGCGACTGTCGGGCAACGACTCTCAGGACCCCCGTGCACACCAACCATCCCAGACTCGCTCGGCTCACCATTGCCGCCGCCTTGTTGCTGTTCGGCTTTGCGGGCTGCAGCAGCTCCAACTCGACGGTCGAGGTAGATGCCGGCCCAGTTGCGCTTCGGCGTCTCACGGCGGAGCAATTCGCGCGAAGCATCCACGACGTGCTAGGCCAACACATCACGGTGCCGAGCCGCATCGACCCAGACGATCGGCGATCGGGGCTTCTCGCTGTCGGGGCTTCGTTCTCGAGCGTGACGCCTTCCGGCTTCGAGAAGTACGAAGCCGCTGCGGCCGCGGTGGCAGAGCAGGCGCTCGACGCGTCACATCGGGACGAGCTGGTTCAGTGTCTGCCGGCCACCGTGACCGCGAGCGACGAGAGCTGCGCTCGGACGTTCATCGAGCGGGTCGGACGCCGATTGTTCCGGCGCTCATTGACCGCAGAGGAAACCGACGCTCGCGTCGACATCGCCAACCAAGCGGCGAACGCGCTCCGCGACTTCTACGCGGGCCTGGAGCTCGGTCTCATGAGCCTCCTCGTCTCGCCCGAGTTTCTCTTTCGAGTGGAAGCGGCAGAACCACAGCCTTCTGATCCTTCCACGATGCGCCTGAGCAGCATCTCCATGGCCTCTCGCCTGAGCTACCTTCTGTGGGACAGCACGCCGGACGACGAGCTCCTAGCCGCCGGAGAGAACGGCGACTTGGTGACCGAGACTGGGCTGGCGACGCAGATCGAGCGGATGATCGCATCGCCAAAGCTCGAGACCGGCATCCGCGCACTCTTTTCCGACCTCTACGACTTCAAGCAGTTCGACGACGGCCTGGTGCGCAAGGACAGCGCGCTCTTTCCCGTCTACACGCAGACGATGGTCGAAGAGGCCAAGGAACAAACGCTTCGGACGATTGTCGCGCACCTGACCTCGGAGAAGGACTACCGGGACCTTTTCACGACACCGGAGACCTTCATGACCCGAAGGCTCGGCGTGGTGTATCGCCTGCCCGTCGCGACCGCTAGCGGCTGGGAGCCTTACACCTTCCCTGAGGAGTCGCGCAGGGCGGGGCTTCTGTCTCACGTCAGCTTCAACGCTCTGCATTCCCATCCCGGGCGAAGCTCCGCCACGCTCCGCGGCAAATTCGTTCGTGAGGTGCTGCTCTGCCAGGACATCCCAACCCCGCCCGCCAACATCGACTTCTCGATCGTAGAAGACACCATGGGTGAGCTACGAACTGCGCGGGACCGATTGGAAGAACACGTCTCAAACCAAGCCTGCGCAGGCTGTCACAGCTTGACCGATCCAATCGGCCTCGCTCTAGAGAGCTTCGATGCAGTGGGCATGTTTCGCGACGAGGAAAACGGCGCGCAAATCGACACATCTGGAGAGCTCGACGGGATCTCGTACGACGACGCGGTCGGCATGGGCCAGGCCCTGCGGGACAACCCGGCGCTCGGCCCCTGCTTGGTCCGGAGCCTCTTCCGCTATGCGGTGGGACGGGATCCGGAGGCAGGTGAAGAAGCGCTCCTCGAGTACCTGGACGAACGCTTCGCCTCTGCGAGCTACCGGGTGACCGAGCTCATGCGGGAGGTCGCGTTGAGCGATGGCTTCCGGACGACGTCGGGTCCGCGAGAAGCGGAACAGAACGGAGACGAGTCATGAAGCGCTTCGATCGCAGAACACTGCTTCGTGGCGCCTTGGCCGGAGGTGCCGTCTCGATGGGACTTCCCCTGCTCGATTGCTTCTTGAACGAGCACGGCACGGCGCTGGCTCAGGGCGCGCCGCTGCCACTTCGATTCGGCTCCTGGATGTGGGGCTGCGGCATGAACCCAGACCGCTGGACCCCGAGCAGCGAAGGCCCCGGCTTCGAATTGCCGATCGAGCTACAGGCCCTCGACCGTGAGCTCGCGAGCGGTGGCAAGCTGCGAGACCAGGTCAGCGTCCTGAGCGGCTTCGACGTTCATCTCGACGGGCGCCCGAACTTCCCTCACACGGCCGGTCTGATGGGCACTTTGACAGGTAGCCTGCCGCTACAGGACTACACGGTTCCCGCGCCAACTCTCGATACGATCATCGCAGCCGAAATTGGTGGTTCGACGCGATTCCGCTCGCTCGAGATGTCCTGCACCGGCAATCCAAATCAAGCCTACAGCTACGAAAGCCAAAGCGTATTCAACGCGCCCGAGATTTCGCCGATGGCGATGTACACACGGGTGTTCGGTCCCGAGTTCGCCGACCCCAATGCCGGGCCATTCACTCCGGACCCGCGCGTGATGCTCCGGCAAAGCGTCCTCTCCGCAGTCAAGTCAGATCGCGACCGCCTGCTTCAGCGGGTCGGTGCGCACGACAAAGATCGGCTCGATCAGTACTTCACCTCGGTTCGCCAGCTCGAGCAGCAGCTCGACATCTTGCTCGCGGGGCCGCCCGCCCTCGATAGCTGCTTGCGGGCGCCGGCGCCGGGGGCAGAGAGCCTTGGAGCTGAAGTCGGCCAGTCGGTCTCGACGAACCAGCTCATGGCGAGCCTGCTCTCCTTTGCACTCGCATGCGACCAGACCCGCGTTTTCAGCATGATGTTCTCGGATCGAATTTCAGGTCTCCGCCAGCCAGGCTCGAGCTCGCAGCACCATCAGCTCACGCACGATGAAGTGCTCGACCCGGACATCGGCTACCAGCCTGAGGCAACGCAGTTCGTGTTCGCGTCGATGGAAGCTTGGGCCGACTTCGTAGAGCGCCTCGCCGCGATTCCCGAAGGCGATGGGACGCTCCTGGACAACTGCCTGGTCTTCGCTCACTCGGACACATCACTTGCGAAGATCCATGGGATCACGGGCATACCGATGATGATCGCCGGCCGCGCTGGGGGCGCAGTGAAGCCGGGGGTGCACGTCGCGGGCGCGACCTCGCCGACCACTCGCGTCGGGCTGACGATCCAGCAGGTCATGGGCTTGAATACGGAGCGCTGGGGAAGCCGCTCGATGGAAGCAACGCAGCCTGTGAGCGAGATCCTGACCTGAGGGTCGCCGCTGCTCGGCAAACTGTGATCCAAGCCACAGTGCAGTGCGCTTACCATTGACGCTGTAAAAATACACCTCGAAACTGCTGAGAGGGGGATTCGATGACGCGTTTTGCTTTGGTTCTTGGTGCATTCTGGATGGCGACGCTGGGCGCGAGTGCGCAGGAGCTGCCGGGAACGTTCGCGGTGGAGCAAAACGGGGTCACGCTCGCCGGAGATGGGGCTGTCGTTGGCGAAGAGCCGTCGGACAGCCCGGAACGAAGGAAGGTCTACGAAAAAAGAGTGGGTGGCATCGTCTGGCTGGAAGCCACCGCAGGCCCGTCCAGGTTTGACGTGACGCGATTTCGAACGCTCAAGATCATCCCTGACCAGGTCAGCTCGTTCATTCCGAGCGTCGTGGTGAGCGGTCCCGAGTTCGGCGCTGCTCTTCGCTTTCGCGCAGGCTCGTCCACGATCGGCGCCCGCTTCAAGCGCGCAGACTACGATTCGTTCGATCTCACCTCGGTCGGCTTGGACCTCGGTTTCCTGATCCGCGCAGTGCCCTACGTACACCCGTCGATTCGGCTTGGTTTCAACTACTGCATGACCACGGGCGGTCTCATCATTCCCGAGCTCCAAGGCGACCTGAACAACGTCCGAAGCCAGGGTGGCGGGGCGTCGATCGGCGCAGGTCTTCGCATCCCAATCGTGAGGTGGTTGTCGATCGCCGCCGACTTCGACTACTCGATTATCGGTCTCTCTTTTCGAGGTAGCTACAACGTTCCCGGTATCGGCGCAGTCGGGTTCACCGCTGGCACCGCCGGCACCGCGATCGCCGGGACGTTTGCTCTGACCGTGCATCTGGGCGGCTGACCCGTCCAGGAGCCGGCGGTTCCTAGGGCCGCGGCCCGGCGCGCACGCGCTGTTGCAGGTATCCGTGTTTTCTTCTGCAATCTGGCTATAGTGACGAAGTCGCGGATCGGGCGTCGTCCGAGTGCCCCGTCGAGCTGATGAAAGTCGCTTACCTCACAAATCAGTATCCGAGCGTGAGCCACACGTTCATTCGCCGCGAGATCGCAGCCCTCGAAGACAAGGGTATCGAAATCGTTCGCTTTTCGATTCGCCCACCTCCGACTCGCCTGCTCGACCCCGAAGACATCGCCGAGCAGAGCCGGACGACGGTCTTGCTCGCCCGGGGCATCCCGCGCCTGGCTCTGACCGCCGCCTGGACTGCGGTTCGCCACCCGCTGCGTTTCGCGAAGGCCTTGGCTATGACCGTACGCATGGGCCTTCGTTCGGAGCGCGGCCTGCTTCGCAACCTGGCCTACCTGATGACTGCCTGCACCGCCCTCCTGCTGTTCCGCCAGGAGCAATGCGGTCACGTGCACGTTCACTTCGGCACCAACCCGGCAGCGGTGGCCATGCTTTGCCGAATGCTGGGCGGGCCGCCATACAGCTTCACCGTTCATGGGCCCGAGGAGTTCGACCGTCCCTGGCCGCTCAGCCTGACCGAAAAAATCGAAGCATCGAGCTTCGTTGTCGGCGTCAGCAGCTTCGGGCGAAGCCAGCTCTATCGCCAATGCGGTCACGAGCACTGGCAGAAGGTCGAAATCGTTCGATGCGGCGTGGACCGAAGCTACGTGGACACCGAAGTCACTCCGATCGGCGAGACGCGGCGCCTCGTTTGCGTCGGAAGGCTCTGCGAGCAGAAGGGCCAGCTACTGCTGATCCAGGCCGCGGCCAAGCTTCGTGATCTCGGCGAAAGCTTCGAGCTGATCCTCGTCGGCGACGGGGATATGAGGTCGGAAGCCGAGTCGCTGATCGAACGGCACGGGCTTCGCGAGATGGTGACCATCACCGGCTGGGCCTCGGGCGAGGACGTTAGAAACTACCTGGTCGGCGCGCGCGCGATGGTACTGCCGAGCTTCGCCGAAGGGCTGCCGGTGGTGATCATGGAAGCGCTCGCTCTGGGCCGCCCGGTCGTGTCCACCTACATCGCTGGTATTCCAGAGTTGGTTGTGCCCGGCGAGTCCGGCTGGCTCATTCCGGCCGGTTCCGTCGACGCGCTGGTCGAGGCAATGCGCGAAGTCTTGCAGACACCGACCGCGAGGCTCGAGGAGCTTGGCCGAGAGGGCCGGCGCCGGGTTCTGGCCGCCCACGATGCGAGCATCTCGACCAAACCCTTGTTCGACCGCTTCAGCCAGGGCCAGCGATGAGTCTGGTGTGCGCTGACCAAACGTTCCAGTTATGCTGATTCACGAGGCCGAAAGCAGTCGATGAAGATCATTGTCACCGGTGGCGCCGGCTTCATAGGCGCCAACTTCCTGAATGGTTTGGTGCCCGGGCTCCAAGAGCACCAGTTCATCAACCTGGACAAGCTCACCTATGCGGCCAACCTCGGCAGCTTGGCGGCGATCGACTCTCTGCCGAACTACGCGCTTCGCCGGGTGGACATCACCGACATGGACGCTGTCGACTCGGTGTTCGAGGAGTTCGACCCCGATCTGCTGGTGCACTTTGCAGCCGAAAGCCACGTAGATCGAAGCATCCTCGGCCCACGCGAGTTCGTCCGCACCAACATCGAAGGCACATTCAACCTTCTCGAAGCTTGCCGAAAGCACTGGTCACGCGATGACAACCGGCTCTTTCATCACGTGAGCACCGATGAGGTCTACGGCTCGCTCGGTGACACGGGGCTATTCGAAGAAACGACGGCGTACGACCCGTCGAGCCCCTACTCCGCATCGAAGGCGGCTAGCGACCACATCGTTCGCGCTTACCACCGGACCTACGGGCTTCCAATCAAGATCACGAACTGCTCGAACAACTACGGGCCGATGCAGTTTCCCGAAAAACTGATTCCTCTGATGATCCTGAATGCGGTCGAGCGGAAGCCTCTGCCGATTTACGGTGCAGGGCTCAACGTACGGGACTGGCTCTACGTCACCGATCACTGCGAAGCGATTTGGACTGTGATTCAGAAGGGCAGCGTTGGACGCACCTACAACATCGGCGGCAACAACGAGATGCGGAACATCGACGTGGTCGACACCCTTTGTCAGATCGTCGCCGAAGAAACCGGCACGGATGTCGCGGAGCTACTTTCGCTCAAGGAGTTCGTCACCGATCGTCCCGGGCACGACTTGCGGTACGCCATCGATGCGACGCGAATCCGAGAAGAGTGCGGCTGGGAACCAAAGGAAACCTTCGACACCGGCATTCGCAAGACAGTGCAATGGTACTTGTCGAATCAGGACTGGATTCAGGACGTGCGCTCGGGCGAGTACCGCAAGTGGATGGACCTGAATTACGGCGACCGAGCGGGATAGAGGGCAGGCATGATCAGCAAGGGCATCATCTTGGCGGGAGGGACGGGCACCAGGCTGCATCCGCTCACCAAAGGCTTGAGCAAGCAGCTCATGCCGATCTACGACAAGCCGATGATCTACTACCCCCTGTCGACGCTGATGCTCGCCGGAATTCGCGAAATTCTGATCATCACCACACCGCATGAGCAGGCCTTGTTTCAGGGCCTCCTCGGTGACGGCAAGAGCTGGGGCATGCGAATCGAGTACGCGGTGCAACCGAGCCCGGATGGCTTGGCTCAAGCCTTCTTGATCGGCGAGGATTTCATCGATGGCGACGCCTGCGCGCTCGTCCTCGGCGACAACATCTTCTACGGTCACGGGCTGCAGGGATTGCTGGAAGAGAGCGCCAAGCAAACCGGAGGGGCGACGGTGTTTGGCTACTACGTGAGCGACCCGACGGCGTACGGCGTTGCCGAGTTCGATGCTGACGGCATGGTCATTGGGCTCGAGGAGAAACCTGCGAATCCCAAGTCCAACTACGCGGTTGCCGGTCTCTACTTCTACGATGAGGACGTCGTGGCCCATGCCAAGGCTCTCAAGCCCTCTGCGCGAGGCGAGCTCGAAATCACCGACCTCAATCGGAGGTATCTCGCCGCTGGCAAGCTTCACCTGCAGAAGTTCGGACGCGGAGTTGCTTGGCTCGACACGGGGACGCCAGTCGCATTGCTTCAAGCCGCCAACTTCGTTCAAACGATTCAGGAGCGCCAGGGTTTGCGCGCATCATGCCCCGAAGAGATCTCGTTCCGAATGGGCTGGATCGACACCGAGCAGTTAGCGCAGCTCGCCAAGCCACTCGAGAAGACCGAGTACGGGCAGTATTTGCAGGCGCTGGCCGCGGGACTCGACATCTGATGAAGGTCGAGTCGACGACAATTCCCGGTCCATTGATCATTGAACCGGCAGTTCACGGCGACGAACGCGGCTTCTTCATGGAAACCTATTCACGCGACCGCTACGCAGAAGCCGGACTTCCAAGCAGCTTCGTTCAGGACAACCTGTCTTTGTCGGCAAAGGGAATCTTGCGCGGCCTCCACCTTCAGCATCCAAACGACCAGGGCAAGCTCTGCAGCGTGCTCGAGGGCGAGGTGTTCGACGTTGCGGTCGACGTCCGCGTCGGCTCGCCGAGCTTCGGAAAATGGGTAGGCGTGACACTTTCCTCCGAGAACAAGCGGCAGTTCTACATTCCGCCCGGCTTCGCCCATGGCTTCTGCGTGCTCAGCGAGCGGGCGATGTTCTCGTACAAGTGCACGGACTTCTACTCGGCGCCGAACGAGCTCGGGGTTGCCTGGGACGATCCGGAGATTGGCATCGACTGGCCATTACGATCGCCTCAGCTGTCGGGCAAAGACCAACTAAACCTTCGGCTCCGAGACATCCCGTCCGAGAAGCTGCCGCGATATGAGTGAGATGCTCGTCATTGGAGCGGACGGCATGCTGGGCCGCTGCTGGACCGAGCTCCTCGAGGCCCGAGGCATCGAGCACCGTGCAACGATGCTCGCCGACCTCGACGTCTGCGATCGGGCCGCTCTGAATCGCTTCATCACGCCGGGAACGCGCTGGGTCGTCAACTGCGCGGCGTACACCCTGGTCGATGCAGCCGAAGAGAACGAGGAGCTCGCAAACGAGGTCAACGGCTATGCAGTGGGCCGGATGGCAGAGCAGTGCAAAGAAGTGGGGGCAGCTCTTCTCCACTACAGCACCGACTACGTCTTCGATGGAACGGCCCGGGAACCCTACCCGACCGACCATCCCCGAAGCCCCGTCAACGCCTATGGACGAAGCAAGGCCATCGCGGAAGAGTTAATCGAGCGCTCGGGCGTGGAGCACTTGCTCGTGCGCAGCAGCTGGCTCTACGCACCCTGGGCGAAGAACTTCGTGCTCACGATTCGCGAGCTCGCGAAGACCCGGTCGAGCCTTCGTGTCGTTGACGATCAGCGAGGCCGACCCACCGATAGCCGAAAGCTCGCCGAGGTGAGCTTAGCGCTGGCCGAGCACGGCAGCCGGGGCACATTTCACGTGACCGACAGCGGCGAATGTAGCTGGTTCGAGCTTGCGGCGCTGATCGCCGAACTGGTAAATCCCGACTGCCAGGTGGAGCCCTGCACGAGTGACGAGTTCCCCCGCCCCGCGCCCCGTCCGAGCTATAGCGTCTTGGATATTTCGGCCACGGAACAGGTCGTCGGGCCGTTGATTCCATGGGAAGCTCGCGTCCGTGACGTGTTGGGTCTCCTCGAGCCTTAGGCTACTTGCCTCTACGACTCTCGTATTCGCCACCCTAAGCACGGCTAGCGTCGCACCGGATCGCGCTGGGGCCCAAGCTCTCTACTATCGCTCGATTCCACTGGGCGATCGGGCGATGGGTTTGGGCGGCGCGTTCACCGGGATCGCGAGCGACCCTTCGGCCACGTACTACAACCCGGCTGGTCTCATGATCGGCGGGCGCTTCCAGCTCATGGGCAGCCTCACGTCCCTGGTGTTCAACCGGAAAACAATCGACAACGGCTTCAGGTTTCAGAACTCTAGCGAAGATTTCCAGTCAAAGAGTACGACGTCACTGCCCTCTTTTGTCGGGACCGTCGTGAAGTTCGGGCGCAAGCGCTTCGGCGACCATCAGTTCGCGCTGGCGTACAGCACGTTCGAAGTCAGTCGCGAAGCCTTCGGCGCGGGTGCTTCGGAGTTCAACGAGAACAGCGGTCTCGACGTCCGTCTAGGCGAGAGCTTCAGAGATCGCTGGTACGGAGTCTCGTTCGCCGCGCAGACGACCAAGAAGGTCGCGCTCGGCCTCACCGGCTTCCTCTCGCAACAGCGGGGCAACTACGACGAGGACATCGGTATCGCGTTGGGCGGCACGATCGATGATAACGGGCAGCGCGTGGACGGCAGCTTCGCGACGACCAGCACCTCGCTCTCGACACGGGCGTACCAGCTAGTGTTCAGGCTTGGCGCGCTCTATCGAATCAACCCCCGCTGGCAGATCGGCTTCATGTTCCAACCGCCGGGCATTCCGCTGAGCCAGAAGGGCAGCATCTTTCGGCGGACGAACTCAGCCACGAGCGACGGCAGCACCACCTACTCACTCATCGACCGGGGCGACCTCTCAACGAGGATGCCGATCTCATTCGAGCTCCGGTCCGGGTTCGAGTTCAAGGCCAACACCCTGACGATCCTATCCGTGGACGCCGCTGTGAGCGGCCCGATTCCTGATCGAAACATCTTCGACCTCCCCTCGGAGCTCGACGGTCTTTCGGACGGTCTGGGGGCCTATTACGCCAATTCGACCGAGCGGCGTTGGACCCCGAACGTTGCGATTGGCGCAGAGCACATGTTCGGCAAGGCCGTCGTTGCTGGTGGCCTGTTCACCAACATCTCCGCCGCACCGGACGTGCCCGCAATGGCAACCGAGTACAGCCCTGAGCAGGTTTCGATGTTCGGCGCGTCGGTCTCGGTGGGCATCGACACGAAAGGCTACCGCCTGGGCCTGGGGGCGACCGGATACTTCGGCATAGGTGACGCCCTCTCGTTCACCATCGATCGCGACACGCAGATCGTTGGCTATCGTCGTACGAGGGCCACCACCTCGGCCCTGGTCCTCTACATCTCCGGCGCCGTGTCCGTCGCGTCCAAAGGCGCAAAAGACGTCCAGAGCAAGATCAAGGACAAGAAGGAGAAGAAAGAGAACGGCGACGAGTCCGAGGAGGAAAACGGGAGCGGTAACGAGTCCGAGAACGCGGACGAGAACGAGAACGCGTCCGAGCCCTCCGACTAGCGCTCGCGCTCAGTCCAGCAGGTACACCTTCGTCGGCGCAAGCCCAATGCCGGGCGCAATAGTGGTCGAACCCAGCTCGACGAAGCTGCCCTCGTCCGCTGCAAACTCCACGACCGCGTTCTGTGAAGCATCCGGCACGTAGAGCATCTCGCTCCGAGGATCATAGGCCGAGAGGCCGATGACAAACGAGCTCGTGGATTCGTGAACTAGCTCCTGCGCGCCGGACGCGAGGTCAATCAGGTACAAGCTGTCGTTGCTGGCTGCAAAATCCCCGCTCGCAACGCCGACGACTCGTTGCGCGTCGATCGCGACCACGGAGTTGACGGCGATCTCCGATGTCGGATGCTCGGACACACGCCAAACCTCCTCGATCCTGACCCCAGTCTCCGCGACGTCGAGTAGGACAATTCCCGACGAAGCACGAACCTGCGGCTCATCACCGAACGGTTGGGCGAAGCCGACACAGGCGACGACGACCTTCGTCGGAGCCCCAGCGACGGGTACGGTGTGCCCGCAGCTCTTCAGCCCGGGAAGCTCTAAGCCCTCGACAGACTCGTCGTCGAGGTCGACGACCGCCACCATCCCCGGACCGGCCGCATTGAAGCTCGCGCTGACCCGGTCGAGCCCGACCACGATGGTCGAGCCGACGAGCACGCCGCGGCTCGGACGCGCGAACACCTCCACCTCGACGGCGTCGTCTCCGCTACCCGCGGTCGCGGTGGTGTTCAGAGAGGAGAGGTCGATTCGAGCCCCCGTTGCGCTCATGTCAGCGGGATTGATTTCGAAGAGGTCGTTCCCTTGGATATCCGGGTTCGCCGAAGGATTGAGGTTGGACTCATAGCGAGGCACCCAAGCGCTCTCTTCGTCGACGAAAACGAAGTCCTGTGGGTTCGAAGAGAAGCCCGAATCTCCGATGTCGCCGTGGGTGCGCACTTGCCCGTGCAGATTCCCACTGGGCACGAAGAAACGAGTCACCACGTCCGTAAAGAAGCGATCGATCACCACGACCGTACCGTCGCCTGCTTGCCGGTTGGCCAAGACCACGTCGCCGGACAGTGTCGCGACCAGGCCCGGATAGGTGGTTCCGGAGTTGATCCAGCTCTCGTTGATGGCGGCGAAATCCGCGTCGAGCATTGCGATCGAGGAGCTGCTGAAGTCAGTGCTGACGACCGCATAGCGCGGGGTCGACGAAAGTGGGTCGAGCGCCGGACTGCCAGGCGCGCTGCCTGTGCCTGCAGAACCGCCCTCCCCACAGCCGAAGGCGGCGAGCAATAGAGCAGTGAGAAGAGTGTATTTGAGATCCCGTTCCATCTGCTTCCTCCAGCTTCGGAGGAGGAGGGACAGGAACAAGGTACGTTCAATGTTGAATTGAAAACCATGCTGCTACCCGCCATCCCCGAGGCGATTGGGGTGAGCTCACGATGGGTAGGTCTCCGGGCTCGTAACCCTAGGCTCTGCCGCCTTCCCAGGTTTCACCCAGTGGCATCGTGGCAGCGCATTCAGTTACATACCGTGGCGGGTCCGCGTCGGCCTCTCACCGACTTCCCTGTTCAACCGGCGGTATGTCTCTCCGTCGGTCTATCTCCAACGGCTTCGATGAAGCCGCCTTCAACCCTCGCAAGGATGGGAACCGTACTTCTGAGATCGGCGAAGTCAACCTACCAGCTGTGCTGATAGCTTAGCCGTCCGGTGTATTGGCGTCCCGGAAGCGGATATCCCACCAGATCTTGCCCGCGTACATCGAGCAGGTCGTCGATGCGAAAACTCAAACCGAGCCGTCCTTCGAAAAAGAGCGCGCCCACACCGGTGGCGAGCACGGTGCGAGCCGAGATCACGATGAGGTTCGCAGGGTCATCATAGGTCTTGCCCAGGTAGGCAACCTGAAAGAACCCCGAAATGTCGGAGACCCGTTTCGACAGCGTTCCCGAGTGCGCCTCCGGCTGGAAATAGGCAACCCACTCGGGTTGCACCGGTAGCTGGTTCCCGGTTGCGTTGTCGATCGCCTGAGTCCAAGTGAATTCGCTCTGCACGATGAAATGCTCCGTGACAGCGCCGCGAAGCTCGACTTCGACGCCGCGGTAGCGGGCGCCGCCGATGTTCTCGGCCTTGAAGGTCGAGACCGATGTCCTCCGGAACCGAATGGCGTCGTCGAGATGTGTGAGGAAGGCGCCCAGAGACGCGTAGCCGCTCAACACGCCGTGCTGACCTCGGAAAGTCACTCCGGCGTCATAGGCCAGCGAGTACTCCGGTACCAAGCCACCGTTGCCTTCGACATTGCTGCCGTTCCCGAAGAGTTGGAGCATGGATGGGAGCTTGAAACCGCTACTGACGGACCCCCGGAAGGCAAGCCACTGCAATGGCGAAATTGCGCCGGCGACGCGATAAGTCGGTAGGAACGTCGAGGAATCTCCTGGCGCCTCCCCGACCAAGGGAGCAACTCGAATCGCGGCCCTGGTCCAACTGAGCCGGACGCTGGGACGCAACTCCAGCGCAACCTTGCCAAGGTCACCAAAGAAACGGGTCTCAAGAGTTCCCGCCGCAGTGAGCCGATCGGAGGCTGACTCGGGCGGGGCTGGAAGCTCATTGTTCGGGTCGAAGGCTTGATATCGCGCCGAAGCGATCGTCGTAACTTCGAGCCAGGGCATGACATTCACCGACGACGCGATCCGACCGAAGACGGCGTGCGTCTGATCATCGCTGCGGCGCGGGCCGCCCCTGCCGAGCTCCCCTAGGCTGTCGTCGAGCCTGTTTCTCCCGTAGTCGTAGTTGGCAACCAGTTGTAGGCGGTAGGGATGCGCTCCCTGCTTTTGTTGAAGCCAGGAGGCCGAACCGATCAAGCGCGTGGACTTGGCGCGGGCCTGCAACGCCCGGCTCGAACCAGGCCCGGGCTCTCCGCGCTCCCTGCCGAGGCCGAGGAACACCAGGTCGAGTTGGCTCGCTTCGCTGGTTTCGACGCGCATGTTGGCAAAACCAAATCCTTCGAGGAAGTCGGCGTTCTGCCGCCTTCGCTCCAGGTCATCCGTCGGGTCGAAGCGAGTGTTGTTGTCGTCGAGGTAAGGGTAGTCGTTCCGCGCCCCCGCCCCGCCAGCGGTGCCGAAGAATGACACCTTCTTTCCGGAAGCTGCGCCAAAGAGGTTTGCTCGCCAAGAACCGAAACTGCCGCCAGTGACGCGCGCGCCAAGCTCGGTCTCTTCGTACTCACGAGGTTGAAGACGCAGCACGCCACCAATGGCGCCGTCGTTGAGCCACGCGGGCGTGCCGCCGCGAAAAACCTCGAAACCCCCGACCGCTTCCAAGGGCACGAGACTCAAGTCGAATGAACCCGTGTCGGGGCCGCTGATCGGCACGTCGCCAAGCATCACCGAGACCTGGTCACAAGCAACACCGCGGAGACGAACGCAAAACGGGGTGCCCTTGGCCCCCTCCGCCACCACACGGGTACCTGCCGACTCCAGCAAGAGCTGCTTGGTCGTTTGCGCAATGATTCGATTACGGACCTGAACTTGGCTGCCAGCCGCGGTCGGATCCAGGGAGTTCGTTGCAGGGATGGGCCTGGTGACTTCCGCGGTCACACCGTACTGCGCCGACGCCGGAGAACTGATGGCCGCAAGCGCGAGGAGGGCAGCGATCGCAAGACGGCTGGAACCGATCTCATCGACCTCACGCTCGACCCTCGACTGCCTGACCTGGTTCAATTCCCGTTCCCCAATCGGGAACGGTCGATCGGACGGAACGGAAGTCCCGAAGCGCGACTCTCACCATCCCCGAGGTGATCAGCACAAAGACACTTACGCAGGTTTCCGGGCTCGTGACCCCAGGTCCTGTCACCTTCCCAGGCTCTTGGCCCAGTGGCATCACAACAGAACGTTCAGTCACATACCGTGGCGGGTCCGCGCCGGCTTTTCACCGACTTCCCTGCTTGAGCCGACGATGACCGATCCCCCATTGAGGGTCAATCGCCGGCGATGAGCATCGATCCGGCTCGGAGCGCATGGTAAGGACGCGCCGTGCGGCTCTATCCGTTGCTGTTTCTGCTCTTGCTCGTCGCCGCGGTGCTCGCCGTACTGGTCGGCTCGGGTGATCTCAGCGATCCAGAGCTCCGCGACACCTTCCTGAAGCTGCGCGGCTATCGACTGGCCGCTGCGTTTCTTGCTGGCGCGGCCTTGGCGGTGGGCGGTGTCGTCGTGCAGGGCCTGTTTCGCAATCCGCTGGCAAGTCCATCCGTGCTCGGTACGACCGCGGGCGCGAGCTTCGGCGGGCAAGTCGCCTTACTCCTCTACGGACTCGCCGGGGCTGGGAGCAGCTTCATCGTTCCCGAAATGCTCGTGCCCATAGGCTGTTTCGCTGGCGCGCTTGGTGCGCTCGCTGTTCTGTTGCTCTTTTTGCGGATCACTCAGGACCTGCTCGCGCTCTTGCTCACTGGCTTCGTGCTGAGCGCGCTCTTTTTGAGCTTGAGCGCTTTCGTGACGAGCGTTGCGCAGGAAACCTGGGAGCTCGGCCGTGCGGTGGTTTCGTTTTCACTCGGCTCGGTGAGCGGGACCGGACCGCGTCAACTCGCGTTCGCGCTTCCCGTCATCGCAGTAGCGCTACTGGCTTCATGGTTCTGGGGGCGCTCACTCGACCTTCTGCTGAGCGGCGAGGAAGAGGCGCAGTCGATGGGCGCGAACGTCGGCGCGGCTCGCTGGTGGTCCGCGATCTGGGTGAGTGTCCTGGTGGCGGGCGCCGTGTCCGTGGGCGGCAACGTGGGCTTCGTGGGCCTGGTCGTACCGCACATGCTGCGCCCTTTTGCCGGGACCAAGCATCAGCGCTTGATCCCCGCGGCCGCTCTGGCAGGCGGTATCTTTCTGGTCGCCTGCGACGTCGTCGCGCGCCTCATTCCCTCGCGAAGCGAAATCCCGCTAGGCGTCGTCACGGGTCTCATCGGCGCCCCGCTCTTCTTGCTGCTTCTCATCCGGCTTCGGCGGGAGCGCGCCTATGCGTAACGGCGACGGGCAGCTCTCGCTCCGAACCAGCGGACTGAGCGTCAAGCTCGGCGGACGCATCGTGCTCCGCGACGTCGATCTGGAGGCTCACCCGGGAGAGGTGCTCGCGCTGCTCGGTCCGAACGGAGCAGGCAAGAGCACACTTCTCAAAGCGCTAGCCGGTCTATTGCCTTACAAAGGGCGTGTCGAAATCGCTGGCACAGATCTCGCCTCGCTGTCGCCGAGCAAGCGAGCGAAGCAGATTTCCTACGTGCCGCAACGGAGCCTTCTCCGATCCGCGCTCTCGGTGGAAGAAGTCGTGGCGCTGGGCCGGTACGTTCACGGCGGAAGCTTCGGTGGCATGTCGGCGAACGACAAACAAGCCATCGACCATGCGATGCAAACCGCACACGCCGATATGCTCCGGAACCGAATCTTCACCCAGCTTTCGGTTGGGGAGCAGCAACGAGTCTTACTGGCCCGCGCCCTGGCGTCCGACGCTCCCATCCTGCTGCTCGACGAACCCACCGCGGCGCTCGATGTGGGGGAAGGGATGGCTGTCCTGCGCTTGATCAGAAAGCTCGCGGCCCGCAAGCACACGCTCATCGTCGTCCTCCATGACCTTGCCGACGCGCGCAGCACCACCGATCGAGCTCTGTTGCTCAAAGACGGGCGCGTTATCGAACAGGGCGAGACGCGAGACGTGATCAGCGCGGAACCCATCCGCGCCGTCTACGGCGTGAAGCTCATCGAGAACGCGCGCATCGGTTTCGAGCCCGACTCAGAAGACCGCAAGCCCGGAGTGACGTGAAGCGGGTCAACGGCATCAACGCGGCGCTCCTACTCATCGCGGTTCTAACGAGCGCGGTCCTGACGGCTGCTATCTCGAGGAGAACGCCCCCCGAGGAGCAGCAGGCTGGGGTCCGAACCGTGGAGGATGCAGGCGGCGAGCTGGTTTCGGCGCGCGACTACGCTCGAATCGTCAGTACGAGTACCATCGCAGACCAGGTTCTCATCGAGCTCATCGAGCCGGAGCGTTTGCTCGCGGTCAGCGCCCATACGCTGCGCTCAGAGGCATCTCGTGCCTACGCAGACAAGATTGGCGTCGAGCACGCGCGGGACGTCGAGACGATCATCGAGCTCCGGCCCGACATCGTCTTCATCAACAACTTCATCGATCGACGCCAAGTCGAACGCCTCAAAGAAGCCGGCCTCAACATCTTCGACCTGGGTCCGATGCGCGGGCTCGCAACCTTGCTGCCCAACATCGGGCAACTAGCCTCCGTTCTCGATGTACCGGACCGCGGCCAGGCCCTCGCCGACGAGCTGCTGCGCGGGCTCGATGCGGTCTCCGCCGACATCCCCGAAGACCGAAGGCTGCGCGGGCTTTACGTCGGAATCCACGGCGACCGGCTCTACGGAGGAACCGCCGGAACCAGCTTCCACGACGTCCTGACGGCCGCCGGTTTGGTAGACATCGCCGCCGAAGCAGGGTTTCAGGGCTGGCCCGCGTTTACCAACGAGCAGCTGCTCAGCCTCGACCCGCCTTGGATCATCACCAACCCGGGTACCGAGCGCTCACTGTGCCGCCATCCGGGTTTCCAATCACTGGCCGCCTGCAAGGCAGGCCAAGTCCGCAGCATCGAAACGCATCTGCTTACCGATCCTGGGCTTGGGATGTTGCAGGCCGCCGAGGCGGTACACGCTGCGGTCTACGGTGACGACGCCTAGTCTAGCAAGGCAGGCAGAAGCTCGCTGTACGCGTCGGTCCGCTGGAACTGCGGGAACTCCTCCGCGACCGTGTCGGGGCATCGGAACAAGATGCCCCGATCCGCCTCTTTCAACATCGTCGTGTCGTTGTAGCTGTCGCCGGCGGCGTGGACCTGAAATCCGATGTTCTTGAGCGCGGCGACGGCCTTGCGCTTGCCGTCGGGTAGGCGAAGCCGGTAGCCGGTCACGCGATTGCTCGGGTCGGTCAAGAGCTCGTGGCAGAAGAGCGTCGGCTGCCCGAGCTGCCGCATGAACGGCGCGGCGAACTGATAGAACGTGTCACTGAGGATGATGAGCTGAGTCCGGTCGCGGAGCTCGTCGAGAAACGCTTTGGCGCCGGGCAGGGGCTCCATGGTGCCGATGACGTCCTGGATGTCCGAGAGCTTGAAGCCATGCTCGTCCAGGATCTCGAGGCGCCCGCGCATGAGCACGTCGTAGTCGGGTTCGTCCCGGGTGGTGCGCCGAAGGGCGTCGATTCCGGTCTTCTCGGCGAAGGCGATCCACACCTCGGGGATGAGGACTCCTTCGAGATCGAGGCAGACGACGAGTGGCGGCATGAGCAGTACTCCGGGGCCCGAGATGGGGCAGCTGTGCGAGGGCGGTTCGTCTACCCGATTTTCCCGCCCAGGCAACCGGCTTTGGCTCGACAGACACCCCTGCGCGGATCAACAATGGCGGGCTCATGAGGTTTCGGAATGCGATCTTTGCCGGCGGAGGCAGCCGCTGCTTCTGGCAGCTCGGCTTCTGGGAAGGCGCCAAGGAGTCGGGTCTCGATCTCCAAAGCTCGGTGAAGTTCGTCGGCTCGACGAGCGCCGGCTGCGCCATGGCGAGCGCGGCAGTCCTCGACCGCTCTTGGGACGCGCTGAGCCTCTTCAAAGACTTCACGGAAAAGAACCCGAAGAACATCCACTGGCACAACCTCAATCCGTTCCGGCCAGGCGCCTTGCTGCCACATGGTCGCATGTACCGCGACGCCCTGCGCGAGTTCATCGGGCCCACCGACTTCGAAACCATCAGAAAGACTTCCGTTCACTTCCTGATGAGCGACTACCCAAGATGGCTTGGCGGTGCGATCGGCGCAGCGACCGCCCTGTGCATCTACGGCCTCGAAAAGACGCTTCGCAAAGATCCAATCCACCCGAAGTGGCCCGCCAAGGCAGGCTTCAGGCCGCTGGTCGGGCGCGCCGCGGACTGCCGTAGCGCGCAGGACTACATCGACATGGTCTTGGCCTCGTCCTGCGTACCGCCGGTGTTGCCGGAGGGACGCCTCGGAAATCGAAAAGTTCTCGACGGCGGCTTGATCGAGAACATCCCGGTTCGCCTCGCCGAGAACGAGCCCGGCGAGACGCTGGTCTTGCTCAGCCGCAAGTACGAGCGCGAGCTTCCGTCGACAAAACGGGTCACCTGGGTGCAACCTTCGAAGCCCATCACGATCGACAAATTCGACTACGCAAATCCCGACGGCCTGCAGGAGACCTTCGAGATCGGCCTGCACGACGGCCGCAAGTTTGGCCGCAGTTGTGTTCCGAGCGGCGAAGCCTATAGTCCCGCGCGGTGACGCGATCAGTCCTTACACTTGCCGTTGCACTCGGGCTCGCGTCCGCGGCGGTTTGGGTTGCACGAGGCCTTCAGCTCGACACCGGGCTCGAAGCGCTCCTGCCGAACGATTCGGTGTCGGTTCTGTCGATTCAGGAGACGCGGGACAAGCTCGGCCTCGAAGAGCCGTTCACCGTTCTCGTCGAGTCCGACGATCCGATCCGGAGCAGGGCTCTCTCGGCTCAGCTCGCCGAGGCTTTCGCACAATGGCCCGAGACCGTCTGGGTGATGACGGGCTACGGCCTGGACGCACTCGCGGAGCGCGCTCTGTACTACGTCGATGCGGAGACCCTCTACGAGTGGAGCGAGCTTGCCGAAGAGGCGCTCGACTGGGAGGTCTGCAAGGCCTCCCCCCTTTGCGTCACCATCGCCGACCCGCCGGAGCTGCCCGACGGCGACGAGATTCGGGAAGCGATCGACCGCTCCCCCGCCGGCACCGTACTCCAAGAGCTCACCGGTCAGTCGGCAAAGCAGGCCGGCGCGAGCGCCGAGGGCGACGGTGATGATGATGAAGAGCAAGCGCTTTGCAACGACGACGGCAAGGTCTGCGCGGTGCAAGTGATGCTGAGTGGCTCGCCCGGCGACCTTGGCTTTGCCCGGATGATCAAGGCCCGGGCCGAAGCGATCACCGTTCCGATGGTGCAGACGCAGCCTGAGGGTACGCGCATCGAGGTCATCGGCCGCTACCGTGTGGCCCCCCTCGAGCACGGCATCATCCTCAACGACCTCCGCCTGGTTTCGATCCTCGCGGCTCTAGGCTCGCTTCTCATGGTCCTGGTCTTCTTCCGTGACCTGACGGCGGTCGTGCAGCTCATGGTACCCATGCTGAGCGGTCTGGCGGTCGCGGTCGGTCTGATCGCCCTCATCGAGCCCAAGATCAACATCATCAGCGCTTCGGCGCTCGCGATCCTGGCGGGCATGGCGATCGATTTCGGCATCCATCTGCTGATGCACTACAAGTCTGCGCGCGCCGAAGGCTTGAACGCCGCGGATGCTGCCAAGGCCAGCGTCCAGGAGCTCTGGGTCTCTCTCCTGGTTGCCGGCGTGACCACGGCTTGCGGCTTTGGTGCGCTTTCGATGACCGATTTCCAAGGCTTTTCCCAGATGGGTTGGATGGCTTCACTTGGGATCATCGTCACGCTCCTTTGGACGCTGGCGGTGTTCCCGAGCATGGTCCGTCTGCTCCCGGGCAGCGCCAAGAGCCTTCGGCAGCCAGCAGCCAAGGATCGCAGCGCTCGCGGATTCGCCTGGGCCGTTCTCGTAGTCGGGCTTCTGGCGATTCCCTTCGCCCTGCAAGTCGGTTTCGAACCGAACCTCGGAAAGCTGCAGCCCAAGGGCGTCAGCCACGGCATCGATGCTTCGATGATGCGCGCCCGCGGCCACATCAACACGCTGTACGTCGGCAAGTCCCCCGAAGCGGTCAGCGCGGCGATCAGCGACGAGCTGATGACGGTCGGCGGCATGCAAGCCCTTGGCGTCGAGCCGGTCGTGGTCTCTGCTCAGGTCATCTTTCCCGACGATTCCGACGAGAAGACCGAGATCCTCACAGACCTGCGGGCGACGCTCGTGCGGGCGCGCGAGAAGGCGATCGAGCGCGAAGACAGCGAGCTTCTCGAAGAGCTCGACGAGCTCGAGCCCTGGGTCGATGTCGACGGCCCACCGCAACCCGATCAGATCCCCGAATGGCTCGCCGCAACCCTGGTGCTCAAGGACGGCTCCATCGGCAAGAGCGGCATCATCTACGTGCCTTTGAGAGGTTCGAACGCCGAAGCCATGGAGCGGCTCGCCGCCTGGCTCGATCAGCTGCGCGAAGCCCATCCTGACGTGACCTTCGCCTCGGCCGCGGCGCTCCTGGGCGAGGTAACACCAGCATTGATCGCTGACTCGCCATGGATTCTTGCGCTGGTGTTCACCGGCTTGATCGCCGCGACGGCCATCGCCAGCCGATCCTTCGCGGTCACCCGAGACGTGTTCCTGGCGACCGCGCTGGCGACCGTCCTCTTTGCGGCCACGCTCACGCTCTTCGGAATCGACCTTCATCTCTACAACCTGCTCGCGGTGCCCGTCGTGGTCGGCCTGGCGGTCGACGGTGCCGTACACGTCCGCTGGGCCCAGGACTACGACAGCCCAAGGCAGCAGTACGCGACTTACAAGGCCGTCGCGGCATCGACATTGACCTCGATGGTCGCATTCGGCGCCTTGATGACCGCAGACAGCCCCGGCCTTCGGTCACTCGGGCAAGTCGGCGTGATCGGCCTTGGGATTTCACTCGCCGTGAACCTGATCTGGCTTCGCGCCTGGTGCGCCCCCAAGCAGCCAAAGGAAGCCTGACGCCGTGTGCGGGATCGCAGGCATGCTGGCCGCGAACCCCGAGGGCGTGCCCGACACCGAAGCGGTTCGGCGCATGTGCGACGCGATGGTGTATCGTGGCCCCGACGATCAAGGCTACCTCCGTGACGGCCCCTGCGCCCTCGGTCACCGTCGCTTGTCGATCATCGATCTCCGCCCGGAAGGCGCCCAGCCCATGACCAGCGAAGACGGCTCGATCGCGGTCGTCGTCAACGGTGAGATCTACAACTTCCAGGAACTGCGGAGCGAGCTCGAAGCCAGGGGGCACCGCTTCAAGTCCCGCTCCGACTCCGAAGTGATCGTGCACCTCTACGAGGAAGAGGGCGTGGGCTTTCTCGACCGATTGCGCGGCATGTTCGGACTGGCGCTTTGGGACAGCTCACGGAAGAGGCTGGTTCTCGCACGCGATCGCTTCGGCAAGAAGCCGCTCTTCTATCACGCCGGTGGCGAGGGCTTGCTGTTCGCTTCCGAGCTCGGCGCGCTGGCCGCGTCGAATCACTTCGACCGCCGTCCGAACATCGACGCGATCGACTCGTTCCTGTGCCTGCAATACGTGCCCTCCCCTTCGACCGCGTTTGAAGGCGTGCACAAGCTGCCACCAGGCTGTCGGCTCATTTGCGAGAACGGTCGCATCGGCGAACCGGAGCGCTACTTCGAGCTTCGCTTCGACCAGCCTACGAACGGCTCGCTGCCCGAGCTGACCGAGCGGCTGCACGCGCAGATCGAAGATGCGGTTCGGGTTCGCATGGTCTCGGACGTTCCGCTCGGAGCCTTCCTCTCGGGCGGCGTGGACTCTTCGCTGATCGTAGCGATGATGGCGAAGCACTCCTCGCAGCCGGTCAAGACATTCTCGGTCGGCTTCGCCGGCAAAGACTTCAGCGAGCTTCCCTATGCGAAAATGGTCGCAGAGCGATACAGCACCGACCACCACGAGATCGTCGTTCAACCCGACATGGCCTCGGTCATCCCCGAGCTCGTTCGACACTATGGCGAGCCCTTCGCGGACAGCTCGGCGCTGCCGACCTGGTACCTGTGCCAGTACACCCGCACTGGCGTCACGGTCGCCCTGAGCGGCGACGGCGGCGACGAAGCGTTCTGCGGCTACCGCCGCTATACCCATTCGCGCACGGCCCGCGCGCTGCGAAGGTTTCCCGGGCCCCTGCCCTCGTTGCTCGCAAAGGCGATCGGAAGCATCCCGATTCCTGCGGCACAGCAGGTCCGCGACTTCGGCCGCCGGCTCATGGAGCCCGAGCACGTTCGATTCCTGGGCCTCGCGGCGCACATTCCGCGCGAAGACCGACTCGCCCTCTACGGCCCAGCCATGCGCGCGCGTTTCGCCGACGACCCGGTGGCCCGGCGATTCGGCGAGCTCTACGCCGACTCGACGGCGTTGGACCCGGTCAATCGCCTGCTCGACCTCGACATCCAGACTTACCTGACCGATGACATTCTCACCAAGGTCGACATCGCATCGATGGCGCATTCGCTCGAGGTACGCTGCCCCCTGGTCGATCAGGACCTGATGGTGTTCGCCGCTTCGCTCCCCGGCGAGATGAAGCTGCGAGGGCTCACTACCAAATTCATCCTGCGCGAGGTCGCCAAGCCTTTGCTTCCCGAGCAGATCTTGACCCGCTCCAAGCGCGGCTTTGGTCTTCCCGTCGACCGCTGGATGCGGGAAGACCTCGAACCGATGTCGCGCGACGTCCTTCTCGACCAGACAGCGCGAGAGCGGGGCATCTTCGATCCTCCGTCCATCGAAGCCCTGCTGCGCCAGCACCAAGGGGGCGAGCCCCGGGGCGATCAGATCTGGGCTCTGATGATGCTCGAGCTCTGGTACCGGGAGTTCATCGATCGATGAGCTCGAGCTGCGCAGATCTGTGCTAGACAGGCCGGGCGTGATCTCAGTCGTCGTCCCAACCTATCGAGAGGCCGACAATCTCGCCTTGCTTGCCAAGGCCGTAGATGAGGCGCTTTCAGGGCCCGGATACGAATACGAGCTCCTGTTCATCGACGACGACTCGCAGGACGGCTCCGAGGAAATCTGCGCAGAGCTTTCGGAACGCTTTCCCGTTCGAATCGTGGTGCGAAAGGCAGAGCGCGGTCTGGCGACCGCAGTCATTCACGGCATCTCGGTGGCCGCCGGCGACATCGTCGTCGTGATGGATGCCGACCTTTCCCACCCGGCGAGCGCCATCCCCGCCATGGTCGAGCGCTTGCAGAGAGGCGAAAGCGATTTCGTGCTCGGCTCCCGCTACGTCGAGGGCGGCTCGATCCACGACGACTGGAGCGTCTTTCGCCAACTCAACTCGATCATCCCTTCGCTTCTGGCCAAGCCTCTTTGCCCGCTCAAAGATCCCATGAGCGGCTTCTTTGCGATTCGGCGCGCTGAGATGCCCGACCGGGGTCGTCTCTCGCCAGTCGGATACAAGATCGCACTCGAGATCTTCGTCAAAGGCAAGTTCAAGCGCGCGAGCGAAGTGCCGATTCACTTCTCGGACCGGCAACACGGCGAGAGCAAGCTGTCGCTGAAGGAGCAGCTCAACTTCCTTCGTCACCTCGTTCGCCTCTATGCGTACAAGCTCCGCCCCGGCGCAGAGACGTGAAGCTCTGGAAGGAAGATCGGACGGTCGCCTGGATCGTCGCCATCTTTGCTCTCTCGCAGCTCGTCGCGATTGGCTGGGACTTGCCGGGTTCGTATGGCTGGGAGAACGACGGCATCGCGCCGCGTGACTTCTTCGCGGGAATCGCGATCAACCTCACGCCGGGGCAAGGCCATCGATACCCGATGTTCCACAATCTGTTGATCGGCCTGTTGTCCATCCCCATCCTTCTGCCGGCGGCGCTCTCGGCCGAGAGCTGGACCCTCCCCGCGCTGATGGAGCAGATCCTCACCGTGCCGACGATGACGGGCGTCTCCATCGTCTCGAAGCTGGTCGGCCTGCTCATGGCCTGCGTCGCGCTGCTCGTCATCGCCCGAATCGGCAGGCGAACGGTGAGCGCCGAAGCAGGCCGCTGGGCGGCCGTCTGGGCAGCCACTTGCCTGTCGTTCGCGTATTACGGACGGGTCAGCAATCTCGATGGTCCGTACTTGATGTGGACCGCCCTGGCGATCGACCGGCTCCTGAGCGTCGCCGAGACACGCGCGCGCCGCGACTACGTCTGGTTCGGCCTGCTGGCCGGCGCGGCCGTCGCGACCAAAGATCAGGCCTACGCCGGCCTGGTACTGCCAGGCTTGATCTACCTTCTGCTGTTGCCGCTTCGAGGAGATCGTCCCTTCGGACCGCGAGCCGCGCACTACAAGAACACCGCCTTCGCCACCTTGGCGGGCGCACTTTCGCTCGGGGTCTTGGGCGGCGGCCTCTTCAATCCAACTGGCTTCGTCGCGCGCATTCGCGAGCTCACCGGGGGCGCCAGCCAAGATTGGATGAGCTACGCGCGAACCCCCAAGGGCGTTCTCAGAAACGTCACGGATATCTTTCTCGGACAGGAAACGTTCTACTGGCCCTGGCTGGTGGTGGCACTGTGCTGGGTCGGTGTGGGCCTGGTCGTCTTGCGCCGCGGAGGTGACGGGATTCGCTCGCGCACGTTCCGTCTGCTGCCCCTGACCGCGGGTATCAGCAGCATCATCTTCTTCACTCTGGTCGTTGCGCGTTGCGAGCATCGTTTCGTCCTGCCGCTTGGATTCTCCCTGGCCTACTACGGCGGGGTTGCGTCCGCGGCCTTGCTCGCACGCGCGACGACCAAGGGCGCCCTGGCGCTGCGCGGTGCGCAAGTTGCGCTGGGCGCGCTGGTCCTTTGGGCGGCGGGGCACAGCTTCGAAGTACAACTCACCCAACGCGGCGACGCGCGAAACCAGGTGCACGCATACTTGGCTTCGCTGCCGGAGGGCACACTGGTCGAGACCTACGGCTGGCTCGTTCATCTACCGCACTTCGACGTGTCCGACGCTTCGCCGTACCGGCTTCAGCGCGTCAGTCGCCGCCCGATCAAGACACGCAACCCGCTCGTGGGTTCCGAAGAGATCGACGAGCCGTACGGCAACATCGTGACTCGCCGGCCAGACGTGCTGGTCATTCCCGAATCCACCGCGCTCGAGTTCATTCCGCGCGAGCTTGCTGAGGGCCAGGCGCAGGCAGTCGTTGGGACTCGCCATCAAGCGGACACCGACGCTCAGGCGTTCTTCCGTTCAGCGCTGAACAACTCGCTGCAAGGATACGAAGTCGTCTTCGTCGCCGGGCCACAGCTCCCTGACTGGGCCGAAATGCTCGGCGCGCAGCCGCTGCAAGTGCATGCAAGCGTCGGAAATCGACAGTGGATTCTGCGCCGTTCCGATCCTTGATCGTGACTTCGGGCGACCGAAAACGGCGAGCCGCGCAGATTGTGCGCGCGGATCGTGCGCGAAAAGAGCTGATGTGGTCGATTGCTTCGAGAAGGACGGGGAGCCTGTTCAGCATCGGGCGGTGCGTGATCGACGCCACGTTCGCGGTGAAACCCGGCGCGTGATTCCAATTCAACGCGGAAAGTCAAAAAAAGGGGGTAGACAGAACGTCGCGCAGTTGTGCATTCTCCGCTGCACCGGGGTCCACACAGACTCCGGAGCCCGCATTCGGTGCGCTCTCGTATGAGAAGGTGGAGGTGCGACGTGAAGTATGGATGGATCGCGGTAGTCGCCATGATGGCGGCCTTGTTTTCAACGGGTCAGGTAGCCGCCCAGGCCAAATACGGACCGGAAGAGATCGGGGCCGAAGAATCTCCGATCTCAGATCCGGATACGGTCAGCGACGACTCCATGTCCGAGCTCGAGAAGCTCAAGGCGATGGATGCCGAAACGGAGCCAGGAACGGTGACCGGCGCCCGCCCCCCGAGCACGACCTCAGGTTCCGCGGTCGGCGAAGCCGGGATGGGTACCGAGGCTTCGGAGCGTGAACGAGCACGCCGAAGCATCGGCGATGTGGGTAAGAGCGTCCGCACAAAGGAAGAAGACACCATCCCGCTGAAGTTCAACTTCCACGGCTACTACCGCGCTCGCTACAACTGGATCGGCAACGCGCCAATGCCAAGGGGCAGCATCCCCGGCGCCCAATCGGGTTTCCCAAGCAAGAACGCCTCGTTCGGTGAAATGCGACTGCGTCTCGATCCAGAGGTGACCTACGGCCCGAACCCCGACCTTCCGATTGCGCGTCTTCGCTTCACGATCGACGGCTTGGACAACGTGGTATTCGGCGACAACGCGCGCGTCTTCGGAGTCCCGCTCTTTGCCGTCGACCAGTCGAAGACCGACCGCAACGGATTCGATCTCACCGAGTCTCTCAAGCTCGAGCGCGCCTGGATCGAATTCCTCGTTCCCATCGGCCAGGTCCGCGTCGGCCGAATGGAATCACACTGGGGCATGGGCGCTCTGACCCACGCCGGCAACGGCCTCGCCGAGTGGGGCGAGTTCTACCGCGGCGAGACCTTCGACCGTATCCTTTTCGCCACGCGTCCGATTACACTGGCTCGCGGCATTAGCAAGGGCGACACCCGCCAGACGCCTCTCATCTACGCGTTCCTGTACGATCGGCTCTCGCAGGATCCGGTCGCCGACAACAGCATCAACTCGGCCTACGATGGCAGTAGCGGGGTCGCAACCAATCCAAACTTCAAGCCGTTCTATACGACCTTCCCGGAACGCTCCACGTTCCCCTTGGCCTACCTGACCAACCTCGATCGGCGCACGAACGAGATCGCCAACGTCATCGCATGGTTCGACGAGGACTTTGGCCGCTCGGCGACCGATGAGCTCTTCGCCGGCGCCTACGTGGTCTATCGCTGGCAGCAGTCGACCGAGAGCCGAATCATCATCCCGGACGTGTCTTGGAGAATGAAGTACACCCTCAAGAAGAAGCGCAATCTGGCGATCACGACAGAGGGCGAATACTTCACGATTCTCGGTCATAGCGGCGCCCTTGCCTTCACGGGAGGCTGTCCGCCCGAGCCCTGCAACCGAGGCGAGGCGGGCATCCATAACATCCTCGCCCGGATTGGCGTCATGGACGAAGGCAGCTGGGCCTTTTCGACAGAGGGCGGCTGGGCCAGAGGCGATGCCGACACGCTCTCCTTCACCGAGAACCCGAAGAAGCTCACGACCCGAGGCTTCAATGAGAACGTCAAGGTGGGCATGCTGATGTACCAGGTTGCGCTCAAGGCCCTCAGTTTTCAGCAGCTCGCTCCCCTCGGTGCGATCGAGCTCGGCGCCAACGGCAGCGTCTACAACTCGAAGTACCTGATGCCGAGCTTCCGCTTCACGGTCGTCCCGGGTCTCGAGGTGCACACCCAGTTCCTCGTAGGCTGGGTCGATAAGCTCGACCAGCTCATCTACCAGGCGAGCAATGACAAGTGCGGCTTCACAGCCGAGTGCTTCATGGGCTGGGAGGCGGACCTCGCCCTGCGCGCCAGGATGGGCGCCAAGGACATCGTTTGGATCGACCTCGAGACCGGCATGATGCAACCAAAGCAGGCGTTCACGAACGCCGGCTTCAACGATGCTTGGCTCTGGACCGTGCAGCTCCGCGCTGCCATGATCTTCTAACCGGGTGTGGCCATGAGAAAGGAACCAACCATGAAACTATTCAATCTTATATGGGTTCTCGCATTGGCTGGCGCGGTAGCGGCATGCAACAGCGGATCACCAATCACGGGTGAGTCACCGCCACCCATGGCCGGAAGCGGCGGTAGCGGCGGCAGCGCCGGCAGCGGCGGCAGCGGCGGCGTGTTACAAGGCAAGTGCACCACCGAGGAGAACGAGGCTGTCTATGCCGAGCTCGAGTTCACCAACGGCAAGGGCGAGATGTCGACTGGCACCGATGCCTCCTCGGCGATCGGCAGCGAATGCGTCCGTGGGTCGGTGAGCTCCGTGCCACCGGTCGGCGGCTGCGGCACGGAAACCTTTGCGGTCATCGCCTGCTTCCCCGACTGCCCCGATCCCGTCGTTCAAGCGCTGGCCGACTGCGTGGCGCAGTGCACGGGTGACACCATTGAAGATATCACGGGCATGAGGCTCACAGAGGACTGTCTGGAGTGCACCGGAGCTACCGTCGCCTGTGGCGCGGTCTTCTGCACGTCTCAGTGCGTTGCAGATACCACCGCCCAGATCTGCATCGACTGCCGTTGCGACAACAACTGTACGCCGGAATTCGTCATCTGCTCGGGCATCCCAAGCGACGACTGCTAGCTCCGCACGAACACAGCGACTCGAACTGAAGAAGGGCCCCCACATCGTGGGTGCCCTTTTTCGTTTAACTCGTCGGCGAGAGCCCTGGGCAGGCGGCGGCGATCAACTGCACGATAGACCGGCAGGGATAGGAATCGATTGGCTCGCGATCGCGCCAGTCGTACACGCCCCGGCAGTCGAGCTCGGCCGCACACTCAAACCACGTCTCGATCGCGGCCCCGCAGGCATCCGACAGGTCTCTGCCTTCTGCCAAGTTTGCCTCGCAGCCTTGCCTGCAAGCCGCCTCATCGCCCTCGAAGGCCTCGCATTCGCCAATGGCCTTCGCGCAGAAGGCAATGCAAGCCGGCCCGGGCTCGAGCATGATGGTTCCCCCAGTACCGCCGGTGTCCGTTCCCCCGCCACAGCCCGGGGCGCCGATGCTCAAGCAGAGCCATGCGCCACAAATCAATCTAAGCATCGCGTACCTCAGTAGTTCTTGCCGACAATCTCTTGGACTCGGGTCATCAGGGACTTCGAGTAGAGCCGTCCGGCCAGTGAATTGCGAGCATCTCGCTGAACCGCTTCCCAGGCATCCTTGTTGCGCCAGATGTTTACGGACTTGAGTCGGCCGGCGAGAGCTTCGCTGGCTTCCTTGTCCATTCGCCGACCGCCCTCGCGGAATTCCTCGGCGTGGTCTTTCGCGCTCTGCCGAATGTGGTCCTGGGCCGCCTTCGGAAGGCGGCGAGCCGGTCCTTCTTGATCACGTAGGCGCCGACGACGATGCCACCGCCGGGCTTGGTCATGGTCTTGAGCTTGGTGTGCCACTGAAAAGCGAGGACGCCGATCGAGGAGGCGATGACCGTATCGACCATCCCCGTTTGAAGGCCGGAGAAGACCTCTGGCAGGCCCATCGTGACGCCATTGGCGCCAGCGGCTTCGATGAACGCTCTCATCGTTGGCGAACCGCGCCAGACCCAGGGTCGAACGTTCTTCAAGTCATTGGGGTGCTGGATCTTGTGATGGGAGAAGATCCGGACCTGCCCGGAATCCCCCCAGGAGATCAGCTCGTAGCCGGCCTTGTCGAAGAGGGCGACCAGGTCGGGGCCGAGCTTCTCGCGCACATCGTCGAGCGCCGGGTAGCTGGTGATCAGTCCTGGCGCCTGGAGCACCAGCACCTGCGGCACCAGCGCGCCGAGGCCAGTCGAGGTCAACAGAGCGCCGTCCAACTGACCGACGCGCATCTTGCGAACCACCGTCATCTCGTCGCCGGCCACGCCGCCGTCGTACATTTTGAGGTTCACCTCTCCGTTGGTGACCTCTTTGAGCTCTTTACGGAGCCGCTGAAAGGCCTTTCCGATCCCGGACTGCCTGGGCGCCAAGGTAGCAAGTCGAAGCTGGTGCGTCGGTTCCGCCGGCGCGTCGATCTCGACGTCGGCCGGTTTGGCGTTCGGCGCGGGGGCCTCTTCGGCTCTCGCTTCAGCCCGAAACGAATCGCCGCTGACCAGGAACGCGAAGAGAACAAATGACGACAAGAAGAGAACGCGATGCATCCTGAAGCAAAGCACGAAGCCGGCGCGGCCTCAAGATCCCCCGCTGGTCGCCCGCATGACACCGCTGTTGCGCAGCTCCAGGCCGTCGAGACAGCCCGAAATGTCTTCGAGTAGCTGTGGGACGGCAGATGGGTCGGCGATGGGGTTCACCACGCAGACGTCGACGCCTGCCGCGGCGTAGGCGCGAATGCGGGCGCGTACGGTTTCGCGATTGCCCACGACGGCCATCGCCTCGCAGAGCCGGTCGGTCACGCCCTTGGCCACGCCTGCCCTGTCGCCCTTGGCAAAGGCTTCGCGAATCTGCCGCGCTTCGTCTGCATAGCCGATCCACTCGAAGCACTTGTTGTAGCCGGGCGTGGCTGCGTAGGCGCCGAACACCGTGCGTATGAGATTCCGCCCCATATCGGGGTCGTCGGCCATCACGACGTGAAGCCGGGCCACGACTTCGATCGCGTTGGGGTCACGCCCTGCCTCCTCGGCGCCGGCGCGAACCTCGCCGAGCACCTGCCCAAGCGCCGATTCGGGAACCATGTTGAGACAAACCCCGTCGCACAGGGCGCCGGTGAGGCGCAGCATCCCCTTGTTGAGCGCGCCGAGATAGATCGGAACCTCCCCGACGGTCGCGCCTCCGAGCCGAAAGCCTTTCACCGAGAGGGTCTTGCCCTCATAGCTGGTCTTCTTTCCGCTCATCATCTGGCGCAGCACCTCTACGTGCTCGCGCATGCGGGTGAGCGGCTTGTCGAATGGCTGGCCGGCCCAATCCTGGACGATGTTCGGAGACGAGAGACCGATGCCCAGGATGAAGTTCCCTTTGGTCATCTGGCTCAGGGTCATGGCTGCCATCGCGTGAACCATCGGGGTCCGCGTCTGCGCTGGAACCACCGCCGTCCCGATGCGCGTTCCGGGCAAGCCCTGCGCAACCGCGCCGGCTAGCGCATAGGAATCACCGCCATTGACCTCCGCCATCCAGACCTCTTCGTAGCCCCGGTCGACGGCCCCCTTCGCCAGCTCGACCGCTTTGTCCGCCCCCCCAAGCGGCAGGGTCATGCCCAGCCGTACGTTCTTTTCTGCGCGCTCCATCCGCGAACTTTAGTCCAAGACCTCGATTCCAGGTCCCGAATTTTTGCTCATTTGGTTCTCAGAAGCTGCTAACACCGAGCAATGAGCGACTCCTTCGAGGTTCGTGCGCCGATGCAGGCTCTGGTCGTCACGGTTCGCGCCGAAGTCGGTCAGGCGGTCGCTCCGGGCCAGCCGCTCGTGATCCTCGAGGCGATGAAAATGGAGCACATTGTCGCTGCGGAGCGAGGCGGAGTCGTTCGCAAGGTGCTGGTCGACGCCGACGCGATGGTGGCGGCCGGAGACTTGCTCGTCCTTCTCGAACCGGCGGAGCATGCCGAGCTTGCGAGGGCTGCCGTGGAGGAGGCGTCGCTCGACGCAATCCGGCCGGACCTTGCCGAAGTCATCCAGCGACACGCCTTCGGGCTCGACGAGAACCGCCCGGAGGCCGTCGCGAAGCGCCGCAAGACCGGCCAGCGAACCGCTCGTGAAAACATCGCGAACCTCGTCGACGAAGGGACCCTGGTCGAGTACGGCGCACTGGTGATCGCAGCTCAGCGACGGCGGCGGCCGATCGACGAGTTGATCCGGCGAACGCCCGCGGACGGCATGGTCGCCGGTGTCGGCCGTGTGAACGGGGAGGCCTTCGGGGAGGCGCGTACGCTCTGCGTCGTCATGTCCTATGACTACACGGTCCTCGCGGGCACGCAGGGCACGATGAATCACCTCAAAAAAGACCGGATGTTCGAGCTCGCCGAGGAGCGAAGCCTGCCCGTGCTGCTCTTCGCGGAGGGCGGGGGCGGCCGTCCGGGCGATACGGATCACGCCATCGTGGCGGGCCTCGATTGCCGAGCGTTTCAGTACTTCGCCGAGCTGTCGGGCAGGGTTCCGCTCGTCGGCGTGAGCTCAGGCCGGTGCTTCGCGGGGAACGCCGCGCTGCTCGGCTGCTGCGATGTGGTGATCGCCACCAAGGCATCGAACATCGGCATGGGCGGCCCAGCCATGATCGAAGGCGGAGGGCTCGGCGTGTTTGCGCCCGAAGCGGTAGGGCCCTCGGCTTCTCAATATCGCAACGGGGTGATCGATGTGTTGGTCGAGGACGACGACGAGGCGGTGGCGGCGGCGAAGAAGTACCTCTCGTACTTTCAGGGCACCCTCAGCGGCTGGACCTGCGCGGACCAGCGCTTACTGCGCTCGGCAATTCCGGAGAACCGCCTTCGCGTCTATGAGGTGCGCGAGGTCATCGAGATTTTGGCGGACGAGGGCTCCGTACTCGAGCTCAGGGGCGGCTTCGGCGCCGGCATGGTGACCGCTCTTGGGCGGGTCGAAGGAAGGCCTGTCGGCATCATCGCCAACAACCCGATGCACCTCGGGGGCGCGATCGACGGGGAGGCCGCCGACAAGGCGAGCAGCTTCATGAAGCTCTGCAGCGCCTTCGGTATTCCACTGGTCTTCCTTTGCGACACGCCGGGTTTCATGGTCGGGCCGGAAGCTGAAGAGACAGGGCTCGTAAAACGCGCCGCGAAGCTCTTCACGACGAGCGCAGCGCTCGAGGTTGCATTTTGCACGATCGTCTTGCGCAAGGGCTACGGGCTTGGGGCGCAGTCGATGGCAGGAGGCAGCTTCAAGGCGCCCGCGTTCACGATCTCTTGGCCGACCGGCGAGTTCGGAGGCATGGGGCTCGAAGGCGCGGTGAAGCTCGGCTTTCGCAAAGAGCTGGCGTCGGTCGAAGATCCCGAAGCGCGCGAACATATGTTCCAGCAGATGGTAGACAAGCTCTACGAGCGCGGGAAAGCGGTCAACATGGCGGCGCACTTCGAAATCGACGCGGTGATCGACCCGGTCGAGAGCCGCCGCTGGATCCTGAGCGCCATCGCCGAGTCCTAGCCTTTTAGCGACGCATGGACCTCGTCGGCTGCCCGGGCGCCTGCCGAGATGGCGCCGTCCATGTAGCCGCACCAGCGCTTGGCGCTCTCGGTGCCCGCCCAGTAAATGCGGCCGCTCGGCTTTCGTAGATGCTCGCCGCCGGAGGTCAGCACGCCGGGCGTCAGTGGGGTGATGCAGCCCGTGCTCCAAGGGTCTGCGGCCCAGTCCTTCTCCACATAGCCGGTCGCATCGAGGGCCTTCGGCCCGAAGTAGCGGGCGAGCTCTTGCTTCAGTCCTTCTTCGCGCGCGTTCTCGGTCGGCCAGGTGCGGACACTCCACCACCGAAAGGAAACAACTGAGCACGCCAAGCGATCCGTCTTCGGGAGAGTTGTCGAAGACCAGTTGGATCGTGCTCCGGTCGCTTTGCATCGCGCCGTTGAGACCGTCTGCGCGCCAGAAGGGTCGCTCGTACAACATGGCGGCTTTGACCAGCGGCAGGCGCGGCAGGCGTGCCCAGCCAGTCGCCAAGTCTTGGCGCGGCTTGGGCAAGGCCGGTGCGAAGTCGATGCGGGTGGTGTCGGCCGGGGCCATGGCGACGATGACGCGGTCGGCGGTGAAGGTCTCGGCCCTGGTCACGACGCGCATGCGCTCAGGAGCCTGGTCCTCGATGCGAAGAACAGGCCGTCCGAGCAGCACGCGATCGCCGAGCTCGGCCGCCATGCGCTCCGAGATCACCTGCGAGCCGCCGTCGATGCGCTGGTCCTGGGCGCCTCCGTCGTTGAGGATCACCGGCAGGAGACCTCCGGCGGAGCGCAGATAGTGAAGGACCCAGAGCAGCGAGATGCGCTCGGGGTAGCCCGACCAGACCGCGCGGCTGATCAAGCGAAACACCGAAGGCGTGAAGCTCGTGGCGGCGTGTTGGCGCAGCCAGTCGCCGAGGGTGGTCTGGTCGAGCGCCGAGGCATCGTTCATGCGCCAGGGCTCGCCAACCGGCATCTTCTTGCAGAGCCGATCGAGCTTCCAGGCCACTCTGCCGAAGTCAGCTGCTTCCGAGAGGCTGACGTCGGGCAGAAAGCCGCGCGAGATCAGGCCTTCGATGTCGTAAGTCGTGTCGCCCTCGTAGTACTGATCGAAGGCGCCGATCCCTAGCTCATCGATCAGGGCGGCGATGGCGTTCTGGCCCGGTCCGATCCACTCGCCGCCGACCTCGACGATGTGCCCGTTTCCGATCGGCATGTTGAGGGTGCGACCGCCGACGCGCTCGCGCGCCTCGAGAACGAGAAAGGAGTCGACTCCGCGCTTGTGGAGCTCGCGGCCGGCCATCAGCCCCGAAAGCCCTCCGCCGATGACGATCACATTCACGTGCCGGGCCATGGTCGCCGATTCGTCGGAAGTGGCGGCCCGCACAAGGCCAGGCGCTCCAATCGACGCCGCCGCCGCGCCTCCGGTCAGTTGGACAAACCGCCTACGGTTGAGTCGATTCGTCATGGTGATGGGCACCCCTCCCCGGCTGCGAGCCAGGCGACGATCGGACGAAGATCGTCGGCCGGCACCGTCTTCACTACTCCCTGCATGATCGCGTCCGCGGCTCCGCGTGTCCCCGCAGCCGCTTCTGCGAGACGACGCTCGAGGTAGCCGGCGTACTGCCCGCAGAGCCGAGACGCGAGCAAGCCGTCGTTCCCCTCGGCGTTTGCTCCGTGACACGCGACACAGTGCTGCGCGTAGAGGCTTGCGCCCTGGGCTCGTTCCTCTTTGCTGGCATCGCTAGGAACGGCATCGAGTGCGGGTAGCTCCGAAAGGTACATGGCGATGTCGCTGATCTCCTTGGGCGGCAAGGTGCGTGCGTACGGGTCCATCACAGCAAGACGCATCATCCCAGCCTTCAAGCGGTAGAGCTTGTTCTCCAAGACCGCGCGCCTCTGAGCGGTCAAGCTCGGGATCGAGCCATCGGGCCTGCCACTGCCATCGTGCAGATGACACGAGACGCAGTGCCTATATGCAGCCGGCTCGCCAGCCGGTGTTGGGTCTTGCAGCACATCGGCGATGCGCGCGGCCTGGGCCGGACTCGGCCCGCGCGACATGAGCCAGGTCAGTGCCGCAAGACCGAGCACCACGAGGACCAACACGACCATGATGAGAATGCGCACTGCGGACGCGAGCATACCAGAGGATTCCGCTCAGCGGCGGGCTCCGATGTGGTAATGAAGGACCGCCCATGGAAACCGTCGACCAGGTCCAACTCAACTTCGACCCAGGCCGTATCGAGGAGCTGTCATGAGCGAGAAGAAGCCCATCGTCGTTCGTCGTGAAGGCGCGGTCGCCACCGTCGAGCTCAACGACCCGCCCTACAATCGCCTGAGCATGGCCTTAATCGACGCGCTCGAGACGGCGGTCGACGAAATCGAACGAGACCCGAGCGTTCGTGCGGTCGTCTTGCGAGGCGAAGGCAGGGAGAACTTCTCGGTGGGGGCCGACATCCGCGAGTTCGGCGCTGCGGCGGGGGGCCGTGGCGTCCAGGCGTTCATCGAGCAGCGTCTGCAAGTGATCCGCAGCATCGAAACCATGAGCAAGCCCGTCGTCTGCGCGATTCGTGGTGCTTGCCTCGGCGGCGGCCTCGAGATCGCCCTGGCCTGTCACTTCCGAATTGGCGCACGTGGGGCGAAGATCGGCCTACCCGAAGTCGAGCTGGGCGTCGTTCCTGCCTGGGGAGGCACGCAACGCCTGACCCGCGCTGTGGGGCGCGCGCGGGCGCTCGAAATCATGCTGCTCGCAAAGAAGCTGAGCGCCGACGAGGCCTTCGAGGCTGGCGTGCTCAACGCCGTCTGCGAGCCCGATGAGCTCGACGCTCGGGTCGACGAGCTTGCGCGCGAGCTCGCGTCGAAAGCTCCGCTCGCCGTGGCCGGGATTCTGGACGCCGTCATCCAAGGCGGACCGAAGTCTCTCTCCGAGGGTCTCGCACACGAGTACGCGGCGCTCGAACGGGTGATGACCTCCGAAGATCTGCAAGAAGGAGTGATGGCCTTCTTCCAGAAGCGGCCCCCCGAGTTCAAAGGGAAGTGAACGATTATTTCTTAGCCAGCTTTGCCCAGGAGTCCTTGAGCTGGATGGTGCGATTGTAGACTGGTCGCTCGGGACTGCTATCGGGGTCGACGACGAAGTACCCGAGCCGCTCGAATTGAACGCGCTCGCCGGGGCCGCGCACGGCTAGGTTGGGCTCGAGCTTGGCGTGCTCCAGCAGTTCGAGCGACTCCGGGTTGATGCGCGAGGTGAAGTCGCCTTCGAGCGCGTCGTCCAGGGGGTTCTCGTCGTCGAAAAGCCGGTCGTAGAGGCGCACCTCGGCGTCGACGGCATGCTTGGCGCTCACCCAGTGAATGGTGCCCCGCACCTTGCGTCCGTCCGGCGCATTGCCGCCCTTGGACTCCGGATCCCAAGTGCAGCGAAGCTCCACGACGTTTCCGGCCTCGTCTTTGATCACCTCGTTGCAAGTGACGAGCGCACCGTAGCGAAGCCGGACTTCCTTCCCAGGCGCCAGGCGGAACCACTTCTTCATCGGCTCTTCCATGAAATCGTCGCGCTCGATGAAGACCTCGCGGCTCAGGTGCAGGCGCCGCGAACCGAAGCTCTCGTCGTTCGGGCTGAAGGGCGCCTCTAGCTCGATGTCCTCACCTTCGGGGAAGTTCTCGATCACGAGCTTCAGGGGGCGAAGCACCGCCATGGTCCGAGGCGAGGTCGCGTTGAGGTCCTCGCGAAGGGCGTGCTCGAGGAGGCCCACGTCGACGATGCTGTCCCGGCGTGAGACCCCGATCCGCTCGGCGAAGCGCCGAATCGCAGCGGGCGTGTACCCCCGGCGGCGCATTCCCGCGATGGTGGGCATCCGCGGATCATCCCAGCCCTTCACGTGCCCTTCTTCGACCAGCCTCTTGAGCAGTCGCTTGCTCATGACCGTGTAGGTCAGGTTCAGTCGAGCGAACTCGTACTGCCAGGGCATCGGGTCGAAATCGAAGTGCGTGACGAACCACTGGTAGAGCGGGTTGTGATGCGCGAACTCCAGGGTGCAGACCGAGTGCGTGATCCCCTCAAAGGCGTCGGACATCGGATGCGCGTAGTCGTACATCGGGTAGATGCACCAGTCGTCGCCCGTCCGGTGATGAGTCACCTTGCGAATACGGTACATCAAGGGGTCGCGCAGGTTCACGTCCTTCGACGCCATGTCGATCTTCGCACGAAGCACGTGCGCGCCCTCTTCGAACTTCCCGGCGCGCATGCCGACGAGGAGCTCGAGGTTCTCTTCGACGCTTCGGTCGCGGTACGGGCTGTTCACACCAGGCTTGTAGAAGTCTCCGCGACCCTCGCGTATCTCTCCGAGGGTTTGGCTGTCGACGTACGCGAAGCCACGTTTGATCAAGTCGACGGCACAGTCGTAGAGCCTCTCGAAGTAGTCGGATGCGAAGTACTCGTGGCTACCCCAATCGAAGCCCAGCCAGCGTACATCTTGACGAATCGACTCGACGTACTCGGTGTCCTCTGCTTCGGGGTTCGTGTCGTCGAAGCGCAGATGGCAGCGCCCGTCCTCAGCGAGCTCGGCCGTTGTGAAGTTCAAGCAGATCGACTTCGCGTGGCCGATGTGCAGATAGCCGTTGGGCTCCGGAGGAAACCGCGTCACGACCCGACCGCCGTGCTTGCTGGTTCGGATATCGTCCCGCACCAAATCGTGGACGAAATTTGGCGCGTTCTCTTGACCTTCGGCCTTGCCCTTCGGCTCGCTCATCCGGCAGGTCTAGCGCGCTTTTCGCCCCCATGCCGCATTTGCGTCACTGGCGTCCCAGCTCTGGCGCTCGCGGCTCGCGGGACTATCCTTGGGTCCATGATTTCGAAAATCATCCTCGGCATCTTGGCCGCCATCGTCGTATTCGTCCTCTATCAGAAGCTCACTGCGGTTCGGATTTCCGGAACCGACGCGCGCAGTCTGGTCGCAGACGGGGCGGTGCTCGTCGATGTCCGAAGCACTGGGGAGTTCTCCGGTGGGCACATCGAAGGCGCCCTCAACATCCCCATCCAGGAGCTGTCTGGACGCATCGGCGAGCTTGGAGACAAGAGCGGCCCAATCGTTCTCTACTGCCAAAGCGGCAGCCGAAGCCTCATGGCCAAGCGGCTCCTCGAAAAGAACGGCTTCACGGACGTCCACGATATGGGCGGGATGAGTCACTGGTAGGCAGCATGGCCGACAGTTACCGATGCGCCGACTGTGACCTGGAGTTCGTACCGGAAGAAGCGGGGGACGATCCGCGCTGTCCAAAGTGCACTCGCACCGAGGCGGTCGAGCCCGCCGACGAGTCAGCGCTCCAAAGCGACATCTGGCGCCAGTGGCTCGTGGTGTTCGCCCTTTTGTTCATCGCCGGCATCGCCTACCTAATCTTCAAATGATCATCCAAATCTCTTACGTATCGGACGTCTTGTGCATCTGGGCCTATGTGGCCGAGGCCCGTCTGGATCAGCTCCGCAAGGAGTTCGGCTCATCCATCGAGCTCGAATATCGATTCATCCCGATCTTTGGAGCCACGCGAAATCGAATCGCCGAGGGCTGGAAGAAGCGGGGCGGCTATGCGGGCTTTGGCGAGCACGTGCTGAAGGTCGCCGAGGGATTCCCTCACGTTTCGGTGAACGAGCGCGTGTGGGGCGAGGTCGCGCCCACGACCTCGTCAGCCGCCCATGAAATGCTCTGCGCGGCGCGACTGCTGGAAGAACAAGGACTGGTGGATTCGGCGCGACGCGACGCGCTCGGCGGACGCACCCTTTTTGAAGAGGCGGCCTGGCAGATCCGCTCGGCCTTCTTCGAGCACGCCCGTGACATCTCGGACCGAAACGTGCTCCTCGATGTGCTTGGGCAGCTAGGCCTCCCTAAGTCCGCCATTGAAGCGAAGCTCAACTCCGGCGAAGCCATGGCCGAACTGTGCCGTGACATCGAGCTCCGGGACGAGCTCAAGATCGAAGGCAGCCCGACCTATTACCTGAACCAGGGACGGCAGAAGCTCTACGGCAACGTCGGCTACCGTGTCGTATCCGCCAACCTGCGCGAGCTCCTAGAGCAGCCGGGTCACCAGGCTTCCTGGTGCTGATTTAGCCTGCCCCGAGCCCGCGCGGTCGGCTCAGTGGATCGAGTCTCGTGTCTCGGCTCCATTGACGCTGGCAGGCCCGCGGCCGAGAAGCCGCATGATGCCCAGCACCAAGCCACCACCCGCGAGGGCGGCGACGTGAAGCGCGACGATAGACATGATGACGAGTAGTAGTTGCGTATCCATGGGAAACCCCCAATCGGTTCGGCGGAGCACTCACTGGGGCTCATGACCCGCTTTCCTTGGGTAACAGTCTGGGTACTGCGACGCACTGCGTCAAGTATTAACGCTGAAATTTTCTGATAATAACGTTACTGAAAGCAGGAAAACGCAATGATTCCAGTGCGCACCGCGACGCGAACAGACGGTTGTTTACAAGTCTAGGCCTCGCAGGAGCCTAGGGCGCGACCTCGCAGGGGAACTCCGCGGTCCCCGGGATGTCGTCGACGAACGTGCCCTCTTCGGCCCGATCGACGACCTTGTCCGGGTCGGACATGGCGCTCTGCATCCAGTCGCTCAGCGAGATGCCAGCGACCTCGCCCTCGAAGAACTCCGGCCGGAGCGAGATGACGTGAACGCTCTCTTTGGACTCCGACGAGTAGTAGTAGTGGATGCCGTTCAGGTCCTTGGTGTCGCAGTAATTCTGCCGGAGGGTGTTCATCCAGAACGCTTCGGGCCCTAGCTCACCGCCAATCGGGGGTACGAAGAACGCATCACCCTGCTGCGTGTTGTCTTTCTGATTCGACAAGATGAGCATCTGCTGCTCGGGAACGGCCTTCAGGCGCGGCGATGTCTTGCCATACATGAACGGACCCACCGCGCAGTCGCCGACGAAGCAATAGGGAGGCAGATTTGGGAGCGCGCCCCACTTTGGAATGAATTCGAGCCCCACGGTGCGCACGCTGAGAATCGTGCCGTTGTCGAGGGCGCCGCCCGCGTCGGGGAACGCCGTGGTCCTCGGCCACTGCAGATCATCGAGCAACCAGTGGTAGTTGTAGAGCACGCCGTAGCCGCCTGCGGACCAGCCGCCGAAGAGCGTGACTACTTCGTCCGGCCGAAAGCCGTCGCCGCCTTCCTCGTCCTTCAGCTTCCAGAGCAAGTCGCGGACCATTTGAATCGCGGAGCGCAAGTTGACGGCGCCGTATCGCGGCAGGTCAAAGGTCGTGAAGTTCTCGGTGACACCCGCGCCTGTGAAAACGTCCTGATTGCAGTACGGTAAGTACACCTTGGTCCAGTTCGCGAATGGGCTTTCAGCCGGGTCCGTCGACATCAATCCGACACCCGTGTCGAAGGGCTCATCATCGAGGGCGTTGAAGAGACCGGCCGAATTCTCGTTCTCCAAACGAGGCCCGCAGTCGCGTTCCTCGAAACAGACTCCCCCGCCCTGTAGGCCGATGATCACCTTGTCGAGCGGCTCACCTTCCGGTGCGAGCCGAATCTGAAACGCATATGGAGTCCCGTCTCCGCAGAGGGTGCCCCACTTGTCGCCGTCGACGATGATCTGCTGATACTCGCCACGCGGGGGATCCATGTCGACGTTGGAGGGGCCGCAGGACAAGGCCAGCGGCGCGGTGTCAGCGTGCGAGGTCGCAAGCATGCAGTCGACCTGGTGCATGGCGCGCTCGACGTAGATATCGGGCGGGACAGCGATGAGCTTCTCGAGCGCGGCACAGGCCGATTCGATCGCGTCGATCGCGGAGGAAGCGGCTGCGGCTGTCTGGGTGTCGAGCGCGTCCGCGTCGCAGTCCTCGGCTGCGAGGCATTGGTTTGCACCCGCGAGCGCCTCGTCCACGAGCGTCTCCACCGTTTCGTGCGAGCTGCGGAGGCAGTTCTTGTCGCTCTCGCTTGCAGTCGACCAGACCGCGCCCTGGGGACCACCGAAGGTGCGCGAGCCGATCGACTGGGTTTCGGAGACACAAGATGTCTGTAAGCGTCCGACTAGAGCAGCGACGCTCAACGACCCGAGCTCGGAGTCGGAGCAACTCGCTTCGACGCTGCTCTTCAAGGCGGCGAGCGGCGCGTCGAACGCGCTCGCATCGCAGGGCGCGTCGCTGTCGAGATAGCAAACCCGACGTGATTCGTTGACAGCGCCGATGCAGGTGCGAAGCGCTTCAGGGGCGGCGACCCCGCAGGGTTCGGGCGGCCTCGATGAGCTGGAGCCGCTCTCGCAGCCGACGGCGATCATGGCAAGCAAGAACCAAGACAGGCCGAGCGTTCCCAGAGTTCGAAAATTCATGAGACGGAGGCTACCTCAATCCGCGCTCCCCGCCTACGGCTCTCAGGCCGCGTGGGTGCGGGTCAGGGCTCGCGGCCGCTTGCTGTCGCTGGCGCGGACAGGGGCGCCCTCTCGGAACTTCACCTTCATCTGCATGCCGCGCTCTCCCGGGTTGAAGGCGATCTGCGCCAAGAAGTCCGGCTCGAAGCCGTCGAGGATGTTGATGTCGACGTTTTGAATGAGAGTCCCGAGAATGATCCGCATCTCCATCATCGCGAACTGCTTGCCGAGGCAGACCCGCGGCCCGGCGGCGAACGGGATGTAGGCGCCCTTGGGTAGCTGGCGCTCGAACTCACGCGTCCAGCGCTCGGGCCGATACTCGAGCGGGTTGTCGAAGTACTTCTCGTTCCTACCGGTCGCGAGCGGGCTGACCGCGAGAATCGCGCCCTTGGGGAAGAAATAGTCGCCCAAACGAAGGTCTTTCTGGGCTTCGCGCGCGTAAATCCACACGGCCGGAAGTCGGCGAAGCGATTCTTTGAGGCACATCTCGAGGTACGGCAGGTTGCGAAGGTCGTCTATGGCGATGGGGCGATCGCCGATGGTCCGGTCGATCTCTTGCTGCGCCTGGGCGAGCTTGTCGCGGTTCTTGGCCAGCAGGTACCAGGCCCAGGTCAGCGTGTGCGCGGTGGTCTCGTGCCCTGCGAAGATCAGCGTCATCAGCTCGTCCCGCATTTGCTTCTTCGACATGCCGCCCTGCTCGTCTGTGACGAAGACGACGTGCGACATCAGGTCGCCGCGGTCTTTCATCTCCTTGCGGCGAGCAGCGATGAGGCGCTCGATGACGCCATCCATTGCATCGAGCGCGCGCACCATCCGACGGTTGCGCTCCGATGGCCACCAGCGTGGTGCCGGAATCGGCGTCTGCGCGTGATCGATGAGCGCCTCGCTGATGTCGAGCATGGCGTCGTTGATCGTCTCGGCATCTGCGGCGAGGTCCGTGTCGAATAGAGTCTTTGCAACGACGCGAAGCGTGAGGTCGACCATCTCTTTGCGGAGATCGCGTTGCTCCCCTTCCCTCCAAGCTCGCACCATGTCGCGCGTGTACTCCGCCATCGTCGGCGCGTACGCGTCGATGCGCATCTTGTGGAACGCCGGCATGATCAGCTTGTGTTGGCGCTTCCATGACTCGCCATCGTTCGGAACGAGTCCGTTGCCGAGAAACGGCTTCCACATCTGCTTGACCACCTTGGGCTTGTAGATGTGCTTGGCCTCCGTGACGTTGATCGCGTTGACGACGGCCGGATCACGAATGAAGTACGACTGGCCGGTGAGCACGCGGGTCACGAAGACATCGCCATACTTTTCGTGCGCTTCGAGCAGGAACTCGGCAGGGTTGTGTTGAAAGTCGAACGTCCCGCCCCAGAGCCAGTGACCTTTGTGGCGTGGCATGGGCTTGGGCGCGGGCAAGTTGTCTTGGCTGTCTACGAGAAGGGTCATTTAGTTAACATAATGTAAACTTAGAGCCTTCTCCGCAGCAAGTTAACTCTTTGTAATTTTAGTCCCAGTCGAAGATCGGCTTGGAGGCCTTTGGTTTGCCCTGAATCGCATCAATTCGTGCCTCCAGCTCGACCCTTGCCCGATCGGCGCGGCCCCGGGAAAGGGCAAGCGCGGCTCGATAGGCCCCGAGCGCCTGCTCGAATCGGCCCAGCGAAGCTGCGGCGTCACCGATCGTCGCGTACGCCATGAAGCTGGTCCCGTCGAGCTCGATCGCTCGCTCGGCAAGCGCGAGCCCTCGCGGGGTATCAGCGATGATGTAGGTGGTCCACCAAGCCGCAACCGCGAAATGATAGGGGCGAACCGCAGCTCTCAGCAGCGCTTCGTATTGGGCACGGTGCTCGGCGGCGGCGCGTCTATCCGTCGTAGCCTGCTCCATGTGGAAATGGAGCACCGCGGCGAGCGTATCTGGGTTCGATGCGTCGAGCGCGAGCGCGGCTTCAAATGTGCGCTCGGCGCCAGCCTCGTCTCCACGCGCCGCCAACAACGCGCCTCGCACCAAGACCGCGTCGAGTCGCGTCGAATCCTTGTCAGCGGCGAAGTCGATGTATGCCAGGGCACGCTTCGCAGCCTTGTCGTCGGACCAGTCTTCGAGCTGGGCCAGCATCAGAGCCGCGTCTCCCGAGGACATCGTTCGAGCGACCAGACCCTGCGGCTCCTCGACCTGCACCGAGCGCACCCGAGAAAATGGATCCTCGCTCAGATAGGCACGGTAGCGTCCGGCGATGTCGCGGTCGCCAAAGCTCTCTGCCCAGGCGGCTGATTCTCGTTTTCCGTCATGAAGTCGATTGAGATAAGCGACGAACTGTGGTGACAGCGAAAGCTCGCCAAGCTTGAGCAAATGAACCAGCGCCCAGGCGCCCCCGTAGTTGAGCAACTTGCGCTCGATTTTGGGATCGTAGAACTCGGTGCGGCTCATCGCGCGCAATTCGTTTGCGCCGGGAACCATCCATTCTGGCAACACCCAGATGGGCTCGCCGTCGACTTCGTGCTCGTACAGATCGACCGACCTATTGACCCAGTTGGAGCGCGGCATGAAGGCAAAGGGTGGAAACCCGAGCTCTAGGGAGTCGCCGTGCAAGCGGGCGGTCTCATAGAAGCTCGCCATGCCCTCGTGTAACCAGGCCGTCGCGCTGGGGAAGCAAACCGCGAGGAGGCGATGGGTGAGCTCGTGCGCAAAGTAACCGACCGAGCGGTCCTTCGAAACGGTGTGGACGACGATCTGCGCGCGCAGCCCTAGAAGCGCCGTCTGCTCGGTGCGATGGAAGCTCGGCTCAGTGAGCTGTTTGAAGAGCGTGATCTCCAAGGGCAGGGTCAGTCGATCGAAGCCGCAGTGAAGCTCGTGCTCGGCGATCGCATCGTGCATGCGCTGGTACTGCGCTGCCATCTCGACGGCCCGCTCCGGCCCCGCATCGCTACGGACGCGCAGGTCGGCGGTCTCGACGACCACCCAACCGCGCGTCTTCGCGTCAAGCATCGAAGTTCCGCAGCCCGAGATGCAGTTCAGGCTCAGCAAGATGAGGATGACGATGCATTCTCGCACGCACGCTTAGTACCAGATTCCGCCGCCCGAGGATTCGCCGAAGAGCAGACCACCCAAGGGGCTCGCCTTACGGCCTTCGTTGACTTCCCAGCTTCGACTGACCGAGGCCGGATTCCAGAGGTCGCCCTGATTGGGCGTCTGTACGGAACCGTCGTCGCGCAGCGTCTCTACGGCCGTAGCGCGGTCATTCCAAAGGTTGCTGAGACCCTGCTCGGCGTAACGCGGGGCCTCGAGACCCTGCGTCGGGGCCTCTTCGGCAGAGCTCCAGAGCTCGTCGAGCCCTCGCTCCTTCTGTAGGTGAGCGCCGTACCGGCATTTCGAGGACAAGGACGCGCTTCTGGCGGCCCTGGCAGTTCGAGGCTTCGAGGGCCTTCGCGCGATGATGCTCGCCGAACAAGTGGGGGGCGCCAACGGCGAAGAGCGGATGCGGCAAGCCGGCCTGGGCTACTTGGAGTTCGCATCGAAGAACCCGGAGCTCTTCCGGCTGATGTTTGGTTGGATGCCATCACGCGACATCCCCGAGCTCTGCGAGGCTGGCGATGCGGCCTTTGCCGGCCTCCGGGGGATCCTCGAAGACTGCGAGCGAGAAGGACTGCTGACCAAGAGCGTGCAGGAGGCGGGTCTCATGGCCTGGTCGGCAGTGCACGGCGCAGCTTTTCTCCTGATCGACAAGCGCCTCATGCTCGGCGACACCGAGCCCTGCGCGCAGGGCGTCCTCGAACGCTTACACGAAGGCATTTGGTCCGGCATCGGCCGAAGATGAGACCCTCGAATCCCTACGCGTAAGAAGCGGCAAGCGCGTCCATGAAAGCGACGAGCTGATCGGCGGGTAGCGCGTTGATGCCAGCCGCAGCAGCACGCCCGCCGCCCGTTGGGAACTGCCGGCAGAGCGCGTCGGCACCCTGCTTTCGGTCGAGCGGGGCCCGAACACTCACGAGATACGTTTGGTCCGCTCGTTCGGTAAGCACGGCATGAGCTCGGGCAGGTGAGCCGTTCGCGAGCTCATTGCTGTACACGCCCGACACGCGGCGCGCCCAGGGCTCATCGGGCAAGATCACGACGGCGGTCTTGTCGGTTTCACGTGTCGGTTTCACCGCGGCAGCCGAAGCCATGTCATCGCGGTAGCCGGACTCCAGCTTCTCGAATGCCGCGGGAGCCTCTTCGACGAACTCAAAGGGCGTTGGGTACGGACGCACGAGCCCGAACAGCTCGGCGGGCGCGAAGTGTAGATCCTCGACTGAGGAGCCGTAGCCGTTGTAGTTCATGTAGATACCGAGGTTCTCGAGAAGCGTCAGCTGGGCCTGGGACAAGTCGAGAGGCCCGGCGATCGTTCGGGCGCTCGCCTTGAGGTTGTCGCCGAAGGCGCCGGTCACCGCCCACTCCACGTACCTTCCTTTCAGATAACCATTGACGAGCAGGCTGGTGCATACGTTCGGATCGGGGTCGATGATCGTCGTGAGATTGTCGCTCTCGGGGATGTCCCCCGCAAAGTGGTGGTCGACGTAGAAGACCTCTGCTCCCGCCTCGAGCGCCTTCAGCACGCCGTCGCGGTTCTTGTCGAAGCTGAGGTCGAGAGCCGTGATTCGATCGCCAGCGGCCACCTCGGCCTTCGCAACCAAGGAGATGTCGCGTTTCACCCCGGTAATGAGAGTGCTCTGCACGGGCTCGGCGTTGCGAAGCTGGGTGAGAGCGCAAATGCCGTCAGCGTCGCCGTTGAAGATGTCGATCTGAGCCATGCCCGTTTCTAGCCCGGCGAAGGAAAGGGCGCGAGTCGTAGTCAGAAACCCCGCGGCCTAGGCCAGTAGGCTCACATCGACTTCGTGGGACCGCACCGGCTGGTACTGAGTCGGGCGATCAGCTCCGAGGTCGCGGCGAACGTCTGCCAGCGGGCGCGCCAGCCATTGATGCCAGGGCACCTCGAGGAACCAGGCCATTCGCTTTGCGCGCCGACGGCCGTTGGCGATCACGTCGCGGGCCCCGATGCTCCGGTCGGTGACGCGGCCGATCTTGAGCCAGGCCATCGTCGCGATCATGCCGACGCCGATGTTTCCCGTTTGGTGGTGGCTGAACGCCAGGAGAGCCGCCTCCCCCACCAGGTCGCCTTGGTAACCGAGCACCGTGTGCCAAAGGTCATGGCTGTCCCGCAGCCAGTTCCGAATCCAAAGGTACTCGGCCTCGGCATCGCGACGGCGCTCGACGTCCGAGGCTTCGACCAGGCCGTCCGCGCCGATTCCCTCCGATTCGACAAAAGCCAAGTACGCCCGACCGAGGCTCCTCTCCGGCAAGGCTCGGAGCGCTTCGCGATCCTGCAACAAAGGAACGAGGTCCGGCTGCTCAGCGAGGAGGCGGCGCCCCTGCTCGCTTTTCTGAAGCCGATTACGCACCCGAACCAGGGCCGGCCCTTGCATGGCTTCGATGATCTCGAAAACCTGCTGGGTGTCGTCGGGGTCCGCAAAGAGCTCGCGCATGGCGCGCGCTGCTTTCAGAGGCTGCATGGACCGAAAATGCATCGAGTGCTCTTGTAGCCGGGATCCCGGCTGCAATCATGCAGAGTGCTGCGGCGGGGGCCACTACTCGGCGCTGACTTGAATTTCGTCGAGCCCGAGCTCGTCGCCTACGGGAATCACCCGCAAGGCATGTGCCCCCTTGCTGAGCTTCACACTCGCTGGCGGGACCGTACCTTCTTCGAGCGACCCGAGCTCGATGACCGGCTCGCCGTCGACTTCGACGAGCAGACGTCCAGTCCCGCTGCCCTTGACGCGAATCGAATAGGTCCCCGTCTTGGGAGCCGTCAGCATCCAGGAGTGCCACTGCTCACCGAGCTCGTTGAGGCAGGGCACGTATCTGCGCCAGCCGCTCGTCTCGGCTCTGTGCGACCAATCGGTGTCGTCAATCCGAAGAGTCGCCGGCAGCACTCGGCCAAAGCTCGCCTCGTCACGAAGCCGCTGCGATGCTCCGCGGTAGCTCCGCATGATCGGATAATTGGTAGCGCCGGCGAAGTCGTAGCTTGGCCAGTAGGTGTACACGCCCCAGACCGTCATGAAGCTCCCCGACTGATCCCAGAGCTTCATCGCCTGGTCGTTGATGCTGGCAGCTCGCGGGTCGCGTAGCTTGCACCAGTTCTGAATCGGCACCTGCCAGAAATCTCCGCCGAGCGACCAACCCGCCTCATAGGCGACGACCTGAAGGCCGAACGAACGCGCGTACCGCGCCTGCGAATTGAGTTGGTAGGCCAGGTCGGGAACACCCTCCTGCCCCTGCGCCTCTCCTTTGGCGAAGCCGCTGTTCAAGATCGCATCGGCGCTCGCGACGCTCACGGTATCGATGACCAGATAGTTCGGGGCTTCATCGCGGCCGACGAACGTGATCGTACGAATCCCGGGCTTGTCGATCTGAAAGACCGCGCTCCCCCACTGTCCTTCGAGCTCATTGATGTTTCGATACCAGCCGCCGATTACTGCAGTGTCCGGGCTCACCCGGGGATCACTCTGGTCGCGCGGGCTGATCTTTTGGTCGTCGAGCAAGATGTCGAACGGCGCGTATTCAGGCCAGCCCTCCGCGGCACCCGCCGCGCTGAACGCGATAGCGTACGCGCCGGCCTTCGTGAACCTTACTTTCTGGCTGATCGACCCCTTGCCGATCAAGAGGGCTGCCTGCTTGCCGTCCACCGGCTTCGGCAGGTTCGTGAAGCCGTCGAGCGCCTTGCCTTCTTGCGGATGAACCAGCCCCGCCTCTCCCTTGAAGGTCCAAGCCGACCCCGGCGGTCGAGCCTTGCGGGTACCGGCCCCGATCGAAACCGCTTCGAAGCTGTGGTCCTTCAGGACGGGGCCGGATTGCTGTCCGGTTCGGTCCTTGAGCCCGTAGTACGCCGCGCCGCCGCCACCCCAAACGTAATAACTGACAGGGTGCGGGTCGCTCACGTTCTGACTCGACCTGTTGCTGTAATAGGCGTCGATGAAGTCGAGGGACGCAAGCGCGGTGTCCTGGTAGTTGTCATACTGATACTCGATGAGGATTCGAACCCGCGAACCCATCGCGGCGTCGCCCCAAACCCGCCGGAACGTATTGCTGGCCAGCACCGTCCGCGTCGCGTGCCAGCGTCGCATCGCCGGCGCCTCGTCGGGCTGACCGGCACCGTGGTCAAAGTCGATCGCTTTCCAAGTTTCCGAGCCCTTGTCGTGCTCGGCCACAGTGAGCCGCTGCGCAACGCTGGTCGATTCGAAGGCCCAATTCCAGATCTCGTTGTCGATCTCGACGTAGATCCGCAAGTTCGGGTTGAGCGGAGGGTACAGCGGATTGGCCGTTGGCTTGCGATAAGGTTCGCGCCCGTCGCTTCCGTAGCGGGTCAGCAGCGCAAGTTTCTCTAGGTACTCGTCCGTCGCACCGATCGGCGTCGTGACATAGAGATCACGCCCGGTTTCGTTGGCGAGCATGACCAGGTACTCCCAGTTGGGCTGGCCGCTGCTCCCTACGAAGAACGCGTAGTCGGGCAGTGTGCGCTCAGACCATTCCCCGCCGACTTCCTTGTCCGACATGACATAGCGAATGACGGTGTGGTGGTCTTCGACGACCAACTTGAAGGGACGATAGACGATCTCGTCCGCTCGATGGTGCTCTGCGCTGCCCTGCGCGATGGGGCGCATGAGCTGCAGGCGGGTCACCCCATCGTCACGGCTGGCCGGCCCGCGCTGTGTGTCGTTGAAGAACAGCATCGTCCGCGAGCCGTCGAGCGCCATCGTCGACGTCGTCGTATTCGTGGCGGAGTCGTAGCCGGCCCCTTTGGGGAGCGTGGCCTGAAACGTGCGGTCACCGGCCTTGAAGATCGGAATGGTGCAACACTCCTGATGCACCTCGGCCTTGCCTTCGAAGCGCAAGAGGTAGGTTCCGGACATCTCCGGCGAGCTCGGGTAGAACATCTCACTCGCGATGAGCTGGACCCCCGACGTGCTTGGCCACCCCTCCGCGTCGATCTTGTCCGCGCCGCCGTCATAGCGGGCGCTCTTCATCAGGTCCGCCCAGACATACCCCGCCCAGATGGCTGGCTGATGTTGATGCCCTGCTGGCGGACCGGGTCGATCACTTCGGCAGCTGCGCTTTGGCTCTTCCACAGGAGCCTGCAAGCCGCGCGGCCTTCGAGCTCCCGGTACTCGACCTGCAGCTCGTAGAGCTCGCCCGCTCGCATCTGGAACGGCTTGGACTCGAAGGCGCCAGCCTCGCTCCAGCGATCGACCAGGCTGGTCCAGGTCGATTCGCCAGGAGCTCGGATCTTGATGCGGATGCCATCGTCGGCTTCGCCGTGGAAGGTGTAGGCCTCGCTGAACCTCGGAATGATTCGGCCGCTCCAGCGGATCGAAAAACCGTCCCTCGGGAACGACCGGTACGGCTCTGCAGTCGAGCCTCCGACGGGCCGGAGCTCATCCCAGTCGAAGTCGATTCGGAGGTCGCGTCGAGTGAATGAAGGCGCTCCCTCGAGATCAGGGTTCGCGTAGTAACTAGCGTCCAGACCTGAATCGGCGAACCCTCCCCCGACGGCGTCCGGGGCCGCTGCCGCCACGGGAGCCGCGAGCAGCAAGGCGAACAGCGTTGCCGCTCCGGCCAAACCTGCAGCCCGGGCGTTGGGGGCTTGCCGGGCCGCGGCGATTCGAGCCTGCCTCTTCTTTAGTCGCATCAGAGAAGCTTCCTGCAGAATCCCCGTCAGGCAACCCAAGAGCGCGCCGCTCAAAATGAAAGCCAATCTACTGAAGTCGGCATTGGGGACCATGTCGAAGGCCGCGAAGCCAATCATGAGCCCGAGCCCGCCGAGTAGACGCCGGTCGGAATCGCGAGGCACAAATCTCAGCCGCCGCAACAGCAACAGAAGCGGAAAAAGCATCAAGCCGAACCTGCTGGCAAAGCCCACAATCCCGCTATCGCCGAGCTGAATGATCCACTCACCGTCGCGCGTCGACGAAAGGTCGCCGGACCAGGGCTCGAAGAGACAGGCGCGGCAATAGGTTCCCCATCCGAACCAGGGCCGCTCCATCGCTCGCTCGAGCAGGAGCTCTTCGTTCTCGAGCCTGAACATCATCGAGTGGGCCCGCGCAGGCCCGTACTCTTCTTGGGCCCAGGCTTTGAGCTCATCGACGGGGATCCATTCGTTCGCTCGTGCGATGGGATAGGCTAGCAGGAGGCAAACCAAGACCGTACCCACCAGGACTTGGACCTTTGGACGCGTGAACAGGATGATCGGCACCGCAACGGTCGTGTAGAGAAGCGACGCCACGCTCTTGGTAGACGCCAGAACGACCCAGAGGTAGGCCGTGACGCCTGCCGCAGGGAATCTAAGGATTCGGACTCTGCCCTTGTGCAGCGAAGCGGCCGCCAGGACCGACAGGGAGGTTAAGAACGCGACCGCGAGCCCGTGAGCCATGAACACCATCGGGCGATACCCGCCGGCGCGTATCGTCTGATTGAAACCATGCTGATGGAAGCCGTAGACCCAGCGGTGAAGCTGAGGGCTGAGAATCAGCTCGACGAACATGAGAAGCGAATAGAGCATCGCCGAAACGGCCATGACGCGGAGCAGAGTCCGGAGATCTTTCGAAGTCCGGAACATCACCGAGCCCAAGTAGAATGGAAGAATCGTGCTGAGCAGGGCAATGAGGATCGCATGAAACGCATCGTAGGGAGCCTGCCCGCTAACGAATCGCGACCCGACGCGGAAGGCATCGAAGTTCAAGAAGATGGTCAGAACCGAGCCAACGAGGAACAGGCCAACGAGTAACCTGACCCCTTTGCTCTTGGGTCCCGACCTCAGACGCTGGCGGTGAAAGAGCAGTGCGCCGACCAGTATCCAGACGAAGATGACCTCGAGCTTCGCGAACTCGGGAAGGCCCGCCGGCTTGAAGAAGACCACCTCGGGAAGGAGCAAGAGCCCGCCGAAGTAGAGCGTTGCCGTCGCCCTCGCGGGAGGCCAGCGTCGCATTCCCCAGATCGCAATCGGGATCCAGATAAAGAAGGCGAGGAGGCTAAATAGGTTGCCGCCGGTATAATAAGACACGCTCGCTTCGCCTGATCCTCGCTACGATCGTGCCATGGAAGGGACGGAGCCACCAGGCTGGCGGCTGTGTCTTTGGCTGCAATCTGACTATAGTGACTTCGATGACCCTGCTGGCGATTCTGGTCGCGGTCGCTGCCGCGATTTTGTCGGTCCCCGCACTGATTTTCTTCGTGGAATGCTTTGCGAGCCTTTTTCTCCCCGACGGGAAGCCGATGGCTAGGCCCGAGAGCGTCTCGACCGTCGTGATGATTCCGGCGCATGACGAGAAGGAAGGCGTCGGCCCGACGGTGACCGGGGTTCAGTCACAGCTCGTGGAAGGCGACCGCGTGCTGGTCATCGCTGACAACTGCACCGACGAGACAGCGGACCGCGCGCGCGCCGCGGGCGCGGAGGTAATCGAACGCTCCGATGCTGACCGTCGCGGCAAGGGATACGCGCTCGCATTCGGTATCGATCACCTGGACTCGAATCCGCCAGACGTCGTCATCGTGGTCGACGCCGACTGTCGACTCACTCCGGGCTCTGTAGACGCCCTTCTCGGGCGCGCCATGCGTACGCACAGACCCGTGCAGGCCGACTACGTCTTTCAGCCTTCGGAGCGTTCCCCGCTATCGATGATCTCGGCGCTGGCCACGCTGGTTCGCAATCGGGTGCGGCCTCGCGGGCTCAGGCGACTGGGTCAGCCCTGTCATCTTACGGGGACTGGGATGGCCTTTCCTTGGAAGGTGATACGGGCCGCTCCCGAGCTCGGCGACAATATCGTCGAAGACCTGGCGATGGGAATCGAGCTGGCCATCCTGGGACACGAGCCGCTGCTCTGCATCGAAGCCGGCACACGAAGCGAGCTCCCCGCGGGGCGCAAAGCCGCCATTCAGCAAAGACGACGCTGGGAGCACGGGCACATCGCCACGCTGATCGAGCATGGTCCTCGTCTCATCCGTGAGGGCATCGTTCGCGGCCGGCCAGGTCTGATCGCGATGGGCGCCGACATCATCGTGCCCCCACTGGCACTACTCGTCGGCCTCCTTGTCGTCGTGCTGGGGCTCGCCGGACTGCTTGCATTCTTTGGGGGTCCCACCTACCCGGCCTGGATTGCAGGAAGCGCCTTTGCGCTCGTCGGTTTCGGGGTGGCGCTCGGCTGGGCGCGCTACGGTCGCAAAGCCGTCCCCTTCCGCTATCTGCTGCTCGTCCCGCTCTACGTGCTCTGGAAGATCCCTCTGTACCTGTCGTTCTTGTTCGGGCGCCGTGAGCAGCAGTGGCGCCGAACCGAACGCTGAAGGGAAACCGCTGCCAGCAGACGCCGCTCAGCGGATTTGGTAGGGCCGTTTGAGCAGGCTAGACTGCTACCGTCCGGAGGCTGCGGCCTCGGCCAAGTCATGCGGTCTGAACGAGATGCCGCTACAGAGGATAGGGATTGTTGAAAGTGGCTATGCCTTTTGCAGGACGTGTTCTGCGCGATGCAGTCGGATCTCATGCGCCGCGTCGGAGTCGCGAAGACCACCTGAGCGCGGCGGTCGACTGGCTCAAGCGTGCCGCTGCCGCAACGCCCGACAAGGGAGTTAGCTACGGCTATTCGGTGCGAGGTGGCTGGCGGCCTTCGTACCGCGAAACTTCGGGCTACATCGCCGTCACCTTCTACGAACTCGCGCAACGGCGCGAGGATTCCGAATCGGCGAGCCTTGCCCGCAGTGTGTCCGACTGGCTTTGCGAGGTGCAGGAGCCTGATGGCTCGATCGCCAATCCTCAGTACCGCGCTGGGGAAGGCATCGTGTTCGACACCGGACAAGTGCTTCTGGGTTACGTCCGCGCCTACCGCGAAACCGGCGAGGCCCGATTCCGCGATGCTGGCGCTCGCGCCTGCGCGTGGCTGGCTGACCGACTCGACGACGACGGGGCCTGGCGGAAGAACACCCATCTCGGCAACCCGCACACGTACAACACCCGCGTGGCTTGGGCGATGCTCGAATTCAACGACGCCGCTCCCGATCCGACCATCGAAGCGGCCGCGCGCAGGAACCTCGACTGGGCGCTCAGCCAAGAGAAGAATGGCTATTTCGAGAGCTGCGCCTTCGAGCCGAACGTGGCGCCCTTCACACACACGATTGCGTACGCGATTCGCGGTTTCCAAGAGGCGGGGCGCCTTCTCGGCGACGCCAGATACCAGCAGACGGCGGTCCGAGCCGCCGATGCCGTCCTCCGGCACCTGCGGCAGGATGGCTGGATTCCGGGGCAGATCGACGAAAGCGGCCAGGCAAGCGCTCGCTACTGCTGTCTCACCGGCAACTGCCAGCTCGCGATTATTTGGCTGAGCCTCTACAAGTCGACAGGTGAAGCCCGCTACCTCGATGCGGCGAAGCGAAGCCTAGGCTACGTGATGGAACACCAGGACTTGGACACCTCGGTTCTCGCGCTTCGCGGCGCAATCAAGGGTTCGCAGCCGATCTGGGGGCGATACGCGCCGCTCTCTTACCCGAATTGGGCTACGAAATTCTTCATCGACGCAATGCTGCTCTGGGACGAGGTGGAATCTTGAAGACCGTTCCCATCCTCAACTGCGAGTTCGGTTCCGTGAGCCTGCAGGACACCGTCGACTGGGCCCGCGATTGGATTCGGAGCGGCCAACGGGGCTACATCTGCACCGTCAACGTCGCGATTCTCATGATGATGCGCGCAGATCCGAATCTACAGCGCTTCGTCGATGGCGCATCGCTGGTCGTCGCCGACGGGCAGCCCCTCGTATGGGCGTCCCATCTGCAGCGCGACCCGCTTCCCGAACGCGTCACAGGTGTCGATTTGGTGGACGAGCTCTGTGCGCTTGCCGCAAGTGAAGGGTTCGGCGTGTATTTCCTCGGCGCGCAGCGCGAGGTCATCGAAACAGCTGCGGGCCGCTTACAGGCTCGCCACCCAGGGCTCCAGATCTCCGGAATTGCGGACGGCTACTTCAGCCCCACAGAGGCGCCGGAGCGCGCTCGGGCCGTGCAGCAAAGCGGCGCGAAGCTCCTGTTCGTGGGCATGGGAGTGCCCCGGCAAGAAGAGTTCCTCGAAAGCCAATGGGACGAGCTCGGCATTTCACTCGCCGTCCCGGTGGGCGGCAGCTTCGAGGTCATGGCGGGAACGGCCCGCCGGGCTCCGGTCTTCCTTCAGCGCATCGGGATGGAGTGGGCTTTTCGGCTCGCCCAAGAGCCTCGCCGCCTTTGGAAGCGCTACCTTGTCACCAACACACAGTTCGTGTTCCACATTTTCAAAAGCGCAACGAGCTCGGAGCCCGAATCCCGATGATTTCAGCGCGGAGACAGAAATGACGTCGAAGACGAAGCTCCTCATCGTCATGGGGACGAGACCCGAGGTCATCAAGTTGGCTCCCGTGGTGATCGGCGCGCGTAACCGACCCGACGAGTTCGAGACAGTCGTCGTCGCGACGAGCCAGCACCGTGAGATGCTCGATCAGATGCTCAAGACTTTTCAGATCGAGGTCGACTTCGATTTGGACATCATGAAGCCCAACCAGGACTTGCGACATGTCACCAGCGCGGCGTTGAACGGTCTTCACGACGTCATCGGCGAGGTGAAGCCCGATTGGGTCATCGTCCAAGGCGACACGACCACGACGTTCACGGGCGCCTTGGCGGCCTTCTACCATCAGGTGCGGGTCGCCCACGTCGAAGCTGGGCTGCGCACCTATGACAAGCGGCACCCCTTCCCCGAGGAAATCAATCGAAGGATGACGGGCCAAATTGCCGACGCACACTTTGCGCCGACGACCCTGTCCCGCGACAATCTGCTGCGCGAAGGCGTCAGCGAGGATGCGATTTCGGTCACCGGCAACACTGGCATCGATGCTCTATTTCTGACCCTAGAATCGACCCCCACGCAAACCAAAGCTCCTACCGGTACGCGGCGACTGCTCGTGACGGCGCATCGACGGGAGAACCACGGTGAGCCCATGGAGCGAATCTGTCGTGCCGTGCTCCGTCTGGTTGACGATTTCCCCGATCTGCACGCCTACTACCCGGTCCATCTCAGCCCCAGGGTCAGGGACGTGGTCCTCCCCCTGCTCGGAAATCACCCGCGAGTGGAGCTCGGCGAGCCGCTGGAATACCGCGAATTCGTTCAAGAAATGAACAGGGCCCACATCATTCTGACCGACTCCGGCGGCATTCAAGAAGAGGCCCCGTCGCTCGGGAAGCCCGTCCTCGTCATGCGTGAGACCACGGAGAGGCCCGAAGGAATCGACGCGGGGACGGTCCGCCTGGTAGGCACCGACGAAGATCGCATCTACTCGGAGACTGCGCGTCTTCTGAGCGACGAGGCAGCGTACGAGGAGATGGCCCAAGCACGCAATCCCTACGGCGACGGCAAAGCCACCGCGCGGATTCTCTCAGTTCTAGCTCGCTAGGCTGGAGCTTCGCGAGCGAACCAGCTAGGATTCGCCGACGGTGGCAAGGAAGAGCGTCACTTCACCAGAACGAGATGTCGTCAGCGAGGCCAGGGGTCTTCGCGAGCAGGTGCTCAACGTTTCGCTCCTCATCGCCGTCGTTGCTGGCGGCGCCGCGTTCGTCCGAACTCTCATCGATGCGATCGAAAGAGGCGCATGGATTGTGCTCGGCGTAGCGGTGGCGACGTACGCCGGATTCATCGTACTGCTCTTGCTGAAACGTCTGCCGTACCCGGTACGGGCTCTTGGCTTTCTCGGACTGCTCTATCTCGTGGGCGTCCTCTCCCTGCTTGCGGTCGGCTACCTCGGCGCGCCCATCCTGATCCTGGCGGGACAGAGCGTTCTGGCTTCGGTGCTTTTTGGGCGTCGCGTTACGCTCATAGCCCTTGCTTTGAATCTGCTGGCCTTACTTGGCGTCGGGGCGGCTCTTTCGACAGGTATTGCGACCGTCGAGACGCTGGAATTCTACGAGCCGACCGTGTTCATGAATTGGTTGCGTATCACGGCGATTTTCGCTGTGTTTTGCGGCATCTCAGTCGTCAGCGTCGATGTCATCACCAGTCATTTGAACCAGAGCCTGAAAGATCAGGCCGAGCTCATCGAGAACCTCAAGGGCGCGATGCAGCTACGCGACGCTGCTGACACCCAACGCCGCACTGCAGAACGGCGTCTTCGGGAATCGCAACAGATGCACAAGGTCGAGCCCTAGAGCCGGGCACCCGGCTGGAAGGTGCTCCACTGGTCGATGAGCTCGCCTGCGCGGACGTGGTGCCTGCGCTACTCGACGATGACCTCGCAGGTCGCGCTGCACCCGGAGCCTGGTACTCCGTTGTCCGGGCCGGCGTCGCAGCCCTCCCCGAGCTCGGGCTGCCTGATGCCATCGCCGCAGCTCGGGCCCTGCGTGCAATCGGGGTTGCAGCCACCGGGCCCGCCGAGGTTGTCGCCGTCATCGCATTCCTCGAAGCCATCGTCGACGTTGCCATCGCCGCAGTGAGGACCAAGCGCGGTGCAATCCGGCATGCACTGTCCGTAGGCGCCGGTGTTCTGGGCGGAGCCGTCGTCGCAGAACTCGAAGCGCGTCACCACGCCGTCGCCGCAGGTGTAGTCACAGGTCGAGATTTGAGTGACGAAGCCATCGAGGGTCAGTCTGAAGTTGGACGCGCCGGTGTGACGCTCGGCGTGGAAGATCGAAACTTCGTAAACCTTGCCGGATGTCAGGCGCGCCTTGCAGGCGGCCACGATCGCGTCTTGAGCGCTGCTGCCTCCATCGGTAGGATCGGCGAAGCTCATCACGTCGGTGACCCTCGGGTGCAGTCCGCCAACGTCCAAGCACAAAAATCCGTCGACGAACACCCAGAGGTCGTCGTCGCCGCTGAACGTGAGCACCTCGTCGCCTTGGTAGACGAAGAAGTAGTGCACCTCGGTCGTGAAGCCGAAGTTGCTAGGGTTGGTCCCCCCGCTCGGAACGTTGAGCGTCTCGCCGTAGGTCGGCTCCGCCGGCCAAGCGAAAGGAGCCAGCGCAGGGTCGTCCAAGGGGAAGAATCCCGGCGGCTGGTCCAGGCTGTCGAACTCGTACTCGTTTTCCGCGACCTTCGGAAGGATGAGCTCTCCTAGGACTTGGAGGTTTCCGCTGGGATCGAGCGACGTGCTAGTTCGATACCACTGCGCGAACGACGCAGCGCTGTGGGGCGGGCCCGAATTCGAACCATAGACGTACGGATTCTCACCGGAGAGCACCGGCTTCCCCTCTGCGTCGAGCTGATCTTCGGTGATGTCGAACGCGATGCCTCCATTGCCGTCATCGGGATTGTTGAAGTCCCAGCTGAAGTCGGTCGGCTCGGGATCGTTCGTGTCGTTGCTTCGGAAATCTCTGTAGATGACCGGAATCGTTAGCTCGTCGCCCAGGTCTACCGGGGAGAGCACGCAGTCGAAACCGTCTTCCTCTTGGCAGCTGCCCGAGCAGCCATCGCCGTCGTTCGTGTTCCCGTCATCGCAGGCTTCGCTGGTACCGGGAAGGATTACGCCGTCGCCGCAGACGGCCTGGCAGACTCCGCCCTCGCAGTTCGGTTCGTTGTTGCAGCTCGCGTCACAGCCATCGAAGGGTGTGACGTTGCCATCGTCACATTGCTCGGTGCCTTCTCGATTGCCGTCCCCACATTGAATCGCGACGCAGTCAGCGTTCGGAGTGTCGCACTTGTATCCATCCTCGAGTTGGCAGTCGGCGGAGCAACCATCGTCGGGCGTCGCGTCACCGTCGTCGCACTGTTCGAACCCGGCAACTATTCCGTCGCCGCACTCCGTCGCCGCGCAAGCCACGCCCGGCAGTGAGCAGGTCCAGCCATCTTCCCTCTGGCAGCTCGCGCTACATCCATCGCCGTCGGCAGCGTTGCTGTCGTCACAGGTCTCGGGCGGGTCGATCCGAGAGTCGCCACAGACGATCGCCACGCAAAGCACGCCTACCGTCGGGCAGCGGTACCCTTCTTCGATCATCATGCAGTCGCCTGCGCAGCCGTCGCCGTCGTTGCGGTTCCCGTCGTCGCAGGCCTCTATCGAGTCGCGCACTCGGTCGCCGCAGTCCGGTGACACGTCCCCTCCGGCGCCTCCGGTGCCGCCACCACCAACACCTGCCGAACCGCCGCTCCCGCCCGGGCCACCGCCAGTGCCGCCGCCACCGCTGCCCGCAAGGCCACCGCTGCCTCCAGACCCGCCAGGGCCCGTCGGATCCGGGTCGCCCGAGCAACCCGGAGAAAACATCAGGGCGAGGCAAAGCCCCGCCGCCCCCGTGAAGACAAGAACACGCCCCATGGCGCTATCTTAGACCCTGGCCGCGGGGCTGCCAAAAGCGGCGCTACTGCTCGGCGCGGCGGACCCTCACGACCACGATCGTGGTGGCCATCATGAAGGCGAAGGCGATGAGAGTCCCCCAGGCGGCGCCCACCTCGGCGAAGCGAGGGACCAAAATGAAATCGGCGCCGAGATTGACCAGGGCTGCGGTGACCGCGATGACGGAAACCGTCTTGGCCTGGGTGGCCGCCAGAAGTGCCGACTGCCAGAGCAAGGAGACGCCAAGGCAGCCCAGGCCGAGCGCGAGGATCGGGATGGAGCGGAGGATGCTCGGAGAGGTACGATACGATTCTTCGAGAATCGGTGTGTACATGACGACCAGCGGAAGCACGACGACCAAGAGCGCGACCCAGGCCATGATCTGAAGGCTGCTCCTCCGCAGGAGCTTCGCGGCGCCCACTCGGTCGCCCTTTGCGTAGGCCGAGTAGTAGAGCGGGTTGAAGGAATGAAGCGTTACGACGTTGACGGTGCTGACTAGCAAGGCGATGCGGTACGCAGCCTCGTAGCGCCCGGCGGCGGCAATGCCGTTCCAGAGCGCGACGTAGAGGCGATCGGCGCTTTGGTACCCGACGTAGGCGAGCAAGGTGAAGACCATCGGTATGGAGAATCGAACGGGCGCGCTCAATGAAGCGAGCGAGGGAGGCCGTTTGAGCCAGCCTTGTCGATGGAAAATGAAGAGGGCCGCGATTCCCGCGCCCATCTGAGCGAGTACGAGCCCGCCCCAGCGCGCTTCCCAGGTCCAGCCAAGGAGGAAGAAGAGCGCGATGGCGATGAACGGTCGGGTCCCGTCTACGAACTCGGACCACATCGCCGCTCGGGTCGGCTGGCTCTGGGCCTCGTGGATCGTCTGGGCCATGATTCGCGCCGTGCTGATCGTCGCCGCGACCACCACTCCGCAGACTGCCCAGCGGGGCACGGCCTCGCCGCCAAACATGAAGACCGAATCAGGAAGGGCGGCAACCGCGAGCGTCGTCAGTCCTCCGACGACGAGCGACAGACCGAACATCCCGCCCAGGTCGCCAGCCAGATCGGAGCGTGCCTTTCTGTGGATGTTGACCAGGATGTAGGTCTGCGGCGCCAGAGTGACACTTGCAGCCGCAACGCCGTAGACGACGCCTTCCAGAATCGCGAAGCGACCGTAGTCGGCCTGGTCGAGCAAATGCGTCCAGAGCAAGTGTGCGACTTGGACTAGGCCGCCCATCGCGCTGGCCAGCGTGTAGATGATGACGTTTCGGCGGAACGTCTTCTTCTGTTGGGTTGCGGCGTCCAGAGGCATGGAAGTAATCCAATGGCTTCACGGGCGCCAGCACTTCGATATCCCGCCTTTACTTGGCTTTACAGGCTGTTGCCTGGCGTCGTGTCCGAAAAACCGTCAAAAGATGGCAGCGCGTCGGAAACATCCCTGACTCGCCAGGACTGCCGATGCTCAGAAACGCCGCCGACATTCGAACCCTGCTCTACATGGCAGTGACGACGGGGCTGCTCGTCGTTCAATGGAGTCGGGACTCGTTCAGCCCCCTTCTGTTCGTCGCGTGCCTATTCATGGCGGTTTCCGTTTCAGTGATCGCGCACAACCACAATCACCTCACGATCTGGAAGTCGAAGCCCCTGAACGCGCTCACCGATTACTGGCTCACGCTGTTCTACGGCTTCCCGGCCTTTGGTTGGATCCCCACGCACAACCAGAACCACCACAAGTTCAACAATCGCGAGGGTGACTACACGATTACCTATCGCTACACCGAGAAGACCAATCTCTTCACGCTCCTCAGCATATCCGAGCGTCAGCGCGTTTCATCAGCAGAAACCGATTCGCGCCTACCTCTCGAAGCAATACCGGATCAACAAGAAGCGCTTCTGGTTCTGCATCTCGCAGTACGTCGTGCTCGTGGCGTTCCTCGGGGCGGCGTTCCTAATCGACTGGAAGAAGGCCCTCCTCTACATCTTCATTCCGCAGCAGGTATCCTTGTACGTGGTCCTGATCTTCAACTACGTGCAGCACGTGCACGCCGACGAAGACTCGTCGGTCAATCACTCGCGGAACATCGTCGGCCCGCTGATGAACTGGCTCCTGTTCAACAATGGCCTGCACACGGTGCACCACGACAATCCGGGTCTGCACTGGAGCAAGGCCCCCGCGGCGCACGCGAAGATCGCCGCCGACATCGACCCACGGCTCAACGAGCAGAGCTTCTGGTGGTTCCTGATCCGTGTCTACATCCTCGGCATGTTCAGCAGCGAGGCCCGCGGCAGCTCGATGCGCCTCGAGCGAATCGCGGCAGAGCCGCAGATCTAGAGGCTAGCCCGGTCGACTCGACGACAGGCCTGGCGCTTGGGCGAGTCGCTCTTGACGCTCGTCACACAGGCAGTCCATCCTCGCAGCCCAAAGGCGTGAAACGAGGAGTCGACCGATGAGCAAGCCTACGCTCCCTCAGAAGGGAACGAGCACCGAGGAAGTCCTGCAGAAGCTGCAAGCGCATCGCGGCGAGGATGTCGACTGGAAGAGCGGTCGGACGTTTAGTCTCGTGTACTACGCGGGGGAGCAAGTCATGCAGCTCTTGCACGATGCCTACTCGATGTTCATGGCCGAAAATGGTCTGAGTCCGATGGCGTTTCCGAGCCTCAGGGACATGGAGAACGAGGTCGTGGCGATGACGGCGAACATGCTCCATGGCGGCGACACGGCTGCCGGCAGCATGACTTCGGGAGGCACCGAGTCGATCTTCATGGCCATGAAGACGGCGCGGCAGTGGGCGCGAAAGCACCGGCCGGAGATCGCCAAACCGAAGATCGTCGCGCCGGTCAGCGCCCACCCGGCCTTCATCAAGTCGGCGCACTACCTCGACATGCAGATCGAGTTCACGCCGCTACGCGACGACTGGCGGGCCGACCCCGAGGCGATGAAGGCGGCCATCGATGAGAACACGGTGATCCTCGTCGGCTCAGCGATTTGTTACCCCTACGGCGTCGTCGATCCCGTCGAAGAGATCGCCGCCCTCGCCGAGGAGCAGGGCATCCTGATGCATGTCGACGCCTGCCTCGGCGGCTTCATGCTGCCGTTCGTGAGCAAGCTCGGCTACGAGGTTCCGATCTGGGATTTCCGTGCCAGGGGCGTTACCTCGATCTCAGCCGACGTTCACAAGTACGGCTACGCCGCCAAGGGCGCCTCCACCGTCACCTACCGCGACGCGGAGCTACGGAAGCTTCAGTTTTACGCCTACCCCGATTGGCCGGGCGGCATCTATGTCACCCCGACGATGGCGGGCGCACGGCCGGGCGGCGCAGTGGCTGCTGCATGGGCCGTGATGCATCACCTGGGAGAAGAGGGCTACGTGAAGCTGGCCAAGGTCGCGATGGACGCGACGAATCGGATCCGTGTCGGTATCGAATCGATCGACGGGCTGCGTGTCATGGGAAACCCGCAGATGACCGTGCTGGCCTTCGACTCCGGCGAGGTCGACATGTTTACCGTGGGCTCGAAGATGGACGCTCGCGGCTGGCACCTGGACCGGAACCAGTTTCCTTCGGCGCTGCACATCATGGTCACGCCGGCCCACGCCGAAGTTGCGGATCAACTCGTCGACGACCTGAGATTGGCCGTGGAGGAGGCGCGAAAGGAGCCCGCGGGAGCGGCTGAAGGAATGGCGGCGATCTACGGTGCGGCCGCGGCCATGCCGGACCGCGGCGCTGTGTCCGACTTCGCCATCGGCTTCATGGACTCGCTCTACACGATCTCGTGATCGACACCTTCCTCCAGCTCGCGTTCTATCTGCTGGTGCCCGCCGCTGCCCTGGGGCTCGAGAAGCAGGTGCGCCTCGTCGCTGTCATGGGTTCGGTGGCGCTTTGCTACATCATCGGCTTCGTCATCGGGAACACGCCGGCCATCAGCGTCAACTCCAAGCTGGCGATGGATCTGAGCACCGCCTCGGTGGCGCTGGCGATCCCGCTGCTCTTGTTTTCTCTCGATTTCCTCGGCTGGCTGAAGCAGGCACCTCGCACACTTGCTTGCGTTTCTCTGGGTCCTGGTCGCCGTCTGCCTGGCAAGCGCCATCGCCGCGCCGATCTTCTCGGAGCGCATCGAGGACAGTGCCCAGGTCGCGGGCATGCTGGTAGGCGTCTACACCGGCGGCACGCCGAACTTGGCTGCAGTCGGCAAAGCGCTGGACGTGAGCAACGAGACCTTCGTGGCCGTCAACGCCGCGGACGTGCTGGTCTCCTCGCCATACTATCTGTTTCTGATCACTCTAGGCCCGCGATTCTTCGGTTGGATCCTAGGGACGCCCACGCCCACGACGACTGAGGTCGCTGTCGAGGAGAGCTCGACGGTGCGGCCTTCGGACCTGGCCATCGGCTTGCTGCTGGCCGTCGCGGCGGTCGTGCTGGGTCTGGGTGCCAGCAAGATCTCGCCGCCGGGGATCCCCGAAGAGGCCGTCGCGATCCTCGGGATCACCACCGCGGCGATTGCTTTTTCGTTTCATCCCCGGGTACGCGCGCTTCAAGGGACGTTCGAAGCCGGGAACTACATCCTGCTCATCTTCTGCGTTGCCATCGGCACCATCGCAGACCTCGGCGAGGTGATCCGCTCGAGCATTTGGATTGTCGCCTACGTGGCCACAGTGATCTTCAGCTCGCTGGCGATTCACGTCGCGCTCTGCCGCCTCAGCGGAATCGATCGAGACACCACGGTCATCACCTCCACCGCCGCGCTCTTCGGCCCCGCGTTCATCGGCCCGGTATCGGTGCGGCTCGGTAACCGGGCCATTTTCGTCTCCGGCCTGATGACGGGTCTAGTGGGCTACGCCGTCGGCAACTACCTGGGACTGCTCGTAGCCTGGCTCCTGGGCTGAGGCGCCGCGCTGTTCAGAGCGCGTCGATGATCGCGTTCAGCGTAGCGCTCGGGCGCATCGCCTTGTTGGCGAGGTCGTCGTTCGGGAGATAGTAGCCGCCAACATCCATCGGCTCGCCCTGCACCTCGAGCAATTCCGCTACGATTTTGTCCTCGTTCTGGGCCAGGGCCTCAGCCAGCGGCGCGAAGTACGCCTTGAGGTCCGAATCGCCTGACTCTGCGAGCGCCTGAGCCCAGTAGAGCGCGAGGTAGAAATGGCTGCCGCGGTTGTCGAGCTGGTTCACTTTGCGGGACGGCGACTTGTTCTCGAGCAGGTACTTGGTCGCCGCTGCATCGAGTGTGTCGGCCAGGATCTTCACCTTGGGGTTGCGGTGGCGCTCGGCGAGGTGGTCGAGCGACGCCGCCAAGGCGAGGAACTCGCCGAGCGAATCCCAGCGAAGATGGTTCTCTTTCTCGAACTGCTGGACGTGCTTGGGTGCCGAGCCGCCCGCACCTGTCTCGAAGAGCCCACCGCCGTTCATCAGTGGCACGATCGAGAGCATCTTGGCGCTCGTGCCCACCTCGAGGATCGGGAAGAGATCGGTCAGGTAGTCGCGCAGGACGTTGCCCGTCACCGAGATCGTGTCCTTGCCCTCTTTCAAGCGTTGGAGCGAGAAGCGCGTGGCCTCGGCCGGCGACATGATGCGGATATCCAAGCCCGCGGTGTCGTGCTCCAGAAGGTAGGCGTTCACCTTGGCGATGAGCTGCGCGTCGTGCGCGCGACCCTCGTCGAGCCAGAAGATCGCGGGCACCCCGGTGGCGCGCGCGCGGCGAACGGCAAGGCCGACCCAGTCGCGAACCGGAGCGTCCTTGGTTTGGCAGGCACGCCAGATGTCACCGGCGCCGACCGCGTGCTCCATGATGACCTTCCCGCCCTCGTCGACCACTCGCACGACGCCGTCGGCCGGAACCTCGAAGGTCTTGTCGTGGGAGCCGTACTCCTCGGCCTTCTGCGCCATCAGGCCGACGTTCGGGACGCTTCCCATCGTGGTGGGGTCGAACGCGCCGTGCTGCTTACAGAAGTCGATGACCTCTTGGTAGACAGCCGCATAGCTACTGTCGGGGATGACGGCCTTGGCGTCCTGCTGGTTGCCGGCAGCGTTCCACATTTGCCCCGAAGTGCGGATCATCGCCGGCATCGAAGCGTCGATGATGATGTCGCTCGGCACGTGAAGATTGGTGATGCCCTCGTCCGAGTTGACCATCGCCAAGGCGGGGCCGTTCTCGTACGCAGCCTTGATGTCGGCTTCGATCTCGGCCCGCTTGCCGGCCGGGAGGCTTTCGATTCGGGCGACGATCTCACCAAAACCATCGTTCGGGTTGGCTCCGAGCTCTTGGAGGGTCGCCGCGTGCTTCTTGAAGACCTCGTCAAAGAACACACGAACCGCATGCCCGAAGATGATCGGGTCGCTGACCTTCATCATCGTTGCCTTCATGTGGAGCGAAAAAAGAACGCCGAGCGCCTTCGCATCGCCAACTTGCTCGCGTAGGAAAGCGAGGAGCGCGTTCTTGCTCATGTAGGTGCCGTCGAGAATCTCCCCTTCGAGCAGGGCGAGGCCGTCCTTCAACAGGGTGGTCTGGCCGTCTTTCGCTACATGCTCGATGCGCACCGTGGTCGCGGCGGGCAAGGTGATCGACTTCTCGTTGTGGAAGAAATCCCCGGAGCTCATGGTTGCGACGTGTGTCTTCGAATCGCCGGACCAGGCTCCCATCGGGTGCGGATTTGCCCGCGCGTACTCCTTCACGGCCAGGGGTGCGCGCCGGTCTGAGTTGCCTTCGCGGAGAACCGGATTCACTGCGCTTCCCTTGACCTTGCCGTAGCGCTGCGCGATCGCCCGCTCTTCATCGGTCTTCGGCTCTTCGGGATAGTCGGGCACGGCGAAGCCCTTGGCTTGCAGCTCGGCAATGGCCGCCTTCATCTGCGGCACCGAGGCGCTGATGTTCGGCAACTTGATGATGTTGGCTTCGGGGGTTTTCGCGAGGCGGCCGAGCTCGGCCAGCGCATCGTCGATTCGCTGGTCCTCTTTGAGCGATTCGGGGAAGTTTGCCAGGATTCGACCGGCCAAAGAGATGTCCGGAAGCTCCACGGCGACGCCGGCGGGTGCTGTGAACGCGCGAAGAATCGGCAGGAGCGAATAGGTCGCCAAGAGAGGCGCTTCGTCGGTTCTGGTGTACTGGATGGTCGGCTTCTGAGTCATCGTGATGCTTCTCTCGGTGCGGAAGATGTGCGCGACCGTTTCCCGCAAACTCGCCCGTGCTGCAACCCAGCGGTGCTGCTCGGAGCCGTCCATCGTCAACGATTGTCCCTTCACCCCCCAATTTGCAGCGATTACCGCCCTGAGCCGCGGGGGCGCTCCAACGCTCGGGTCCCCCTCGCCCTCGCCGTGTATGATTCGCAGCAGCGGAGCGAACAGCTGCCATGATGACTTTTCACCCTCGCTTGCTCCAGGATCTGCCAGCATCGCTCGACGCGGAGCAGGTCGAAGAGCTCCTGCGAACCCCCGAGCTGAGAATCGAACGAATCGTTTCGACGGGCCAGGCATCGCCGGAGTCGTTTTGGCACGACCAAGAAGAACACGAATGGGTGCTCGTGTTGAGTGGCTGCGCAAGGCTCCGCTACCAAGACGACAACGAAGTCGAGCTCGGCCCAGGCGACGCCGCGTTCATCCCCGCGCGCCGCAAGCACCAAGTCGCATGGACGACCCCGGACGAGCCTACGGTCTGGCTGGCGGTGTTCTGGTCGGATCGCTGAGCCCAGGACGTGAGAGTGATCAGGCGCGGGCAGACGGGCCTATTGCTCGACGCACAGGTTTGATAGGCTCGCGCTGCATGAGCGTCGTCGTCAACGCATTCATCGTCTACGTCATCGTCTTCCACGTTTGGGCGATGGTGCTCGAGATGTTCTTGTGGACAAAGCCCTTGGGCCGAAAGACGTTCGGGCTCTCGAAGGAGGACGCCGAGAACTCGAAAACCCTCGCTGCCAACCAAGGCCTCTACAACGGCTTCCTGGCTGCAGGGCTCGTCTTGAGCTTTTTAGTCGCGAACCCAGATACCGCGTTCACCTTGAAGGTCTTCTTTCTGGCCTGCGTGGCTCTCGCCGGACTCTACGGAGGGATCACGGCCAAGATGTCGATCCTGTTCATGCAGGGTGTCCCCGCGATGATCGCGCTCGCATTGGTTCTGTTCGCGCGAGGCTGAGGCCAGTGGTCAGCCTTCCTGAATCAAGGCGGCAGCTCGTTCGCCAATCATCATGCTGGGGGCGTTCGTGTTGCTGCCTGTGACTTGCGGCATGATCGACGCGTCGACGACTCGCAGCCCTTCGAGGCCACGCACACGTAGACGCGGGTCGACGACCGCCATCTCGTCGATGCCCATCCTGCAGGTGCCAACTGGGTGGTACACCGTCCCCGCACGCAGCCTGATTTCCTCGGTGAGCTCCTCGTCGCTCGACCGCTGCGAACCTGGGCTGAGCTCCTCGCCGAGATGTTCGGCAAGCTCTGGATGACTGCAGATCTCGCGACACTTGCGAATCGCGTGGAGAAAGAACTGCAAGTCCTCGCGGCTCTTTGAGAAATGCCGGATCGATGTGCGGAGCGTCGGCTGCATCTGCGGACCTGAGCAGCACCTCACCCCGGCTCTTCGGGTAGAGAAGCGTCGGGAGCACCGACAAGCAGTGCCCCGGATCGACATAGGCGCGTTCGGGGCCGTCCTGATTCGGATCCGGGTAGCCCCAGGGAAGCGTATGCAGCTGCAGATCGGGGATCGGCGTATCGGGATGGCTCTTGATGAATGCGCAAGCCTCGAAGACCGAGCGTCCGAACCAGCTCTTGCCGAGCATGTACTCTTTGACCATGCCGCCTAAGAAATGGGCTGCAGTTCCGCGGTGTAGGCTGGTCCGCGAACGAAACACCAGCGGCACCAAGACGTGGTCGTGCAGGTTCTTACCAACTCCCGGAAGATCGAGCATCACCTCGATGCCCTGCTCGCGAAGATGGTCGGCCGGACCGACCCCGGAAAGCATGAGCAAGTGCGGCGAGCCAATCGAACCGCCCGAGAGAATCACCTCGCGCTTCGCATGGGCGACGATGCGCCTGCCGGACTGCTCGTATTGCACGCCCGTGGCGCGGCCGTGCTCGATGACGACGCGTTGGACGAGGGCGCGCATTTCCAAGTTGAAGTTGGGGCGCGAGAGGCTCGGTTGAACATAGGCTTCGCCGGTTCCGCTGCGAAGCCCGTCGCGGCACGACATCTGGAGGATGCTGGCACAGTTCTGGTTCGCACCGTTGAAGTCATCGAGGATGGGCACGTCGCAGACGGCGGACACGGCCTTCATGAACGCGTTGGAGACGGGGCTGAGCTCATCTTCGGGGTGCCGGCTGATTCGAATCGGTCCGCCCGCGCCGTGATACTCGCTTTCGCCGTCTTGGTGGTCTTCGAGCTTCTTGTAGAACGGCAGCACTTCCTCGAAGCTCCAGCCTTCACAGCCCCGAGCCGCCCAGTCGTCGTAGTTCTTTTTGTTGCCTCGGAGATAAATCATGCCGTTGACGGAGCTCGAGCCGCCTACGACTTTCCCGCGCGTGTACGTGACGCAACGGTCGTTGAGTTGTGCCTGAGGCGCAGTGCTGAAACCCCAGTCGAGCTTCTCTTTGAGCTGCTTGACCTGCTGAACGAGGCTGATCATTCCGGGTTTACGAACCAATGTCGTGCGATCACTCCCGCCCGCTTCGAGTAGAAGGACGCTTACCTTGGGGTCCTCTGCCAGGCGGGCGGCGACGATGGCGCCGGCGGAGCCGGAACCCACGACGATATAGTCGTACTCAGCCATCGGCCCGCACAAGTGGAACGCGTTTCACTCCCGCGGATATAGCGGGCGCAGGCGGATCTGGCCAGCGCGGATCAGCAGGGTGAGCGCTATGCGCTGGCTGGCTTGATCACCCCGATCATTGCGCCGAGCGGATCTCGCAGAATCGCGAAGCGTCCAGGTTCGGCGGCCATCGGGCTCCGCAATGACCGTGGCTCCGTTCTTCTTGGCGCGCGCGAGCGTCTCGTCGCAGTCCTCTACCGTGATGTACTGCAACCACATCGTCGGGATGTCGGAGCTCGGTGCTTGCAGCATGCCGCCGCGCATTTCTTCTCCGTCCTTGAAGACGTAGTACGTGCCATTGGGCATGCTCATCTCTTCGTGTGTATACCCAAGCGCTTTCTCATAGAACGCGAGGGAAGCCTGCGGGTCTTGTGTTGCGGGACAAACGCCCGATCGCTCGCGGTCGAGCCGGGAGCTGGCAATTCGACACCCGCCTGCAATTTCTTTCCAGCGACATCTTTCGACCGGCCGGCGTCGGCCTACTAAGCCCGAGAAACCGAGGATTTAGAGAGCCTTCCCTTCCCCTGCAGCGCGGAAGCAGGCAATATGGTGACCATGCCACGTCAACAGTTGAACCAGGCGTTGGTCGCACTTCATCGCGAGCTCGAATCCGACGAACAGATCGGGACGGAAGACCGCGAGGCCCTGCTGCAAGCGGTGCGTGAAATAGAGGAAGCGCTCCAGCACGCCGACCCCGTTGAAAAGCCTGCGCAGGGTGGGCCTCTGAGTAGCCGGATCACCGCGCTCATCGAAGACTTCGAAACGTCACATCCAAAGTTCGCCGAAATCCTCGGCAGCGTTTCGGAAAGCCTCGCCAACTTGGGCATCTAGATCCCGAGC
>CAWJII010000013.1:0-501977 GCA_963842915.1 uncultured delta proteobacterium | reverse complement strand
AGCGAAAGCGTTCTATCAGAGCCGCGTCGCTTCCTTTGGCTTGAGCATCGCGGTCGCGGGGGCGATTGGCTTGGTCTTTCGGATCGTCATCGGGCTGGCGTCCGGGACGCTTCTCGAGAAGTTGGGCGAGCCGGGTTTCTGGATTCACGCGGCGGCCATCCTTCCGTGCTTGGCGATGTGGCTCGTCTGCCGTGGCGGTCCGCGGCCGCTCGAGACGCTGATCGCCGCCGAGACGATGGGCCTGCTCTTCGCCTCGGTGGGCTACATCGGCATGGGGATGACGATTCCGCCGGAGGTTGGCGCCGATGTCATCACGGCGTTTGCGCTCTCGTTTGCCTTCTTCTCGCGCGCGGTCTTCGTGCCGAGCACGGCGCGACACACCGCCATGCTGGGTCTCCTCATCGGCGTCCCGCTCGTCGGCATGATGGCTCTGCACTACCGCGACGTCGACCCCGCGATGTGGCGCATGGTCGGTTATGACACCCGCGGTTTTGAACGCGAGCACCATCATCATCTCGACCGCCCTGATGACGACGATGTGGTGGACGCTGACCGTCGGTCTGTCGAGCATCGCGTCCTACGTCATTCATCGCCTGCGGAGCGAAGTGAGCACCATCCGAAGCCTCGGTCAGTACCAACTCGAGCGCAAGCTCGGAGAAGGCGCGATGGGCGTCGTCTATCAGGCGACCCACGGCATGCTCAAGCGCCCCACGGCCGTGAAGCTCTTGCGGCCCGAGCTCGGCGGCCGCGAGGTGCACGACCTCTTTCGGCGCGAAGTGCAGCTGACGGCAACGCTCAAGCATCCGCACACCATCACGATCTACGACTACGGCCGCACTCCGGAGGGCTTGTTCTACTACGCGATGGAGCTCCTCGACGGCGCAAGCCTTCAAGACCTGGTCGAGGCCACCGGGCCTCAACCCGTGCCGCGCGTCGTCTGTATCCTGCGCGATGTCGCCCTCGCGCTCGACGAAGCACACTCGGTTGGGCTCATCCACCGCGACGTCAAGCCGAGCAACATCATGCTTACGCGGCAGGTTGGGTCCTACGATTTCGTGAAGGTCGTCGACTTCGGGCTCGTGAAGCGCATTTCAGACGAGGACGACTCGGAGACGAGCGATACCCGTTCCATCCAAGGGACGCCACACTACCTGAGCCCCGAGGGAGTTCAACGCGCCGAACGAGGTCGATGCGCGAAGCGACCTCTATTCACTCGGCGCAGTGGGCTACTACTTGCTCACCGGCCGCCCCGTCTTCGAAGGCGACACCGTGCTCGAGGTCTGCATGCAGCACGTGCAGGCCGCTCCTCCCTCCATGAGTGAAGCGCGCGGCGAGCCCGTCCCGAAGCAACTCGAGCAGCTGATCCTATCCTGCCTGGCGAAGAACAAAGACGACCGACCCAGATCGGCGCAGGCGTTCGCCGACGCACTCGACCAGCTCGACCTCCCACCTTGGACTCGAGCCGATGCAGAACAATGGTGGCAGCGCTACGGACATCTGGTCGAAGAACAACGCGACTCGATCGTGCCCCGAATCACGGGTCACACGATGAACCCGGTCATCGACGAGCCCTGGTTCGAAGGCGCCGACAGCGCAGCTCGCAAGGCTTAGCCAAAACCACGGGCAGCCTGAAACGCGGCCCTCACTCCGCCGCGGCGTGCATCTCGTCGTACACGCTGGCCAAGTCGCGAAGAGCGCTAGCGCAGTCTCCATTATACGAGGAGCCGTGCATCACTCCCAAGACCGCGGGTTGGAGGTCCGCGAGGGAGCGGATCGTGGCTCCGGTTGTCGGCGTCAGGCAAGTTGCTTTGAAGACGGCTTCGGCTTCCTTCGCCGGCTCCACGATGTCGTTCGACGTCAATGCCGGACCCTTGCCCAGATGCGTGAAGAGATCCCCGCAAAAAAGGGTGCCAGTCACTTCCTCGAAAAGCACTCGGGCCTCCCAGCAGTGCGGCACGTGCGGCGTATCGAGATGGCGCACACGTTTGCCCCCGAGGTCGAGCACCTCGCCCTGCTGGAGTACTCTCGGAGGTCGGTCTGCGAGATCGTTGAGCGAGACCATGCAGCCGACTTCTCCGTGCGCGACAGTGGCTTGCGGTGCCGCGTCGAGCCACTTGTTCATCGAACCGCATTCGTCCGACTCGACGTGCCCAAAAGCGATCCACCTCAGCGAGTCGATGGGAATCAGCTTCGCCGCGGCCCCCTGGACAGCAGGAAACATCGCGCGAGGTCCCGTGTGAAACAGCAGCGGCTCATCCGCGCGGATCAGGAACTGGTTGAAGGTGAACCCGGTCGGCCCCACCTCCGGCACAAACGTGCTGATGCGAAAAACATCAGGCGCAATTTCATCGGTCGTGGTCTGCATGATTTCTCCCAGGCGATGCTGATGGTAACCACAAACGCCCCCTCTGGGCTGAAAGATTGGGCGAGACTCTCCCGGGTTCGAATTGAGGCAACCCGGCAAGGATCGGCCCTCGGCCCAAAGGGATGGTCAATTCGTCTTTGTTTGCGCTCCGCCAAATACCCGTGCCAGCGCTATCGAGAAAACGGTCTTCAAGATGATGAAGCGCCTACACCGGCTGGCGCAGAGGCTAGGGAAGAGGCCCGTCCTTGGGCGGCCGGCTCACGGCGCCAACAACCCAACCGCCCGCGCCACCCGCGCATGCCGCTCTTCCGCAACGGATCCCGGAACCACGTCGCCCTGTGAATCGACGAACGCCGGCGTGCTTGTACGCGAAGCCCAGACCGCCACGACGCCCATGGCGCTGACAACTATCCCAACCCCAACGAGAGCCTTCCGCATCGCCTACGCAGTCTGGAACGGTCCAAAGCAAAACACACGGCAAAACCAGTGTCCGCGCCATTCGCTTGGCCACTAAGTCGCCCTACGGGGCGGCCGCCTACCAACACGCGCCCCGACGCGGGCGCCCCCCGCACCCATTGCGCTTCCTCCAGCCGAAACGCAGATTTTTCAGTTGCTGTCCTGCGAGACAATCAGAAACCCTGCGGATCTGCGATGGCACGCCCGATGCACTCCCAGAGCCCGACTTCGAAACCCCACCACGGAAGGGGCGCCATGGGTAGTCAACGAGTTGTTGTCGTCGGAACGGGCGCGGGCGGCCTCTGTGCCACCGCATTTCTCGCCAAGCAGGGGGTGGAAGTGGTCGCTCTCGAGCGCTCGACCCACGTCGGCGGGTTGCTCAACCCCTATCCTCGCGACGGGTATCTCTTCGACCCAGGCGTGCATTACCTGGGTCAATGCGGCCCGGGTCAAGCGATGGATCGGCTGCTCGATGCGCTCGGCCTCAGCAGCGCCGAGCTCATGGCCGAAATGGATCCGGACGGCTTTGATGTGTACCGCTTCCCCGACTTCGAGGTTCGGATGTGCCGCGGTGCCGAGGCCTATCGCGATCGCTTGGCCGCGCAGTTCCCCGGGGATGTTCGCGGTGTCGACAAGGTATTCGAAGCCGTCGCTGAGCTCGGCAGCCTCCACAAGGTGCTGGAGCACCTGCAGCCCACGGGCAAGCTGGGGCTCTCGGATGTATGGGACGGGCTCAAGTCAGCGCCACTCCTTCGTTACGCCAAGGCGACGTACGGTGAGCTGCTCGATCATGCCGTGACCGATCCCCAACTGAAAGCGGTCTTCGCAGCGGCGTGCGGCGACTACGCCCTGCCGCCATCCCGGGCATCGGCGCTCGTGGGCCTGGCACTCCTCCACCACTACATGGACGGGGCGTCCTTCCCTCGAGGCGGCAGCGGTACACTGCGTGACGCGATCCAGCACGTCGCGACCCAGGGTGGCGCTACGTTCCGAACCAGCGCCGAGGTCGAGCAGATCGAGCTCGAGGGCGAGCGTGTGCTCGGCGTGCGCTTGCGGGGCGGTGAGCGCATCGAGGCCGACGCGGTGGTCGCCGCGGTCGATCCTCGACACGTGTTTGGCGGGCTCATTCCAGGGGACGCGGTGCCCAAGAAGGTTCTGGAGCGGGTGCGCGGCCTCGAGTCGTCGATCTCGGCGATGGCCCTCAACCTCGGTGTGAACCGCGACCTCCGGGAGGTCGGGCTCGGCGCCCTCAACATCTGGGACTACCCCACCATCGACATCGATGCGCTCTATGAACCGATGTTCCACGGTCGTCTTCCCGAGAAGCCCTGCATGTTCATCTCGGCAAACTCCTTGAAGGATCCCACCGGCCAGATGGCGCCCAAAGGAAAAACATCTCTCGAGGTCGTCGTCCCGGCGCCCTATGCGATGTTCGGCGCCTGGGCCAAGATGCCAGCCGAGGAGCGCGGTGACGACTTCCACCTGCTCAAAAACAGGCTGCGAGATCAGCTTCTCGAACAGCTCGATGCACGACTGCCGGGCGTCGTCGACTACGTCGAGGTGGTGGACTTCTCGACGCCCCTCGCCATGGAGGGATGGGTCAACTTGGTCGACGGTGGGCTCTACGGGCCCGCGATGACCCCCGACCAGTCGATGTTCTTCCGCTTCCCGAGCTCGACCTTCTTGCCCAACCTGTTCTTGGCAGGCGCCGGGGTCTTCGGCGGCGGCGTCCTGCCCAGCATGCAGTCGGGGCAGGTTGCGGCCAAGATGGTCGAGCGAGCGCTCTCCAAGTCCTGAGAAGCGTCGCCCCGCTCGCTTGAAAATGGGTCGTGACTGAGGTTGACGGCGACCGCCCGCCTGAATGAAAGTACACCCATGACCGCCAAAACCAAACAGATGTCGCCCGTCGATTCGGCCTGGCTGCACATGGAAGAGCCCACCAATCTGATGATGATCACGGGCGTCTCGCTGCTCGATGAGCCGCCCGACTTCGAACGCTTCCGCAAGACGCTGGAGGTCCGCCTGCTCACCTTGGATCGGTTCACCATGCGCGTGGTGGAATCGGTCCTGCCAGTGGGTACGCCCCACTGGGAGGCCGACCCCAACTTCGATCTGGATGCGCACATCCATCGCGTGGCCCTGCCGGAACCGGGCGACATGGCGGAGCTCCAGCGCCTCATCAGCGATCTGGCCAGCACGCCGCTCGATTATTCCAAGCCACTGTGGAACATCCATCTGGTGGAGAACGTCGCGGGCGGCGCGGCCATGGTCTTGCGTCTCCACCATTGCATCGGCGATGGCACGGCCATGAACGCGATTCTGTTTCGCCTCATGGACATGGCGCGTGATGCGCCCATCGGTGACGTGGAAGAGCCTGCAACCGAAGCGCCGAAACGGCGTGATTTCGTTTCGACTGTCTTCAGGCCCGTGCGCAGCATCGGAAACGCCCTCCGCTACTTGGCGCACGAAGGCAGCGAAAGCCTGCGCCACCCCTCACGCATCGCGCAGGGCGCGGGCGCCGCGGCCGAAGCGGCGGGCATCGTAGGGCGCGTGCTGCTGATGACGCCCGATGCAAAGACGCCGTTCAAGGGTCCCCTCGGTGTGCAGAAGCGCGTGGCCTGGTCCGACAACGTTCCTTTGTCAGACGTCAAAACCGTCACCAAGGCCCTGGGCGCGAAGGTCAACGACGTCATGCTGAGCGCGCTAGCCGGCGGGTTGCGCGACTATCTCCTCGCGCGCAACGCCGATGTGAGCGATCTCGAGATCCGGGCCGTGATCCCGGTGGACCTGCGCGAGCCTCAACGCGGTATCGAGCTTGGCAACGCCTTTGGCCTCGTTTTCTTGGCTCTCCCGCTGAGCATCGCCGACCCGGTCGAGCGGCTTCGCGAGACCAAAAAGCGCATGGATGCCATCAAGGCGTCGATCGAGGCAGTCACCTTCTACAGCTTGCTCAACATCTTTGGCGTGTCGCCCCGACAGGTCGAGGAGCAGGGCCTGAACATCTTCGGGTCCCGCGCCACCGCGGTCGTGACCAACGTGCGTGGACCCGGTCAGGCGCTCTACATCGCCGGCAGCAAGATCGAAAACATCATGGGCTGGGTTCCACAAGCCGGGCACCTGGGCCTCGGGGTCAGCATCTTCAGCTACGACGGCAAAGTCAGCGTCGGCGTCATCACCGACGCCGGCCTCGTCCCCGACCCAGAACAAATCACCACCCATTTCCGCGCCAGGTTCGACGAACTATTGGCCATCGCCACTGCGGCGAACCAAGCATGACCTCGACGAATCCCATCATCCCATCCACCTTGGCCGCGATAGCCGCGCTTCTCATCACCGCGTGCCAGGGCAAACCAACGCCCACGCAACCGGACGAGCAGGCTTCGGCCCCGGCGGCGTCGAGCGACGCCTGTCAGCCGATCGCGGAGCTCAACGCGCTCGACCCCCGGCGGCCGGTTCCGCTCCAACCGATGATGGCCTGGCATCAGAAGCAGAACATGCGGGAGCACCTCGAGGCGATTGAGCGCATCGTCGACGGCCTCGCTCGCGAGAATTGGAAAGACATCCGCCTTGCCTCCGCGCGGATCGAATCGTCCCCCCAGATGCAGCAGATGTGCGAGCACATGGGCGCGGGCGCAGAGGGGTTCACGCAGCTTGCGCTCGACTTCCATCGCCGGGCCGACGCCATCGGCGAGTCCGCCCGAGCCCAGGATGCGCAGGCCGTCTTGCAAGCTACATCGAACACCTTGCAGGCCTGCACGAGCTGTCATGCACAGTTCCGACAGGAAGTCGTCGATGCCGAGACCTGGACGGCGCGAACCGGCCAGGCCCATGCCCCCGCGATGAGGCACGGCGGGCACTGAGCGAGTGCAAAAATAGCCGGTCTTCATCATCACGCTGGCCTCACGGACCAAGCAACCGGCCACGCGGCCTCACCACACTTGATACCCGGCGGCCGCCAGCGCTGTGCCCGCGTTTCGCCAACCCTATCGCGCGCACCTGGGGCAAACTGGGCGCACCAAACCCCATCCCCACAGTCGATGGCCTCCTCGCCGCGACCGCCCAGGTCCACGGCTTGGTCCTCGTCACCCCAAACGTCACCGACATCGAATCGCTCGACATCGAATGGGTCAACCCCTTCCAACACGCGTGACGCTTAGGCCTTGCGGTTTTCTGCCGGCGCGCAGAGCTTTGTGCCACTGTAATCAGCGCCCATGTCCAAGCCCGTCCTGGCTCTATTGATCGTCGGATTCTCGTACAGCATCTACGCTTCGATTCGCGCCTACCGTGAATCGGGCAAGGCGTGGATGTTGTTCCTGCCGCAATGGATCGACAAGAACAGCGGGGTCTCCGCGCTGACGCGCCGTCACGGAATGGCCGCCTTCGCGATCCTATTGGTCGGGCTGGCCCTGTTCATGCAGGGTTAGGCTAGTTGAGCGCACGGCTACAGACGTCGCCCCCCCATGCCCGAAACGCAAAACGTGCGTCCACAATCGGCTCTTCGGTAAAGATTTACGTATAGCCACACGCTCCATGGCGACCCCAAGTTAGCTTGTGCGACCTGCTTCAGTCGGGCGGGCGCAAGCGGTGAGGTTGTGATGCGTTACTTACTCGAATTTCTATGCCTCTGCGCACTCGCGGTGATGCCGCTGCTTGGGTGCAGTGAACCCGGCGGGCAAGCGGATCTTTGCGACGGCGTCGACTGTGAAGACGACGGCAACGAATGCACCGAGGATGTCTGCAATCCTGTGGACGGCATGTGCGGCGTGCCGGTCGAGGCAGGCACCGCATGCAGTGAAGGAGCGTGCCTCGATGCTGAGTGCACGACCCTGACGACGGTGGAAGGTGTCGTGACCTCGTATCAAAGCTACACACAGCAGGGTCCTGCCGAAGATGCCATCGTGCGAGTGCGCGGGACCTCGCTCAGCGCGACGACCGATTCGCGCGGTAGGTTCTCAATCGACGTGTTCGAGGGTGATTGGTTCTTCGAGAGCTCGAAGGACGGACTTTGGGGCTGGATCCAGCTGGCACCGGTGCCATACACGAACCCCGCCCTGGACCTTGCACTCCTTTCGGACACGCTTATCGGGCAGGTCGCCGGGCAGTTGGATATTGAAATCGACGCCGCAAAGGCGATCGCGGTGGTCGACTTCGACGAGAGTTCCGGGCAGGGAGGAGAGACGGCAACCCTAAGCGCACCGTACAGCCACGTGTCGGCACAGAATGCCGACCAGAACGAAGTCCTGTCGGATGAGCTGCTCCTCGGAGGAGGTTCAGAGCTGTGGTACTACAACGTGAACCCGACGGAAGAGCTGAGGGTGACGCCCGCGGGAGCGGACGGGGTGAACATCTGCGAGCTTCAGTTTCCGCAAGCCGTCTATCCCGTGGTGGGCAAGGTCATCACGCTTGTAGACGTCTTGTGCACTCCACGCCCATAGACGGTTGGCGCTCGCGCAGCGACCCGATGTGCGACGCGGGCCTGTTTTCGGCGCAGCCGTAGTTCGCGCATTGCTGTTTCTCCGAGAATCGTCACCGCGCCTTCTCACGAGACCAGGTGCTTGGGGAAGTCCTCGACGCGTTCGCATCCCAACTGCTCCATCACCTGCTGAAGCTGGCGCTTGAGCATGGTGATGGTGTGCAGCCCTCCGTCTTTTCCGAGGGCGCCGACACCGTACATGAAGGAGCGGCCGAGGAAGGTGAACTTCGCGCCGCTGGCCAACGCACAGGCCACGTCCGGCCCGGATCGCAGGCCGCTGTCCATCATCACCGTGGTCCGGCCCCCGTATTTCTTGGCGAGCTCGGTCATCGGCTTGATCGTGGATTGCCCGGCGTCGAGTTGGCGACCGCCGTGGTTGGAGCAAATGAAGCCGTCCGCTCCAAGCGCGAGGACCTTTTCGGCGTCCTCGTCGGTGACGATGCCCTTCACCACCAGCTTGCCTTTCCACTTGTCGCGGATGGCTTTGATTTTGTCCTCGTTGAGTCGGCCCGAGAAGGTCTGGTTCATGAAGAGGCCGAGGTGTTTCATGCTGAGGCCCTTCGGAAGGTAAGGGAGCATCGTTTTGAACTCCGGAGCACCAGCCAAGAGCTGCGAGAACGACCAGGCGGGGTGCGTCATCATTTGGATGACGTTGCGGAGACTCATCTGGGGCGGGATGGAGAGCCCGTTTCGGATCTCCCTCGGGCGATAGGCGAAGGTCGGGGTGTCGGCGAGGATGACGAGAACCGGCACTTCGGCCTCCGCGGCGCGTCGAAGAAGCTTGTCGCGCAGCTCCTCCTCAGCGGGATGGTAAAGCTGGAACCACGCGCGCCCTTCCGTGAGCTCGGCGACCGTTTCGATGCTGGCGGTGCCCACCGTGCTCAGGACGAATGGGATACGGTGCTCATGGGCGGCCTCCGCGAGGATCTCACAGGCCTTGGGCCACATCAGTCCCTGCAAACCGATCGGAGCGACGCCGAAGGGGGCCTCGTAGGTCACCCCGAAGAGCTCGGTTCGAAGATTCGATCCCGCGTAGTCGCCGATGTAGTAGGGGCGCAATTGCACTTTGCGGATGTCCGCGGTGTTGCGCGTGAGGTTGATGTCGGAATTGCAGCCGCTCTCGAGATAGTCGAACGCGAATCCCGGCATGCGCTGGCGGGCCTTTTCCCGGAGATGCTCGATCGATGGATACTGGGAATGGAATGCGTCGTTCATGAGTGCCCGACTGGAATGCGTCTGAATCCTGAACGCACCGCCAAGGAAAATCCACGCGCTCGCGCGATGCGAAACTCGCGCACTCCAACAACGCTAGTTGAGCGCACGGCTACGCACATAGTGACCGTCCTCGAACGCATCAAAGAAATGCTCCAGGAGTGGGTGCTCGATGGGCGTTCCCAAGCTGTCTTCTTCGAGATTCTGCTCCGCCACGTAGGTCTCGTGCATCGCGCCCCCGACCAGCACCCGGTACCAGGGCGCGTCTTTGGGTGGCCGGCTCTTCGCGACCTGGTCGTACCAGGCCTCCGTGAGCGAAAACGTCGCATCGATGTCGACGACGACGCCGCGGTAGTCGAACAGTCGGTGATGAACGACCTGTCCAATGGCGAACTTCGGTTTGACAGCAGGCATGAACGAAGTTCTTCTACTCGATGGAGGGGCCAAGCGGTACCCTCGCCGAAGGGGACCAATGAAGATAGGCATCGTGGGCATGGGCTGGGTCGGGGCGAGCGTGGCGTCGTCCATCCTTCATAGCGGGCTGGCAACAGAGCTGCTGCTCGACGACGCCAAGCCGGGGCTTGCCGAAGGTGAAGCGATGGACCTCGCGCACGGCGCCGCCTTCTATCCGACTGCGTCGGTGCGGGCCGCTTCGATCGACGAGATGCTCGACGCGGATGCGGTCATCATCGCGGCCGGCAAGGGCGGAGGCCCCAAGGACAGCCGGCTCGATTTGCTTCGGGTCAACGCCACGATCGTGCATGACATCGCGCAGCGCTTGTCCGCGATGAAAGGGATGTTGGTCATCGTCACCAACCCTGTCGACGTCATGACTCAAGTGGCCGCCGAGGCTTCGGGTCTGCCCCTCCCGCGGGTCATCGGCACCGGAACGATGCTCGACACCGCGCGTCTTCGAGAGGCGCTTGGACGAACGCTCGATTTGGAGCCTCGCTCGATCCACGCCCAGGTGGTGGGCGAGCACGGTGACTCGTCCGTGGTGCTCTGGTCGGGCGCCCAACTCGGTGGGGTTCGACTTCGGACGCGGCCGGGTTGGAGTCGCACAAGGGAGCTCGAGATCGCACACGAGGTGCGCCATGCCGCCTACGAAATCATCGCGAGAAAGGGCTCTACCAACCACGCGATCGGCCTGGTGACCGCAGCGCTGCTCCGCTGGACCCTACGAGCAGGAGGACGACGAATTCTAACCATCTCGCGCGTTCAAGAAGGTGCCGTCGGAATTCGTGACGTTGCGATCTCACTGCCCACGATCGTCGGCCGAACTGGGGCCGTCGAGGTCATCGAGCCTGAAATGGACGCCGAAGAACGAGAGGCTCTCAGCCGTTCGGTCGAAGTGCTCCGGCAAGCCTATCAACAGGCGCGAAGCAAGCCCTGACGGCCGGCGTGGCGACCAGCGACGAGGCGTACCCCGCTCAAGCAACCGCCGACCTATCCGTACGCCGACGCAGCAACCCCAGCGTCCCGTCGAGATACTGCCCCCGAGTCGCCGAGCGCTGGAGCTTGCCGCTCGTGGTCTTTGGCAAAGACCCGGCCTCGATGAGCACCACCTCGGACACCGTGAGGCCGACCTCGCGCTGCACTGCGCGAACGATCTCCGACTCGATGGTCCCCGGATCGCCCTCCCGGTACTCGGCGACCAAGACGATTCGCTCCGTGAGCTCGCCCGGAATCGAGAACGCCGCCACGTTGCCCATGCGCACGCCCTTGACGCGCCCCGCCGCAACTTCGATCGGAGTCGGGTCGTAGTTCCGGCCGCGCACGATGATCGTGTCCTTCGCGCGCCCCGTCACGTAGAGCTCTCCCTCCAACATGTAGCCGAGGTCTCCCGTCTTGACGCCGCCGTCGACGAACACGCCGTTCGCAGCCTCTTCGTCGCCCCAGTACCCGTCCGTCACACTGGGCCCCTCCACGAACACCTCACCGACTCGACGCTCGGGAAGCGGCTTGCCGTCTTCACCGAGAATCGAGACCTGATGGCGGGGAAGGGGGCGTCCGCACGACACGACCGAAACCCGATGCTCGAGCCGATGCAATCCTGAATCATCGTGCCCGTCGCGTTCTTCGTAGTCCTCGTCGCTCTCGGTCGCTTCGACTTCCAGCTCGTCCACCTTGAGCTCGTCGTGCAGCCCAGCGAACGTGACGGCCAGTGTGGTTTCGGCCAAGCCGTAGCACGACAGAAACGCGCTGGGCTTCAAACCCGTCTCGGAAAAACGCTCGAAGAAACTATCGATGGCATCAGGCTGAATCGGCTCCGCGCCGCAGCCCAACACGCGCACCGACGACAGGTCTAGTCCCTCGGTCGACTTCGTGCGCCGCGCAGTCAGGGCATAGCCAAAGTTCGGCGCAAACGAGAGCGTTCCGCGGTCTTCCGACAACGCCCTGACCCACACCTCCGGTCGCTTCAGGAAGTCCAGTGTGGAGATGAACGTCACCGGAGTGCGCGTGACGAGCGGAGACATCACAAACCCAATCAAGCCCATGTCGTGGTAGAGCGGAAGCCAGCTCACGCCGCGGTCCTCAGGGCTAGCGCCCAATCCATCCACCATGATGGCATTTGCGTTCGCCCAGAGGCTGCCATGCGTCACGCGAACACCCCGCGGCGCGGACGTGCTCCCCGAAGTGAACTGAAGGAACACGACGTCGCCATCGCTAGCGCGGCCGAGCGGCAGCTCCCCTGCGTCGGGCAACTCAGCAATCGAGACCACTTCGCGCATGGACGGCAGCTCATCCCGAAGAGAGCAGAGCGTGTACGCAACGGGTGCGTCGGCAAGCAGCAGGCTCGCCCCGGCCGTCGTCAACATTCGCTTCGTGGTCTCCGCCCAAGACGCGAGCTGCCCCAGAGTCAGCGGCGGAAAAAGCGGCACCGCGATGAACCCCGCACGAACACAGCCTAGGAACGCAGGCACGAAGTCCTGCGGTCGATGCAAAACCAGCCCGACTCGATCCCCACGCCGCGCCCCGAGCCCGTACATGCCTCGAGCCAAGCGGTCTGCTTCGGCGATGAGCGCACCGTAGGTCAGCTCCGCGACCGAACCATTGTCCCGATAGCGATGCCCACCGCGCTCCGATCTCGCGAGCTGTTCCAGAAGCTGTGAAAAGTCATTCGCTTGCATTTTCCCCGCTCCATTGGCACTGCTCACACCGTTGGCAGTGCCCTTCTAAGCGAGGGGAATTAGGTGCATCAGCCGTGCCAATCGCGGACCCCCAAATTCACGCGTCTTTTGAAATTCCGGCCGCCCGACCGACATCCAACTGTGACTCCCGCGCACACAATCCGTCACACTTAATTTTACACCCCTGCCGGCTGCCGCCGCTTTGTGTACCGCGCGTAACCGGCCAGTTTCCATCGCGAAAAATCAGCGACGCCTTGCCTTCCATCGCCACCGATGCGCCGCTCACCTCCTAGACTCGACGGAGATGCTGAGCGCCCTCGATCCAGCCCATCGGCGGATCGCGCAAGGATTTATGGTCCTTGGCGCGGTCTGTGCGCTCGCGGTAGCTGGCTACGTGCTGACGGGTTGGAGCCTGTCGGACGCGCTGTACATGGTCACGATCACGATCTTCGGCGTGGGGTACGGAGAGGTCCAACCCGTCGTGGGCGAGGTCCGCTGGCTCACGATCGGCGTCATCGTGATCGGCTGCTCCTCGCTCATCTACATTCTAGGTGGTTTCTTTCAGCTCATCGCCGAAGGGGAGCTCAACCGACTTCTTGGGAGCCGAAAAATGAAGAAGACTATCGAAGAGCTCACAGACCACGTCATCGTCTGCGGCCTCGGCCGAATCGGCCGTGTCCTGAGGGCCGATCTCGAAGCCGGGGGTGCGACCGTGGTCTTCGTCGACATCGATGCCGAGCGCGTGAGCGCCGCCGTGGAGCACGGCACCATTGCGTTGACTGGCAATGCGACTTCGGACGAGGTCCTCCTCGAGGCGGGCGTCAAGCGCGCGCGGGCACTCGCGACCGTCTTGCCGGACGACGCGTTGAACGTCTTCATCACACTCACGGCGCGCAACCTGAACCCGGACCTCCGGATCATTGCAAGAGCCGAGGACCCGGCGTCCGACGCCAAGATGATTCAGGCCGGTGCCGACAAAGTGGTCCTCCCGTCGGCGCTTTCGGGCGAAAGGGCCGCGCAAATGATCCTGCGGCCCGCCATGGTCGACTTCTTCGCCGATCAAGATCTCTCTGGCCTCGAACACGAGCTGCGCGGCCTCGGCCTTCAGATCGAGCAGTTCGAGGTGGACGGCCAATCCTCTCTCATCGGCCGTTCGGTGGGGGCGCTCGAATCGAGCGGCGATGGGGGTTTTCTCGTGATCGCGATCCGGCGGGTCGGAGGGAAGTTGGTCCGCAACCCCGAGAAACACTTCACCTTCGCCGAAGAAGACAGTGTCCTTTTCATGGGCCACGCGGAGGACATCCCGCACCTTCGCGACGCGTTTGCCCTCGCGAACATTCGGCCGGCAATTCGACGCGACCTCGTCTACCGGGGCGCCAAGCGACACGGATAGCGACCTGGGTCCGCGTTTCACACAACGGAAACTTTGCGTCCACTCCCCGGAAATCCGGGCGCCCTATGGTTCGTCCGTGGATGGCAACGAGCCGATCTCAACAAGGAAAGAGCAACCATGAGCGGTAATGAAATTCGTCTGCAAGCCATCAACGAAGTCACCAAGCGAACCGAAGTCCCGACCGGTCCACCGCCGAGGCCGCTGAGCGAGATCTGGGCCTGCGACGTGTTCGATTTGACGACCATGGAGGAAGCCCTTTCCAAAAACGCTTTCAAAGCGATGAAGAAGACGGTGCAGACGGGGGCGCCGCTCGACCCTCCCACTGCCGATGTCGTCGCCGCAGCCATGAAGGATTGGGCGCTCGCCAAGGGCGCGAAATTCTACTCGCACATCTTCTATCCGATGACGAACATCACCGCGGAAAAGCACGATGGCTTCATCGTCACCAACTCCGACGGCAACGCGATCACCGAGTTCACTGGCAGTCTTCTGATCAAGGGTGAACCCGATGGTTCGTCCTTCCCGAACGGCAGCCTTCGCATGACCGCCGCCGCGCGGGGTTACACCGCCTGGGACCCGACCAGTCCGGTCTACGTGATGCAGACGCCCAATGGCGCGACCCTGATGATTCCGAGCGTCTTCATGTCCTGGACGGGCGAAGCGCTCGACAAGAAGATCCCGCTCCTGCGCTCGAACGCAGCCATGGACAAGGCCGCGCAGAAGGTCCTCGCGCTCATGGGAGAGACCGACATCGCCCCGCTAAACTCGAGCTGCGGCGCGGAGCAAGAATACTTTCTCGTCGACGCACATTTCGCGAACAGCCGCCCCGACCTGCTTCTGGCCGGCCGAACCCTCTTCGGTGCGCCGTCGCCCAAGGGTCAGGAGTTTGACGATCACTATTTCGGCGCGATTCCCGCGCGAGTCCAGGTCTTCATGCAAGCCTTCGAGGACAAGCTCTTCAGGCTCGGCATCCCCGCCAAGACGCACCACAACGAGGTCGCCCCCGGCCAGTTCGAGCTGGCGCCCTACTACGAAGCCGCGAACGTAGCCGCCGACCATCAGCAGCTCATGATGACCATCATGAAGAGCACGGCGCTCGAGCATGGCTTCATTTGCCTGCTACACGAAAAGCCCTTCGCTGGCATCAATGGCTCTGGCAAGCACGTGAACTGGTCGGTCGGCAACTCGACCCAGGGAAACCTGCTCGACCCCGGAACCACACCGCACGAGAACCTCAACTTCCTGCTCTTCTGCGGCGCAGTCATTCGAGGCGTTCATCTATACGGCCCGCTCCTGCGCGCCGTGGCCGCATCGGCCGCGAACGACCATCGTCTCGGCGCCAACGAGGCACCACCGGCGATCCTCTCAGTTTACCTCGGCGACCAGCTCGAAGGCGTCTTCAACGACATCAAGAACGGCAACGTTTCGATTACCAACGATGGCGGCATGATGGATCTCGGCCTCTCTCAGATCCTCCCCTTCAAGCGCGACCCAGGTGACCGAAATCGCACCTCCCCGTTCGCCTTCACCGGCAATCGCTTCGAGTTCCGTGCCGTCGGGTCTTCCCAGTCGGTGTCTGGCCCGCTCGTCGCGATGAACACCATTCTCGCCGACTCCCTGGACTGGATCGCAGAGAAGCTCGAAGCTCAATTGTCGAAGGGCAAAGAAAAACCCGCCGCAGTCGCTGCCGTGCTCCAAGAATTGATGGAGGCGCATGGCGACGTCATCTTCGGTGGGAACGGATACTCCCAAGAGTGGCACAGCGCCGCAGTCGAGGAGCGCGGCCTCAGAAACCTCCCCACGACCGCCGACGCCCTCCCGGTCCTGCTCGAGCAGCCGATGATCGACCTCTTCAAACGTACGGGCGTCTTGTCGCCGGTCGAGCTCGAGAGCCGGTACGAGGTCTACGCCGAGCAGTACATCCTCTCGATCGGCGTCGAGGCCAAGCTCGTCGTCGAGCTAGCCAAAACCATCCTCTACCCAGCCACCATGTCCTACGTCGCGAACCTGGCCGCAACGGTCAACAGCGCTTCCTACCTAGGCGTCGAGCTCAAACCCGCGGGCATCAAGAAAATCGCAGAGGAAACCAACGCCATGATGGCAACGGTTGCTCAGCTCGAAGAGGCCCTCGAGAACGATCATTTCGAGTCCATCGCGGCCCACATGAAGTACTGCGCAGGCCCGCTCCGCAGCCTCATGGACAAGGTTCGCAAGCACGCCGACGCCCTCGAAACCGAAGTCGCCGACGAGTACTGGCCCCTCCCCAAGTACAGAGAAATGCTCTTCATCAAGTGAGCTCGTAGACCTTTCGACGGCTCAAGCCTGCTGCCGATAACGCCCAGGCGCTACACCACTCCACTGCTTGAACCGCTTCGCAAAGTGATACTCGTCGTCGAAACCGACTCGGGCAGCGACGGCGGCGAGGGGCTCCGCGGTTGTGCGAAGCAGGTCGGCGGCGGCGCTCATCTTCAGGTTCATGGCGTACTTCATCGGAGGTACCCCGATGCTGCTCCTGAAGAGCCGGATGAAGTACGATTTGTTGAGGCCCAGGTCCGCGACGAGCTCATCGAGGCCATAGGCCGCGTTCACGTGCGAGCGCATGAAATCGAGCGCCCGCTCAATCGCCGGGTGGCTCCGCGGCCCTGCGTGCGCGTCGTCCGTGAGCTCGTAGATAAACGCCATCAACCTCGCCGACGCTGCGCGCCGCTCCCGTGCGTCCATCGAGAGCGACTGCCGGCTCAACTGAGCGAAGAGCGCGTGATACCGATCGCCAAGACGACGAACGCGACCTTCACCCACGAGCGTTTCGAGGTCGCTCGCAAGCTCTACGTCGCCGTCCGCGTCGAGCTCCATGAACGCGATGTACTGCAAAAGATAGCTGCTCTCGGGCACCTCCATCCGGTGCATCGTGCCCGGCCGCGTATAGAAGAAGTCACCCTGCCGCACCGACGAAGGTCGGCCTTGGACCTCGAACGACGCTCGGCCCGCGAGAACGTAGTGAAGCTCGTACGCGCCGTGTGAATGCGTCTCGTCGAACCGAAAGGTCCGTGGCAGCAGGAGACAGGAATTCAAACGCATGATGTCAATAATATACATCACCCCGTCATTCTCGACCATTGCTCGCTGAGCAGGCCTATCCGTATGGTTTCCAAAGAAGCCGGCCAGCTGCGCCAGAAAGGAGCAGGCCATGTTGGATGCTTCAGACCTTTCGTTCACACCTTCCGTGCCCAAGGTGCGGACCCCTCATGAGACACGCATCGAGGAGGGCCTGCCGATCGGCTTGGCGATCGATGCGTCCCGGTCCAAGCGGGCGCGGATCCAACGCCTGCTCGAAGGTTTTCGCGACGAGCCGATCCGGCTCAACGTCGAGCGCGCTCGCCTCCTCACCGAGTCCATGAAGACCAGCGAGGGTCAGCCGATGGTGCTCCGCTGGGGCAAAGCACTGGCGCACATCCTGCTGGAGCACCCGATTCACATCGAAGACGACGAGCTCCTCGTCGGAAGCGCCGGTCCGCCGGGCCGATACGCCGTGGTCTACAGTGAGCTCGTTGGACCGGGGCGTTTCTACACGCATCCCCACGAGCTCGTCCCGAGCAAGCCCGGTGAAGCGATCGCCATCACGGAAGACGACATCTCGACGCTCAAGGGCGAAGTTCTCCCGTACTGGGAGCGCAACTCCTATCACAAGGCCACGATGAGCGCGCTTCCCGAAGAGACACGGCGCCTCATGGAACGCATCTTCGTCGTGACGCCCACCGCTGCCGGCCGCTCGATGCTCGCTTGGGCGCACGACTACGGCAAAGTGCTCGAGCGTGGCGTCGGTGCGATTCGAAAAGAGGCATCCGAGCGCCTCGAATCGCTCGACCCATTGGACACCGCTGCGTATGTCGAACGGCGGCCGTTTCTCGAGGCCGTCTTGCTGGTGAGTGATGCGATGATCGCTTTTGCGCGTCGCTACGCGGCGCTGGCGCGAGAGATGGCAGCAGCCGAGCCCAGTGAAGAGCGCCGACACGAGCTCCTGCAGATCGCAGATATTTGCGAGCGAGTCCCCGAGCACCCGGCACGAACCTTTCACGAGGCGGTCCAGTCGCAGTGGTTCGTTCAGACGGTCTCGCGGTTCGAACAGGCGATCGGCGGCGTCGTCGGCAACGGCCGTATCGATCAATATCTCTATCCCTACTACCGCAAAGACATCGACGAGGGCCGAATCAACGAGGACGAGGCGCTGATGCTCCTCGAGTCGATCTGGATCGGCATGGCCCGAAGCACCGATGTCTATGCGAAGCCCGGGATGCCTTCGCTCACCGACGGGTTTGCGCACTGGGAAGCCACCACGATCGGAGGCCTGACCCCCGAGGGGGAAGACGCGACGAACGATCTTTCGTACCTCATCCTGAAATCGAAGCGCGAGTTTCCACTCAACTACCCAGACCTCGCCGCGCGGATCCACGCCCGCACCCCGACTGCATTCCTTCACGCGGTAGCCGAGACCATCAAAGAAGGCTCAGGCTTTCCAAAGCTCTTTTGCGATGACGAAATCATCCCCCTTCTCGTGGCCAAAGGCGGAACCATGGAGGAGGCCAACGATTACTGCGTCACGGGCTGCTCCGAGACGAAGATGCTCAATCGAGAAGGCATCGCAACGGGCTGCGCCTGGATAAACCTCGGTGCGATCCTCGAGATGACGCTCCGCGACGGTCGCATCGCTTGCTATGGGAACGGCCTGGTCGGCGTGCCCACAGGCGATCCGAGGGCCTTCACTACCTATGATCAATTGTGGGAGGCGTTCACTCGGCAGATCGAGAACGTCATTCAACACACCTTCATCCAGCAGCACGTATCCGATACCCTGAAGTCGCAGCACATCGCTTCACCCATGTTCTCGATGCTGCACGACCTCTGCATCGAGAGCTGCCAAGACATTCATTCGGGGCCGATCGAAGGAGCGCTCTACCTGGGCTTCTTCGATGTGATGGGCTTCGGCACGGTCATCGATTCGCTCGCGGCCATCCGCACGCTCGTATTCGAAGAGGGCAAGCTGACGATGAGCGAGCTGCTGGACGCGCTCGACCAGGATTTCGTCGGGCAAGAAGCGGTCCGGCAGATGTGCCTCAACGCCCCCAAGTACGGCAACAATGACCGCGACGTCGACCAGATCGGACACGACATCGAAGCCTGCTTCACCGGTCTCGCCCACCGCCACACGACGGCCTTCGGCGGCGAGCTCGACCTTCGCTACGTGTCGGTCACATCGCACATTCCACTCGGCGCGGTCGTAGGCGCCACCCCCGATGGCCGAAAGGCACGGGAGCCGCTGTCCGAGAGCATCAGCCCATCGCAGGGCAGGGACCTCAAGGGGCCGACGGCTACCCTCATGTCGATCAGCAGCACGAAGTGCGCGCAGTACAAGGAGCGGGCCGCGCGGCTCTTGAACATGAAGCTCTCCCCGGCATCACTCGTGGGCGAGGAGGGCACCCGCAAGCTCATGTCTCTGATCCGAACCGCCTGCGACATGAAGATGTGGCACATCCAGTTCAACATCATCAACCGAGACACACTTCTGGCCGCCCAGAAGGAGCCCGAAAAATACCGGAACCTGCTCGTGCGCGTGGCTGGCTACAGCGCCTACTTCGTGGACCTCACGCCCGCCCTCCAGAACGAGATCATCCGCAGAACGGAGCACGAGTTTTGAACGAGGCGCCCAAAGGCTTGGTGTTCAACATTCAGAAGTTCTCGCTTCACGACGGACCCGGGATCCGCACCATCGTCTTTCTCAAGGGCTGCCCACTCGCGTGCATGTGGTGCTCCAATCCGGAAGGCCGCTCGAGGGAGGTCGAGCTCATTCAATCCTGCGACCGCTGCATCGGAACCGATGACTGCGATCGCTGCCTCTCGATTTGTCTGGAGCAATCGCTTGGCGTTGGAGATGATGGTCGTGTCGTCGTCGACCGAAGCCGCTGCGACGGTTGCGGCGACTGCGCCTATGTTTGCCCCTCGCGCGCATTGGAGGTCTCCGGCCGCTGGGTGACCGTCGCCGAAGTGATCCGTACCGTCGAAGAAGACGATGCGTTCTATGCGCGATCGGGCGGCGGGCTCACCGTGAGCGGAGGCGAGCCACTCGCCCAGGGCGCCTTCGTCCGGTCGCTGCTCGGAGCGGCGCGGGGGCGAGGCATCGACACCGCCGTCGAAACCTCGGGACTCTGCAGCTGGAAGACGCTCCGAGAGGTCGCTCCCTTGGCCGACACGAATCTACTTCGACATCAAGTGCCTCGATCCCGAAAAGCACGAGCGAGGAACAGGCGTTTCGAACGAGAGAATCTTGGAGAACTTCCGCAAGCTCCGCACCGAGCTCCCCGAGGTCGAAGTCATCGTTCGTACCCCGGTGATCCCCGGCTTCAACGACTCCAAAGACGACATCGCGGCCATCTCCGCGTTCATCGAGGCCGCTGGCGGCGCTGCGTCCTACGAGCTGCTCGCCTACCACGGCTTCGGAGAGCCCAAGTACACCAAGCTCGGACAGCACTACCAACTCAGCCACCTCGCGCCGCTCTCGCCCGAGCACATGCAGGAGCTCAAAGCGGTTGCCATGCACATGAACGAACCGCCTCCGAGAACCACCCCCCCAAGACACCGCAAAAAGAACCGGTCGCACAGCCTCAGCAGACTTGATACCAAGCGCCCCACCGGCTGACAGGCAGCCGGTGGGCATCGCGACTTGAACGAGCAACTAGGGTCCGGTTGTCTCTACGGCGTCCGCAGGAACACGTACGCGGCGCCATTGCCGCGGCCGTCATTGTTCGCCGGGTCCATGGTGGCGCTTTCTTCCTTGTACGCCCCAATCACCGCGTTGTTGCCATCTAGTGCGACCGCGGTTCCAAACGAGTCGTCGCGATCGAGGTTCGACGGCTTGATGTATGAGGTCTGTTGCCATTGGCCTCCGATGCGCTCGAACAGGTACGCGGCGCCGTTCGCGCCGCCACCATTCGCCTGATCACCATCAATCTCGCGTGCATCGCTGTCCTCGCCCCAAGCGCCCACGAGGACCGCATTGCCGGAAACGGAGACCGCGCCGGAGTAACTCGACCATACTTGGGCGTTCGGAAAATTGTTCAAGCCGCCGAACCGATCTGCGCTTTCCGCGTTCGAAGCCTTGATGTAGGCCGCCTGCGACCAGGTGTCGCCGGACCGCTCAAACACGTACACGGCGCCGCTACCATCCGCCAACTTGTCGTCCGTCGGCGGGTCGATCCCTGTGGCGCTGTTCTCCTCTGAAGGGGCGCTCACCGCCACGATGTCTCCATCGATCGAGACGGAGTGCCCAAAGGCATCTCCGAAACCCGTGTTCGAGGCCTTGAGGTAGGCCTGCTGCTGCCACGCATCGGCCGTGCTGTTGTACTTGAACACGTACGCTGCCCCGGAGCCAGTCCCGGCCGTCACATCGCCGCCGTCTCCGTCGACCCCGGTGGCTGCGCTGTCTTCTTCGGTCGCGCCGACCGCGAGACTGTCACCATCAGCAGAAGCGCTGCAGCCGAATCGGTCGCCGCTTCCCGCGTTGTCGGGTCGGATCGTTTCGGTCCATGCCCACTCGGTGGGACCCCGCTCGAAGACGTGGACGGCCCCTGTGCGCGGATTGCCAACGCGATCCTGCGGCGCACCCCCGAAGATTCGGTCACCGGACACCGCGACGCTGAAACCAAATTCGGATCCCCCAACCACGATGTCGGCATTCGGTGGCGCCAGCCGCTGCTTGAACGTCCAGCCCGCAAGCTCCCGCTCGAACACGTAGACGGCACCCATGTCTTGGTAGTTCTCGTCGTCCTCGTTCCAAGCGCCGACCGCAATCACGTCACCGTCAACGGCCACCGCGTTCCCAAAGCGATTTAGTTGACCGAGCGGCCCCTTCAAGTAGGCGGTCTGCGTCCAGGTCCCGTTGCTGCGCTCGAAGACGTAGGCCGCACCGGACTGGCTGGCCGTATCGTCCGTTGCATCCCCCGCATCGGCGCTAGCCTCGCCTGTCGCCCCCACGACGATCGTATCTCCATCGATCGCAACTTGCCCGCCGAACCAGTCGAGGTCGTCCGTGACCGCCGCCTTGAGATAACCGCGCTGATGAATCGCGCGCCGGGCGATGTCGACCGTGTAGCTCTGCGACCCCGCACCCAACGCCGACGTCACCGTGGCCTCGAGCACACTATCGCCGGCCGGAATGCCGACAGCCGCCTCGCCCTCGGTCAGCGCGACGGGCGCGCCGTCCTGCACAAGCTCCACGGTTGCGACTGATTCTTCGGGTACGAGCAGCACGTCACCGGGGTCTGCCGCCAGAGGAAGGAGAAGCTCGTAGTCGAGGTCGTCGGGGTCGAAGAACGGCGCCAATCGATCCTCCCCCGCCGCGGTGAGCTCGAAGCTCGCGAGTCGCGCGCTCGCTGTTTCAACGCCGCCCACGCCAGCCATTCCGCCTTGACCGCCTTGACCGCCAACACCCCCGCCGCCACCAACACCACCGTCGCCACCCGCACCCCCGCCACCAACGCCACCGATTCCGCCGCTGCCGCCTTCACCACCAACACCAGCCATCCCGCCGCTTCCCCCGACGCCACCAGCTCCCGCGCTTCCTCCAGCTCCCGCCATCCCACCAGACCCAGCAGACCCAGCAGTCCCACCAGATCCAGCAGTCCCACCAGACCCTGCACTTCCACCGGCCCCTCCTGGCTCGGCGGGGTCACTGCATCCAACGATTGAAGCCACACAGCCAACGAGCACGATTGCGAAGAGTCTTTCCATGTCATCTCCTCCAGGCGCCGGAGCGTGACTTGCGTCACTTGGTCGAGGCCCTGATCGGTTTGCGGGAAGCCGGATGTTCGCGCGCACACAGCGAGGGCGTCCATACGTAATTGTTCCGTTCGACGAAGCAGAAACTGAGAACAGCCGTTCACGCAAAACCGACGGACGAGGTCCTAGGGCTTACGAGCCCACGGCTCCCGACCACGCCGCTGATTGACAAATTCAAGACACGCGGAGCGGCAATGGTGTGGCGCCCAGCTCGCACTAGATCGACGGCAGCTCGAGCATTCGCTCGCAACGCTCAACCCGCAGGACACTCGAACCTCCCTAGGGGCACTCCTCCACCCACTGAGTGCAATCGGGGGGCGTGCACTCCGTGTGCATGACGTTGGCGAGCTCGTTGTCGCTGAAGCCTTTGCAGTCGGTGGTCAAGCTGACGGAGCAACTGTCGTCGCTGGAGTTCGAGTAGGAGACGCCGATGTACCAGTCGGAGATGTTACTGTCGCGAATCTCGACCGTGATGTTGCCTGACTCGTCGAGGCAATAGAGGTCCATCCCCGCATGGCGTTCGCTGATGCTGCCCAGGTACCTGATGTTCGAGTTATAGATGCCGAGGAAGCCGTCGCCCCCTCCGGGCCACTGCGAAAACTGAACGCCGTCAGCCCCACGGGTTTCGATCGTGACATTGCAAAGCGTGAGGCTCTTCGCGCCGATGGCTGTGACACCCCAGAACTCCCCTGCGTCGATCGTCAGGTCGCGAAGGGTCACATTGCCGAAGGTCGTCAAGCCCACCGAGCCAAATTCGTCACCCCGCATGCTAAGCGTCGTTTGCGCGGTGCCTGCCCCCGCGAGCGTCACGTCCTTAACGAGGACTTGGGTGGTCCACTCGCCCGTGCGCTCCTCTTCGGGAAGCGGCCAATCGCGGATCGGCGGCACGAAAGTCTTCGCGGACAACTTGACGACGGAGCCCGACGGCGCCGATGTGAGCGCAGCATAGAGCCCGTCTTCGTTGGTCGCGTTGATCACGTTCGAAGGCAGCGGACCACAGGGATCCTCGACCCAGACTGCGACGTTGCCCTGGATCGGGATCTTGCTCGAGGGGTAGCTCCATCGCGGATCCACAACCAGAATTTCCGCCTTCTTGTCGGTGTCGAACCTCACCTTCACGTCCTCATGCTTCAACGACAAGTCGCGAAGCGTGTACGATTCTTCGACAACGTTGCTGTTCGTATCGAGGACGAAGACCCGCGCATCGAGCGGCTCGCTCAGTTGCGGGAACCGAACGTGGAGCGTCCCCTTCAGCGTTTTGCTTCCAACCTCCACCACATCTGAGCTCAGGTGCGGCAGGACGATCAGCAATGTCGCGACGGCATTGGCTTCCGAGTCTCCTTTGCCCGCTTCGAGCTTGAGCTTCGAAGTGGGAATGACCTCATGCTTGGGCCCAAGCAGCGGCGGGGTCCCCTTACTGGACCAGAGCTCGTTGTCGCGCGTCTCCGATTCGTCGTAGTCCTTTTCGTAGAGGGAATCGTAGGCGAACTGAAGGAAATCAGCCTTGGGCCAGAGAGCCTTGAACGACGTCAAGTAGTCGGTGACGACGGTGTTCTCGATGATCGCGGACGAGCCGACGATGCTGTGGGTACTCGCGAGGCGATCTTGAAGAACCGCACGCACGATTTCGGGGTTGTGAGTCTCTGCCCACTTCCAGAACGCGACGGTATGGTACGCATCCACAGCGTCGGCTTTGGTTTTCGGCTTGACCAGCGGCTCTTGGAGCCTCCCTCGCGGCGTCGCAAAGTAATACCCTTGGATGTCGTCGTAGACCTCGTCCATGGCCCAGCAGGCAGATCCTTCGGCGAACCAGGCGTCGTTGTTGTGACTCGCGGCGCTCGAAACCGAGTTGCTGTGCCAGTTCTGAATCAGGTGAAAGAACTCATGTGCAACCGTCTTCTTGATTTGGTCGGTCGACGTCAGAGCAGGGCCCACCAGAATCGTGTTTGGATTGTGGTTCGGGACCTCCGCGGCAGCGCCATTTGCGACGGGCTCGACGTAGACGCTGAGTGACTCTTGCAGCCACAAGAATTGCTTCTCCTTGGTGAGGAAGTCGTGCGCCGTCCTCGCACCTTCGATGATCGCGTCGACATACTGCTGCTTCGGCAACGCAGTAGTCGCGTGCGTCGATACCACGATGATGAGGCCAGACACTTGCTTGCTCGTGATGCCGGCCACTGCACCATCTGTGTCGATATCCAATGGCTCGCTCAGCCGGACGAGCTGAACGCGACTTCGACCGTAAATGTCTCCGTGGGCCGTCCCGTCGGCGTCTAGACGCGTGAGCGGCGCAAGGACGTAGCTGGCGACGGGCGCAAGGCTTGGCGGAGCTTCGGCCAGATCAGGGAACGGCATGGGCCGGCTGATCATTCGGACGAGCCAGGCAAGCTCGCTCACGTCCGCCCCTTCTGTTTCCGAGCTCCGCACCGCGATGTCGAAAGCCACACTCGACTTTGCCGGTGTTGTGATTTGATAAGCGCTCCCCAACCCGGTGAAGCGGCCTTCGCCCAGGCGGCGCTCGGCGGGCACCTGCATCGAAGAAAGCTCCGTCACCTCGATGGGGAACGCCTCCGGCGCGATCCCTTCGGGCACGGTCACCGTAAAGTCCCCGTGCGAGACCGAGCCGCCGGACGCATCGACGGAGCCGCTCGTCTTCGGCTGCGGCTCAGCCAACACCGTCACCGTTTCGCTCGCGCTCCCTGAGGCACCAGAGACGGTCAGCGCGACTTCGTACGTCCCGGCGGCCTCGAACGTGTGCAGCAAGCGCGCGTCGCCTTCCACGGGACCGCCGCCCAGGTCCCAAGTGAAGGCCAGCGTGTCGTCCGCGCGCGTCTCGGCCCCAGAATCGAGCAAGACCTCACACGGCACATCACAGATTTCAGGATCCGCAACGAGCTCGACGCTTGGCGGCGCGCTGCCTCCGCCGCCACAAGCCGAAACCGCCAAACCAAGAGCAACGCCCCAAAGCCAGAAACGCGCGCGCGAACACATGAGCAACCTCCCCGCCCGGTTCAAAAGAGCACGAACTTATGCTCCTAGACACGCAAGGGGTATGCCAAGCGGATCGAAGGCAAAGCAGGGGGATTCAACGCGGTCCGGCGCGCACAGTTTGCGCTTGTGGCAACGAGGTGCACAACATGCGCGGCGCCCCGTCCCACCCACGCATCCTCATCAAGCCGCCGCCCACCCCCGCTCCCGACAAGGCCACCGACCGCCCCAGGTACTCCGCCACCTGCGCTGCATGCGCCAAGAAACGACCGACATCCTTGCGCGAAATCTTCCACTCGCGCACCTCTCCATCCGCCGAAGCAAACGGCATCGCGTCACTGTCGTCATCGGTCAGATGCACCGGCTGCGCCAACACCCAGTCGACACCGCTCTCCCGCACGACGAGCTCCTGCACTTCGGTGTCCGCGATCTGCGGCTTCAACAGCAAGCCGAAGAACAAACGCTCGATCCAGCGCAAGCTGCCGCGCGTCTCTCCAACACCGTAAGACGACTGCACGACGAGCCGACGCACACCGTGCTTCCGCATCGCCGCGATCACATTTCGCGTCCCTGACGACCGCACGTCGTCCGGCGTCCGCGCCGCGCCAAACAAGCGCACCCGCATCGGGTTCTCCGTGATCCCAAGCGTGACGATCACCGCATCCTGCCCAGCCACCGCCCGCTCGACATCGTCCGGATTGGTCGCGTCGCCGTTCAACAGCGTCACCCGGTCCGAATCGATCTCGAGCGAATCCGCATGCCGCGAAAACGCCGTCACCCTGTGCCCGCGCTTCAGCAGCGCCTCGACGGTCGCCCGTCCCGTGCCGCCCGTAGCTCCAACAACCAATACATTCTGTGCTTTTTCCATGACTGCCTCCTTGTGGCAGCTCTCACTCTGCGGCCCTCGTTGACATGAATCCAATGACTTGCTTCCATGTGGGCATGAGCAGCACTCATGCCGCCTCCGACCTGCACCGCATCGACCTGAACCTCCTGGTCGCCCTCGACGCCCTGACGCGCGAGCGCAGCGTCACCAAGGCCGCCGAACGCGCAGGCGTCACCCAGTCCGCCATGAGCCACACCCTCCGCCGCCTCCGCGAGCTCTTCGACGACCCGCTCTTGGTCCGAGGCCGAGGCGGCATGGTCCTCACCCCGCGCGCCGAAGCCCTCGCGGTCCCGCTACGCAGTGGCCTGGTCAGCCTCGCGCGCACCCTCGCCGAACCGCAACCCTTCGCACCCGAGCACGCAAGCCGCACCTTCCGCATCGTGTCCCCCGACCTGTTCGACACCCTGGTCTTACCGACGCTCCTCCAACACCTCGGCCGGCAAGCACCGTCGATCGACCTCGCAGTCGTCCCCATGCCAAAGCGCTTAGCCGACACCCTCGAGACCGGCGACGTCGACCTCGCGATCTATCCAGTGCTCCTCGACCCCCAACCCTTCGACCTCGGCACCCAAGTCGACCCCGAGCTCCAAAGCCGCACACTCTTCCGCGACAACTTCCGATGCTTCGTCCGAAACGACCACCCCGTGATCACCGGCCGCCGCAAGCTCACACTCAAAGCCTACGCTCAGCTCAATCACATCCTCGTCTCACCGGGCGGCGAAGGCCCCGGCGTCGTCGACCGCGTCCTTCACCAACGAGGCCTGCAACGCCGCATCGCCCTCCGCGTCCCCCACTTCGCCACCGCCCTCGAAGTCATCGCCCAAAGCGACCTGGTCCTCACCGCCCCGTCGAGCCTCGGCAAGTGCTCCACCGCATCGACCTTGCTGTCCCGCCCCGCGCCCCTCGACATCCCCGAACACGCCATCACCATGATCTGGCACCCCCGCTTCACCGAAGACCCAGCCCAGCGCTGGCTCCGTGAGCTCATGGTAGACGTCACCCGTGAGGTCCCGTCGCTGCCCGCGACGCGAAATCGTTCCGTATAGAGCGGCCGCCCACGTCCTCGATCCTCGCTACCCACAACGTCGAAAGGGTCAACCCTCCCTTGCTTCTACTCGGAGCGCTGGGCTGCGGTCCGGACGACCCCTTCGTGCCAGAGGCCTACGGCGAATGGCTGAAGTTCGAGCCCGAGGGCGCGGTCTGCGCCAACGGCTCGCAGTACAAGTACTTCGTCAACTTCTCCGAAACCTCGAGCAACCTCATCATCTTCCTCGAGGGCGGCGGCGCCTGCAGCAACTACGAGAGCTGCGCGAGCGGGGGCCCGTTCAACACCGATTGCATCAAAGAGCCGGCAGGCACCGAATGCATCCGCGACAACTATCCAGCCGTCTACCTTCACTTGGATGCGCTCGAGCCACTGAGCGCTGCCACCGAACCGCTGGGTGTCATCAACGGTGATGTGCCGGTCGAGCTCTCCTACCCGCTGCTTTCGTCGAACACTGACATCAACCCCATGGGCGATTGGAACAGGGTCTTCATCCCCTACTGCACCGGCGACACATACCTTGGCAGCAGGGTGCAGACCTACGTCGATCCGGACGGTGTCGGCCCCGACGTCGAGTTCCATCACATGGGCCACCAAAACATGTTGCTCGTCATCGAAGAGCTCAATCAGATGTTCGCGACCGTTCCCAAAATGATGGTCGGAGGTTGCAGCGCAGGCGGCGTGGGTTCCCTCAACAACTACCCCTTCATCCGCAATGGCATCAAAGGCGTAGAGCAGAGCTATCTGCTCGCTGACAGCGGTCCGGTCGTACCCAACACCTTGCCGAGCGGAGACCCGAGCAACCAGCTCGGCCTCACCGCGGTCCGACCGCTTTGGGGCGTCGATACCCTGATTCAGTCTTTGCCGATGGGCGCAGATCGAATCACCGAGGACTTCGGCGAGGTGAACGCCGTGGTTTCAGAGCTCTTCCCGAACGATCATCGCCTCTCGATATCTCCATCTTCGAACGCGACTACAACTTCACCGTCGCCGTGTCTACATGCCGTACTACCGAAACACGAACACGAGCCACTGCCTCACCGTCACCGGACTAGAAGACGTAGGCGGCTCCGAGCTGGCGTTCATCAGCGCGTTTCAAGACGACCCCTCAGCGGCCACTTGGTCCGGCACGGACATCGAAACGGACGAGGGAACCGTCACCTACAAAGACTTCATCGAGAGCGTGCTCGACGACTCGGTCCCGCTCGAGAGCTACTACGAAGGCACCTGCGAAGGGAAGTACCAAGTCTGCGCCCTCGACTGCGACGCCTATGACGAGCTCATGTGCGAGAGCGCCGTTCAGTAGAGCGACAGCCGACCGACCCATCTCACCAGTACCCGAGTCAGTCGCTCGGATCCGCCGACGGATAGCCTGGTGGCGGTCGAAGGATTCGTTTTCGCGAGACCTTGATTCGGGCGGGCCGAGTCGACTCGATGAACTCGATGAGCGCGGTGACGAAGCGCTCGGGGGCCTCGCAGTGCACGTAGTGCCCGACGCCTTCGATGATTTCGAGCCAACTCCCTGGGATCGCCGCGTGCGCTGCGTAAGCGTGTTCGACGGGAATGACTCGATCGTTGTCGCCCCAAATGATGAGGGTGGGCATCCCAGCCGCAAGGTAGAGCTTGTCGTTCGCGCTCACCGATTGCCCGCGTGGGTCGATCACAGCGCGCAGGGTGCGCAAAAACGCGCGGCGCGCCTCGACGTTCCCGAGCGACGAATAACTGCGCCAAAGCTCGGGAATCACCATCGCATCATCGAGTTTCTTGCGGAACGCGATCCGGCCGATCGTTTCGACGATGCGACGAACGGGCGGCGCGCAGGCGACGAGCAGCACGGCTTCGGACCCGGGCAGGGTCAGCATCCGAAGTAGCGGATTGACCTCGATGCCGAGCCCGCCCGCATCGACGAGCACCAATCGCTCGCAGCGCTCCGGGTACTGGTACGCGAACTGCATCGCGATCCCGCCCCCGTACGACTGCCCGACCACCGTGGCGCGCTTGAATCCCAAAGCCACGACTAGGTCGCGCAGGACGGATGCCATGGCGCCAAGTGAGTAGTCGCCCTTGGTCTTATCCGACTCGCCATGCCCAAAGAGGTCCGGGGCTAGCACGGTGAAGTGCTCGCTCAGCGCCGGCATGACCTGCTTCCAAGTCGAGGCGCTGCCGGCCATGCCGTGAATCAGAAGCAGCAGCGGGCCTTTGCCGGCAAGTCGATAGGTCAGGCGCTTGCCATGGATTGTCAGCTCCTTCTGCTCCATCGCATCAGTCTTTTGCCATGGTCGAGCTATGCACTCAACCCCGGCTCGTTCGCCGCGAGCGCCGACATCAGAGCCGGCAGCATGATCCGCTGAATTTCCATCGTCGGTCGGTAGTGCATGATGAGCCCGCCGAGCGTGGCGACGACGCGGCCGATCATCACGAAGTGATCCGGCACACGCACCACCGGATCCTGTTCGACCGCCCGCAGAAGCCCAATCCATTCGTCGATCATCTCCGCGCTCGAGACCCCTTGTCGAAGCGCGCTCCCTTCGGAGCGAAGCTCGTCGAGCATCAGCTCCGCGAACCAGAGCAAGGTGTCTGGTCGACCGCTTTGGGTCCGGAACCCAAGCTCTTGAAGCATCTGGCTCACACGCTGCGTGTCCTGCACGAAGAAGGCCTGGAGCAGTTGGGCGTAGGCGCGCCGGGCGTCGGGCTCGAGGATCTTGGTGCATCCGAAATCGAGGATGACCAAGGTGCCGTCAGGCTCGACGAGGAGGTTGCCTGGATGCGGGTCGGCTTGAAAGCGACCGAGCTCCAGCATCTGGCGGGCGTACGCTTCGATCAACTTGTTCACCAGGCGCGAGATCTCGGCATGCGCGCCTTCCTCGCCTGCGTCCCGCGCTTCGGCGAGTTGGTCGAGGACCGCCGTGATCTTTTCACCGCCGACGAACTCGGTCACGAGCACGCGCTTGCTCTGATGTGGGCCGACAGGTCTGGGCGCGCGGACCCCCTGCAAGGTCGCGAGGTAGTCTCCGACCGCGGAGGTGTGCGCTCGCTCGGCGTCGTAGTCGACTTCCGCGCTGATCGTCGTGCGAACTTCTCTGACGATGGTTTCGTAGTCCGCGGGCGGCAGCGAGGTCTTCATCGCTTCCAGAAACGACGCCAAGATCTGCATGTCGAGCTCGATGACGGAGTCGATCAAAGGGCGCTGCAGCTTGACCGCGACGGCGGTTTCGTCGTTCAGGACGGCACGGTGGACCTGACCGATGCTGGCCGACGCCATCGGCGTCCTTTCGAAATCACAAAACGCCTCGTCGAGCGACACCCCGATCTCTTCCTCGAGCATCGCAATCATTCGCTCCTCGTCTTCAGCAGGGACGCTGTCTTGTAGAACGCTGAGCGCTTCGATCCAAACCCGGGGCATCAGGTCAGGACGCGAAGAAAGCAACTGTCCGACCTTCAGAAAGCCCCCGCCATGCGAGACGCAGACCTCGGTGAACCGCTGCGCGCTCTTCGCATGTAGCCGCTCGAGCATCGCCGAGGCGCGCCGCCGGCTCACGAACGCCGCCCGAGTCAGATGCAGGCGGTAACCCGCAGCGATCTTGGTCAGCACCCAAGCGATGCTGACGAGGCGCGCCGTTTGCTGCTGCCAGCTCCGCAACGCGGTCTGCCCGTCCCGAAACCCGCCAGCCCAAGTTGCCCACTCCGCGCGCCCGGCCTGGCAAGCCTCCACAGCTTCACGCCGCAAACGCCAAACCGTCTCCTCGACGGCCCGCAGGACAGCATCGACCGCCGCCAACCAGTGCCGCAGAGACGAGTCCGCGGCAGAGGCTTGATATTCTTCGGGTTTTAGCTGGATCGCAGAGTCGCGTGATACATGCATGCGTCTGTCGTATCACAATGTGACTCATCGATCTACATCCGAGATCCGCACCAGCTTCGCAATGAGCTCCACGTGCGGCGTCTGGGGCAAGGTGTCGTACGCGCGCAGGCTCTGCAGCCGATAGCCTTCCGCCAGCGCCGCAATGTCCTTCGCGAGGCCCCCCGGTCCGCACGCCATCACGTGAATGCGCGCCGGGCGAAGTCGAAGCAGCTCACTGGTCACCGCAGCGCCGAGCCCCTTCCGAGGCGGGTTGGCCACCACCGCATCCGGCGCCTGGGCCTGTCGTGCAAGGAACAGTTCGGCTGTTTCTGCTTCGAACCCAAGGCTCCTGGCGCCCTCCGGATGTGATTCGCAAGGCCAGACCTCGGCTGCGACTGCTCGGAGTCGTCGCGTCGTGGCGCCCGAACCGGCGTAGAGGTCCAAGACACGTCCGCCGCCGATGCCGTCGACCAGGTCATCGTACATCCGTTCCGCGACCTCGGGGTTGGGCTGCAAAAACCCAAGCGGCCCAACCCGCGTGCCGTGGACGTCGAGCGCTTCAATCCCCCGAAGGATTCGCGCCTCCGCGCCCCGCAAGCACGTTCCCGCTGTCTCGATGAAAGCTAACCGCCACGCCGTCGCAGCGCGTGAGCCGAGGGCTCAGCCGAAGCAGCTCGTCCTCATTTGCTTCGCTCGTGACCAGCGTCGCTAGGACTTGCTTCCCATTCGTGCGCAACCAAACCGCGCGAAGCCCCAAGCCGCTTGCGTTCCTCGTCGTGCGCAGCGATGCCGAGATCTCGCGCGGCATCCGCAAGCTCATCGGCAGCCGCGGCAATCAGCGGATGGTCGACCAGGCAGGCCCTCATGTCCGCCGGCCGGTTCGTCCCCCGCATGAAACTGCCGAGTCGCAATTTACCGGGTCCGCCAAACGCAATCCGCTTCGCACTGCGGCGATAGCCAAGCGACTCCGGAGCAGCGACGACTTCACCCACCTCGAGCCCATGCTGCGCGAGCAACATCTCTCGAAGAAGCGCTCGCTGGTCAGGCTCACCAAGCGCCATCAGCGCGCAGCCGGTGCAGCGTCCGTCCTTGGTATCCACGTGACGCTCACAAGGAGGCAATCGCCGCCCCGGGCGTCCACGTTCCACTTCCAGAGTCGTCGCAAAGGTGGCGTGCTTGCCCACGTGCTCGATGCGCGCCACGACCCGTTCCCCAGCAAAGGCCCCCGCGATTCGAGTGCGCCCTGAAACCCCTTCGCCTGAAGGCAGAAGCGATTCGACCTCAAAGCTGACCCGGTCTCCAGCGTTCGGCCGCTGCTCCGCTTTGCCTTTCATGGGCGTACGTTTGCGCGACCGGCCCCGCATGGGCAAGGTGCAGCATGGTCCTCGTCCCCTTATCGCGAAAAGGCACCCGGGGTTCGAGCCGGCCTGACACGAGCGCGTATCTGCCCACCACGCGCGAAGAAATGGACGCGCGCGGCTGGGATGAGCTCGATATCCTCATCGTCAACGGCGATGCCTATGTCGATCACCCGGCCTTCGGCGGCGCACTCATCGGCCGCTTCCTCGAAGGCCGCGGCTACCGCGTCGGCATGATTGCCCAACCCAAGTGGAACGACACCACAGATCTGACCCGCATGGGAGCCCCACGCCTCTTCGTCGGCATCACCAGCGGCAACTTGGACAGCATGCTCAACAAGCTGACCGCGCAGAAGAAGGTCCGCTCCGAAGATCAGTACTCCCCGGGCGGCCGAACCAACATGCGCCCCAATCGCGCGAGCATCGTCTACGGCAACCTCTGCAGGCAAGCATTCTCGGGCGTGCCAATCATCCTCGGCGGCATCGAAGCCTCTCTGCGCCGCATCGCCCACTACGACTACTGGAGCGATTCGATCCGCCGCAGCGTCTTACTCGATTCCAAAGCCGACATGCTGATCTTCGGCATGGGCGAACGCCCCGTCTGGGAGCTCGCCGACCGCCTCGCTGCCGGCGAAACGCTCGACACGATCCGTGACATCCGAGGCACCGCTCACGTTTTGCGCAAAGGCCAGTGGGAGGACATCGAGCCCAGTCGTTTCATCCGCGACGGCAAGCCGGTGTTCTTGCCCAGCTACGAAGAGATCAAAGCGAGCAAAGAACGCTTCAGCGAAATGAGCGGAGCCTTTCAAAAAGAAACCAACCCAGGCAATGGCCGCCCGCTGATCCAGCCACACGAGCACGAAGCCGTCTATCTGAACCCTCCCGCCGAGCCCCTCGACACCGAGACCATGGACGGCCTGTACGACTTGCCGTTCACACGCTATCCGCACCCGTCTTACGCCGACGGCATCCCGGCTTACGAAACGGTCAAGCACAGCATCGTCACCATGCGCGGCTGCTTCGGCGGCTGCAGCTTCTGTTCGATCACAGAGCACGAGGGCAGGGTGATTCAGTCCCGCAGCGAAGAGAGCATCCTGCGTGAAGTGCGCGCGCTCCGCCGCATGGATGACTTCGCCGGCGTCATCAGCGACGTCGGCGGTCCGACCGCAAACATGTACGAGATGAAGTGCAAGGACGAACGCATCGAAAAGGCCTGCCGCCGCCTGAGCTGCGTGCACCCCGGTGTCTGCGAGAACCTGGTCACCGATCACGGTCCGCTCGTGCATCTCCTGAGCGAAATCCGCAAAGAAAAGGGCATCAAAAAGGCCTTCATCGCTTCGGGCGTCCGCTACGACCTGGCCGAGCTCAGCCCCGAGTTCGTCGAAGTCCTCGCCGAGCACCACACCGGCGGCCAACTCTCGGTCGCCCCCGAACACGTCGACGAAGACGTCCTCGACAAAATGAAAAAGCCCGGCGCCGAAAGCTACGAGCGCTTCGCCGAGATGTTCGACTGCGCCAGCCAGAAGAGCGGCAAGAACCAACACCTGGTCCCCTACTACATCAGCGGCCACCCCGGCTCGACCACCCAGTCCATGATCGAGCTAGCCCTCTACTTGAAGAAACGCGGCCTGCGCCCCCGCCAAGTCCAAGACTTCATCCCCACCCCGATGAGCATGGCCACCAGCATGTACGTCACCGGCCTCGACCCCTTCACCCAACAACCGGTCTACGTCGCCAAGAGCCTACGCGAAAAGCGACTGCAAAAAGCGCTCCTTCAATACTGGGACGTCGCGCAACACGACCTCGCCCGCGAAGCCCTCATCAAAGCCAAACGCGGCGACCTCATCGGAAGCGCCGACCGCCACCTAGTCCCCCCGGCATCAGGGAAGGGCGCCCTCTCCATTCACGAACAACGGCGCTACCAACGCAGTCGCACTCAACCGCACGGCCGGCTCGGCCGCCGAGCAGGACCAAACGACCGCCCCAAGCGTAAGTAACCCCTCGCGCCTAAGATCACCTGACAACACAGCCAGATTGCGATAGATGCGTCCGGTGACCGGCCGCAAGCGCCAGCTCTTTTGGATCGCGCCGCTTGCTGCTGCGCTCGTGCTTGCTGCCTGGTGGCTGTTCCGCGAGGCGGAGGGGCCGCGCGTCGATGCGATCACGGCGGTCCGCCGTCCGATGGTGCAAACGATCGTGACCTCCGGTCGTGTGGTCCAACGCCGTCAGTCCAAGCTCGGGGCCATGGTTCCCGGCACCGTTGCGGAGCTGCTGGTAGATGATGGCGATCGCGTCGAGGCCGACGCCTTGCTCGTCCGACTCGCCGATGACGACGCGCTCGCCAGTCTCGCCGAGGCCGAAGCGTCGGTGTCGGAAGCGGAGGCGCGTCTCGCGCGCGTGCAGGGCCTCGGTCGCCGTATGGCGGTTCAAGCGCTTCGACAGGCGACCATCGAAGCCGAGCAAGCCGAGACGGAATACCGGCGGCAAGACAAGCTCTTCGGAACCGGCGCCGTCAGCGAGCTCAGCCTGGAGCGCGCCCGTCGTGATCGCGATCAGACCCGCAGTCGGCGCATCTCGGCGTCCCTCGAAGTGGCGGCGGCAGCCCCTCGAGGAAGCGACGTGGCGGTGGCGGCCGCGTCGCTCGCGCGCGCTGAAGCCCGACTCACGGCTGCGCAAGTCGCTGTCGAGCACACCAGGATTCGCGCGCCATTGCCTGGAGTTGTCCTCAAACGGCACGTCGAGCGCGGCGAAGTCGTCCAGCCCGGCGAGCCGCTCCTGACTTTCGCCGGCGACGGCCCCTTGGAAGTACGCATCCAGCCCGACGAGTCCAACCTCGCCTTGCTACGACTGGGTCAACACGCGCTCATCTCCGCCGAAGCGTTTCCAGACCAGCGCGTCGACGCGTCCATCGCACGCATTGCGCCCTCCATCGACCCGATCCGCGGCACAGTCGAAGTGGACCTCAGCATCGACGACGAGTTGGACCTGCGACCCGACATGACGGTGACCGTCGAAATCGAAGTGGGACGCGCACAGAGCGCACTGGTTGTGCCGAGCTGGCTAATCCATGACCTCGGCAGTGAAACCCCCTGGCTGATGCTCGCCAAAGAGGGTCGCGCGCAGCGCCGTGACGTGAAGCTCGGGCTCGAAGGGGACGATCTCGTTGAAGTCGTCTCGGGCCTGAGCGAAGACGAGCAGCTGCTCTCGCCGGCGCTTCCCATCGAAGAGGGCGACCCGGTCCGCGTACGCAAGACGCGGCCGGCGGTCGAGTTGGAAGTGAAAGGGGAGGGCTAGTGCTCGCGCTCCAGCTCGCTTGGAGATTCCTGCGCGAGGGACGGACACAATCCCTACTCATTCTCGCTGGCGTCACGATCGGTATCGCCGCCTTCGTCTTCGTCTCGGCCATCATCGAGGGCCTGCAGGTCAACCTGCTCGAGCAAACACTCGGAAGCCAAGCCCACATCACGGTCGCCCCGGAGGAAGCTTCACCTCGCGCGCTCATGGCCGAGCCCGGCGTCGCATTCGCGCGGCGCGTAGAGCCGTCCGAGCCACGGCGAAGGCCGTTTGATCAGTGGCAGCGAACCGTTCGCAGAGTCGAAGCGACACAGGGTGTGGTCGCCACTTGTCCAAAGGTTAGCGGCTCCGCACTCGCATACCGAGGCGCGGCCGAGGAAGCGGTCAAGGTGGTTGGGGCGGACGCCGATCGCTTGCGCCAGATCGTCGACCTTCGAGCAAACCTCGTCGAGGGAACCTACCGACTCGGCGGCGAAGAGGCGGTCATCGGCACGACTCTTGCGCAGAAGCTGGGCGCGCGCGTCGGCGATCCCGTCCGCGTGCGAAGCGGTGACCGCGAAAGCCTGCTGCGGATTATCGGCGTGTTCGATGTCGGCAACGAGATGGTCAACGGCCGCTGGTTGGTGACCTCTCTACGTAATGCTCAGACGCTCCTCAACCGAGTGGGCGACATCACCGAGATCGACGCCCGCGTCGCCGAGGTCTACGACGCGGAGCGGATCGCCACAGAGATCGAGGTCCGGACCGGTGTTCCGACTGAAAGCTGGATGGAGCGCAACCGCGACCTGCTCACCGGTCTGCGCTCGCAGGACGCCTCGACGACGATGATCCGGATCTTCGTCCTGCTCGCCGTAGCCATGGGCATCGCCAGCGTCCTCAGCGTCACCGTCGTTCAACGAAGAGGTCAGATCGGAATCCTCCGCGCCGTCGGCACCCCTCGCCGTACCGTGCTGGCAGTCTTTCTCTGCCAAGGACTGCTTTTCGGTCTCGCTGGCGCCCTGCTTGGGACGATGTTAGGCGCGTTCGCCGGCGAGCTCATCGAGTCGAGCGCGCTCTTCGACATCACCGTCACGCCCCGGCTTCTGATCACGGCGCTAACCGTTTCGATCGCAACCGGCGTCATCGCGGCCTACCTCCCTGCGCGCAAGGCGGCCAACCTGGACCCGGCTGCTGCCATCCGAGGCGACGAATGAACAGCCCGCACGAGTTGCTGCACCTGGAGGGCGTTCGCAAATCGTACCTCGACGGCGTCACGACCGAGATCCTCCACGGCATCGATCTTTCGATCGGCCAAGGGGAGCTCGTCGCCCTCGTCGGTCCCTCCGGCTCCGGCAAGAGCACCTTGCTCAATCTAATCGGTCTCCTCGATCGGCCCACGCAGGGGAGAATCCTGATCCAAGGGCAGCCGGTCGAGAATATGGACGACCAAGCGCTCACCGCACTGCGCGGACAAAAGCTTGGCTTCATCTTTCAGTCGCATCACCTCTTGCCTGGGCTCAGCGTCATCGAGAACGTCATGCTGCCCACCGCCGCCGTGCGAGGCGGCTTTCGCGTCGCGATGAAGACGCGGGCACGCGAGCTGCTCGACGCAATGGGACTCGGGGACTGGGCCGAGGCCTGGCCGCGCCAGCTTTCGGGGGGCATGCAGCAGCGGGTCGCGGTAGCCAGAGCCCTGATGAACGACCCGCCACTGGTGCTCGCGGACGAGCCGACCGGAAACCTCGATACCGAAACGTCCAATCAAGTCTTCGACCTCTTACGGCAACGAAACGCCGAGAGCTCAACAGCCTTCTTGATCGTCACGCACGATTCCGATCTCGCCCAGCGATGCGAGCGCATCGTCGAGCTGGTCGACGGCGCGGTCGTCTACGACGGACCCGCCGACTCTCGCTAACTTCAATCGTGCCCCAGGAATTGCCGGCGGGGTCGAACACTTGCACGCCGGTGGAAGTCGTGACGAACAGATTCCCGCCCATATCGATCGCCATGCCGTCGGCATTGGGCAACGTTTCGATGAAGTCGCGCTCGTTGCTGAGTGAACCGTCTGCATTCACATCGAACGCCATCACCCCGGCCGTCGAGTCAGCCACGTACAAAACGCTTTCATCCGGCGACAGCACCAAGCCGTTCGGCGGGTCGGTGAAGTAGATTGTGCCGTCGCTCCGCACCGCGATGTCGTTGGGGGAGTTCAAGCGATCGCCCATGTGCTCGCTCACGACCGTCACCACGGTTGCGTTCGCGAGCGTGCGCGACACGCGACGATTCGCATGCTCGGCCGTCAGCAAGAGCCCGCCCAGGTCCGAGTCGAGCCCGTTGGCTTGACCGCCTTCGGCAACAAACACCGCATGAGCCACCTCGCGAAGCGAGTCTAGTCGCCCGTCTCGTCGCGCTTCGCGTCGCGATTCGAATTCGAGTTCATTTCTTCGAGCATGCACACGCTGCACACGCCCCTGCCGCCTTCGGCAATCAGCTCAGCCACCCGCTCTTGGCAGGCCGCACACATCACGAGATCTACGGAGTCGTTTGCCATTCCCTCACCGAATGCTGTGACTCTTTAGTCGCTTGCCTCGGTGGGGTGCAAAGAAAAAGTGCCGCGCCCGTAATTTCGCTCTCAATCGTCGGCCAAGCGGGTCTGCACCCCTATGGCAACGCCCCCTGTAGCTGTTGCATCTCCCAGGTGAAGCGCCGCTGCAGTCATCGCGCCACCGAAAATGACCGCCGCGGATACGGGAACCCCCGCCCGCGGTCCACGTATCTTCACGTTCTGATATGCCCGTTCGAGCTCGGCGAGCCGTGCCTCGTGAAACAAGCCCGCGAACCCCGGAAAGACTCGTGAATTGCAGCGCATTGCTTGGCTCGAGCGCCACACCTTCTGTGCCGTGAACGCACACCGGCCCGATAACTGCCGTTTTCGTTCCCCCTCGCGCGCCCGCGGCATTCCCACTATCATGCCGGCCGGCATGCGTTCTTTTTCTTCTTTGGGCGCGACCGTTGGAGCGGTTGCAATCCTCATCACCTCTCTCATCGGCTGCGGCGGCGACTCCTCTTCGAGCACCATCGGCGCAAGCGCCGACGAGCTCTTCGAGCAAGGACCGTTCGAAGTCGGCTACCGCGAGATCACGATCAGCTACAGCGAGGCAGCCACCTTGGAAGACCGCGAGCTCCTCTTGCGAGTCTGGTATCCGGCGCAGGAAGGCTCCGGCAAGCCCCCAGCGACCTACGCGGTCGGCGGCATCATCAATCTGCCGGCAGTGTACGCGCTCGATGCGCCGCCGGTGACCGACCAGGAGAACCTCCCCTTCGTCGTACACTCACACGGCAACGGAGCCGAGGGCTTGCTCGCCTACCCCTACGGTGAGCTCATGGCCTCGCACGGCTGGGTGCTCGTCGCGCCGAACCACACGGGCAACACGGCGTTCGACTTCTTAGACATGCCCGACCCCTTCACCCGTTCGGCGCTCGACCGCCCAACCGACATCAGCACGATCATCGATGAATTCGAGTCGGGCCTCAGCGGCGATGAGCTGGCGGGCAAAGCCGACACCTCGAGCGTCTTCCTCTTTGGTCACAGCTTTGGCGGCTACACGACGTTCGTGTCCGGTGGCGCCGCCGTGGACTTCGACGGAATTGAGGCTGACTGCGAAGGTGTCATGAGCGCCGCCTGTGACTTGATCGCCAATCCAGATGTCGAAGCCGCTTACCGCGCTGGCTTCCTCGACGAGCGCATCGTCGCCCTTGCACCGCAAGCGCCGGCGATCGGTTCCATCGCCGACGGCGAGCTTGCCAAACTGGAGGTCCCCACGATGCTCATGAGCGGCCTCCTCGACCAGACGACCACTCAAGAAGAGTCCGCGGTTCCGGCCTGGATGAGCCTCGATCACCAGGACGACCTCTGGGTCGAAATGCCCAAGGGCGCGCACTTCAGCTTCATCAGCATCTGCCACGACCTCAGCCAGGATCTGCTCGATTTCTTCCGGCCCGACGCCGGTCAAGACGGCTGCGGCCCGGGCTTCATCGACACCCAAGAAGCGCTCCCCGTGCTCGCGGCCTACGTTCTAGCGTTCGGCCGCCGTCACGTCCTCGGCCAAACCGAGTGGGACCCCATCCTGACTGGTCCGCCCCTCGGTAACGACGGCGACTTCATCGTGCGCGTGAAGTAGAGGCAACCCAGGTTGCACTACAGAGTCCGCCCCTTCGTCAAGGACATCCCTCCGTCCGTCGTCGTTTTCCTGATCGCGCTTCCACTCTCGATGGGCATCGCGCGCGCTTCGGGGATGCCGGCTTCGCTCGGTCTGATCACCGCCGTGGTGGGCGGGGTGGTCGTGGGCTTCCTCGGCGGTGCACCCCTTCAGATTTCAGGGCCCTCGGCCGGTCTGAGCGTCCTGTTACTCGAATGGGTCGTCGCCTTTCGCACCGACGAAGACCCGTACGGCATCACCAGCATCGCTGTCGTCGTCATGCTTGCGGGCTTGGCGCAAGGGATCGCCGGTCTGCTGAAGTTCGGGACCTACTTTCGAGCGGTCTCCCCTGCCGTCGTCCGAGGCATGCTGGGAGGCATCGGTCTCATCATCGTGTCCAAGCAGTTCCACGTGATGATCGACGACGACATCCAAGGGAGCGTTCTCTACAACATCTTCAAAATTCCCGCCGGCATCATGAAAGCGATGACGACCGGCGGCGACCGCACGCACTACATCGCAGCTTCGATCGGCGTGGCCACTCTGCTCACGATTGTGCTCTGGGACCGCTTCCGCCCCAAAAAGCTTCACATCCTTCCCGGTGCGCTTGCAGGGGTCGTGGTCGCGACGGCCGCCGCTGCCCTGCTTAGGCTCCCAATCGACTACGTCGACCTCACCGGTTCGCTCGCCTCGTACGTCACCCTGCCAAGCGTCGATTTCCTGTCGAAGTTGACGGATCCCGCCATCCTGGCCGCAGCAGGAGCGCTTGCCTTCGTGGCCAGCGCCGAGACGCTCCTTTGCGCGACCGCGGTCTCCCGCATGCATCAGGGCGATCGCACCGACTACGACCGCGAGCTCGCAGCGCAGGGCCTGGGGAATTTCGTCTGTGGCTTGCTTGGAACGATTCCGATCAGCGGCGTCATCAGTCGAAGTACGGCCAACGTGGAAGCTGGCGCGAAAACGCAGATGTCATCGGTCATGCAAGCCATTTGGATCCTGCTTTTCGCGATGCTCCTACCCGGCTTGCTCGGCCTGGTCCCAGAGTCGGCCCTGGCTGCCATCCTCATCTACGTCGGCTTCCGCCTCTTCATGGTTTCGACACCGCTCAAGATGCTCGAGTACGGCCGCGGTGTGTTTGCCATCTACCTGGCCACCATCGTGGGCATCGTCTCCATCGACCTGCTCAGCGGCATCATTCTCGGTCTCGTCCTTTCGACGGGCAGGCTGGTCTACTCCCTGGCGCACCTCGACATCGACCGCGTCGACTTCGAAGACAAGATCGAGCTCCACCTCCACGGCGCCGCGACCTTCGTGGCGCTCCCCTTGCTCGCAGGAGCCCTCGAGGAAGTTCCTCCTGCAAGCGAGCTTCACCTCTGCTTCGACGAGCTCGACTACGTCGATCACGCCTGCCTCGATTTCATCGCCGCCTTCCAAGCCCGACATGAAGAAACCGGCGGCAGCGTCATCATGGAATGGCCTTCACTCATGGGCCGCTACACCCGAGGCGGCCTCCGAGCTGCCGCCCGTCGAAGCATCCCTCCGTCAGACCCGCCGTCCTCGGAAGAGTAGGCCCGCTAGTCGAGCGGGATCCCGCAAAGCGGGTCGTCCGGAGCGCAGCCGGGCTTCTTCGCGGGGCGTGCTTTCGGCCTGTTCGGCTTGTTCGGAGCGGCCGCGGCCTTTTGCCGAGCTTCGTCCTTCTTTTCGAGGCGTGCCTTCAGCGCTTCCTTGTCACGCTCCGCTGCTTCGGCGCGCTCCGTCTCGGTCAGCAAGGCTGCTTCGGCCTGCTCCTTGTCCATCGCGGCTCGGCGCTGGTCTTGCCGGGCCATCTCCGCCGCGAGCTCCTGACGCTCGAGCGCAGGCTTCACCACGAAGGCATAGGCGCCTAGCGCGCCGAGGAGAATCACGAGCACACCACCTAGCACCATTCGGCGCGTGCGAATCTTGGCCTTATCGACAGCGGTGATGGCCGCCATCTGCTTTTCGTGCTCTAGCAGGCGCTGCTGTTCGGCGGCGCGTGCCCTGGCCTCTTCTTGCAGTTGAACCCGGAGCTCGGCCTGCTTGGCTTCATTGATGCGGCGCTCCTGCTCTTCCCGGAGGGCGCGCTCTTCGGCCAGACGAGCTTCCTCTTCGGCTAGCAAACGCGTTTCTTCTTCGGCGCGTCGCCGCTCGGCTTCCGCCTCCGCCCGACGTCGCGCGTCTTCGGCCGCCCGAAACCGCGCTTCCTCATCGGCCGCGACGCGGGCCGCTTGAATGTTGTGTAGCTCCAAGAGCTGATCCGCGAGCGAATCCTTGCTGCCTGCTTCCATTCCTGGTCCCCGCCTCCTCACTGATTCTGGCAAATCCGGAGGCCCAGTGCCCACCAGTTTTCGTTCGCTCATACATTCACAGACGCACCCGCGCCGGAATCGATCTAAGCGGTAAGCTGCATCACCGTTTCAACGGTCCAGGGGTTCTTGGGGCTACTCACATTGGGGCACACAAATGAGGCCGGCGCAGATCCAATCGCCCGTGCAGCCGCTTGGGAGCGTGAGCGCGCTGCAATCGCCGCTCGTGGTGCATGCGTAGTCGCCGCCACCGCAGTCGACCAGGCAACTCACTGGGGTTTCCCCATCGAGGGTGTCGCAGCTACCGTCCCCGCAGCCCCCTCCGGGCGCGTCGTCGCAAACCGCTTCGCAGGCGCCGGTCGTGAGTTGACCCGGCGGGTCCGCCGGGTTGCACTGCCAGTGCCCCTGGCACGCTTGGTGGTCCGGGTCGTACCAGCGCTGTCCCATGCAGTCGATCAGCTCATCGCATGGCCCGCCGAGGCAATCCACGAAGCACGAATCCTCGTTTTCGCCGTTGAGCCCCCAGCAGACCCCGTCGCCGCAGTTGTTGGAGTCGCACAACCTGTCGCACACGCCGGTCGGCAGGCAGTTCCAACGGCCCTGACAGATCGACATCGGCGCCCATTGCTCGCTGAAGCAATCGCTCGGGACGAGCGGTCGGCAGCCTTCGACGCAGTCCCCAGGGCAACTATCCGCATCTTCGCCGCCAGCCGAGTCGCACATTCCATCGCTACAGGTGTCATAGTTGCAGATCTCCACACAGTCCTGGGACTGGCAGGCCCAGTGTCCTTGGCAGGGCGCATCCCAGTCGTACCCAGCCAGGCAGTCGGACGCGACCTCGCAGGGCTCCGCGCAATCTTCCGGGCAGCTGTCGATCGTCTCTCCGCCGACGATGTTGCAGATGCCGTCGCTGCAGCCCAGCGGATCACAGACTTCTCCGCACTCCCCATCGGTGCAGGCGAAGTGGCCGTGGCACTCCTGCGTCCATTCGCCGACGCACTGCTCCACCGTCGCGCACTCCGCACAGACCGGGAAGCAAATCCCCTGGCTGCACTCCCAGTGCCCCCCTTGGCGGCTGCACTCGTAGTTGGTCCACGCCCTGGAGCCACAGTCCTCAGCGTCGAGGCACTGCTTGTCTGCAGGCACGTCGCTGCAGTGAATGGAGCCCACTGCAAGTCCGGCCAGCGCCGCTGGCGATAGCAAAACCCACGAGAAGTTCTTCAGCACAGCAACCTCCCCAGTGGCGCATTGCGTCCGCCGTGCTCTCGTTCGCTGCAATGCCCGTGCCACTGAGATGACCGCATTTTCGCGGTTTCTGAGGTCCCGAACGCGCAAGTCTTGCGACTCAGGGTCAAACGGCGCTGACTCTGCGCCCAAGTCGCGTTATCCTCGCCGCCCCCAGCACTTTCACTCGAGCTCAAGCAACGAGGTATTCGATATGACTGAAGAGAACTACGGCCTGGGCACGCGTGCGCTTCACGCCGGCCAGGTACCCGACCCCACGACCAACTCGCGCGCCGTGCCGATCTACGCGACTTCGTCATACGTCTTCAACGATACCGACCATGCAGCCGCGCTCTTTGGGCTTGCCGAGTTCGGGAACATCTACTCGCGCCTGATGAATCCGACGGTCGACGTCCTCGAAAAGCGCTTGGCGGCCCTCGATGGCGGCGTGACCGGCCTGTGCTTTGCGTCGGGTCAGTCTGCGATCAATGCGGCGATTCTCACCCTCTGCCACTCGGGGCAGAACTTCGTGTCCGCCACGAGTCTCTACGGCGGAACCTGGACACTGTTCAACAACACCTTCAAGAATCTCGGCGTCGAAGTTCGCTTTTTCGACCCGGCGCACCCCGAGCAGATTCACGACCTCGTCGACGAGAACACGCGCCTCGTCTACATCGAGTCGATCGGCAATCCCAAAAACGACGTACCGGACTTCAAGGCCATCGCCGAAGCGGCCCACAGCGCGCCGCACGGGGCTCTTCCGCTGGTCTGCGACAACACGGTGATGACGCCGTACCTGTTCCGACCCTTCGAGCACGGGATCGACATCAACGTCTATTCGACCACGAAGTTCATCGGCGGGCACGGCACCCACATCGGCGGGGCGATCGTCGACTCGGGCAAGTTCCAGTGGACCGACAACCGTGAAAAGTGGCCGGAGCTCTGCGGGCCATCCCCGAACTACCACGGCGCGGTCCTTGCCGATGCGCTCGCGCCGATGGGGAACATCTCCTACCTCGTCCAGATCCGAACGCACTGGCTCCGAGACACCGGCGCTGCGATGAGCCCTTTTGCCGCATTTCTCTTCTTGCAGGGGCTCGAAACGCTTCATCTCCGGATGCCCCGGCACTGCGAGAACGCCCAGGCGGTCGCCGAGCACCTCGAGAAGCACGATGCGGTCGAGTGGGTGAACTACCCAGGTCTGCCGTCCCACCCCGACAACGAGCGTGCCAACCACTACCTGCCAGATGGCAAGGGCGCGATCCTCGGTTTCGGCATCCGGGGCGGCATGGAAGCGGGCAAGAAGTTCATCAACTCGGTGAAGCTCTGTTCGCACCTCGCGAACATCGGCGACGCCAAGACGCTGGTCATTCATCCAGCCTCGACCACGCACCAGCAGCTCAGCCCCGCCGAGCAGCAGCAGACCGGGGTCGTGCCGGAATATGTCCGCGTCTCGGTCGGCATCGAGGATGTCAAAGACATCATCGAGGACATCGACCAAGCACTTGCGGCCGCCGTGGGGTAGGCTAACCGACTGTCGTGGTCGTGGAGTTCGAAAGCACCGATTCGATGCGGAGCGGGAAGCCGCTTCGCCATGTGCAGACTGCGGTCTTCCCGACGCCGATGCAGCTCCACCTCGGTGGGGTGCTTCCAAGCGTCGAGGTCGCGTACGAGACATATGGGAAGCTCGACGAGGACGGCAGCAATGCGGTGCTCATTTGCCACGCGATCACCGGTGACTCCCACCTGGCCCGGCACGACGAGCATGACGACTCGGGCTGGTGGGAAGGGCTCGTCGGTCCGGGGAAGGCCGTCGACACCGATCGGCTCTTCGTCGTCTGCTCGAACGTCCTCGGTGGCTGCCGCGGTACGACCGGACCCGCGACCATCAATCCGGTGACCGAAATTCCCTACGGCAGCGACTTCCCCCTCGTGACCGTCGAGGACATGGTCGACGTTCAGAAGCGGCTCATCGATCTGCTCGGTATCAAACGTCTCCGCGCCGTCCTCGGCGGTTCGCTCGGAGGCCACCAGACGCTCTGCTGGGCGACCCGGTACCCACAATACGTCGAAACCGCGATCCCAATCGCCGCCTCGGCTCGCGTCACCGCGCAGGCGATCGCGTTCGACGTCGTCGGCCGAAACGCCATCCAATCCGATCCCCAGTTCCACGGAGGCCAGTACTACGGTACCGGCGAATTCCCGCGGACGGGCCTCGCGCTCGCCCGGATGCTCGGGCACATCACCTATCTGTCGTCAGAAGCGATGACCCGGAAGTTCGATCTCGACCGGCATTCGCCCCGGGACATCGTCACCGATTTCGAGAAGCGATTTTCGGTTGGCTCGTACTTGGCGTACCAGGGCAAGCAGTTCGTAGGCCGCTTCGATGCGAACTCGTACGTCAGTGTCACGCTCGCCATGGACAACTTCGACCTAGGCGACACGCGCGAGCGCCGGCTCGAGGCGTTTCGCGCCGCGCAGTGCGATTGGCTGCTGATCTCGTTCTCGAGCGACTGGCTGTTTCCGCCCGCCCAGTCACGCGAGCTCGTCGCGATCATGACGACCCTCGGTCAGCCGGTTTCCTATTGCGAAATCGAAACCGATGGCGGCCACGATAGCTTCTTGCTCCCGGACGACATCGAGGCCTTCGGCCCGCTTGTCGCCGCAAAGCTCGGCGCGCCAAACCCACGGCCACCGCGCGTGAGCTCGGAAGACGATCGCATCCTCGAGCTAATCCCCCCCGGGAGCTCCGTGCTCGACCTCGGATGCGGGGAGGGCGATCTCCTGGCCCGGCTCAAAGAACGCGGCGCGCCACTGCTCTGTGGTGTCGAGGTGAGCACGGAGCTCATCGCAGCCACCATGCAGCAAGGCGTCGAGGCCATCGACTACGATTTGAACGTCAGCCTGCCCGAGTTCGACGACAACCGTTTCGACTACGTCGTCCTCTCATCGACCCTTCAAGCTGTTCCGAACGTCGAGCGCTTGCTCGAAGACGCGCTCCGGGTCGGCCGTCGCGCCATCGTCGGCTTCACCAATTTCGCGCATCGAACGCTTCGCGAGATGTTCGGCCTCGAAGGCCGCGCTCCCAAAGCGCCAGGCTCGTACTCCTACGAGTGGTACAACACGCCGAACCGGCGCTTCCCGTCGATCCGCGACATGCTCGATCTCTGCGAGAAGATGGGCGTCACCGTCGAGCGCGCCCGCTACTACGACGACACCGAGGGACGGATCATCGGCGACGACGAGGACGCCAATCTTGCCGCCGAAACCGCGCTCTTGGTGCTGAGCAAGAACAGCGACTAGTCGTAGTGGTTCGCGTGAGCCTCGAAGCGGCTCCCGATCTGATGAACCTGCTCGATGATGCTTCGGGCGTAGTCCGGGTCGATGTCGGCCTCGAACCCGAATTCCACCGTGTCCGAGATGCCGCCAAAACGCTCCTCGATCACCTTCGGAAGGTTTTCGTAGGTGGCAAAGACCCCGAACTCGTCGACCAGGTCGTCCGGCACCTCGGCCGCCATCTTCTTCCACTGCCCCGCCCTCGACATCTGGTTGAGCTTCTGCGCCAAGTCGTCCCAGCCGTGGAGCGACATCACAGGCAGATACGCCGGAGTCGAGCCATAGAACGCCACACGGTAGCGCACCCACTCGCGGTTCTTCATGAGCGTCTCTTCGTCGGGCCCGGTCATGATGAAGCCGCCGCCACAGACTTCGAGCTCGCTCCGAGAACGCCCGCTGGCGGCCAGGCCGCGTTCGATCGCCGGCCAGGTGACCTCTTGCAGATACTTCTTGGTGCAGAAGAAGTGCAGGCGCAGCCCGTCGGCAACGCTAGCAGCCGACTCGACCATCTTCGGCCGCACGGCCGCGAGGTACACCGGCACCATCGGCAGGTTCGACTTCGGAGGCGTGAACTCCGGCGTCATCAGCGAAAACTGATAGTGCTCACCCTGGTAGTCCAAGCGCTCGCCAAGCTCCCAGCAACGCCAAATCGCACGAAGCGACTTCACGTATTCGATGATACGGCTGCGAGGAGCCTTCCATGGCGTGCTGAAACGGCGCTCGTTGTGCGCTCTGACCTGTGTGCCGAGCCCGAGCCCGAAGCGCCCAGCGGAGTTCGTCTGAATCGACCAGGCCTGCTCGGCGACGACCATCGGGCTGCGCGGAAAGGCCACGGCGATTGCTGTGCGCGCGTGAATTCGCTCGGTCGCGTTCGCCGCAATGGCTGCATTGAGAATGGGATCGTTGGTGATCTCCGGAATCGCGAACCCGTCGAACCCACGGGCCTCTGCCTGCTGGGCCGCCGCTGCGATCTTGGACCAGTCGTTGACTTCAGAACTAAACGTGTCGACGCGCATTCGCGATTCCTATCATGGTTTGGGCTTGACCGCCGTCGAGCTCAGCGCTGAATATTCGCAGCCATGAACGCAATCACGCATCCAGTCATCGCGGCGCTGGCCTTCGCGGCGCTTTGGGGCTCGCCGCGCGCCGCTCGTGCAGACGGCGCTTCCATCGCGACCAGCGTGGTGCAACTCTCGGTCTATGCGGATCCCCCAGACCTCGAGGTGCCCTGGCAGACCGAGGGCACTGAGCTCTACTACGGTTCCGGGGTGATCATCGACGGCCGGCGCATCCTCACCAACGCCCACGTCGTCGAAAGCGCGGTCGGTATCGAGGTGAAGCGCGCCGACGGAAGCGAGCGATTCCCCGGGAAAGTCGTCTTCATCAGCCACGACGCCGACTTGGCTCTGGTCGAGGTCGACGCGCCGCGCTTCTTCGAGGGCGCTCCTTCCGTGCCGATTGGCGACATGCCGAAGCTCCAGCAAGAGGTGGTGGCCTACGGTTTCCCCATCGGCGGCGTCACGCTCTCGATCACATCGGGGATCGTCTCTCGGATCGAGCTGGACACCTACACGCAATCGGGGCGCAGCCTGCTCTCGGTGCAAATCGATGCAGCGATCAACGAGGGAAACAGCGGAGGCCCGGTCGTGAGCGACGGCGCAGTCGTCGGGATTGCCATGCAAGGCATGGATGATGCCGACAACGTGGGTTACATGATTCCGAGCCCGGTCATCCGACACTTTCTCCAAGACGTGTCCGACGCGCGCTATGACGGCTTCCCCCGGCTCGGCATCGATGTTCAGGACATGGAGAGTGACGCGCAGCGGCGAGCGGCTCGGATGCAATCATCGGCGACCGGAGCGCTCGTCACCCGGGTCGACTACGGCGGGCCTTCATACGGAGTGCTCCGACCCCGCGATGTGCTCCTCTCCATCGACGGGCGGTCCATTGCGAACGACCTCACTGTATCTTGGCCGGGCATCGGCCGCGTCGACTACGAGCTCACGTTTCAGAGCAAGCAGGTCGGCGACGAAGTGGCCGTCACTATTCTCCGAGACGGCAAGAAGCTGAACAAGACGATTGCGCTCAGGCCGCACACGCCCTTGGTCCCCGGCCGGCGCACCAGCGAATGGCCGCGCTACTTCCAGTTTGCCGGCTTGCTGTTCCAACCCCTGAGCGAGGACATGATCGACGGCCCAGACTCCGTGTACCCGGACTCGCTGAACTACGCGGTGGTGAACAATCTGGTCACCAAGGAGCGTCGAGAAGTGATCCTGCTCGGGCAGGTCCTCCCGCACCCGGTCAACCGCGGCTACCAGGACTGGGGAGGCGAGACCATCCGACTGGTCAACGGGCAGGTCCCGCGCGACCTGAAGCACCTGGCCTCGATCGTCGACCAGGCCAAGGGCAAATGGCTCCGGATTGTGACCGGAGACGGCTGGGTGCTGACCCTCGAACTCGATGCTGCCCGGCGAGCCAACCCACGAATCCTCGACGAATACGGCATTTCCGAGGATCGCTACCTCGGGCTCGAGGCCAGGCCGCCGCGAGGGCGCCCCAAAAGCCGTCGATAGCGACAATTTGCGGCTGGCTGGACAAGTGCGAGGCAACTGCTACCTTGCTGCCATCGTCCATCAAGGACGCGGCGGTCCATCGTGGGCTGCCAGCACGCTGCCGACCTGTTCCTACCAGACCCGCACCGTGAAACACAACAACGGTTAAACGGTTCGTAGAAGACATCGGCAAGTTAGAGACGCGGAGTGGATGCAAGGGACAGTTCCCGGCTGATGCTGCGCAGATAGATCAGAGAGAGACAGACAGAATGAGCAAGAAACTATTCGTAGGTGGCCTGAGCTGGAACACGACAGACAGTGAGCTTCAGCAGGCTTTCGAGGCATGCGGCGCAGTCGCCGAGGCCAAGGTAATTACGGACCGGGAAACCGGTCGCTCGCGGGGCTTCGGCTTCGTGACATACGACGACGAGGGCAGCGCCGGCCGTGCAGTCGAGGAGCTCAACGGCTCCACGCTTGACGGCCGCACCATCCGCGTCGACACAGCGAACGACCGTCCGAGAAACGACCGCCGCTCCGACAATCGTTGGTAAGCGGGACTACTGAATGACCACGAGTCCTAGTGACTTCGAATCTCTCGGGCTCGGCGAAAAGCTTCGCCGGGCCCTGAGAGACGTGGGCTACACAGAGCCCACGCCGATCCAATCCAAGGCCATCCCCCAGCTCTTGCAGGGGAGAGACCTACTGGGCATCGCCCAGACGGGGACCGGCAAAACGGCAGCGTTCGCGTTGCCCCTGTTGCAGCGTCTGGATGAGGAAAACTCACCAGCGAAACCCCGGCGGCCGCGCGCGCTGATCCTAGCGCCCACTCGCGAGCTCGCCCTTCAGATTCATGACGAGCTCGAGCGCTACGGAAAGCACATGAGGCTCAGTCACACGTTCATCTTCGGTGGCGTGGGTGCGAACCCACAGATCAGAGCCCTCAAGCAGGGCCTCGACGTGGTCGTGGCAACCCCCGGCCGCCTGCTCGACCTGGCAGGTCAGCGCCACATCGATCTCTCCGAGGTCGAGGTGCTGGTGCTGGACGAAGCCGACCGGCTGCTCGACATGGGATTCATCCGGGACGTCAAGCGCATCATCGCGCAGACGCCCAAGACCCGTCAGTCGCTACTCTTTTCCGCCACGATGCCACCTGCCGTTGCAGCGCTCGCCCGGGAGATCCTCAAAGATCCCATTCGCGTCGACGTTTCGCCGAAACAGGTGACCGTAAAGGAAATCGACCAGCGAGTCGTCATGGTCGGCACCGGCGACAAGCAGCGCATGCTCGAGCATTTGCTTCGGGACGACGAAGTCTCCCGGGCCATAGTGTTCACGCGAACCAAGCATGGGGCCAACAAGGTCGCCAAAAAGCTCGGAAACGCAGGCATCGGCGCCGAAGCCATCCACGGCAACAAGTCACAAGGTGCGCGTCAGCGAGCCTTGAGCAATTTCAAAAACGGGGAATCCTGGGTGCTGGTCGCGACGGATATCGCCGCGCGCGGCATCGACATCGATGCGGTCTCCCACGTCATCAACTACGAGCTACCTCACGAACCCGAGAGCTACGTGCACCGAATCGGCCGAACGGGCCGCGCCGGTGCCACCGGAGCCGCCTGGTCGCTGGTGGATCCATCAGAACGAAACCGACTGCGCGCGGTCGAAAAGCTGATCAAGTTTAGGCCTGAAGAGGTCGAGGTCGATCTGCCCCCGCGATATCCTCGGGATCCAGTCGAGGAGCAGAGTCGGGTCAACCCGCCGCGTCAACGAAGTCGTCGACGCGCTTCCACCAATCAAAAAGCCAACGCCGCCGCCCTTCACCGGACGGGATCGCGTCGGCACTGACACGCCAGATTCGAACCTGAATCTTCGCGCCGACCACGGTGCCGCTGAGCAAGTCAGTCGCGTTCGCAAGGCCTTCGAGCCCGCGATGCGCGACGATGAGCACATCGGCATCGGGGGCGGTGTCGAGTAGGCCGAGCGCGCCGCCGAGCTTGGGTGGGAGGCAGTGCTTGAACGTCGCGGCGAGCTCCGCGAGCTCTGGGTGCGTCCTGGCAAGCCGCTCGAGAGCAATTCCTTGCTTCCGCTTGGTGAAGCGAGTGCCTTCGGGGTAGAGCAAGACGCCTTGGTCGCCGAGGTTCTCCGCGAGCTTTCGTACGCCGGCCAGCTCTTCATGAACGCTGCCGCCGCGGTCGATGAAGTAGTTCGGCGAGGCATGCCCGGCGACATCGATGCAGGGGTCGACGAGCAGCTCGCGCTTGAACACGTAGCGCAGCCGGAGTCCTTTTGCGTTTGAGATGAAGGTCACCGGAAGGGCCGTGTCGATGATGCTCGCGTGACGAATGAACACCAGGACCGGGCCTGGGAGAACGTGCTCATCGCCGTCGATCGACACGGAGAGCGAAAGAAAGCGCGCGATCGAGGCAAAGAGCGAGCTTCCCCACCAGCACTGGAGACGGAAGAAGAGATCTTCCCGCCGTTCACGCTTGCCTGGCGTCACCAGATAGATCGCTGCTGCCGCGCTTAGTCCCATCATCTCGATGGCGAGGTACGTCCAAAAGAACATCAGCAGGCGCAAAATCACGAAAGAGCAGCGCCGAAAAAGCCCGATCACGAACGCGAGCGGAATCCACAGAGGTGCAAGCGCCGTGAGCAGGATCCAAATCAGAAAATACGTAGATACGGTCATGAGTCGCCGCCGCGTCGGCGACACGGCAGCGGAGTGCGAAAACGCCAGCACCTGCACGAACCTAGAGCGGCGGCGTAGGTCGGTGGGCCGCACCATGCTCGGTCGTTCCTGGGCCTCCATCATTCCTCGGGCGCCAATTTATCGGGGAACCCCCCCGAGCGAAAGCCCCCAAGGGGCAGGGCGCGCTTCGCTCAGGGCGCTGGGACGATCGAGGCGATCAATGCGTCAAAGGCCGCGCGGTTCTCCGATACCGTCGCGCTAGGTCCGAGGAACTTGAAGTAGTAGGGACCGGCCGGGTCGTTCACAATTGCTGCGAGCAGACGCTGATCGGGCTGCCCGGCTTGTTGCTGGCCCGTCGGGCTCATTCCGCCCGCGTATCGACCCTCGACCTCGAGCTTGGTGATGTCGATTCCGGACACCTTGCTGCTGGTCTTTTTCGCGTCGGACACCGGCGAGCCGTCCGGCTTGCTGAACTGCCCGATCCAGCGATCGATGTTTTCCTGCGAGGTGCCCGCGCCTTGCGGCCCGAAGAAGTAGACGATGAGCTCTGCGGGGCCCGCTGAACCCGGTGCGCTCAGCTGAGCGCGACGCATGGCGGACTTCGGTGCCTGCGCATTCCACTTGGCGGGCAACTTGAATGCCACCGCGCCGACGTCGAGCATTCCCGATGCGTCGGGCTGACCGTAGACCGGAGCACCGGTCTGCGGTCTCTGCGTCATGTCCAGTCCTGCGTGCGGATCCCCGACCGGTGCCATCCCCGCGTGTGGGTCGTTGGCAGCGCCCGGATGCGCGCCACCGGTTTCGGTCGTCGCGACCTCGGCAGCCAGGCCGCTTCCTTCTTTCGGGGCGGGACCTTTGCTTTGACATCCCAAGGCGAGAAGCAGGCCGAGGGACATGGCGAAAACATGGAACGATGGACTCATCATCGCCGTAGTGGAGCACTTTGAGGGGCATCCCTCAAGCCGTTGCTTGGCCTCGACACCAGGGGCCGATCCGTTCAGGGTTCGCGCTGAAGTATGCGACGTCTACGAGGATTTACCGATCTGGTGTTCGATCTGGTCGAAGAGACCACCAACCTCGTCGAGCGGACGCATGACGCGGTCGTCGAGCGATCGGTGCGGCGATTTGCACCCGTCGAACCCGCCAAGAGCACGGCGAAGCTCATCACCGGGGTCCAAACTGCGATTTCCAGCGGTGTCTTCGAGTCGATCCGAGTGCTCAACGGCATCAGCCGCTTCACGGTAAACGCCGTCGCCGACGTGGCCGAGGCAGGGCTCGAACAGGCCTCCGACCCAGGGGACTTCGACCTGGCGACGCCAATCCATTCGAGCGCAGCCGGAACGGCGACCTGGTATGTCGATTACCTCCAGGCCTCGATCAACGGTTTTTGGGGCGACTATCTTCGCCGAAAGAATAGCCCCCTCGACCTCGGCATGACCTTGCGCAACCACGGGCGGCACCTTCCGACGACCGCCGAAGCCTTTGCAGCAGCGTTTCCGAACCCGACGAACAAGGTCTGCGTCTTCGTGCACAGTCTGGCGGCAACCGAGTGGCTCTGGAGCCTTTCCTCGGAGCACCACTACGGCGATCACGACGTGACTTTCGGCACGAGGCTTGCGGACGACCTCGGCTTCACACCGATCTACATTCGTTACAACACCGGCCAGCATATTTCCGAGAACGGACGTGCGCTGGCCAAGTTGATCACCGAAGCGCTCGACGCGTACCCGGTGCCGGTCGAAGAGGTCGCGCTGGTCGGGCACAGCATGGGCGGGCTGGTGGCGCGGAGCGCGGCGCACTACGCGCGCGAGCACGACGAACCATGGATCGCGCAGCTCCGTCACGTGGCCTGCATCGGCTCGCCACATCTCGGAGCGCCACTCGAAAAGGCGGTAAACCTGCTGACCGCTGCCTTGAAGAAGCTCGACGCGGCCGGCGCGCAGGTCCCGGCAGAGATCCTCGACAGTCGAAGCGCCGGCGTCAAAGACCTCCGCTACGGGTACACGGTCGACGAAGAATGGGCGGGAAGGGACCCGGACGAGGTGTTCGCCGACGCCCGCCGCAACGTTCCGCTCGTCGACGGAGTCGGTTACTATTTCCTGGCCGCCACGATTTCGCGCGACCCTGAGCATCCGTTCGGCCAGCTGCTCGGCGATTTGATGGTTCGCTTGCCGAGCGCCTCCGGGGAGACACCCGAGCGGGCCCGCCGCATTCCATTCTCGAGCGGGGCCGTGTTTTCGGGGATGAACCACGTCCACATCGCCAACCACCCCGACGTCTACGAGGCTCTACGCGACCTGTTCGCGGGCTAGAACAGCCACTTGCGCGTCTACGGGCGAGACCTATCTCCAATTGAGTAGCGCAGTTACTCTCCGACTGCCGGCAAGGAGATACCGCAACATGGACTTGGGAATGGTCGGCCTCGGCCGAATGGGAGCGAACCTAGTGCGCAGGCTGATTCGGCGATGGCCACCGTGCCGTTGTGTACGACGTCGACCCAGCATCGGTTGCGGCGCTGGTTTCCGAAGGTGCCGAAGGTGCCGGAAGCCTTGCTGAGCTGGCCGACAAGCTGAACGGTCCGCGAGCCATTTGGGTGATGGTGCCGGCCGGGTTCGCCGGCCGGGTCATCGAGGAGCTCGCTTCCTTTCTCGGCGCTGGTGACATCATCATCGACGGTGGCAATTCGTTCTACCAGGATGACCTCGAGCGCTCCGCTGCCCTGTCAGACTACGGCATTCGTTTGCTCGATGTGGGCACGAGCGGCGGCGTGTTTGGACTCGACCGCGGCTTCTGTCTGATGGTCGGCGGCGACCGCGAGGCCTTTGCGCGCCTCGAGCCGATCTTTCGAACACTTGCGCCGGGCGTGCAGGCGGCCGAACGGACGCCGGGAAGGCACGGCGAGCCTCTTGCTGCCGAACATGGCTATCTCCACTGCGGACCAAGCGGCGCCGGCCACTTCGTGAAGATGGTTCACAACGGCATCGAGTACGGCATGATGGCGGCTTACGCCGAAGGCCTGAACATCCTCAAGCACGCAGGAGTCGGCCTCGGCGAAAGCGCCGTCGATGCCGAAACCACCCCGCTCCGGCGACCGGAGCACTATCAATACGAGCTCGACATTCCTCAGGTCACCGAAGTCTGGCGACGCGGCAGCGTCGTTGCCTCCTGGCTGCTCGACCTGACCGCCGCGGCTTTCGTGGAGAACCCCGAGATGGACGGGTTTACCGGACGTGTTTCGGATTCCGGTGAGGGGAGATGGACGGTCCTGAGCGCCGTGGAAGAGGGCGTTCCTGCGCCGGTTCTAAGCGCTGCGCTCTACAGCCGCTTCGATTCCCGCGGCCGCGACGAGTTCGCCAACCGTGTTCTTTCCGCAATGCGCCAGCAGTTCGGCGGCCATCACGAGAAGCCGGACCCCACATGATTGACACGAGCTACGCCGACGCGCTCATCCTCTTTGGCATCACGGGTGACCTCGCGCGTAAGAAGCTCTTCTCGGCGCTCTACGATCTGACCGCTGCCGGTCATCTGGACATGCCGGTGGTCGGGGTCGCCTCCCGGGCCTGGGATGACGACACCTTGCGTGCTCACGCCAAAAAGGCGCTAGAGGCCGCCGGCCGCCCCATCGACGAAGACGTCTTCGCGCGCTTGGCAGCGCGCCTTTGCTACGTTTCCGGCAACTACCGAGATCCTGCCACCTATCGCGCGATCCTCGAGAAGGTCCCCGACAGCCGCTGCGCGGTATCTTACCTCGCCATCCCTCCCGGCTTGTTCAACGACGTCGTCGAAGGCTTGGCCTCGGTGGGCCTCAGCCAAGGGGGGCGTCTGGTTTTGGAAAAGCCGTTCGGTCGCGACACGGAGACCGCTTCGGCGCTCAACGACATCGTTCACCGCTATTTCCCCGAGCATCGCGTGTACCGGATCGATCACTTCCTCGGAAAAGAGGCGGTCCAGAACCTCATGATCTTCCGCTTCTCCAACACCGTCTTGGAACCGATTTGGAATCGCCACTACGTGCGCGGCGTTCAAATCACCATGGCTGAGGATTTCGGAATAGAGGGCAGGGGTTCGTTCTACGACAAGGTCGGCACCGTGCGCGACGTCGTACAGAATCATCTCCTGCAGGTCTTGGCCTTGCTCGCCATGGAGCCACCGGTCTCCGAGGACCCCGATGCCCTGCGCGATGAACGAGTCAAAGCCCTGAGGGCCATCGCGACGCCGGCGCCGGATGATGTCGTCCGTGGACAGTATGCGGGTTTCCGCGATGAGCCGGGTGTCGTCGCGGACTCAAATACCGAGACCTACACCGCGCTGCGACTCGAGATCGATTCCTGGCGCTGGGCGGGGGTCCCCTGGATCATTCGTGCGGGCAAGGGCCTGGCTTCGACCGTCACCGAAGCTGTCGTGGAGTTCGCAAGGCCCCCGCGCCCGCTCTTCGCCGATGCCGACTGTCGCCCGGGTCCTAACCGACTGACGTTCCGAACCAAGCCCGACGACGGCATCAGTTTCTCGATGCAGAAGAAGAAGCCCGGTCCGGCAATGGTAAGCCGCGCGATCGAGTTGCACCTGGAGCACGATCGGCCGCGGGGCCGCGATGCCTACGACCGCTTGATCGGTGACGCGCTCCGAGGTGACCCCGGCCTGTTCGCCCGCCAAGACGGTGTCATGGAGGCTTGGAGGGTCGTCGAGCAAGCGCTCTGCGATGGTCGACCCGTCGTACCGTATGAACGGGGAAGCTGGGGGCCAAGCGAGGCCGACGCCTTGCTCGGGCCGGATTGGCGCTGGATTACAAAATGAAAAAAGGTCCCAGTGACTCGATGAAGGTCGTTCGCGCAGCAGCAGCTCTGCCCGAAGCCGCCGCCGCTGTGCTCGGCCGCTCGCTACACGATGCGCTTCGGCGCAAGCCGCGGGTCTCGCTGGCGTTGTCCGGTGGCAGCACGCCTTGGCCGGCTCTTGAATTGCTTGCTCGTGCCGCACTCGACTGGACCCGCGTCGACGTCTATCAAGTCGATGAACGCCTGGCGCCGGCCGGCGATCCCGCTCGCAATCTCGTCGGACTCGCGAACGCGCTTCTCGATCGCGTTCCTGCAACTGTCTATCCGATGCCAGTGGAAGCACCCAACATCGAGGAAGCGGCCGATCAATACGCCGCCAAACTTCCCGAAGCGCTCGACGTCGTTCATCTTGGACTCGGCGAGGATGGCCATACCGCTTCCCTCGTTCCAGGCGATCCAATCCTCGATGTGACCGACCGACAAGTTGCGCTCACCCAGCCCTACCGAGGTCACCGCCGACTGACCCTCACGTATCCCGCATTGGAACGGGCCCGGGAGATCATCTGGATCGTCTCTGCTGCCCACAAGGCCTCGATGGTCGAGCGCCTGCTCGCGGCCGATCCGACCATCCCAGCTGGACGGGTGCCCCAGAGCCGTGCCGTGCTGATCACCGATAGCTTGGCCAGCCGATGAGCTGCCGGTTCTTCATCACCGACGACGCTTCCAGGGGCGTATTCGCCGCTCGCTTCCACTTGCCCTTGCGCCCTTTTGGCGTTTGCCCAGACCCGATGTAAAGCTGGAGTCCAATGGCGTCCAAACGAGCTTCGGAATCTGCGGCGGATGAAGTCCGTGCCGCGCTTGGCCCAGCGCTTCAGCGCTTCGGCCCCGACTACTGGCGCGAGCAGGACGCGGCCAAGAGCTTCCCTACCGAGTTCTTCGATACCATCGGTGAAGCCGGCTACTTCGGAACCTTCATTCCCGAGCAGTACGGCGGTCTCGACGCCGGTGCGCGTGTGGCAGCCGTCCTGGTCGAAGAAATCAATCGCGCTGGTGGTGACGCGTCGTCGGTCAACGCGCAGATGGCGATCTGCCGTACCCTCGTCCTTCACGGAACCGAGGAGCAGAAGAAGCGGTATCTACCGGGCGTGGCCTCGGGCGAGCTGCGCTTTCTCACGGTTGCCGCCACCGAGCCGGACAGCGGAGCCAACATGGCCGAGCTTGCGAGCACGGCGCGGCGAGACGGCGACGACTGGGTGATCAATGCGGGCAAGGTGCTCATCTCCTTCGCGGCGCACACACGCCTCATGATTCTCCTCGCTCGCGCGGACGAGGGCACGACGGCCTTCCTGCTCGACCTCGACGAAGTCGGGGACAAAGTCGAGCTGCACCCGATCGACATGGTGGCGAATCGCATGACCTCCAGTCTGTTCATCGATGACCTTCGTGTGCCGGACAGCACCCGAATCGGCCCGGTCGGCGGCGGGCTTCCCTGCCTGATGAAGGGCTTTGTGATCCGACGGGTGCTCGCGGCTTCGGAGGCGATTGGAAACGCGCGATTCTTGCTCGATCAGAGCATCGACTACGCGAAAACACGCAAGACCTTTGATCAGTTGATCGGGGTCAATCAGGGCATCCAGTACCCGCTCGTCCATGCGTACATGAAGGTGGAAGCCGCCGACATGATCCGTTGGGACGTGCTCGACATGGTCGACCGCGGAGAGGACGCAGTCCCGCGATCCGCCATGGCGAAAGTTCTGGCCTCCGAAGCAGCCTGGGAAACCACGCGCGCAGCGCTGACCACCTTCGGCGGTTGGGGCCTGGCATCCGAGTACCACGTCGAGCGCAAGCTCCGTGAAGGCACGGTCTACGTGTTCAACAACTTGTTGATGAACCTGATCGGAGATCGTGCGCTCGGGCTTCCCAAAGAGTAGCCAGACAGCCGGCCCGAGACATTGCCAAGGCGCTCAGGCAGGCTCGCCGCTGGGCTGATACGCGCAGAGCGGATCCTCGCCGAGCGGGTCGCCAGTCATGGCATAGGCCCGCGCTCGCGAACCGCCACAAGAGAACTTGAACTCGCAGCGTCCGCAGCGACCCTTGTAGTTGACTGGGTCCTGAATCTCGTGGAGCGCTTCAGACCCGCGGTAGATCTCGTGAAGCGGCTGCTCCTTGACGTTGCCGAGCAGCGGGTAGGGCAAGAACCCGGCCGGGTACACCTCGCCAAGGTGCGAGACGAAGATGACCCCATTGCCGTCGCGAATCCCGAATGACATCTGCCGCGAGCGGGCCTGCACGTCTTCGATGGACATGCCCTCGGCGAGCTTCCGCTGAATCCAGTACCGGCGATAGTGCGGCGCCTCAGTCGTGCCGACGCGGAAAGGAGCTTCTGTCGAAATCGAGTAGACCCACTCGAACATTTTCTCGACATCATCGGCGCTCGGCGTGTTGAGCTCGGCGCCACGGCCGACCGGAATCAGCAAGAAAAGACTCCAACGGCGCACGGGAGGTGCCGCGGTGTCCCGGAGCAGCTCATACATGGCCTGCAGGTGCGGAAGCGTTTGCGCCGTAATCGTCGTGTTCACCTGCACGGGAATGTCGAACTCGCGAGCCCACTGAAGCGCGCGCATCGAGTACTCGAAGGTGCCGGGCACGTTGCGAAACGCGTCGTGAATCTCGGCGGTCGGCCCGTCGAGGCTGACCCCCATCGCGCTGACGCCCAGGTCGTGAAAGCGCTCGACGGTTTCGCGCTGCAAGAGCGGCGTCGTGCTCGGTGTGATCGACACGTGAATCGGCAACGAGCGTCCGTACTCGATGAGCTCGGCGATGTCGGGCCGCTTGAGCGGGTCTCCACCCGTGAGCACCAGCATGCTGCCGAGCTCTTGGATGCTGCGCATCAGGGCCTTGCCCTGCTCGGTGGTCAGCTCGTCCGGGTTGCGATGCGGGATCGCGCTCGCGCGGCAGTGCTGGCAGGCGAGGTCGCAAGAGATCGTCGTCTCCCAGTACACGTTGCGCGGCTGGCGACGGTAGATGAACCCTTGGTACTTGGTTCCGACAGTCTGAAGCTCCATCAGCTTTGTTCTCTCTTGCGAATGACGCCGCCGAGGCGGTCGGCCCAGTTCTCCGGATAGCCCTCATAGTACCGGGTCCACTGACGGCCGGTCACTTCGCGAAACAGCAGGGCGTAAGCTGCTCGAGAAATAGACGGCAAGCCCACCAGGGGCAAGTAGAGCCAGCCCAGAAAGCGTGACTGCTGGCAATGGCCGAGCTCGTGCGCGCGATTCCGAACGTCCAGGTCGTGCCAGCGGCTGTCTTCGCGGCTCCAGAATACGATGTGTCCGAGCGAGATTCCCGTCCCGGTAGACTCGACGACCAGGCGTCCTTCCTCGACCTCGATGTTCACGATGCGCTTCCGGGCGGCCTCGGCCCCAAGCATCGCGGCACCGAGGACGGTCTGCGGTGCCTCCCAGACGAGCGACAAGCCTCTACCAAGCAACGACATCAGCAGGACAATAGCACCAGCGCCGAATATGGGGATAGGTCGCAATCCAAGGCCCAGTCCTAGACCCAGGGCCTGATCCGATCCCGAAGCCTCACCGTCTATTCGAAGAGCGACAGGTACTCGCCGTAGCCTTCCTTGGCCAGGTCTTCCTTCGCGATGAACCGCAGCGAAGCGCTGTTGATGCAGTAACGCATCCCCGTCGGCGCCGGTCCGTCCTCGAAGACGTGGCCTAGGTGGCTGTCGCCGGCCTTGCTCCGGACCTCGGTTCGGGTCGACATGAGCTTGCGGTCGACGTGCTCGGTAACGTTCTCTTTGTCGAGCGGCTTGGTGAAGCTCGGCCAGCCCGTTCCGCTGTCGTATTTGTCGGTCGAGCTGAAGAGCGGCTCTCCAGTGACGACGTCGACATAGATGCCATCTTTCTTGTTGTCCCAATACACGTTTCGGAAAGGCGGCTCGGTGCCTTCTTTCTGGGTGACCGTGTACTGCAGCGGCGTCAGCTCCTTCTGTAGCTCGGCCTGGGGCGGCTTCTGGTACGACTTGCTCTTGTCAGACATTGATTTGTTCCCTGCGGCTTTGGGTTTCTTCGGCGCTTCGAGCGGCCTCTTTCCCCAAACTGATTTTAGAAAAGCTTCGCGCCCTGATCCGGCGCGGTAGCGCTTGTAGTTACTCGGATTCTTCTTGTAGTAGTCCTGATGATAGACCTCTGCGGCGTAGAACGGCACGGCCCATCGAACTTCGGTCAGGATCGGCGCCTTGAAGACACCAGTCTTTGCGAGCTCACGTTTCGAGGCCTCCGCAAGCCTGTGTTGCTCCCGGTCGTACGCGAAGATCGCGGTGCGATACTGCTTCCCTCGGTCGGCGAACTGTCCGCCATCGTCAGTCGGGTCGATCTGTCTCCAGAAAACCTTCAGCAGGTACTCGTACGAAACGACGGTCGGGTCGTACTTCACCTGAACAGCTTCGACATGGCCCGTGCGCCCGGAGCTGACTTCCGGATACGACGGCGCAGTCTCCGTGCCACCCGTGTAACCCGAGGTGACGCTCACGACACCGTCGAGCTTCTCGAACGGCGCTTCCATGCACCAGAAACACCCGCCGGCGAAAGTCGCCTTCGCGAGCTTGCCATCTTTCGCCGGCGTATCGGCTTGCTTGTCCTTGGGGGGCGCCGAATCCGCGCGCGTCGAAGTCATTCCGATGGCGACCAAAATCGCCGCTACCAAGATCGGAAGTCCCAATGCAATCGTGCGCCTGCTCTTCATCGCCAATCCTTCATCTAAGGCTCAGCCCTGTTAACGCCAGAGCGGGCCAGATGTTTCAGAAAACGGCGAGGTGCCTGAGATCCGGCGACTATTCCTTGGCCATGAACAAGGTTTGCGTCGGGTAGGCGAACTCGATGCCCTCGTCCTCGAAGGTCCTGTAGATACGGAGGTTGACCGCCTGCAAGATGTCCATGTGCTGGGCGTAGTCCGAGCTCTCGACGTAGTAGACGGTCTCGAAATTGAGCGAAGAATCGCCGTAGGAGGCAAAATGGCTGCGGTCGAAACGGACCTGCTCCTGTGCCTCGACCGCGGCCTCGATCAGCGACGGAATCCGTTCGAGCTTTTCGGCGGGCGTCTGATAGGTGACCCCCAGCGAGAACACCACCCGGCGCTGCTCCATCCGGCCGAAGTTCCGGATACGGCTTTGCAGAAGATCCGAGTTGGAGAAGACCAGTTGCTCGCCGGAAATGCTACGGATGCGCGTGGTCTTGATGCCGACGTGCTCGACTGAGCCGGCCAGGTCGCCCACCACGATGAAATCGCCATTGACGAAAGGCTTGTCCAAGACGATCGAGAGCGAGGCGAAGAGGTCGCCGAGGATGTTCTGCACGGCAAGCGCGATCGCAATGCCGCCGATGCCCATGCCGGCAACCAGGGCCGTGACGTCGATCCCGAGATTGTCGATGACCAGGAGAAAGACCGTGATCCAGAGCAGCAGCCTCGCGATGAAGCTCAGCGCGTTCATCGTCGTGCGGTTCGCGCCGTCCTCTTCGGTCTTTCGGTAGTGTTCGAGCCAGATCTTCAGCCCGGTGCTGACCCAAATCCCGCCTTGGATCAGAGTCGCAATGATCGCCGTTTGCATTGCGATCGAACGGAGGTCGGGTTCCAACTTCAGCGAAAGCGTGCCCACGAAGATCGACACGATCAGCAGGTAGAGCAGCTTTGTCTTTCGCAGCGAGCCCGTGACGATGTCGTCGACCATCGTCTGGGTCTTTTTGGCGAGCCGCTGCATCCGGACGATCAGCACTTGCTCGACGAGCCGCAGGATGATCAGGACGCCAACGGTGACTCCCAGGGCAATCAGCCAGCGTTGTATTTCGTTTCCATAGAAGATGTTGGTGAGCTCGAACACGCTAGCCTTTTGCAATGCGTTCGCGCGCGAAGCAACCCTCCAGATGGTCGTTCACCAAGCCCATAGCCTGCATGAAGGCATAGACGGTCGTCGGCCCCACGAAAGACCAGCCCCGGCTCTTGAGCTCCTTGCTGAGCGCCGTCGAGCTGGGGGTCTTCGATAGCTTCATCAGGGACGCACGGGTCATCCGCTTCGGCCGCTCGCTTCTGGGCGGGACCTGCTCCCAGAAGAACGCCGAAAGAGAGCCAAACTCGTGTTCGAGCTCGATCGCGCGCCGGGCGTTGTTGATAGTCGACTCGATCTTGCCGCGGTGCCGGACGATGCCCGTATCCCGCAAAAGTCGTTCGACGCTGCGCTGATTGAAGCGAGCGACACGGTGATAGTCGAAGCGGGCGAACGCCTTACGGAAATTCTCGCGTTTGCGCAGAATCGTCAGCCAGCTCAGCCCTGACTGGAAGCCTTCGAGGCAGATCTTTTCGAAGAGCCGAACATCATCGCGGACGGGCCAGCCCCACTCCTCGTCGTGATAGGCCGCATAGTCGGGCGTGCTGGCTCCCCACCAGCAGCGTGCAATCCCGTCCTCTCCGCGTACTAGGCCCTTGGCTAGTCTCGGCATGGGCGGCGAACCTACTTCAATCCTCTATGGAAATCGCCTGCTCCGGACAGGCGTCGACCGCGTCCTGAAGCGCCTCGCGGAGGTCCTCAGGCGGGTTCTCGTCGAGAATCACGAGGCTGCCGTCGGCGGCAAACGAGAAAAGCTCTGGGGCCGCCCCGCGGCATTGCGCGTGCAGCTTGCACTTGTCTCTGTCGAATACGATTTTCATGAGTCACCCTTTTCCGAAGTCAGTCATCAATCTTTGCTACGGCACATCTCGGCCATTCGTCCAAAGGAATCCATCAGTCGCGCTTTCATCGATGCATCGAGCGCAGTCTTTTCGAGCGCTCCGTGCATGCAGAGGAGCCACTGGTCGCGCTCGCTCGGGCCGATTGGAAACGGCTTGTGGGCTAGCGGAATGATCACACGGCCGAAGCGCTCCTGATATCGTTGCGGCCCTCCGAGCCAGCCGATCAGAAAGGTCCCGAGCTTGTCGGTGATCTCGCCCAGGTCGCCCTTGTGCATCGCGCGGATTTTCGCGGCCTCGGGCAGCGTGTCCATCAGCTCGTAGAAATCCGCCGTGAGCTTTCGGACACCTTCGTCGCGCCCGAGCAGCTCATACGGCGTCTTTTGTTCTGCGGCGTCGGAGGCCACGTGGCATTCTCCTCAGCGGGGCTCGAGGATCGCCGGGAACTTGATGAGGCCGCGAGTGAACGAAGAGGAAACGTACTCGACCGACTTGCCTTCGGGAATCCGAATCCGCTTCACACGCTGTGTTATCTCTTCGAGTGAGAGCCGAATCTCCATGCGTGCGAGCGAGGCGCCCAAGCAGAAGTGCGGACCCAGACCGAAGGAGAGATGCTTCGCCTCCTTCGAGAAATCCCGGAAGATGTTGAAGGTGTGCGGGTCCTTGAACTTGCTTGGGTCGCGGTTCGCTGCGGGGTAGGTCAGCCCGACCTGTTGGCCTTCTTTGATCACCTTGCCGTGAATTTCGTAGTCCCGCGTGGCGGTCCGGTACATGTTTACGAACGGGCAGACCCAGCGGATGATCTCTTCCACCGCGTTCGGAATGAGCGAAGGGTCTTCGTAGAGCGCATCGTACTGCTTGGGATCTTCGGAGAGCCGCTCGAGGCCGCCCGCAATCGCGCTGCGCGTCGTCTCCGCGCCACCGACGTTTAGCAAGACGTGCTCGAACAGGAGCTGTGACTCGTCGAGCTTCTCGCCATTGATCTCCGCGTTGATCCAGATGGTCAGGAGGTCACTGCCCGTGCAGCCAGCGGCCATTCGATCCTGATACATCTCTTCGTGGTGGTTGCAGAAATTCTCGAACGCGTCGTTGACCTCGTCGGAGACGTACTCGGGGCCGCATCCACCAATTATGATTTGGTTGATCCAGGTCATCACCGAGCTGCGCTTTTCTTCCGGAATGTCGAGCATGTCGGCGATCAGTCGCGCCGGCAGGGCCCCAGCCAGGTCGGCGACGATCTCGACCTCGTCCTTCTCGAGCATCTTGTCCACGAGCTCTTTGACGATCTCGCGAGCCCGGTCTTCCATCTTGCGCATTTGACGCGGGGTGAAGCCTGCAGAGACGAGAGCGCGCTGCTTGTTGTGCTGCTCGCCGTCCTGGTAGATCATACCTGGGTCGGGCGGGATGTTCGGCCGAACGCCTTCGCCGTTGATGAAGGTCTCGGTGTCGCGCTCGATCCTGACGATGTCGTCGTAGCGGAACACCTCCCAGACGCCGTTCGTCTCATCGAAGCGAATCGGTTCGTGCTCGAGGAAGTAATCGTACATTTCGTACGGGTTATCGTGCGTCGAGGGGGCGCAGAAATCGATGTTCTGGAACTTCACTGGGCACTTGTTTTCCAAGGGATCCTCCGTATATCCGAAAGAGGATATAACTTTACTTCATGTAAACTAAACTTAGTTTAGAACAAGTTCTATTCCGGTCAAGCGTAATGACCGAACGATGACCAAAAATGGGCCGCAACGCCTCGGGCGGCAGATTGTCCCGCGGCTGCGCCCCTACGCGCCCGTCGACTTCCGCGCCATGATCCCCCAGGTGCTCGAGGGCATGAACACGCCGCCGTCGCGCACAAAGGGCTCCATGAGCGCGCGCAAGTCCCGGCGGATCTCGGGCAGCTTGCGTTGGCCCTCCTTCCCGGCCTCTCGAACGATCTCCCCGGAGGGGCCGACCAGTATCTGGTAGTCGATCGCTTGCTCGATGTCGTTCCCGACACAGACATCCGCGTCGATGCGTTTGAAGACCTCGACCTCCGAGAAGCCGGCCGCTGCGAGCATCCCGCGGCTGGTCTCCTCGCCTGCCATCGAGAAAGGGCCCGGGCCGCAGGTCGATCCGTCATCGCCCGGAGTCGGAAGGTGGCGAAGCACGACCTCTTTGGCTGCCCCCCAGCAAGGGTTGTCGGCAAGCGCGCGCCAGACGATTAGACATACCTTGCCTCCCGGCTTGAGCGCGTAGTTTGCATTTCGAAGAGCCTGCACCGCGCTCTGGAAGAACATCACGCCGAAACGCGAGTAGGCCACGTCGAAGTAGGCTTCGGGAAGGTCACAGACCTGCGCATCGCCCACCCGGTAACGAACGTTGCCTGCGCCGGCCCAGTCCCGCTCCTGGTTTGCGATGTCGAGAAACGCGTCAGTGCAATCGATGCCCACGACTTCTCCCCTCGGGCCCACAATTTCGGCGATTTCGAGCGCCGTTTCTCCAAAGCCGCAGCCAATGTCGAGCACCTTGTCGCCTTCGCGAATTCCGAAGTCGTCATAGGCGATGTCGCTGTGAATCTTGCCATTGCCGGAAAGCAGATGCCGAAACCGTATCCACTTTGGCGTCAGGATTTCGTTCCAGCACTCTACGAAGCCGGCGTTATCATCGGCGAGCTCGCTCATAGCGTCTCCGGGTCGTCGGTACTCAGAAACACCTCGTGGATAGTGAGCTCGTTTGGGCCGCGGAACATCTCCTTGGGTGGGCGGTTCCTGTGCGCCTCGGCAAACGAAGGGCTGGTTGTCCAGGCGACGAAGTCGTCGAACGACTCCCACCAAGTCTTCACTTCGTAGTAGCCACTAGCAGCGGGCCCGCGCGTCCACTCGCCGGTCTGGTGGTCGAGCTCCATGGGTCGAGGCCGGTGCACTTCGTTTCGTAAGAAGCCCGGCGCCTGGTCCACCAGGTGCACACGCTTGCGAAAGCGGTCTTCGAAATCGATTTCATAGCCCTCGGCTACCGGGATGCGATTGGTGACGACGATCATGGCTGGAGCATACCCTGCTTCCTGGCCGTCGAACATCGGGGCGACTGTGCTACGAACGCACCGTGACCGATTGGCAACTCAAGAAGCATCCGACTTTCCCAGGCGTCCCTGGCCCCGTTCTCATCGTCGTCATGGACGGCGTGGGTTGCGGCGCCTCCAATGAGGGCGACGCAGTCTGGCTCGCCCGGACTCCCACCTTGGACAGGCTGGCGGGGATTTCTCTAACGACCCGACTCCGCGCACATGGCACGGCTGTCGGCCTGCCCAGTGACGACGACATGGGCAACAGCGAGGTTGGGCACAACGCCTTCGGAGCAGGGCGGGTCTTCGATCAGGGCGCAAAGCGCGTCCAAATGGCCATCGAAAGCGGCGAAATATTCGAGGGCGACGAATGGAAGAAGCTCGTTCGCCAGGTCAGCGCGAGCGGCGAGCCGATGCATTTCATCGGCCTTCTTTCGGACGGCAACGTCCACAGCCACATCGAGCACCTCTTCGCCATGCTGCGGCGCTGCAACGAGGAGGGCGTGCAGAAGGCTCGCGTTCACATCCTGCTCGACGGGCGCGACGTGCCCGAGACCAGCGCGCTCGAGTACGTCGAAGCGCTCGAAAAAGTGCTCCACGACCTCAACGAGCAAGGCGGCCGCGACTACCGCATCGCATCGGGCGGCGGCCGCATGTTCATCACCATGGACCGCTACGGTGCCGACTGGTCGATGGTCGACCGCGGCTGGAAGCACCATGTCCTCGCCGAAGGCAGGGGCTTTTCGAGCGCCACCGAGGCGATACAGACCCTGCGAGACGAGAACCCCGGCATGATCGACCAGGACCTGCTGGCCTTCGTGATCGTGGACGGCGAGGGCACGCCGGTCGGCCCGATTCGCGATGGCGCCGCGGTCGTGCTCTTCAACTTCCGCGGCGACCGAGCGCTCGAGCTCACTCGCGCATTCACCGAGCCCGAGCTCAGCGAGTTCGACCGCGGACCGATCCCTGACGTCGAGTTCGTCGGCATGATGGAGTACGACGGCGACCTCAAGCTACCGCGACACTACCTGGTGCAGCCGCCGACCATCGATCGAACGATGGGCGAGTACCTGGCGCGCAATCAGGTCAGCCAGTTCGCATGCAGCGAGACGCAGAAGTACGGCCACGTGACCTACTTCTGGAACGGCAACCGCACCGGCATGTTCGACGAAGTCTACGAAGAGTACGTCGAGATCCCGAGCGACCTGGTTCCCTTCGAGCAGCGTCCCTGGATGAAAGCAGCCGAAATCACGGATGCCACCCTCACGGCCCTTCGACGCGGCGGCCTGCGCCATGGGCGCATCAACTACGCCAACGGCGATATGGTCGGCCACACCGGTAACCTCGACGCGTCAGTCATTGCAGTCGAAGCGGTCGATCTCTGCTTGGCGCGGCTCATTCCCGCCATCGAGACAGCTGGGCGGCGCGCTCATCGTGACCGCTGATCACGGCAACTGCGACGAGATGTTCGAAGTCGACAAGAAGTCGGGAGACTTCAAGCGCAGCTCCACCGGGCGACTTCGAAACAAGACGAGTCACACGCTCAATGAGGTCCCCTGCTACGTCTACGTGCCGGGCAACGACAGCCTGCGCCTGAACGACAGCATCGAGAAGCCCGGCATCGCCAACATCTCGGCGACGACCTTCCAGCTCATGGGGTATGAACGCCCCGAGGGCTACGAGCCTTCGATCTTACGATGAGCGGACGCTCCGCGCGTCGAGGGGCATCCGCCCTCGTCATTGCAGCGGCCCTCTCCTTGGCGGTTGCGACGGCCGGCGCGCAGGCCCTGGTCGAAGCTCCCGTCCCCGGAGCCGCTCGAATCGAGTCCCTGCTCCAGCAGTCGTTCAACGCCATGGCCGGGGTGTACGACTACCGAGGCACACTGGTGAAGCAGGAGCGCATCGGCGACGAGCTCGTCGAGCAGACGATCGAGTTCAAGTTCTCGCGGCCGTTCAAGGTGTACGTCAAGTACGGTGAGCCGCACGAAGGACGAGAGGGCCTCTACGTTCGCGGCGACAACAAGGACAGGCTTCGAGCGCACAAAGGGTCGGTTCCCGATCTTGCAGTGAGCCTAGACCCCCGTGGACGCGTGGCGATGGCGGGCAACCATCATCCCATCACGTCTTTCGGCCTGGAGCGGATGCTCGAACTGGCGGCGGCGAACATCAGAAAAGCGATCGACCGCAGGGACGCGACGGTCCGGATCTCTGACGGCGGTATCGTTCACGGCGAGCCCAGTTGGCGCATCGACATGGAGTCTCGCTCCGGAGGCCGCTATGTGACCGCCGAGCGCTTCGAGGACCTCTGGGAGCTTGCCGACCGCGTCGGCCAGAACATGTACGTCATATTGCACCACAACGAAGACATCGAATCACCGACGGACATCCGGGCCGGGCAGAAGGTCTTCGTTCCGCATTACTACGCTAGCCGCGGGGAGTACTTCATCGGCAAGCGGACCTTCTTGCTGATCAAGGCGAAGTCCTGGGACCACAGAGGCCAGCTCTACGAGTCCTACGAGTACCCCGAGCTAGTCCTCAACCCCGGTTTAGAGGCCCGCGACTTCGACCACCGGAACGAGGACTACGACTTCGTTCTGATCAATCAGCGGTAGCGCAGGCGCAGCTTGATACCGAGGAAGTCGGCGATCTGCTGCGCGTACGAGCGCGGGATCAAATCGAGCCGGCCCTCGACCACGGCGCGGGCTCGAGCGTGGGGCTCGCCCTTGAGCGCCGGAAGCACGATCTGGCTCCAGGTGAAGAGCGTCTTGCCGTCGGCACCGTTGAGGGCGAGCGTCAGCACGGGTTCGAGGCGCTTCTGATAAGCGACTGACGCCGTACAGAGCGCCGCAAAGGTCTTGACCAGGCCATCCTTGCCTACGTCGTTGGCTGCTTCGAAGGAGCTCTTGAGGACGTCGAGCTGGCGAGCGACGCGGGCTGGGGCGATTCGCGCGATCGCCGGCAGCGCTTCTGCGGAGGTCTGCACGACGCGCTTGTTGGCCGAGGAAACACCCTTCGCGAACTTGGCGACCAGCGGAACGACGAGCTCCGGCTTCTCGCTGATGATCTCACTGAGCACGCGCGCCGATTGCGTGGCAGCCGTGCGCGGACCTTCCATCATGGTCTCGCCGTGTTCGGCGATTTTGGATTGCGGACTTTCGTCGCTGAGGATCTTCTGCGCCGCCGCCGTCGCACCACCACCGGCAGCTTTCTTCTCGACCGGTGCCTCGGTCGCTCCACTGTCTTCTTCCATGCTCTGCTTTTTGGTCGTCATTCGGGTCCTCGAAGTGCTTCAACGATTTGCGGTAGCGATATTTCGTATCGCCACGAGGTGCCTCGGTGTCCACCGTCGTACTCCTCGTAGCGAACAGGCAACCCACGCCGGCTGAGCGCCTCGTTGAGCGTCCGCGCTGCGAAGTGTAGCCCGTGCTCATCCCTGTTGCCTGCATCGATGTAAATAAGCGACATTGCTCGCAAAGCGGCTTCTGAGGCGTCAATCCGCCCGATCGGATCCTGCGCGAGCCACTTCGCCCAGGTCTCGTTGCGAATCTCGCCAGTCGCCGGATTCATCGGGAGCTGCGCAAACGGGAACTCGGTCGGGTCGGGGGAATACGCGGCGGCCGCCGCAAGGACGAAGATCGCGTCGAACTGGGACGCGTTGTTGGGACCAGCCCTTGGGATCTCTTCGGCAAAGGATTGAAGTCCGCCGGCCAGATCGATGGCGATCGCCGCGCTCGTGAGCATGGGCCGCATGCTGACGTCAAAGGCCGCATCGCCGGCATGACTGCCAATGACCGACACGAGCTCGGGACGGTCCATCGCGAGCCGGAGTGCGCCGAAACCACCAGAGGAGCGACCGACGACGGCGCGAGCCTCGCGATCGGGAATCGTTTGGAACTCCGCATCGACGAATGGAAAGATCTCTTCGGCCAGATATGTCTGGTAGCGCCCCGTGCCGTCGGAATCGATGAACTGCGAGCCGCCCCATCGGTTGAAGCAGTCCGGAAGGACCAGGATCGCAGGTTTGCAGATTCCTTCGGCGATCAGCCGGTCGAAAAGCTCGATGCTGTTCGGTTTCCACGGGCTCCAGGCCGCAATCGAATGATTCGTCGAGCCAAAGCCGGCCAGCATCATCACCACCGGAAACCGGCGCGTCCCGTCATACTGCGGCGGCAGATAGACGTAAAGCTCGCGCTCGTGCGGATCGCCGAGCGGATTGCCACTCAGACACAGGCTCGCATGGGATGTTCGGACGACGCGGCCCTTCATTGGCGAGCATCGCATAGCACATCCGAGCTCGTGCGGCGGGAAATACAGTGATTTCGCTACATGCGATCGACTACGCCGATGCCAACGAGTCCGAGTCCGCGGCGGATCTGCCTCGCGGTCAATGCGGTCAGTCCGAGCCGGCTTTCCCGCGTGGGGCCCTCGGCGTCGAGAACTGGGCACTCGGCGTAGAAGCCGTTGAACGCGCGCGCCAGCTCGTAGATGTGTTCGCAAATCACGTGGGGCTGGCTGGTCGCGCCCGCCTGGTAGACGACGTCCGCGAAACGCAGCAGGTGCATGCCAAGGGCGTGCTCGGAAGGTGCATCGAGCGTGATCGTCGCGCTGTTCGAAATCGCGTTCATGTCGAGCCCGCCCTTGGCGAATATCGACGAACAGCGCGCATAGGCGTACTGCAGGTACGGGCCGGCGTTGCCCTGGAACGAAATCATCTTGTCCCAGTCGAACTGATAGTCGCTGAGTCGGTTCTGCCGGAGGTCCGCGTATTTCACCGCGCCGATGCCGACGACCCGTGATACTGCGTCGACTTCTTCGGCCTGAACCCGAAGTCGTCCCTCGGCGATCCCCTCGGCGATTCGTTCGCGCGCGCGTTCCTTCGACTCGTCGAGGAGTGACGCGAGCGTGATGACCTGACCGCCCGCGTCCCTCGTTCGTAGCGGCTTGCCGTCGTTCCCCAGCACCGTACCGAAGCCGATGTGCTCGAGCTCCATGTCCGAGCCGAGCAATTTCATCACGGCAAAGAGTTGCTGGAAGTGCAGTCCCTGCCGGTTGTCGACGACGTATAGCGCGCGGTCTGCCCGCAGTTGGTTCTCGCGATGCTGAACGGTTGCGATGTCGGTGGTCGAGTAGAGAAAGGCGCCGTCCTTCTTTCGGACGATGAACGGGGTCTTCTGTTTCCTTAGCGATTTCGGCGCGCCGTCGAGCTCGCCCCAGAAGACGCACACCGCACCGTCGTCCTCTCGCGCAATGCCTCGCCGCAGAAGGCTCTCGACTACGCCGGGAAGGGCGTCATGGTACGCGCTCTCTCCGAGCCAGAGGTCGAAAGAAACGCCGAGCTCGGCATACACCGCATCGAGCGACCCGCGGCTCACCTCGACGAAGTGCTTCCATAGCTCGCGGTTCTCTTCGTCGCCGTTCTGGAGCTTTGCCAGCTCCGCTCGTGCTCGCGCGGCGAAGTCGTCGTCCTCGCCCGCGCGTTCGGAGGCGAGCTTATACACACGCTCGAGCTCCTTGATCGGGTCCGATTGCAGCGCGCCTTCCTCGCCCCACTCGCGCATCCCGACGATCAAGAGCCCAAACTGAGTCCCCCAATCACCGAGGTGATTGTCGCGAACGACCTCGTGACCCATGAACACCAAAATCCGCGCGATCGCATCTCCAATGATCGTCGAACGCAAATGCCCCACGTGCATCTGCTTGGCGATGTTCGGGCTCGAGAAGTCGACGATGATCTTGGAGACCTGGTCGACCGCCGGTACTCCGTCACGCTCCACATCACGAAGTGCTTCGGTGAGCTTGGAGGCGATCCAAGAAGGCGCGAGGTGGATGTTGACGAAGCCGGGTCCGGCGACTTCCGCTTTAGCGATCGCATCGATGCCCGCCAAGGCCTCGGCGATCGCTTGCGCCAACTCACGCGGCGGCCTTTTCAGCTCTTTGGCAATCGGCATCGCGCCATTGATCTGAAAGTCGCCGAATTTCGCGTCCTGCGTCGGCCGAACGAGCGCAGGCCGCGGCCCATCGAGGCCGAGGGCTTTCTCGATGGCTTGGGAGCCGAGCGATTCCAAAAAGCGCACCAGAAGCATGAGTCCAGGCTTACGAGGTACACAGCACCAACGCCAACCGGGCCCCGGGGCGCCAGTATGCAAGTCCGTGCTACGCTGCGGCGCCGTGAACGTGATTCGCTTCATGATGGGCGGTTTGAAACCCGTGATTCGCGCGCGTCGCGCCGTCTTCGGGCCACGCCGGCCGAGCTGGACGCTCGAGCTTGAAACGGTAGCCGAAGTGCTTCGTCGATCGGCCAATCTCTCCACGGTCTTGCCACTCCAAATCCAGCGCCGCGTCATCGATCCGCCGCGCCCGGTCACCAAGCCGATGCGCGAAGTACAGATGCAGCCGATCGATGCGGGTGGAGTCTCCGCGGAGTGGTTTTCACAGCCGAACAGCGACACGAATCGAGTCGTTCTCTACTTCCACGGCGGCGGCTATTCGACCGGCTCGATCAACTCGCACCGCGACTTCCTCGCGCGGCTCTGCATCGCCTCTGGGATGCGCGTCTTGGCGGCTGACTACAGGCTCGCGCCCGAACATCCCTTTCCAGCGCAGCTCGAGGACTCTCACCGTGTGTACCTCTGGCTGATCGAGGAACAGGGGATTCACCCGGACCACATCGTCATAGCTGGTGAGTCGGCCGGGGCAGGCCTGACCCTTTCGACCTTGGTCTCGCTGCGTGACGCGGGGCTTCCCTTGCCCGCCGGCGGAGTGCTGATTTCGGGCTGGTTCGACCTGGATACGCGCAGCACCTCCATGCAATTCAACCGGCACTATGATTTCGTCACCCGGGTCGGCATCCGTTCGATGGCTAAGCGCTTCGCTCCGCAGGACTTGCATACCGACCCTTTAGTGTCGCCAGTGCACGCCGATATGACGGGGCTCCCAACCCTACTGATTCAGGTCGGAGCCGCAGAAACCCTGCTCGACGACAACCTTCGCGTCGCTGAGGCGGCCCGGGTGGCAGGCGTCGACGTCGAGCTCGAAGTCTGGCCGGACATGATCCACGCCTGGCACGTCTTCGCCCCGATGCTCGAAGAGGGTCGGCGGGCGATCAGCCGGATCGGCGGGTTTGTGAGCGATCTTACCCGCGAATAGGGCTATCAGCGCTTGACGGAAATGCGAGCTGACCTCACCTTTCTTACAACTGGCATCCATCAGGGCCTCCCCGCGTAATCACGCGCCCAAGCCCGAGGGTGACCGGCCCATAAAATTGGAGGCAGACGTGGCGCAGGCAATCAATCGCTATCGTGCAGATTTACGAGACTTTCGTTTCCTGTTTTTCGAGCAGTTCGAGCTGCAATCGGTCCTCGGAAAAGAACCCTTCAGCGAATGGGGCGCCGATGAGTGCGACATGGTCTTCGATGAAGTGTACCGCTTCGTCTGTGATGTGACGGGTCCGCTCAACGGCACTGGCGATGCACAGGGTTGCCGAATCGAGGACGGCCGCGTCAAGACACCCGACGGTTTCAAAGGTGCATGGGACAAGCTCTGGGAAGCAGGCTGGCGAACCATCGGCGCGCCGTCTCGCTGGGGCGGCCAGGACGCGCCGTCCATGCTCAGCTCCTTCGTCGAGGAGATGTTCTGCGGGGCAAACACCGCATTCACGATGTACGCCGGCCTCACCTTCTCGGCCGCCGAGCTCATCTTGGAGTTCGGCACCGAAGAGCAAAAGAAGAAGTACGTGCCCAAGATGTTCAGCGGCGAGTGGACGGGCACCATGTGTCTCACCGAGCCGCACGCCGGCTCCGACGTGGGTTCTGCGTCCAGCATCGCCACACGCAACGACGACGGCACCTACAACATCCGCGGCACCAAGATCTTCATCAGCGCCGGTGACAACGATCTCGGCGACAACGTCATCCACTTGGTACTTGCTCGCATCGAAGGCGCCGAGCCGGGAACAAAGGGCCTGTCGCTCTTCCTCGTGCCCCGCGTGCGCATCGATGAAGATGGTTCGCTCGGCGAGCACAACGACGTCGAGGTTCCCTCGATTGAGCACAAGATGGGCATCAACGCCTCGGCGACTTGCGTTATGCAGTTCGGCGATGAGGACAGCTGCATCGGTGAGGTCGTCGGTGGCGTCGAGCACCAGGGCATTCGCCAGATGTTCCACATGATGAACTCAGCGCGCATCGGTGTCGGCATCCAGGGATTGTCCGTGGCCTCCGCTGCCTACTTGAGCGCGCTCGAGTACGCGCGGGAGCGCAAGCAGGGCGCCAGCATCAAGCAGTTCAAGGACGCCAACGCGCCGCGCGTGCCCATCCTCGACCACCCGAACATCCGCCGCGATCTTCTGGCCATGAAGGCTCGGGTCGAAGGGGTGCGCGCCCTCATCATGAAGCTCTCGAATCATGGCGACCGTCTGCGAGCGACCCAGGGCAAGGATGACGAGTCCGAGGCCTACCACAAGGGTCAGGTCGATCTGCTGACACCGCTCGTGAAGGCCTATGGCACCGACGCGGCCTTCGAGGTCTCCGGTCGGGCGATTCAGGTCTACGGTGGCCACGGCTATCTGAAGGACCATCCGGTCGAGCAGTACTGCCGTGATGCGAAGATCTTCCAGATCTACGAAGGCACCAACTTCATCCAGTCGATGGACCTGGTCAGCCGAAAGCTCGGCCAGGCCGGCGGCGCCAATACGCAGGCGTTCCTGATGGATATACAGAAATTCATCATGGAAAACAAAGACCAGCCGGAGCTCAAGGAGGGCCTCGGCCATCTGCAGAACGCGCATGAAGCGGTTGCCGCCTCGGTGATGCAGTTCATCGGTTGGTTCAAGGGCGGCAAGCTCGAACACATCCCGCTCGCTGCCGAGGAATTCCTCACGATCATGAGCGAGCTGGCGGTCGGCTGGTTGCTACTCGAGCAGGCCTCCATCGCATTGAAGAAGCTGCCGGAAACCTCGCAGTCGCATCCCGATCACGCCTTCTACACGGGCAAGAAGTTTGTGGCGCAGTACTTCGCCAATAACGTGCTCACCACCTTGCCGAGTCGCGTGCAGCGACTCAGCGCCATCGACACGCTTCCGGTCGAGATTCCCGACGAGGCGTTCGCGACCATCTGAGCCAGTCCTCGAGATCCGCTGCCAGGTCTATCGCCCCGAGCTATTTGTCTGGCAGCCAGCGCAGACGCCGTAGAGCTCGAGCTTGTGTCGAACGAGCTTGAAGCCAAGTCTCGCGGCCACTTCGTGCTGCAGGTGCTCGATGGCCTCGTCTTCGAACTCGCTGATCTTATCGCACTCGACGCAAATCATATGATCGTGATGCTCGTCCGCCCAGGCGACCTCGTAGCGGGACACCCCGTCGCCGAAGTGTCGCTCGAAGGCCAGCCCACAGTCCTTGAGGAGCTTCAGCGTACGATATACGGTAGCGTACCCGATTTTTGGCTCTTCGAGGCGCACCTGCTCGAGCAAGTCCTCGATGGAAAGGTGGTCCGAGCTGGCGAAGAACATTTCGGTCACAAGGCGCCGCTGTTCCGTTGAACGCAGGCCGTGCTTGTTCATGTACTCGTTCAGGCGAGCACGGAGTTGCTCGACATCGTGTTCGGCGGTGGCTCCCATTCGCGCGGTATACCTCCCACCTTCCTAAGGTACCATCCCGACCTTGTCCATCCCCATGACGAAACAAGACCGACAAATCGATCGAATTGCTTGGGCGATTCGGCTGTCGCCCGTTCTCGTAGCGATCATCCTCGCGCTGCTCTGGATCGCGGGCGCGCCTTCGCCGGTTCCCGACTTTCGTTTGAGCGCACCCGTCGTCGCGCGACCCGGCTCCACCATAGGGCTTCGCGCTTGGCAGCTCGACGAGGATGGCGAGGGGCACACGGTGGTTGCGGCCCCGCCGGTCGTCGTCGAGCTTCGCAACGCGACCGGGATGGTCCTCGTGAGCACCGAGCTGGTCGAGTCGCAGGTCCAAGGAAGAGAGGGGCAGCTTCCCATTCCGGCGGGGCTCGACGAAGCGCTGTCCTTGGTGGCGCGCGCCGAGATCGGCGGCCGCGAGATCACCGTGGAACGAACGCTATACGTACGCGAATCGATCGAATCGCGCCTGCCTACCGGGCGTTCGGTCAACGCCTTTCAAGCCTATGAGCTCGGACCCGTCCGCGCGTCGGATTCGAAGCGGGCGGCGCCGCTGCTCGACGCTCGCGTCGAGGAGGGCGCCTGCGTCCCCGACCTCCGCTGCTGGCTTTCGGTCTGGGTCGGCGATGAAGAGGTCCGCGTCCGGCTGCGATCGCTTGCCTCCGTCCGTGTGCAGCCGGGCGATGTGGTCGCCTCTGCTGGATTCGCGCGGTTTCCAATCGTCGTGACCGGCAGCGAGGGCCGGGTCGACGTCGAGGCGCTCAGCGCAGATGGCAGCCTTCTGGCCAGCCGCGAGGTGCGGCTTCCCCTCGTGCCAGGGGGTATCGTGGCCCGCGCCTCCCGTGAAGCAGGGCGCGTCCGGGTGGACTGGGAGCAGCTCGGCGAGCCGGGTCCGGTTCTGGTCGACGTCTTCGAGGGGCGCCGATGGCAGCAAGCATTCTCACTCAGCCCCGATGACCCATATCTTCCCGAACCAGGTCCGGGCGTTTGGCGTCTCCAGATTCGAGCCGATCTCTTTTCCGACAACACCGCCGGCGTCTCGTATCTGGTGACCGCCACTGGGACCGCCGCCGATCGAGCGCGCGCAGCGGCCGGTGTGGTTGTGGCCGATGCGGATCGAGCAGGGCTGGACCCGCTCGCCCTGACGATTCTCGATGGCGGGCTTCCCGAAGCAGCAGTCGAGGACGCCCTCCGCGCCTTGTTGGCGGTGCCAAGCTTCGACGTCGTCTCGATAGGCGCTGGGATGAGCTCCCGGACCGGAGTCGACCAGGCCCTCGAGCTCGAACAGGAGCTTCGACGCTGGCAGGCCGCCGCGGTGATCTTCCTGATCGGTTTGATCGTCAGCATGGTTCTGCTGCGGGGCGAGCTTCTTGCGCAAGCTCGCGCGCGCCAGCTTCTCGACGAGCTGGGTGATGAGACCTCGCCCGCTGTGCGAGCTCCTTGCTCGGGGCGGGGCCTCTGGGCATTCGTGCTCCTGATCTTCGTGCTGATGGCTGTGCTCGCGCTGTCTAAGCGTTGGTTTTGACTGTGGTTTGCGCCACTCCCTCTGCCGACCTAGATTGCAGCCGTGTTCAACTCGGTCCTGAAGAAAGTGCTTGGCACCAAGCACGAGCGCGAAGTCAAACGCATGCAGCCCACGGTTGCGGCCATTTCGGCGCTCGAAGGCGAGATTCAGAAGCTGTCGGATGCTCAGCTACGCGGCAAGACCGCCGAGTTCAGGCAGCAAATCGACAACGGCGCCTCGCTCGATGATTTGCTCGTTCCCGCCTACGCGGTAGCCAGGGAAGCCGGCAAGCGCGTCCTTGGGATGCGTCACTACGACGTGCAGCTCGTCGGCGGCATCGTCCTGCACCAGGGCAAAATCGCCGAGATGAAGACGGGTGAAGGTAAGACGCTGGTCGCTACGCTCGCCTGCTACCTGAACGGGCTCGAAGGCAAGGGTGTTCACGTCGTGACCGTCAACGACTACCTCGCGAGTCGTGACGCCGAGTGGATGGGTAAGCTCTATGGCTTCCTAGGCCTGAGCACCGGCGTAGTCGTCCCGGGGCAGAGCAACGCCGTCAAGAAGCGGGCGTACAACTGCGACATCACGTACGGCCAGAACAACGAGTTCGGCTTCGACTACATGCGCGACAACATGAAGTTCAGCATCTACGACTACGCTCAGCGCGATCTGAACTTCGCCATCGTCGACGAGGTCGATTCGATTTTGATCGACGAGGCGCGCACGCCGCTCATCATCTCCGGACCCGGCGAGACGGCCAGCGAGAACTACCAGGTGATCAACGAGATCATCCCGCGGCTCCGTCAAGAGGAGCACTTCGACCTCGACGAGAAGAACCGCAGCGTGACGCTCACCGAGGAAGGCATGGAGCGCGCTCAGGAGCTACTCGCCGGTCGCGGCCTGCTCGGCGGGGACGGTAACCTCTACGACCCTGCCAACCTCGAGACTCTCCACATCTTGCAGCAATGTCTGCGGGCCCACGCCCTCTATCACCGGGACCAGCACTACATGGTCAGCGAAGACGGCAAGGTCATGATCATCGACGAGTTCACCGGCCGTGTGCTTGCCGGCCGGCGTTGGTCGGACGGCCTTCACCAGGCGGTTGAAGCCAAAGAGCGCGTCCTGATTCAGAGCGAGAACCTCACGCTGGCGACCATCTCTTTCCAGAATCTCTTCCGTCTCTACAAGAAGCTGTCGGGTATGACCGGCACCGCCGACACCGAGGCGACCGAGTTCCACAACATCTACGAGCTCGATGTCGTCGTCATCCCGACGAACAAGCCGATCGCCCGCGTCGACCAAGAGGATCTGATCTACAAGACCGAGCGTGAGAAATTCCGCGCACTGTGCGAAGAAATCGAAGTGTCGCACAAGCGAGGGCAGCCCGTGCTCGTCGGTACGACGAGCGTCGAGAAGTCGGACGCCGTGGCCCACTTCCTCAACCGTCGAGGGGTTCCGCACAACGTCCTCAATGCCAAGCAGCACGAGCGCGAAGCCTATGTGGTCGCGCAGGCCGGAACTTCGGGCGCGGTGACCGTTGCCACCAACATGGCCGGTCGCGGCACCGACATCGTGCTTGGCGGCAACCCCGAGATGCTTGCGCGGATCGAAGTGCTCGAGAACGCCCCCGAAGACCTGCTCGCGGACCCCGAGCGACGCGACGCCCTCATCGCCAAGACCACCGAAGAGTTCATCGCCAAGTGCCGGGAAGATGCGAAAGCCGTCAAGGCGGCAGGCGGGCTCCGAATTATCGGCACCGAGCGTCACGAATCACGGCGCATCGACAACCAGCTCCGAGGTCGTTCGGGCCGCCAGGGTGATGCCGGTGGCTCGCGCTTCTTCCTCTCGCTCGAAGACGACCTGATGCGAATCTTCGCCGGCGAGCGAGTGCAGGCCATGATGGATCGGCTCGGGATGGAAGAAGACATCCCGATAGAGCATCGCTGGGTGACCCGCGCCGTCGAAAACGCTCAGAAGAAGGTCGAGGAACGCAACTTCGACGTTCGAAAGAACCTGCTCGAGTACGACGACGTCATGAATCAGCAGCGCAAGAGCATGTACTCGCTGCGTAAGCAGGTTTTGCGCGGTGAATACCGAACGGTGCCCAGCGACGAAGAGCGCAAGGCCGGTGTCGAGCCCGAGCCGCTCGTCGAAGGCGTCGACGAGGCGCTTCTGGCCCGGGTTCGCACGGTGATCGAGAACATCGTGAAGTTCCATTCGTATCCCTTGCCGGATGCGGGGCTCACCCAGGAAGAGCTTCCTGGGCATCGCAAGCGCGCGAACGAGGCCGACCTTGCCTCGCTCACCGAAGTTCGGGTCGAGTACCTAGAGAAAGACATCTATCTCTGGTTCGGCTGTGTGGTGCCGCTCGAGGAGTTCCGAAACGATCCCGCGGGCGCCTACGAGCGCGTCGAGCAGGCGGTTGGCATGTCCCTTAGCGAGCAGAAAGAACGGCTGCTCGACTTAGTCGACGAGATCGTCGTCACGATGACCGATCACGCATGTCCTCCCGGCAAGCACTACGAGGACTGGGACCTCGACGGGCTAGAACGGGCCTACAAAGACCAGTTCGCGATCAGCGCGACGGGGATTCACGAGATAAGTGATCGCGACGAGCTCCTCCGGAAGCTCTACGCCGACGCTTCAAGTGTGCTCGAACGCAAGGAGCAGGAGTTTGGCACCGAGAACTTCCTGCGCTTGTTCCGTGACTTGTATCTGCAGGAGATCGACAAGCAGTGGATGGACCACCTCCAGGGGATGGACCACCTGCGTGACGGCATCGGCCTGCGCGGCTACGGGCAACGCGACCCCAAGAAGGAGTACCAGCGCGAGGGCTTCGACATGTACCTGCAGATGGTGCAGAGTGTGAAGTCGTCGGTTACCCTCGGGATGTTCACGGTCGAGCGCGCGGGCGAGGAAGAGCTTCGGCAGCTCGAGGAGCAGCGCCGCCAAGCGACCGAAAAGCGCCAGCGGCAGATTCGAACGAGCCACCAAGCAGGCGGGGACCAGGGCAGCGGAGGCGGACAGCAGTCCGGCCCGAGCAGGCAAGCTCGCCGGGCGGCGGCCAGGAGGGGCCGGCGCGCAGCTGGCAGCGGTGCCGAGGCTCCCGCTCCGCCGCAAGCCCCCGCGCAAGCGGCTACAGTCAAACGCGACCGGCCCAAGCTCGGCCGAAACGACCCCTGCTATTGCGGCAGCGGCAAGAAGTACAAGAACTGCCACTACCGCGAAGACCAAGCCGAAGCCTCGCCGCAGTAAGCAGCTTCTGGTAAGAGGCACGCCATGAGCGGACGGGTGAAGGGGTTTCGCTTCGCTGGCGTACACGGCGGGGTCAAAGCAGCCGATAGGCTGGATTTGGGCTTGATCTTTGCGGACGAGCCCGCGGTCGCCTCGGGCGTGTTCACGATGAATAGGGTGCGCGCCGCTCCAGTGACGATCAGCGAGCGCCGCTTGAAGAGCGGGCTTTGCCAGGCGGTCCTGGTCAACAGCGGCAACGCCAACGCCTGTACCGGCAAGCAAGGCCAGCAAGCTGCTCTGAGCCTAACCCGGGCGCTCGCCCGCGCGCTTCGCGTTCCGAGCTCGCTGGTGGTTCCCGCTTCGACCGGAGTCATCGGCGTGCAGCTGCCCTCCGAGAACATCGAAGCGGCGATACCCGAGCTCGTCGAGGATCTCTCGGAGGCGGGCGCGTCGCGCTTCGCCCGCTCGATTCTGACCACCGATCGCGGCCCGAAGGTCGCTCAGGCCGAGCTCAAAGTCGGCCGAACGACTTGCCGTCTTCTCGGCATCGCCAAAGGCGCAGGCATGATCCATCCAAACATGGCCACGACGCTGGCCTTTGTGACCACGGATGCCCCCATTGCGCCTGCGACACTCTCGAAGCTGCTGCGTCAAGCGACCGAGCTCAGCTTCAACCGCGCGACGGTTGACGGCGACACCAGCACCAACGACTCGATTTACGCGCTTGCATCGGGAGCCGCTTCGAATCGAGGCATCGAAGAGAAGAGCGCAGCAGGTCGACGTTTCGTCGGCGCACTCACCGAGGTCCTCGAATCGCTGGCCAAGAAGATCGTCGCCGACGGGGAGGGTGCCGAGCACCTGGTGCGGATCGTGGTCAGCGGTGCCCGGACTGACGCGGATGCGGTCCAGATCGCGCGGACCATCGCCGGCTCTCAGCTGGTCAAGACCGCCCTGTATGGCTGCGACCCGAACTGGGGCCGTATTGTGGCTGCGGCAGGCCGTTCGGGAGCACGTTTCAATCCTGATCACGTTTCGGTGCAGATCGGCCAGGTTTCGATTTTCGAGCAGGGTACCCCCTTGATGACTCCGAAAACCGAGGCAAAAGCCGCTGCGGCGATGAAGCGCAAGGAATACGAGATCTCCGTCACGGTCGGATCGGGGCGCGGCCTGGGTCATTATTGGACCTGCGACCTCGGTCACGAGTACGTTCGGATCAACGCCGACTACCGGACGTGACTCAAAACGATGCTGCGTAAAATTACCCTCCTTTGTGCCACGCTGCTCGCGCTCCACGCGACGGCCGGCGCCGACAAGAAGACCGATGCTCCCGCGGAAGGCGAGCCCGCTCCGGAAGCGAAGCCCGAACGCTTGTGCATCAAGGACGCGAAGCTCGAGACGGTCGCGGCTCAGCTAGCGGACCTCCAACGCATCCCGCCTTCGTCGGAGCTGATCAAGACCGCTCGTGAGGCAGGGGTCGACGCGAACCCGGTGTACGCGAAGTTCGGCGTCACGGGCGAGTTCGACAGCTTCAAGACCTGGCTCGAAGATCTGAACGAGAATTCCGACGCGCCTCTGATCTGCGGACGCGCCCGCTCCGGAGAGCGCATCGTTCTGGTGGCGGCGGTTCGCGCCGGCTCGCTGACGGTCGTGGGCCGAAACCAGCTTCACGCCGAGGTCATGGAGGATTTCCGTGATCCGTATCTCGTGGTACGCGATGCCACGGGCTCTTCACGGCGTATCTCGGTCGACGGCGGCGACTACGGCTCGACAATTTCGGTTCCGATCGAGTGGGGGCGTCCGCTCTTCGTACAGCTCGTTGCGGACGGTCCGAGTGGTCCGCGTCCGGTGGCCGAGCGCTGGGTTGGCAAGATCCCCGAAGGTCCTGCCACGCCAGGCGGCTCGCAGTCGCCGCAGGCCTGGCTCATGCAGCTACGACGGGCCTCAGGCGCACGCTCATTGCGCTCGAATCGCTTGCTGACCAAGGAGGCGACGAGTCACGCCCAAACGATCTGCGACTCGGGCAAGTTCGGTCACGAGCTCGACCCCAATGGCGACCCCGAAGCGCGTCTGCTCAAGCGAGGCATCCAAGCGCGTGTTGTCGGAGAGGCGGTAGCGCGGGCATCCACGATGCGCGAGGCCCTTCACGCGATCGAAGATAGCCCGAGTCATCGAATGACCGTGACCGACCCGCGATTCACCGACGCTGGCTTCGGCAAGGCCGAGGACGAAAAGGGTCGCACCTGCGCGGTCATCCTGTTGGCGTCCTGGCCGCGCCAGGTGCCCTGAGCTCAGGACGCGATCGAAACGGGCTCTGTGCTTCGGCTCGAGCTCGCCTTGTACGCGGCGACGAGAATCTGAGCGAGAGCCAAGCCGGCCACGATGGTTCCGACCGTGCCAGCCGTGATGGCTGCGATCGGCGGTCCCTCAATGCTCACCGGCACCGGATCGACCGGCCAGAGCTCGCTAGCGACGAGCACAGCGACGTGCACCGCATAGAGAACGAGCACCGCCACCGCCCATACATGGGAGCCACCACGCGTGCTGTTGTCCATGAACGCCATCAAGGACAGCAGGGCCAAGAGGCCGAAGCTCCCGTGGGTGATGGCAGGCGCCCAGGATTGCCAGTGCCCGTCCAGCATGACGAGGCTCTCATGGCCCCCGGACACGAAGAACCAAGTGCCAAGAGCTACGACGCCAAGGGTTACCGCGACTCGCGCCAAGCGTGCGCCCCGGTAGTAGGCGCGAAAAAGCAGACTGCCGCTCAGCAGGATGGCTGCACCGGCCAAAATCATGCCCTCTGGCGCTATGCCCTGCAGCGACTGCTGCCAGAGCCCCACACCGGTCGCGACCGAGCCGGTCAAGAAGAGCGCGATCGCGCGTCCCCGATAAGACAGCGGCGCGAGCGCGAGCGTTGCAGCCATGATCAGCACAGCCAGGGATACGAATGTCAACGAATGTACGCCGCCGATGAGCAGCACGGCGACTGCGCCCAGCGCGCTCAACACGACCGTTGCGCTGCGCAGCGCCTTCTCGCCCGGGCTCGACGGCCGCATCTGTTCGCGCAACAGATCCGAGGCGAGAATGGGCGGCCCCGGTGGAATCGGCATATTCGGTAGGCTTGCGCTCGGCTCTCGCTCGGGCGCCGAGGCTCGCACGGGCTCCGCTCGGGTTTCCTCTCCGGCGAGCTTCGGCAGGCGCTCGCTATCGGTGCCGTTCTTCTTTCGGTGAAGCGGCAGAACCGGGGCCGGTTCGCTTCGGGCCTCGCGCTCGCGCTCGCGAATCGTCGTGCGGCTCAGCTTGTTGTTCTCCGGCTCCGCAACCTCCGGCTGGGAGACTGCGACGATGGCGACGGCCCGCGCCGAGGCCGAGTTGCTCGACTTGGGCGGAAACGCCCCACTCAAGCGCTGGGGTGCGCTGTGGACATCGCTCACCTTGAACTCGCGAGAGATCGGCACCACGGGCTTCCCGCCGGGAACCGGCTCGCCACACGCGCCGCAGAACGCATCGGTTCTCAGCACTTTTCCTTCGCAGCTATTGCACTTGGGCATCGTGTCCCGCCTACACGGTTGCTGAGATCATACGCGGGAGAGCACGGGCACTTCAACCTGCGCGGTAGGGGAATGTGCGCTTATCGGGCCCCGAGGCTCGGGAATGCGCCAACCACGACAATCGGGTGCAAGCCTATGACAGAAATGTCCTAGCGATAGTCCTGCCAGCGAAGAAAACACGTGTTTTCGAGGGCCATTGGAGTTGGCACCGAGATTGCATCGTACTCGATCGCTTGCTTAAGACCCCTCGCCGCGCACTTCCAGCTTGCCCGGCATCCGCGCGGCGGTGGGTCGTCCTTTACTAAAAAACATTGGGAAATTTCGACTTAGCTTACTTGCCCTAGCTTATTGACTATAGCATCGATTTTTTCGTTTGAAATGGGTCACCGCTCGGTGGCCCATTTGCTTTTAAGCCAAAGGCGAGCCCCACAACAAGAACGGCCCGCCAGGAGAGACGGACCGCTCGCACAGAGTGGCGAGGGGGGGACTAGTGAGAATTCAATTCGTGAGTGTGACAGGACGCTGGGCTAGCCAACAGCTTGAAGGGCGTCTTTGGTCTGTAGCTTCTGCTTCTTGAGTTGATGGAGCTCGAGCTCCTCGTCCGGGGTGAGACTCATGCGGCTATCGAGCGCTGCAACGCGCTCCGAGAGCTCAGCATGCTTCTGTTCGAGGTGCGACTTCTGTCGCTCCGGCGGGATGATTCGAGCTTGGTGCTTGGACATGTCACCTCCGAGGTGCCCAGTGGTTTTTCAAGCCAAGCCTAAGCGGAGCGCCGACGCGCCCATGTCCCTATCCTACGGTCGTTATCAGCAATGATCAATCCCGGTTTTGGGGAATTCTGCTTGCCTTGTGCACACGGGTTCAGCGTGAATACTGCGCGGCTGGGAGCGTTCTACATCTTGATGACTATGAGATTGTTTGCGGCCGTTGGTTTGTGTTTCGTGCTGGTTTCGAGATTCGAAGGGGCCGGCGCCCAGCAGGCCGAGCCGCTCGATCCAGCGGTGGTCATCGGCTTGGTCCAGTCGTTCTACGACCAAACCAAATCTTTGCAGGCCGACTTCGAGCAGACCCGCTACACCCGGGTCTACGATCGCTATGACCGAGCGACGGGGAAGGTCGTGTTCAAGAAGCCTGGGATGATGCGATGGGACTATGCGCAACCCAACGGGCAGGTCTTCGTGAGCAATGGGAAGAAGCTGCTGATCTATCAGCCGCCAGAAGAAGGCGAGAAGAACGGTCAGCTCATCGAGCGCGCGCTCGACCAAGATCAACTTCCTTCTGCATTCTCGTTCCTCATTGGCAGCGGAAACCTCGAAAAGGATTTCGAAGTTCGCCTCCTCGAGCACGACAACGAGAAGTTCCAAGGCGGCTCCGTTCTTCAGCTGATCCCGCGTCGGCCCACACCAAACTACGAGCAGTTGGTCTTCTACGTACGGACCATCACGACGAAAGGTAGGCGCGCTGGCATCGTGCAACGCGTTTTGATCATCGACTCGGCTGGAAACCGCAACCGTTTCGACTTCGCGAACATCAAGTTCAACCGCGACGTCCCCGAGAAGCGCTTCAGCTACCGTCCTCCCAGGGGCACGCAGACGGTCAAGCCCTGAGCGAAGGCTCAGCCAAGCTGCGGGCGTGAGCCCGGAAGATCGCCCGGCGAAGCGCTGCGCGGTCGTTCGGCGGGACGTAGTCGACGTCGGGGGCACTTCCTAGTCGCTCTCGGATCGCGCCCGCTTCGCTTGCAATGATCGGAAGCGCGCGCGCTCTGGCCTCGAAGAGCACCGTGGGCAGACCGTCTTGCGGCATCGAAGGCACCACGATGGCATCACAGGCAGCAAGGAGCGCCTCTTTGCGATCCCCGGCAACCCAGCCTTCGAAGGTCGCATCGACTTGCAGACGCGTGGCGAGTGCGCGCAGCTCGTCGCGCTCCGGGCCGTCGCCGGCGATCCGGATACTCAGCGGTTCAGAGAGGGCCGAGATCGCGTGAAGCAGCTCGCCAAGGCCTTTGACGGGCACCAGGCGTCCCAAGAAGAGCAAGGTGAAACCATCGATGCCCAGGCGGCGGCGCAGCTCCGAGCGGCTTTCTCGGAGCTCCTGGGGCGGTTCGATCGGCATGGGGCCGATATGGCTGCGAACGCTGGAGAGCGAGAGGCCGGCGGTTTCCAAGAAGCAATCGCGAAACCCATTGCTAAGAAACCACATCGATGTGGCACCCTCGGCGGTCGCGCGTGCGACGGCACCGCCTCCTGGCATCTTCGAGAGCCAGCGGATGTCGGTCGCATGACAAACGCAAAGATGCGGTCGCCCTCCGGCCGTTCTCGCGGCGACCCAGCCGCTCGGAATGCACCAGGAGCTCATCAAGGCATCGCAGTCCGCAAGCTCTCGCTTCGATGCACGGTAGAGGGCTGCTGTGAAGCCCAGAGCGCCAAGCCAGCTGGTTGGCCGCAGACGCAGATTGTCCGGCGCACCGCTCTCATAGAACGAGTGCTGCAAGGAACGCGGCCGCGCGTAGGGTACCCAGCGCAGTTCGATACCCGGCCAGCGCGGAGCTGCTCGAACACGCCGCGGCTCCGGAGCCAAGACGCGAACGGTATGGCCCTGTTCGACGATCGCCCGTGCGGCGGTCAGGAGAAAGGAGCCGCTGCAGTCTCCCTCGAAGCGCGGGAAACCCGTCGTGAGGAAACCGACTTTCATGCTCGGCCTTACTCTACGGTGACGGTCTTGGCGAGGTTGCGCGGCTGGTCCACGTCGGTGCCCTTGTGGTCCGCCACGCAATACGCGTAGAGCTGTAGAGGCACGACTGTGACGAACGGGCTGAGCGCCGGGTGGGTTTCGGCGACCTCGACAAAACGCTCGCAAAGCGCTTGGCCCTGGGTGTCGCCCGCGACCGTCACACCGAGGATCTTTGCCTCGCGCGCGCGCGCCTCTTGGAGGTTGCTCGAGACACGTTCGTAGTGCTGGTCCTTCGGCATGAGCACGATCACCGGCACGTGCGCATCGAGGAGCGCGATGGGTCCGTGCTTCATTTCGCCGGCCGCGTAGCCCTCGGCGTGAACGTACGAGATCTCTTTGAGCTTGAGTGCGCCTTCTAGCGCCATCGGGTAGCTGAGACCGCGGCCGAGGAAGAGCACGTCTCGCGCGTCGGCGTAGTCTCGAACGATGTCGGTAATCGTCAGATGGGTCATCCGGAGCCGCTCGCTGATGACCTGCGGGATTCGCGCCAGCCCCTCGACGAGCTCGCTGGCCTGCGCGGCGTCAATGGTGCCGCGACGCCGTCCGAGCCAGATGCTGAACATCAGCAGGTTGGCCATCTGCGTCATGAAGCACTTCGTCGAGGCGACCCCGATTTCCGGTCCGGCGTGCGTGTAGAAGCTCGCGTCGGCCATGCGCGGTATCGCGCTACCGTTGACGTTGGCGATCGCCAGCACTTTAGCTCCGCGCTCCTTGGCCTCTTTGGCGGCCATGAGCGTATCGAGGGTTTCGCCCGACTGACTGACGGCGATCACCAGGTCGCCTTCGCCGATGACCGCGTCGCGGCCTCGGAATTCGCTTGCGAGCTCGGCGATGGCCTGTACCTTCGCGAGCTCTTCGAGCCAGTAGCGGCCCGCGATCGTCGCGTGATGGCTGGTGCCGCAGGCGAGCAGTACCACCCTCTTGATGGCCTTGGCGTCCTCGTCGCTGAGGCCGATCTCGGGCGTGGCGATGTCGGCGTTCTCACGGTCGAGCCTGCCGCGCAAGGTGTCTTCGAGCGCGCGAGGCTGCTCGAAGATCTCCTTCAGCATGAAGTGCTTGTAGCCGGCCTTCTCGGCCATCACCGGCGACCAGGAGATGTTCCGTGGGCGCCGGCTGACCTCGGTGCCGTCGAGCTTGGTCAGCGTGAAGCCCTCGGCTTGCAGCACGGCGATTTCACCGTCCTCCATGAACACCATCTGGTTGGTGTACGGAAGTAGCGCCGGGATGTCGCTAGCACAATAGGAAGCGCCCTTGGAGATGCCGATCACTAGAGGGCTCGAGTTCTTTGCGACCACGACGCGGTCGGGCTCGTCCTCCGAAAGGACTGCGATCGCATAGGCGCCCTCGACCTGTTCGAGCGAGCGGCGAATCGAGGTGATCAGATCGTGTCCCGCGCCGACCTCCCTGTGGATCAGGTGCGAGATGATCTCGGTATCGGTGTCGCTACTCATCGTGAAGCCGGCACCCTCGAGCTCGGCGCGCAGCTCCATGTGGTTCTCGATGATCCCATTGTGGACGACGGCGATGGGACCCGCGACGTGTGGGTGCGCGTTGACCTCCGAAGGGCGGCCATGCGTGGCCCAGCGGGTGTGCCCGATCCCGACGGTGCCGGGCAGTCCCTTCTCCGAAAGAGCCTTTTCGAGGTTCCGGAGCTTTCCGACGGCCCGGACGATATCGATGCCGTCCTTCGTGTGAACGGCGAGCCCCGCCGAATCGTAGCCCCTGTATTCAAGCCGCCGAAGCCCGTCGAGCAGGATTGGCGTGGCCTGTTCGTCACCTACATGACCAACGATTCCGCACATATTCCGACTCTAGTGGATAGGACCGCGCTGTGCACCAGCGTTGCCAGCTTTCGGTCGCTTGTCCTCGAACCGGGCTTTCAGCTCGCCATCAGGGGAGACAACCGTCACGGGCCCGAATTGCTGGAGGGACTGAGCAAAATCAGCTGCCTGACCGACAATCACGACCAAGGAGTCCTTCGGCCGAATGTAGTTGCGTGCGACGTACTGCGCCTCGGACGCACTGGTCTTTCGAATCGACTGGCGGTAGCGGTCCCAGTAGTCGTCCGGCAGACCGAAGGTCCGAAGCTCGACGACCAGCTCGGAGAGCTTGCCAGGCGTGTCGACCTTGAGCGGGAACGAGTCGCTCAAGTACCTCTTGGCGTTGAGCAGTTCCTCGGGCTCCGCCGGTTCCTGGTTGATGCGCTCGAGGTGCTCGAAGAACGCGCCGATCGCCTCGTTGGTCACCTCGGTTCGCACCGAAGCGTAAGCGACGAAGGGGCCGACATCCACCCGCTCGCTAATGGCGCTGTACGCTCCGTAGGTGAGGCTTCGCTTTTCGCGAAGGTCCATGAAGAGGCGGGACGCCGCCGAGCCGCCTAGCACTTGATTGGCGACCATCAGCGGAATCCACTCGCGGTTCGCCCGCGCGATCGCGAGATTTCCTAGGTAGATCACCGACTGGACCGAGCCGGGTCGATCAACGACCAAGATGTAGCGGTCGCTCGGCCGGGGCGGGTCGACGTAGGTCGGCACGGCGCGCTTCCCCGGGTTCCAGCTGCCGAAGGTCTTCTGCGCTGCCTCGCTCACCCGTTCGGGGTCGACGTCACCCGCAACGACCAGAAACGCGTTCTTGCCCACGAAATGCTCGCGATGCCAGCGCTGCAGGTCCGTGCGTCGAACCCTCTTCACGGCCCGGGCGTCCGTATCGACCGTTCCGTAGGGATGCTTGCCGTAAAGCTGTCGGTAAAAGGTGCGGCGCGCGATGTACCGCGGCTCCCGCTCGGAGAGCGCCAGGCGATCGAGCTCGCGCCGCTTGAGCTTCTCGAGCTCCTTTACGCTGAAGGCCGGAGTGCCGGCGACTTCGGCCAGGATGCCCATGGCCAAGTCGAACTGTTCGGTGAGCGCACGAACGCCGACGTAGGTGTTCTCTTCGTCCGAGCTGGCCCAAAGATCAGCGCCTAAGAACTCGATCTCTTCGGCCACCTTTGCGCCCGACCGCTTCGTCGTGCCTTCTTTGAGCATCTGGGCGACCAGGCCCGAGAGCCCCGGGAGCTTCGCAGGGTCGGATTCGCCGCCGCTGCGGATGACCAGCGTTGCATAGACCACCGGGAGTTGGTTGGCGACGATGGAGTTGACCTGCAAGCCGTTGTTCAACTCGGTGACGTGCACCGGCGGAAGCGACATGTCCTTGGCCTCGCTCGGCGCGGGCGGCGCCTGAGGTTCTGGCTGTGCCTCGCCTTTCGCGCTCATTGCGGATTGCGGCTCGGGACTGCTGCCCGCCTTCGAGCCAGCGCAAGCGGCCAGGAGCAGTAATGCGCTCAGGCCGACGCCGGCCAAACGGAATCGATGCCAGGTCATCATTTCTCCTCCGAAGCGGGGTCCGCGCCCGGCAGGACGTTGAGCACCGTACGATTGCTGGCCTCGAAATAGGTGCCTGCCACGCGCTTGATGTCCTCAGCGGATACCGCGAGGTAGTAGTCGAGCTCCAACTTGAGCAGATTCGCGTCGTCCCAGTACAGCTCGAACTCGGCGAGACGTTGCGAGCGCGCCATGTTCGACTGTAGACCGAACACGAAGGCAGCGCGGATTCGGTTCTTGGCTTTTTCGAGCTCGCGATCCGTCACGCCCTTGTCTGCGATCGCGGCAAGCTCGGCCAAGATGGTGTCCTGTGCTTCCTTCGGCGCATGCCCGCTTGCCATCACCGCCCAGGCGGAAAAAAGGTCAGGGCCACGCCGGTCATCGGTGCCGATCGCCACGTCCTGGCAGATTTCCTTCTTCTTCACCAGGGATTGGTAGAGTCGACTCGATTCGCCGTCACCGAGCACGAGAGCGAGGATCTCGAGCGCGTAGTGATCGGGGGAGCGGTTCGGCGGGATGTGGTACGCGATGTGAAATGCGGGGAGCGTCGCGTTCGCGTCATACATCGTTTCGGTTCGTTCTGAGGCCTGCGCGGGCGGTGCCGGTTCTGCAAACGTCGGGGTCGCGCGTGCCGGAATATCCCCGAAGTACTTCTGCACGACTTGCATGGCGTCCTCCGCGTCGAAGTCGCCGCTGATGCTCAGAACCGCGTTGTTCGGTGCGTAGAAGGTGTCGAAGAACTCCTGGACAGCCCCGAGGGGCGCGTCGATCAAGTCCTGCATGTCACCAATGGTCGAGTGCGCGTACGGCCAGTACTCGCCGTATGCCAGCTCGTTGATGCGAAGCATGCTCGGGATGTACGGCTGGTTGTCGATCCGCTGCCGGCGTTCTTCCATGACCGTCATTCGCTGGTTCTCGAAGTTCTCCTGGGTGATCGCCAGCGATCGCATCCGGTCCGCCTCGAGCCAGAGCCCGAGCGCGAGCTCATTCGACGGCAGGGTTTGATAGTAATTGGTGCGGTCGTTGCTCGTCGTGCCGTTTGCGCTGCCGCCGCGGTTGATGATCAGGCTGAAGTGCTCGCCCTTACCCACGTTGGCCGAGCCCTGAAACATCATGTGCTCGAACAGATGCGCGAACCCCGAGCCGCCCTCGACTTCATTGCGTGAGCCCACGTCATAGTAGACCGACACGGCCACCGTCGGGACCGTATCGTCCTGGTTCATGACGACGCGCAGCCCGTTTTCCAGGGAGGCGCGAGTCACCTGTAAATTGGAGAGCGCTGCCGTGTTCTGCTCGGCAATCGCCTTACTTCCTAAGAAGAGCGTCGCGGCGGCGACCAGCACCCCCAATGCTGTACCCATCAATATCCGGTTCATCTGACTCCCATCAACACGAGAAACGCGGAAAAGCTTCCAGGGTCGCTACCACATCCACCCCTAAGGGCAAAGCGGTTGACGGCGGTCGAGCTTTTGCGGACACTCGCCGACCCGCATGACCGCCGCAGTCTTATCGATTGGCACCGAGCTCACCCGTGGTGAGTTGGTGAACACAAATGCCGCTTGGCTGGGCGAAGAGCTGACCAAGCTCGGCTTCGATGTGGTCGAGCACGCGACCGTCGATGACGGGATCGAGCGAATCGTGACGCTGATACGTCGCTTTGCACAGATGCACAGAGTGGTCGTCGTGACCGGTGGCCTTGGCCCTACCTCCGATGACCTCACCACGGATGCCGCGGCGCGAGCAGCGGGCGTCGAGCTCCGGCGTGATGAAAGCGTTGTCGAGGAGATTCGACAGAAGTTCAAGGCGTTCGGCCGGGTCATGCCCGAGTCGAACGCGAAGCAGGGCGACTTCCCAGAAGGCGCCGAGATCCTCTCGAATCCCGTGGGGACCGCGCCCGGCTTCGCGATGAGCTTTGGAGAAGCGCGGTTCTTCTTCGTTCCTGGTGTGCCACGCGAGATGAAGCACATCTACCTCGAGTCAATCGTGCCAGCGATTGCGCCGCTCGCGGAGCCAAGAACGCACCAGGTGCACATTCGGACCTTCGGCATGACCGAGTCGGGCGTGGCTCAGGCGCTTGCCGGTCTCGAGAAGAAGCACGAAGGCTTGACCTTGGGCTACCGCGCCCACTTTCCTGAAATCGAGGTGAAGGTTCACGTTCGGGCGAACTCCATAACGGAAGCGCAGCAGCGCTCGGAGTCCATCGCCGAGGAGGTGCGCCTGCTTCTGGGCGGCGCCGTTTTCGGCGGCCGCGGCGATTCTTTTTCCGAAGTGGTGGGCAGAGCCCTCCGCGATGAGGGCAAGACCCTCGCGGTCGCCGAATCGTGTACGGGCGGACGAGTCGGCGAGATGTTGACCCGCGTCCCAGGCGCCTCGGACTACCTGCTCCTGGACGCGGTCGTCTACGCCAACAGTGCCAAAGAAGCGGTGCTCGGCGTGAGTAAAGAGGTCCTCCGTGCGCACGGCGCGGTGAGCTCCGAGACAGCGGCGGCCATGGCCGAAGGGGCGCTTCGAGTGGCTGGCGCCGACATCGCAGTGTCGATCACCGGGGTCGCTGGACCCGATGGCGGCACCGACGACAAGCCGGTGGGCACGATTTGGTTCGGCCTGGCGCGCAAAGGCGAGCCCACGGTGACCAAGCACCGAAAGCTACCCTGGGGGCGCGACCGAGTTCAGATCTTGTCGGCCTACGTCGCGCTCGAGCTCGTTCGCCGCGCAGCGTTAGGTCGCGATCTCGACCTCGGCGGGCGCTGAGCCGCGCTTCGCACTCGCCTTGGCTCCTACGACGACGCCCGGGTCGGTAGTCGGCGGCTCCATGGTGCCGAACGCCTTCCATTTGAAGCGGCGCATCAGCTTGTCGGAGTAGGCCTTGAACACTGACTTCTTGACGTAGGTCGCGTGCCGAGCGGAGTTGACGTAGCGGATGCCGCCCGAAAGGTTGGGGCGGTCGTTCTTCTTGAGCTCGTGGAACTTCGCGGCTTCCTCTGGGCGCTGATCTTGGTCGAGAATGAAGTTGCACATCATGTCGGCTTGGAGGGTAAAGAAGTCATATGCCCCGCCGTCTGTCTGGTGCAGGCCGAGGCAACAAATGTTGTCGAAGTCCCGGTGAAGCGAGCTCAGGTACAAGTCGGGGTACTTGCTGATCCACTCGAATAGGTGCTTGTCCATATATGGGTAGGTCACCTTGTAGCCGGTGGCAAAGACGATCAGGTCGATCTCCTCGCTGCTGCCGTCTTTGAAGCAGACCCGCTTGCCTTCAAAGCGCTCGATGTCGGGACAATAGGCCAGGTCGCCATGCCCTAGGTAGTGCAGGAGCTGCGTGTTCATGATCGGGTGGCTTGCCATCACCGGATGATCGGGCTTGGGCAGGCCGTAGTGTGTTAGATCGCCGACTGCCATCTTGAGGAGCAGCTCGAACATGGGGCGCTCGATGAAACGCGGCAGCTTCACTTTGCTGGCAAATAGGTCCGTCGGGATGCCGAAGAAGTACTTGGGAATGAAGTGGTAGCCCCGGCGCAGGCTGATGAAGGCCTGGTCGGCGTAGAGCGCGGCGTCGCATGCGATGTCGCAACCAGAGTTTCCGCCACCCACGACCAGGACACGCTTCCCCGAGAACTCCTCGGGTACGCGATACCGCACCGAGTGCATCGTCTCGCCCGCGAACTTCCCCGGATAGTCGGGGATGCTCGGGTCCCATGTGTTGCCGCTGCAAAGAAAGAGCCCTCGGTAGCGCCGCGTTTCGCCGTTTCCGAAGGTTACCAGCCATCGCCTGCCGTCGTCTTCGGGCACGACCCGATCGACGGGCATCTCGAACTCAATCTTTGGATACAGGTCATACGCGCGGGCGAAGCTATGCAGGTACGAGAGGATCTGCCGGTGGTTGGGGTAGTCCGGGAAGTCCTCCGGCATGTCGAAGCCCGGGAGGTTCGAGACGGTCTTCGACGAAATGAAGTGCGCCGATTCGTACATCGGGGACCAGTCGTTCTTGATGTCCCAGATGCCTCCGACGTCGTCGTTCTTGTCGAACTGCTCGTAGGGAATGCCGGCGTGCTTGAGCGAGCGTGCAGCGAGGAGGCCCGCAGGGCCTGCGCCGATCACACAATACCGATCGGAGCGATCAAGGATAGAGCCGTGGCTGGTCATGACGGCATCCTAGGCAGACGGGTCGACGCTGGCTTGAATGAAATGGCTGGAATCGAGCTGCCGTCACGGGGCGACGAACACCGTGTCGACCGGGGTGAACGCCGTCGGGGGGAGCCCGAACATCTGCCGGCAAGTTCGCGTGAAATGTGCGGCGTCCGAGAAGCCCGCCGCTTGCGCAGACTCGGTCATGCTTGCGCCTTCGAGCGCATGAAGGAGCGCCGTGCGGAGACGCATCCAAAGGACGTATCGGCTGATCGGAAGGCCTGCCTGTTCCTTGAACATGTGTCGTAGCCGGCTCGGCGAGATGCCGATTTGTCCGGCGAGCGCTTCGAGGCCCGGTGGTGCGTCCAGCTGGGCGTCGAGCTGTTCCATCGCACGCCGTACACGCCAATGCATGCTGGGCCGTGGTGCTTCGTTCGCAAACTCCGCCATCAAGCGACCGCAGGCTTCCTCGGCCTCCTCCAGAGCCGATTCGGGTGACGCCAGCAGATCGCCGAACGCTTGCCGGAGGGCTTGCATCAATTTGGCTGGAAGGACCTTGATCGCCGCGTCGGCGAGCCAATCGTTGATCGACGCAGCGATTCCGGATTGCGCATCGAGATAGAGGACGGCGACCTTGGGTCCCGGGATCGCCAGTTGATGCGCAGCGCCGGCTCGGACGATCGCGCCAGGGACCCCTCTGAGATCGGGTCCGTTCGGTGCGCTCATGTCGATGCCGAGATCGTCGAGGGCAATGCAGAGCTCGGTCGCATGGTGCGAGTGCAGAGAGGTCTCCGAGCGGTCCCCGACGAACAGAGCGCGATCGGTCCAGACGAAGACCGCGCTTTGTCGCGCTAGAGGGGGCCTCTTGGGACGGTCGGAGGGCAAGTCCACCTGCCATTTATCGCATGGCCCAAGTCGCTCTGCTCTCGCTGTCCGGGGCTGGTCGGGGTAGGGTACGGTCTTATGCAGGTTCGGGGGGACCGGATGGGTGTGCTCTCAGGCAGATCTGCTGATCCTCCCGGCACGAACTTGACTCCAGCAATGAAGCCGACTAGACGGGTGTTCAGGTATTTTCACTCAAAGGAATTCACGCCATGGCCGACTCGAACCGCGAAAAAGCCCTCAACCTAGCCCTCGGAACCATTGAGAAAGCCTATGGAAAGGGCGCGATCATGCGCTTGGGCGACGAATCCGCCAAAATCCAGGTGCCGGTGATTTCGAGTGGGGCGATTTCCCTCGACCTCGCCCTAGGCGTGGGGGGTTATCCGCGGGGCCGCATCGTCGAGATCTATGGCCCGGAATCGAGCGGTAAGACGACTCTGACCCTCCATGCGATCGCCGAGTGTCAGAAAGCAGGAGGCATTGCGGCCTTCATCGACGCCGAGCACGCCCTCGACCCGAACTACTCCCGTAAGCTGGGCGTGAACGTCGACGAGCTCCTAGTCAGCCAGCCCGACAATGGCGAACAGGCCCTCGAGATTGCCGACACCCTCGTCCGTTCTGGGGCGGTCGACATGATCGTCATCGACTCGGTAGCAGCTCTGGTGCCCCGAGCAGAGATCGAAGGCGAGATGGGTGACAGCCACGTAGGCCTTCAGGCGCGCTTGATGAGTCAGGCGCTCCGAAAGCTCACCGGCAACCTCCAGAAGAGCCACACCACGCTGTTCTTCATCAACCAGATCCGCATGAAGATCGGCGTGATGTTCGGAAGCCCCGAAACCACCAGCGGTGGCAACGCGCTCAAGTTCTACGCCTCGCAGCGCCTCGACATTCGCCGCATCGGCACCATCAAAGTGGGCGATGCCGCCGTCGGCAACCGCTGTCGGGTCAAGGTCGTGAAGAACAAGCTCGCGCCTCCGTTCCGTCTTTGCGAGTTCGATATCCTCTTCGGTAAGGGCATTAGCCGCACCGGCGACGTGCTCGACCTCGGGGTTGAAGCCGGCATCATCAACAAGTCGGGCGCCTGGTACAGCTACGGTGAAGAGCGCGTCGGCCAGGGCCGTGACAACGCGCGCACCTTCCTCGAAGAGCACCCCGACATTCTAGCGGCTGTCGAACGCAAGTTGCTTCAGGAGCACGGGCTCATCGAAGAAGACGAGCCGGTCAAGCCCAAGGCGGACGCCAAAGCGGCGCCTCCTTCTCCGGCTAAGGCAGGCGCGAGCAAGAGCGCGCGGCCGAACTAAACCTCTTTTCCGGGTCGATCTTCGGCGCTGTGCGACGACCTTGAACCGAGCTGCAAAAAAGCCTTTAAACCCTTGAAATCACAAGGTTTTGCACAAAAGTAAGCGTTGACTTTCGCGTCGGGTTTTGCTATACAGATCAGGTGCACGTAGTTGTTTGCACACCCAGCGACGAACGGTTTCCTGCCCGCGCTCCCGGCGCGGGTTTTCGTCGTTTTCGACCCGGAGGAGAGTGATTTCATGAGCTTTAGCGTAGGCGACAAGGCAGTTCATCCGGCTCATGGGGTCGGCGAAATCACGCAAATCGAGGAGCGTTTGATCGGCTCCGACAAAATCGATTTCTACATCCTCAAGCTCGTGAACGGGAAGTCGGGGACCATCCGCGTCGCCTTGAACGCGGTCGACCGGGTCGGCCTTCGGCAGGTCATGTCGCGCAGCGCGGCCAAAACGGTCCTCGAGGAGCTCAAGAAAGACGAGATGGCGGTTACGTCGCAACCCTGGAACCGGCGCTACCGAGAGTACACCGAGATGCTCAAGAGCGGCTCGCCGATCAAGGTCGCCAAAGTCTTGCGAGATTTAGCCAAAGTGCGCGCCGATAAGGGCGAGCTCAGCTACGGCGAAAAGAAGCTCATGGAGCAAGCGCGCAAACTTCTCATCACCGAGCTAGCCCTCGCACGCCGAGTCCGCGAAGAGACGATCGAGCGGGACATCGACAAGATCCTCCACTAAACAGGTGGTAGTGCTGGGTTGGCGGGGCAAGCGCGAGCGTCCGCCCTAGCGCGACTTCTTTTCGTCGTGACCGGATTGGCCGAAGCGCCGCGAGAGCTCGGCGAAGAGGTCCCGAATGGAAACCTCGCGCAGCACGAGGCCGACCAGTAAGTGGTAGATGACATCACCGGCTTCGGATACGACTCGCTCGTCCGACTCGCCGATCAGCGCCTGACCGAGCTCCGCGGCTTCCTCGCGAACCTTGGCGTCGATCTTCGCCGGGCCCGCATCTAGCAAGGACTTGGTGTAGCTCTTGCCGGCATTGGAGGCCTTGCGCTCTTGAAGGGTGCGCTCGAGGCGTAGAAGAGTCGGCGCCGCGATTTCGCTGCCAGCCTCGAGAAGAGCGCCGTCGCGGTCCAGGCGCCGAAAAAAACAAGTGTCGGCGCCCGTATGACAGCTAGGGCCCGCGGGATCCACCATGTAGATCAGGGTGTCACCGTCGCAGTCGACCCAAACGCTTCGAACCCCGAGCGTATTGCCGCTGCTCTCACCCTTCTTCCAAAGCTGCCCACGCGAGCGGCTGAAGAAGTGAGCCACGCCAGTTTGGAGAGTGCGCTCGATCGCCGTCTCGTTCGCGTAGGCCATCATCCGCACCTCGCCAGTCTCCGCGTCTTGCGCGATGACAGCGACCAAACCTTGGTCGTTGAACTTGAGGCCTTCGAACGGCATTTGCGGGGAGTACGCCAGGTTTAGGGCGTCTGCAAGCTTGTCGGGGCGGGAGGCTTGGGAGCGGGCGTCGACGTACGGCTTGTGCTGCCGCGGGTGTTGTGGGGGCGGGTCTTGGATTGGTTGGGTGGTTAGGTTTTGATTACACCGCCCGCCCACCCCCACCCGTAGTCCTCCCTGCCGCGCGCTTCGCTTCGCTCGCGCTTGGCGGCGCGTTGCGCCGGGCTTCGCCCTTCGGGCTCGCGCTGCCGCGGGTGTCTTGGGGGACAGCGCCAGTGCCAGCGTCAGTGCCGGTGCCGGTGCCGGTGCCGGTGCCGGCGGCGGTGCCTCTGATCGTCGCTCGTAGCGAGAACCTGCGACCGGGGCGCTAGTGACGGACGCCCATCAAGGCTTGGAGTGTGTCCTTCAAGCCGGTCAGGTCCGTTTCGCTGACATGGGCTGAGGCTCCGGCTTCGAGGGCTGCTTGTCTTTCGGCTTCGTCGTTTGCGAACAGGACCGCGCGGATGTGCTGCGTATGGGGGCCGCGCTTGAGCGCTTGAATGATCTCTGCGCCGCTTAGATGACCGACTTTGGCGGCCAAGACGACCGCATCGGGCGGTTGCTCGCCGATTTGGAGGAGACCGCCGAGCGGGTCTGGGTAGTCGACGACCTCGAATGCGCTGCTCAGCGAAGCGAGAACTCTCTGTTTGGTCTGGTTCCCATTGACGAATAGAGCCACACGCGGACGCGCAGCGTCGAGCTCGTCGGGGATCGGGTAACCGTACTTGCGAAGGAAGTCGAGCACGTGCGGTCGGCGAAACCGAAGATGGCGACCCGGTGTTCGGAAGTGTTGGATTTGCCCTCGATCGGCCCAGTTGTGAATTGTCTTCAGATCGACCTGGCAGAATCGCGCGATCTGCGACGCCGTGAACAGATCCTTTGGTTTGCGGGCTCGGGCCACCACCCTTCTTGGGTAACGGTTCAGCTCACGCACACACAAGGAATAACCGGAAAAAACTGGAAAAACTGTACCCTAGCGAACAGGCGAGGGCGCATCTCGCCAGGCGCCGCCGTCGAAGACCATTCGCGTTGCGCCTGGAAGCACCGGGTCGCTCTCGGGATGCTCAGGGTCACCGGGCAGGGCGAGGAACCAACCCGTAGCACAGGTGACGATGCGCGGCCGAATCAAGGGCGGCTTCCGTGACCTAGCGTCAGCGATCACCGACTCGGCGTCGCCGAAGCTCGCCAACCATTGCAGTGTTCGCACGGTCGGTGGCGCCAACTTGATTCGTCCGGTCAGCATCTGGTCGATCGCAGCCGCGGGACGGAGCCAGATCGCCGAGGTTGTTTCGGTCCCGTCGTGCGATGCGCTTTGCCCTTCCGGGAGCACGGCGATGTAGAAGCGCGTGTCGAAACGGTGGCTCTCCATCTTGGGCGTGATCCAGCGCGCATAGGGAGTGAGTGCAATCGATCCGATTTTCATGTCGATTTGGTTCGCGAGCTCGGAAAAATTCGCGCCCCGGTGTAGCTGCTCGCGTACTCCTTGTAGATCGGCGCCGGGGGCAGTACTCGCCAAGAGCACGCCCGCCTCTTCGAAGGTTTCTCGCACCGCAGCGACGAGCAGACCGAGCGCCGAGTCGGCGTCTGTTTCGCCAAGCTGTCGGCTTAGCTCTTCGCTAGGTCGGTCGACGTGCTCGAGCCAGCCGGGCTCGCTGTCGCTCGGGTCGACCTTGCCTCCGGGAAACACGTGTGCTCCGCCCATGAAGCCACTCTGATGGTGCCGGCACAGCATGAAGGTTTCAATGCCCGCATCGGTTTCACGCAGCACGATGACGGTCGACGCGTCTTTGATGGGTTTTGGCCCTGTATCGGCCCTCATGGTTCGCGCGATACCAACACATGCGTGGTCGACACACCGATCGCATTGGCAATACGCGCCAGCGTCTCGAGTGAGGGCGTGTGCCGCCCGGCTTCGACGCGAGCGATGTTCGGACGATGAATGCCAGTGCGGCGGGCGAGCTCGGCCTGTGTGAGGCCGGCCTCGAGACGAAGCTCGCGAAGACGGGCACCGAGGCGCTCGCCATCGAACTCGATGTCGCCTTGTCCGTTCGTCATGCCGGAGGCCGCGTTCATCGACGCGATCGTCAACTGGCAAGTCGCTCCACTCTCCAGTTGAATCGTAGCCTTGGTCGCGCTCGGATCAATCGTGATGCTGCTGATGTCGGACCCGTCGTCGGATGCATCAATCGGTCGGCGGTGAAGAGAAGCGTCGCCGTTGCCCAGCACAGCCAGCACGTCATCGCTACACGGGCACACCGTCACGAACTCCAAGCGCTGGTGTCGTTGTCGATCGGCGCGTCGCGTGATCGCTGCCGCAACTCGCGCGACATCCGGCTGGGAGCTGGTGATCAGGCCGTCGCAAAGCTCGCTGACGATGTCTTCGACTGCATCGCGGGCACCCTCCACGTGAGCGATGGGCAACACACCGGATGCACGCAGGAAGCCCAGCGTCGACAAGAGCTCGTCGGCGTCGAGTTGCGCCCCGTCGACATCGACGACGACTGCAACTTGGCCTTCGACCGCGCTAGCCAAGTCGCTCGGCGCGACCACCTTGGATTCGACGTCATGCTTGCGCAGGGCATCTCGCCACTGATGCGCGACTTGTTCGCGGTCCGTCAACAATGTCACGCTCGACGTCATCATTCCTCCGGGGACAGGAGCGATGAGGTTTACACTCCCAGCTCAGGAACCTCAACCGTGTATCCACGGAAAGTACCGAACGCGCTTCGCAAAGCGCTTTCGGGCAAAGCCCGTGGTTGACAGTCGATGGTCGCTTTGCTACCGACCGTCGCCGTCCGACTGGCTGGCAACTCTTCGATCAACTAAGGGGACCCGCGATGTTCAAGTCGACCTGCGTTTTCACGGGAAACTCAAACCCGGCCCTCGCCGAGAAGATCGCCAACTACCTAGAATTGCCCGTGGGGCGTGCGCGCGTCTCGCGTTTTTCCGACGGCGAGGTGTTCGCCAGGATCCAAGAGAACGTCCGCGGCGTGGACGTTTACCTGATCCAGTCGACCTGCGCGCCCGTCAACGACAACCTCATGGAGCTCCTGGTGATGATCGACGCGCTGCGGCGTGCGTCGGCGGGCTCCATCACTGCAGTCATCCCCTATTACGGATACGCGCGACAGGATCGAAAGGCTGCGCCGCGCACGCCGATCACCGCCAAGCTGGTGGCAGATCTACTCACGACCTCGGGTATCGATCGCGTCGTCTCGATGGACTTGCACGCCGGTCAGATTCAGGGCTTTTTCAACAAGCCTTTTGACCATCTCTACGCCATGCCCGTCTTTTTGCAGCACCTGAGGCCGCGCTTCAGCACGCCGCCAGTCTTTGTCTCGCCCGATGCCGGCGGGGTCGAGCGCACGCGGGCCTACGCGAAACGCATGGGCGCCGACCTGGCCATCATAGACAAGCGGCGCGAAAAGGAAAACGTGAGCGAAGTCATGCACATCATCGGCGACGTGAGCGGGCGTGAATGTATGATTCTGGACGACATGATCGACACCGCTGGCACGATGACCAACGCTGCCCGCGCCCTGCACGAGCAAGGCGCCAAGCGGGTCATGGCTGCGACGACACACCCTGTCTTGTCGGGGCCGGCCCTCGAACGCATCGTGGATTCGCCCCTGGAGGAGGTCCTCGTGACCGATACCATCCCCCTTCGGGAGGAAGCGATCGCGACCGGCCGCTTCCGCGTGCTTTCCGTGGCAAGTTTGCTAGGAGAGGCCATCAAACGGATTCACCACAGCGACTCGGTGAGCTCGCTGTTTGTATGATTGGAGCATTCGAGAATGGAAACGACGACGTTGCAGGCTGAGGTCCGCGCAAGCCGCGGAAAGGGGCCAGCGCGTCGGCTGCGTGCAGAAGGAAAAGTCCCGGGCGTATTTTACGGCCCGGGCGTCGAGCCCACGCCGCTGACCCTATCCCCCAAAGAGTTAACCAAAGCGCTTCGAGGCGAGCGAGGGCGAAACGTGGTGTTCAAGCTGTCCGTGGACGGCAAGGACGAGCTGGCCATGGTCAAAGACCTGACCGCCGATCCGGTCACCCAAGAGCTCCTGCACATCGATTTGTATCGAATTCTCGAGGACAGGGTGCTCGAGGTGAACGTGCCGTTCCGCACCCATGGACGGTCGGTAGGCGTCGTCCAAGGCGGCGTGCTGAACGTCACGCGTCGTGTTCTGCCCATTCGTACGACCGCGGCAAACATTCCTGTGTCCATTGATGCGGACGTGACCCATCTCGCGCTCAAGGACACGATCTCGGTAGAGGACATCGAGCTACCCGAAGGGGTGGAGTGCCTGCTCAAGCCCAAGCTCACCCTCGTGATCATCCTCGAGCCGCGCAAGGCCACTGCCGCCGAAGTCGCTGAAGACGCCGCAGCTGAGGCCGCGAAACCCTCGGCTGAGGCCGAGCCGGCCGCCATCTAAGCAACTGGCGGGCCGTGAGCACGCACCTCATCGCTGGCCTCGGGAACCCGGGGCCGAAATACGCTGGCAATCGCCACAACGTCGGATTCATGGTGGTCGACGAGCTGGCGCGGCGCTGGGGTGCGCCTAGTTTCCGCGACAAATTCAAGGGCGAGTTCACCAAGGTCGCGCTCGGCGACCACGACATGGTGCTCCTCAAGCCCATGACATTCATGAATCTGAGCGGCGAGTCCGTTCAGGCCGCCATGCGGTTCTTCAAGGTGCCGGTCGATCAGGTCCTGTGTGTGCACGACGAGCTCGATCTCGAGTTCGGGGTGGTACGCATCAAGGTTGGCGGGGGTACGGCCGGCCACAACGGGCTGCGCTCCATGGTCGAGCACTGTGGCGGCCCTGGCTTCGTCCGCTGCCGAGTCGGAATCGGCCGGCCGAACCGAGGGCGCCCCGAGGGTTACGTCCTAAGTGATTTCAACAGCTTGGAGCGGGTCGAGCTCGGTATGGTCCTGGAGCTGGCAGCCGACATGGCCGAGACCTCGGTTCGCGAAGGCCCCAAGCAGGCGATGAATCGTCACCACAGCCGATCCTGACGACTGGCGCGCCCACGCAGATCGGCTATGCCTCGCCCTTCCTCGCTCCAGCTTTGGGTTGGGGCCGACCAGACCAGGAGGAGATATGACAACTACTACGGCAGCGCCCGTCAAGCGATGGGCGCGTGAATACGAGACGATTTACATCCTTCGGCCCAACGTCGACAACGACGGAGCGGAGAAGGTGATCGACCGTGCAAAGGACGTCATCGCGCGTCTCGACGGTACTCTCACGAAGCTCGACAACTGGGGTAAGCGCAAGCTCGCGTATCCGATTCAGAAGAACAATCGCGGGATATTCGTCTACCTGAAGTACGTGGGTTTCAACGACCTGGTGCCAGAGCTCGAGCGCAACCTGCGCCTGCTCGACGACGTGGTGCGATTCCAGACCGTGCTTCTCGCCGAGGACATCGACCCGGCATCGGTCGCCGTGGATCCCGAAGAGGTGCAATACCTGCACGTCGAGGAAGAGGACGTGACCGAGGACGCGGAGCTCGAGCGCGCACGCAGCCTCGGAATGGCGCCGCGTGCGCCTCGCGGGATGCCCCCGACGCTCCTTCCGATGCCACGCCCAAAGCAGTAGAGGGCCCTTCAGACAAGGCAGCCTCAGAGAGCGCGGAGCCAACAGCCGCATCGGCCGCTGAAGGGGCACCGGCTGCCGCAGAGGCACCCGCTGCCGCGGAGGCACCCGCTGCCGCAGAGGCACCCGCTGCCGCAGAGGCACCCGCTGCCGCAGAGGCACCGGCCGCCGAAGAGGCACCGGCTCCTGAGCAAACCACTGGAGCGGAGTCCGCTGACACCAAGCGCGAGGAGGGCTGACCCATGGCCGACGATATCCGACAAGATTTCGATGTTGAAGGTGGCGGACGAGGACGCGGCGGACGCAAGAAGGCGCCCGGCCACTCTCTGCCTCCCGACTTCAAGTTTGACTACAAAGACCCGCAGCAACTTCGGAACTTCATCACCGACCGCGGTAAGATCACGCCTCGGCGCATCAGCGGTCTGAACGCGAAGCAGCAGCGAGATCTGACCCGTGCGATCAAGCGAGCTCGCAATATTGCCTTGCTCCCCTACACGGCGACGAAGTGAGGCAGCTATGGCATCTACTGTCCAAATCGTACTGAAAGAAAACCTCGAACACCTCGGCTCGATTGGCGACGTCGTGCGTGTGCGCCGCGGCTACGCTCGCAACTTCCTGTTGCCCCGCGGCCTTGCTGTCGTGGCCAGCCGCGGCAACGTCCGGCAGATCGAGCACGAAAAGAACATCCAAGAGCAGCGCATCGCCAAGCTTCGTGCGGAGCAAGAGAAGATCGTCGCTGCGCTGGCCAAGGTCACCGTCATGGTCGCCAAGGAAGCGGGCGAGGATGGCAAGCTCTTCGGCTCGGTTACCTCGAACGACGTGCTCGATGGTCTCAAGGCCAAGGGCGTCGAGGTCGAGGTCGACAAGAAGAAGCTCGTCATGCCAGCTGAGACCATCAAAGAGGTCGGCAGTTACGAGATCGGCGTAAAGCTGCTCTATGGCTTGACGGCGACCGTGAAGCTCGAAGTGAAGACCCGCGCATAGATGAGCGCGCTAGCGCTTCCACAACGCGGCTGTAGGCGCTAGAACCGAAGCTCGGAAGGGAGCGGGTCATCACTGGAGCGGAACGAGCGGGGCAGGTCCCACCGAACGCCCTCGAGGCGGAGCGGGCGGTGCTCGGGGGCATCCTCCTCGAGAACGACGCGATGAATCTCGTGGTCGAGGTGCTATCCGCCGACGACTTCTACAGCGAGGCCAACGGCAAGATCTTCGAGGCGATGAGCGAGTTGTTCCGCCGAAGCCAACCGGTGGATCACGTCACGCTTCGCGAATCGCTCGTTCATAGCGGCAAGCTTGCTTCGATTGGCGGCGACGAGTATCTGCTCTCGCTCAGCAACACCATCCCGAGTGTCTCGAACATCCAGTCGCATGCGCGGATCGTTCGCGAGAAGTCGGTTGTCCGCTCGCTCATTCAGGCCTGTCACCAGGTCGTTTCTCGTGGTTACGGCGACTACGGTCCGATCGAGGAGTTCCTCGACGACTCCGAGTCATCGATTTTCGCGGTCGCGAAGGAGCGCGCACGAAATCCTTACGAGCACGTAAAAGACGTCGTGATGCGGACGTTTCAAGAGATTCATGAAACGGCCAATCGCGGGGAGGCGATCACGGGCCTGCCGACTGGCTATAAGAAGCTCGACGAGATGACCGCCGGCATGCACCCGGGCGACCTGATCATCGTTGCCGGGCGTCCCGGCATGGGTAAGACGTCCTTCGCACTGAACGTGGCCCACAACGCCTGTGTCAAGAGCAAGGCGCCGGTCGCCGTGTTTTCGCTGGAGATGCCCAAGGGGCAGCTGGTTCGCCGGCTTCTTGGAAGCGAAGCCCGCGTCGACGGCAACCGCATTCGAACTGGACAGCTCCACAAGGACGACTGGCCAAAGCTCGCAGACGCAGCCGGCAGCCTGAGCGAGATGCCGATTTGGATCGACGACACCCCGGCGATCACCTTGCTCGAGCTTCGCGCCAAAGCGCGCCGTCTCAAGTCGGAAGTCGGTCTCAGTATGATCGTTGTCGACTACCTCCAGCTGATGCGATCGGGCTCGCGGAACGACTCGCGCGAGCAAGAGATCAGCGAGATCAGCCGGAGCTTGAAGGCGCTGGCCAAGGAGCTCGAGATTCCGGTCATCGCGCTCTCGCAGCTCAACCGCGGTGTCGAGTCGCGCGGCGTCAAGGACAAGCGTCCGCAGCTTTCGGACCTTCGCGAATCCGGCGCTATCGAGCAGGACGCCGACACAATCTGGTTCATCTATCGTGACGAGGTCTACAACCGCGAGAGCGACGACCGCGGCATCGCCGAAATCATCATCGGCAAGCAGCGCTCCGGTCCCACCGGCACCTGCCGAGTTCGCTTTTTCAACGAGTACACCCGGTTCGATGACCTCGCAGAGTCCGACTACTACGGCGGGGCATCGTCGGGTGCGGCCGACTTCCGAGACAGATTAGGGGCTCGCGCCCGCTACAGATCCTTCACTTCACCAATCAGCCCCTGCAGAACCTTCTTGGCGTCGCCGAAGATCATCATCGTGTTGTCGTACTCGAAGAGCTCGTTCTTGATGCCGGCGTAGCCTGGGCTCAGGCTTCGTTTGACGACGAAGACCGAGCGGGCCTCGTGGGCATTGAGGATCGGCATGCCCGCGATCGGGCTCGTCGGGTCCTTGCTGGCGATCGGGTTCACGACATCGTTCGCGCCGAGAATGATCACCACGTCTGTGTTCTTGAACTCCGGGTTGATCACGTCCATCTCGAGGAGCTCCTCGTACGGGACGTCAGCTTCGGCGAGCAGGACGTTCATGTGACCGGGCATACGACCCGCGACCGGGTGGATGCCGTAGGTGACCTTAGTGCCACGAGCCTTCAGCATGTCGGCCAGTTCGCGGACCGCGTGCTGCGCCTGGGCAACCGCCAACCCATAGCCCGGGATGATGATGACCGACTCCGCGTTCTCGAGGACCATCGCGGCCTCTTCGGGGCCGCAGGAGGTCACGCTCGTGTACTCGTCGGATCCGCCACCACCGCTGCCTCCGTCGGTCACGCCAAAGCCGCCGACCAAGACGTTGAGGAGCGAACGGTTCATCGCCACGCACATGATCTGCGTGAGGATCAGGCCCGCTGCGCCCACCATCGCACCTGCGATGATCAAGAGCGGATTGCCGATCACGAAGCCCGCCATCGAGGCGGCCACGCCGGAGTACGAGTTGAGCAGAGAAACGACGACCGGCATGTCCGCGCCGCCGATGGGAATCGTCAGCAGAACGCCCAGAATCAGCGAAACCGCCGCGAGAGCGAGCACCCAAACGACCGAATCGGAGGCCCCTGCTGCGACGGCGAGCCCGCCGAACGCAAAAGACGCAAAGAGCAGCCCGAAGGTGATGTAGTGCCTGGCTGGGAGCAGGATGGGTTGGCCCTTCTTCAGTTTCCCTTGAAGCTTGAACAGGGCGATGAGGCTGCCTGTGAAGGTGATGCCTCCGATCAGAATCGAGAGCATCACCGTGATGGCCTCGTCGGTGCCGAGCGCCTCGTAGACTGTGCCTGCCGGCGCTCGTTGCACGACGACGTCCCAGTAGACCGACGTAGCTACCAAGGCGGACGCGATGCCGCCGAAGCCGTTGAAGAGAGCGACCATCTCCGGCATCGAGGTCATCTGCACGCGGATTGCGAAGGCAGCGCCGATGATGGTGCCGACCAGCATGCCGCCGGCGATCCAGCGATAGTCGACCAGTCCCAGCTCGAGCAGCGAGCCGATGATCGCGAAGAGCATGCCGACGGCCGCGAGCGTGTTGCCCCTGCGCGCGGTCTTCACCCTCGCGAGTTGCTTGATGCCGAAAATGAATAGGATCGTGGACAGCAGATAGATGATCGGGACCACGGTGGAACGCATGATCTCTTGATTCATTTGCTAACCGCCTCTCGGCTTTGAGCTGCGACGACTTCGGCACCCGGCTTGAGAGCCTTTGGCTTCTTTTTCTTCTTCTTTCCGAACATGCGCAGCATGCGGTCGGTCACCAGAAAGCCACCAACGACATTGATGGTCGCGGTGACGATGGCAAGCGCACCCAAAATGTTGGCTACGGTCGGCGCACCGGTCGTTGCGGCAGCGATTGCGCCGACCACGGTGATCCCGCTGATGGCGTTTGCGCCGCTCATCAGGGGGGTGTGTAAGGTCGGCGGCACTTTGGTGATCATCTCAAAGCCGACGAAACCAGCGAGGACGAACACGTAGATGCCTATGAGCAGAGGTCCCAAAGTCACGTTCGGTCTCCTTTCCTAGAGAGCCTCGGCAGTCGGTCCGTGTCGGACCTCGCCGTTGTGGGTGAGCAGGGCGCCATCGAGGATCTCGTCCTCGAGGTTCAAAACGACTTCTCCCTCGGACAGGATGCTGAGCAGGAGAGCCTGAATATTGCGGGAATAGAGCAGGCTGGCGTCCGCAGGAGTCGCTGCGGGCAGGTTGGGGTGTCCGATGATGGTCACGCCGTGCTCGACGACCATCTCACCGCTCTTGCTGAGCTCACAGTTGCCGCCTTGCTCGACCGCGAGGTCGACGATGACCGCGCCTTCGCGCATCTCATCGACCATGTCTTTGGTAATGAGCTTCGGCGCCGGCCGTCCCGGGACGAGCGCCGTGGTGATGACTGCGTCTGCGGCCACGACCTTCTGACGGACGATGGCCTGCTGCGCCTTGAGCTGCTCCGGCGTCAGCTCGCGCGCGTAGCCGCCTTCCCCTTCGCCGCTCTCATCCATCGGAAAGTCGATGAAGCGTCCGCCGAGCGACTCGACCTGCTCTTTGACGGCAGGCCGAATGTCCGAGACCTCGACCACGGCGCCCAAACGTCGCGCGGTCGCGATCGCCTGAAGCCCGGCCACACCCGCTCCCATGATGACGATCTTGGCAGGCTGAATCGTGCCGGCAGCGGTCATCAGGAGAGGAAAGTACTTGTCGAGGTAGGTCGCAGCCATGAGCACAGCCTGGTAGCCCGAGATTGAAGCCTGCGAGCTGAGGGCATCCATCGATTGGGCACGGCTGATGCGCGGGATGAGCTCCATCGCGATCGTGCTGATCTTCCGATCCCTCAGGATCCGGACCGAATCGAGGTTTTTGTGCGGAGACATGAAGCCGATCAGGAGCGCGCCCTCCTTGATTTTGGACGCTTCCGCGGGCGTGATCGGGTAAACCCGAAACACGATGTCCGCACTTGCCCAGGCCGCTTCCGCCTCGGCGCCGGCAACGATCGTGGCGCCTACTTGGCGATAGTGCTCATCGGTGAAGTGGGCGTGTCTGCCCGCGTCGCTTTCTACGACCACATCGAAGCCCTCTTTCACGTAGCGCTTCGTTGTTTCTGGTGTGCAGGCGACCCGAGTTTCACCTTCGGTGACTTCCTTGGGTACGAAAACCTGAGGCATTTCTTCCTCCTGCGCGGGCCCCGTCATGAAGCAAACCCGATTGAAACAGTCAACAACCGGCTGCCCGCGTCCGGGGTTGTTAGTGGCGTTCTAGGGTCATGTCCAGCTCTCGTCGAAAAACCATCGGCGCACCTTTTGCGTTTGTGCTGGGCCTGCTAGATCCGGCCCGCCAGGCAGGAGGACAACAGCATGGGGAACCCCGCGAAGCTCGATGAGCTCGCTATCAAGACGATTCGAGGCCTGAGCATGGACGCGGTCCAGGCAGCCAATTCGGGCCACCCGGGCACGCCCATGGCGCTCGCGCCGCTCGGCTGGGCGCTGTTCTCCGCGCTGCGCCGGCACGACCCGGCCCATCCGGAATGGCCCGACCGCGACCGCTTTGTCTTGTCCTGCGGACACGCGTCGATGCTGCAGTACGCGCTGCTGCACCTGAGCGGCTACGAGGTCTCTCTCGACGACATTCGGAAGTTCCGGCAGTGGGGGAGTCTCACGCCCGGTCATCCGGAGTCGCACGTGACCCCAGGCGTCGAAACGACGACCGGCCCACTCGGGCAGGGCATCGGCAACGGGGTGGGGATGGCGATGGCGGAGCGGCACCTCGGAGCCCGCTTCAACAAGCCGGGGCACACGCTCTTTGATCACCGCACCTGGGTGATCGCCTCGGACGGCGACATCATGGAAGGGGTTGCTTCCGAAGCTGCGTCGATCGCTGGCCATCTGAAGCTCGGCAAGCTCGTCGTGTACTGGGACGACAACGAGATCACCATCGATGGCCGGACGGACCTGAGCTTCAGCGAAGACGTTCTGGGCCGCTTCGCCTCCTACGGCTGGCACACTGAAAGCGTGGACGACGGCAGTGACATGGCTGCGGTGATCGCGGCGTCCCGAGCCGCGGTCGCCGACGAGCGTCCGAGCTTCATTCGCGTGCGAACGATCATCGGCGACCCGTCGCCAAACAAGCGCGACTCTTCGGCTGCACACGGCGCTCCGCTCGGTGAGGATGAGATCATCGCCACCAAGCAGGTCATGGAATGGCCGACCGAGCCCTTCTTCGTTCCCGACGAGCTGGCGGCGGCCGCCGAATCGATTCGAGAGCGCGGCGCGAAAGACCACGACCGATGGCAGACGCGACTCGCAAGCTACCGGTCGGAGTTCCCGGAAGCCGCGAAGGAGCTCGATGCTGCCTTGGCAGGACAGCTTCCCTCCGGTTGGGACGCCGACCTTCCGGGCTTCGACGCCGACCCGAAGGGTATGCCGACACGAAAGGCAAGCGGTGCCGTGCTCAACGCGCTTGCCGCCAAGATCGGCGGGCTCGTGGGTGGCTCCGCAGACCTCGCGGGCTCCAACAACAGTCGCATGTTGGGCCTTGCCGGCTTCCTGCCGGGCGCCGATGGGATTCCACGTAACGTGGATTGGGGCATTCGGGAGCACGGCATGGGGGCGGCCATGAACGGCATGGCACTTCACGGCGGCGTGATCCCGTACGGTGCCACATTCCTCGTGTTCAGCGACTATATGCGGCCCTCTGTGCGGCTTGCGGCGCTGATGAAGCTCCACACGCGCTACATCTACACCCACGACAGCATCGGGCTCGGCGAGGACGGCCCCACGCACCAGCCGGTAGAACAGATTGCCGCCTTGCGCGCGATTCCGGACCTGGCGGTATTCAGGCCAGCTGACGCCAACGAGGTGCGCGAGTGTTGGAAGGCTGCTCTCGAATGGGACGGGCCCGCGGCCCTGGCGCTGACTCGGCAAAATGTGCCGGTCTTCGATCGAAATACACTGGCCAGCGCTGAAAAGGCCAAGCGCGGTGCGTACACCTTGCGCGAAGCAGGAGGCGGAGGCCCCGACGTGATTCTGGTCGCCACCGGTAGTGAGGTCGAGATCGCGATGATTGCTGCCGATCTTCTCGAACAAGAGGGCGCCGCGGTACGCGTGGTCAGCATGCCCTGCTGGGAGCTCTTCGAAAAACAGGACGAGGCGTACCAGCAGGAGGTCATCCCACGCGGCGGCGCAGTCAAGGTCGTCGTCGAGGCAGGGATTCGCCAAGGCTGGGACCGCTGGGTCGGCAACGACGCGGCGTTCGTCACCATGGATCAGTTCGGCGCATCAGCGCCGTACCAGGTGCTCTACGAGAAGTTCGGCATCACCGTCGAAAGCGTCGTCGCCGAAGCGCAGCGGCTGCTGGCTTAGCTCGCGGCCGCAATGGCGGCGTCGTAGTCCGGTTCTTGGACGATGTCGGCGACCATCTCGGTGTGCACGACCTTGTCGTTCTCGTCCACGACGACGATCGCGCGCGCGGCGAGTCCCTTGAGGGCGCCATCGAGCATTTCGACGCCGTAGTCTTGAAGGAAGCTCCCTCGGAACGTCGACAGCGGAACCACCGCTTCCAATCCCTCAGCGCCGCAGAAACGGCCCTGAGCGAAAGGAAGGTCGGAGCTGACGACCAGGACCACAGCGTTGCCCAGCGTGGCCGCGCGTTGATTGAAACTGCGCGCGGTAGCCTGGCAGACGGGCGTGTCGTAGCTCGGGTTGATCGTGATGATCTTCTTCTTTCCCGCGAAGTCCGCGAGCGTCTTTTCGCTGAGGTCGCCAGCGATCAGCAGGAAGTCTGGGGCGGCGCTGCCGACGGCGGGCAGATCGCGATTGGTTTGAACCGGGGTTCCCTTGAACGCGGTGGTGGCCATGATTCTCCTTCTTGAGGCACGAGTAGGTCGGTTTTATAGAGACTTCACACGAAATTCCAAGCGGTTGCCCAAGAAAAAGAAATTCATTATCAGTAGTCGATGAAGCCCTCTCTCGTCGATCTACCCCTGGGGCAGCACGCCAAAATCGTGTCGATCGACTGCGAGCGCCGCCTGTCCAGGCGGCTGATGGAGATGGGCCTCCTTCCTGGGACGCGCGTTCGACTGGTGCGCGTGGCGCCCTTTGGGGACCCCGTCGAGCTCCGGGTCCGCAACTATTCCCTGTCGCTGCGCCGTGCCGAGGCAGCAAAGATCGCCGTCAGGCCCGAAGGAGAGGCGTGAGCGACAAAGCCCCCCCGCAAGTGCTGATCGCGGGCAACCCGAACTGCGGAAAGAGTACCCTGTTCAACGCCCTTTCCGGCGGCAGCGCGCATGTGGGCAACTATCCTGGCGTGACGGTCGATCGTACCAGCGCAAGCCTGCGGATCGGCTCCGAGAAGATCGAGCTCGTCGATGTGCCCGGCATGTACAGCCTGACGGCGAGCTCGCCGGAGGAGCAGCTCGCGGTCAATGCATTGACCGAAGGCAATACGCGGGCGGTCATCTGCGTCGTCGACGCAACCACCTTGGAGCGAGGGCTCTATTTGCCTTTGCAGCTCATCGAGTCCGGCGTCCCGGTCGTCGTTGCGCTCAACATGATGGACGCTGCGGAGCAGATCGGCCTGCGCGTCGACACGGAGCGCTTGTCGGAGCTCTTTGCCGCTCCAGTCATTCCTGTCGTTGCGACCAAGCGGCGCGGTCTGGACGCGCTCCTGGAAGCGCTCGAGAAACAGCTCGAAGCCAGTAGCGATGTTTCGACGCCTCGTGTCAGTTACCCAGTCGAGCTCGAAGCCGACGTAGCGGCGATCGAGCCGGTGATCGCGCACTGGCGTCCCGAGACCGCAGCGACTCAGCATCGGGTGTTTGCGCTCTGGTGCCTGCTGTCTTTGGGTGAAGACAGCCTGCATGGCGTTCCCGATGACGTGCGGCAGGCCGTAGCGAGCATTCATGAAGCCGCCGTGGCGCGTGGCCGTAACATCGACCTCGAGATCATCGCCTCCCGCTACGCTTGGCTCGACGCTGCCGTGAGCGAGACTTGCTCGGTGCAAGATCCGCGGCCGTCTCGAAGCGAGCGCATCGACCGCGTGCTGACCCATCCGTTCGCCGGGCTCCTGATCTTCGCAGTCGTGATGTTCGGCATCTTCGAAGTGCTGTTTGCGGGGGCCGAGCCCTTCATCGGCGCCATCGAGACCGCGACCGCTTTCATGCAGACCCAGGCCGCGGCGATTCTGCCCCCCGGAGTCCTTCAGGACCTGGTCGTCGAGGGGATCATCGCTGGGGTTGGCAACGTCATCGTTTTCGCCCCTCAGATCCTGATGCTCTTCCTCTTCATCGGATTTCTAGAAGACTCCGGCTACCTCGCACGGGTTGCGTTCGTGATCGATCGGGTGATGAAGAAGGTAGGTCTGCATGGAAAGGCATTCGTGCCGCTGCTGTCGGGCTTCGCCTGCGCGGTGCCTGCGGTGATGGCCACACGCACGATCGAACGCCGCCGTGATCGCCTGGTCACGATGTTGGCGCTTCCCCTCATGTCCTGCAGCGCCCGATTGCCGATCTACATCCTCGTCGTTGGTACGGTCTTCGCTGGGCAGTCGCTTGGCTGGTTCAGCGCCGGGGCCGTCGCGCTCTTCTCGATGTACACCCTTTCGGTTCTCGTCACACTTGCCGCGGCGGCGGTCATTCGGCGGACTGTGCTGCCCGGCCCCGCTCCGACATTCGTGCTCGAGATGCCGCCCTATCGCTGGCCCTCGGCGCGGATCCTCTGGATCAATGCCTGGCGCCGTCTGCGCATCTTTCTGGTCGATGCCGGCACGATCATCCTGGCGATGACCATTCTTCTCTGGGCGCTGCTCTCCTTCCCAAAGTCGGCCGAGGTTGCGGAGCGCTACGCTGCTGAACGCGAGCGGGTTGAGCAGACGGCAACGTCGGAGTCGAGCAAGACCGAGGCGCTGCAAGCGCTCGACGCCCAAGAGGCCGGGGACCAGCTGGCCCACAGCCTTGGTGGCAGGTTCGGCCACGCGATCGAGCCTGCGCTTCGGCCGATTGGCTTCGACTGGCAGATCGGCGTTGGAATCATCGGCGCGTTCGCTGCGCGAGAGGTGTTCATTTCGACCCTGGGGGTGGTGTTCGGCATCGGTGAGGCCGACGAGGAGAACAAGCCCCTGCGTCAGGCCCTTCGCGACGCCCGGCATGCCGACGGGAGCCCGGTCATGACGCCGCTTAGCGGCATCTCGCTGATGGTCTTCTTCTTGCTGGCTTGCCAGTGCATGAGCACAATCGCGGTCGTGAAAAGGGAGTCCGGCTCCTGGAAATGGCCCCTGTTCCTCTTCACCTACATGACCGTGCTTGCATATTTGGCCTCTCTCGCCGTTTATCAGGGGGGCCAGCTCCTTGGTTACGGATAGGTCTTGATTATGCCGTGGCAGCAAATCGTGGCAGGGTTGATCGTCGCGTTTGCATGCGTCTACGTCATCCGGCGGTTTCGTGGCAGAAAGAACGAGCAGCGCCGCTCTCGGGGCCCGGACGTGCCTGTTTCGAGACTGACGCGAAAACGTACACCGCCAGATTCGTGCGAGCCTCGAGCGAAGTGACTACATTGGTATGGAGATGAGTCGATCGGCAACCATCGAGGGGTTACGGAAGTTTCGAAAGAAGCTGCTGCGCGAACGCGACCCATGGCACGATAGCTCGCGCCGGTTTCGCATACGTCGATTCGCTGGCCCTGAGTGCTTTCTCGAGCATCTCGAAGGGGTCCGGGTCGCGCACCTCACCGACCTGCACGTCGGCCGCGTCACGCCGATGGAGGTTCAGTACGACGCCGTCTCGATGACCAATGCCGGCAAGCCGGACATCGTGGTGATCAGCGGTGACTTCGTTTGTCACAGCCAGGTCTATCTCGATGACCTCACAGATGTGATCAGCCAGATCGAAGCGCCGGTGTTTGCGGTCCTCGGCAACCACGACCACTGGGCGGGTGCCGAGCCTGTGCGTCAGGCGCTTCGCCGGGGTGGCGCGGAGGTGCTCGACAATGCGCACACCAGGATCACCATTGGGCATCAGGCCTTGCAAGTGCTCGGCCTGGACGACGCCTATACTGGTCACGCCGACCGACGGGCCGCGCTCAAGGGCTTGCGTTCCGACCTGCCGGTCATCGGACTCTCGCACATCGCCGAAGAGGCCGACGCGCTTTGGGAGGCCGGCATCCCACTCGTGTTTTCCGGTCACACACACGCCGGCCAGGTGACGGTCGCGCGGCTGCACGAGCTCTCGGTGGGCAAGCTCGCCGGTCACAAATACATACACGGCCTTTACGGTTCCCGAGGCACCGAGGACCCGAAGGGCGCGGTCTACGTCGGCGCCGGGGTAGGGGCTGCCATCGTTCCACTCCGCCTGGGTGAGCGCGCGAAGCGCGAGGTGGCTTTCTTCGAGCTCGGCACGCAGCCCGGCGCCTTCGACGAGCACCACGGGGAGCAAGAAGCCCATCCGGGACGCATCCCGTCCGAGAAGACCAAGGAACGCCGTGCCCAGGCCGTGCTTCGCAAACAGCAAAAACGCGAGCGAAAGAACGCCAACGGTACCGGCTTAAATTCCTAGTCCGTCAGCGTGCGTCGTTGCGCCAAAGCTGCAGGTTCTGGAAATTATCCCGGGCGATGCTGACCACATCCAGATCACCGTCGCCATCTAGGTCCAGCGTCTGGGTACCCAAGTGGCTTTCCGTGCCTTGCGAAATACCATGACTCAACCAGGACGAAGCGTTGCCGACGTTCTCGAAGACCGTCACTTCCACTGTTGCCGTTCACGTCCCCAACGTAGAGGCCCAGGCTGCTCAACACGATCTCGGGCCGGCCGCCGGGGACGATCTGGGCGAGCGCAAAGCCCGGGCTGCGCCCGTCAGCAGGATCGGACGGAATGGTGCCGATCGTCGTGGTTGTCCATTGGCTGCCCGCCGCGTTCTGCGGATGCATCCAGAGCACCGGTACATTGCCCGCGGAAGCGGCGCCTTCAGCGATGATATCGAGACCGCTGTCTCCGTCCACATCGACGAGCAGCATCGCATCGACGTCGATGTCACCAAACGCCAGTCCGAACGCCTGGTCGGGCTTGGACGTGTCTATCGATATGCCGGTCCACTGATCGAGCGGCAGGACGGTGCTGGCGCCGATGTCGTTTCGCCACCAGTTCACACGCCCGCCATCCGGAGAAGGCCCATCCCAGTTGGCGCCCACGATGTCGATATCGCCGTCGTTCTCGATATCGCCAACGGCGATGTTGTGTGAACCGGTGGTCGCGATCAGATGCAATGTCCAGGGCGTGCCAAGGCCTTCGTTCAAGTACACGCCCACCCGATCCGTCGGCGACTGGTGCATTTCGGCGAAGGCGAAGTCGAGGTCGCCATCATTGTCGAAATCGACCAGATGAACGAGATGCACGTCCTCGGCGTCGGCAATGTCGTGACGAATCCAGCTGCCATTGAGCGGGTCCGCAGGTGCCTCGAACCAGGCGATCTGTCCAGGTCCGGATTCCGATGGTGCCAAGAGGACATCGATACGACCATCGTTGTTCAGATCGGCCGTGTCGATGCTGCCGCCGGCGCCCCATGTGCCGATCGTGCGCCGTTGGCCGGCGTCGCCGGTTGGCGCAACCAGTACCCGTCGCCGACCACGTCGACCCGACCGTCGGCATCGAGGTCGGCAAGTGCCAGACCGCCAGCGGTCACCAGCGCATTCGAAGGTGTCGTCTTGCTCCAGGAGTCGGCGCTGTTCTGCAGGTACAAGAACGTGGCCCCATACTCCTGGAACGCCACCACATCGAGCTTCCCGTCGCGATCGATGTCCGCGATCCGAACATCGTGGGAATAGTCTTCCTGCTCGATCATGTGGCCGGACCATTGTGCTTGCGGGTTGCCACCCGAGCCGCGCGGGTTCTCGAACCAGATGATCGGCCAACCGTTGACGATGACGTCGACCGCGCCGTCGGCGTTCATGTCGACAACCTGCAGGACGTCGCCGCCGCCTGTCAGGATATCGAGGAAGCCGTCCCCGTCCCCGTCGACGTCAGCGAGATTCTTTCCCCAGGGGGCCTCGCTGTCTTCGATGGTCGTCCGTGTGAATGACAGGTCAGCGCCGACGGGAGGATCGGTGCTGTGGTCGACGTTCAGCACGTAGCTTTGAGCGGCGCCTTCGGGAGCCCGCACCAAGACGTAGATCGCGCTCTCTGCGGGAGACAGCATCACTGCGAGCAGGATCGTCGAAAGACGATAGGACCATCCCATGAGCGCCCTCGTCCGGGGCGTCTGTGGTGTAGCCAAGCATAGTGGGCCTAAGGGGGCTGAATCGGGTGTAACGGGTGGAAAGCGGAGGTTTGTGGCGGGTGTTCAGTAGCTGTCGATGCGCCAAGCCCCGAATGCCAGTCCCGGTCAGAGGATCGTCAGATGCGGCAACCGAGATGTAATCTCGAATATACACTCTCTTCGGGCCGATCCGGAACCGGAAACCCACTCGCACCTACACACTCTGCTGAAAACCGTACGTTTCCGCGACTAGTTGTCGGCCAGGAAGTGCTCGGCCTCGAGCGCGGCCATGCAACCGCTGCCCGCTGCGGTAATGGCCTGCCGCCACTTCTTGTCCTGGACGTCGCCGGCCGCGAAAACGCCGGGAATGTTGGTCTGGGTCGAATCGGGTTTGGTGACGATGTAGCCCTGCTCGTCGGTGTCGATTTGGCCGTTCAAGAACGAGGTGTTCGGCGTGTGGCCGATTGCGAAGAAGAGGCCTGCCACAGGAATGTCTCGCTCCTCGTTGGTCTTGAGGTCTTTGACCCGGACCGCTTCGAGAAATTCGGTGCCCTTGGCCTGCGTGATCACGTGTGACCAGAGCATTTCGATCTTTGGATTGTCCATCGCGCGCTGCTGCATGATCTTGGAGGCGCGGAGCTCGTCGCGCCGATGAACGATGTAGACGGTCGAACCGTACTTGGTGAGGAACGACGCCTCTTCCACTGCGGAGTCGCCACCGCCGATCACCGCAAGTGGTTGATTGCGGAAGGCGGGAAGTGCGCCATCACAGACCGCGCAGGCCGAGATGCCTTTCTGCCAGAGCTCACCGTCGTTCGCACCGGGGATTTCCAGGCGCTTGGCGGTCGCGCCCGTCGCAATGATGACCGAGTCTGCGCTGCCTTCCTGGGCGTCGGCCTTGAAACGGAAAGGGCGGCTCGAGAAGTCGATCTCGTTGATGGTCTCGGTGTGAATCGTGGTACCGAATCGCTCTGACTGCGCGCGAAAGCGGTCAGTCAGCTCCGGTCCCATGATGCCCTCGGGGAAGCCGGGGAAGTTCTCGACGTCGGTGGTCGTGGTGAGCTGGCCGCCGGCTGCGATGCCGCCCGCCATGAAGCCTTCGAAGAGCACGGGTTTCAGCTCTGCGCGCGCGGCGTAAATCGCTGCCGTGTGGGCTGCAGGTCCGCTGCCGATGATCAAGACTCGATGGCTCATGGTGCTCCTTTTGAGGCCGGGTTATGCATACCCGCAGCCGGGAGCGCAACCCCTAAGCGATCACATCGGACACGTGTGCGCCGATGGCAAGGGCGGCCGTCAGCCCAGGAGATTCGATTCCAATCAGGTGGAGAAATCCCGGCTGAGACTCAGGCATGCGGATCACGAAATCCGCGAATCCTCCCTCGGGACCGACGAGCTTGGGTCGGATCCCGCTGTAGTCCGGCGTCAGATGCTCCGGCCGGATCGCCGGCAGGTAGCGGGCGACGGCTTCGGCAAAAAGCTCGAGCCGGGACTCATCCACGGCGTAGTCGATCGTATCGACGAACTCGGCATCCGGGCCTGCCCGCCGCGCACCGGTGATGTCCGCCGTGATGTGAACGCCGAGCCCACCGCCCGAAGGCAGCGGATAGATCAAACTGTTGCGGGTCTTGGGAGCTCCAGAGCCGAGGGCGAAGTACGAGCCCTTGCACGGGTAGAGGCGCCAAGGTCGCTCTACCTCCGCGAGCCCGGATTTCTCCGCTACGTCGAGCGCCGAAAGACCCGCTGCGTTCACGACGCGCTGCGCAAGGAGCTCCATCTGGCTTCCCGTGCTGTCCGTCGTCTGAACGAGCCAGCCATCGCTAGTCTTCCGGATGGCGTCAACCCCAGTGTGGTAGACGACCATGCCGTCCGCTTCGATGATCTCGCGAACGAGGCTTGCGATCAGCTCGTGCACATCGACCACACCTGAGGTCGGAGAGTGGAGCGCGAGCTCGCATCGGAGCTCGGGTTCCTGCTCGCGCGCCTCGGCTCCGCTCATGAGACGAAGCTCGCCCGCGCCCACGTCTCGTGCATGCCCAGCGATTGCCCGCAGTCGCTCCTCGTCCTCAGCGCTCGTGGCGACGATCAGCTTGCCCGTATGCTTGTGAGGCACTTCGTGCGCTTCGCACCATGCGTACATGCGGCGGTTTCCCTCGATGCAGAGTCTCGTCTTCAACGAATCCTGTGGGTAGTAGATTCCGGCGTGCACGACGCCGCTGTTTCGGCTCGAAATCTCCCGCCCGGGACCAACCTCCCGCTCGAGGACCAGCACCGATTCGAGCTTCTGAGAGAGCTCGTATGCGCAAGCCAGGCCAACCACGCCGGCGCCAATTACGACCGCATCTACTGCTTCGGACATCTCTACCCCCTACAAGGCTATGGGAACGTCACTAAAAAGCTAGCGGATCGATGCGCTGATCGGGTAGCTGAACCGACAGCTGCGGCATCGGAAGCGCGCGCTGCTGCCTGTAGGCCTCGTAGTGGACCAAGACTTTGCGGACGTATCGGTGAGTTTGCGTGAACGGAATCCGCTCCAGCAAGACGTCGAGCGGGGCATCCTTGGCGCTCTCCTGAATCCAGCGCCGCACATTGTGCGGGCCGCCGTTGTATGCGGCGATCGCGAGCGGCAGATGTCCGTCGAAACGCCGAATCAAAGACGACAAATACCAGGCGGCGAACTCGAGATTGAGGCTTGGGTCGAGCAGGTCGGCCGGCGTGAAGTCGTCGTGGCCGAGCGCGAGCGCGATGAGCCGACCCGTCCGAGGCATGATCTGCATGAGGCCGACGGCACCGGCGTACGAGACGATGTGCTTCTGGTATGCACTTTCGACCCGCATGACAGCGAGCAGGAGGTTGGGGTCGAGCCCGTATCGCTTTGCCGCTGGCACAGCGAGCCATTCGTAGGCGCGCGGCCGGGTCTCGATGAAGTCGGGTCCGGCGAAGCCACCGGCAGTTCCGGTATCGCCGAGTGCACCTGCGACGAGCGAAAGAGTTGAGCGATCTTCATTGGACAGAGCGAGGCGCGCAGCCCGGACCTCGCCTGCAATCGCTTCGTGTGTACGGCCGTCGGCGCGCGCCACGCAGTTCAGTCCAGCTCGCGCGACTGGTTTTCCGAGCGCGTGGCGCCAGGTCAGGTAGGCCTCGAACAGCTCGGCGGTTGCTGCGTCGCGCTCTCCCAGCCGCAGCAGGTCTACGGCCCGCGCGATCCAAGGGTAGCTGTTTAGGTGCCGCTCGCCGATCGGGCGGAGCTGCTTGGCGAGCGCGCGATTCGACGTCCGTGGCGGTCGGGGAACGTGCAAGGACGCCGTACTCGATAGTCCCTCCAGACCGAGGTTCGATTCGCCCAGCTCCACTCGACTGAGCCCATTGCTGGCCCAAAGCGCGTAGTACTCGTCCCCGGCGAGCTTGGCTTCTGCCTTCGCCTGAGAGAAGAAAAGGGCCGCCTCAGCCGGCCGTTTGGAGCGTTCGTGGGCTCTGGCCAGGTGATAGATGGCCGCGGCTCGGTACCGAGAGCTGGGGCGCTTCGCGATATTTTGCAGTAGCCCAATGATCAGACCCTCGCCTCCAGTCCCGACAGAAGCCATCGCGGCCTCGAAGAGTGCGGAGTCCGGGACCGCATCTCGCTTGCTGATCGAGATGAGAAGGGCATTGACCTCTTCCTGAAGTCCAGCTGCCGAAGCAACACGCAGCATCTCGATGAGCCGATTGGTCGGGATCGATACGTCAGAGCGACCGGCGCGAAAGCTCGCGAGCTGCAAGCGTGCACGCGCCGGATCACGCGCACCGGCGGTCTCAGCCATGTCGTTGGCGCGGTTCTCGATGTGTTGGGCGGTGGCGGCATTCTCAGTCGGGAAAAGTTGTGCGGTTCGCAAGTACGCCTCGGCCGCTTGCCATCGCCCTTCGTCACGCGCGAGCCGACCTGCCAGGTAGTGCACTTCCGCGTGCAGCGGCCCTGACAGAGGGCTGTCCAGGAGCTCCGTAACGGCGGCCTTGGCTTCAGCGAGGGGTCCGGTGCGAACCAATAGGCGTGCTCGACGCACCTGCTCTTCATCCGTGATCGAGGGCGTGTCATGACCGAGCGCCTGCAGGCGCGCGAGCTCGGACTCGGCCCAGGCTGCGCTGGGGGTCCCGGGGTGTTCGACACGAAGCCCATGCATCACAGTCATCGCTTCCTCGTGGCGTGCCTGGCGCGCCAGGCTCTGCGCACGCTCCGATAGAAGCTCGCTGCCATTTGGAACCGAGGGATAGATTGACAGAAGTTCCTGGACGGCCTGATCGGCGCCTGGATCGTCTGCGCGGAGCAGCGCCAGCACCCGGCCGACACCCGCTTGGACGCGCACCGATTCGTGAGGGCTTTTCGAGGCTTCTGCGAAGAACTCTGCGGCCCGTGCGGGCCGTTTCCTCAGAAGCTCGAGCCGCGCGATCTGCAGCGCGATGCGGTCGCTGATTCGGGGCAGCCCCCGATGGGCCAGATCGAGCTGCAAACGGGCCTCTTCGTAGTTCGCCCCGACGATCTGTTCACCGGCATCGCGATAGGCTTCGATCGCCCGCGTCTTGCTCGGTTGGGCTTTGGCGACCGCGAGCGCATTGAAGTACGGACCGCACATTGGCCCGCGCCATTGCATGAGCTCGATCGGCGCGGTGCGGGCGTTTGGCCCCTCCGCCACGCACATCGGTACGTCGGGTGATGCTTGGAGCGGCGCCGGCCGCGATGCGAACAGAAACCCTGCAAGGGCGATTACGATGAGAGAGCGATGAGCCAAGCTCCCTACAAGATTGCAAATATGTGAGGTGAGACGCAAAGATTGAGTCGCAGGCACAACTCTTTATACGCAAACGGAGGCTACGCGCGTCATTTCTGCAAGGGATCGTCGCCTTTTGGCTCTTCGCCCGTCTCGATTTCGCTCGCCCGCTCTTCGTCGGTTTCGTCGGCGATCTCAGGCTGCACCACCGTAACGACAGCAATTCCGATGAGCACTGCGAAGCCGATCAAGAGCCAGGCTGTGCGCCACTTCGGTGTTTCGTATACCTCGTCGTCGGTGGACATATGCTCAGCCCGCAAGCTCCGCCAGAGCCGTCCGAGCGGCGGCAACCGCGCCGTCTACCGGTACGTCTTGCGACTCGCTCTCTGTGCGCTTCTTCAGTTCAACGGTGCCCTGCTTGAGGCCGCGGGCGCCGACCGTGATTCGCAATGGAATTCCTAGCAAATCAGCGTCCTTGAACTTGACCCCGGGGCGCTCGGAACGGTCGTCGAGGAGGACCTCTACACCCTCTGCTCGGAGCGCGTCGTAGATCTCGCTGGCCGTGGCCAGAGGGGCTTCGTCCTTGCCAATCGGCGTGATGATGACCTGATAGGGAGCGACCTGGACGGGCCAACGGATGCCGTTCTCGTCGTGATGCTGTTCCATGATGGCGGCGACCAGGCGGCTGACGCCGATGCCGTAACAGCCCATCACGATCGAGTGGCTGTTGCCTTCTTCGTCGAGGAAGGTGGCGTTCATCTTGTCGCTGTAGTGCGTGCCCAGGACGAAAATGTGGCCGCCTTCGATCCCGCGGTAAAGCTCGAGCTTGCCATCACAGTTCGGACAGGGGTCGCCGGAGGCGGCCTGCCGAATTGAGACTACCTCCGCTTCGAAGTCCCGGCCGTGGTTGGCATTTCTGTAGTGGTACGGGGTTTCGCTTGCCCCAGCGATCGCGTTCGCAACGGCCACCGCATCCGGATCGGCGATGATGCGCCCCTCGAATCCTATCGGACCCACGAATCCTATCTCGGTGCCGGTCGCTTCTCTCACGGCCGCATCGGAGGCTAGCAAGACCTCGTCGACACCCAGGTGTCGGGCCAAGCCGATCTCGTTGACGTCGTGGTCACCGCGAACGACCGCCAAGACGAGGTCTTCGCCGGCTACGTACAGCAGCGACTTGAGCGTGCGCGCTGCGCTGGTCTCACCAGCAAAGAAAGCCACCACTTCGTCAATCGAGCGGGTGTCCGGCGTTTCCACCTTCTCGAGTGCCTCGAGCTCGGCAGAGCCGGTCGCCGGCGACGCTGCCCGGCCTGCCTGAGCCACCTCCAGGTTCGCCGCGTAGTCGCAGGCGCCGCAGGCGACGATCGAGTCCTCGCCGGTTTGCGCCAGAACCTGGAACTCGGCGCTCTGCTTGCCGCCGATTGCGCCGCTATCAGCGGCAACGACGCGGTACTCGAGCCCGAGCCGCGCAAAGATGCGGTGATAGGTCTCGCGCATGTGCTCGTAGCTCCGCAGGGCGGCTTCTTCGGACACGTCGAAGGAGTAGGCGTCCTTCATGATAAATTCGCGGCAACGAAGCAGCCCGGCGCGGGGCCGTGGCTCGTCGCGGTACTTCAGCTGAATCTGATACAGATTTAGCGGCAGCTGCCGGTAGCTTTTGATCTCGCGACGCACGAGGTCGGTGATGATCTCCTCGTGGGTCGGTGCCAGATGGTACTCCCCGCCCTTGCGATCCTTGATCCGCAACAGGGTGGGGCCGTACAGGTCCCAGCGACCCGTCTCCTTGAAGTACTCGCCGGGCACGAAGGTGGGCATGAGAAGCTCCTGTGCCCCCGCTCTGTCCATCTCTTCTCGGATGATCTGTTCGATCTTGTGAAGAACTCGCGTCCCCAGAGGCAGCAGCTCGTAAATCCCGGCGCCCACCATGCGTGAATACCCAGCGCGAAGCATGAGCACGTGCGACGGCATGGTCGCGTCCTTGGGGACTTCCTTGAGCGTCGGAATGAAGGCGCGCGAGTATCGCATCGCGCCGTCCTAGCAGGCAGGGGGGAGAGATTCCACCGGGGTGCGACGACCCCGGTGTCTCCCGCGCCGATCAGTTGCCGATGACGAAGCTGACGCTGGTCGTGCCGGACCCACCGATGTTGAGCGTCTGCACGTTCTTTGCGCCTTCGACCTGGTAGTCGCCGGCTTGGCCGGTGACCTGCTTGTACGAGTCGAGGACCTGGCGGACGCCCGTAGCGCCGACCGGGTGGCCTGCTCCGATGAGACCGCCGCTCGGGTTGATCGGTGTCTTCCCGCCGAGAGCGATGTCCCCGGATTCAATCGCCTTCCAGCTCTCGCCGGGGGCGGTGAGGCCGAAGTGGTCAATCGCCATGTACTCCGAGGTCGTGAAGCAATCGTGGGTTTCGATCGAGTCGATGCCGCTCACGTCGGCGATGCCGGCGCGTTTCATGGCGGTGGTCACGGTGGTCCGCACGTGCGGCAGGACGTATTGCGCTTTTGCGCTTTCGGCGACCTTGTCCTCGAAGAGCATGCGCGCCGTGTTGTGGCCCCAGCCCTTGATCCGGGGAATCGACTCGAGCGGCACGCCCATGCGGTCGGCCCAGTTCTTGGCGTACGTGGGCGAGGCTAGGAGCACCGCTACTGCGCCATCGGTGACCTGCGAGCAGTCCGAGATGTTGATGCGCCCGCCGATGCTTCCGTTGAACTCGTCCCGGCTCATCGCGTGCTCGTAGTTCATGTACCAGGTGCGCGTCTGAGCGTTGGGGTTGAGCTTGGCGTTCGCGTAGTTGATCGTGCTGATCTCCGCGAGGTGCTCGTCCTTGAGGCCGTAGCGCTTGTCGTACTCGTCACCGAGCTTTCCGAAGAGCTTGGGGAAAGGGAACTCGATGCCCTTGGCTTCGAGCTCGTACCAGGCTGCGGTACCGAGAAAATCGCCGCCTTCGCCCGCGCCTACCGTTTTCATCTGCTCGACGCCAACCACGCAGGCCAGGTCGTAGCGATGGGCTTCGATTTCTGCGGACGCCGCTTGAATGGCGAGGCTGCCCGATGCGCAAGCCGCCTCGTGACGCGAAGTCGGAAGGCCGCTGAAGGCAGGGTCGATCTCGAGGAAGAACGCCCCGAGGTGCCCCTGCTTGCTGTAGAGCTCCGCAGCGAAGTTGCCGGTGTGGGCGACTTCGATGTCCCCGGGCTCGATCTTGGTCTTGTCGAGCGCGCCGAGCACCGCTTCGCGCATCATCGCGACGAAGTGCTTCTTTTCTTTGCTCCAGTTACGGGCAAAGTCCGTCTGGTAGCCGCCGAGAATGTAAACGTCTGGAACCTGTGTCATTTCTTTCACCAAAACCTTTCGCTCACGCGGCGACGAAGAACTTGCCCACATTGACCTGTGGGTCATCAAAAAACGTTGTGCCCTCTTGGGCGTTTGCAAGTGCAGGCGGCACTGGAAGGCCGGCCTTCTCGATCATCTGAATGGTCGCCTTCAAGCCGATCGTGTCGACCAAGACGCTCGGCGGCGCCCAGTTGAAACCGTTGCCCATGATGCTGTCGATACCGGAGATGTCGTCGGTGACCTCGCCGACTCGGTGGAACGAGTAGCTGATGTATCCGGCGATCACCTTCTGCGCGATGGCCGCGTACGGACCGGTGGCTTCCGCGAAGGCCCGCATGCCATCGACGTAGCGGCCGACACGGTGCAGATTTGCGATCGTCTCGATGAAGCTGAGGTCCGGTCGCGAAATCGAGGACTTCGGAACGTACTTCTGGGTCTTCGGGTCGAGCACGATGCGCTGTCCGCCTTCGTCCTTGCCGAAAAAGCCAGCGCCTGTCTTGCGGCCGAGGACGCCCTTCGCCATCAGGTCGGCCATGTAGCTCGGCAGCTTCAGCGTCTCGTGCGCTTCATCGGGGGCGAGCTCGTAGATGTTGTCGACGATGGCGCGGTGGATGTCCCAGCCGACCAGGTCGATGGTGGCGAGCGGCGTCAGGGCGCGGCCGGTGTACGGACCGACGAGCTCGTCGATCAGTAGAGGGCCGTGCTCCTCGGCGAGGATCGCGCATTCGTTGAGCAACTGGAAGCCGATTCGGTTGCCGGCGAAGCCTGGCGTATCCGCGGTGCGAACCATCGCGCGCCCGAGAAGTTTGGTGCAATACTCGTCGAGGAAGTCGACCAGCTTGGGGTCGGTGTCTTTGCCCGCGATCAGCTCCGTCCCAACGATGACATTCGGCGGGTTGAAGAAGTGCAAACCGAGGAAGTTCTTACGGAAGGAATCGCTTCGGCCTTCGGCGAGCTGATTGATCGACAGACCCGAGGTCACGGTCGCCACGATCGAATCGGGCCGCCGCGCCTTGTCGATACGATCGAAGAACTCTTGTTTGAGCGGGAGCTGCTCGGTCACCGCCTCGAAGATGAGATCGGCTTCCCCGACCACGCGATCGAAATCGGCCTCGTAGCTGCCTGTGTCGACTCGCTTCGCCACAGTGCTCGAGCGCACCATCTTCACGGCCGCGGCAAGCCCGCCATCCGCCTTCTCCTTCGTTCGAGCCAAAAAGGTGACCCGCGGTACCGCCGTCGTGAACAGCGCACCGCTCCCAAGGCCCATGGCGCCGTTGGCGCCGAGAACCACAACGTGTTTGATCGAGCGCGAGCTCAACAAGTCCGAAGACCTGCCGCCTGCCGCTGCTCTGGTCGCCGCCAACATCTCTTTTCCTTTCGCTTCCTCGGCTGTTTACAACTTAACTAACCGCGGAGCGCAAACCTGGGATCAAAGCCCCTTTCAGTCAACCGAAAGCGCCTGAAAACAGGCATTTACAAACGATTTACAAGTCGGATTGAGCGGCATTTCCGGTCAAGCAGCCGGGATGAGAGCGATCCGCCCGCGCTCGTGTTAGGGAAGCCATCCCATGCAGGCAGGCAGCATCGCGGAAGAGCTCGGAGTCACCGAAGATGCGGTCGAGCTCTTCAAAGCCTCAGAGGCCATCGACCTGCACATCGAGTCCTTCATCTGGCGCAGGCTCTTCGGCTACGACCTCAACCGCGTTCATCGGGGCGGCTTGTTCGGGCGTAGCTTTTTCGGCCACGCGGACTTCCGAACGGCTCAGCAAATCGGACTAGCGGGGGCTACCTGGTCGATCGCGACCAACCCGGCTCGCTCCTCGAGGGGCCGTCGGCGGACCTTCGAGCACAATCTCGCCGCGCTCCGAACGCTACTGCAGGAGGCGCCCGGGGTCAGACACGTTCGCACGGCCGCCGAGTTCCGCGCGGCGCGCGCCGCAGGCGACCATGCGGCCTTCATCGGCATTCAAGGCGGCAACGCCCTGGACGATGGCATCGAGGCGCTCGACTTGCTTAGCGACCAGTCCGTCCTTCGGGTGACTCTGCTTCATCTGACCTCTTCGCGGCTGGGCGCGACCAGCGCCCCTGGCGGGAAACGAGGAGCAGGGCTCAGCGACTTCGGAAGAGCCTACGTACGAAGGCTGAACGAGCTTCGCGTTGGCGTGGACCTCGCTCACATCAGCCGCCCCGGTTTCTTCGACGCCGCCGAGGTCCACGACAAGACACAGCCCTTGTTCGTGACGCACACCGGATTGGCCGGTGTCTATGAGCACTGGCGAAACATCACGGACGAGCAGCTGCGGATCATCGCAGACACCGGCGGCACGGTTGGCGTGATGATGCACACCGCTTTCCTCGCTAGACGCGGCGTGACCGTCTCCACGGTGGTCGACCACCTCCAGCACGTCGTGGACACCGTCGGCGAAGATCATGCGTCGATCGGCACGGACTACGACGGCTTCATCATTCCGCCCAAGGACTTGCCGGGGATTTGGGCCTTCCCTCGCCTCGTCCAGGAAATGCTGAATCGCGGCTGGTCCGCGCCGCGAATTCGGAAGATCCTCGGCGGGAACGCGCTGCGGGTGATCGAGGCGTTGCGCGGCTAGCAGGGCGCGCACAGGCTTCGACCATGGCACTCCTGGAAAAGATCAACGCCGACCTGAAGAAGGCAATGCTCGAACGAGACGTCGTGACCCGCGACACCCTTCGTATGATCAAGTCCGAGCTCCTTACGCTGGACAACCCGGACGAGCTCGCCGTGCTCTCCCGTGCGCTCAAGTCGCGGCGAGACAGCATCAAGAGCTATGTCGAAGGAGGCCGGCAGGACCTCGCCGACCAGGAGCAAGCCGAAATCGAGGTGATCGAGCGCTACCTACCGAAGCAGTTGGGCGAAGACGAAGCGCGCGAGGCGATCGCTGCGATCATTGAAGAGCTCGGCCTCTCCAGCAAGAAGGAGCTCGGGCAGGTCATGAAAGAGATCAAGGCTCGCTATCCGGGCCAGGTCGACGGAAGACTGGCATCGTCGATCGCGGGACAGCTTTTGGCCTGAGCGTTTGGCTACCCGGCTCGACCTGTAGTCGACCACCAAAGTCGATATCGCTCCTGGACAGCTCTACGCTTGTCGGCCGGCATGTTGACGCGGTACCCGTAGTCCTGGGCCGAAGCACGAACGAGATCGAGGCTCGCGATGGCGCGAATCTCGGGGTCGTCGTGGTCGAGGCTGTCGATGAGCCACTCGATCCGCGAGCGCTCGCGATTGCGGCAAAGCCATTCGCTCCATTGGGTCTCGTCGGTACCGAGATCTTGCGCAGTCAGCATGCGCAATACCCGCCAGGCGGCCTCGCCCAAGACGCTGCGCTCCGAAAGAGCGGAAATTAGCACCTCTATGGAGCCTTCGTCACGGAGAACGGCGAGCGCGCGTATGGCTAGCAGGCGCGAGCGCTGGTCGGAGTCCGAGGCGAGCGCGAGCGCACGAAGCGACTCCTTGAGCCCCTCCACCCCTTCCTGATCATGGAACACCTTCAAGGCAAAGAGCGCGCTCCGCGAGACCCCCTGATCGTCATCGAACATGGCAGCTGCGAGCGGCTCGATCACCGTGGGGTGGGGTAGCTCCGCGGCGACCAGTGCCGCGTAATAGCGGATCTCGGGTTCGTCGGACTTCAGCAGCTCGGCGATGTAAGGGGCTGCCGCGTCGCCAAAGGCAACGAAGGTTCTGCAAAGGGCCGATACGCTGTGTCCCGGAGGTGGCTTGACGTGGGGCTCCCAGCGATTGAACCAGAGCCGCCCGGGAAAACGGTCGGTCAAGATCGGGAGCACGTCTTCGCCCATGACCAGCAAGGCGGCATGATCAGGCGATTCCTCGTTTGGACCGTGCGTGCCGAGCCGGGTGACTATGCTGTGCACGCGCGCGGTGAAGTCTGGGGGCTCTGGAGGCAGTAGGCTTCGCGGAGCCGTTCCCACGGCGCTCAGCGCGCCGACGTTCAAATGCTCGACCAGGAACTTCATGGCCATGGCTTTGGCGTCATCGCCACGGGCTGGAGGGATGCTTGTCCAGCGGCGAAACGCTCTGCCGAGCTCTCGGTCCGGCCACCACTTGGCCTCGAGGCTGTCTCCCGGAGGAGGGCTCGAGGTCCGCCAACGTCCTACTGGTGGCTTCGAGTCTGGCGCATCGCTTGGGTTCGGCGCCTCGACCCTGTCGGAGGGCGGGTTCTTGATCAGGTAGGTCGAGTCCGATTTGCTCCCTGACTCCATCGACTGCGAGGGTACACCAATCGGCGTCAAACCAGCATTTTGATCCTGCGCTCGTCCTGCGGGCTGCCGGTCCTGCCGCTGGCGGCTTCGCGAAGAAGCTTCTTGATGCGTAGCCCCAGGACGTCGATCTCCGTGGAAGCGTAATCCTCTGCCCCGAAGCGCGCCACTTGTTCGGTCTGGCGCCTGAGGATCTCCATATCCTGCCGGAGGATCCGCATGGCCACCGGTCGAAAGACCGTTCGCAATATCGCGTTTGGGATTGGCGTCTTCACCGCTACGGTGGCGAACATGTCGGTGACCGCCGGGGTTCGCGGGGTGAGGGCGGTGGTGGCGATGATGTGACTGCGGTCGCTGAGCCGGTATTCCACCTGGGCGATGCAGGGAAGGATGAAGCGGTCCCAGTGAAACACCTCGCCGCCCTGCGGGGCGAGGATCCGGCCCGCTATGCCTTCGGGGCGTTGCTCGCCGATGAACTGAGCTTCGACCCCGTCATCCAGGGTCCTGATGAGTACATCGATCGGCTTGCGATCCTTGTTCTTGCGGAAGAGCCCGGCATGTACGAAGGCGGTGTGCGGAACATCCAAGGCGTTCTCCGCGACGGCGTCGAGCGGCCCCGGCATTTCGAGTCGCTCCCGAATGGTGAGGTATCCGTCTTGATCCGCGCAGGGGATTTGGTACGGCCCATGTTCCGGTTCGACGTTGGCCTCGGAGTAGACCCAAAGCCAGCCTTGCGAATCGCGACACGCGAATGAAGGCACGCGGCGTGCGGGGTGGTCGGCCTCGCCACACAAGCCAGGCACTGCCTTGCACGCGCCGGCGCCGTCGAACTCCCAGCCGTGGTAGTGGCACTGGATGTGCCCGTCGATCACCCGGCCGGCGGACAGTGGGGCGTTGCGGTGTGCGCAGCGATCGAGCAGCGCCACGCTCTGTCCCGTCGAGTCGCGAAATGTAACTAGTGGTAATCCATTCAACAAAAACGGCTTTGGTTTCGATTCTATTTCCTTGCTGGTCGCCACGACGTACCAACCCGGCGCAAAACCAGTGTTTACGTTCGTCTCCGCCTGCGGCTGTGCTTCTTTGCCCATACTGACCTGCGCAATTTCTGCGCCTGCTCGAATCGAGTTTTGTTTCTTTTGCGTAATTAGCACGAACGCAAGCCAAGTTTCGATGGAACGAGGTGGTTTCGACTGCTACACGACCGACATGTCACGCCAAATCAACAAGGAACGTACGCGGCGTCGCTTGCTCCAGGCGATTCTCAAAACGATCCAGCGGTACGGACACAGTACCCTGACCACCGGACGAGTTGCTCAGCTCGCCGGAGTGGCACAGCCGACGTTTTACGTGCACTTCCGGAGCATGGACCAGGCTCTCGAACAGGTAGCCGAGTGGGTTGCCGAGGAGCTCAGCCCCGGTCTCAACCCCGAAACCTCGGCCGAAGTCGACCGCGCCGCTGACGTGCTCGAAGAGGCCGTCCGCAAGTGTACGCGCTCGCTAGTTCAAGACCGCAAGATGGCCGAGGTCTTTCTCAGCAACCGTCGCGATCAAACCACCGCGCTCGGCAGGCGCTGGACGGTGCTCACTGCGAGCCTCCGCGAGCGAATGCGTCAAATCGTCGTTCAAGTCCGCCCCGAAGTCTCGCCGGCCGACGCGGCGCTCCACGCAGAGTTGCTGGTAAGCATCATCTTCGGTCTCGCCGAGGCCCATCTGGACGGCCGTGTCGACAACCTCGACCGCGCCACGGCGACCGCTTCACGCGCGATCGTCACCAGCGTTCTGACCACCTCATCCGTCGCTGACGCTGCCTGAGGAGCTCGGGTTCGGCGAGTCCGCCTCGAGTCACCTTTCGATGAGGCGGCTTGCATGTTAAGCCCGCCCTGTGACTGACCTGTTCAATCCCTCCGCTGAGCATCGTGCGCTTCGCGAGCTCGTTCGTTCATTCACCGAAAGAGAAGTCGACCCGCAGGCCGAGTCGTCCGACCAGCAGGAGCGGTTCAACATCGAGCTCTTCCGCAAGCTCGGCGAGCTCGGCCTTCTCGGGATCACCGTGGAGGAGCGATTCGGCGGCGCAGGCTTGGATCCCGTTGCCGCCGTGATCGCACACGAAGAGCTCTCGGCAGCCGACCCTGGTTTCGCGCTCGCGTATCTCGCGCACTCGATGCTCTTTGCCAACAACCTGCAGATCAACGGCAGCGACGAGCAACGCAGCAAGTACCTGCCGGACGCCTGCACCGGCAACAAAGTGTGTGGGATGTGCATGAGCGAGCCCGGCGCGGGTACCGACGTTCTGGGCATGCAGACCAGTGCAGTTCGGAAGGGCGACAGCTATCTGCTCAACGGCGCCAAAATGTGGATCACGAACGGCGCGATCAACGACAAGGAGCTGGGCGACACATACCTCGTCTACGCTCGCATGGAAGGCAGTCCGCGCAACCAGCTGTCGATGTTCATCGTCGAAAAAGGGTTTTCTGGATTCAGTCTTGGCCAGAAGATCAAGGGCAAGCTCGGCATGCGGGCCTCGACCACGGCAGAGCTCGTGTTCGAGGACTGTCAGGTGCCTGCGGAGAACCTGGTTGGCAGCGAAGGCGCCGCGACACTTCACATGATGCGAAATCTGGAGCTCGAGCGTGTCACCCTTGCAGGAATGAGCCTCGGGATTGCGCGCAGGTCCATCGAGGTGATGAACCGCTACGCGAGTGAGCGGATTTCATTTGGCAAACCTCTGCGCGACTTCGGCCAGATCCAGCGCTACATCTCGCAGTCCTACGCGGAGTACATGGCGGGGCGTGCCTACACCTATTTCACCGCGTCGACGATGAGACTGGACACCCCGGGCCATCGTCTCGACTCGGACGGTGTGAAGCTATTCACCTCGACGATGGCCAAGGATATCGCGGACCGCGCGATCCAGGTTCTGGGCGGATACGGCTACGTGGCCGAGTATGGAGTCGAGCGCCTCTGGCGAGATGCCAAGCTCCTCGAAATCGGAGGCGGCACCCTGGAAGCGCACCAAAAGAACATGTGCCGGGAGCTCGCGCGCACCGAACGCATTCTGTGAGTCAACCCACATCTCACTGAATTCATCGTCAATTGCCCCTCTCGAATTAGCGGACGGACGCATCGAGCGGCTATGCTGTGCGATGTGACGCTTTGTGCTGGGGGATAGTCCGACACTGGGTCGCATGCGCGGTCGGACCGGTCTGGTTGGAGCGCGCTTCGGGGAGAGTGCTTGGGGGAAGCATTGACGCAACAATCCGCAGCTAGCCAATTGCCAAAGCCACCGGTCGACCTCCCTGTTCTAGGGAAGTTCGCCGGCTACGACATCCTAGGGCGGCTGGCGATGGGCGGAATGGCCGAGATCCTGCTTGCCCGCCATGCCGACACGGACGGCGACCATCGCTTCTTGGTGGTGAAGCGCATTCTTCCGCATTTCGAAGCGGACAGTGACTTCGTCCAGATGTTCCTCGACGAAGCGCGAATCGGAATGCAGCTCAAGCATCCGAACATCTGCCAATTCCATCAGTTTGGTGCGGACGCGGGGTCTCACTTCATCGTGATGGAATGGGTGAACGGCGTCCCACTGGGGCGACTGATTCGCAAGGCGCGTAACTCAGGTGGTGTCGGGCTTCCCATCGCGATTCGAATCGCAGTCGACGTTGCAAGGGCGCTCCACTACGCGCACATCGCCAACGATGAGCACGGCGAGCCCTTCAACATCGTTCATCGGGACGTTTCGCCGCACAACATCATGATCGGCTACAACGGCATTGCGAAGCTGCTCGATTTCGGGATCGCGAAGGCAGACCACCGAGCCCACAAGACACAGGCCGGCGTGGTCAAGGGCAAGTTCGCCTACATGGCTCCCGAGCAGTGCACGGCCGCGCCGTCGGACCATCGGCTCGACATCTTCGCGCTTGGCGTCTGTGTTTTCGAGTCGATGACTGGTCGATCGCTCTACCGGCGCAAGACCGAGGCCGCGACCATGCGGGCCGTGATCATGGATCCGGTGCCCTCGCTCAAGGAGCGCCTTCCGGACGCGCCGGACGAGCTCGACCGCATCTTGCAGAAGGCTCTGGCAAAAGAGGCGAACGATCGTTTCGCGACCGCCGAGGAGTTCGCTGGAGAGCTCGAAGCCTTCGGAAGGTCGAACCAGCAGCTCGCCACACAACGCGAGGTTGCCGACTTCATCAAGAAGGTCTTCCCGGAGGAATTCAATCGCGGGCCGCGTGTAGACACGGTGCCCTTCGGTGCGTCGATTGCCGTCAACATACTCAACACCGATGCTCTGGATTCGCAGAAGTCATACGTGTCGCAGGTGCCAGGGGCGATTCGGGACCTCGAGGTCGATGGCGACGCCGATAGCGTGGACCTAGGGCACCTGATCGACGCTCCGGTCGTCTTGCCGCATGCCGCCCCCGCCAACAAGGCCACGTTGCCCGAACCGGAGTTAAGTCAGCGCCCGACCGAGAGCGCCGAGGTCAAGGCACCCAAGCGGGCCGCGTCCCGGAAGTCCAAGTCTGCGCCGAAGAAACCGTCCAGCTTCGGCTGGAAGCAGGTAGCGGTACTTCTCGTTCTGGTTCTTGGGGGCGCCGCCGCGGCCTACGACCAGACCGACGTGGTCAAAGATGCGGTCGACCGCGTCGCTGTCATGTTCGAAGAGAAGGGACCGCCCGAAGTCGCGGTCGACGAGAATCCGCTTCTGCGCGAACACGGTGCGCGCATCCTGCTCGCGTCCGCCCCACCCGGGGCAAAGGTCTTCCTCGATGGGATCGAACAGGGCGTTGCACCTGTTGCATTGACCGGCTTGATGGAAGGCGAGTACCGAGTTCGAGTCGAGGCGCCGGGATTTGCCTCTTGGTCGACGCAAGTTCAGGTGGCGCAGGGAGAGACAGCAGGTGTCACCGCGAGGCTTCTCGGAAAGCAGGGCGGCGCCAAGCCAGGGGCCTTTGGGCGCGTGAACGTCGAGACGACTCCGCCTTCCGATGTCTACATCGCCGGTGATCTCGTAGGTCGGACGCCCATGCAAACCGTTTACGCGCCGCTCGGGCGTGTGACGTTCGACTTCAAGCTTCCGGACGGTCGCAACATCAGCCGCGAGGTCAAAGTCGAGTCGGACAGCATTGCCCGCGCGCGATTCGACCTGAGCAAGGTCAGGCGCTAGTCGTTCGATTCCTCTCGCAGGCGGACGTAGCTGTCGTATCGTTCCGGATCGATTGAGCCTGCGTTCAGGGCGTCGACGACAGCGCATCGGGGCTCGTGAGTGTGGCTGCAGCTTCGAAACGCGCAGCGCTCCCGGTAAGGGCCCAGCTCGGGAAAGCATTGGTCGAGGTGCTTGATCGGCAGTTGCCAGGTTCCGAGCTCTCGGATTCCCGGGGTATCCGCGAGAAATCCACCAGTTGGAAGGGGATGGAGTGACGCAACTCGTGTCGTGTGGCGGCCTTTGCCGTGATGGTCGCTGACGCTCGCAATGCTCAGATCGACTCCGGGGAGGATGCGGTTGATCAGGCTGCTCTTCCCAACTCCGGACGGGCCGACGAACGCAGAGATATTGTCGCGCAGTGTCTCGATCAGGGCCTCCATCCCCTCTCCGGTGTCTGCGCTCACCGTCAGGATTGGGTACCCGATAGACTCGTAGGTTCGCTGCCAGGCCTGCTGCTCCGGTTCTCGCAAATCTGCCTTGTTCAGGACGATGACCGGCCGAACGTACTGGTGCTCCGCGATGACGAGGAAGCGATCGAGCAGGCGGGTGTTGAGCAACGGGCGGCCGTGGCAAAACGTAATGAGTAGCTGGTCGAGGTTAGCGACCAGGACGTCCTCCTTGGCCGGACCTCTGCCTGGTTGGCGTCTCGAGAAGCGGCTGTGTCTTGGCAGGACCTCCACGACGACGACGCTCCGCTGATCGGGGCGCGACACCATCACGCGGTCGCCAATGACACAGAGGTCGGTGGTTCGCGGCACGTTCTTGAGTCGCCCACGTACGCGCGCTTGTACGATGTTCCCATCGATGCGGACGTCGACAAAGCCGGCGGTCGAGCGAACAACGAGACCTTCGGTCGTTTCGGCCATGATCAGCCCTGGCAGTTCGAATCGGGGTCGCGGGTGATCAAGGGACGGAGCGAATCCTGGTGAGAGATCCAGGCCTCCACGACCTCGGCGGGTGCGCCGTGATCGCGAAGAGTTTCGAGGAGGATCTGCTTGCGTCGATCGAACTGCCCGCCGAATATTCGATGCGGACCGTGGGCCTCGTCGAGCGCGCGGCCACCATACTCGACAGCCGCGCCGAGATTTCCTGCCGCATGCTCGTACTCGAAACGCTTGATTCTCTCGCGCTCGGCGCGCGCAAAGAGGAAGCCAATCATCATGTCGTCGAAGCAGCGATCGACGAAATCGTCGACGATCGCTCGCAACTTGGCCTCTCCGCCGAGCTGTTCGAATAAGTTCATCTAGTCGCTGACCCTGAGCCAATGTCGAAGGTCGATCAAGTTGCGTGATCGGGGTCGACGACCCAAAACGAATGAAAAGTCATGATGGAAAATGACCGGGAGCTCTCTGAACACGCGTTTCGGCTTTGCCAGCAACTGCTTCGGATCGACACGACCAATCCTCCGGGCAACGAGTTGGCTGCAGCGGAGCTACTGGCCGGAGAGCTGAGGGCTGCCGGTTTAGAGCCCGTCGTCCTGCAGAGCGCGCCCGGGCGGGGCAATGTCGTCGCCCGTCTGCGCGGCTCAGGCGAGCTGCCCCCGCTGCTGCTCACCGCCCACCTAGATGTCGTCGAGGCCGAGCCGTCGGCCTGGGAGCACCCACCATTTTGCGGAGAGGTCCACGATCGGCTGCCTTTGGGGACGGGGAGCGATCGACATGAAGAACATGGCAGCCATGTCGGTTGCCATCGCGACCCGGCTGGCGCGCGAAGGCGTCGAGCCAAAGCGTGATCTGATCTTCGCGGGAGTTGCGGACGAGGAGGCGGGTTGTCGTCACGGCTCGCTCTGGCTCTGCGAGAACCACCGTGACCTGGTACAGAGCGAGTTCGCCATCGGGGAGGGCGGGGGCTTCAACATTCAGGTTGCCGGCAAGAGCTTCTTCACGGTGCAGGTCGCGGAAAAGGGCGTTTGCTGGGTACGCGCGCGCGCGACGGGCGAACCGGGACACGGCTCGATGCCGCGCGAGGACTCCGCCGTCGTTCAGCTGAGCGAGGCGATTGCGCGCCTGGGCCGGCAAGGCTTGCCGCGCCATGCCTCGGAGTCGGTCGAAGGTTTCATTGCTGCGATCGCATCTCACCTGCCCGCCCCCTTGCGTCCCTTGGTCAAGATGCTCGCCAACCCGACGCTGGGTCCTACGATGCTCAACCTTCTGCCCGACCCAGGCGTGAGGCGTGCGTTTCGGGCATTGTTAGGCAACACGGCCTCGCCGACAGTGCTCCGCGCGGGCAACAAGACCAACGTCATCCCCGGATTCGCAGAGGCAGAAATCGACGGCCGGATTTTGCCCGGTCAGACTCGAGACGACTTCCTGCGCGAGCTCGGCGACGTACTGGGTGTAGACATCGAGCTCGAGGTGATGCACTCGCTTCCGCCGGTCGTAACCGAGCCGAAAGAGTCATCCTTGTACTCCCTGATCCACGAGGTCATGGCTGAGCGCGCGCCAGGCGCGCCCATGGTTCCTTTCGTTCTGCAGGGCTTCACCGACGCCAAGGCGTTCACCTCGATCGGGGCCAAGTGGTATGGCTTTGCGCCGGTGAAGCTTCCGCCCACGCTGCGCTTTGCCGACATGTTCCACGGGCACAACGAGAGAATCCCCGTCGATGGATTGGCCTGGGGGACGCAAACGCTGATGGAAGTCGTCCGCCGCTGCATCGGCGCCTAGATTTCGCCTCTTAGGGTTGCGAATTCCAGTTCGCGCTTTCCATTGGCGCCGAGATCGGAGAACCTAATCTCCTTCGACCGGGATGGGTTTGCAGAAGCGTCTTCACGACAGCGAGATCTTACTCGACCTGGCTGCCAGCGATCTCCAGGGCCTCGTCGAGCAAGCGGGTGATGAGCTCGTCCGGCTGGGCAAGCTCAACGCGCGCCAACGCACTGCGATTCAAAGGACACTCGACGAACGGGGCGAGGGGGAGCTTCACGATCTAGGCAGCGGTGTCGGCGTCCTTCGAGTGCGCTACGAGGCGCAGAACGGAGACGTGTACCGCTGTTCGCTCATGCGTCTTCCCGAAGGTGTCCGCGCCAGCGACCATGAGAAGGTCCACTACGTTTGGCTGATTGTCGCCCCTTATGGCGCCGCCACGCCCCCCAACGAAGATCTGGAGCCTTTTGGCTGGATGTTGCACGACGAGCGCTTCAGCGCGTCGATTATCGGCGCCAATGATCCGATGCAAGTGCTTGCGACCTACCAGCTCTATCTCGAGTACGTCGAAGCGCCGCCTGACGAACGACGGCCTTCGCTTGTGCCGACCTATCCGAGCATACCGCCGCCCGTCACCGGCTTTGCGGCGGGTCTGGTTGCGGACGTTCGTCGAAAGTTACCGTTTTATGCGAGCGACTTCGTCGACGGATTCAACCTCAAGGGCCTGGCGACGATCCTCTTCTTGTTCTTCGCATGCTTGGCGCCCTCGATTGCCTTCGGCGGGCTTCTCGCATTCCTCACCGACGGCGAAATTGGAGCAGTCGAGGCGCTTCTTGCGACGGCGATCGGAGGCGTGGTCTACGCGCTGTTATCCGGGCAGCCGCTGACGCTTCTTGGCAGCACCGGACCGGTCACGATCTTCATCGCGTTACTTTACGTCCTTTCCAAACAGCTCGGGGTTCCCTTTCTGCCAGGCCTGTTCTGGGTCGGCATCTGGACATCGGTGATCATGCTGGTGTTGGCAGTGACCAACACCAGCCGGTACATCCTGTACTTCACGCGCTTCACCGACGAGATTTTCGCGGCCCTGATCGCGCTGATTTTCATCACTGAAGCCTTCCGCGACATCTTTGGCGACATCTTCGGACCGGAAGTCCCGACCAATGGGCAGCTTCTAGCGCTGATCCTCGCGCTTGGAACCTATATGATCGCTCAGCAGCTCTCCCGTGTTCGGCAGAAGCCGCTGCTCACCAAAACCGTCCGCGAGTTCCTGGCGGACTTTGGTCCAGCGATTGCCATTTTTACGATGACGGCCGCGGCCTGGGCGATGCACCCGATAGAGCTCGAGCATCTCGCCGTTCCGTCCGAGTTCATGACCACGAGCGGACGACCCTGGTTGGTCGACCCGAGAGACGTGCCCGGTTGGTTTCCAATGGCGTCGATACCGATCGCGGGCCTAGCCGCCGTGCTGCTCTTCCTGGATCAGAACATCACCGTGCGTCTCGTCAACAGTCCCCAACACCGGCTGAAGAAGGGCGCGGGCTACAATCTCGATATGGCCGTGATCGCCGTGCTCGTCGCTTTCTGCGCGACCCTCGGCCTGCCCTGGGTCGTTGCAGCGACGGTTCGATCCTTGAATCACACCCGAAGCCTGGCGACGGTTCAGCATCATGCTCGAGGCGAGCACATCATTTCGGTCATGGAGAATCGGCTCACACCGCTGCTGGTTCACCTCTTGATCGGAACCTCGCTGCTCTTCCTCGGGGTGCTTCGCGCGATCCCCATGTCCGTCGTGTTCGGCCTGTTCCTATTCATGGGCATCGCCTCGCTCCGAAGCAATCAATTCGTCGACCGTCTCAAGCTCTGGGTAACCGACCCAACCCTGTACCCGCCCACCCACTACATCCGGCGCGTGTCGCGCACGGTGCTACACAGCTTCACCTTGGCTCAGGTCGCTTGCCTGTCGGTACTCTGGTTCGTAAAGGAGTCGTCCCTCGGCGTCCTCTTTCCGCTCTGTATCGCGCTACTGGTCCCAATCCGCCGCGGCTTAGGGCGGATCTACAGCCAGAGAGATTTGGCCTTTCTAGACGCAGACGAGAATCCCGAGGAAGAGCAATACCGCGAAATGGACTGAGACCGGGGCGCGGAAAAAAGGCGCGACGCGAGGCTCCATCGAACGGCTCGGCTTGCAAATGTGGTCGGAAGCACTTGAGGCGTTAGACCACGCAAGCCTCGCCTCGGCGCGCGCGCCAATCGGAGGTGGTTGCTGACTTGCCGATTGTCACTTGCGACGTCGACTCCGCCCCCCAAACACCCGCGGCAGCACAAGCCGCAAGTCGACTCCCCCCCTAAAACCCGTCTCCGCGTCCCGCCACTTTCTCCGCGTGCGGCCGCAGCTATCGTACGCTGGCCGGATGCGTCGCGCCGTTCCCCTGCAGCTTCTCTCCGACCGGGAGCACTACGAGCAGGTCATTCAGGCTGTCCTCGAGGCGGAGCGGAGTGTCTGGATCGCGACCGCGAACCTCAAGGAGCTGCTGGTTGAGGATCCTCGTGTGGTTCCGGGGCGTCGGCGTGGCCGGCGCGGGAACTATCATTCGGTTCTCGAGGTGTTCGCCGAGCTTGCGGAGCGCGGGGTCGAGCTCCGGATTCTTCACGCGTCGATGCCTTCTCGTCCGTTTCGGAAGAGCTTCGATGGGCAACCGGGGCTCGTCAAAGGCGGTTTGGAGATGCGCTTGTGCCCGAGAGTTCATCTCAAGACCGTCGTGATCGACGCGCGTCTCGTCTACCTCGGCAGCGCGAATTGGACCGGCGCTGGCCTCGGCGCCAAGGGCGAAGGCCGGCGCAACTTCGAGATGGGAATCTTCACCTCGGACGAGCAGACCATCGACTACGTTCAAGAGCGCTACGACCGCATCTGGCGAGGAGCGGAGTGCGGAGATTGCCGCCTTCGAGACGAGTGCGAAATGCCCCTGGACCAGTTCTAGCTAGGTATCCTCCTGCCTTGCCGCTGCCTCGACTATAGCCAGGCGAGCAGGGCGGGAATCGTGAGCACCGAGAGAAGGGTGCTCACCAGGACGAGGCTTGCGACCTGTTCGGGGCTTCTACCGTAGCGGTGTGCGAACAAGTAGTTGAGAACGCCTACCGGCATAGCCGCCTGGAGGATCAGCACCTTGCGGGTCAGCCCCTCGACGCCGAGCACGGTCGTCACCAGCAAGCCCGCCGACACTCCGAGTCCGAAGCGCACGAGCGCGAGCGTCACCGAGCGGCCGAGCGAATCAGGGTGCATCTTCGAAAGAGAGACCCCGAGGGTCAAGAGCATCAAAGGGATTGCAATGTCGCCCAGGAGCTCCGTCGTTCGCGCGATCCACGTAGGCACGGGGATGCCCAAAGCGACCACCGCGACGGTGATGAGGACCGCCCATGTCAGCGGCGAGCGAAGGAGCGGCCGCAATGAGAACGTCCCGGCGAAGAGCGGGCTTCCGAGCGAGACGTGAAAGGTGGCGGAGACGGCGAAGTAAGTCATTGCGAGCGCCAAGCCCGGTTCGCCGAAGGCGAAGAGGCAGATCGGCACGCCAATGTTCCCGGAGTTGCTAAACAGCAATGGGCCGAGAAAGGTGTGGCTGGGCAGCTTCATCGCTTTGAGCACGGCGATGCCGCCGATCGCGAACAAGCTCATGACCGCCACGGTGAGCCCGGCCATCGAAGCCAGCTCCCAGGGAGGGACTTCGAGCTTTGTCAGGCTCCGAAAGAGAAGGCAGGGAACGCCGACGTTCAAGACGAGCCGCGAGATCGAAACCTCATCGAAGTGCGTGCCGGACCGGGCCCAGGCAAGGCCCACGGCCGCCACGATGAAGACCGGAGCGACGACGCTCAATAGCTCGAGAAACACGAGCGCTTAGTCTTCGAACTGTCCGCGCTCTTTGAGCGCCGCCATGATGATCTCGACGGCCTTGTCGATTCTCATTTCGTTGAGCGCGACGGTGATGTCCGGGTCCTCCGGAGCCTCGAACTTCGAGAAGTCGGCGTCGGGCCGGCGTTCGCGGCAAAGGGCTTCGTCGGTGTTGACGTAGACCTGGATGACACGATCTTCGCCGATGCGCGCCTTGAGCTTGTCTCGGTCGGTGCGCGTTGGGCTCGGGAACGCGCAAATGTTGATCAGACCTGCGTCGGTCACCGCCTTTGCGGCCGAGATCATCGAACGCAGATCCTCGCCGACCGGGCTGACCACCGTGGCGGTGCGGCCATCATCGAAGAGCCTTCGCTCGAGCGCGTAGGCCAGTGTCCAGCGACCGGATCCCGGAAGCCCCTGCAGCCAAACCGTCGCGCCTCGCTGACCGAAGCGCTCCATGCGCTCGTTGTTGCTGACGAAGGTCTTGGGCTCCATCGCCGACTCGGCGTGCAACTCCTTCATGACCTCGCCGATGTCCTGATCGGCACCCTCGAGCGTGATCATACCCGCTGCGACCGTGTTGTTGGTCAGCGAGTCGATGACGATGAACGCTCCCGTCTCGCGGTTGCGCTGGTAGTCGTCCACGTAGAGCGCGCGGTGGCAGCTCAGCCGCACCTTCGCAATGTCGTTGAGCGCGATGCCGTCGGTCGGCTTCTCTTCGAGCGTATCCATGTCGATTTCGCAGTAGATCTTGTCGATCTGAGCGCGAACCGTCTGGCTGGTGTGCTTGACCAGATACGCCTTCTCCGTGTCGAGTGGCCGCTCGTGCATCCAGACCAGATGCGCATCGAAGCGACGCGTGACTCGCGGTAGATTGTCCGGCTTGACGATCATGTCGCCCCGGCTGATGTCGATCTCGTCTTCGAGTCGAATCGTCACCGACTGGGCGGCGAAGGCCTCGTCCAGCTCGCCATCATAGGTGTCGATGGCTTTCACTTTCGATGCCTTGCCCGAGGGAAGAGCCACGATAGGGTCGCCCTTGGCGATGACGCCCGAAGCGACCTCGGCAGCAAAGCCGCGATAGTTCAGATCGGGCCGAATGACGTACTGTACCGGGTAGCGGAAATCGGTGAAGTTTCGGTCTGCAAAGACCGGAACCGTCTCGAGATAGCCGAGGACGTTAGGCCCCTCGTACCAAGGGGTGTTCTCGCTGTCGGTAACCACGTTGTCACCAACCAGCGCGCTCACCGGGAAGAACTGAATGTCCTTGAATCGAAGAGTCTTGCCGAATTCCATGAAGTCGGCGCTGATCGCCTCGTAGACCTCTTCTGAGTAGTCCTTGAGGTCCATCTTGTTCACGCAGACAGCCAGATGGGGAATACCGAGCAAGGAGGCGATGTATGCATGGCGACGCGACTGCTGAAGCACTCCGTGTCGGGCATCGATCAAGATTAGGGCGACGTCGGCAGTCGACGCGCCAGTGACCATGTTGCGCGTGTACTGAATGTGTCCGGGCGTGTCGGCGATGATGAACTTCCGCTTGTCGGTCGAGAAGTACCGGTAGGCGACATCGATGGTGATGCCCTGCTCGCGTTCGGCTTTTAGGCCGTCGGTCAGAAGCGCGAGGTCCGGCTCATCGGTCTGTGACGCGGCGCGAACCGCGGCCATCTGGTCCTCGAACACCATGCCGGTGTCGTAGAGAATGCGGCCGATCAGCGTCGACTTGCCGTCGTCGACCGAGCCGACCGACACAAACCGGAGCAGTTCCTTTTTTCGATACTTCTCGAGATAGGCCTCGATATCATCGCGAATCAGGTCTTTTTCGTCCGTCATGACGTTCCCTAGAAAAGCCCTGCGCCGGGCCTAGAAGTAGCCCTCGCGCTTTTTGACTTCCATCGACCCTTCTTCATCGAAGTCGATGAGCCGCCCCTGCCTCTCGGAGAAGCGGTTCAGGAGCATTTCCTGGATGACTTTGGGCACCGTATCCGACTCCGATTCGACCGCGCCGCTGAGCGGGTAGCAACCGAGCGTCCGAAATCGCACCTTCTTCATCTGCGGCTCTTCTCCGGGTTCGAGCCGCATGCGGTCGTCATCGACCAGAATCCAAGTGCCCGAGCGCTCGACCACCGGCCGCTCCTTCGCGAAGTACAGTGGCACGACCGGGATGCCCTCGAGCCAGACGTAAAGCCAAACATCGAGCTCGGTCCAGTTGCTCAGAGGGAAGACCCGGACGTTCTCGCCCTTCTTGATTTTCGCGTTGAAAATGTTCCAGAGCTCGGGGCGCTGGTTCTTCGGGTCCCACTGATGGTGGCTGTCTCGGAACGAGAAGATGCGCTCCTTGGCTCGCGACTTCTCTTCATCGCGCCGCGCCCCGCCAAACGCGCAGTCGAACTCGTACTTCGAGAGCGCCTGTTTCAGCGCTTCGGTCTTCATCACGTCTGTGTACTTCTTGCTCCCGAAATCGAAGGGATTGATCCCCATCGCGACGCCTTCGGGGTTCGTGTACTTGATGAGCTCGGCCTTGACGGTGGCCTCAATCTTGTCGCGGTATCGATACATGTCCTGGAACTTCCAGGTCGTATCGATGTGGAGCAGCGGAAAGGGAAGGGGCCCGGGCGCGAACGCCTTCTCGGCCAGGCGAAGCATGACCGAGGAGTCTTTCCCGACCGAATACATCATGACCGGATTGTCGAATTCAGCCGCCGCTTCGCGGATGATTTGGATGCTCTCAGCCTCGAGTTGGCGGAGCTGGCTTAGCTTTCGCTCGTCTGGTTGCACCGTCGGTTCCTAGGGCAGTCCTCGATCGGACGCCAGTGTATACGCGAGATCGTGGCGAGTTCAATACCGAAGCACCTTGATCAAAGCAATGCGGCCAAGCTCATGCTAAGAAACGGGGCGCGTCAGATGTCGGCTATCGTTTGGATGGATATGGAGATGTCCGGGCTCAATCCCGAGACCGATCGCATCTTGGAGATTGCGGTCCTGGTCACCGATGCACAGCTCAACGTCGTCGCTGAAGGGCCCAATCTAGTCCTGCATCAGTCGGACGAGGTCCTTGCCGCGATGGACGAGTGGAACACGACTCACCACGGGCAGTCGGGACTCACTAAGCGTGTTCGCGAGTCGACCGTCGACGAGGCACAGGCCTCCGCTGCGCTTCTCGGGTTCTTCTCCGAGCATACGACGAAGAACAAAGCTCCACTCGCCGGCAATTCGATTCATCAGGATCGACGCTTCGTCGCCCGCTACCTTCCCGAGGTCGAAGACTGGCTCCACTACCGCAATGTCGACGTTTCGACGATCAAAGAGCTCGCGCGGCGCTGGCATCCGAAGCAATACGCCGGACGCCCGAACAAGAAGGGTAGTCACCGTGCAATGGATGACCTGATGGAGTCGATTGAGGAGCTCAAGTACTACCGCAAGGCACTGTTCCTTCCGTCGGACTCATGAGGCTCGCCGTACTCGTCCTATTGTCTTGTGTCGGCTGTGCCGGGGCGATGAAGCCAGATCCGCAGACCGCAGAGTCCGTGGTTCGCAGCCAATCGGCGCCGCTCTCCCTGGTCGATGCGGCGACCGGAAAGTCGATCGAGGCCGAGGCGTTTTTCGCTGCGCTTCGCACGAAGGCGGTCGTGTACGTCGGCGAACGCCATGATCAGGCTGTCGATCACGCCGCGCAGTACGCGATTCTCCGCCAACTACACCAGGACGAGTCATCCATCGCGGTCGGAATGGAGATGTTTCAGGTTCCGTTCCAGGAGCCGCTAGACGAATGGAGCGCAGGGCGAATCGACGAGGCTGTGCTGCGTCGCGACACCGAGTACGACAAGCGATGGGGCTTCGACTTCAGCATGTATCGTCCGCTCCTCGAGTACGCGCGCAACCGAGGCATCGAGGTCGTCGCGCTCAACGCCTCCAAAGAGCTTGCGTACGCCGTTGCGAAAGACGGAATCGATCGCCTGTCTCCGGAGCTGGCTTCGGACTTACCGGAGCTAGACCTCGACGACGAGGCGCATCGCGCGCTCTTCGACGCGGAGTTCGACGTCGGGGAGCACGCGGTCGGGGACGGCATCGATCGCTACTACCAGGCGCAGGTCGTTTGGGACGAGACCATGGGGTCGCGCGTGGCCGAGACGCTTGGGCGTGATGGGGGGCCTGCCAAAATGATCGTTTTGGCGGGCCGGGTGCATGTGAAACGCGGCCTCGGGGTCCCCGAACGGGCGGCCAAGCGTGGCGCCGCTCCCTATGCCGTGGTCCTGCCAGTGACCGAGAAGGAGCTCAAGGCCGAGCTCAAGTTGCCGCCCGAGGAGCGTTCGGCCGACTTTTTCTGGGCCGTGGGGCAGTGAATTCCCGCCTGTTTGCGCTCCGGCCCTGCTCAAACTAGAACACGTTTCAGTTTTGGCCCGCCCGGCTGGGCTAGGCGTCCGAAGCCTCGCGCTCGGAACACCCGAAAGGAAACTCGATGACGGATTGCTTCATCTACGATGCAGTGCGAACCCCGCGCGGCAAAGGACGAAAGAAAGACGGCGCCCTGGCGGACGCACCGCCGCTTCGCATGGCTAAGACCGTGCTTCAGGCGCTGCCGGAGCGAGGCAAGTTCGACAGCAAAGAGATCGAAGACGTGATCTTGGGCTGCGTCGAACCGGTCGGGGAGCAAGGCGCCAACGTCGGCCGCATGGCGGCGCTGATTTCGGGATACGACGACAGTGTCCCCGGCGTTCAACTCAATCGTTTCTGTTCGTCCGGCCTCGAAGCGGTGAACATCGCGGCGGCGAAGGTGAAAGCCGGCGACGTCGACCTGATCATCGGTGGCGGGATGGAGAGCATGAGCCGGATTTCGATGGGCGCAGCGGGAGGCGCCTGGTCGACCGACCCTGAGCTTGCATGGGGAACCTCGTTCGTCCCTCAGGGCATCGGCGCCGATCTGATCGCGACGAAATACGGCTACAGCCGCGAAGACGTCGACGCCTTTGCGGTGGAGAGCCAGCGTCGAGGCGCTGACGCGTGGGAAGCTGGTCATTTCGCGAAGTCCATCGTTCCCGTCAAAGACAGCATTGGCGTCACCATGCTCGACCGCGACGAGCACATGCGCCCCGGCACCACGCTCGAGGATCTTGCGAAGCTCAAGCCGAGCTTCGAGATGATGGGCCGCAACTTTGGCTTCGATGCGGTTGCGATTCAGAAGCATCCGGATGTCGAGCAGATCAAGCATGTGCACCATGCAGGCAACTCCTCGGGCATCGTCGACGGCGCTGCGGCGGTCCTGCTCGGCAGCAAGGAAGCGGGCGAGCGACTCGGGCTCGAGCCCCGAGCGCGAGTCTTGAAATCGGCAACAGTGGGCAGCGAGCCGTGCATCATGCTCACCGGTCCGATGCCCGCGTCGCGCAAAGCGCTCACAAAAGCCGGAATGAAAGCCTCGGACATCGACCTTTGGGAGATCAACGAAGCGTTTTCGTCCGTCTGCCTTCTCTTCATGGAAGAGATGGGTATCGATCGTTCGATCACGAACGTGAATGGAGGCGCGATTGCGTTCGGGCATCCGCTGGGCGCCACCGGAGCGATGCTCCTCGGAACCATGCTGGACGAGCTCGAGCGCCGCGACCTCAGCACGGCATTGATCACCCTGTGTGTGGGCGCGGGCATGGGCACTTCAACCATCATCGAGCGGGTTTAGGACAATGGCGATTATCGATTATCGAGTGGAAGACGGCGTAGCGATCCTGACCTGGGACGACGAGGATCGTCCGATGAACGTGCTTAGCGGGGACGCCCTTGCGGAGCTTAGCGCAGCTGTCGAAAAGGCTGTGGCCGACGACGAGGTGAAGGGCATCATTCTAACGTCCGGCAAGCAGGGCGTGTTCGTTGCGGGCGGAGATCTTCAGCAAATCGAATCGCTCGGCTCGGGGCCGATCGACGCGGCCGACCTCTTGAAGCGCAGCGGAGCGGTGCTCGATCAACTCCGGCGGATGGAGACCTGCGGCAAGCCGGTCGTTGCAGCGCTCAATGGGGTGACCCTCGGCGGCGGCTATGAGATTGCGCTCGCCTGCCATCGCCGAATTCTCGTGAATCAGAGGCACGCGCAGGTTGGCTTGCCAGAGGCGGGGCTCGGTCTGATGCCGGGCGCTGGCGGCACGCAGCGGCTTCCACGCTTGATCGGTCTGCAAGGTGCGCTTGGGCTCATCATGCAGGGCAAGCAGCTCGGGCCGGACAAGGCGCTCGAACAAGGCCTCGTTGATGAGCTCGTGGAGCCTGCGGATTTGATCCCCGCTGCGAAGAAGTGGATCCTGGACGACGGCAACGCGACCCAGCCCTGGGACAAGAAGCGCTTCAAGGTGCCCGGCGGCGGCCCCGAGTCGGTGACCTTCGCTCAGACGCTCATGGGCTCCAATGCGATGACCCACGCTGCTACGTTCGGAAACATGCCTTCGCAGCAGGCGATTCTACAGGCGGTCTATGATGGACTCGGACTGCCGATGGACCGCGCTGGCAAGGTGGAGACGCGGCAGTTCATTGGCGTCCTTCAAGACCCGACCGCGCGCAGCATGTTGCGGACGCTCTTTTTCAGCCTCCAGGAGTGTCAGAAAGGTGCGCGCAGGCCCAAGGATGTGCCCCGCTTCGACGTCAAGAAGGTCGGCATCATCGGCGCTGGCCTGATGGGGCAGGGCATTGCTCATGTTTCCGCGAAGGTTGGGATCGACGTCGTCTTGTTGGACCGCGACGCGGCGAGCGCGGAACGCGGCAAAGAGAAAGTCGCGAAGACCCTCGACCGCCGCCTCAACAAGGGGCGCACCACTCCCGATCGTGTGGAGGGGATCCTCAGCCGGATTCATCCGAGCGCCGACTACGCGGACTTCAAAGGCTGCGACGTCGTCGTAGAGGCTGTCTTCGAGGACCGCGACATCAAGGCCAGGGTGACCAAGGCCACCGACGAGCAGCTTGACGACGAGGCGATCTTTGCATCGAACACCTCCGGGCTCCCCATCACGGACCTCGCCAAGGCGTCGAGTCGCCCGCAGAGCTTCATCGGCCTTCACTTCTTCTCGCCCGTCGAGCGGATGCAGATGGTCGAGATCGTCGTAGGCAAAGAAACCTCGCAGGAAACGCTGGCGAAGGCCTGGGACTACATTCTCAAGATCAAAAAGGCGGGCATCGTGGTCAACGATAGCCCTGGTTTCTACACGAGCCGTGTCTTCGGCACCTTCATCTCGGAGGGCAATCACCTTCTGGTCGAGGGTGTGAAGCCTGCCTTGATCGAAAACGCGGCCAAGGCGGCGGGCATGCCGATGCCTCCGCTCGGCATTTCGGACATGGTGGGTCTCGGGACGATGTACAAGGTCGCCAAGCAGGCCGAAAAGGACGCAGCCGCCGCGGGGACGAAATGGGAGCCATCGCCGGCGCAGGCCATCATCGCGTCGCTGATTGAGGACCACGACCGATGGGGCGCACATCCGCCACCGAAAGACGACGGAACGCCACGCGAGCCCGGCGGTTTCTACGACTATCACGAAGGGGGCAAGAACCTATGGCCCCAGCTCGGTACCGCGATGAGCTCTTGGATCGAAACAGCCGATGAGCAGCCGAGCGCAGAGACGGTGCGGCAGCGCTACCTCTTTGTGCAGTGCCTAGAGGCTGCCCGTTGTCTGGAGCAGGGAGTCATCACCGACATCCGTGACGGCGACGTGGGAGTCATCATGGCGGTGGGTTTTCCGGCCTTCACTGGCGGACCGTTCACCTACATCGACAATTACGGCCTCGCAGAGTTCGTTCGCGACACCGACCAGCTCAGCGCCCGCTACGGCGAGCGTTTCGAACCGCCGCAGATGCTCCGAGACATGGCCGCCGAGGGCCGCAGCTTCTACTCGTAGCGCCGCTCCGGCTCGCTAGCGGTAACCCGCCGCCTGAAGCGTGAACAGATGGGCGTATTGACCATCTTCTCTCATCAAGGATTCGTGCGTGCCTCGCTCGGTCACCTGACCGCGTTCGAGTACGACAATCTCGTCCGCCATGCGGACCGTCGAGAATCGATGCGAGATCAAGATGACCATCTTGTCCTCGGCGAGACGACCGAAACGCTCGAACACCGTCGCCTCGGCTTCCGCATCCATCGAAGCTGTCGGTTCGTCGAGGACCAGAATGTCCGCCTCGTCGCGCATGAACGCGCGCGAGAGCGCGATCTTCTGCCATTGGCCGAGCGAGAGCTCGTGCCCGTCTTCGAACCAGCGTCCGAGCTGGGTTTCGTAGCCTGAAGGCAGCCGCTCGATGAACTCGTGCGCCATGCCCTTCTCGGCAGCGGTCCGCCATCGCTCCGGGTCGCTGAAGCCTCGAACGTCTCCGACCCCAACGTTCTCGCCAGCGACGAGTTGGTAGCGCACGAAGTCCTGGAAGATCACGCCTATCCTCTGCCGCAGGACATCGAGACTCCATTCGTTGAGCTCGAGCCCATCGAGGGTGATCCGGCCCTCGGTCGGCCGGTAGAGCCGGGTGAGGAGCTTGATCAGCGTGGTTTTTCCGGCGCCGTTCTCGCCCACCAAGGCGAGCTTTCGACCTGGGTGCAGGTGCAGATTGACGGCTCGAAGGGCAGCTGTCCCTGCGCCGGGGTAGGTGAAGCTGACCTCCTCGAATCGAATGCCATCTCCGGGCTTGGGGCCCACGATCGCCGTTCCGCCTTCGTCCGGCGCCTCGTACTCCAGGTACTCGTAGAGGTTGGAGAGGTAGAGACTGTCTTCATACATCCCGCCGATCGACGCGAGGATCGAGGCCAGGGCGGACTGTCCCTGCTTGAACACCAGAAGGTACATGGTCATGTCACCGAGCGTGATTCGTTTCGCGATCGTCTCGAGGGCAATCCAGGCGTACGCGCCATAGAAGGCCATCGTGCTCAGAAGCCCGAGCACGAAGCTCCAGGTGCCCCGACGGAGTGTGAGCGCCCGATCCTCTACGTAGAGCTCGCGAAAGATCTCGCGATACCGATCCAGAAACACCGGGCCGAGGTCGAAGAGCTTCACTTCTTTGGCGAAATCTTCCCGGGCGAGCAGGACCTCCAGGTAGTTCTGTTTTCGCGTTTCGGGGGCGCGCCATGTGAAGAGCCGGAATGCGTCGGCCGAGAACCGGGTTTCGACGAAGAACGAAGGGATGGCTGCGACGACGAGGACCGCCAGCGTCCAGACCGAGAGTTGCAGCAGAAGCCCGCCGTAAGCGATCAAGGAGAACGAATGCTGCGCGAGCTGGAAGCTCCGCATCACCAGGCTCAGTGGTCGCTGCGATGCTTCGCGCCGCGCCCGCGTCATTCGATCGTAGAGCTCGGAGTCCTCAAAGGCGGCCAAGTCGAGCGTGAGCGCCTTTTCGAGAATCATCTCGTTGACCCTCTGTCCGAGCAGGGCACGAAGGAGCTGCTGGCAAGTGCTGAGCCCCTTCTGGGCGCCAGCAAGAACCGCCACCAGTCCGAGCTCCACGAGGACCCAGGTCAGCGCCGCGCGCTGATCTTCAGTCGCACCCGTTTCGGCGGCACGAACCACAGCATCCACGATGAGCTTACCCACCCAGGCCGCCGCTGCGGGGATGACGCCGGCGACCAAGCTGAGGAACCCGAGCGCGAAGCTCAAGCCTCGGCTGGTCGTCCAGACGAGGCTGACCCCGTGTTTCAGCTGACGAAACACGCCGAGGAGCTGTGGTCGGTCGAGCCTGGGTCGCGAATCCATCGGGCGAGTCTAGAGCGCCTGTCGCTGCGCGCCATAGCAGCACTGCGAGCACCGTGTTACGAATCTGCAGGCGCGATCGACTCATGACGAACCGAGACAAAGGTCCACGAATTCACAAGGTCCCCGTCGGAGACAACCGTCAGCGACTGGTTTGCCCCGACTGCGAGTATGTTGCCTACGAGAACCCCAAGGTTGTGGTCGGCGTAGTCGCGACTTGGGAACACAAGTTGCTGATGTGCAAACGTGCGATCGAGCCGCGCCTCGGCTACTGGACTTTGCCCGCCGGTTTCATGGAGCTTGGCGAGAGCCCCGAAGAAGGCGCGGCGCGCGAGGCATGTGAAGAAGCCTGTGCGGAGCTCGAAATCATCGACCTCCTCGCGGTGTACAGCCTGCGCCACATCAGCCAGCTCCAACTTTTCTATCGTGCGCGCTTGGTCTCGCCGGATGTCGCGGCCGGGATCGAGAGCGAAGCGGTAGGGCTCTTCCACTTCGACGATTTGCCAGCGAAGGAGCTGGCCTTTCCCTCCGTCTACTGGGCCATCGAGCATTTCCAACAGGTGCAGGGCGCAGATGCTTTCGTGCCTTTCCGCAACCCTCCGGGCCATAGCGGAGACATGTTGCGTGGCCGCTGACACACGACCGCGTCCCGGCTGACACGGCGGTCGAGCCCCAGCCGACCAAAAAACCATGCAATTTCGATTGGCACGGAGCGTGCTCTGTCTCGGGCCAGGAGGTCCCATGAACATCGAATACAAAATCACCATTCCCGTCATCCTCGCCCTGCTGGTCGCGGGGGCTTGCACCGAAGCCAAGCCGGACAAGTCCAAGGCCATCGATCGGGCCAAGCCGGCGCCGGCCTTGCTGACGTCGACGGTACCGGCCGCACTACCCACGCCCATCGAAGACAAGAAGCCCGATCCGCCCGTCGCCGACCTCGTCGAGGCGCCCTCGGCCGAACAGCTTCCCCCACAAGAGCCGCGGGCCTTCGAGCCCGAGCTCGGGACCTTCGACGGGCTGAGCATCCAGCGCCTCATCACCGCGCCCGAGATAGAGCGCCGGGAGCCGGTCGCAGCGACCTCGGTTTTCGGGCACCACGACGAGAGGGTCTACGCCTTCGTCGAGATCAGCAACACCTCCGAAGAGGACAGAAGCGTGCTGGTTCACTTTGTCGGCCCGGAGGGGCAGGTGAGTGGAGGCATCGAGCTTCGCATTCCAGCGGCAGCGCCGCGCTGGCGAACCTGGGCATACACACGGCACGCGACGAAGCCGGGGCTCTGGCGAGTAGAGATCCGCAGCAAAGACGGAACCCTGGTTGGCGCGCTGCCGTTCGAGGTCGAGCCCGGCTGCTGAGGCCAAAATGAGGCATCGTGATCGTGATCCGGTATGCTGAAGGGGTGGACGAATCCTCCGTAGTGTCCCGGATCGCGCACGAATCCTGCTCGCGCGCGCCGTCACTGCTCAGCAAGGGGCATTGGTGGGAGGAGCTCGACCGAGATTTCGCGCGCCGCCCCGAAGGCTTCAATCTCGCCCTCGCTGACCGACTGCGCGTGGGTGCCGCGGCGAGCTTCGATACCGTCTTGCGCACCGCCGGCGCATCCATGGTTTCGAGCATGGCGCTTCCACTAGGCTACAACCCGATCGAGCTCCGTAAGGCGGTCCGCGATTCGGAGTTCTACGCCGGGATCGCGAAGTCAGCAGACCCGACACAGTTCTTCGCGAAACCGCCTTCGGGTGTCCGTGTTCGCGCGCAGAAAGGACGCTGGCTGCCGCGCTTCGAGCCCGAAGACGGAACCTGCGAGGCGCTGAGCTTCGATAGCCCGTTCCAACCGGTCAACCCGCATCAGCACCGGCCGTACTTGCGTCACAGCGCCAACCGTGTCGCGCACGCGCGCATGCTTCGCCATCGAGGTGACGAGCCCCGGCCGACGATCGTCGCGATTCACGGCTTCACTGCCGATTGGTACCTAATCAACGAATGGTTCTTCGCGCTGCCCTGGTTCTATCGAATGGGTTGCAACATCGTGCTGTTCACCTTGCCCTTCCATGGTCCGAGACAAACACGGTTCTCTCCGTTCTCCGGGCACGGGTACTTCGCCGGCGGTCCGTCGCGACTGAACGAAGCGGTTGCGCAATCGGTGTTCGACTTCCGGATTCTCTTCGACTGGCTGCAACGCGAGCGCGGAGCCGAGCAAATCGGCGTGACCGGACTGAGCCTCGGAGGCTTCACGACTGCCATGCTCGCAAGCGTCGAAGACCGGCTGGCATTCGCGATTCCGAACGTGCCGGTGGTGAGCCTGGCGGACCTAGTCCTCGAATGGCAGCCCATCGGCGTACTGCTCCGTGGCGCACTTGCGACGATGGGGATGGAGCTTTCAGAAGCGAGGCGACTGGTTGCTGCGAGCTGTCCGCTCACCTATCCGCCGGTGCTCCCCTCCGAACGGCTGATGATCGTCGCGGGTGTCGGAGATCGACTCGCTCCTCCGAAGCACTCCAGGATTCTCTGGGACCATTGGAAGCGATGCCGCATCCATTGGTTCCCCGGAAGTCACATCATTCACATGGACCGCGGTGAGTATCTCACCGAAATGGCGCGCTTCATGGTCGGTCGGGGCTTTCTGCCGCAAAGCGATCTGCGGCCGGTAGATTAGCGGTAGATTTTTCGCGCGCCCTGAGTACCCTCCCCGGAGTTTCGCCAAACGAGGGTTTTCATGGAACGCATCATTCCGCTGTCTCGCCGCAAGGGCGACATCGTCATTTTGGTCTACTTCTGGATCAACATCCTGCTCATCACCTACATCGTCGACGTCGAACAGATCGTCCTGCCCGACATCAGCGGTGACTGGGAGTACCCTTTGTGGCCCCCTGCGTTCTGGGTCGACATCATCCACTGGTACGGCAAGAACTTCGATCCCGTTCTCATCGCCCGTCCGGTTTGGTGGCGCATGACGATTTGGATCGACTCGCTCTTTTTCGGTCCATTCTACGTGTTCGCGATCTATGCCTGGACCAAGGGCAAGAACTGGATTCGCATCCCGAGCATCATCTGGGCTTCGGTCATGCTGACGAACGTGACGATCATTCTCGGCGAGGAATTCATGGGGCCGCACCCGACGCCCGCTCCGCTCCTGGTGCTCGCGCTGAACGCACCCTGGTTCCTCGCTCCCCTGTACGTCATCAAGCGCATGTACAGCACCGAGACGCCTTTCACCGAGACCGTCTGAGTGGCCGGCTTCGTCGAGCGCTACGGACCTTGGGCGGTCGTTGCTGGCGCCTCCGAGGGGATCGGCGCGTCATTCTCACAGAAGCTCGCCGCGCGCGGGATGAACTTGGTCCTGATCGCCCGCCGATCGGCGCCGCTCGAAATCCTTGCGGCGGAGCTTCGCGCTCAGCACGGTGTCGAGGTTCGAGTGCAAGCTCTCGATCTGGGCTCGCCCGAGGCGGTTGAGGATTTGAGCTCGGCGACGGAGGGGCTGGACGTCGGCCTTTTGATCTACAACGCCGCGTATTCACCCATCGGCGCCTTCATCGATATCGAGGTCGGAGAGCACCTCAAGGCTGTGGCAGTCAACGTCCACGGACCCTTGCGTTTGTCGCACTACTTCGGGCGCCGCCTGGCGAAGCGCGGGAAGGGCGGGATCATTCTCATGTCCTCGATGAGCGGCTATCAGGGCACGGCCATGGTGGCCAACTACGCGGCCACCAAGGCTTACGACACGATTCTCGCCGAGGGGCTCTGGTACGAGCTCCGCCAGCATGGCGTCGATGTGCTGGCCTGCATTGCCGGGGCCACTCTCACGCCAAACTACGAATCCATCACGGACGAGATCCCTTCGAAGGGCCTGGCGCGACCCATGCGCCCCGATGAGGTGACCGAGCAGGCTCTCGAAGATCTCGGTCGGCGTCCGAGCGGCGTCTCGGGCCGGCGCAATCGGTTTGCCTCCGCGCTCCTGAGCCGAATCCTCGGGCGCAGCGCGGCAATCGAAATGGTCAGCAAAGAAACCGTGCGATTGTACGGCTGAGCTCAGGGTCGCCAGAACGCAGTGACTTCACCGGCTCGGTCGGGCAACGAGCGGAGCTCTTCGGAGAGCCCGACCAGGATGTATCCGATGCCCTGCTGGCGGCCGAGTCGATCCTGAATTCCGTTGAGTCGGGGAGCAGACATCGCGCCCGATGAGATGAGCACCACGACACGGTCGGCCAAACGCGCAGCTCGTCGAAGCGCTTGGCCCTCGAACGGTCCGTCCCATGCCTCCAGCCGAAGCTGTTCCTTGGCGGTCGCCAAGCGGATGGGCTGCACCTTGGGCGCCGGCCGACGTGCAAGTGCAACCGACTGACTGCTCGTCCGGCTGATCGGGTAGGGGCCCGAAGGCGGCGGTGTCTGCAGAGGCGCCCGCTCGTCGGGGTCAGACGCCGCGGTGCTGGAAGCCACGGCGCCAGTGTCGATCAGGAACCAGTCGTTGTTCATTCGCTCGGCGAGCTCGCCGGCGAGCCGTGATTCGTTTGGCGAGCCGCCGAGGATCAACAAACTCCCTTTGGCGCGTGGTGCGAAATCGTCGAGACCCGCGACCAACTCGTCCAAACCGAGTGGGTCGTCCGGCCAAGTCGTCGCCGCGAGCACCGGGCCCTTGCCCCAAAACGCGACTTCGGCCGGCGTCTGAACTTGGAGCCCACCGAACTCGCGCCGCAACACGATGAACAAGGCCAGGCCGAAGGTCAGCATCGGGAGCGCGAGAGCGACGACCGTCTTCATCTTGTTTCGCACTGGATACTCGGGCACTGCCCCGGGATCGAGCACGACGAAACCACTCGGAGGATCACGCAGTGCGTCTTCGAGGGCGGCCTCGGTCCGACGCAGACCGCTGACTAGGTTCTCGTTGACCTTGACCTCGGCCAGAAAGGCAGAAGCGTCGCCCTCGATGCCGGAGAACGTCGACACGCGATTCTGCGCGGTATCGGCCATCTCGGAGAGCCCTTTTTGACGCTCTCTGAGAGCGGCCAAGCGCGATTTCGTGTCTCGAAGCTGTCCGTCGACCGCCAGATAGGTCGCGTTGGCTCCGACCAGGCCGCTGCTGCTCGTGCCGCCTCCGGAGCGCAACTCCCTGCCCAGTTGTTCCACCTGCTGCTGAAGCGCCTGAACCCTGGGGTGCTCGGGGGAGAGTGTGGCCCTTGCGTTGACCAGCTCCTCGCGCAGGCGGTTGTAGGCGGCTCTTTCCGGCGAGGTACCGCCGCCGATGACGCTGGTCTTCGAGGTGCTTGCGAGCAGAGTCTCCAGACTGGCCACCTGGGCCTCGAGCGCGCGGATCTCCGACATGGCGAGTTGGCTGTCGGCCCGGAGCTTGGCAGCAGATTGGACCATGGACTGTTGCTCGGTCGGAAGGTTGGCGATTCCGTGCTCCTCGCGGAACTCGTTGTATTTCCGGCGAGCAATGTCGACCTCGTATTCGGCGGCCTCGATTCGCTTGGCAGTGCGCGCGATTTCGGCCTCGATCCGTTTGGCCTGTCGTTGTTTGTGGTAGTCCATGAACACGTCGGTGACGATGCCAGCGAAGTCGGCAGCGTCTTGCGCCGTTTCGCCAAGCACACTGATGTGTACCGTCGCGGCCATCAGGTCGATGTCGTAGTCGATGGCGTATTCGAGCGTCGTCAGGCTTCCGTCAAACCCCGTCTCATCGGCGATCTTTCGGAGAACCGACTGGCGTTTCAGAGCGTCGGCGACAGGAGCGATCGCGTCTTGAGTCGCCGGCATGCCCGCGACGCGCAGCTCGCCTTCGTACTTCAGGACCGCCGTCGTTTGATAGGCGCTCGACATCACCAGCTTCGCCCAGAGGAAGCCGACCAAAAGCCCGAGGGCTGCCGCGCCGATCAGCACGCGCCGGCCCTTGGTCAGCGCCCGCCGAAGGCGATATGGATCTACCGGCATCCCCGGACGGCCTGAGCCCGCCTGGCCGCTCGAACCCTCGGCTCGAGCCACGTCCGCGTCATCTTCGATCGGCATTCGTCCCCCCGTTCAGTACGCGTTCTGTTTGGCGCCAGAACCAAACACCGTCATGAAGATGATCTGCAAGTCCCACAGCAGACTCCAGTTGCGAATGTAGTCCAAATCGTGTTCGACGCGCTTTTCCATCTTGTCCAGCGTGTCTGTCTCGCCCCGCCAGCCGTTCACCTGGGCCCAGCCCGTGATGCCCGGCTTGACCTTGTGTCTGAGCATATAGCCTTGAATCTTCTTGCGGTAGAGCTCGTTGTGCGCGACGGCATGCGGCCTTGGACCAACGACGCTCATCGTGCCTTCGAGCACGTTTAGGAACTGCGGGAGCTCGTCGAGGTTCGTGCGTCGAAGGAACGCGCCCAGCTTGGTGATGCGGGCATCCCCAGCCGTGGCTTGTTTGATCTCCGGACCGTCTTCGGTAACCGACATCGAACGGAACTTGAGTACGTGAATCACCTCTCCGTTCAGGCCGTATCGGCGTTGCCGGAACAGCATTGGGCCCGGCGACGTCAGCTTCACACAGATGCCGATGACCAGCATTGGGATAGAGATGCTGATCAAAATGAGCGTGCCGAGCACGATGTCTTCGAGGCGTTTGAGCCAGCCATCGACTCCGTAGAATGGAGTCTCGTGCAGGCTGACCGTCGGCACGCCGCCCAAGGTGTACCAGCGAGCATGCAAAAGGTCGAAGGCGAAGAAATCGGCCGCGAGATACACCGAAGCCGTCGTATCCGAAAGCTGCCGCAGGAGCTCGGCGATTCGCGGCTCGGCGCGCAAAGGAAAGGCGATGTAGATGAGATCGATCTCGCCAGCCCTTGCGGCGTCGACCGCGTCCTTCAATGCTCCAGCACGCTGCCCGAGCGACTCCGCAATGGGATGGCAGCGCTCCTCGGTACGGTCGTCGTAGAAACCGTGGACCTCGAGGCCTAGAGAGGGCTGGGCCTTGATCTGAAGCGCGAGCCTCTCGCCGAGCTCCGTCATTCCGATGATCGCTGCGGCCCGCGTGTTGTAGCCGTGCGTCCTCAGCTCGCGCAGGGCCAGCGTGGTGGCGGTGCGCCAGACGGCGACGAGCAATGGAGCCAAGACGAACCAGGTCGAGACCGTGATGCGGGAGTACTCCTCCGACCGCTTGGAGATGAAGAGCAGGAATAGAAGAGCCGGGACGACTCCAACGAACCAGCCAGCCCAGATCCGGACTAGTTGTGGCTTGAGTCGCATCCCGCGGGCGCTTTGATAGAGCCGGAGTGATTGCCCTATCACCATGAAGAGGACCGCAGCAATGGTCCCCGCGATCCAGGCCTTCTGATCCCAGGCCTCTCCCCGTGCGTAGGTGGGTAGCCAAAGCGCACCGTAAATCAGCACGAAATCGACGACACGCATTATCGGGGCCAGCTCGGCGTCTGTTGCGCCGCCCCAGTCTGTGGGATTTTTGCTCGTCATCGAGAGTTCGGGAACAGTATAGGCATACCCGCCGAGTTTCTCACTTGAACCTTGCGGATGGCCACTAGCCACGTTAACCACGGATATGCGCCAATGCACGGCACTGCTTCTCATGATTGCGCTCAGCTCGGGCTGCGCGCGGAACCGCTTCACCCAGGCGCCCACGGTGCCGAGAGACGACCCGGCGTTCTCTGCGCCAGAGGAAGTGGTTCTTCGGGGGCTCGAATCTGATCCCGCCGAGCCACTCAAGTTGCTTCCGGGCGATGTGGTCCAGCTCACAACGGTTTCCGCAAAAACACAGATCTTCGAGGGCCTGATCGTCGATGCTCTCGGCCAGCTCCACGTTCCGCTGGCCGGTGACATTCAGGTGGGTGGCCGTACGCTCACAGACGCGGAGAAAGCCGTCGAGAGGGGCCTTCGCCAGTACGATCGCTTCGTTCGCGCGAATCTAATCATCAGTAAGCTCGAGGGGCACGCCGCGTCTGCAGTCGGGGCCGTGGCGAAACCAGGACGAATTCGAGTGAGCCCGGGCATGCGCTTGGCTGACCTGCTCGCAGAGGCCGGCGGTGCAGAGAGGGCCACTTCCAAAGACATCCCCACCCTGGTGGGCAACCTCGATCTCGCCCGGCTCGTGCGAGACGGCGAGACGCTTCCCGTGAGCATACCCCTAGCTACAAGTGGCGATCCCAGGCACAACATTCGAGTCCGCCCAGGCGATCAACTCTACGTGCCCCCCTGTCACCGAAGACCTAATCATGGTGCTGGGCGACGTCGGTGAGCCCCAGCCTGTTGCATACCGTTCTGGGATTCGGCTGAGCGAGGCGTTGGCCCGCGCTGGGGGTATCAACACCGCCCGTGGAGACCGCAAGGATATTCGCATCGTGCGGGGCCCACTTCGCGAGCCACAGATCTACACCACCAACTACAAGGCAATGACCGACGGCAAGGCCACAGACGTCCAGCTCGCGCCCGGCGACATCGTCTACGTGACCAAGGCCTGGTACGCCAGCACGTCCGACGTGCTCAACTCGCTCTCGCCGATCATCGCCCTCGCGAATTCGTTCTCAATCCTTGCTGTAGCGGGCGCCATCGGCGCCAGATAGATGCGCCAGGCGCTGTTCAAACGCTTGGTCGGTCCCAATGTGGAGACCGAGGAGGTCGATCCGCATACCGTCCAAGGTGGGCTCTTGAAGGCTGAGGAAGCGCTGGTCCAAGGAGCCGCCCGTACACGGGTCGAGCAGTTCACCGCCGGCCGAGTCTGCAGTCGGATAGCCCTCGGCCGACTTGGCGTTGCTGCCACGACGCCGATCCCGCGCGGCGAAGATAGGGCCCCGATTTGGCCGGCTGGCTTCATTGGCAGCATTTCACATACCGACAGCTGGTGCGCGGCCGCGGTGGCGCGTTCGGAGTCCGTTCGCTCGATCGGAATCGATCTGGAGTCGTCGGCACCCCTGAAGGAGGCGCTTTGGCGACGTGTTTGCACAGCAAGCGAGCGCGACTGGTTGCATGAGCTCTCAGCACCTGGCCTAACGGGCAAGATCGTCTTCAGTGCAAAAGAAGCCGTCTACAAGTGCCAGTACCCGATTAGCGGTCAGTTCCTGGGCTTCCACGCTGTGGAGGTCGAGCTCGGTGAGGACTCGTTCCGGGCGGTGTTCCAACAGGAGGCCGGTGAGTTCCAAGTGGGTGACGTGATCACGGGCCGCTACGTCGTCGAAGAGGGGCTCGTCGCCACCGCCTGCGAGCTCCCTGCATGAGCAGCCAGGATCTCACGATCGTCATCGACGTTCCACGAGGAAGCTTCATCAAACGGGACGATGATCGAAACCTCGATTTCGTTTCGCCGATTCCATGTCCGTTCAACTACGGTCATGTGCCTGGCACCTTGGCGGACGACGGCGATGCGGTCGACGCACTGGTTCTGGGTCCGAGGCTGCCTCTGGGCAGCACGGCGAAATCCACCACGAGAGCACGCGTAGACTTCGTCGACGCCGGACGGTCCGATCCGAAGTGGGTCTGCTCCGATGCTCCGCTGAGCCGTTTCCAGCGCCTGCAAGTGGCCGCGTTCTTTCGCTGTTACGCTGTCGCCAAGAGCCTGATCAACCGTATTCGCGGGAAGCAAGGGCCAACGCGCTACCGCGGCTGGCTCTAGCCGCCCTGGTCGTGCAGACTCCGTCAAGCGCTTGCGTGAGTCGATTGACATACGGATCTCGTCGTCGCTCGCGTCGATAGACGCGGCCGCCTGGGATCAATTGGTCGGAGAAGACGATCCGTTCGTCGAGCACGCTTTTCTTTCCTTGCTCGAAGAAAGCAGGTCTGTCGGGCGCGGCTCCGGATGGGACCCGATGCACGTCACGGTTTGGCGAGCCAAGCAACTCATCGGCGCCTTACCCCTCTACCTGAAGACCCACAGTTACGGGGAGTACATCTTCGACTGGGGCTGGGCGGACGCAGCCTCGCGATTGGGCATCAGCTATTACCCCAAGCTAGTCGCCATGGTGCCCGTCACGCCGGTGACGGGGAGGCGCTTCCTCTTTGCAGCCGGCGAAGACCCAGCCGAGATCGTGGGCCACTTGATCGACGGCTGTTTCCAGACCGCAGAGTCGACCCGGGCCTCGTCCATTCATCTTCTTTTTCTGAGCCCGGAGGAGCAGGCCTGGGTTGCTCAGGACGGCCGCCTAATGAAGCGCCTCTCGTTTCAATTTCACTGGCGGAATCAGGGATACCGGGGCTTCGAAGACTTCGTGGCGGACTTCCGCTCATCGATGCGCAAGAAGCTACGCAAAGAGCGCCGGGTCGCCGCGGAGGCCAATCTGCAGATCGAAGAGCACCGTGGAGACGAGCTCAGCGTCGACGATTGGCGAACCCTCGAGCGACTCTATCGCGCAACCTGTGGCCGAAAAGGCTCCCACCCTTATCTGAGTGCCGAATTCTTCGAGCTTGCTCCGTCCAGGCTCGATGGCTCCCCGCTGGTCCTCACGGCCAAAGACGGGGGCCGCATTGTCGCTGCTTCAATCAATTTCACAAAGGGCGGGCACCTCTACGGCCGATATTGGGGCGCCACGCAAAGACACGACATGCTTCATTTCGAGCTCTGTTACTATCGTCTGATCGAGCACGCTATCGGCCATCGAATGCGCCGCTTCGAAGCCGGCGCCCAGGGGACGCACAAGCTGAGGCGCGGATTGATGCCAGTGCCCATCTACAGCGCGCACTGGATTCGTCACCCCGTGCTTCAGCAAGCCGTTGCCGATTTCCTACCCCGCGAGGCTTTTTCGGTTCAACAGCAGATCAGCGAGCTCCGACGCCACGGCCCCTTTCGGCGCGATGACGATGCCGGAGCTGGGCGAGACCAGGTCCCCGGATGACTCTGCTCCTCGTCTACATGGGCGTTGCCCTGGGCGTGTCGTTTCTCTGCTCGATCCTCGAGGCCGCGCTTCTCAGCATAACCCCATCGCACCTCGCGAAGCTGGAACAGGACCGCCCAAAAGTCGGCGGCCGGCTGAGAGCGCTCAAGGCGCACATCGATCGACCGCTAGCTGCGATCCTGAGCCTCAACACCATCGCGCACACCGTCGGTGCAGCCGGGGTTGGCGCCGAAGCGCAGCGAATCTGGGGCTCAGAGGTGCTGGCCATCACCTCTGCAGTCTTGACGCTGCTGATTCTCTTTGTCTCGGAGATCATCCCTAAGACGCTCGGTGCGATGTACTGGCGCCGCCTGACAGGTTTCCTCGCCGGATTCTTGCCGCCCTTGATTCTGCTCATGCTTCCCTTGGTTTGGCTTTCCGAAGCGATTACGGGTTTCATGAGACGCCGGCGCGTGACCGAGAAAATTTCGCGTGAAGAATTCGCGGCGCTGGCTCGCGTCGGCGAAGAGCAGGGCGTCTTCGACAAGTCGGAGATGCGAATTCTCCGAAATCTGTTTCGCTTTGGCTCGCTCCGGACCAAGGACATCATGACGCCCCGCACGGTCGTCTTTTCACTCGAGGAAAACACTAGCGTGCGGGATGCGATTGCCGAACGTGGCTCCATGATCTTCTCTAGAATCCCTATCTGGAAGGCAACCCCGGACCAGGTGACCGGATACATCTTGAAAGACCAGCTTCTACTGCGCGCCGCTCGGGACGAGCTAGATCTGCCGCTGCACTCTTTTGCGCGGGAGGCCTTGATCGTGCCTGACACCGTCGCGCTCCCCGCCCTGTTCGAAAAGCTCCTCGACCACCGTGAGCACATTGCCGTGGTGGTCGACGAGTACGGCGGCGTGGACGGAGTCGTCACGATGGAGGACGTGCTGGAAACGCTCATCGGGCTCGAAATCGTCGACGAGATGGATTCGGTCAAGGACATGCGTGCGATGGCCCGCTCCAAATGGGAAGCCCGGGCAAAATACATCGAGAGCAAGCTACCAGGCCCGACGAAACCCGTGGATTCCCCGAAGGGCCGATGAAGGCTTCACTCACAGACGGCGGTACTCCTGAGTCGAGCCTCGGGCGATGGCTCTATGCGCTCAAGCCGGCGAGCTGGCCCAAGCTGTTCGTGCCAGCGATCTTCGGGCAGCTCATCGGCGCGAGTCAGTCTGAGGGGTTCGATGCGCGAGCCCTGGGATGGGGACTCGGTTTCACGGTGCTGGGGCTCGGCTTCATCGTTCTGCTCAACGACTGGGGCGATCGCGAGGTCGACGCCATCAAGCGTAGGATGTTTCCGGACGGTTGCTCCCCGAAGACCATTCCCGACGGCATTCTCGATGCGCGCTCGGTCGGGTTCGTCGGTGTCCTCTTTGGCGGAGCGACACTGCTCGTTGCCGCGGGCGCAGAGCTTGCTCTTCGACGACCGCTGGCATTCGAAGCCGGGCTCGTTAGCATGTTGCTCTTCGTCGCCTACACGCTGCCGCCACTTCGTTTGAACTACCGAGGCGGAGGCGAGCTCCTGGAGATGTTTGGCGTCGGAATGGCACTCCCGCTTTACAACGCGTACCTGCAGGCCGGCACCGTCACGCCGAGCGCATGGCTCTGGGTCCTGGGGTTTTCTCTCCTCAGCCTCGCGAGCGGCATTGCGAGCGGCTTGTCCGACGAAGAAAGCGACCGTGCTGGCGGCAAGCGCACCTTTGCCTCGGTTATAGGAAACGCAGGCGCCCGCAGGCTAAGCGAGACCTGCGTATTTCTAGGGGCCGCGGTCTGGCTGATCGCGTCGATTGCAAGGCCCGAATGGCTGCCATTATGGGTCGTCGCACCTGCTGTGGCGATCGTATTGTGGAACTTCTTGGCCATGCGAAACGTCAGTGATGCGGCCGTCACCAACGCGTTCGGAGCGCAGGGCGCGTACAAACGCTTTCTTCATCGTGCGATCTGGCATAGTACGATGCTGGCTGCGGTCCTGATGGGGCTGCGGCTGGGACTGAGATGAGCTCGCAGGCGATAGACGAAGCGACTAGCCCCTTGGCGGAGGTCGAAGCCAGAATCCAGCGGAGCCGCTTTGGCGCACTGAGCCTCGACCCCGGTCGCTCAGCCGCAAGCTCACCGACTGAGCTCGTTTCTAGCTTGGCCGACTCCCGGCAGCTGCCGCACCTGGCCGCCGCAGCTTGCGCCGTGGCGGAGGCTCAGCTTCGGAGCTTTCCGGAGAACATTTTCTGGGACTTTGATTTCTACCTCGGGTCGATCCACCTCGACGCCTCAGCAGCCCCCGACTACGCGAGTTACCTAGAGGAAGTCACACGCATGACAGTAGGACTGATGACGCTCTATGGTCAGCAGTCTGTGATTCGATTCCGCTACGTGCACGACTTCATGTACGGCTTCGACTGGGCTCGTTGGGTTCGCCGTAGCCCTGAGGCGCGAAGAGGTATCGAGCCTTTTGGTATCGATTTCCTTCGGCGAACCGAAAGCCGCGGTCGAGACATTCTGACCTTGATCAATGAAGACGACGACTGGTATCCGAAGCTCGCCGACGACACTTCGCGCAATCCGTTTCCCTTCTCGCGCGAGCCCGAGGAAGAGCTTGCCCTCTATCGCAGACTTGCCGAGAAAGCTTGCGTTCCTGTAGAAGCGTGGCGACTCGATGCCCGACCCGATGCCAGTCGTGACTTCGATGCGCTCCGAGAAGACGTCGCGGCATCGCTTGGCCTGGGCCGCTAGAGCGGCAGCAGCATTGCCAGCATCCAGAGCGCGACCAGGAGGTTCAGCGCGATGCTCGACCAGAGTGCAGCCCGCACTGGCTCTGTGGCACGGTCGCCTGCCAAGAGGGGTAGCAGAGGCGCGATCGACACTCCCGCTTTGACGGGGACCGAGACCGAAGGGGTCCAAAGCAGCACGGCAAGGGCAGCAAAAGCGATGCCGGCAGACGCAAAGTGACGGGCGGACTGCATGCCGTGCCGAACGGGCCAGGTCTTCTTCCGGGCGCGCGCGTCGTCCTCGACGTCGGGAAGAGCGGTCAGAACATTGCTGCAGACGCCCAAGAGGGCGGCTGGACCGATCAGCCAGGCCGGCGCGAAGACCGCTTCGGTCTGCAAGTAGTAGCCGATCGAAGGGAGTCCGATCCCAACGCCGACCCCCTGGAGCAGCTCGCCTCCGCCGCGATAGCTCGCACGTACCGGTCTGAAGCTATAGAGCCACATCAGTAGCAGCGCGGCGAGCGCATAGAACGGCGTCAAGTTGCGCCCGACGAAGACGAGCGCGCAGGAGTAGAGCACAAGGAGCATCGCCGATGCCTGCGCGGCGCGTTGCACCTGCATCGGGGTCAACTTGCCTTCCGGAATCACGCCTGAGCCACCCGAAAGCAGCGTTCGCCGGCCGCTATCCGCTTCGTGGTCCGCGAAGTCGTTGGAGAACACTACGAACAAGTGATCCAACGCGCCCCAGAGCATCGCAGCCAAGAGCCACAGCCAGCTGAAGCGTCCGTTGACGTGCCAGGCAGCCACTTGTCCCAGGAGCAATGGCACGGCGATGTTGATGTGCGCGAGCGGTCGAGACGCTTGGATCCAGGCTTTCATGACTAACAGGTCCCTCGATATCACGTTTCGATCCTGCTAGGTGTTCCAGGTGCACGCGGCCACTCGGGAGCCCCTCACGCGGCAGGTCCAGTTCTTCACCGGCAAGGGCGGGGTCGGCAAGTCGACCGTACTCGCCGCGCTCGCGACGGCTGCAGCCCGCGCAGGTAAGCGTCCGCTGATCGTCGAGCTCGGGATTCATACCTCCGCGTCGCACTTGTTTAACGGGCCGGAGGTCAGCTACGAGCCGTCCGAGGTTGCGCCGGGCGTGTTCGCCAGCCGCGTTCAATTCGAGCCGGCGCTAATCGATTACATCACGTCACGGCTCAAGTTACGCCCGATCGCGAGCTTGGTCGCGAAGAATGCCTCCTTGCGCCGACTGTTCATGGCCGCGCCGGGGGTAGACGAGATCGTCACTTTCCATCGTGTCGCGCAGCTCGCTACAGACCCGCGCTGGGGCCCTATCCTTGTCGATCTCGAATCTACCGGGCATGCCCTGATGTTCTTCGATCTGCCGAGCGTTCTCGAGGTGTTTCTCAAAGACGGTCCCCTGCGCCAAGTGGTCGATAGCGCCACCGAGCTCGTCCGCGACAAGCAACGTTGCGCGATCCACATCGTCACCGTGCCCGAGCCGCTGGCCGTGAACGAAACGATCCAACTTCATGCGGAGCTACGCAAGCGCGACGACCTGCATTTGGGCTGCCTCTTCATCAACCGCGTCCCGCGCGTCTGGCTCGACGAGGATGAGCAGCGACTCGTCGAAGAAGAGCTCGCTGGGGCGAGCGCTGCCCAGCCCTGGGCGCCCGACCTGGCGCTCGCCCAGTATCTCGTGCAGCGTCGTCGGACCGCCGAGAAGTGCCTCCGCGGGCTTCGTCGAGACATCGACCTGCCGACGATGACCTTTGAGGCGCAGGACGAGGGTAGTGCAGCAATCATCGCTGGACTTTCGGCAGCGATCGAAGAAACGGGGCTCTGGTGATCGCGCTCTCCGACGATTGCCGCTTGGCCTTCTGCGTCGGCGTCGGCGGAGTGGGCAAGACCACATTTGCCGCGGCGCTTGGGCTTCGCGAAGCCTTACGCGGAAGGTCGGTGCTGGTGCTCACTGCGGATCCGGCGCGACGCCTGGCCGACGCGCTCGGCATCCGCGCCCTTCGCGACCAGGCGTCCGATGTTTCGTTGCCGAGCAAGCCAGGTACCGACGGCGAGCTTCATGCTGCCATGCTCGAGACCAAATCGAGCGCAGACGAGATCATCCGACGGGCCGCCGACGATGAAACGAGGGCGCAACGCGTTCTCGACAATCGCATCTATCAGGCGTTCTCCAACACGCTCGCGCGCTCCCACGCCTACGCGGCGATGGAGCGCGTTCACGAAGCGGTGCACAACCCACGCTACGATTTGGTCGTTGTCGACACGCCGCCCGCACAGAGCTCGATCGAGATCCTGGACGCTCCGGCGCGCCTGGTGAGCTTCCTCGATCAGCGCGTCGTCCGATGGTTTCTGCAGGCCTCGGATGATTCGCCGCAACTACGCGGTGGTGCGATCGCGCAGAGGCTCCTGCGCATCGTGGCAGGGGACTCCCTGGTTTCGGCTCTCACTGAATTTCTGACCGAGATGGCCTTCCTTCGCGAGGGGTTCGCCGAGCGCGCGAAAGAGGTCCGGGACTTGATGCGATCCTCGAGCACGAGCTTCGTGCTGGTTTCTTCGGCGGACGCAATCGGCATCGAGGCTGCAAGGTCGGTTGCCGCGGAGGTTCTGAGTCGGGATTTCGAGCTCGCCCAGGTGGTTTTCAACCGTGCGTTCATTCCTGAAACCGGCTTTTCGTCGGGGGTGAAGGTCCGCTATCCCGACAGGCTCGCCGCGCTCGGTCCCAAGCTCGAGCGAATGCGAGCGCTCCTGACGGCCGAGCAGGAGCAGAAGCGTTCCAACATGGTCGCGTTCTGCACCGAGCAAGGAGTCGGGGCCTGGTCGCTGCCCGAAGCGACCAGGCCGCTCGGTGACACTTCAGCCTTGGCGGCCTGGATCGCGCAAGGGCGGCCGGTTTCGCCCATCACGTAGCGTCGGCCGGCGGTTTCGTGCAATCCTTCCACGCAGCGAGGGGCCCCATGGAGCACATCATCAAACACGATCTCAGCCCAGAGCTGGCCAAGAAGGCCGCGGACAAAGCCGCGGAGCACTACACGAAGAAGTGGGAGAAGTACGACGCCAAGTCGACTTGGGTCACGGACACGAGGGCCGAGGTCACCTTTAACGTCAAAGGGGTCAACGTCGCGGCAACCATCGACATGCTGCCGGGGCAGGCCGTCATCGAGATGCAGAAGGTTCCGCTGCTTCTCCGCCCGTTCAAGAACATGGCACTTGATGTCGTGCAGCGAATGATGGAGAAGTGGATCGACAAGGCGAAGAACGGAGAGCTCGAGTGACATCTTCCGATCTCCGGATCGGGACCTTGGGAGCAGCGCGAATCACACCGATGGCTCTGATGCGACCGTCTCGCCGAATCGATGGCGTGCGGGTTACGGCCATGGCCGCTCGAGATCGTACACGGGCAGAAAAGTTCGCCGCACGGCACGGGATCGGAACCGTCCACGATAGCTACGACGCGTTGCTCGCCGACCCGAACATCGACGCTATCTACAACCCGCTGCCCAACAGCCTTCACGCCGAATGGACCCTGCGCGCGATCGATGCTGGAAAGCACGTGCTTTGCGAGAAGCCGTTCACCTCGAACGCGGTGGAAGCAGAGCGCGTGCATCAGGCCGCGGAGCGGAGCGACCGCGTCGTCATGGAGGCGTTCCACTACCGATATCATCCCTTGGCGCAGCGTATGCGCGACCTCGTCGCGTCCGGGGAGCTCGGCCGGCCGACTTTCATCGAAACCTGGATGTGCATCCCGCTGCCGCTCCCCGGGGACATCCGCTATCGTCTGGACCTGGCAGGCGGAGCGACGATGGATACCGGTTGCTATGCGATCCATCTGGCGCGAACGATCGCCGGCGAGGAACCAGCCGTCGTGTCGGCGCGCGCGAAGCTGGCCTCGGAAGGTGTCGATCGCGCCATGACCGCGGACCTGCGCTTTTCGAGCGGTGCCGAGGGCAGAATCAACTGCTCGCTCTGGTCTTCGAAGCTCGTCAAGGTGGCAGCACTGGTGAAGCTGGACGGCGGTGAGATTCGCGTGACGAACCCCTTCATTCCACAGTTCCACCATAGTCTGAGCTGGCGCAAGGCCGGCGGCGCTTGGATCAAAGAGAAGTTTCCGAAAAAGCCGACTTATGTCTACCAGCTGGAAGCTTTCCGAGATGCGGTCGTCGACGGAAAGCCGTTCATCACGACTACGGCCGAAGCCGTGAAGACGATGAAGGTGGTCGACGCGATTTACCTGGCCGCTGGGATGTCTCCCCGAGAATCCGACACCTAGCACCGGTCGCGGGGCTCAGGTCCCTAGACTTGTTTCTTCTGGACCGACCAGATGAAGCCGTCGTACCAGAAGTGCATGATCGACATGACGAGCACGATGCCGAAGTACTGCACCGCGTGAAACACATTCATGATGAAGAACGCTTCGCCCCAGGTATTGAATCCCCAAGTATAGATAGACACCAGGCCTGTGCTCACCAGGAGAAATGTCTTCTAAACCGAAATCTTCTGGCCCGCCTGATGAAGCCGCCACTGCGCCAGGGCGTAGTAGCCGATGAAGAGCGTTCCCCCACATAGAATCGGCCAGCTCAGGTACGCCTGGTGGGCATTCATGAAGCCAGGAATCGAGGTGAAGAAGACCGATCCGACTTCTTCGTACTCCTCGAAGTCTTCGATGTGGTCCATCATCGTCGCGCCCGCCAAAATGGGGCCCGCGTACAGGAGCTGGTTGAGAGCCCAGTCGAGGTTCCGGCCCGTCATCGGATCATTGCCCGCCTTGCGGTCATAGATCCGTGAGAAGCCGAAGGTCTGCATCCCAGAATGGTAGACGTCCCAAAACGTCGCCAGAACGGAGACTGAGACGAGAATCCACGTCGATGCATTCAACAGAACATAGAGCGCGATGGGCACTGCAACGAAGCGTCAGGGATGGAGCTTCAGGATCTCTGGGTTCCCGTGGCTTCGGAACAGAACGATGAATATGTGCGCGTGGATCAGTATGCCCAGAAAGAGCCCAGCGGCGGTCACGTCCTGATCCCAGAAGACGAACTCGTCCTGGTTGAGCCGTAGGTCGCTGATCGCGGCGCCGGCCGCTAGGGCCAGCACCGGAGGCAACAAGAACAGGACCCAGTCGTAGACCGGGCCGACGATGTATGCCGACGCCAAGCGAATGTTGGGTACGCTCGCCGCAATCGCGGCGGGCGGTGCCTCGGATATCGCCGTGCTCACGCAGAGCCCCGCTCAGCCGATGACGAACTGCTTCAGAGCGGCGTCGCCGTGAACCGTGCGGAGCTTGCGGAGCGCAAGGGCCTGCAACTGACGGATGCGCTCTCGGCTGAGCCCGAACTCGCGCCCGATCTCGGCGAGGGTGTGCGACTCTTTCTCGCCGATCCCGAAACGCATGCGAATGATGCGCTGCTCGCGAGGGTTCAGGGTTTCGAGTGCACGCTCTACCGACTTCGACAGATCCTCGCCGATCACCGTGTCCATCGGCGTTCCCGCCTCGTCGTCGGCGATCAGGTCTCGGAGCTCACTGTTTCCGTCATTGCCTACTGGCATTTCGAGCGAAACTGTATCCCGCGAGATCATCAGCAGATTGGCTACCTGATCGGTTGGAAGCTTCATTCGCGTCGCGATTTCCGCGGCGCTGGGCTCTCGGCCGAGCTCACCGGTGAGCTTGCGGGTCATCCCCGTGACCTTGGTGAGAAGCTCGCAGGCGTGAACCGGGATGCGGATCGTACGGGCCTGATCGGTCGTGGCGCGAGCCATTGACTGGCGAATCCACCAAGAGGCATAGGTCGAAAGCTTATAGCCCCGCCGATAGTCGAACTTATCGATTGCGCGCATCAGACCCATGTTGCCTTCCTGGATCAGATCCATGAAAGGCAGGCCCCGCTTCAAGTACTTCTTCGCGATGGCGACTACTAGTCGGAGGTTCGCTTCGACCATCTCCGACTTCGCGCGTTCGACGTCCGCATGTGCAGCGGAAACGAGAGCCTCAAGCTTGCGAAGCTGGTTCGCCGTCAGTCCTGAGTCAGCCTCGGCCTTCTTGCGAGCGCTCGATCCCTCTCCGCAGGACTCCACGTACGAACCTAGCGCACAGATCACAGCTTCGAACGCCGGCTCGATGACGGCTTCACGAACCGCGAGCTCCCCGATTGCAACGCGCTCGCAGACCTCAGTGATGTCGTCGCTATGCAGCTTTGCCTCGACGACGGCATCGAAAATGATCTGTCGACCCCTTTCAATCTGCCGCGCCAGCTCGACTTCGCCCTCACGCGTGAGCAGGCTCACCGCACCCATCCAATCGAGATAGGTCTGCACAGGCTCCGCGCTGAGGACGTTCGTCTTCTCGGCCGGCTTGGCCGAGCGACGTCGATCGCTCCTTCGGTTCTTGCCCTGCTTGACCGTGACTTCGATCCCGGCGGCGTCGAGGCGCCGAAGGAACTTCCGAACGGTCCCCTGGGTCGCTCCGATCTTCGCGATGACCTCGGACGCTTCGTTGTAGGTGATCCAGCCCCGAGCTCTTACGGCATCGATGACTTCGTTCATGGTTACTGTATCACTAGAAGTTTTTGCTGACATTGGTGTTTCTCCGGCCCCTCTAAGCGTGTGGTACCACCCAGTTGGAAAATTAGCAACCATATGATCAAAAAAATATACTAACACTGTGAAGAAGGCATCACTGTTGGATTCCTCACAAATTTGGGCATCACTGATTGAATCTTCATTCATTTTCGGGTTGCCCGGGGACACAGGCAGCCTCTAGGATTCGCGGGCATGTCCGAGCAGCGTTATCCCGTCCTTCGTTCGAAGGCCGACACGAAGTCCGAGACCTACCAGGCCAACCGTGAAGGCAACCTTTCCGCGCTCGAAGCGCTCGGCGAGGCACTGGCCAAGGCCAACGGCGGGGGCGGCGAAAAGTACGTAGCTCGCCACCTCGGGCGCGGCCGCATCTTGCCCCGTCAACGGATCGAGATGCTGCTCGACCGCGACAGCTACTTCTTGGAAATCGGAGCGCTGGCTGGCCATGGGATGAAGGGCGAGGTCAGTGGCTCCTCCGTCGTCGGCGGCGTGGGCCTCGTAAGTGGCGTGGAGTGCTGCATCACCGCAAGCGAAGCGACTGTGAAGGGCGGAGCCATCACGCCGATCAGCATGTTGAAGACGGGACGGCTCGCAGAGATCTGTGAGCAGAATCGCCTACCGGGCATCGCCTGCATCGAATCCGCTGGCGCCGACCTGCCAAAGCAGGATCAGATATTCGTTCCTGGTGGAGCAGGTTTTCGTCATCTGACTCAGCGTTCTGAAAGAAAGATTCCGACCATCTGCCTGGTCTTCGGAAGCTCGACCGCCGGCGGCGCGTACATGCCCGGCATGAGCGACTACGTCGTGATGGTGAAAGAGCAGGCGCAGGTTTATCTCGCCGGCCCCCCTCTCGTGAAGATGGCGACCGGTGAGGAGACCGAGCACGAGGAGCTGGGTGGCGCGGAAATGCACTCGGTGATCAGCGGTGTCTCCGACTACCTTGCCGAGGACGAAATCGACGCGATTCGCCTCGGGCGCGAGATCGTGGCGCATTTCGAATGGGAAAAAGGGGCCAAGTTTCGTCCCCGGCCCGTGGAAGCTCCGCTCTACGACGAGGATGAGCTCGTTGGCATTGCATCTTCCGACGTCCGAGTTCCCTTCGACCAGCGCGAGGTCATCAACAGGATCGTCGACGGGTCTCGGTTCAGCGAATTCAAGCCGCTTTACGGCAAGACGATGCTCTGCGGCTGGGCGCACATTCACGGTTTCCCCGTGGGCATCATCGCCAACAACGGCACGATCTTCAGCGACAGCGCCAACAAGGGCGCCCAGTTCATTCAGCTCTGCAACCAAAGCAACGTGCCGCTCGTCTTCTTACAGAACACCACAGGCTTCATGGTAGGCAGGCAGTACGAGCAGAACGGGATCATCAAGCACGGCGCTAAGATGATCAACGCCGTGTCCAACAGTACGGTTCCGGCGATTACGATCATGACCGGCTCTAGCTATGGTGCAGGCAACTACGCGATGATGGGCCGCTCGTATCATCCGCGCTTTTTGTTCACCTGGCCCAATCACAAGATCGCTGTGATGGGCGGCAAGCAACTCGCGGGCGTGCTCGACATCATTCAGCGCGACGCGGCGGCCAAAAAAGGCATCGAGGTCGACGAGAAAATGCTCGAGCTCGCCAAGATGATGACCGAAAAGCAGATCGGAGATCAGTCGACCGCGCTCTATGCAACCGCGCGCCTGTGGGACGATGGCATCATCGACCCGCGCGACACGCGCACCGTTATCGCCATTTGCCTATCCGCTGCGTACAACGCTCCCTTCGAGGGGACCACGTCATGGGGCGTCTTTCGTCACTAGGGAGAGAGCGAGCGTTGACCGAGACCATCGAGAAGATCCTCGTCGCCAACCGTGGCGAAATCGCGCGACGAATCATGCGAACCTGCCGCCAGATGGGCATCGCCACCGTCGCGGTCTATTCCGATGCCGACGCGGCGATGCCCTTCGTCGCGGAGGCCGACGAAGCGATTCGACTTGGACCAGCTCCGAGCGTGGAAAGCTACCTGCGAATCGACAAAATCCTCGAGGCGGCGGCTTTGACGCGGGCCGACGCCATTCATCCAGGCTACGGTTTCCTCGCGGAAAATGCGGAGTTCGCCGAAGCCTGCCGCAAAGCTGGCGTGACATTCATCGGGCCCACGCCCGATGCCATTCGCGCAATGGGCTCGAAGCGAGAGGCCAAGGCGCTGGTCGAGAAGGCCGGTGTTCCCGTGATCCCCGGCTACGACGGTTCGAGCCAGGACCCAAAGGTTCTGGCGGAGGAAGCGATCAAGACTGGCTTTCCGGTTCTGCTGAAGGCAAGCGCAGGTGGCGGTGGCAAGGGCATGAAGCTCGTTCGCCACGAGTCCGAGCTTTCGGACGCGATCGCCTCGGCCGCGCGCGAAGGAGAGAGCTCGTTCGGGGACGGGACCCTACTGGTGGAGAAGTACATTGAGGACCCGCGTCACGTCGAGATACAGATTCTCGGCGACGAGCACGGCAATCTGATTCATCTCAACGAGCGAGAGTGCTCGATCCAACGCAGGCATCAGAAGATCATCGAAGAGACCCCGTCCCCAGCGCTCGATGCGACGCTTCGCAAGCAAATGGGAGAGGCTGCGGTCCTTTGTGGAAAGACGATCGGCTACACGAACGCCGGCACCGTCGAGTTCATCCTTGCACCCGACCGCAGCTTCTATTTCCTCGAGGTGAACACGCGACTGCAGGTCGAGCACCCGGTTACCGAGTGCGTGACCGGCTTGGACCTCGTCGAAGAGCAAATCCTGGTCGCACAGGGTGAGGCCCTTCGTACCGCACAAGAAGCTGTGCGCTTCGAAGGAGCTGCCATCGAAGTGCGCCTCTACGCCGAGGACCCGGCTGCGGGGTTTCTGCCGCAGAGCGGTCGGGTTGTCGACTGGGACCTGCCTCCTGCCGACGGCCTGCGAGTGGATAGCGGCGTCGAGACCGGCAGCGAAGTGAGCATCCACTACGATCCGATGCTCGCGAAGATCATCACCTCCGGGGAGAGCCGGCCGCTCGCGCTTCAACGGATGCGTCGGGCGCTTCGCTCGCTGAGCGTTCAGGGCGTGACCAGCAACCGCGAGTTCCTGCTCCGAGTCCTCGACCACCCTGCGTTCATCAAAGGCGAGATCGACACGCACTTCATTGACCGCCATCTCCAGGACGCGCTGTCAGAGGGCGGCGTCGAAGCAGACGAGCAGCGCGCAGCAGTGGCAGCCGCGCTTGCCGAGCAACAGCAGCGCGACGGCCGTCGGGTTCTCGTCCCTTGCATCCCGTCGGGCTGGCGGAACAACTACCACACTCCGCAGTGGGTCGAGTATGCCCTGGGCGATCGAGACCTGCGCGTCGAATACCGCCACCTGGGCGACAACGAGTTCGCAGTTTGGATCGACGGGCAAGAGATCCGTGTTCGGGTCGTGTCCTGGGCGTCCCCGGAGCTGACTCTCCAAGAAGGCTCACATCGCTGGCGCGCGCGGATCAGCTTCGACGGCAATCAAACTTACGTCCACAGCTCGCAGTTCAGCATCGGCCTTCAGCGCAAGCCACGCTTCCCGGACAAGTCTCAGGAGGTTCCCGCGGGGGGCTGCATCGCACCGATGCCCGGCAAGGTCGTCGAGCTTCGCATTGCCGAAGGGGATGTCGTGCAGGCCGGACAGGTGCTCTTGATCATGGAAGCCATGAAGATGGAGCACAGCGTGACCGCACCACAGGACGGAACGGTGGTCCAGGTCACGGTAGCGGCCGGTGATCAGGTCGACGCGGACGCCTTGCTCGTCGTCGTCGCCGAACCCTGATCGAATGGCTCAGGCTGCGTCGAGCTCGGCGATCATCTGGTCGCCGCTCAGCTGTGTCGCAGAGGCGCCACCGGCGTACTTCATCAGTCCGGCCCGCTCATAGTGCGGCCGGATCCTGTCGCTGAGCAGTCCAATCTCGCGCAGGTTCGGCACCAGGCGCTTGAACATGACCTGGCGGAAAATCGAGAACCCCGGAGAGTCGGTGACGAACTGGGCCCACTCTTTGCGCGTCAGCTTGTGCTCGAACCACTCCTCGTACACTTCGAAGGAGAGGAAGCGATTCCGCATCAGGATCGCCACCTCGAAGGCCCAATCCTCACGCTCACGCCGCTCGCTGTCGCTGAGCTCCTGCCGGAAATGGTCGCGTAAGGCGAGGACGCCATAGTGCACATGTCTGGCCTCGTCCTGGATGACCATCTTCAGAAGCTGCTTGAGCATTGGCTCCCCGGTCATCTGGTACATCGTCCCGAAGGCACCCAGAGCAAGGCCCTCGACCATGATCTGCATACCCAAGAACTTCACGTCCCAGCGCGAATCCTGGATGAGGGCATCGATGATGACGAACAGGTTGTCGTTGATCTGGTAGAGCTTGTTCATCTTGGAGTCGAGGTAGCGGTGAAACACCTCGACGTGGCGGCCTTCATCGACGACCTGCGTCGCTCCGTAGAGCTTGCCATCGAAGAACTGGACGGCCTCGGTCACTTGGGCAGCGGCGAAAAGCGCTCCCTGTTCGCCATGAAGGAACTGACTGAGCATCCAGGAGGCGACACTCGAATTCAGGCGACGTTCTTCGAGGTCCGTTAGCCGAATGCCCTTGGTGCGAAGCGCTTCGAAGTCCATGAACTGGCGCGGAATGATCGGCTTCTCGGGATTCTCCGGGTCGACGTCGATGTGCCAGGGGAGGTCATCCCCATTCCATTGCTGCTCTTTGGCCCTGGTGTAGAGCTCGCGCATCTCCGGCTGGTCGTTCGGGTACGTCCAGTCGAAGTACACCTCGTGATTCGAAGGCATTTTCGTCGGAACGCCCTGCTTGCCGCGCTGAAAAATCAAACCGCGCACGCCAGACGGCGCCATCGATTTCAGGACTTTCGCGTTGTTGGTCGCGGTCATCAGTTGGACAGCTTCGACATACGGCTCGATTCGGCGGCGAATCTCGTGGGGCAAGTTGTCTAGGACTTTGTCACTGAGCATGGTTCGTTCCCTCTCTAGAGCACGTTCGCGAAGAATTCCCGAATCTTCGTTGAATGTAGACGCATGATGAAGCGATCGAGAATGGGTACTACGTCCTCGATCATGAGGGCGACCTTTTCGGGCGGGAGCTCCGAAAGCCGCGAAGAAAGCAAACGCACCTCTTCGTGAAGGAGATTGGTGATCGCATCCTGATAGAGTGCCATGTCCTCGACTCGAAAGCCGAGCTCCGGCGTGAAGCCCATCGACCGGATCTTGCCAAACTCTTCGAAAACCCAGACGTCGGCCGCAGCAATCCGAAGTGAGCCGTTCGAGCGCGCACCGCCGACCAGGCCAACCTCAAACGCATGCTCGACGTCTTCCGCATCGACGCCAGTCGTCTCCGCAATCTCTCGGGGCGTCAGAGTGGGGCTGCGGTCCTCAGAGGTCTTGAGCGACTCGGCGAGACGATCTTTGACGCCCGCCAAGAACGCGTGCTGGCGCGGCGAGAACACGCCGTCTTCTCCGTCGAACAGCGCCTTGATCGCCTTCAACGGAAGGAATCGTTCGTGCTGGAGCTTCTTGACCAGGTGCAGTCGCTCCAGGTGCTCCTCGCTGTACCAGGCCATGTTACGGCCGGTCTTGCGCCCCGGCGGCAATAGCCCTTGTTGGATGTAGAAGTGAATCGCTTGGCGAGGAAGCCCCGTCGCCTCGCAGAGATCCTTCATGCGGTAGACCCATCGAGCTTCGTCGAGGTCCATGGCTTCGGAGCTCGCGGTCATCAATCCTCTACTTCGATCTTGCTCAGCGTAAGTGGGCGGCCGACGCAGGTCAGCAGATAGCCTGCTTCTCGCTCCGCGCGGCTGAGGCAGTTCGGCTCCTCCATTCGAATGTCTCCATCGGTTCGACGCACTCGACAGGCGCCGCAGCCACCCATCGCGCATGAGAACGGCATGTCGATCCCTGCTGCCAGTGCGGCCTCCAGAATCGTTTGGCCGGCTTCCACTTGGATGCCCTGCTCGTGGCCTCCCATGGAGATCAGCACGAGCTCGGTCTTGTCACTGCCTGCTTCGCCGGAACGCGCCTCGGGGCTGGTGAAACGCTCTTCGGCAATTCGGTTGGCTTCTACCCCGCGTTGCTGAAGTGCCTCGTGTGCCGCGTCCATCATGGGAGTGGGCCCACAAATGAAGTACCGCAGCATGCCATCGTCTTCGACGTTCAAGGCTCGCAGGCGCGATTCGAGCACTTCGCGACTAAGGAGCCCCTGCTCCCCCGTCCACCATTCCGGCGGACGCTCGAGGACGTGATCGACGAGCAATCGACCGCCAAGCTCATGGCAAAGTGCTTCTAGGCGGTCCCGGAAGATCACCTCGTCCCAGCTTCGGTTTCCATAGATCAAGGTCACTCGGCTGCTGCTCTCCACGCGCAGGACGGTTTCCAAGATACTCATAATCGGAGTGATTCCGCTGCCGCCGGCGACCATCAGTAGGCGGCGCGCGTTGACCGCACGCGGCTCGACGGTGAAGTTGCCGGACGGACCGAGCACGGCGAGCTTGTCGCCGACAGCGATCGTGTCATTCAAATAGTTGCTCACGCGTCCGTCTTGGATGCGCTTGACCGTGATGTGGACCGGAACCCCGGGAAGGCAGGCGCTTGCCAAGGAGTAGGCGCGTCGCAGACGCTCGCCTTCGATGACGACATCGACGCTCAGGAATTGACCCGGCCGGAACTCCAACGCCGAGCCGTCCGCCTCGGTCAGATAGATCGAAACGGCGTCGTGCGTTTCGCGCACGACATCTACGACTTCGAGTTGTCGCGACATGTTTGGCGTCTTGCGCGGCAGGGAAACCACCGCGCCCGTCGATGCTCGCGGGCGTTCGATGAGGGGAGAAGGCGTCTTGCCCAGGATCAGCCTGTTGCGAAGCATGCGAGCGTCGCGCTGCGCAGCGCGAACTCTGTCCGCGACACCGCGCGGCAAGAGATCCAAGGGATCGACCTCGTTCAGTGGCGTTGGCAACTCGATTTCGTTGAGGAGCGGCGAAGGAGATTTCCCACTCGCTCGGTCGATGAGCATCGTAGCGTCGAGACGAGCCTGTTCGATCCATGGGGTGAGGCCGCGCGGCAGAGCTCGCGCGGCAAGCGAAAGGGCCGCATCGAAGCGTCCCGCGTGGCGTCGGCGTTGCTTACCCTGCATTCACGCGAGAATGCCGAAGGCAGAGTAAAGTGTCAAGTGTGACTAGACACTTTACTCACAATGTAGGCTACAGTAGGCTGATTCTATGCTTTCAACGCCAGTCATCGCGGCTACAGAGGCCATTTCCCTCCTGGGCCAGGCCATTGTTCTCGACGTTCGCGTTGGGTCGGGAGCTTCGGAGGCGTTCGAAGCGGGCCATCTCCCGGGTGCGATTTGCGTCGACATCGAATCTGACCTCTCTGATCTCCGGGACCCTTCGACCGGGGGCCGGCATCCTCTCCCCTCCCTCGACCATTGGCTGGCGCGTCTCGGTGGCTGGGGCGTGACCCCCACAAGCGAGGTGCTCATCTACGACGCAGCGGGCGGGGGGATGGCAGCCGCCCGGGCCTGGTGGATGTTGCGCGCGATCGGTCACGTGTCGGTCGCCGTGGTTGACGGTGGCTGGCAGGCGCTGCTCCAGGGGGGCGCTCCCACCGAAGCTGGCGTGACGCCGGCGCTCTCCGTCGGCCCGTATCGGAGCCAGCTCCAGACTTGGCCCAACGTCGACGCCGCCTTCGTCGACCGCGTTCGCGGTGATCCAGCTTGGCGCCTGATCGATGTGCGCGCCCCGGAGAGATACGCCGGAACGACAGAGCCTCTCGATCCGGTGGCGGGACACATCCCGGGAGCGCGCAACCTCTACTGGCAATCACAGCTCGACGATCAGGGCTTGTTCAAAGCCGTCGCAACGCTTCAGCAGCGGTACGCCGAGGTACTCGGTGACGTGCCAGCCGAGCGAGTGGTCTGCTACTGCGGTTCCGGCGTGACCGCTTGCCACCTTCTTCTGGCCATGGAGGCCTGCGGTCTAAGTGGTGCACAGCTCTACGTCGGGTCTTGGAGCGAGTGGTGCCGTCAACAACGCCCTCGCGCCCCCGGCTGAAGCGGACGGTCGCACAAAGGCCGGGAGATGCTATTTGACGCTCGTGACGAACGCGGTTTGGGAATTCCCGCTGACCTTGCCTCGCAACGCTTTCACGGCGCGAGAGGCGCCGCGCGCCGGCGACATCTGGAGACTCTGCCAAGATGTAGCGACCCTTGCCTCGATCAACTCAGGTTGGCCGCCGTCGCGTTTCCGAGTCGAAAGGGTCGCATTCATCGTCTACAAAATGACCCTGCTGCACGACGCCGAATCACCGTACGGGGCGGTGCTCGACGCACAGACCTGGGTGTCGCGGCTTCGACGCCGCACGCTTTGCACCCGCGAGGTGCGCGTGAGAAGCGCGGGGAGACGAGTCGCCGCCGCGACCCAGGAGTGGGTTCACGTGGATTTCGAGACGCTCAAGCCAAAGCAGGGCTCGCTCGGAGCGGCGGCCGCGTTCGCCGAGACCGAGGTCGAGCCCTCGATTGAGATGCCCTCCTTCGATCCGCTACCTGGGGCCGAAGACGAGTTCCCATTCGACATGTGGCAGACCTGGTCTGACCCGCTCGCACATGCCAATCACCCCGCGTACATCGACTGGTGCGACGAGGCGACGAGCCGACGGATGCTGGCTGCCGGTCTCGACCCCGTACTCTTGCAGCCCATCGCCGAGCAAGTGACCTTTCGCAGCTCCGTGCTGCCCGGCGAGCGGGTGACGGTTCGAACCAAACGAATCGGCCGAATCGGATCCGACGTCGTCGTCTTGCGGCACCACCTGGAAACAGAGCGGGGACCCGCGGCCGATGCGACGAGCGTGAGGGGTCTCGCGGAGGGCGGCGGCCAAGCGCTCGTCGCGGCCTGGGACTGACCGATGCGTGCTGGTTTGCCGAGTGGGACCTCGCTCTTGGTGTCTTTCGCGCGTGGCCTTGGTGTTGACGAGCAAGAGGTCGACCCACTTGCGTTCGACTTGTTGCCCCCTGTGCTCTCGCGACTTGCCTTTACGCCGCGACGACTGGGAGCGGGGGCGGGGCTCTACCGAGCTGCCCTGCGCGCCGCGACGTTTGGGCTCATCGATCACATGGTCCTCAGGACGCAGGCCATCGATGCGCATCTCGCCTCGGCCCTGGAGTCGGGCATCGACCAGCTGGTGATTCTTGGTGCGGGCCTCGACGCGCGCGCTTGGCGACTCGACTCGCTGACAAACGTCACCGTCTTCGAGATCGATCACCCGTCGACTCAGCAGTACAAGCGAAAGCGGATCTCGAAGAAGGCCTCGCCCACCGACATTCGTTACGTATCAGTTGATTTCGAGAGGGAGCGATTCTCGGGCCGTCTCCGGGAAGCGGGGTTTCGCTCTCGGGCCCCGAGCGTGTGGATCTGGGAAGGGGTCGCGATGTATCTCCCGCTCTCTACGATTCGCGACACGCTCGACCAGCTCACTGAGCTCGCAGCCCAGGGGAGCGAGCTCGCGATGACCTATCGCGTACCGGGCATGCTCCCGTATGGCGCGCTTGGCCGCCTTGCCATTCCAGCGGTCTTTGCGGCGGCGGGCGAGCCGCTCAAAGGCACCCTCGAGCCCCATGAGCTCGCGTCCACCGTCGCCCCCGATTGGGAAGTGACCTTCGACGAGGACGCGCGCGGCTGGCGGAACTTCGGTGGTTCGATCGCGAATCCCTCCCGCAGCTTTCTATCCGAGCGGCTCGCGATCGTGAGGAGACGGGGCTGACCGATGTGCACCATCATCGTACGCCACCGGATGGATGACTTCTGCTCGACCATCATCGCCTTGAACCGCGACGAGTTCTACGACCGGCCGGCGACCGGGCCACTGGTGCTGCTTACCGAGCCGCTCGTCGTTGGAGGTCGCGACGAGCGAGAAGGGGGAACCTGGTTCGGGCTAAGCCGGGACGGCCTTTTTGTAGGGCTCACCAATCAGCGAAGCTTTGGTACGCGAGACGACTCGCTTTGCTCACGCGGTAGCTTGGTGCTCGAGGCGCTTGCCGAAGGGTCGCTCAAAGGTGTCGAGCAGTTCCTCCGCCGCGTCGACCCGGCGACGTACAATGAGTTCAATCTGATCTTCGGCGACGGAGAACAGCTCCGGGCCGCGTACTCGAGGAGAGACGCGACGGCGATCGAGATCGAGAACCTGGCCGCTGGCGTACACGTGCTTTGCAACGATCGCCTCGGCTCCCCCGAATTCCCAAAGGCCGAGCGGGCGCGCGTGCGGGTCGTGGCGCTGCCCCGAGACTCTTGGCCGCGCATCAAGTCGGAGCTCGTCGAGGTGCTTGCGGACGGATCACTTCCCGACCCTTCGGATGTTCTACCCATCCCGCCAGGGGCGCCATTTGGCCAGGATGTCGCGCGCTACCTTCAAGCGATCTGCGTCAAGACCCCGGTTTACGGCACGGTCTCGTCGACGATCGCCGCACTCAGCCCGGGGCGTGTCGAGCAGTATTGGTTCTCGGAAGGGCAGCCGTCGCATCAGAGCTTCCAAAACATGACCGAGCTCACCCGAGACACTGAATGAAGCCGACTGCGGCTGTAGCAGCGGCTTCGAGGTTCTGTTCGAGCGTTCTGCCGCTCTTCTTCCGTGGCTTGAACGAATGGTCGCCGTCCTGTATCCACGCCAGCTCAATCGATGGTGAAAGCGAGTAGGTCGCGACTTCCTCCTCGGTGCCGAACCGGTCGCGCGTCCCCTGAACGATCAGGGTGGGGGTAGTCATAGACCCGAGATGCGCGGTGCGGAGTCGTTCGGGCTTGCCCGGTGGATGAAACGGATAGCCGAGGCATAGAACCCCAGCCACCGAGACCTCGTCCGCGATCATCGTAGCAATTCGCCCACCCATCGACTTTCCACCAATGACGACTTCGCCCGGCGGTCCGACGAGGTCGATCGCCTTCTGCAAACAGTCGATGAGCTTCGCCGCGCGATCGGGCCCTCGACGCTTTCCGTCCTCGCGCCGCTTGGCCATGTACTCGAACTCGAAGCGGATGACTTCGATGCCAGCAGCCGCAACCTCTTCCGCAATCGCATTCATAAATGGCGAGTCCATGGGAGCCCCGGCGCCGTGGGTGAGCAGCAGGCGAGGGGAGGAAGGGGGGCCGTTGTTGAGCAGTTCGAGCACTGCGGAGGTCTTACTCGGCGCCAGCGTCCGCTGTCGGGCTCGAGCGGTCTTTGCATCCGAGGCTCGACACACAGAGAAGCGCGAGCAGCACCGCGACCGCGCTACGTCTCACAGTCTGGACTCGCTGAACGTGTCGCAGGCGTTTATGTCGCCGCTGGCATAGCCGCGCTTGAACCACTTCACCCTTTGCGCAGAGCTTCCGTGGGTGAACGATTCAGGCGTGACGTAGCCTTGCGACTGCTTCTGCAAACGGTCGTCTCCGATGGCACTCGCCGCGTTCAGGCCTTCCTCGATGTCACCTTCCTCGAGGAGGGCGCGGGTTCGGTCGGCGTGGTGCGCCCAAATGCCTGCAAGGCAGTCCGCCTGGAGCTCTTGGCGCACCGAGAGCTGATTGGCTTCCGTCTTGCTGAGCCGCGCCTGATGCCGCTGCACTTGCTCCGAAATTCCAAGTAGCGTTTGCACGTGATGCCCAACCTCGTGAGCAATCACGTAGGCCTGGGCGAAGTCGCCTGGTGCCCGAAAGCGATTCTGCAGGTCCGAGTAGAAGCTCAGGTCGATGTAGACCTTTTGATCGGCGGGACAGTAGAATGGTCCCATCGCGGCTTGAGCAAAGCCGCAGGCGGAGCGAACGGAGCCGCTGAACAGCACCAGGCTGGGCTCTCGGTAGTCGCGACCGGCCTTCCGGAAAACCGCGTTCCAGGTGTCCTCGGTGTCGGCGAGAACTACTGCGACGAACTGCGACTGCTCGTCTTCAAGCTCGGTGTTTTCGGTAGACGGCGCTGGCGCGGTCTGCTGCTGCGTCTGTACGACCTGCATCAGCATGCTCGGGTCGACCCCCAAGAAGAGGCCCACACCGACCAGGAGCAGGATGCCGATGCCTCCACCCGCGAATGCTTGGCCCGCGCGCCCGCCGCGGCGATCCTCGACGTGCGCGCTTTGCTTTCTACCTCTCCAGCGCAACTGGGCCCCTCGCTTCCGGAGCTCGGACTAGAGCTCGTCGTCGACGCTTTGGCCGCCACCCTGGAAGAAACCTGCCAGGTGCTGTGCTCGAATCGAGACTTCGCTCAGCCTCTGTGCGAGAGCTCCGCGGGTCTGTGGGCCCACGTCGCCATCGACACCGATGCCAGCGTCCTTCTGGAAGTCGCGAATCGCATCGCGCGTTCGCTTGCCCATCACGCCGTCATGCTTTCCGGGCTTGTACCCGCAAATGTCGAGCGCCTCTTGCAATGCTGCGATGTTGTCATCTGATGCCATCATTTACTCCTAGTTCAGGCCCCAGGCCGCGGCCCAGGCCTTTGCGGCCGCTCCAAACGCTTTGGGATCGCTTGCCCCAAGCTTTGTCGACAATTCGGCATACTCCGCCTTCAGCGCTTTGAACTTCGCCTTCGTGGCTTCCGAGGCGCCTTCTCCGGCTGCCTTGGCTGCCTTGGATTTTTCGCGAAGGTCAGCGACGTCGTACTTGGCAAGCATGCCCGTCATGATGGCAGCTCCGGTTTTGGCATCGCTGGCTCCCTTGAGAGCGTTCACGCCCGCCTCGAAGACGGCAACGAGATTTTCCGATGCGCTGCCCGTGAGTGCGACCTCGGGGATCGCGGGTCCGGCTGGCGCGGCAGGCTCTGCTGCCTTGGGTGCCGGTGCTTTTTCGGCAGCGGGCGCAGGCGCTTCGGGCTTGGCTTCTTTCTTCTTGCACGCCGACGTCAAGGCCATCGCGAGGACGAGCATTGCAAGTGTGGCTTTCTTCATGGACTCCCCTTTTCCAATGATTGGGGCCGGAGCATACGGATCTGCTGTCCTGCAGTGCAAGGCGTTTTTGAGAGAATCTGTCCCATCCTTTGTGAAATTGCCCGCAAAATTTGCGCTATTGTCTCCGTCCCGCAGAGCGCGCATCATCGCGACCTCGCTCGAGAAGGAGAGAACATGGATGATTTGATGCAGTCGATCGTGGCTCAGCTCAGCGGCGCCCCCATGGCACAACTCAGCAGCCAGCTCGGAACCGATAGCCGCACTACGCAGAACGCCGTGCAAGCAGCACTTCCCTTGTTGTTGGGCGCGCTCGCCAAGAATAGCGCGGCCAGTGGCGGTGCCGATGCGTTGGCCTCGGCGCTAGACCGTGATCACGACGGAAGCATTCTGGACGACATCGGCGGTTTCCTAGCAGGTGGGGCGAGCTCCGATGGCGCTGCGATTCTCGGTCACATCCTGGGCAAGCGCGAGCCGACCGTAGAGGCCGGCATCGGGAAGGCCACGGGGATGCAGACGGATCAAACCGCTCAGCTGCTTCAGATGCTTGCGCCCATCGTGCTCGGGTACCTCGGTCGCCAGAAGCAGCAACAGGGAATGAACGCCGGCACCCTCGGCGAGCTTCTCGGCACGCAGTCCAAGCAGGCTCAATCCCAGAACCCGGCGCTCAGCGCGCTCGCTTCCCTCCTCGACAAGGATGACGACGGCTCGATCGTCGACGACCTCGGCGGCATGCTCGGGTCTTTCCTCTCGGGACGTTGAGTAGCTAGATCAACGATCCGTGCAGGCGCTCTCGCTCTTGATCGATACGCCGGCTGCCTGTGCGGAGCATGCGTTCGCGTAGGTGTTGCCGTCGCAGCCGCAGACCGGGTTGAATTCGGCCGTGCAGGCTTGCGGGCGGGGCTGGCACTTGCCGGGTTTGTTTGCTGCGCCGCATTTTGCGGCTGGGGTGAACTGGCAGAACAGGCCCGTGGCACAGGTGGCGCTGCCCGCAATCCCGCAACTCGCACCGACGGCCCCGGCCGCTGCCTGAGCTGCGTCCTGACAAAGACCGCGGTGCCGAATCGAAACGCCATGCGAGTGCGCCACGCAGTCGTTGCTGTAGTTGCGCGCGTCGCAGCCGCAGACCGGCGCCCATTCCTTAGTGCAGACCGTAGGCTGTTCGGTGCACTCGCCCGGACCTGAGACTTCGCCACAGTACTGCCCCTCCGTGTATCGACAGAAGAGACCGGTGGCGCACGACTCGGTCGCGCCGCCTGGACCGCAGCTCCCGACTGGGCCGGCTGCAACGCCTGCCGCTCCGGTCGTCGGGCATTCGCCGGATTGGCGAGGTGACACACCATGCGAATGAGCCACGCAGATGTTGAGATAGGTTCGACCGTCGCAGCCGCAGATAGGGCTGTAGTCTTTGGTGCAGGTCGAGGGCATCGGGAAGCAGGCGCCCTGCGCCCCCGTTTCGCCGCACTCCGCGTTGGGTGCGTAGTGACAGACGAAGCCGGCGCCGCATGTTGCTCCTGCGGCGCGGCTGCACTCCCCACCCGGTCGATCGGGGTAGCGTGATGACTGGCTTTCCTTCGCGCATGAGGCAAGGAACCCTAAGCAAAAGACAAAGACGAGAAGTCGTGACATCGCTTGATAGGTATCCCCGAAGGACAGGGGAGGCAAGGCCCCTCAGGTCGCCCGAAGGGCCGCCGCGAGTTCGGACACCCAGTCCCCCGCCGTGCCGGAGAGAAACGCGCCCTGTCCTGTCCGTTGGACTAGGGCGCTAAACGGATTTGCTTCCGGGTTCACGACGATCATCGGAACCCCTCGCTGCGAAGCGATCGTGCCGATGTGCATCGGCAGCGAGGTGGCCCCGGTGGTCCCCACCACGATGACCAAGGAAGCGTGCCGCGCCGCTTCGATCGAGCTCTGGAACCGGAAGTTCGGCTCGTCGTAGCTTTCGTCGAACCAGAGGACGTGCGGCCGGCCCATTGCGCCGCAGGACGGGCATCGCAGCTGCTCGAGCTCTCGCTGCGTGATCGCGCGGTCCTTCGCCCAGGAAATGTCGATGCCGTCCGGCATTGGGATGGGAGAGGGGAGGCACTCCTCGGCTACAGCGCATGAAGTCGATGTTGCCGTGGATCTGGAAAGTGCGATCGAGCGTGTTGCCAGCGCGCAGATGCAGGCCATCAACGTTCTGAGTCACCAAAAGGAAGCGCTCGCCGCTGTTTTGTTCGGCTCGCACCAGCGCACGGTGCGCCGCGTTGGGTTCCGCCCCACGGCAAACCCCGCGCCGATAGAGATACCAGGCCCACACTTCTTCTGGCATCTCTTGAAACGAGCTCCAGGTCGCCATCTCTTCAGGCTGGTAGTTCCGGGAACCAACCCGCCAGTAGCCCTCTTTGCCGCGGAACGTTGGAATCCCGCTCTCGGCGGATATGCCAGCGCCGGTTAGCCAAAGGACGAGGCCATGCGGCCGATCGAGAAGCTGCTTCACGGAATCATCGAGCACAAAGCGATCCGTAGGGGCAGAGTGCCGCGGCCGCCAGCGCCACGGGCCGTACCGGGGCGCGGAACAAAGTCGCGACGCGGGGCTCCATCGAACGGCTCGGCTTGCAAAAGTGGTCGGAAGCACTTGAAGCGTTAGACCACGCAAGCCTCGCCTCGGCCCGCGCGCCAATCGGGGGTGGTTGCAGTCTTGCCGATTGTCACTTGGGACGTCGACTCCACCCTCCATCGCGCCTTTGTGCCGCGCCCCTCCATACGGAGACATTCGAACCGCGTCCCGCCGCACGGCGCCATCAAGCGAAGTGCACCACGCCCCCTCAAGACAGCAAGCGCGAGCCCGCAGGGCGAAGCCCGGCGCCCGAGGCGCCGCCAAGGCAAAGCGCAGCGATTGCCGCGGAGGGAGGATTACGGGTGGGGGTGGGCGGGCGGTGTAACTAAGCCACACCAGGCAACCCACCCAAGATCCGCGCCCACCACATCCGCGGCAGCCGCGAGCCCGCAGGGCGAAGCCCGGCGCCCGAGGCGCCGCCAAGGCAAAGCGCAGCGATTGCCGCGGAGGGAGGATTACGGGTGGGGGTGGGCGGGCGGTGTAAACAAACCACACCAGGCCCCCCACCCAAGACCGGCCCCCACCGCACGCGCGGCAGCAGCCGTGCGTCCACGCCACCGCCCCCAGTTAAACGACAGAAGGCCGGCTCTTTCGAGCCGGCCTTCCACCTGTGAACCCTACGCTAACTTAGTTTCCAATGTAGGCCGTGAACCCGAGGATCGCCGCATAGTTGTGCCTCTTGTTCGGAATCAGGTCGCCAGTCGCCGTATCTGTCATCGCCGCCCGCGAGTAGTAGATCCGGTTTGCTGCCGACGTCCATTCGCCCCGGCCCTCGATGCTCAGCACGAGGTACTCGACCGGCTTGTAGCGAAGCGTGATCGTACCCGTCGCGAGATAGGGCTCGCCGGTCGCGAGACGGTACTGTTCGTTGCCGCTCAAGTGCTCGCCGCGAAGGCCGATGGAGACTTTGTCCGACGCGTCGAAAATGAGCTGGAGGCTGTGTCCGTATGCAACGAGCAAACCGCCGTCGCCAACGCCACCGCTCGGGAGCGTTTGGTAGTCGCCGTTGGCGATCAAGGAGAAGATGCCGGCGTTCGCGGTGAGCACCCAGTCGAAGAAGTTCTCCCAGTTCTTGTTGTCGTTGTCGCCCCCAGCGCCGTGCTGGCCGCCGATGTAGAATCCGACCTTGTCCGCGCCAACGGCGAACTGCCACCCGAGCGTCGGGGTCTCGTTGTTGTCGATCGGCGTTCCGCCGAGCACCCCACCGTTCGTGACCATGACCGTGAAGCCCAGCTTCTCAGTGAGCTCGAAGGCCGAGCGAATGCCCATGTGGTTGAAGGGCTGGCGGTTGAAGTACAGCGCGCCCCGCGTGTAGTTGGCGTTGTTCCACTCATCGGCGACCTCGCCACCGAAGATCGTGTCGAAAAAGCCGAAGTCGATGCTGACCTTGTCGCTCGGCATCCAAGACACGTAGCCCTGCTTGATCGGGGCGATCGGGCTCAAGAGGAAGGAGCCTTCACCGAACCGGAGGTCCAAACGAATCGCGAACTTCTCGCCCGTGTACTGCAGATCGCCGCCTGCGAAGTTGAGGCCGAAGCCGTTGTAGTTCGTGTAAGGGTATCCGATCGAGTTGTAGGGTCCTGCAGTGACACCGTCGCCCGTGTAGCCGCCGATGCGGTAGAAGGCGCTTGCCATCACCATCCAGGACAAGCCTTCCTTCCAGGATTCGCCCTCGGCCGGCTCCTCCTCGGCCATGTCATCCATCGCTACCTTTGGCGGCTCCGGCATCGCCATGATGGCTTCCTCGCTCCCCGTTTCCGCTGCGGGTGCCACTTCCGTACCCGCCTCCATGTCGTCTGCCGCCTCCTTGGGCGCCTCCGGCTGCGCAAGAGCCATTGCGGGGAATACCAAACTGCACATCACCGCCAGGGAAAGAAACTTCCTCATCACTACCTCCACTCTCAGCGTGTCTCCACGCTCAAAATCCGTATCGATATTCAACATTGAAAAAAGGGTCGAGAAGAGGAGCGAAGCAGACCGGGGAGCCGCTCCACCCCTCCTCTCGAAGCTCACTACTCCGCGGGCGCGGCCGACATGGTGCCGCCGGTGTGGTAGCCCTGGAGCTCGTCGTTGTAGGCTTCGACGCCGCACTCGGCGATGTCGAGACCCTCGAGTTCGTGCGCTTCGGAGACGCGGACGCCACCAGGCACGAGGAACTTCAGCGCGAGCCAAACGATCATGCCGACGCCGAAGGCGAACGCGACACCTGCGCCAACGCCAATCGCCTGGGTGACCAGCTGCGAGGCACCGCCGCCGACGAGAAGCCCCATGGGCTCTTCGCCCGTTGCGGCGTTGCCGTAGCCGACCAGGCCGACGGCGAGCGTTCCGAAGATACCGCAGACGCCGTGAACGGTGATCGCACCCACCGGGTCGTCGATCTTGATCTTGTCGATGAGCAGGACGCCCTCGACACAGAGCATGCCGGCGACGATACCGACGACGATCGACCAGCCGCCCGTGATGTTGTAGCAGCCGGCTGTGATGCCCACGAGACCGGCAAGCGCGCCGTTGAGGGCCATCGAAAGGTCGAGGAGGCCACTCCGGATTCGAATCCAGGTTAGCGCGCCGCAGAATCCAGCGGCCGCCGCCAGGTTGGTCACCAGGACGATTCGGCCCACCTCTGCGTCCATGGCGAGCTCCGAGCCGCCGTTGAAGCCGAACCAGCCGAGCCAGAGGATGAGCACTCCAAGGGCGGCGAGCGGGAAGTTGTGCGCAGGCATCGGGCGAACCGAGCCGTCTGGCATGTATTTGCCGATTCTTGGGCCGACGACCAGGGCGCCCGCCAGTGCCATGCCGCCGCCAACGCCGTGAACGACCGTGCTTCCAGCGAAATCGACGAAGCCCATTTCAGAGAGCCAGCCGCCGCCCCAAACCCAGTGACCGACCACCGGATAGATGATGATCGTGGCGATCGCCGTGAAAAAGAAGAAGGTCAGCAGTCGCGCGCGCTCAGCAACGGCGCCCGACACGATCGTGCAAGCGGTCGCCGCGAAGACGAGCTGGAAGAAGAGAAAGACGTAAGGCGGAAGGTCCGCGTCCGCTCCCCCGTTGCTCGGGAAGAAGCTCGCGAGCCCCATGAAGGCATTGCCTTCGCCAAACATCACGCCGTAGCCCACCAAGTAGAAGATGAGCGATGAAATCGCGACGACACCGAAGTTCTTCATCAACACCATCACCGCATTTTTCTTGCGGCAGAACCCGCTCTCCACGAGAGCGAAGCCCGCGTGCATGAAGAAAACGAGTGCGGCGCTAACGAGAACCCACAATGCGTTTACATACGTTGTCAGTTCCGAAAGTTGTTCTTCCATGATCCTTGCACCTCTTAGTCATGGCCGCAGCGCACCCTCGGCAGCGGCACGAGGGGATCTATGGCTGCGTCGTATTTCCGATTTGTTTCTCCGAGGCATCGGTTTGGGAAAAACCGATCCCGATATCCGCGAGTTGCGCTCCTGGCAGCCGGGCCACATGCTCGGAACATGAGTAGTTTCCCGCATTTGGCGTATGGAACGCCCCGCAAGCTGCCAAAGCCGGACAGCCTTCCCGGCCGCGTGGTCGTGCTGGACGTGGCCTTCGCGGCAAATGCAGGAGGGGCCAGCTACGAGAAGACGACGCTGCCTTTCATCAAGGGCCTAGGCTCACGCTTGGCGATGTGGATCGATCACCATGACCACGATCGCCACGTGGACTACGCAGACGACGCTCGTTTCATTCTGCGGACCAAGGCGCAGCACGGTGCCTGCCCCGAGCTCGTCACGCCGGAAAGGGTTGCGGCCGCAGGCGAGGTCGATACGGTCTGTTGCCACGTGGACTTCGATGGGCTTTGCTCCGCGGCCAAATGGATTCGTGGCGGTGTCGAGCCTTATGCAGGTGCCGACGAGGACGCGCGGGCGATCGACACGCGGCTCGGCGAGCCGACCGAGCGCGCCCGAGTCCTCGACCGTGCGCTCCGCGCTAGGCCGCGTGATGAGGGTCTTCGCGGCTTGATGGTGCGGTACCTGGCTGACGGCGCGCGCGACGCTGCGATGTACCGCGATTTCCAAATTGTCGCAGAAGCCCTAGAGGCCAGGGAACGAGAGGCCAAGCGGCTTTCGGCCCGCTACGAAGTTCGCGGCGATCTCGCGGTATGCGACGCCACCGGACGCGATGGTCCATACGATAAGACTGAGTTGCTGCTAATCGGCCAACGACTTGCGCCCATCTCCCTGGTGCACGACGAAACCACCGTCACCGTGGCGGCGCGCTTCGACAGCGGAATCGACCTGGTACGAGCCCTCGGGCTCAACGGGGGCATGCCGACGCGCGTCAGCGTCGCTGCCAAGCGACTGGACGAAGTCATTGAGGTTTTGGGCCGTTTTGAGCTCGCGGGATAGCGACGCGCAAACGGGTTATAATCGAGGAATGGAGCTCACGCTCTCCCAGATCGAGGCCCTTCCGAAGACCGACCTCCACGTCCATCTGGACGGGTCGCTGCGGTTGTCCACCATGCTCGAGCTCGCCGCAGAGCAGAAAGTCTCCTTGCCGTCCGACACCCCCGAGGGTCTCAAAAAGGCGCTGCACTGCGGAGAGCATGCCGGCTCCCTCGTCGAGTACCTGAAGGCGTTCGAGACGACGCTCAAGGTCCTGCAAACCGCCGAAGCTCTCTACCGCGTCGCCTACGAGCTGAGCGAGGACGCTGCCGCAGAGAACGTCCGCTACATGGAGGTGCGCTACTCGCCGATCCTCCACACGCGCGGCGGGCTCCGCCTCACGACCGTCGTGGAAGCCGTGCTCACGGGGCTCTGGGATGCACAAAAAGACCACGGCGTGGTCGCGAACGTGATCCTTTGCGGCATTCGGAACATCTCGCCCGAGTCGTCCTTCGAGATGGCCCAATTGGCGGTCGCGTACAAGAACCGCGGAGTCGTCGCGTTCGACCTGGCGGGCGCGGAGTACGATCATCCTGCCAAGCACCATCTTCGCGCCTTCAAGTTGGTCCGTGACAACAACATCGCGGTAACCATCCATGCCGGGGAGGCCTACGGGCCCGCCTCGATTCATCAGGCGATTCACGTTTGCGGCGCGCATCGCATCGGCCACGGCTGCCGCCTACGCGAGGACGGCGACCTGCTCCACTACGTCAACGACCATCGAATTGCGCTCGAGTGCTGTCCCTCGTCGAATGTGCAGACCGGCGCCGTAAAAGACCTTCGAACCCACCCGCTCAAGCTCTATCATGACCTCGGCTTGCGAGTGACTATCAACACCGACAACCGGCTGATCGCCGACACGACGGTGTCGCGCGAGCTCTGGCTTTGCCATAGCCGGATGGGCATGGATCGCGACGACATTCACCGGATGATCATCAACGGCTTCAAGGCGGCTTTCCTGCCGTTTCACCAGAAGCAGACTATGGTTCGCGCTGTGTTTCGGGAGCTGTCCAACGCAGGACAGGCTTCCGAGCAGCCTGAGTCTCGTCCAGCCGACGCAAACGCGTGATCTGGGGAGCTGCCTTGGCAAAGTCGGGGTCGCTGCTCGCCTCCTCGCTGATCGTCTTCATGACCTCCACGAACTCGTCGAGGGTTTGCAGGCTTTCGGTCTCGGTCGGTTCGATGAGCATTGCGCCCTTCACGACCAGCGGGAAGTACACCGTCGGCGGATGGAAACCGTAGTCCATGAGCCGCTTGGCGACGTCCATCGTCGTCACGTGCGAATCCCTGAGGTGTCGATCGCTGATCACCACTTCATGCATGCAGATTCGGTCGTAAGGAACATGCCAAACCTCGCCTAGTCGGGCTCGAAGGTAGTTCGCGTTGAGAACCGCGAGCTCGGTGGCTTGCCTCAGGCCTTCGGCACCCATCTCCCGGAGGTAGGCATAGGCCCGCACCATCATGCCGAAGTTGCCTTGGAACGAGCGCAGCCTGCCGACCGAAGCCGGACGGCTGTCGTAGTCGAGTACGAAACGCCCGTCTCGCTTTTCGACGACCGGGACCGGCGCGAAGGGATCGAGGAGCGCCTTGTACCCCACCGGGCCGCAGCCAGGGCCACCACCGCCATGCGGGGTGGTGAATGTCTTGTGCAAGTTGAACTGCATCACGTCGATCCCGAGGTCGCCGGGCCGCGCTTTGCCCATCAAGGCGTTGAGGTTCGCGCCATCGCCATAGACGAGCCCGCCCTTGCTGTGCACGAGCTCGGAGATCGCGGCCATGTGGGTTTCGAAGAGCCCAACCGTATTCGGATTGGTCGCCATGACGGCCGCGACCTCGTCGTCGACGAAGGGCGCGAGGGCCTCGGTGGTCACGACGCCTTCCTCGCCGACAGGAAACGGCACAGCCTGCAAGCCATTGAGCGCGCAGGAGGCCGGATTGGTTCCATGCGCTGTGTCTGGGATCAGCACCTTCTTTGGGTCGCGCCCCTGCGACTGATGGTACGCTCGGATCATCATCAGGCCTGTCAGCTCGCCTTGCGCGCCAGCGGCGGGATGCAGCGACACGCGGTCCATCCCGCAAACCTCGGCCAACCCCTGCTCGAGCCGCCACATCAGCTCGAGCGCCCCTTGGACGAGGTCGTCGGGCATGTATGGGTGCAGGTCGGCAAAACCACTCAAGCGAGCCGCCCACTCGTTGACCTTCGGGTTGTATTTCATCGTGCAAGAGCCGAGCGGATACATGCCGATGTCGATCGCGAAGTTCTGCTGGCTCAATCGTACGTAGTGGCGGACGACCTCGGGCTCGGAGACCTCCGGCAGCATGGGCGGGCGCTCACGGGCCATGTCCCCGAACGCGCTTTTTGGGTCGACGTTTGGCAGCTCGTCGGACGTGAGCGACGCGCCGTGGCGACCAGGCGAACCCTGCTCGAAAATCAGCGGTGTTTGAAAAGAAAGACCTGAAGTAGCCGAGCCGGGCATGATGACCTCGACCCGCAAGCTAGTGGATTGTCGACTGCCCGCAAGCGATCAAACGGTCTGCAGCAGCGCTTCGCTGAGGGCCTCGATCGCCGCCGTGTCTTTTTCGAGACCGCTGTAGTAAGGCAGCTCGCTGCAAGGGGCGTCGATGTGGGTACACACCTGCCGTACCGCCCTTGCCTGGACCGTCTCCCGAAGAACGCGTCGCTTGCCAGCTAAGGCGAGCCCGCGGATGTCGCTGTCCTCGGCAAGCTCCGATGGCAGGCTTTCGAGAACGGGGCGTTCGTTTTCAACGAAGAGCACGTTGAGCACTCGGTTGATCACGAGTTGGAGCACCGGAATCTGTAACTCTTTGCTCAGGGCGTCTGAGAGCTCGATCGTTTCGCTTGCGGGCATGTACTCGGGGAGTGTGACCAGGACAGCGCCGGATCGTTCAGGGTCACGGAACATGTCGACTGCCCGCGCGGCGTCGCGGCGCAAGAGGCCCGGGGGTGCGACGTTCTCGATCACGAACGGGACCCGGAGCATGTCTAGCGCGTGTCCGGTTGCTGGCGCGTCGACGATCACGAGGTCGTAGTCCGGCTCTCCCTTTGGCGGGCAGGCGTGATAGAAAGCCTTGCCGAGCATCGACCAGGCTTCGAGGCCGGGGGTGCCTTTGAGAAATGCCCGCACCAATCGGTTCCTGAACACCGCATTGAAGACGGCCCTGACTTTCAAGATCATCAGTCCGTATTCCTCCAGGGCGGCGTCTGGGGTCATGTTCACCACATCGAGGTTCTCGCGAATGGTGACGATTTCAGAGCCGATCGGATCGGTGTCGAGCAGCTCGCTCACGCGCTCTTTACAGTTGACGAGCGCCAGGAGGACCTTCTTGCCGCGGCGACTTGCCGCAAGTGCGAGCCCAGTCGCGACGGTTGTCTTCCCGACGCCACCCTTGCCCACAACGAAAAGGAACCGCCGGTCGAGCAAATCCATCAGCGCCGTCTTTAGCGGTGCGCTGCAAGACCGGCAAGCCCGACGGCATTTATTCCTGGAATTCTAGGGCTGGATGGGCTGACGCCCTCGCAGCTGCATGCTAGCGTCCCGGCGAGCTCGATCATGAACGGTTCTCGTCAATCTCGTAACTCGACCGCGTGGTCGCTACTGCTGTTTGCAACCATGGCGCTCTTCGCCGTGACTCTCTACGCGATTTTCGTCGTTGCTCCCGTCGAGCAACAGATGGGCATCGTCCAGAAGATTTTCTATTTCCACGTGCCGAGCGCCTACGCGATGTACATCGGCTTTGCGGTGTCGGCCGTCGGAAGTGCCGGGTACCTGCTCAAGCGTGATCCCAAATGGGATGCGCTCGGGGTCGCCGGCGCAGAGGTTGGCACGCTTTTCTGTCTCATCGTTTTACTCACGGGCCCGCTCTGGGCCCGAAAGGCCTGGGGCGTGTGGTGGACTTGGGACCCCCGGCTCACGACGACCTTGCTGGCGGGGATGATCTTCGCCGCATATCTGTCTCTTCGATCGATGGGCAACGCGGGGGAGGTCGAGAAGCGGTTCGCAGCTGGCTTGGCGCTTTTCGGGCTGGTGGACCTGCCCTTGATTCATTACAGCGTGCAGCGCTGGAGAGGCGTCCACCCGACCGTCATCACTGGCAAGGGGGGCGGGCTCGAGTCCGAGATGTACTGGGCGCTCGGTCTCAGCTTCGTCGCGTTCACCGGCTTGGCCGTGCTCATGATTTGGGCGCGTGCTTCGGCGGAACGGCAACGCGAAGCAACCGCCCGACTACGATTCGAGTTGATGCACCGATGAAGGAACTGTCATGCGAGCTCTGATTGCCGCGTTCGTGCTGGGATGCACGATGCTTCTGACGCCCCTCGCTCGCGCCGACGAGCCGCCGGCCGAGCCCGATGCCGCCGGCGAAATCCAGGAAGACGCTGCCGAGGAGAGGGCCGCGCAATTTGTCGGCGTCCGTGGGCCAGAGGCCGAGAGTGTTCCTGGTGGCGCACTCTTGCTCGGGGCATACGCGATCGTCTGGGCCCTGCTGTTTCTGTTCTTGATGCGAATGCGCGGTCTACAGCGTCAAACGGCAGAGGAGCTCGAGCGGCTAAGCGCAGAGATTCGAGCTTCCGAGGGCCGCTAATGCCGTCCATCGCACACATCATCTACATCCCGGGCATAGTGCTGATCGGCTTTGCGCTCGGGTTTCGAATGGGAGCTCGCGCCGTTCGGGCCGAGCTGGAGCGTCTCGAACAAGAACGACGCCGTTGATCGAGAGGTAGGTAGCACAATGTTGAGTTTCGAACTGACCCCCGAACAGAAAGCCCTCGTCGAGGAGGCCCGTCGATTCACCCGCGAGAAGATCATTCCCATCGCCGGTGAGGCTGACAAGACTCACGAGTTTCCGATGGACGTGTTCAAGGAAGCCTGGGAGCTCGGTTTCGTCGGCCCGAACATCCCAGAGGCATACGGCGGCGCGGGCATGGGCGAGGTGGACCACGTCCTACTTACCGAGGAGTTGGCCTTCGGCTGCACGGGCATCCAGACCAGCATGACGGCCAACGTGTTGGCGGCGACTCCGATTCTCATTGCCGGTAACGAGGCCCAGAAGAAGAAGTATCTGGGGATGCTGACTTCCGAGCCGATTTTCGCATCCTACGCGATCACGGAATCGGTGGCGGGAAGCGACTCCGCGGGTATTCAAACCCGTTGCCGAAAAGACGGCAGCGATTGGATCCTCAACGGAGAGAAGGTCTACATCACGAACGCCGCCTGGGCGAGTTGGTATGTCGTGTTCGCGACGGTCGACCCCTCGCTTCGCCACGGCGGGATCATGGGTTTCATCGTTGACCGTGACGCTGCTGGCGTCACCATCGGCAAGACGGAAGACAAGCTCGGTCAGCGCGCCAGCAACACGGCCGTCGTGAATTTCGAAGACGTCCGCGTTTCGTCCGACAACGTGCTGGCCGAGCCAGGACACGGATTCAAGCTGGCCATGCAGACCTTCGACCGCACCCGACCGGATATCGGAGCGGGCGCCTGCGGGCTCATGCGGCGCGCCCTCGAGGAGTCGGTCGCCTATGCGCTCGAGCGAAAGACATTTGGAGTTCCGATCGCCGAGCATCAAATGGTTCAGGCCATGATCGCGGAGATGGGAATCAAATACGAGGCAACTAGGCTCTTAGTCTGGAAGGCGGCATGGCAGATCGACCAGGGCGGGCGAAACTCCCTAGTTGCTTCGTACAGCAAGGCGTTCGGTGCCGACAGCGCGATGCAGGTGGCCACCGACGCGGTTCAGGTCTTCGGCGGCAACGGCTACATCACCGAGTACCCCGTCGAGAAGCTGATGCGCGACGCGAAGATCCTTCAGATCTACGAGGGAACTTCCCAGATCCAACGGATGGTCATTGCCAAGAACCTGTTCGCAGGCGTCCGCTAGCTTCGCGCTGGCCGCGACCCTGGTCGCGTGTCTGAGCTCGGTAGCCAGCGCCGAGCTCGGGCCGCTGCCAAGGTTCGTGGGGACCGACATTGAGCAAGACGAGATCCTCGAAGTCATCTCGTCGGCCAATTCGCGCAGCTTCAAGCCCGTGGGCCATAGCTCCGTCGTCTTGCGGATGCGGACGGTGGCGCGAGTGACGGCTGCCCTCAGGGTCAGGACCCGGGAGATCCAAGACGGCTACCGATACGAGATCGCCGCGTATCGGATCAGTAGACTGCTCGGTCTCGACAACGTCCCACCCGCGATCTACCGCCGCGCGACCTGGAAAGAAATCAATCAGCGGTTTCACGACGACATGCTCGATCGGCGGGCATCGATTCGGCGCCAGATTCTCTGGGACGAAGACGGCTCGGCGCCCGGTGCCGCGATTTACTGGGTCAAGGGCATGCGATCGGTCGGTCTCGAGAACAAAGCAAGCTGGGTCACTTGGCTACGGGACGGGGAAGTTCCGGAAGGCAGAGCGGCGCTCGCCCGCGACCTTTCAACGATGATCGTGTTCGACTTGCTGATCGGGAACTGGGATCGTTTCAGTGGCGGAAATCTTCCAACTGACGGCGATCGGCAGCGCGCGTTCTTGCGCGACAACGACCGCGCGTTCTCGACGCCCCTTCTCAGGCGACGCTACGAGGATTTGCTCGCAGGGCTCATTGGCACCAGGCGCTTTTCTAAGGAGCTGGTTCGCCATTTGACCGTCCTCGACGAAGCGTCCATTCGCGATGAGCTAGCCCGAGACCCGAGTCAGCGGACCCACCCCCTCTTGAGCGATGCCCAAATCGCCGAAGTTCTCGACCGCCGGGACACGATTCTCTCGTACATCACTGCGATGATCGACGAGCACGGCGAAGCCCAAGTGCTCTTCTTTCCTTGAGTTAGGCCCCGTGGTAAGGGCATCGGGTGACAAAGCCCAAGGAGATCAATGCGGACGAGATGGGCCAATTGTTGGGTCTGCTCGTTCACGACCTCCGCAATCCTGCAGCCACCATCAGCGCCAACGTGGATTTCCTCCAAGAGGTGGGTTTAGCTGACCGTGACTCGGTCGAAGCTTTGCAAGACGTGCGGCTCGGTGTGGGAGAGCTGCGCCGGGGCCTCGATCTGCTGGCCTGGATCAGCCGTTGGCTTACCGGAGACGTGCCGCTAGAGGCCGCCAACGGCGATGTTGGCATGTTCTTGGAGCGGCTGGAGCGTGCCGACACGCCTGTTCCGGTGACGGTCGAGATCGCGGCGGAGGATCAGCTCTACGCGCACGGTGCACAAGTTGCAGTCGAAGTCGTCGATCTCCTCCTCTACAATACGCTTGCCAACGTAAGCGATCCGCGCGCGACGGTTCGCGTCTACCAGCAAGGCGCACGCGTGGTGATCGAAGTGCAGGACGCGGGTGAGGCCATCGCTCCTGAGCTTCGTAGTGGCGCCTTCACCCTCGAGGGACAGAAAGCGCTGAAGGGACGGCTCGACGGCCGCTACAGCCGCTTCGTCGGACTCTTTGCAGCGGCAGTGGTGCTCGACGGTGTCGGCGGCACGATCGAGGCCGACGGGGAAAAGGGCGCGGCGATCTTCAGGGTTTTCCTCCCCGGGGCCCGCCCGACCCGTCCTCCTTCGCCTTAGCCGCAGTCCGAAGCGCGCTCATCCGCTCTCGAATCCGGGCCTCGAAGCCCTGGTTTGTCGGGCGGTAGTACTTGCGGTCGATCAGCGCATCCGGAAGATAGGTTTCCCCCGGGCTGAAGCCACTTTCGTCGTGCGGGTACCGATAGCCGTCGCCATATCCCCAAGACTTCATCGCTTCGGTGGGGGCGTTGCGGAGCTTGAGCGGTACCGGCAGGGCCCCGTGCTCCCGCACGTCGGCCTGGGCCATCTGCCAAGCCTTGTAGCTGGCGTTGCTCTTTTCTGCGCTCGCCAAGTAGATGCAGCACTGTGCGATCGGGAAGAGGCCTTCGGGCATGCCCAGCCTTCGAAACGCGGCGTCCGCGCTCACCGCGACCTCCAAGGCTCTCGGGTCGGCGTTGCCGATATCCTCGCTCGCGAAGATCAGCATCCGTCGAAGGACGAAAAGCGGGTCTTCGCCGGCCTCGAGCATGCGCATCAGCCAATAGACCGCGGCGTCCGGGTCGCTTCCGCGCATCGATTTGATGAACGCGCTGATGACATTGTAGTGCTCTTCGCCGGACTTGTCATAGAGCAGCGTCTGCGTCGCCAGCGCTTCTTGAACGATTGCTACGGTCAATGTTTCGACTCCCGCCGACTGTGCGAAGTCGCTTGCAAGCTCGAGCGCCGATAGAGCGCGTCGGGCATCGCCTCGCGCGTTCTGAGAAATCGCAGCTAGGGCGTCGTCATCGACCGTGTGAGGGATCTTCCCGATGCCGTGCTCCTGGTCTACGAGCGCGCGCTCGAGTAGTTGCTGCAGGTCGGCGGCTTCGAGTGGCTTCAGGTCGAAGACTCGCGCGCGGGACAGCAAGGCGGAGTTGACTGCGAACGATGGATTCTCGGTGGTCGCGCCGATCAAGGTCACCGTACCGTTTTCCACATGCGGGAGGAGGGCGTCCTGTTGCGCCTTGTTGAATCGGTGGATCTCGTCGATGAACAGAATCGTCTTCTTGCCGTAGTAGTTCTTCTGCTCCTTGGCGGCGGCGATGACCTTTCGAAGCTCGGGCACGCCACCGAGCACTGCACTGAATGGAACGAACAGAGAGTGAGTCTCGTTCGCGATGACGTGGGCGACCGTCGTCTTACCCGTTCCGGGCGGGCCCCAGAGGATCATCGATGGAATGCGGTCGGCGCGTATCGCGCGTGCCAGAATGTGACCGTCTCCGAGCAGATGGGCTTGGCCCACCACGTCCTCGAGGCGCTGGGGCCGCATCCGGTCCGCGAGTGGGGAGTTGGTTTCCGCTTGTCGCTCGAAGAGGTCCACTGGGACGCTTATAACTCAGCGAAGGATGCGGAGTCTCTTCGGACCTTCGCCCTCGGGAGCAGTTTCGCCCCCGCCGCGGTCGAAGTGCTCTTTGGCGATGCGCTCGGCGAGCGCATCAGCGACCGCCGCAAACGCCTGGCCGGCCAGTGACGCCGGGGCCGCCTGAACGATCGGCGTGCCCTGATCACCCCATTCCCGAACCAGCTCGTCGATCGGCACCTGACCGAACAGGGGGGCCTGTGCGAACTCCGCGATCTTCTGGCCGCCGCCGCTGCCGAAGATCTCGTGCTTCACGCCGGCGCTATCGATGAAGTGGCTCATGTTCTCGACCACGCCCAGAATCGGGACGTTGAGCTTCTGGCACATCGACACCGACTTGTAGACATCCTGAAGCGCCACCTCCTGGGGTGTGGTCACGATGATAGCCCCGGTGATCCGCAGCTTCTGCGCCAGCGTCAGTGCAACGTCGCCCGTTCCCGGAGGCGAGTCGATGATGAGATAGTCGAGCGCACCCCAGTCCACATCGGTCACGAACTGCTGCAGCGCGCCGTGTAGCATCGGCCCGCGCCAGACGATGGCTTGCTTCGGGTCCTCGAGGAGGAAGCCGATGCTCATCAGCTTGATACCAAAGCGCTGAAGAGGCTGGATTCGCTTGCCATCCTTGGAGGTCGGCTGCCCTTCGATGCCAAGCATGGTCGGCAGCGACGGGCCGTAGATATCAGCGTCCAGGAGTCCGACCCGCGTACCAAGCCGCCGGAGCGCGAGCGCGAGATTGGTAGCGACAGTGCTCTTACCAACGCCTCCTTTGCCGCTCATCACCAATAAGACGTTTCGCACTTCCGGAATCGGATCGGTGCTGGTCGCTTCGCGCGTCGGCACAGTCACCTCGACCTCCAGCTCTACGAATTCCACGCCAAGCGGTTCGAGCGCGGCTTCGACGCGCCGGCTGAGTGTTTGCCGCAGCTCTTCGGAGGGGGAGCTCAGCCGGACTTTTGCCCAGACTCGGCCGTCGTCGATGCGCGCATCGAGGAGGGTCCCCAGCGCGCCCAGGGGTTTTTGAAAGATGGGATCTTCGACGTTGCGAAGCGCTTCGGTCACTGCATCGAGGGTGGGGGACCCCATCGAAACCTCCAGGTCGGTACAACCGGAGTGCTCTAGAGCGCGGGTTTCGCCCCGTCAAGGTGTACAAACTTCGACTGCCCCCCGTGCCCGGGTATGCTGCCGCAGTGTCGCTTTGGGACCGAAGCTGGGCCATTCCACTCGTGATTTTCGTGCTCTGCTCGGGGGTTTACTGCGCGACCTCCTGGAACAGACTCCTTCGTCCTTCGCCCGACAATCACTACGTTCACTTGGCGAAGGCATGGCTCGATGGCCGCCTCGACATCGGGGGCAATCCACCTGGTACCAACGACTGGGCCTGCTTCGACACGCTGGAGCGAGGGCCCTGTCCCCCGGGCCTCTACTCGTTCTCCGGACCTGACGCGGAGCGCTACCGCTGGTATGTCTCGTTTCCGCCCTTGCCAGCGTTGCTCTTGCTGCCCTGGGTCGCGATCTTCGGGCTGGGCACCTTGGATGCACTGTTCTGGGTGCTCTTCGCGGGTCTCGGGCCGATGCTGCTGTTCGTCGTCTTGCGTTCTTTGCGCGAGTCCGGGCAGAGCCAGCGAAGCGGCCGAGACGATCTGCTGGTCACGGCCCTTTTCGCTATAGGTTCGGTCTACTACTTCGTTGCGGTGCAAGGCACGGTCTGGTTTGCCGCACATGTCGTCGCGACCGCATTCGTATGCCTGTATCTGTTCGTCTCCCTTGCTGCGCGTCGTCCCGCAGCAGCAGGGCTCGCGCTCGGCTTGGCGTTCCTCTGCCGTCCGGCAACCCTGCTTCTGGTCCCGTTCTTCATTCTCGAAGCGCTGGGTGTTGCGAAAGAAGATGACCGGCGAAGCGCAGGGTCATGGCTCCGATTCTCCAAAGCCGTCGCGGCCTTCGCCTTGCCCCTCGGCCTGATCGTCGCCGCGGCGATGTGGCACAACGCTGCCCGCTTCTCCGACCCATTCGAGTTCGGGCATCGCTTCCTGCAAATCCGTTGGCGGTCGAGAATCGAAACCTGGGGCCTGTTCAGCACGCACTACCTGCCGCGAAATCTCAGCGTCTTCTTTCTCTCGCTGCCCTGGCTGATGCAATCGAGCCCTTTCGTTCGCATCAGCAGGCATGGGCTCGCGCTCTGGTTCAGCAGTCCGATCCTGCTCTGGAGTCTATTCCCGAAGAAGCTCGATGCGACGGTCGTAGCGCTCTGGGCCGCCGTCGTGCCCACGGCGATTTGCACGCTGCTCTACCAGAACACTGGTTGGATTCAGTTCGGGTACCGGTTCTCCTTGGACTATCTTCCGCTGCTCTTCGTGCTCGTCGCCCTGAGCCGGCGGCGCTTCGGAATGGCGTTTCTGTGCTGCGCGGCGTTTGCGATAGCGGTCAACGCCTTCGGAGCGGTCACCTTCGACCGGTTCTCGCAGTTCTACGACGACGACCCGACCCAGCAGGTCATCTTTCAACCAGACTGATCGGGCTCATTCAACAACTGCTCCGCGAGGGGGCTAGCAGGCCCGCGGGGCAGGATGACCCGTTCGAGGCCCGCGCGTCCCGCCTCTTGTTTCAGCGATCTCAGCTCTTCGAGGGCTTCCTCCCTCTGTCCGCGTTTGGCCAGAACGTGCGCATGGACCAGTCGATGCGAAGCGCGAAGCGAAGGATTGTCATCCGTGTTCTGCGCGCCGAGGTGCGCGAGCGCTTCTTCCGGCTCCCCTCGCACGGCCATCAGCAGAGCCTCCATCGCGACCAACCAGACCTCGATCGACTGCTCCGTTGGCCGGGCAATCCGATCGATCGCGCGCTGCGCGGCCTGCGGATCGTCGAACTGGAGCTCACAAGTCGCCAGAGCCTGGTCGCGAAGCACCGCCTGTGCTTCGGAGAGCGTGACGTCGTCCAGACTCTGCAGTTGCGCGCGGGCCTCGGCCCACATTCCGGCCTGAGTCAGCGGCCCGGTCGCCATGAGAACTAGGGCGATGTAGCGCTGCTCGTCTCGGCCTCGCACTCGTCCGAGAAGCCGCTCTAGTGCAGCTGCCGCACGCGGTCTCGCGTCCTGTTCCTGCAGGCGCTGGCAGAGAACGGAAAGCCCGCGCACATCTCGAAACCGCCGAGCCGAGCTCATCAACAAGAACAGTGCGATCGCCCCGCCGATTGAGCCCGCGGCCCAGTTGATCGTCGCCTGATCCATGGAGGTCGCGCGGAGCGCGAAGAGCGCGGTAACTCCGACCACGAGCACGGTCAGCGCCGAGCCCAGGAACGATTTCAGCGCCGTGGCTATCGAGAGCAGACTGAACGGAACCCCCCAGATCCAGCCTCGGATGAGCGGAGCCGCTGCGCCCACCAGGAGTGCGACGATGAGCGTGAGCGCCATGAGCTAGGGCGCGCTTCCGCCACGGTAGGCGTAGTAGTGCTTGAGCACACGGCGCACGTAACGCTGTGTCTCCTTGTAGGGTGGGATGCCGTCGTACTTCTCGACCGCGCCTTCTCCGGCGTTGTACGCCGCCACGGTCAAGACCAGATCACCCTTGAAACGGTTAGCCAGTATTCTCAGATAACGCGCTCCGCCGAGGATGTTCTGCCGTGCATCGAACGGATCGGACACGCCCATCGAGCGCGCAGTCTTTGGCATCAGTTGCATCAGGCCCATGGCGCCGGCTCTGCTGACCACCTTTGGATTGAAGTCGCTCTCGACGCGCATGACGGCTCGAATGAACGAATCGGGGAGCTGGTAGAGATGCGCCGCCTCGTCGATCAGTCCGTTGTAGCGGTTGTAGCGGGCAGGGTCTTTGCTCCGGTTGCTGCTCGTGGCTTTGGCAGACGACGCCCTCTTCGTGGAGCTGGCTTTCGGTCTGGCCTTCTTGCTGCTGCGGACGATCAGCTGGCAGCCGCGACCCGGCTCCCTGATGTTCGTGTAGTGCTGCGTCCCGTCCTTGCGCTTGCACCGATAGATGTCGGCCCGGGCAGGCGCAGTCGCACCCACGATCAGGCCTGCCAGACCGACTGCCGCCAAGAGCCTCAGAACCATCGCTCGCAAGTGTATCCCCGGGTTCGGAGTCGCGCCAAAATGCGCCTCTCGCGGTTGCACTCGTCGCGCTTCTGCGCATGATGAGTCCTCCAATGGCCACGCCGAGTTTTTTCGAAGGGTCCGAAAAGAAGCTGGAGCTGGTGACGACTCCTGACTTCCCACCCTTGCGCTCCCTGGGCGACGAGCTGTGGCGGCGCGTCGTCGAGGCCGCGGGAGCCAAGGTCATTTCGGTGCTTCGAAGTGATCATTGCGATGCCTACTTGCTGTCCGAGTCGAGTCTGTTCGTCTTCGATGATTGGTTCGTTCTGATCACCTGCGGTCAGACGGCTCCGGTCGAGGCAGTCGTCGAGATCCTCAGGTCGATCCCCAAAGAATCGATCGCTTTCCTCGTCTACGAGCGCAAGAGCGAACAGTTCCCCCAGCATCAGCCGACAACCTTCTTCGAGGACGCGCGTCGCCTCCAGACGATGATTCCGGGACGAGCTCTTTGCTTCGGTGACGAGCACGGCCGTTTCATCCAAATTTTTCACAGCAGCGTGCCCTACACTCCCGAAAAGAACGATCCCACCCTCGAAGTGCTCATGCACGTGATCGACGAAGACGTGGCCAAGCAGTTCGCTCCCGCGGAGCTACGCGGGGAGCGCTCGGTGGCGCGCTTGTCGGGAATCGATGCGATCCTTCCAGGCTTCACTATTTGTGAACATGTCTTCGAGCCGGCCGGTTATTCCCTCAACGCGGTGAAAGGCGAAGAATACTACACCTGCCATGTCACCCCAGAGGAGACGGGCAGCTACGTGAGCTTCGAAACCAACTACGATTTTCGAGGTGAGCTCGCTGGGCTGGTTGGGTCGATCGTCGAGCTGTTTCGGCCGCGCGCGTTTGATGTAGTCACCTTTCTGCCTTCGGAGGCGCCTGAGCTCTCCGCTACGGGCTATCAGCTCGGGGACCGGGTCGTTCATGCGGTGAATGGCTACCAGGTCAGCTATTTCCAGTACTTCGTTCCGCCTTCGGGGTCTCGTCCCGCCCGCGAGCTAGAGCTCTAGGTAAGGCGAGAACCCGGCTCGCGACTGGCGCCCGGCCTGTTAGACTGCCCCGTCCATGCGAGCAGAGTGCGACTACCTGGTGCTTGGGAGTGGAGTGGCAGGCTTGAGCTTTGCGCTCGAGGCGGCGCGCCACAGCCGTGTGACGATGGTCACGAAGCGAAGCCGAACGGACTCGGCGACGAACTGGGCCCAGGGCGGTATCGCCGCCGTTCTCGATCCGGCCGATTCTTTCGAGGCTCACGTCAACGACACCATGGGCACTGGTGGTGGACTTTCTCATCGCGAAGTCGTCGAGATGGTCGTTCGAGACGGGCCGGATCGGATTCGCGAGCTGATGGACCTCGGCGCGCAGTTCAGCCGGACCGAAGAAGGCCTGGCACTCGATCTCACCAGAGAGGGCGGTCACAGCGCTAGGCGCGTCGTCCACGCAGGCGACATCACCGGCGAAGAAGTCCAAAGAGTCCTCGTAGAAGCTGCGATGGCATCGCCCAACATTCACATCGCCGAAGACCACATGGCGATCGACCTCGTCGAAGCGTCCCGGTTTGGAGGCCCACGGCGAGTGGTGGGTGCCTACGTGCTCGACGAAACCAGCGGTCAGGTGAAGACCTATCTTGCGCGAGCGACGGTGCTCGCTACGGGCGGTGCGGGGAAGGTCTATCTCTACACCTCCAATCCCGACGTAGCGACCGGCGACGGAGTCGCGATGGCGTATCGGGCCGGCGCCGAGCTCGCGAACATGGAGTTCTTTCAGTTCCATCCGACCTGCCTCTTCCACGCCGAAGCCAAGAGCTTTCTCATCAGCGAGGCATTGCGCGGGGAGGGGGGGATTCTTCGCTTGCACAGCGGTGAGGCGTTCATGGAAGGTCATCACGAGATGAAAGACCTCGCGCCTCGCGATGTGGTCGCGCGCGCGATCGACTATGAGATGAAGCGTCGGGGCGACGACTGTGTCTACCTCGACATGACCCACGAGCCCGAGTCCTTCATCCTAGAGAGGTTTCCGAACATCCATGCGCGATGCCTCGAGTACGGCATCGACATGACCAAGGAGCCCATCCCAGTCGTTCCTGCTGCGCACTACATGTGCGGTGGGGTCGTGGTCGACGACGAGGGCAGCTCGACGCTCCCTGGCCTCTGGGCCGTCGGCGAAGTGACCTTCACGGGTCTTCATGGGGCGAACCGTCTAGCCTCCAATTCGCTTCTCGAAGGCCTGGTGTACGGTCACCGCACCGCGATCGCTGCTCGAGCGGCCTTGGCGGCGACACCCGAGCTAGAGCTCTCGGAAGTCGCAGACTGGGATGTGGGAGAGGCCGTACCGAGCGATGAGGCAGTGGTCGTGTCTCAGAACTGGGACGAGATACGTCGATTCATGTGGAACTATGTGGGCATCGTCCGCACCGACCGGCGCCTGCGCCGCGCCGCGCGCCGCATCGCGATGCTACAAGACGAGATCCGCGAGTACTACTGGGCGCACTTGGTCAATCGAGACATGTTGGAGCTCCGAAACATTGCCGACGTTGCCGAGCTGATCATCCGTTGCGCTAGCGCGCGCAAAGAGAGCCGTGGGCTTCATTACAATTTGGACTATCCCCATGCCGGCGCCGAGTGGCAGGGCGACACGCGCATCTCGAAGGACAGCGCCCCGCACATCGTCCACGAGTGAGCATCCGCTTTTTCGTACTGCTAGCTTGTAGGAGCGCGTTTGGTGCGCCGTCTTACTTTCGGGGGAGAGATGCGTTTCCTGCTTATCCTGGCAATCTCGATTGCATCCTTGGTTTCGATACAAAGCGTTCGAGCGCAGGGCTCGCAGTCACGCGACGCGCAAATCGCTGAAGCCAAAGATGCGTTTGCGGTCGGCACGCGTGCCTACGCGGACGGGGAGTTCGAGACGGCTCTCGTAAGCTTTCGGCGAGCGTACGAGCTGACCGGAAGCCCGGACCTTCTCTACAACATCGCCACTGTTTCCGACCGGATGCGGCGCGACGAGGATGCGCTTGGAGCTTACGAGGGATACCTCGAGGCGCGACCAGAATCCGCGGACCGAGAGCATGTCGAGGGCCGAATCACGGTCTTGCGTGCTGCTATCGAATCGCGTCGAAGGGCCGAGCTCGACGCCGAAATTGAAGCTCGCAGAGCCGCGGTAGAGGCAGCCGCGCGAGTCAAGGCCGAACGGCCTCTCACGCAGCACGTGGGACCGGGACCCGGTCCTTGGATCACGATCGGGGTCGGAGGCGCCGCGCTTGCTACCGGCGCCGTACTCTTCGGGCTCGGTCAGCGCGATCAGAACGAAGTCGAGAACGCACCCGCCGGATCGAGCTATTCGATGGTTCAAGACATGGCCGATCGGGGCCCGCGGCGCAGCAAAGCCGGCGTCGCTCTCATGGCTGTGGGCGGTGCCGGAATCATTGGCGGCGTGATCTGGCAACTGACCGGGGGCCACGATGAAGCCATTCCGGAACTGAGCATCGGCCCTACCGGCATCTCCGTGAAAGGAACGTTCTAATGCGGCTTCACTTTGCTCTCGTTCTCGGCCTCGTCGTTCTCGGCGGATGCAACCTTTCGATCCCAAACGGTCTCTTTGGTTGCGGCCAGCCCACCGACTGCCCGACGGGATACTTCTGCTGGGGTAGCGACAGCCGTTGTTACGACTCCAAAGAGCCGGAGTGCGCACCCAGAACCTGCGCGCAGGTGATTGCGGACTTTGCATCCCTGGGCATTCCAATCGAGTGCGGCGCTCTGCCCGACGGCTGTGAAGGCTCCATCGAGTGCGGCGGTTGCCCGCCCGGGGAAGACTGCGGCGCCAACGGCCAGAACTTCCTCTGCGGTTGCGAAGAGAACAGTTGTGCGAATTTCGGTGGAGGCGCCGAGTGTGGAGTAGTCCCGACTCGCTGCGGCGGCGACGAGCAGGCCGTGTTCTGCGGGGCCTGTCTAGGGGCGCAGGTTTGCGTCGACAACCGATGTGTCTGTCCGCCTGGCGTCAACTGTGTTGAGGGCTGCGGCGACCGCTGCAAGGACGAAGAGGTCTGCGTGGACGGCGAGTGCTGCGAACCCTCTTACCCCTGTGCCGACAATGAATGTTCACCTCCGGGTGGACTCCCAGATGGCTGCGGAGGCGTCGCTCAATGCCCCGCATGCGGGGACAGCGAGGATTGCGTTCTGTCCGAAGATCTGGTCTTCCAGTGTCTCGGAGACTGCACTTGCGAGGCCCAAGACGTCGAGTGCGGAAACGCGACGATCTGCGGCTCGCCGACGCTTTGCGGCAGCTGCCAGGACAACGGCTTCGGTGACGGCTTCCACTGTCAGGGCGGCCGCTGCGTCTGCGAAGACCGCTACGAGCTCAACGACTCGCTCGAGAAGGCCAGCCTGCTCTGTGGAGCCGGAGCCGGCGCCAACTGCATGCAAGACGTCTGGGGCATGGAGGTTTCGGCAACTCTTCACGGCTCGCAGGATGTCGACAACTACGAGCTTCGGGTCCTCCACGCGCCCACACCGATCGTCGCGCAGATCCCCGGCTCCTGGAGCGACCGGCAGCTCTACATGGCCTACATCTGTCCCAAAGGCGATGATGGCCTGGGGGAATGCTCGGGCTCGGAAGAGGAGATTCAGGGCATCAAGTTCTGCTTCTCGCAGGGCGAGGGCATTGGCATCGAGCGCCAGTGTGACTCAGGCCCGAGCGGCGGGCCGGAGGGGGAGATCGGCACGCTTCTGGTCGGGGTCACCTCAAACCGGTCCCAGACCGAATGCGATCCCTACGAGCTCCACATATTTGCGACCTATCAGCCTGAGATCCCGCTCGGCTTCTGAGCCATCTCACCGACCGATTGACTACCGGGACCGTCAAAGATAAGAGGCATCGCCAAGATGAGCCAATACCTGTTCACTTCCGAATCGGTGACCGAAGGTCACCCCGACAAAATCTGCGACAAGGTCAGCGATTCGCTGCTCGACGCGTACCTCGCCCAGGACCCGAAATCGCGTGTTGCGGTCGAAACCATGGTCAAAACCGGTTTCGTCGTCTGCGGCGGTGAGGTCACATCCAAGGCGAACATCGAAATCGCGAAGGTCGTGCGCAAAGCGATCACCGACATCGGTTACACCGACTCCTCGATGGGCTTCGACGCGGGAACCTGCGGGGTTCTCACCGCGGTCGAGCAACAGTCGCCCGACATTGCCCGAGGCGTCGATTCGAGCGCGAGCAAAGAGCAGGGCGCTGGCGACCAGGGTTTGATGTTCGGCTACGCCGTCAACGAGACGCGGCAGCTCATGCCGATGCCGATCGACCTTTCGCACAAGCTGGCGCGCAGGCTCACTCAGGTTCGAAAGAAGAACATCATCGAAGGGCTTCGTCCCGACGGCAAAACCCAGGTCACCGTCGAGTACGAGAACGACAAGCCGCGACGGTTTGATGCAATCGTCGTGTCGACGCAGCACGCCGAGAGCGTCAAGCAGCGCGCCCTCCGCGAGGCGATCATCGAAGAGGTGATCAAGCCGACCCTTCCCGACAAGATGATCGACAACAAGACCAAGATTCACATCAATCCGACCGGACGATTCGTCGTCGGCGGACCGTACGGAGACGCCGGCCTCACCGGCCGTAAGATCATCGTCGACACCTATGGCGGCATGGGTCGGCACGGTGGAGGCGCCTTCAGCGGCAAGGACCCGTCCAAGGTTGACCGCAGCGCGGCGTACTTCGCCCGCTACGTCGCCAAGAACATCGTCGCCTCCAAGGTCGCATCACGCTGCGAGGTTCAGGTGGCCTACGCCATCGGCGTTGCAAGGCCGATGGGCGTCTATGTGACGACCTTCGGCACGGGCGTCGTTCCCGACGATAAGATCAGCAAGGCAGTGTCGAAGCTCTTCGACTTCCGCCCCGCGGCGATCGTCGAGACGCTCGACCTTCTTCGTCCGATCTACGCGCCGACCGCTGCCTACGGGCACTTCGGCAGGACCGAGAAGACCTTCACTTGGGAGCGTATCGACCGGGCCGACGAGCTCAGCAAGGCGCTCCTGCCAAAGCGCGGGCGCTAGGGCTCTGACCGGCATCGCGCTACAGGACCCTGGCCATGCCTGAAACACCGCTTTCGACGCTCTCGGGCTGGGGCCGGCACTCGGCCCTGGGGCGGGAGCGCCTGGGCGAGGATCTCGAGCGCATCAGTAGCGAGGTTCATCTCTCGCGGGGGCTCGGGCGTTCCTACGGCGATTCTTCCCTACCTCCCGCCGACCAGCCTGACGTCCTGAACACCAGGTTCGCGGATCGGATCCTTCGGTTCGACGAAGACACGGGGCTTTTCCGAGCTGAGGCGGGGCTTGCGCTCAGCGAGCTGAACCGGCTCTTCATGCCCCGCGGCTACTTCTCGCCGGTTTCTCCGGGCACGAAGTTCGTCACTCTCGGAGGAATGGTTGCCGCGGACGTGCACGGGAAGAACCAACACCGTGACGGTAACATCGGTGACCACGTAACCTCTCTCAAGATGCGCGTCGCCGACGGAAGCGTGATCGATTGCTCGCCCGAGCAACATCCCGACCTGTTCCGGGCCACGATTGGCGGCATGGGGTTGACGGGCCACATTCTCGAGGTCGAGTTCGGTCTGCGCAGGATCCCTTCGCAGTGGATTTGGCAAGAGACCCGCCGCATTCACGACATCGACGAGTTTCAGGACGCGCTCGAAGAAGCAGCCCCCAACTGGCCGTACACCATGGGTTGGATCGACTGCCTCGCTCGCGGCAAAAACATGGGGCGGGGGATTCTCATGACCGGTCGCTGGGCCACGGCCGAGCAGGCCCCGTCCCGGCCGCCCAAGCCGGGCTTTCAGCCCAGCCTTCGATTCGACTGGCCCGCCTGGGTGCTCAACGGTCTCACGATTCGGTCTTTCAACGAGCTCTACTATCGAAAGCAGTGGCGAGAGCGTTCGAGCGGCATCATCAATCACGAATCCTTCTACTATCCGCTCGACGCGATTGGCTCATGGAACCGGATGTACGGCCGGCGCGGTTTCACCCAGTACCAGTGCGTCCTGCCACGCGAGGCCGGTCGTGGCTCAGCTCGGCGCGTGCTCGAAGTGCTCACCGCGCGCGGTGGCGCTTCGTTCCTGTGCGTCATCAAGGATTTTGGACGCGAGAGCCGCGGCGTTCTCTCTTTTCCACGTCCGGGGATCACGCTGGCACTCGACATTGCAGTTCGCGACGACACCCAGGACTTGGTCGACGCTCTGAACGAAAAGGTCCTCGAAGAAGGCGGGCGCATCTACCTTGCCAAGGACTCGTTCACGCGTCGCGAGCATTTCGAAGCGATGGAAGGGTCCCGCCTGGACGAGTTCAGAGCGATTCGTGATCGCTGGGATCCGAATCGCAGGTTCAGGAGCGCGCAGTCCGTGCGTTTGCTAGGGGACTGAGATGAGAGTTGCCATTCTGGGAGCGACCAAGGGGATGGGGCGCGCGCTTGCGCGTTTGGCGGCGGAGCGCGGAGACACCATTTGTCTTCTTGGCCGCAACAGCGATGATCTCGAACGAAGCGCGGCCGATCTCGCCGTGCGAGGGGCCGGCGGTTCAGTGGGCTCCGTGGTCTGTGACCTCGAAAATCCGGAAATGTTCGTTCCCGCGCTCGCAGCGGCCCGGAACGCTCTAGGCGGCCTGGATGCCGTCGTGGTGACCGCGGCGATCTTCGCCAGCCAAGATGAGCTCGAAGCCGATTCCGTGCTCACCGAGCGACTGCTACGCGTCAACTTCTCCAACACCGTCGTATTCTGCGAAGCGGCCAAGCGCGCTCTGCTCGAAGAAGGCGGCGGAACCTTGTGCGTCTTCAGCTCGGTCGCCGGGGAACGAGGCCGCAAGCCCGTGATCATCTACGGTGCAGCGAAGGCGGGTCTGAGTCGCTATCTCGAAGGCTTGGATCACAAACACCGGGCGGACGGTCTACGTGTCGTCACCGTCAAGCCCGGTTTCGTCAAGACCAGCATGACGGCGGGCCTGGAGCCGCCGCCGTTTGCAGGTGAGCCTGATGCGGTTGCCCAGCGCGTCCTAGGCGCAATCGATCGTGGCGCACCGGTCGTGTACGCGCCGGCTCCATGGCGCCTGATCATGGCGGTGATTCGAGCGCTTCCCCGCGCGATCATGCGGCGGATCAATTTCTAGTTGCGGCAGATGCCATGAACTCCGTGATGTCCGGACGCGTTGCTCTGTAAGCGGCTGCGACGTGTAGGGCCGCGCTCACCGTGCTCAGGACGACCAAACTGCCGATGAGCGCAGAGAGCACAGAGTCGGGCTGTTCGACAGGCATCGGGGTGAAAGTCAAATTGATGTGGGAGGCGAGTGAGACGGTGTATGCGCCGATCCAAATTAGCTTCGCGACCACTGCCTGCTTGATCCACCACTGGGCCAGCCGCCGTCGCCAGCTCAAGAGGAAGCTTCCGATGAGCACCAGGGCCGACACGACCACGTTTGCGGCGGCCATGGGGCGTCGATAGGGATTGCTAGCGCGCGCTTCGAGCAGCAGGACCTCCGCGTCGCTGATCTGCGCATCTGGTTCGTAGAGCTCGCGCAGGTCTTCTGGGATCGGAGCCATCGAGAGGTCGTACGCGCCAGTCAGCAGCCCGGCGATGCCGAGCATCGTCAGGAGCGTCGAGGTCAGAAGGATAGTCACGATCATCCTCCTCTCGTTTGATTCACTTGCCATCAGCGGGTCGAAGCGTTGTACCCTGGCCGGCGGACGCGATCGACCCCAAAACCCAGGAAGCGATGATGGCCGCGGAACCCAGTCGTTCGAGAGTGTTCGCCGATTCCCACGAACGGGACGACTTCAGCGCCGACCGTATCCGCTGGCTGATCAATCTGCGCTGGGTTGCGATGGCCGGCGTCCTGGTGGCGACGGTATTTGCCGCGGCTGGTTTCTACCCTGGCGTGGCCTGGCCCGTCCTGCTGGGCGTGGCAGCCGCCGGGAGCATCTACAACTGGGTCCTGCTACGGCGTGCGCCTGGCCCGGGGTCTGGCAAGCGAGCGGCCGTCTCTCAAGCCCTCGCCGACTTGATGATGCTCACCGTCGTTCTCTGGGCAGCCGGGGGCATCTCGTCACCATTCATCGGCTTCTACGTCTTCCACCTCGCCTTGATCGGAATTCTCGGAGGTCCAGGTGCAACGCTCGTCGCCACCGCAGCGGCGTTCGTGAATGCCGGGTTCCTCGCCCTCACCGAATGGGTTCCGGTCTTGAAGATTGGCTCCTGGGACCCTGCGCCTCCCTGGGACACCATCGGAGACGTTGCCGCGTTCACGACGACGGTGGGCGCCGCGGCATACGTCGTCCGGCACGCCGTTCGCGAGTTGCGCGACCGAGAGCGCGCACTAGCCCGTTCGCGCGACCAGGCTGAGCTCGAGTACCAAGTCATTTCCACCACGCTCGACGAGCTCGAGGCCGGTCTCGAAGTCGTATCTCCCGACGGCCAGATAGAGTGGCGCAACCGCTTGGCCGATGAGCTTGCGCCTCCACCCGGCGATGATGGGTCCTGGGAATGTCCCCTTGCGAAGCGCGGCTGCGAAACGCAGCCGGCGGGTCTTTGTCCGGTCTGGCGAGCCCGTGACGACGGTGCAGAGGGGCGATGCCGCTTCACGGTAGGAGAACGTTCGTACGAGATGCTGTCCTTCCCCCTGGCATCTCGCGGCATCGATCCCCCGCGGATCATGAATCTGTACGTCGACCGCACGCGGATTCTCCACGCTGAGCGGCGGCTCATTCAAGCCGAGCGCCTGGCGAGCCTCGGGCGCGTCGCACAAGGTGTCGCGCACGAGCTCAACACACCACTCGCGACGATTCGAACACTAGCCGCCGACATGCGAGAGGCGATTCGCGCCCTTGGCGGAGACGCTGCACTTCAATCAGACCTGGCAGAATCGGCTGCACTCATCCGCGACGAGACGGGTCGCCTCGGTCGCATCACCCATTCCTTGCTGACCGGAGGGACGCTTCCACGGCTCAGATTGAGCTCGTCCGCTTCATTGCTCCCCATCGTTCAACGCGCGCAGGCGCTCGTCTTCGCCGGCGTCCGTGACGACGGTCCGGAGCTTGCCGTCCATGAATCGATTCACGACTTGGTCGTGGTCGCCGACCCGGACCGCCTGCTGCAAGTCATGGTGAACCTTTTGCAGAACGCGCTGGACGCGAACCGAGAAGCGGGTGGCGCGAGCGTGCGGGTTTCCGGGGAGCGACGCGGCCAGGTGGTGGAGATCATCGTCGAGGACGAAGGCGCCGGAATCGATCCTGAAATCGAAGGACGCCTCTTCGAGCCGTTCGCAACGACCAAGCCTCCAGGGGAGGGCACGGGCCTCGGCTTGTACGCTTCGTACATGCTCGTTCAGACGATGGGCGGAGATCTGACGATAGAGAGCCGCGACCAGGGCGGCGCCAGTGCGCGAGTGCGTCTGCCGGTCGGTGAAGGGATGCTTGCAAAAGACTCCGGGGTGCCGCACCGTGCGCCCTAATAATGAATGGTAGCGTCCTAATCATCGACGACGATGCGGCGTTTCGCTTCGCGATGGCGAAGGCGTTGCGGCGTGGCGGCTACGATGTGTCGGAGGCCAGTAGCGGCGAAGAAGCCGTCGGTATCCTCCGCAACGACTCGCCGCCCGACGTCGCGCTCCTCGACCTCAAGATGAAAGGCATTGGCGGGCTGGAAGTGCTCCGACGTTGCGGCACCATCTCGACCCCTGTCATCGTTCTCACTGGACACGGGACCGTGAAAGCCGCAGTCGAGGCCATGCAGCTCGGGGCGTTTTCGTTCCTGGAGAAGCCGGTAGATGCCGACATGCTGAGGCCTCTACTCCGTCAGGCGCTGCTGGAGAGAAGCAGCTCGGGGACGGAGGGAGCGCTGAGCGACGTCGCGCCCTTGGTTGGCGAGAGCCGGGTCATGGACGAGGTCAGGGAGTTCATCGGGACGGTGGCGCCGACCGACGAGACAGTCCTGGTCTTCGGTGAGACCGGTACCGGCAAGGAAGTCGTCGCCCGGCAAATTCATGCCCAGAGCAACCGGGCGGCGGGGCCTTTCGTGGCGATGAACGCGGCCTGCGTTCCACGCGAGCTCTTCGAGAGTGAGCTATTCGGACACAAGCGCGGCTCGTTCACAGGCGCCCACGACGATCGAGCAGGGGTTTTTCGAGAGGCAGACGGAGGCACCTTGTTCATCGACGAGCTCGCCGAGCTGCCCCTCGAAAGCCAGGCGAAGCTGCTTCGCGCGATCGAAACCAAATCCATTCGACCCGTGGGGGAATCCGGGGAAACCAAGGTCGATGCTAGAATCGTTGCGGCGACCAATCGAGACTTGTGGACCGAAACCCAGGCGGGGAGATTCCGCGAAGACCTATACTTCCGCTTGCAGGTATTCCCTGTACTCGTCCGCCCGCTGCGAGAGCGTCCCGAGGATCTCGATCTGCTGACGAAGCATCTTCTCGCGCGCCTCGGAAAGCACGACCTCGAGCTGAGCTCGGAGTCGCTCGCTGCGCTGCGAGAGTACGACTGGCCCGGCAATGTGCGAGAGCTACTCAACGTGCTGCGTCGCGCGTCACTGTTCGCCATTTCTGACACGCTCGACGGTGACCTGGTCCGTCGGATGATAGCGGCTAGCGTCTTCGGAAACGCGAGGGAGTCGAGTCCACCGCCGGGGTCCGCGCGGCCGAGTCAGACGAACCTCGCAGACGTTGAACGCGAGCACATCGAGCGCGTGCTGAGGGAGATGGATGGCAACATCACCAAAACGGCTGCGGCGCTGGGCATCGATCGAAGGACACTGCAGCGGAAACTGAGGTCCTATGGGATCGAGGCACAATAGGCAGTGACCGTCCTCTTCAGCTACGCGTTTCGACCCCTCTTTGTTCTGGCGACGGTCTACGCGATCCTCGTCGTTCCGCTCTGGGTGGCCGCCTGGCTCGGCTTTCTGCCGTTTCCATCGATGCTCGGGACGCCAAGCTGGTGGCATGCGCACGAGATGGTCTTTGGCTTCGCCGGAGCGGCCATCGCTGGCTTTGCGCTGACGGCCGTCGCGACTTGGACCAAGCGTCCGCCGGTGTCTGGCCCTTCGTTGATGATTCTCTGCGTGCTCTGGTTGATCGCGCGAATCCTCTTCGCGTTGCCGTCCCGAGACCTCCTGATGCCTGCCATCATCGCGGACCTCGGATACGACGTGCTGCTTTTAGTGCTGATGAGCCGCGAGGTGATCTCAGCGCGAAATCAGCGCAACTACAAGGTGCTCTTGATCCTCGCTCTGCTCGCAGTGAGCAACGCGCTCTTCTTTTTCGGAATGACCCGCAACGCAAGTTGGACCGTGACGGCCCTCCTCGCCGGCTTGTGGCTCGTCGTGATGCTTATCAATTTGATCGCCGGCCGCATCATTCCCGGGTTCACGAGGAACTGGTTGAAACGTCGCGCGGAGGGACGCCAGCATCCAGCAACGACACTGCCTCCGGCCTTCGACCGCTTCGATCTTCTCACCGGCTGGCTCATGGCCGCGTTCGCCATCCTTCAGCTCGCGGACGCTCCCTCGAGATTGACGGCGCTGTTAGGTCTTCTGACCTCTGTGCTCCTCTTCATCCGTCTCACCCGATGGCAAGGCATTCACACAGGCGACGAGCCCTTGGTCTGGGTGCTTCACATCGCATTCTCGTGGCTTCCGCTGGGCGTCTTGCTGCTGACCTTTGGGGAGCTCGGCTTGCTCCCACAAACGGCGGGCATCCACGCGCTGACGAGCGGCGCCATCACCACCATGATTCTCGCGGTCGCGAGTCGCGCCGCGCTGGGCCATACGAACCGCCCCTTGGAGAGTCATTCTCTGCTGACCGCGGCCTACGTGTTGATCACGATCTCGGCGCTCTGCCGCGTGGGAGCGACGATTGGGCCCGCAGCGCGCGTTCTGCTGCTGGTGTCAGCGGCGGCATGGAGCCTCGGCTTCATTTGCTTCGCCTGGCGCTACGTCCCGATCCTGACGCAACCCCGTGTGCAACGGGCAGGCTCGCTGCCGACGGTGTAGGGCGCCCCGGGGCCCGGGGCGCCTCCATACCTAGACATCAGTGCCAATGCCAGTGTTGGTGTCGGCGTACGGCTTGCGCTGCCGCGGGTGTTGTGGGGGCGGGTCTTGAGTTGGCGGCGTGCTACGGCTTGTTTACACCGCCCCGCCCACCCCCACCCGTAATCCTGGTATCACTCTCACGCGAGTGAGCAGCGTGCCTGGCGCGGCATTCGCTTCGCTCTGCCTTGCCGGCGCGTTCGCGCCGGGCTTCGCCCTTCGGGCTCGCGCTGCCGCCTGCTGTCTTGGGGGGGCGTGCCAGTGCCAGTGCCAGCGTCAGCGCCAGTGTCGGAGTCAGGGCCAGGGAACGAGAACGAGCACGGCCACGGGCTTACCGGACTCACCCCCGCGGCAGGACGACCGTGAAGACGGTCCGTCCCGCTCGCGACTCGACGTCGATTCGTCCGCCATGCTCGGTCACAATCCGCTGCGTGATAGCCAAACCCAGCCCCGTTCCGCCTTCCTTTCGCGTGTAGTATGGCTCGAAGATCGCTTGGGTTTGGTCCGCCGTGATTCCCGCGCCGTTGTCTTCGACCCGGATGTACACCGTGTCCGCGTTCTGGCTCAGGCTGAGTATCACCGCGCCTCCGCCGTCTGGGTGCGCAGCCCTGGCTGCGTCACGCGCGTTCTGGAGCAGGTTGTGTAGCACTTGCGTGATTTGATCGGCGTCGACGAATGCGGTGAGCGGTGAATCGGGAAGGTCGGTGCGGAGCTTTGCCCCGCCGTCGGAGTGCAGGGATGCAGCCTGAGCGACGACTTCCCGAAGCTCGGTCTGCCGCAGCTGAGGGGCGGGCAGTCGCGCGAATCGACTGAACTCGTCGACGATCACTCTCAGGCGCTCGACCTCCTGCAGAATCGTCTTGGTCGACTCGTCGAACATCGCGTCGAAATCCTCGTGCGAGCGTTCCCGCGCCTTGCGCAAGGTTTCGATGGAAAGACGAATTGGTGACAGCGGATTCTTGAGCTCGTGTGCGAGGCTCTTGGCGATCTCCTGCCATGCCGCGATCCGCTCGGTCTGCCGAAGCTGCTCCCGGGCATCTCTGAGGTCGCGTGTCATCCGATTGAATGCCGTCGCCGTGGCGGGAAACGCGACGCTCGTGCCGTCACGCAGCGTCGTATCGAGGTCACCTCGACCGACCCGCGTGGCCGCCTCGGTCAGCTCGTCGACCGATGATTGCAGCCAGCGATTGAGATAGCCTCCGAAAAGCAAGGCGAGGCCTAACGCGAGCAGGGCCACACAGGCGATCCACAGTAGAAGCGGTGGGCCCCGCCGGTCCAGCCTCGGGCGCCAGACAAGGACGCTTTGGGGTACGCCTTCCGCGTCGAGGAGCTCCGCCACTACCTCGTCCCGCCTACCGGCCTGCCCGGCGATCACGAGCTGCCGAGGATCGAGACTGCGAAGCTCCGAGAATCGATGACCGGCGATCAGCGTCAGCCGCGCCCCTCCGCGTGCGATTGCACAGGAGCGAACGAGAAACCTCTGATGCTCCTGGGCGCCTAGCCGGAGCGCGAATCCGCGGTCTCCGGCGGCTCTCGCTTGCCGGGTCAGCTCTGCGCCGTCGCGGCCGATGGTTCGGTGCCGATGGCCGGTTGCAATGACCTCGCCGCTCATCGAGTCGAGAACCCACATCGCTTGAAGCCCGGCCGCTTCCATGGAGCCACGAAAGAGGCGGTCGTAGTCGAGCGTCGGAGGGTCCTCACGTCCGCGCTCTTCGAGCAACATGTCGACTGCGAGGTCGTCGCGGCAAAGGCGGTTCACCGCGGCGGCGCGCTGCGCGTCGAGCTTCCGTAGCTGTACGCGGGCCATCTCTGCCTCCGCCGATGCAGTTCCGGTGCCCCAGTGAGTCACTCCCAACCAGACCAATGCCGTGAGCGCGACGGGAAAGGCTGCGACCAGCGCGAAGAGCACGACGACGCGGGTGCCGAATCGGCTCATGGTGGCGCTACGCCGCCGAGGACTCGCTCTTCGCGGGCTGGTGGTTCGGCGTCGGTTGAACCGCTGTCGCCTTCCTCATCGAACTGCTCCATCAGGAAGAGATTCGGGTCGGCGACGTCCGGAGACCTCGCGACTTCGGTCGGAGCTGTGCCAGAAAGGAAGACCTCTTCGAAGGCGTCTTCTTGTCGCTCATAGGCGAGTAGGCCCGAAGTCGGATCGATACGCGCCCTAATCACTCCGCTCGGCATGGCGAAATCGGTCTCCTTGGGCGTCTGGTCTGCCGCCTCGATCACGTCAATCCAGATCGGCAGGGCCGTCCTAGTGCCCGTCTCGCGCTTGCCGAGCGTTCGTTGATCGTCGAATCCGACCCAGACTCCGGCGACGATCGAGGGCGAATAGCCCACGAACCAAGCGTCTCGCGCCTCGTTGCTCGTGCCGGTCTTACCGACCACTGCGCGCTCGAGGCGCTGAGCAGGGATGCCCGTGCCCTCCGTCACCACGCTGCGAAGCATGCTGGTCATCACATAGGCTTCGCTGGGCGTCATGACGTCGCGCGCTGGCTCGCCAGGCGCTAGCGGAATCTGAGCTCCCCCTGGAGCTACGATTCGGCTCACAATTCGCGTCGGCGCCCAGCGCCCGCCCGCGGCAAAGGTCGCGTAGGCATTCACGAGCTCGACCGGCTTCACCCCGCTCGCGCCCAATGCCAGAGCCATGTCTTCCTCGAGTTTCGTGCTGATGCCGTCCTGTCGCGCAAACTCCGCCACGTCGTGAACGCCGATGTCTTCCACCACACGAATCGCAACCATGTTGATCGATCGCGCAAGCGCCTGACGCAATCGAACGGCGCCCTGGTAGTTCCACTCCTCGTAGTTGCGTGGCTTCCATTCGTCGTACACCGCTGGCGCGTCCACAACCAATGACGCCGGAGTGAAGCGGCGTGACTGAATCGCCCGGGCGTACACGATCGGCTTGAAGGCGCTGCCGGGCTGTCGAACCGCCTGCGTTGCCCGATTGAATCCGCTGACCGACGCGTAGCTCCCAACCAAGGCCAGCACGGCTCGCGAGCGGGGCTCGATCACGACGACAGCGCCTTCGGGCCCGCGTTCGAGCCGTGCCATCGCCGGATCCTCGCCGGCGCCGAACTGCGTGATCGAGACGGGCAAGAGGTCGCCCTTCTTTGCAAAAGCGGAAGCAGTACGTCGCTCGGGATTGGATCGCCTGGCGTCGCGCATTCGAAGCAACGCGGGATGGCCGGCCACATCGAGTCGGAGCTTCTCGTTCTCGTCGTCGGCACCCGTCACCCGGGCAATGTACGTGCGCCCCATGCGTAGCGAGTCGCTTGGGGGCGTCGCTTTCGGTCCGCGTCTTCGTTTCGCGCGGCGAAACGGCCCCTGGTATCCTTGTCTCTCGTCGACCGCCCGAAGCCCCCGTTGGAGCGCCTCGCGTGCCTTCTTCTGGAGTGCAAGGTCGATCGTGGTGTGGACCTCGTAGCCGCCCTTGCTTAGGGCTTCGTCACCGACCGCCTCACGAAGCGCGCGTTTGGCGATCGTCAGCACTTCGGGCGCGTTGCCTGATCCCTCGGGCAAGGGCCCGGGCTCGACCTTCTGTTTGCGGGCCGCAGCGATGGCCGCTTCGCTCAAGTCTGGCCAGTACACCTCGCGCTTCGCCTGCAACTGCGAGAGCACATAAGACTGGCGCCGTTTCGCCGCCTCCGGGTTCTCTCGCGGCGAAAGACGCGCGGGCGCCTGTGGAATGCCCGCCAGCATTGCGGATTCCGCCAAACTCAGATCGCGTGCGTTTTTTCCGAAGTAGTATCGCGCCGCCTCCTGGATTCCGTAGCGAGCGTGTCCGAAGTTCACGTGGTTCAGATAGAGGTGGAGAATCTCATCCTTCGAGAGCTCGTTTTCGAGTCGACGGGCCAAGATGAGCTCGCGGACCTTACGCTGTAGCGTACGTTCCGGCGTCAGCAGCATCAGTTTGACAACTTGCTGGGTGATCGTGCTTCCGCCCTGTGCCGCGCGACCCGCAATGATATCGCGCCCAACCGCTCGCATCATGCCTCGGTAGTCGAGCCCTTCGTGCTCGTAGAAATCCGCATCCTCGGCGGCGAGGACCGACAAGACCACGTTTCGCGGAACCTCAGACATCGGAATTACGGTCCTGCGTTCGGCGAAAATCTCTCCGATGACCTTCTTGTTGCGGTCGTACACGCGCGTGGTTTGTGGCGGCGTGTAGTCGCGCAAGGAGCTGACCGACGGCAGGTCGCGGCTGAAGTACGCGTAGGTCCCCAAGACCAGCAGGGCGCTGGCGATCAGCGCAGCGCCGATCAGCTTGAGCCAGACCGAGCGATTGCTCGTTCGCCGCTTCTTGCGCTTGGTGCTCTTGCGCCTTCTCTTCTGCGTTTGCTTCCCTGCCATCTCGTCCGTCGGCGCCTATAGCATCCCCCGCATGGCGCCTTCTTCCCTAATTCACGACAGCCGGGCTCGCTCAATCATTCCCGAGGAATTTCTCGATGACTTGGTCGGCGTTCCTCACCGAATTCATTAGGAATCTAGCCTCGAGCTCACGTTGCCTCGCCGATGGCAGGGCGGGTCGGCCCTCCCGGGTGAGCGCCTGCATCGTGATCGCCGCTGCCACCGAGATGTTCAGGCTTTCGACGAAGCCCCGCATTGGGATCGAAAACGTACCGTCCGCCAGGGCTCGCATCTCTTCAGAGACTCCACAATGCTCGTTCCCGAACACTACCGCCAGGCGCTCCGTCGCGCGCAAATCTTCCACTCCGGTCTCGCTTCCCATGGCGGCGACGTAGATCGAGTAGCCGTCTCGTCTCAGGCGTCGCGCGCAAGCCTCAGCGCTTGCATATCGCATGACGTCCAGCCATCGATCGGTGCCCTTGGCGACCCCGCGAGATGCCCGAAACCCATGCTCACCGACGACCACGTGCACCGTCTGAAGGCCAAAGGCATCTGCGCTGCGCAATACCGCGCTCGAGTTATGAGGGTCGGAAATGCGGTCGAGCACCAGAACCACGTCGTCGGTGCGGGCTCGCACGACCTCCGCGATCCTTTCCAGACGCTCGGTCGTAACGACTGGCGAAAGGGCCTCGATGACCAAATCCGCGGGCCGCTCGAGCTGCGGAGGGCCCGCAACGTCGATCAGGTCTGGGTCGTCCGCTCGCACCTATTGTGCGGTCTTTTTGGGGTCGACGATGACGCCGACGACCAGGGTCCCGCCCTGATAGGTTTGCCCCGCGACGAAGAATGGATCGCCGGCAGACGCAACGACCTGCAGAAGCGGCAGATAGTCGGACTTGTTGGGCCGATTGATGGCGGCTTTCACTTTGTAGCGTCCGTCCGGCATCACCCGCAGTAACGTGAGCTTCACACGCCGGCCGTTGGGCAAGGAAACTAGGGCGTCTTTGCCTGCTGTGAGCGTCAGCTTGGGCCGTGAGAGGATCTTCATCGAGCGGAAGGAATTGAACGGAGGCCTTCGCAGGGCGGTCAGCTTCTTCAGCTGGGGGTCGATTTCGCCTGGCTCTTCTTTGGCCAGTACGACGAGCACCTCGGCTGGCACGTTCGAGGGCGTAGCGGCGCGGTCCGATCGCGCCAAGTTGCTCCCCTGCGCAGAAGCGGTCGACGCGCCGAACAAGACGGCGATCAGTAGCGAGTGTCGAATGAGACTCATGGAAGCCCTACCTCTTCGTCATCGATCCAAACCACAGCCAATGATTGGCCGGCACCGCCCTCGACTTCGAAGATCGTCCCGGTGTTGGGGCCGAAGTCCACTTCGAGCACCTCGGATCCGCGGGCCACGGCCCGATCTCCGCCGTTCGGGCTGCCTTCCGGCCAGGCGATCACGGCCAAGAAGATCGCCGCGGCCGCTGCAAATCCAGTCGCGGCTGCACCCCAGACTCGGCGTTCACGGCCGCCCGGGACGGTGCGCAAAGCAGGCTTTCGCACCGGCCGGTCGATCGGGATCACCGGCGCGCTGATGTCAGCTTCGATCCTCGCGAAGAGCGCATCAGAGTCGATATCCGCGGCCCAGTCCGCCGAAACGCTCTGCATGGCATCGCGCAGCTGCTCCCAGTCGCGCAACTGTGCGGAACCGCCGAGTGAGCTCTCGAGGCTGCGGCGCACCAAGGCCTCTTCTTCGGGAGCAAGCTCTCCGTCGAAGAACATCTGAAGCTTCTCGTCCTCTTTCTTCGCGCTCTCCATGACTAGTCCTCGGAAACCGCCTCCCCCGAAAGATACGGGGCAAGCGCGGCCTGCATCTTCTTTCTGGCATGAAACAAGCGACTCATGACGGTGCCTTTGGGAACCTCCAGCGCCTCCGCCATCTCTTCATAGCTCATGCCTTCGATTTCCCGCAGCACGATCACCGCTCGGTGGTGCTCGGGCAGCTCCTGAAGGGCCCCTTGAATGGCCACGCCCAGCTCGCGTCGCAGGGCCGCCTTGCCGGGGTTGGCGTTGGTGACGCTTGGAACCAGCGCGCCGTCTCCTGCGACTTCACTCTCCTCGTGCAGCGCGCGTTCGTCGAAGTCCAGGTTCTTTCGCCTGCTGCTGCGTCGGACGTGGTCGATGGAGACATTCATGACGATGCGATAGAGCCAAGTGTAGAAGCTCGAGCTCCCTTGAAACTTGTGGATGTTCTTGTGAACTTTGACGAAGGCCTCTTGGACTGCATCGAGGGCGTCATCTTCGTTCTTGACGACGCCCATGGCCACCGCGAACGCTCGTCGATGATACTTATCGAAGAGCGCCCGAAACGCCGCTGAATCTCCTTCTTGTACGAGTTGTACCAGGTCATGGTCGCCCTTTTCTGAGGAGCCGCTTGAGGCCTCCTTGGTTTTGGACGCATTGGACAACGGTTGATTCACCCAAGATCCCCGACGTTTCAAGGGGTTAGTCGCCGTCGCGACCTGCGTCTGATCTCTACGCGCAAAACGCCCCGAATGCCAGCTTTCGACGCCGAACTGGCCTCAGACTCTCAGTTTTTCGCTGGTTTTCCGGGGCCGGGCAGCTAGGTTCCGCCCGTGCTGGACCTGAGCTCTCTGAATTCTCGTCAGCGCGAGGCAGTCGTTCACGAGGGGGGGCCGCTCGTGGTGTTCGCGGGCGCCGGAAGCGGCAAGACCCGCGTGATCACGTTTCGGGTCGCCCAGCTGATCGCCACGCACGACGTGGCGCCCTGGAGAATTCTCGCGGTCACTTTCACCAACAAGGCTGCCGGAGAGATGCGGGAGCGGCTTCTGAGTCTGCTCGGGGAGCAGGGCGCCGCCGTGCAAGTGGGCACTTTCCACGCCACCTGCGCCCGGCTGCTTCGCCGCTACGGCGAGAGCTCCGGCTTGAGCAAGGACTTCACGATCTACGACGACCAGGACCAGCAGGCGCTGGTCAAGCGCGTCCTGAGAGATCTGGGGCTCGACGAGAAGCGTTACCAGCCCAAGGCGATGGCGGGGCGCATCAACCGCGCCAAGCAAGAGGTGCAAGGGCCTGACCAAATCGAGACCCCTGACGCCTGGTCAGAGGTCGTTCGCCGTGTGTACACCAGCTACGAGGCACGGCTCCAGCAGGCAAACGCACTCGATTTCGGTGATCTGATCTACCGCACCGTGCGCGCGCTCGAATCCGACGCGGCCTTCCGCGACGCCATCGTGGGGCGCTTCTCGCACGTGCTAGTCGACGAATTCCAGGACACCAATCACGCGCAGTTCCGGCTCGTTCGCTTGCTCTCGGAAGGACACCGCAATCTCTGTGTGGTCGGCGATGACGACCAGAGCATCTACCGGTGGCGCGGCGCAGATCGCCGAAACATCCTCGATTTTCGCGCATCGTTTCCGGATGCCACGCTGGTCAAGCTCGAGCAGAACTATCGTTCGACGCAGCGAATCCTACGCGCAGCCAACGCTGTGATCGCACGAAACACGGACCGCGAGCCCAAGGAGCTCTGGACGGACAATCCGGAAGGCGATCCGATCCTCGTCGTTCGCACCATGGATGAGCGCGACGAAGCGCGCCTTGTCGTCCGGGGCGTCCGCGAGCTCTCGTCGCAGGGGAACCGGCTCTCGGACGTTGCGGTTTTCTATCGGACGCATGCGCAGTCGCGAGTGATCGAAGAGTCGCTCCGAAGCGCCAACATCGGCTACCGCATCGTCGGCGGGATGCGTTTCTACGATCGCGCCGAAGTGAAAGACCTGCTCGCGTATTTGCGGGTGATGACGAATCCGGCAGACGACATGAGCCTGCTACGAATCATCAACACGCCAACAAGGGGGATCGGAAAGACCACGATCAATCGCCTTCTCGATTTCGCGGCGCAGTTCGGACAAAGCCTCAGCGATCTGCTCGAGGATGACGCAATGCTGGGCCAGTTTGGAAGCGGAGCGCGAAAACGTCTCGAAGCCTTTCGTGGTCTGATGTCTACCTTGGGTGACGTGGCCGCCTCTGGCGCGCCCCTTGGTGAAGTCGGCGCGGAGCTGGTCCAACAAAGCGGCTACGCCGAGATGCTTCAGCATGACGACACGCCTGAAGCCGATGCTCGGTTCCAGAACATCCAGGAGCTCGTGGCATCCATGGACGAGTTCCAGAGCGAGCGCCCGGAGTCCACCCTTGCCGAGTTCCTCGAGAACGTGACCCTGCAGACTTCCGCGGACGAGCAGACGGGCGGAGACCGCGTCACGCTGATGACAGTCCACGCCGCCAAGGGCTTGGAATTCCCGGTCGTGATGGTGACCGGCCTCGAAGAGCAGGTGTTTCCGTTCAAGGGGATCGACCCCTGGGAAGATCCCGAGGAGCTCGAAGAGGAGCGGCGTCTGGCCTATGTGGCCTTCACGCGGGCCGAGCGAAGGCTGGTTCTCAGCTTCGCCGCCGTGCGAAGGATCTTCGGCCAGCAACGAGTTGGCATTCCGTCACGGTTTCTCACAGAGCTGCCCGCCGAAGATATCGAATGGATCGGTGCAAGGTCGAGCTCGCCGGCTCGCGCGCCGGCTTCCGAGGAGCGCCAGTACGAGCCGAGCGAAAGCTACGTCGACTACAGCGAGGGGTCCGACCTCTCCGATCTCGAAGGGCTGCGCCGCGGAACCCGAGTGCGTCACCCGAAATTTGGAGTAGGGGAGGTGCGAGAGGTGATGCAGGGCTCGCCGCCCCGCGTCTCGGTACACTTCCCGGGCTGGGGCACCCGCAAAATCATCGCCTCGTACCTCGAGCCAGCCTAGCGTCGCGGCTTTGCGCCAGGCTTCGTCCTGCGGGCTCGCGCTGCTACGGGCGACTTGGGGGGCCGAGGGCGCGGCAGTGCCGGCGTCAGCGTCTAGCTGTCGGACTTGGCGCTGGAGCTGGACTTGCCGCCCGCGTCGGATTTGGTCGGCTTTGAGGTCGAGGTCGTCTTGCTCGAGTCGCTGTCCTTGGCGGCGCTTGCCGTCCGGTTCGAGGGGCCCGAATACAGGTCGGACTCCCAGCCGCCGCCCTTCAAAATGAAGCCGCCGCCTCCGATCATACGGCGCGCTTTGAGCTTTCCGCACTTGGGGCACTTCTTGAGTGGCTTTTCGGTGATGCGTTGCTGACGCTCAAAGTCGTGCCCGCAGTTGTCGCAGCTGTAGTCGTAAGTAGGCATCGTTCAGATTCGGCCGCCAACTTAAGCGGAGGCCGCCCGCTGTCAAGCTCAGCGCTCCCGGCGCTTGAGCTCCTCCAGGGCTTCTTCGAGCTCCGCGAGCTCCTCTTCCTCGTATTGCTCGCCGGGGGCGGCGATTCGGGCGCTCACCGGTGGCTCCTCAGCAGGCGCGAGGCCCATTTTGCGCTTCAGCGCCTCGAGCTCGAGGTCGGCGCCCGCGGTGGCTTCCAGCTCCGAAAAACGATGCTTCAGGATGTCGCCGGTGTACTGCTCGGCAACCTCTGCGCCCGCCTCGGCCTCCGCTTCCATCTGGTCTATCTGCTCGGCCATTCGATCGAAGGTCTCGAACGCGCTCGCATCGGATAGGCCGCTCATCGTTTCCTGGATGCTCTTCATCGCCTCGGCACGGCGCTTGCGGGCGATCAGCACGTTCTTCTTGCGCTGCGCTTCGCCGATCTTGTGGCTCAGCGCCTTGAGAGCGGTCTTCAGCTGTTCGGTGAGCGCCTTTTGACGTCCCCATTGCTCTTGGTACTGAACGGCGATCGCTTCGTGCTCCTTGCGGCGGAGCAGAGCTTCCTTTGCGAGCTCGTCGTCGCCCGAGCGGACAGCGAGCATGGCCTTGTTTTCCCAATCCTGTGACTTCTTCGCCTCATTGCCGAATTGCTTGTGCAGGCGTTTCTCGTCGGCGATGGCAACAGCAACCTGCTTCTTGGCCTCCACCAGTTGCTGATTCATGTCGACGATGACCTGATTCAGCATCTTCTCCGGATCCTCCGACTTGTTGATGAGGTCGTTGATGTTGCTCTTGATCAGTTGTGCCAGTCGGCTGAGGAACCCCATTGCTCGTGTCCTTCTAGGTAGCGACCCGGAACTTGCTCAGTTTCTCGTAGTGATTGGCGAGAGCGAGAGAGAAGTCGTCGAGAACGCCCTGCAGCTCGTTGAAGTCGAGGTTCTCGATTTGCAGGGTGCAGGTGAGCACCACCGCACCGTCCGAAATCCCGTAGGCGCCGTGCACTAGGTCCGACGTATTGAGGGTCAGGAGCTCTTCGTAGAGCGCGGCCTTGTCGGTGACCTCACGAAGCTCGAGAACCTTCACCCGGAACAGAAGGAGTGAGCCTGCCGTCTGGATGGCGATCTTCTCGCCGAGACTGCTGTCGTGAACGAGCCACATTCCGTCCTCGCCGAGCTCTTCATAGGGCACCTCGGCGCGAGCCAGATACGATTCGATGTCATCGCGTGAGCGCATGCGCCTCTCCTTGCTCGATCACGAGCCTAGCGGTCTCCGACTGAGACGGTCAAGGCTCACTCGAATCCATCTTCATTGGCGCTTACGAACTTGTAAGACCACAAGATGGCGTCCTTGCGGCCGCCTTCCGCATCGAGAATTGCCTGTGCGAGCAGGCCGGTCTTGCGGTAGCCGGCTGCGACGAATGCGGTCGAAATCTCCACATCGTCATTGGGCGCAAAGGCAAACATGGACACGATCCCGCGTTCCTGGAGGCTTTCTCCGAGCGTCCGGAGGCCGGCGATCACTGCCTGCGTCTCACTCTCACTCGTCGGCAGGCGCAGCACTTCGATGAGGGCGTGTCCGAAGCAGTCCTGGAACTCGGCCGAAATGTAGTTGGTCTTGCTGCGTCGCAGGCTGACGTCGAAATAGACGCGCTGCGCGTCGCGTCCGAACATGTCGAACGAACCAAACGCTGGATTCTTCTTCCACGCGGCGTCGCGAGCAGAAAGAGCGTCTTTCTCGGTCGCCGCCCGAACCGAGGCGCCCTTGATCTTCTCGGGGATGTCCTTGGCTGCCTTCTTCGCGGCGTTGATCGTTCGCTCAGTGAGCTTGGAGGAAGCGTCGCTGACCTCGATGGAGGCGGTCTTGTCCCCGATTACGCATCCACAGAGATAGCCGTCGCTGCGCTTGTAGAATCCTGGAATCGTACCCTCGCGTACGAAACCGACCCGGGTCCATGAGGAGACCTCGTCTTTTTCGACGAGGGTGATTACCTTTTCGACGTTTTCCTGCGTGGCGACAGACTGGATGTAGAGCCGCTTCGCCGGGAGCGCGCCAGCCCGGAAGTCGATGACCCGAATGAACCGCGTTCGACGATTGAGCAGGAGGCAAAGGTAGGCGCTGTCGCTCCTGAAGTAGAGCTCTTCGACCGTGGGCTTCTTTGGGGGTCGTTTAGAGGCGGCAGCTTTCGCTCGAACCATGCGTCAACACCTTGAAAATACTTTGGTTTTTACAACGAGGCGGAATGTAGTGTGTCCACCCCTTCGTGTCAAAAGGAAGGGGCAGGCCCGACCTGCGAACCTGCCCCTTCCCGACTGTGTCGAGCTCGACTCCTAGTTCTTGAGCGCTTCGTCGATCGCGACCTTGAATGCCGCGAAGGGCTGCGCGCCCTGGATCAGCTTGCCGTTGATGAAGAACGACGGGGTCCCGATTCGTGCACCGGCTTTGGTGACGGCTGCCATGTCGGCGTCGACCGCGGCCTTGTGCTTGCCCGAATCAAGCGCGGCCTTGAAGGCCTTCATGTCGATTCCTCCAAGCTGCTCCGCGAACTTCTCGAGATTCTCTCTCGAAAGGGTCTTTTGGTTGGCGAAAAGAAGATCGTGGTACGCCCAGAACGCCTTGTCGCCCTTCTGCGCAAACACCTCTCGGGCAGCTTGCGCGGCCGGCTGCGCATCCTTGTGGAACGGAAGCGGGTAGTCGCGCCAGACGATCTGGACCTTGTCGCCGTACTCCTTGATGACCTGAGCGACCGTCGGGTTCACCCGGCTGCAGAAGGGGCACTGGAAGTCGCTGAACTCCTGGATCACGACCTTCGCCTTGGCTGCCCCCTTGGTCGGGGCCTTCTTGGGAACCGGAATGTCGTAGATCTTGTTGGCGTCGGGCGCCGCCGGTGCCGGCGCGGTCTTCGGCCCGGTCTCGCCCTTGGCGATGGTCGTCTCGTAGACCTTGGCGCGTGGTGTGCCCTTCGCTACGAGTGCCTTGGCCTTGGCGAGCTCTTCGTCGATCACCGCAGTGAAGGCCGCCAGAGGCTGCGCGCCTCGAAGGTTTCGGCCGTTGATGAAGAACGCCGGCGTGCCACGGGCGCCCAAGCTGGCTGCCAGAGCCTGCTGCTCCTGGATGGTCTTGCCGTACTTGTCGTCCGCGAGGGCCTTCTTGAACTTGGACACGTTGAGTCCTTGCTCCTTGGCCCAGCTCTGCAGGTTGTCGGTCGTCAGAGCCTTCTGATTCGCGAACATCTTCTCGTGCATGGCCCAGAAGCCCTTGTTGCCCTTCTGAGAGTGCGCTTCGAGAGCAGCGTTGGCAGCGCCCTTGGCATTCTTGTGGAACGGAAGCGGATTGTTCATCCAAACGACGCGGACGTCCTTACCGTACTTGTCCTGCACCTGCTTGATCGTCGGCTCGACGCGGCCGCAGAACGGGCACTCGAAGTCGCTGATTTCGACGATGGTAACCAGAGCGTCGTCCGGACCCTTCTGGGGCTCGTTGCCCTTGAGCGGAACCTTGTAGACCGCCTTCGGATCCGGCTGACCGGCCTTCGGAGCTGCCGGCTTCGGAGCGGCCGCTTTGGTCAGGCCGCCCTTGGTCACGGTTGCGTAGATCTGTTCTTTCTTCACCCCCTGCTTGAGAAGGGTTTCAGCGGTCGCGAGCTCTTCGTCGATGACTTTCTGGAACGCAGCGAAAGGCTGGGCGCCTCGGAGCTGCCGTCCGTTGACGAAGAAGTACGGTGTGCCGCGGGCACCGAGCTGCGTCGCGAGGGCCTGGTCGCCGTCGATCGCGGCCTTGTGCGTTCCTTCGTCGAGTGCCTTCTTGACCTTCGCAGCGTCGAGGCCGGCCTTACCGGCGTAGCCTTCGAGCTCTGGGCGGCCGAGCGCCTTCTGGTTGGCGAAGAGCGTGTCGTGCACCTCCCAGAACTTGTCGTTGCCGCCCTGCGAGTAGGCCTCCATGGCCACTGCGGCTGCAGGGCCGGCGTTGTTGTGGAACCCAAGAGGGTTGTTGCGCCAAACGATGCGGACTTTGTCACCATAGGTGTCGATGACCTGCTTCGTGGTCGGCAAGACCCGAGCGCAGAAGGGGCACTGGAACTCGCTGAACTCGACGATGGTGACCAGGGCGTCCTTCGGCCCCTTCGAGGGCTGAGCATCCGTGACCGGCACTTTGTACCGCTCGATGTCGCCCGCGACGATCACGTCTGCGGCTTTCGCCTCGTCTGCGCTGCCGCCATCGGCGACTACCGTTTCTGAACCGGACTTTGAGCCAACCATGTGCCCGACCGCGAATCCCGCGATCGCCATCACGATGGCCAATAGTACTGATGAACCTTTACTCATATCTCTATCCTCGCGCCGCGACTGAGCGGCGAGCTTGAAAAAAACTCAACGTTCGAATGAACAAACCAAATGCTTGGACGACCGCCCGATGAAGGCGGCCGGCGCTAGCGAGGAGGTCGTTCGACTCTGCGTGAGTACTCGGTCCGCGGTTCGCCGCCGGCACCGACTTCTAGTCGGCTGCCCGTGCGGCGAGGCGCGTCCCATCGAATCGGTTGAGCCCAGCTCATCGCGACTGGCACCAGAGTGTGAACGGAGGTGCCGTGCGTGTTCGCCGGCATGCATCGCGGGTCGTCGGTCCGTTCGCACCACAATGGCGGCCCGGCAGGCTCTGCGCGAAGCTGCGCGCTGTCGGTGCAACCCTCGGCAGACAAGCGCTCGCAGATGCAGTCCGCTGCATCCACTGGCGCGGCGTCCAGCAAGAGCATCGCGGCTAGAGCCAGTGCGTGGAGGGGAAATCTCATGAAGGCGAAGTGGGAGTCTACCGCTCTCATGGGTCCCCGCAACAAATCCCGACGCGGGAAGAGAAGGGCGGGGGGTGAAACCGGTGGTGCAGGATGTCGGATAGTGGGAGAGAAGAGCGTACAGTTTGGTGTGCGGTTTCACCCCCCGTCGCTCATGGGGTGAACGCCCGCTCTCGCCAGTCTATTCCAGCGTCGAAACAGGTTTCGAGACTGCGTCAGGAAAACCCGGGATTGCTTGGCCCAGGAGGCGGGCCAAACCCTGGAAGCCGGGTGTTTGGGTCGTCGCACGGCCTACGTAAACCAGGCTTTGAGGGTACCATTGCAGGAAGTCGGGGTTCTTGCGGACCCGATCGATGAAAATGAAGCGGCCGGCGTCCTTGAGCTTCCGATGAAGCGTGACGAGCCAAAACTCCCGATGGAGCTCTTCCGGATCGATACGACGCAGTGCGGCATAGCGATCGATGAGCGACTCCTGGAGCTCGAGGTCGAGTGAAACGTATGAGTCGCAGAGAAGGGCCACGAGGTCGTACACACGGGGCCCTAGCAGCGCGTCCTGGAAATCGATGAGGGTGAGCGCGTCGTCGGGCCCCACCATGAGATTCTTCGACTGGTAGTCTCGGTGGACGAAGCCATAGGGCATCGCCTCGATCTCCGTCGCAATCCTCGAAAAGGCGTCGTGAAGGGTCGCCGTCTGCGCCTCATCCAGCGCTCCAAACGGGACCTCCAGTCCCCATTCTCTGAAATGATCCAGCTCCCAGTCCAGCAATTCGCGATCGAAGCTGCGTCGAGAGACGATCGAGGCCGCGGGCAGGTCGGCACATCGCTCGTGCAGGTCGGCAAGCAGGTCCACTGCGTCTCCGTAGAGCCGTCGCCAGTTGGCGCGTGGCTTGCGGCGCAGATTCTGCTCGAAGGTCAGGTCGCCGAGGTCTTCGAGAAGGATGATCCCGTTCGCGAGATCTTCCACGTAGACGCTAGGGACCGGCAGGCCCTTGGCCTCGAGCAGCTCGGCGACCTCGAGAAAGGGAAGACGTTCGCTGCTGGCTGCCTTGCCTCCCTCGTCGCTACCAAATGCGTCCTCGGGCAGCTGCATGACGATGAGGCTCTTGGGACTGGAGCTGGGCGCGTTCGCGACTCGGGCTCGGTAGTAGCTCCGCGTCGACGCATCTCCCCGTAGCTTGATCAGCTCGATCGACGGGACGGGCCGTCCATAGAGTTCTCCGAGGGCTTCATCGAGATTGGGCAGCGTCATCGGCGGGCGGAGCGTACGTCAGTTGGGCGGCTTTGCGAAGAGAGGTATCTTTGCGCCGAGTCATGACGAACCACAGGTCCATTGGTATCGGAACGATCCTGGCCGGCCGCTACGAGCTGGTGGCGGACCTTGCCCGCGGCGCGATGGGCGACGTATTCGAAGCCCTGGATCGGGTCAGCGGCTCAAAGGCGGCCGTCAAGGTGCTGCGCGCCGAGTTCCTTGCCGATGAGTCGATGCGGAGGCGGTTTCGACGGGAAGGGGCGGTTCTCAAGGCGCTCGATCATCCCGCAATCGTGCGCTTGCTCGAGCTCGGGATCGATGACGACGGCCTGGTCTTCTTGGTGACCGAGTACGTCGAAGGCGAGACGCTTGCCCAGCGTCTGTCCAGCGGTCCCGTCAGCATCGCGGAGGCGGACGGCTTGGTCGACGCACTCAGTAGCGGTCTGGGCGCTGTCCATGAACACGGCGTCCTTCATGGCGACCTCAAGCCGGCGAACGTGATCTGGCCGGTCGAAGGGAGTCCGCGCCTCGTCGACTTCGGCGCCTCGAAGATTCTCGGGCTCGACAGGCTGACCGCTACCGGCGAGGTCAGCGGGACGCCTGCCTACATGGCGCCCGAGGTGCTGACCGGAAAGACCGACGTCGACCAACGAATCGACGTATATGGTCTGGGTGTTCTGCTCTACGAGGCCTTGAGCGCAAAACGTCCATTCCACGACAAGCATCTCGGTCGCCTCATGATGAAGATCGACGCGGGGGATTGCCTTCCGATCGACGTGGTGGCGGAGGTCCCCGCGGCGATTGCGCGAGTGGTTGAACGGGCGATGCACCGCAACAAGGACGACCGCTACACCCAGATGACCGAGTTGAGAGCGGCGTGGGAGGGCGCGCGGGGTCGATGAGCGCTGCAGATGCGATTGGAGCGCTCTGTTCCGATGCCGGGATTTCCGAGCCTGAGGGCTGGGCTACATACTTCGACCTGGCGCAGTCCTGGGACGCGCGAACCGATCTCACCTCGGCGCGAACCGACACCGAGCTCGCTGAAATCCTGTTCCTCGACGCGGCCCAGTTGATCCGCGGAGGCTGGAGCGAGCCATCGGCTTCGCTCGTCGACGTTGGTGCCGGCGTCGGGGCACCGACCATTCCAATCCTGCTTGCAGACGAGACACTGAGCGCCACCTTGGTCGAGCCCAGGCGGATACGAACCGCATTTCTGAGGACCGTCGCCGGAGCCCTCGGCATCGCTGCACGCACGATGACCCTGGAGCAGAAGGTCGACCCGGCAAAGCCCGCGGTCGAGGGCTCGCCCTTCGGCATCGCACTTTCGCGCGCGACGTTCGCACCGGAGGACTGGCTGCAGATTGGCCCGGAGCTCGCGGAGGAAGTCTGGGTCCTGACCGCGGGGACGACACCCCAAGCCCCCGACGCTCTGCATCTGTCGCGCCGGCTCGACTACGAGGTCCCGTCTAGCGGATCTCCGAGATCGATCCTGGCTTACCGGCGCTTGCGCGCTGGAATGATCTGAATGCGGCGACGCATTCCCTCGCCCTGGGACATCGTGCTGACGCCTTCGAATTTCGCGAGCGACATGTGGACGACGCGCCGATCGCGGGCGTTCATGGGTTGCAGAGTGACCACTTTGCCCTCGTTGACTGCACGGTCCGCCTGGCGCTTGGCCATCGAAACCAGACCGTCGTCGTGGCGCTCGCGGTAGTCGCCGGAGTCCACGATGACGTGGCGGCGCGCTTCGGGAAAACGGTTGACCATCTTGTTGATGAGGAACTGAAGAGCATCGAGGGTGGCGCCCTTTTTGCCGATCACACGGCCGGAGTCTTCCCCGGTCACGTCGAGCTCGATTCGTTCTGCGTCGGAACGAATGTCGACTCGAACGTCGAGGTCCATCAAGTTGATGAGCTCCTCGAGAATCTCGGCAGCCTCCTCGGCCTTGCCGTCACCGGCGTATCGGCTGGGATCGTCCTGGGCTGACGGATCGAGAATCAGTGCTCCATCACGCGGTTTACTTTTAAGCTCGTCCACGGCGAGTCCTCTTCTTTCTGCGGGGCTTGGCCTGCTTGGCGGCGGCGGCTTCCGTATCGTCGGCCGCTTGATCGTTGTTGTCGTCGTCGCTGTCGTCCGAGCTGATTGCCTGGGCTGACGTCTCTTGGTCCATCTTCCAGTACATGTATCGCTGCTGGGTGATGCCGATGGCGGAGCTCGTCACCATGTACAAGCAAAGGCCCGTCGGCAGAAGCAGCATGAAGAACGTCATCATCAGGGGCATGGCGTAGAGCATGACCTTGGCCTGCGTCGCATCCATTTGGACCGGTGTGAGCTTCTGCTGAATGAACATCAGGGCACCGAGAATGATCGGCAACACATAGAGCGGGTCCGGCGCAGAGAGGTCGGTCCACCAAAGGACAAACGGCGCGTGGTAGAGCTCGATGCTCGTCGACAGAGTTTGATAGAGCGCAAAGAAGATTGGCATCTGCAGAAGCACCGGGAGACAGCCGCCAAGCGGGTTCACCTTGTGCTTGCGCCAGAGCTCCATCATCGCGGCGCCCTTCTTTTCGCGATCGTCCTTGTAGAGCTCGTTGATCTTGTCGATCTCGGGCTTGAGCGCGCGCTGCTTCGCCATGTTGCGAAACTGAGGAATGACGAAGGGAAGCAGCAGCACACGGACTAGAAGCGTCAGCAGGATGATCGCAACGCCCCAGTTGCCGATGAATCCGTAGATCGTGCGCAGCAGCCAGCTCATCCCGCGGGCAATGAAGCTGAACCAGCCGAGATCGATGACATCCGAAGCGCTATGTCCAAACTCCTGAAGTGCCTCGTAGTCCTTCGGCCCGGCGTAGACAGCCGTACGGAAGGTTGCGGTTTCTCCAGTGCCGATTTCCCGAGGTGCGTAGGCGAGCTTGGCTTCGAACAGGCTTCCGTCCGGGTCCTTCACGGTGCCACCACGATCGGTCGTCAGCATGTCGCATCGTTCGGCGGTTTCCCCCTCGGGCGCCGCGATGATGGCGAAGTACACGCTACTGAGCGCGACGTACTCGATTCCCGGGCCGAAGCTGTGAGGTTGCATCGGTCGCGCCTCGTCCTCGCTCAGCAGGTCTTCGCGATCCTCGCGGATCGTCTCGTCAGCTTGTTGGCAGATACCGTGGCTGAGAGCCGGCGACGGCCTTCCGATCATGCCGGCTTTTTCGTCCTCCCGGCGGACGTAGTGCGCCGAGGTGATGCCCAGGCCCACCGACCTCGAACGGGGATCGTTGTTGCGGACCTCGATCGAGGACTGGAGTTGATAGGGCGGCTCGGCGAGCTCCCAGGTGCGGGTGACCGAGACCCCATCGCCTGCCCACTGAAAGGTGAGCTTCTCTTTCGAGGCCTCCAAGACCCGCCAACGCGCGTCGGCCGGCACCTTCACGCCCGAGAACGAAGGTGCCAGTGGCAGGTACTGCTCCTTCTGTGTCGTCACCAGCTCGAACGGGTTTCCCTCGTCGTCCAGATACCGCTCGCCCTTGACCTTCAGGCTCACCAAGGCGGTGTTGAGGTCCGTGAAAGAGGCGATGATGCGATCGCTGTGCAGCTGGTGGATGCTTTGCGAGTCGGCGCGAGAGCGCGCGTCCACCGGCGATATCTGGGCCTGCGCTGCTTCGCCGGAGCCGCTGTCGTCTGCTTCCGCAGCCTGTTCGATCGCAGCCTGTTCTGCCGCAGGCTCTTCCGTCTGGGCCTTGGGCGGCGCGAAATACTGAACGGCCAGCATCGCACCAAGTGCCAGCAAGGGCAGCATCATCAGGGCGACGGGTGGTTGCTTTCGATCATCCATGCCGCGCCTCGTGCGGTTGTTGCTGCGAGTGCTCGCACTGCGGAGCCGGATCGTAGCCGCCCGGGTTGAGTGGGTGGCAGCGTCCGATGCGCTTGATTCCAAGCCAGGAACCACGGAAGGCGCCGAAACGCTGGATACAGGTCGCCATGTAGTGGGAACAAGAAGGCTCGAATCGGCAAGAGGGGCCGATCAGACGAGACAGCGTGATTTGATAGAGGCGGATCAAGAAAAGAAGAGCCGCCCGAATCATCGCATCGCTCCGGTCCGCAGCTTCTTCGCTGCGCGCTGGAGCTCGTTGAGCAAGGAGTCGTAGTCGATGTCGGTGGCACCGCGCTTCGCGATGAACACCAGGTCATGAGAAGCCGGAAACAACTCACGGTTGCGACGAAAGACTTCGCGCGCGACCCGCTTGATGCGGTTTCTCTGGACTGCGCTTCCCACTTTCTTCGTCACGGTGATCCCAAGTCGCGTGTTTTGTAGTGCATTAGGTAGGACGACGATGAGAAAGTGGGGGGTGTGGATTCGTCGCCCGCTCAGCTGTGCCTGCTTGAACTCGTAGCGCTTCTTCAGCCGATCGCTGCGTCGAAACCGCTGCGGTTTGTCGCCCAAAGCCCCCGTGGTTCCCAAAGTGCGAGGCATCATCGCACCGTTTTCAGCTACTTCTTGTAGCAGGACACGGTGAGGCGCGTGCGCCCCTTGCGACGACGGGCGTTGATGATGGCCCGTCCGCCTCTGGTCTTCATACGCGCGCGGAACCCGTGTGTCCGAAGACGGCGCTTACGATGTGGTTGATAGGTCCGCTTCACTGCAATGCTCCCGAGAAATAAGAGTGCCGGAAGAAAGCACGGGGTCGGGGGGGTGTCAAGTCGCCCAAATCAACTCGGCAGCGCAGTGGAACTGCTTGATTTTGCAGCGCTACTTGGCCACAGACCGGCGTCCCGCAGGCTCGTGTATCTCCCGCTCCCCACGATGAGGTGATCGAGGATGCGGATATCGAGCAATAACCCCGCCGAGATGAGGCGCTGGGTGAGCTCGAGGTCCTGGCGGCTCGGGTCAGGATCCCCGCTGGGATGGTTGTGGACGAAGATGGCCCCTGAGGCGGATTCTGAAACGAGAAGCCGAAAGACTTCCGCCGGATCGACCTGGCAACTCGTACGGCCCCCGCGCGCGACCTCTCGCTCAGCCCGGACGCGGTTCTTCGCATCGACGCAGAGCACGATGAATCGCTCGATTTGGCTTGCCATCAGCTTCCGACCGTAGCGCAGGAAGACCGCTTCGCTATTCGAAAGCGGAGCGGCACCGAGGTCGGGCGAGACGAGGCTCCGTGACCCCAGCTCGAACGCAGCGGCTAGGCGAGCGGCCTTCGCGGGGCCAATGCCTGCGATTCGGGCAAGCTCGGTCACGCTCATTCGTGCGAGAGCCCAGAACCCGCCGCTGTCTCTCAAGATGCGGATCGCCAACGAGCCAACGTCTTCGCCCGCGCGCCCGGTGCCGAGGATGAGCGCGAGCAGCTCCGCATCGGAAAGGGTCGTCGGGCCAAGACGAGAAAGTCGCTCGCGGGGAAGGTCCATGGCCGATACCTCTTGCAGCAGCTGTGCCAAGGACTGGCTGTCCGATTTCGGGGGGTTGGGGGGAGGGGGAAGCGGCGAGTTTCGTTGGACGCCGGCGCCCGCCGGTGGCTGGTGTGATCGGGATCCTGCGCGCGACACGGGAGGGCCACGGTACTATCGTCGCCTCCGCATGAAGATCCGGATTGCGTTTCTGCTCCTCGTCATTCTCCTGGCCTCTGTTGGATGGACGTTCGTGAAGCGTCCCCTGAGCGTGCCGAAGGGCATTGGGCCGGCGTTGCCGCCGCCGGTTTCGATCGAAGGTGTGTCGTTTTCGGTGATTAGGGGCGCCGAGATGAGGAGCCAAGAGGGCTTCAGCGTTCGGGGAGGGTCCCTAGCGAAGCCGTTAATAACCGGGCTTGCTGCCTTCATGGTCGAGCACCCCCGGGGACGCTTGCTAGTCGATGCAGGAGTGGGTCGAAACGTGGCAGATCATTTAAAGACGACGCCCTTGCTGATGCAGGCCGTGGCGAGTCTGGCGGTGAAGCAGCCGACCATCGACGCGCTTGCTGCCCGAGGGCTCGGGCCTCAGGACCTTCGCGGAGTCGTGCTCACGCACTCGCATTGGGATCATGTCAGCGCCCTAGAGGACCTGCGCGACGTCCCTGTTTGGATCACGCCAGAAGAGCTCGCGCATGCGCGCTCCGATGACCTCGGCGGGAAGCTCTATCGGCAGCTAGAGGCGAGTGGCCCGTTCCAGCTTCACGAGTTGAGCTTTGCCGGCCCCGCCTACGGGCCGTTCGCTGCGAGCCACGACTTCTTCGGCGACGGCAGTGTAGTGCTCGTACCGATGCCCGGCCACACCCCGGGCTCGACGGGGGTCTTCGTGACCCTGCCGAATGGCAATCGGTTCTTGGCCATTGGCGACACTTCCTGGACCCGAGAGGGGGTGGACTGGCCCGCAGAAAAGCCCTGGCTGACCCGGCGAATGGTCGACCACGATGCAGCCGAGATTCGCGAGCAACTGATCCTCTTACACCAACTGCAACGCGCAAACCCCGAGCTCGTCATCGTCCCCGCCCATGACGCCCGTGTCCATGTGACGATCGCGAGTTTCTAAGCTGCATTGAGACACGATACGATCGGAGGACGGCTTTCGACGGGCGAGCTCGGTCGCTGGACCCGCTCGCCCCCAAATCTATGAGACAACCCGAGTCCGGGCTCGTCCCGCTGCGCCGCGACTCACTTCTTGAAGAACTTGCCGAACAGGTTCGGGCGCTTACTTTCCAGTGCCGGGGGGGGCGCGCTGCTTCGGCCTCTGGCCTGGCGCATCGTCCCGATGCGGACCTCGCGGACTGCCTCGAGGTTATTCGGGTCGAGCCGTGCCACTTTCTTGAAGTGCTTCAGTGCTTTGTCGTGCTCGCCCATCCTCTTCAAGAAATGGGCTCGCACGAAATGACCGTGCACGTGGTCTGGGTTCAAGGCGAACGTCTTGCGGAGAAGGTCGCGGATTTCGTCGGCGGTCTTTTCCTCCTCGATGCCATCGCGCAGCACAAGGATCCACGCCTTCATCGCGGGGTAGTCGGCTTCTTTTCGAACGACCGTCATCGCGGCGTCGCAAATCTTCAGAGCGTCGTCGTACCGTCGCCGCTTCACGAGCACGTCGACCTTCTGGAAATTGATCGCCGCCTCTACCATCACGTTGAGCTTGCGCTCGGCCTCGGGCGTTCCGCCGCCCTGCATCACCGCCTTCTGATACTCCATGCGCTTGGTCGTGTCGCTCAGGGTATCGCTGGCCACTGTAAAGAGGTGGAAGATCTCTTCGACCCAGGGACGGAGCGCCGAAAGCTCTGGCGGCAAGCGGTCTGGATGCCAGGTCTTCGCAAGCGTCATGTACTTCTTGCTGATGTTGCTGCTGTCGGCGGATTCTTTCACGCCGAGCATCTCGAAGTAGTTCTGGCGGTCCATCATCGAGATGACTCGGGTCACCTCGTCCCAGCGCTTCGCGAGCTCGGGGCTCAGGCCCGGCGGAGGTGCCGACGGCAGCGCGCGTGGTGCGACGATCTCTCCAGAAAACGTTCGCGACGGTGGTAGGTTGCTAAGCGAGGCTGGCAAGACCGAGTCCGCTCTAGGGAGACCGGAATCGCGATCCCCAGGCGGTGTCGAGTAGCGGTCCCGCGACGACGGACCTCCAGGAGGTCGCATCGAGACGCGCGCACTTGGCGGAGTAGACGCCCGCCGCTTTGGCGGCACGGCGGCCCGGGGCGCCTTGAGTTTTTGTTGTGAGCCGGGAATGTAGGGTTCCAGGCAATCGGTGATTGCGAGCAAGTAGAGCATCCGCTGCGCGACCTTCGGGTCGCCGAACTGCTCGATCAGCGTTCCCGCCGGGGCGGGTTCCGCCCGCATCAACTCGACGAACGCCATCTCGTTGGCTTGAAGGTGGAGTCTCGCCAGGGGCGCTCCTGCCTTGATGCGTTGGGCCTCCGCGCCGAGTTTCCGAATCACGCGCACGACCACGTCCTTCGGAACGTCTGCGCGCAGCGCATGGGCAATGAGCCCGAAGATGTCGACTGCCCCTCGGAGCACGCCCTCCCCCTCGCCAACCAAATCCGCTTCGTAGAAGGCATACGCGCCGTTTCGGCGGCTGAATAGCCTGAGCATGCCGCGCTCTAAGTCGGAGGCGGGGTCGATGAAGCGTCCCATCGCGGGGGCGCCCGAGCGAAAGAGGATGCGGTCCTGCCCGGGCCGCTCATCGTCCGGCCAGATCGCGAGAGTACCCGACAGCCCCTTCTTTTGAATCGAGAGGAGTACGTGGCCCAGTGGCGTGGCACTCAAGGTACCTTCCGCCATTGGCTGTGGGACAGAGGTCGTCAAAGCTTGGTGCTCCAAGGAACCATCAGGGTGCCATATCGAGCGGGCCAGTGACACATCCCTGCACGCGGATTCCCCTGACAAACCGGGACTTTGAGGCGCTCAGCGCATCCCACCTGATACTCTCATCAGTCCGCCATCGTCCAGCCGGTCCCTTCGGGGCCGTCCAGCAACTCGACGCCTAGGGCCGCAAGCTCGTCCCGAATTCGGTCGGCTTGTGCGAAGTCTTTGGACTTCCTGGCTTCGGTCCGTGCGGAAATTCGCTGCTCGACGTTCTCAGCTTCCAAGCCGCACGCCTTGGCTCTTCGGTCACGGATTCGTAGAAGGATGACCTCCGCCGCTTCGGCGCCAAGCCCGAGCTCTGTCTCCAACGCCGCGAAGCCCGCCTGCGCCTGCTCTACCGAGCCGCGGGGCGCCTTGCCCTTCTTTTTCATCGCCTGGTCGCAAAGCTCGTTCACCGCCTTGAGGAAGTCGGCAAGCTTTGCGAGCGCGACCGGCATGTTGAGATCGTCGTCCAACGATTCGCGCAGCGCTTCGCTGAAACCCGCGATCTCGGCTGGGCCTGGGCCGTCGCTGTCGATCACGCGCTTTGGCGGAAGCGCTTCGAGACGTTGCTTCGTTTTGTATAGATACGCGACGCGACGCTCCGCTTCTTCGAATTGCGGGAAGCCGGTGACGTTGCCAGCCTCGTCGAGCGTCCAGTCCAGATTGAGCGGGGCGCGGTAGTGCACCGTCATCATGAAGTAGCGGATCGCCTCGGGCTCGATGCGGTCGAACAAATCTCGCGCCGTGAAGAAGTTGCCGAGGCTCTTGCTCATCTTCTCCTTGTCGACTTCGACGAAACCGTTGTGCATCCAGCAGCGCGCGAAGGGTTTGCTCGTTGCAGCCTCACTTTGAGCGATTTCGTTTTCGTGGTGCGGGAACACTAGGTCCAGGCCGCCACCATGAAGGTCCAGTGTGTCGCCGAGGTGTTTCATCGACATGGCAGAGCACTCGATGTGCCAGCCCGGGCGGCCACGCCCCCAGGGGCTTTCCCAGCCCCAGGCCTCGCCCTCGCTTTTTTTCCAAAGGGCGAAATCCGCTGGGTGGCGCTTGCGCGCGGTTTTGGTTTCGTCGAGCCGATCACTGGCGCCGCTCTTCATCTTTCCGAGGTCCCGGTGGCTGAGCTTGCCGTACTCTGGAAACGACTCGACCGAGAAATAGACGTCGCCATCGGCCAGGTAAGCATGCCCGCCGTCGATCAGCCGTTGCACCAAGGCGAAGATGTCTTCGAGGTGCGTGCTGACTCGCGGCTCGATATCCGGGTCGACGTTTCCGAGTCGATGCATGTCTTCCGAATAGGCCTCGGCGAAACGCTCAGCGAGCGCTGTCGGCTCGGTGCCGGTTTCCGCCGCGCGTTTGAGGATTTTGTCATCGACGTCGGTGATGTTCCGGACGTACGTGACCCGCATTCCATTGCTCCGCAGGTGGCGAACCAAGACGTCATAGACGACGTAGCAGCGCGCGTGGCCTAGGTGAGCGTAGTCGTAGACGGTCGGGCCACAGACATACACGCGAGCGTGGTTCGGGTCTGCTGGCTCGAAGGGCTCCTTTTGGCCCGTCAGGGTGTTGTACAGGCGTACCTTCATGATCGCCGAAGTCTGAGCACTTTCGGCCCCGCAGGGCAAGGTTGCGTGGTTGACCCCATTGTTCCGCCCGCTAGAACCAGCAAATGCTGACGATCTACGAACAGGGCCAACCGGGCTATGAAGACACGTTAGCGTCTTTGAGTCGGCGCGGCGACGAAGATCTTGCCCGCGTCGAGTCCGACGTTCGCGCGATTCTCGATGCGGTGCGTGAGCGGGGCGACGAGGCTGTTCTAGAGTACACAGAGCGCTTCGACCGCCGGCGTCCTCAATCGCTCGTCTTGAATCGCGACGCCTGGTTGAAGGAAGCGCGCGCGGTCGATCCCCCGATACGACAGGCGCTGGCAGCCGCCGGTGACCGGATTCGGCGCTACCACGAGCATCAGCGGGAGTCCGGGTTTCGTTACGAAGAGGACGGTGTCGAGCTCGGTCAGCGCGTCAAGCCAGTGGCCGCAGCAGCCGTGTACGCCCCTGGCGGTAAGGCTCGCTATCCGTCCACGGTCCTGATGACCGCGATTCCAGCCACCGTCGCTGGAGTCGAGCGAATCGTCTTGATCACGCCGAACCCGACGCCGGAGATCCTGGCGGCGGCCGAAATTGCCGGCGTGACCGAGGTCGTCGACGCGGGCGGTGCGCAGGCCATCGCTGCGGTCGCCTACGGCACGGAGTCGATCGCCCGTGTCGACAAAGTGGTCGGCCCGGGCAACATCTACGTGGCCTGCGCGAAGCGGCTCGTCTTCGGCGTGGTCGACATCGACTCGATCGCCGGCCCGAGTGAAATCCTAGTGGTTGCGGACGACGGCGCCGATCCGGAGATCGTAGCGGCGGACCTCTTGTCGCAGGCGGAGCACGACGAGGCTGCGTATCCGCTTGCCGTCGTCCTTTCACGCGCACAGGCAGACGCCGTCGATGCCGCCGTGGAACGACAACTCGCATCGCTCCCTCGACGGGCGATCGCCGAAGAGTCGGTCCGCAGCAATGGGTACTGCTTCGTCGTCCAGGATTTGGAGGAAGCCGGCCGAGCGGCGACCCTGCTCGCGGCCGAGCATTTGAGCCTCTCGGTCGCCGACTCAGAAGCAATGCTGGGCAGAATCGGAGCAGCCGGCGCGATCTTCCTTGGCTATCACACGCCCGAAGCCGCGGGTGACTACGCCGCCGGTCCGAGTCACGTGCTTCCCACTGGCGGCGCCGTCCGTTTCGCGTCGCCGCTGGGCGTCTACGATTTCGTCGTCCGTTCGTCACTGATTCGGTACTCGCAGGCAGCCATCACTGACCAGGCGGACCTCCTCGAGGGGCTCGCTCGGCTCGAGGGCTTGGAGGCGCATGCACGCGCCGTCTCCTTCCGAAGAGCGAAGTGACCGAAGGCCTTGCAGCCCCAAGCTCCGCCGGGTACCCATCGCGCGTGGGCCAGGCCACTTTGGAAAAGCGACTCGCTCGCGAGATGGGGCGATGCATTGCCGATTACCAGCTCATCGAGCCCGGCGACCGCGTGATGGTCGCCATCAGTGGCGGCAAGGACAGTTACACCTTGCTGCATCTCTTGGAGCGCGCGCGTCAAAGATCGCCGGTGACCTTCGAGCTCATCGCTGTACACCTCGACCAGGGCCAACCGGGCTACGATGGCACCGCGCTCGAGGCCTGGTTGCGCGAGCATTGCTACCAGCACCGGATCGTTCGCAAAGACACCTATCAACTGGTGACCAAGCGCATTGCCGAAGGGCAAACCTACTGCAGCATGTGCTCGCGCCTGCGCAGAGGTATTCTGTACAATCTCGCAGAGAGCTTGGGTTGCTCGAAGATTGCGCTCGGGCATCACCGAGACGATGCGATCGAAACGCTCATGCTGAACATGATGTTCAACGGAGCGCTGAGCGCGATGCCTGCAAAGCTGCGGGCTGGCGATGGACGCAACACCGTAATCCGCCCCTTACTGTATTCTTCGGAGCGAGACATCGCCGCATATTCACGGGATTTGGATTTCCCCATAATTCCGTGCAATCTCTGTGGTTCGCAGGAGAATCTCTGGCGTCAGCAGGTCAAAGAGCTACTCGACGACATCGAGAAGCGCGCCCCCCAGGTGCGCCAAAGCATGCTCGCAGCACTGAAGAACGTTCACACTACTCACCTCTTGGGAACCAGCGAGGCCCCATGATTCGTTTGACGGCGGTACTTGGATTGCTCGTGGCGATCACGACATCGGCGTCGGTGTCAGCTCAAGAGATCAACATCGAACGCTTTCGGCCTTCACTCGATCGTTTTGGTTTTCTCGGCTTCAACGGCAGCGCAACGCCGGGCCACGGACGTCTCAATGTCGGCCTGTCCACCTGGTATTCGAACCGACCGCTTCGCATTCAGTACTCCAACGGGACTAACGATCAGCTCATCGATCACAGGATGACTGGCGACTTGTTCTTCGAGGCAGGCCTGTTCGGGCGCTGGTCACTTGCCCTGGAAGTTCCGCTCGTTCTCTATCAAACTGGGGAGACCGTCGAGGAGGGCGACATTCCGAGATCGTTTACTGGATTCGCAGTCGAGGATCCGCGTTTCACCACGAAGATTCGATTCTTCGGCGAGAAGACCGAGAAGACTCAAAATCGACCCGACGGCCCCGGGATGGGTCTCTTGTTCACCTTTCCGGTGCCGATTGGGAGCACGAGCTTCTACGCAAGTGAAGGGCAGTTCACGTTCGATGCACAGCTGCTCGCCGACTTTCATCTTCTCGGCGCAGGAGCGGGCACCATGCTGGGTTGGCGATATCGCGTGAACTCCCGGCAATTTGGTGTGGACACCCTGGGCCAGGAGCTGCAGTACGGATTCTCTTTGAAACCGCCGATTCCGCCCGCCAATGATCTGTTCGGACTTCTCGAGCTCCGCGGCACGACGACCTTTGACGGCAAGAGCACCAACACTCTCGAAGGTGATATCGGTGTCCGCTGGACCAAGAACCACGTAACCATGACGGCGGCGATCGGCATGGGCTTCATTCGTGGTCTCGGACAGGCACGGTTCCGAGCCATCGTCGGCGTATCCTGGTCTCCGCAAACCGACGACCTCGACGCGGACGGTATCCCGGACTCGCGCGACGAGTGCCCGCGTCTCCCCGAAGACATGGACGGGTTCGAGGACGAAGACGGCTGCATGGACCCGGACAACGACAACGACTTCATCCCCGACGCAGACGACAAGTGCCCAAATGAAGAGGCGATCGAAGGGCAGGATCTGGATGAAGATGGGTGTACCGACCCTTAAGCCAGTGCCAGTGCCAGTGCCAGTGCCAGCGTCGGTGTCGGTGTCGGTGTCGGTGTTGCTGTGCTTGCTGGCCGGCTGTACCCCGCAGGGGGACCCTGGGATAGGGACTGGATTCAGCGACGACTTCGAGCGTACGCAGATCGGGAGTGCGTACGAAGCGACAGGCGGGAACTGGCGGATCGAGAACGGGGAGCTCCGGGTGCAGGGGGCGAAGAACCATCCTCTTTGGCTCTTGCGGACGCTGCCCCGGGAGGTACGGGTCGAGTTCGACGTGCGGAGCGAGAGCCCCGACGGAGACATCAAGGTCGAGATTTTCGGGGATGGAGCGTCCTTCGCAAAGAGCGACAGCTACACTGCGACGAGCTACGTGATTATTTTCGGAGGCTGGAACAACTCTGGAAACGTGCTGGCCCGGATGGACGAACACGGGCACGATCGGGTCGTCGGCAAGCAACGAAAAGTCGAGCCGGGCAGGGTCTACCGGTTCCGAATTGAGCGAATGGATGGCATTGTGACGGTGTGGGTGGACGACGAAGTCCTGATGCAAATGGAGGATTCCGAGCCCTTGCAGGGCCGGGGCCATGACCATTTCGGCTTCAATAACTGGCAATCGAACCTCTGTTTCGACAATTTGAAGGTCACACCGCTCTGACGGTGGAGTCATGACGCCAAAAGAATTCGAAATCATGTTGTCCGATGCCGAGGTGCAGCTTTCGCGCATCAAGCATCTTTACGAGCAGTGGTTCCAGGGGATCGAGCGCATCGAGCCGCAGATCCCGCGCAAGCAATTCGATCGGATGCTTCACGCCCTGCGCAAGGAGCAACCGAGAAACACCGCGATGCGATTTCGCTTTCAGACCCTGATCCAGCGTTACACCACGCTCCAGACCTACTGGCGTCGCATCGGCCGACAGATCGAAGAAGGAACCTATCGCCGCGACCTGCTCCGGGCGAGGCGCCGACGAGAGGCTTCACGAGCGGCGCGAGCGCAGGATAGACAGCGTCGAAGCAGCGGTCCGCTCGAGCTCGATCCCAACGACGACGCCAGCATGGACCAGCTAATCGCCGAAGCGAGCGATCGGATGGACGAGCTCCGACGCGCGCCGGAGGTCGCGTCAAACGACGCGCCGCTCGACGAGCAGGAGACGGCGACGACGCTGCAGAACATTCGCGCGCAGGGAGTACGACCGCCGACTGCAGACACCCATGACGCGCCAACCGCGCGATTCTCGAAACCGAAATCAAATAGACCCACGCCTCGTAAGCCGACCCCGAACAACGTGGCGCCGTCAAGCCGTCGAGCGCCACCGCCGATTGCTGCGCGTTCCAAGGGGCCCGGCGAGGCGCGCATGCGTCAAATCTACGAGAATTATGTCGAGGCCAAGCGGGGCAACAACGAGCGTACAGACAAAATCGACTACGAGAGCGTTGCGAAGAGCCTCAAGAAGATGGTCCCTAAGCTCGACCGCAAGCACAAAGGCAAGCGCATCGACTTCAAGGTCGTCGTCATCGATGGCAAGGTCGGAATCAAGCCGGTTGTGAAGAAGTAGGCTCGTCGCCCTGGAGCATCGGGTGCGAGACCTCGATCCGCTGTTCAATGGCCTCTTTGAGCGCTCCGAGAGTGCCTTGGTCGACCGCGCTGATTGGAACTCCACGGTTCTCGAGCGTCGCCTGAGGCGTGCTGAGCTTGTCGCACTTGTTGAAGACGAGGATCCGAGGAACACGTTCGAGCCCGAGGTCGACCAGCAGCTTCTCGGTAGTTTCGACGTGCTCGCTTCGGCAGGGGTCCGAGGCGTCGATCACGTGCAGTAGGAGGTCCGCGTCTTGGGTCTCGTCGAAGGTGGCGCGGAAGGCGGCGAACAAGTCCTTAGGCAAATCGCGAATGAAGCCCACCGTGTCGGTCATGATGACGTCGCGCCCCGAGGGCAGTCTCGTGGTTCGTGAGCGCGTATCGAGCGTCGCGAATAGCTTGTCTTCGGCGATCACGTCGCTTCCCGTCAGCGCGTTCAGGAGGGTACTCTTGCCCGCGTTCGTGTAGCCGACGATGGCTATGGTAGGCGTTCCGCTCCGTTTTCGACGCGCGCGTCGCTGCTCGCGCTGCTTCCCCAGCCGCTTGAGCTGTGATTGGAGACGCGTGATGCGCTCCCTCGCTCGGCGTCGTCCGACTTCAAGCTTCGTCTCACCTGGGCCGCGACCCCCAATGCCGCCGGTCAGGCGCGAGAGGGCGTCGTCCCGCTGTCCTAGGCGCGGTAGTAGGTACTTCATCTGTGCGAGCTCAACCTGCAGCTTGCCGTCGCTGGTCTCGGCGTGCTGAGCGAAGATGTCGAGGATGAGTTGCGTACGATCGACGACCTTCAGGTCGGTCATTCGCGCAATGTTGTTCGCCTGGGCAGGCCGGAGGTCACAGTCGAAGATCAAGATCTCGGCATCGAGTTGCATGGCGCGGATCACGACGTCTTCGAGCTTGCCGCGGCCGAGCGCATAGCGAGGGTCCACTCTGTCTCGTACCTGTAGCACCTGGTCGGCAACCTCGACGCCCGCCGTGCGAGCCAGCTCTTCGAGCTCTCGAAGTGAATCTTCTGCCTGGCCCGCGCTTCGCTTGTCGCAAACGTGGATCAGGATGGCGCGACCGTCTTTTGCGGTGACTCCACGCGCCCGCGCAGCTCGGGCGAATTCCTGCTCCAAGGTTGCGATGATCTCGGCTGGGTTGTCCCGAGCCTTGGCGTACGGAATCGGCCCGAACGTTCGGAACGGCGGCTCGCTGCTGTCGTCGAAGCCCGGGAAATTGTGGCCGTAGTATACGCAGAGCGCTCGCTCTTCGCTGGGCGCTAGGCAGATCGCAACCACCATGTCCAAGTGCAGTCGCGTAAGGTCGACGAGGTCGTCGCGGCTCAGAGGCTCGTTGCGCAAGTGCGTGTGGATCAGCCGTAGGCCTCGAAGCCTGCCTGCGCCGGCGCGCATGCGACCCACGTCGGGCAACATTAGCTTCGATGCGTCGCCTACGATCACGTGGTGGACCGTTCCGCGGCGGTCTACGAGCACCCCGACCTGTCTCCCCGTCGCGTGTGAAACGCCGACGAGGGCTCGGGTGAGCTCCGGCGTCGTCAGTCGCTCGAGCGGCACCTTGCGCCTGTAGATGCGTTGCAGTGCTTTGGTTTCGGAAGGGCTGAGCCCGCTCGTGTCGCCGTAGATTTCCAAGACAGCCTCAGCTCACCAGACCGACAGATGCGTTTCGACGACCCCAAAGCAACCGGCGACCTCGTGGCCGCAGACGCGGCCTTCGAAACGGCCGTACGGTTGTACGAAATCGGTTCGCACCAGGCCGAAGTTCGTGTGTTCTTCCCGAGCGCCCAAGGGTTCGAACTCGATTTCGACTTCGTCGCTGCCGAGGCTCCCAATGAGCCAGCGCATGGTCTTTGGATCCGACGGCATCTCGAAGTGCACGCCCGACAAGCGTCGCACCTCTCCGTTCAGCCAAACTGCGTTCTCGACGGAGTGTCCGTTTTGATCGTCGTACACTTCGGCGGATAGATTGAGGCCGATGGCGGTTCCGTCACGCAGGAAGCCGCTCATGGATGCCCATTTCCATTCGGTGACCCGGTTCGCTTGGGAACGAGTCCAGTCGCTCGCCGCGAGCCCGCCATCGAGCCGAATGCTACGCGCGCCGAGCTCGAGTTGGCCAGAGGCGGGCCAGCCCGCCGCCTTGTGCGTGTAGGCGAGTCGATCCGGACCGAGTCGGTGCAACATCGCGAGGGATTCGCGTGCCTCGATTCGTGCGGATCCGCGTAGGCGCTCTGAGCCGAGCGGAATGTCCAGCTCCAGGTTCCAGCCACCCTTGGCGGCGACCGATACAGTCGCATCGCGGCTCTTCCAGCTCGTCGTCCCGTCGACAGAGCTCGCCGCAATGCTGAGCGCTCTGCCCAAGGGGGAGAGGGCGCCGTACTCGACCGCAGGTCGCCCCTGCACCCGATCGACGGCGTAGGAGAACAGGTTTCCGACGTACCCCAAGTTGACCAGACCGACCGCTACGAACCATTCGTCCGTCGTGAGCGAGATGTAGTGCCACTCCTTGAGCCGCAAACGCTGCCAGCCTCGCCGGCTCAGCTCGGCCCTGGCGAACGGTGTGCGGTAGACGCCGACTTGCCAGTCATCGTCGACGAGGAACGACGCTGGGGCGTTTGGAAGTGGATCGCTTGCGGTCATACTAGTTGCTGAAGGCGCGCCCTCACCGACTGGGCTTCGGCGCTGTCTAGCGCGTTTTGGAGTGGAACGGCAGGGGGCAGCTTGAGGAGCAGCCGGCGGAGCCCGTCCGCGCGCGCGCGAGCTTCACTGAGACGGGCTCGGAACGACTCGCTACGCTCAGCTTCGCTCGCAAGCGTCTCGCGGAGCCGGGCCGCGGCTTCGAGATCGGAACAGACTAGAAGCAAATCGCAACCGGCTTCAATGGCGAGCACGCCCGCCTCCTCGATCGAATAACGCTCGGCAATCGCCTTCATCTCCAGGTCGTCCGAAAAGACCGCACCATCGAAACCGACGTCTTCGCGCAGGAGCTTGGCGATCGCCGCCGCTGACATCGTCGCGGGAACTTTCGGGTCGACGGCTTCGAAGACGACGTGTGCCGTCATCAGGGAAGGTATCTTCCCAGCCGCCGCACGAAACGGCCGGAGCTCCACCCTTTCGAGGCGGGCCCGGTCGTGACCGAGAGTTGGAAGTGCGAGGTGGCTATCGAGGTCGGTGTCGCCGTGGCCTGGAAAGTGTTTGCCGCACGACAAGACGCCTCCGTCGTGAAGTCCCTCGGCGAAGGCAAGCGCGTGCTCGATCACGTCGTCTGGCGCGCTGCCGAACGCGCGGTCACCGATTACTGGGTTGTCCGGGTTTGTGTCGACATCGAGCACCGGCGCGAAATCCAGGTTGATTCCTATCGAGCGCAACTGCTGCCCGAGGACCATTGCGGCGTCCCGGGTCAGACGCGGGTCGCCAGCTGCTGCCAGGGCACGCATCGGCGGGAGCCTAAGCACGGGCTCGCCAAAACGCGCCACGCGACCGCCTTCCTGATCGACACAGACCAAGATTGGATTCGCAGGGTCGGTTTCTTCGATGCAAGAGGCGATCAGATCCGCGGCCTGATCCAGGTCATTGATGTTCCGCTTGAACAGGATCAAACCCGCTACGGCGTTTTCCGACAGCCAGCGGAGAACCATGGGCGGAGCTTCGGTGCCGCCAAAACCGCAGACGATCACATTGCCGGCCATTCGTTCGAGCTGGTTCATTTTGTTGGGAGACCGTAGCATTGGTCTTAGATTGCCGTCAGGACGGCTTGTTGCTACAAGGCAGTAACTTCATCTTGCCCCTCATGGGCATTGGATTTTGATGACCCGAGTTATAGATTCTGACTTCGGTCGACGAGAAGACGAAGATCGAGGCGTTCTCGACGAAGAGCCGCCGGAGCCTATCGTCTATGCCCACGCGATTCCGCGTAGGCTCGTCGACCAAGATGCTGCGAAAGTCATTCGCCGCCTCAACCGACATGGCCACACCGCCTATCTCGTTGGCGGTGGTGTACGCGACCTGATGCTCGGCCGAAAGCCCAAGGACTTCGATCTGGCCACGAGTGCCCGGCCGTACGAGGTTCGTGACCTCTTTCGCAACTGCCGCGTCATCGGCAGGCGCTTCCGTCTCGCGCACGTCCTGTTCTCGGGTGGGAAAATAATCGAGGTTGCGACCTTTCGACGGGATCCTTCCCAGCACTACGAGGTCATCAAGCCGAAGTTCGCAAAGAAGATTCCCCTGTGCGCAGGGCCGGAGCCCGTGCGCCTGATTCCCTCGCGGCAATCGATCACCGAGGGCGAAGACACCGACCTTCTGATCACCACCGACAATGTCTTTGGAGAACCGCACGAAGACTCGATTCGTCGTGACTTCACGATCAACGGTCTGTTCTACGATCTCGAGCGGGGAGAGGTGATCGACTTCGTGGGTGGCGTGGCCGACCTCGAGGAGCATCTACTCCGCACCATCGGTGACCCGAACGTTCGCTTCCGGGAAGACCCGGTGCGCATTCTTCGCGCGATCAAGTTCAGCGCCCGCCTCGACATGGGGCTCGACCCAGACGTGTACGACGCGATGGTTCGGCACCGGGGCGATCTTCGGCGCGCAGCCGCGCCTCGGGTGCTCGAAGAGATCCTTCGCTTCTTGCGTGGTGGCGCGGCACAGCGCTCGGTGTTCCTCTCCTGGGACGTGGGCGTGCTTAGTGAGATCCTCCCTGAGCTTGCTTCGTTCTTGGACGACGAGCTCCAAGGCGCGTCGCTGACGTTTGGACGCTTGAAGGCGGTCGATGCGCTGGCCGCCGAAGACCGGCTTCCGGGCGATGCCGTTCTGCTCGCAGCGCTCCTGCTCGGGCCAGTCGACGAGGCGCTCGAAGGCGTATCGGACGTCCCTGTCGCGTACGAGGAGTTCGTTCGAGAGCTCTCGCTTCGACTTTCGTTGCCGCGACGTCTCAAAGATCGTATCCGCCTGCTCATTATGGCGCAGCGACGTCTTCGAACCGGCCGCATTCAATCAATCGCGCGCCGCGAGTACTTCGCTGACGCAGCGACCTTGTTCGCGCTCGATCGCATGGCCCGGGGCGAGGAACTGCCTTCCTGGGCCAACGAGCCTACGGACGCCGTCTACGATGAAGAGCCGCGAAGTCGCCGAAGGCGCCGCCGCCGACCCCGCAATTAGTTTGCGGAAACTAGTCCGGGGCGCGATCTACGATGAGCTCGAAGGCTCGTTCGCTCCAGTCTGGCTCGTCGGCGTCTGGTAGGCCGCTTGCGAGGTTGGTCACCACGAATAGAAGTCGCCGGGTGGAATCCTCGAGCTCGATGGGCAGGTAGGCCTTGGGCACGGGGCCGGTGGGCGGCGCCGCGATTCGACGAATCTCATTGCCACGTCCGTCCAGCTGAACCGCGACGAAAGACCAGCTGACCCCGTACTCGCCTTGAAGCCAGGCACGAAGACGCCGGCTACCTCCCCAGTTGCTCGCGTCCATGACCAGGTATGCGCTTCCGAATGTCTGCAGCGGCTGCGAGGCGATCACGCGTGTCGGAAGGTGCTTCATTTCCATGCTGATCGGTACCTGCGCATCGCTGTCGAGGGAGGCCAGGAGCGCGCCGCCACCATCGGCCCGGCCGACGAACCATCTCATGACTGCCAGCTCTTCGATGTTGTCGAGCAAACGATCGCCGCTGCGGTCGACTGCGGACTCGATAGATGACCAAAGATCCGGATCTGCACGAAGCCCCGCCCCCTCCCAGGTTCGCTGGCTGGCGAGCCCCCAAGCATCGCGCACGAACTGGCCGGGCACGACGTCGTGGCGCGCCGATAGATATGCGAGCCACAGGGCACCACCGGCGCCGCCGCCTGTGGCTCCGGCCACCCAGGAACGATGGGGTTCCGCCTGCTGGCGGCTCGGCGCGTCGTCATCGCAGCCAAACTGACCGGTGAGCTCCCAGGTCAACCAGGCTGCCGTCGCCCGCCGCCAGGTCCTGGCCTCTGCGGGGTCGATGCTCATCAAGAGCGCGTCGATGTAGGCGGCGGTCGCGCAAGCCTCGAGCTTCGTGTTCGGCGTCGCTGGGCTGAGGACCGCGAAGGTCGAACACCGGTCGAAGTACGACCAGACTGCCATTGCGTCGGAGTAAGCGTCGGGGGCTAGGGCAGTACTGAGATAAAGGTCGAGCTCCGGGCCGCCCCCTAGATCGCCATCCGGGATTGGCCAAGGCCAGCCCATCGCGTCGAGGCGCCCCCTGGCGTGTTCGACCGCGCCGAGCGCTCGCCGCATCGACTGCCGGCTGACCCCCGGATCGGCATGGACGCTCAGAAGCGCGTGAGTCGAGCGAAGGATCTGCGATCCCGTGCGGGGCCGCGCCACGGGTTCGGGTTCTGGCGTCCGGGGCCCCGTCCAGACCCGCGAGGTCATCGAGACGATCGCCTCTGCGATCTCGTCCGCATCCAGCAGATCCCCCTGCGCCTGTGCGATTTGCGCCGTCAGGGCAATCGCGATGGCGATGCAGACGAGGTTTGATTTCACTCGGGGCATTTGACACGATCCGCATGTACCTTCTACATCACATCTGAAGGGGGGGCCTATGCACGACGGCCGTTTTGATCCTAGCGGCTTCTACGAGTTCAATCTCAGCGAGGGGATGGTTCGAACGCGCAATGGCGATCGAGTCGTAGTCCTCAGCGAGGATGTGCTCTCATCGCTGGTTGCAGCAGCAGCCCGAGATGGAGACCTCACACCGCTTCGGCGCTTGGGCGAGCTCCTCGGCGACCAAGTGCTAGGCAGCTTGGACAGGCCGGCATCGGTCCTCTCAGCGGAGGCCGTGCTCGGCCACGTGTCCGCGGTGACCTCGCTCTTCGGTTGGGGGCGACTAGCCTTCGAGCGCTGGGGCGCCGCCTTGGTCGTCACGTTACGTGACAAACCGGAGCTCGACGAAGACGAGCTTGGCGCGGCCGCGCTCCTCGGGGGCATGTTCTCGCAGATTTCCCAGCGGCAGGTTTCCTGTGTCCCGACGGGTGAATCGAAGTTCATCATGGTCGACTTCGAGGTAGCCGAGACGGTCTGGGGTTGGTTCAAGGACGGAGCAGACTTGCCTGCAATCATAGGCATGCTCGAAACGAAGAGGGCATCATGACCGATCGTGAAGATAGGCTTCGCTCCTTGCTCGACAGGGTGCGGGCCAAGCGTCCCGATGAGCGTGAGACCCATGCGGCGGAGGCTCTCGATCGGCTTCGCACCGCCTCGGGTACGGTGGCGGCCACTGCTCAGGCTCCAACGCTTCCAGATCCCCCGACCTCGCCGACGCTCGACAGCCCGACGCTCTACTCGTCTCAGCCACCAAGAGTGGAACGTCCGCTTTCAGTGGAGCCCCCGGCGCGATCAGTGCGGCCCGCGTCGGCGCCATCATTGCCATTGGCATCACCTGCGACCCCATCTCAGTCGCGGCGACCTGCAGCGATTCGCCCTCAGAGTGTCGCGCCGACCGGGCAGCCGGTCGTCTACGCAACCGATCAGCCAGAGTTCCCGCGTCCAAAGACCTTCGGGGAGCTCCTCGAGCTGACCCTGTCCTTGCGGCCCCGCTAGATGCTTCTCGTCGTCGACGTCGGCAATACCCACACGGTGCTCGGCCTCTACGACGGGGAACGCCTCGTCCACGACTTCCGAATCGAGACATCCAAGGGCAGAACAAGCGATGAGCACCACGTCCTGCTCCTCAGCTTGTTGACCTTAGCTGGGGTCGAGCGCAGCGATGTGCGTGCGAGCATTCTCTCGTCCGTGGTCCCGTCGTTCAACGACACGATCATCGAAGCCGTCGACCGCGCCTTCGATCACGAAATCATGGTCGTCGGTCCCGGAATCAAGACCGGGATGCCCGTGCTCTACGAGAACCCCCGCGAGGTCGGCGCCGACCGCATCGTCAACGCGGTAGCAGCGTACGAGCGGGTCAAAGGCCCTGCGATCGTGGTCGACTTCGGAACGGCGACCACGTTCGACTGCATCTCCGAGAAGGGCGAGTATCTCGGAGGCGCAATCTCTCCGGGGATGCAGATAAGCGCGAGCGCCTTGTTCAACCGAGCCGCTAGGCTGCCTCGCAGCGAAATCGCGCGGCCGCCGCGAGCGATCGGGCGCAACACGGTCCACTCCATGCAGGCTGGTATCGTGTTCGGATACGTCGGATTGGTCGACGGGCTCGTACGCCGCTTGGCTTCAGAGATGGACACGGAAGTTTCGGTCATTGCGACCGGCGGCTTAGCCGGATTGATCGAGCCGGAGAGTGAGACGATCGAAGAGGTCGACGAGTTCCTAACCCTCGAAGGCCTTCGCCTAATCTACCTCCGCAACGTCTAGTCAGGGCTGATGCTGGCTAAGGGCGCATGAGCAGGATCATGGCGGCGACGCTCGCGGCGACGACGAGCGCCGCAAGCGCGTAGACGGCGACCTCGCTTCGTCTGAGGCGAACCGGCTCTTTTGGCCCCTCGTTGTCCGGCCTCGACTGACGAGGCCGCGAGGGGCTGGAATCCCTCAGGGGAGGAGGCTCGCTCACGGTTTCTTTGGCGATTGGCAGCAGATCCACGCGTTGGTCGGGGCCAGTTTGGATGGCGTTTAGCTCTGCCTCGACACCCTCGGCGTCCACGCCTTCGAGCTGCTCGGCCAGGATCAGTCGGGCGAAATCCGAGGTGAGTCGAGCCGACATTGTCTGTGACACCGGAACCCCGACGTCGATGCTGAGGCGATAGCCGCCCAGGTCCAGCTGGTCATGCTTGCGCAGCACCTTGGGGCGCCCTGGCACCACGCGGATTTCATTGACGCGCGTGCCATTGGTCGAGCCCTCGTCCAGCAGCGCGTAACCGGCGTCCTGTTCGTGGATGCTCGCGTGCGTTGCACTGACCGCAGCGTGAGGGAGCTGAACGTCTGCACTCCGCGAGCGTCCGATCACGATGCGGGACTGCGAGAACTCATAGACGAAAGTGGAGGGGTTAAGTTCCGTCCAAAGTGACTGCACAGTGATTCGCACGCCCATCGTGGCCGACAAGACTGCGGTCCCGTTGCGAACTGGTCAAGGAAGCGGGTTGCAGAAAAGTGGACGAGTTCGCGGAGTTTTGGGACCAGTCGGGATGGGAGCGACTCACGGGTCGCGCAGGAGAGCATTCGATGAACACATCCGCGGGATACTATCAAGCACCTCGGCAGCCGCGCGTGCCGCTCGACGAGGTTCTGATCAAGCTCCATCCCGAAGGCTTCCATCAAGAGTTCGAAGCCGACGGTATCAACGTGGGGGCCGGCGGACTCTCGATGCGGGCGTCCGTGTTGCCCGAGGTTGGTTCGACGCTTCGTTGCCAGTTGGACAACCCAAACGGCGGGGAGGCCATCGAGATGATCGGCCGGGTCGTCTGGGCTCATGAGAGTGGTCCCCATGTCGGTGAGTTCGGCATCCGTTTCACGCATTTGTCGGACCAGGACCAGACACGCATCGAGGCACTCATTCAGCGCTGGGGTCGTGCGACCTCAAAGGCGCCTATCGTTCATTTGCAGCTCGACGGCGTGGGCACTCCAATCATGGCCGAAGTCCAATCCGAGACGGATGATACGCTGTTCGTCGAACAGCCGCTGCCGTTCCTGGCCATCGGATCCGCCGCTGGTGAACGAGAGTGCCGGGAGGCGTGGCCGCCTCGAGGCGGTCGAGCTCAAAATGGACGATAGCACTCCAAAGCTGGTGCTGAGCATTGGCTACGAGCTCGAGGACAGCTCCTGTGCTTCGGTAAGCGACGAGGAAGACCGAGATACGCTACCCGATGAGGCGCCGTCCAAGGCTCAGGCAAGCGAGACCGAACGCGAAGAGCGTATGCACGATACACCTCGAATCGTTCGCTACGATCCGGAGGTCGAAGCTGCCGAGAATCCATCGGTCGGCGATCGACTGCGCGACTATGCCATCTCGGCCGGTGAGCAGCTTTCGAGCACCGTGGGCAGCGTTCGTTCGGCCGTGACCGATGGTCTGCTGCCCCGCATCACGAGCAACGTGAAGGAGCTCTTCGCGCTAGCCGGGCGATTCATCGCTGCGCTGCGCTCTCAGCTCGACGACAAGCCTCGGCGCAAGCAGGTGCCACGAAGCGAGGCAGCGCGCGCGCATCTGAAGAACACACGCCGCAACGGGCGCCGCTATCTGATCCTCGCCGCAATGATTTGTGGGATCGTGGCCGCTGGCTGGGGGGTCTACCTTTGGGCGGCGGCTGGGACGGAGACAGGGACAGGGGCAGGGACAGGGGCAGAGACAGAGACAGAGACAGGGACAGGGACAGGGACAGAGACAGAGACAGAGACAGCGGCAGCGGCAGCGGCAGGGACCGAGGACGAGGCGGAGACTGGGAATGGGATGGCGAAGGCCGCCTATCGGCCGCAGGGCGCTCCCCTTCCTCCGGAGCCCGTGCGTGGGACCGCATTCGGTGATGATTCAGTTCCGGGGGGCGAGAAATACGTCCTGCGAATGAGCAACCCGGTGAGCGAGTTGGACGGGATCGTCGAAGCAGATGGTTTCTCGGTGACGATTCCTGGAAGCCTTTCTCTTTCGCGGGCGGGTCCAATCGCCTCTGCGCATCCCGACGTGGAGCACGCCAGCATTCTCAACCGCGGAGATTTTTCCGAGCTGACGCTCCGCTTCGTTGCGGGACGGCACCCGGCATACCGCGTCGAAGCGCGCGGCCCCGCAATCGAGATTACCGTCGCGCGCTAGCGCCCCTTCGAACGAGTGAGCGGCTGGAAGAAGCGCTGCGAATCGCGCTCGATGTAGAGTAGGGCCTTGCCGTCTTGCAGGGCCGACCGGACGTCGCCGATCGCACGAACTGCTCGCCGGTCGGCTTGAAGAATGATGTCTCCGGGTCGAAGACCGGCCCGATCCGCGTCGGAGCCCGGTTGCACTCCACGAATGAAAACTCGCCCGTCCCCTTCATAGCGGAAGCGTTCGCGAAGCCGCGGCGTCAGCTCTTCGAGCGCGAGGCCGAGCATGGCGCCGTCCTGAACGCTCTGCTGCTGGGATTGGGCGCCGTCCTCGCTCGGTCTCTCACCCGTAACGAGCGCGAGCTGCTTCGTTTTCTCGCCGCGGCGCACCTCGAGGCTCAGGCGTTCACCAACTCCGCGGCGCAAGACCGTACGCAAGAGGTCGTGTCCTTCACGAATCCTCTGCTTGTCGATCGAGGTGATCACGTCTCCAGCTTGTAGGCCTGCTTTCTCCGCCGGTCCACCGGGAACCACCGCATTGACCAAGGCTCCGCCATCGAAATTTCCGCCGAAATGCGCTGCGAGCTCGGGAGTGATTTCCTGGAAGGACACGCCGAGCCAGGCCCGTTTGACCGTACCGCTCGCGATCAGCTGACTCGCCACGCGCTGAGCGATCTCTGCTGGGATCGCAAAGCCGATGCCGGAGCCGCGGCCGATGATCATCGTGTTGATTCCGAGCACGCGGCCTTGAAGGTCGATGAGCGGTCCGCCCGAGTTCCCAGGGTTGATGCTGGCGTCGGTCTGAAGGTAGTCCTCGATTTCGTTTGCACCGATGCCTCCGCGGCCTTTCGCGCTGAGCACGCCGGTCGTCACGGTGTAGTCGAGGCCGAAAGGAGAGCCGATCGCGATGACGAACTGGCCGACACGCGCGGCCTCCGACGATGCGAACTCAGCTTGGGGCAAGCCCCGCGCGTCGATCTTCAGCATCGCGAGGTCCGTAGCGGAATCCGCGCCAACCAGCGTTGCGGGGTAGCTCTTGCCGTCCTTCAAGCGAACGTCGATTCTGCTTGCTTCATGGACGACGTGGTTGTTCGTCAGGATGTATCCGTCCGATCGCAAGATCACACCCGAGCCGCCTCCTCGAACGATGCCACCGCGACCCTGGCCCCCGAAGAACGACGGAAATCCGTTGTTCTGCGGGCTGCTCACTTCAACCTGAATGCTGACGACCGTGGGCGACACCATTTCGGCCACGTTGCTCAGCGCTGTTTCGAATGCGACTGCCCTCGAAAGGGCGTCTTCGTCGACAGTTCCCTTCCTCGGTGACGCGGATGCCGTGCCAAGCATGGCGATGGCGAGCGTCGTCCCGAGTACAGTCAGCCAAGGTCGACGCAGAGTGGTTCGAAGCATGAACATTCCTCCCTTTTGCTCCCCTAACCTACGAGGAACGGGGTTGATTCCATCTCTCAACGAAAAGCGGTGCACTGCCGTTCGAATCCCATGAGATTGCGGGCGTTTAGGCACTGAGGCAGGGCAGGGTGAGCAGGACGACAGTGCGCTGGTCGACTTCGCTGTGGATCTCGATACTGCCCCGATGCTCTTCGACGATGTTCTTCACGATCGAGAGGCCGAGCCCCGTTCCCTTGCCTTTGCGGCGCGTCGAGAAGAACGGCTCGAACACCCGACCGAGCTCAGTTGCGCGAATTCCCACCCCATTGTCCTCGATCTCGACCTGGATCTGGTCGTGGCCGTGGAGCCGGCTGGTTAGCTGCACCCGTCCGCCTTCTTCGGGCGCAGCGTTGCAGGCATTGGTGATGAGATTGACGAAGACCTGATGAAGCTGCCCGCGTACCGCAGTCACAGCTGGCAGGTTTTCCCCGTAGTTCCGCACGAGGGTGACATTGGCTTCGCGAATGCTGTGCTCGCAGAAACCCAGCGCTTCATCGATCACGTCATTGAGCGAGATGGGCTGCGCTTGCTCCTTCGAAGGCCGTGCGTAGGTCAGAAGATTGCGGGTGAACGACATGATGCGATCGGAGCTTCGCAAGATTCGCTCCATACGCTTGATGTCCGACTGCTCTGCACCGCCGCGGGACAGCTTGCCCATCAGGTATTCGCCGTAGACGGAGATGCTCGTCAGCGGATTGTTGATTTCGTGCACGATGCCGGCAGCGAGTTGGCCCAGTGTCGCAAGCTTCTCGGCGTGGACGACTTGGCCTTCGAGCTCATGTACCTCGGTCCGGTCCTGTCCAATCGCGAGGACGCCAGCGACGCTGCCTTCCGAATCGAGAATCGGAGCGAGGGTGAACTGCAGGCGCGCGGTACCGCCTCCCGACTTCGGAAAGCCGAGCTCGAACGGCGGCACGTCCTGGCCCCGAAGGGCATTGACGAAGGCCGACAAAACGCGCACCCGTTCGCTCTGCCCCGAGAGCTCGAGGAGATCCCTGTTGACCAGCTCGACCCGATCGAGGCCGGTAATTCGACCGAACGCACCGCTGACGACCCGTATGCTGCGGTCGCGGCCGACCACCAAGACCGGGATATTCGCATGCTCCAGTAGCTTATCGAGGTAGTCGCGGAGGTGCAGAGACTCGCGGCGGAGGCGGCCGCTTTCGATCGCGGCACTGGCCTGAGTCGCTGCCATCAGGAGGGCGTCCTCCAATCGGGCAGGGATCTCGGTGCCACGGGCGAACTCGGCCGCCAGAACGCCAAAGACTTCGCCGGCGCGTGCCAGCGGGATGTCCAGTCCGTCGGCCGGAAGCAGCTCCTCGCCCGGACCGCTCTGCAAGATGGGCTCGTACGTCCGCCGTAGGCTCATCGCGGCCGGCTGCTCCGCGGGTTCAGCAAAGCCCGCCCGCAGAAGTCCCGCTTCGGTGATCGAGACCTGGTCCATCGCGTCGGGCCGAATGTGATGGGTGGTGGCTTGCACGATGGTGCCGCGGTCGGGCATTCGCGCGGACAACCTCATGGCAAAGCGAACGCTCGGATACAGGCGCTCTAGCGCGTGCAAGTAAGAACGAAGAATCTGTTCGTCGGTCGCGGGCCCTGTCGTTTCGCGCTGGGCCTGGTTGAGCGATTCGAGAACACGCGGCAGAGTGAGGCCGTCGACTTGGTTTCGATGCCGTCGCGGTGAGATGATCGACTTCACCGACGACACCCGCGGTTCGACGCTCTGCTGGGTGGGAGGGCGATTCCTATGCGCGGAGTCGTCCATCGCTCAGCTCTTCGCCCCGGGTTCATTCGGCGTGTCGGCAGCGCGATCGAGATCGAAGATCTTCTGATGGCCGACGTACGCGGTGGTTTCGTACCGCGTGATCTTCCCGATCTTGCGCACTATCTCGGCCATTCGCTCAGCTTCCCGGATTAGCACTCGAGCAGTCTTGGCACTGTTCGAATTGGGCTCGGATTGGCGTAAGAGGAGCTCTGCGTAGGCCATCATGCTAGTAAGGGGCTGGTTGAGCTCGTGCGCCGCCGTCCCCGCCAGCTCGGCGAGGACGCTTTGCTTCTCCGTGAAGGCCAACTTCTTTTGTGTTTCTGCCAGGCGCTCCTCGACTCGGATACGGTCGCGCAGATCTGCGAAGATGAGGACGATCGCGGAGGGTTCGCCCTGCTCGTAAATCAGCGATGCCGAGAGCTGAACCGGAATCCGCGCTCCATGGATGTCGAGAAGGTCCAGCATCGTGGGTTCGAGTCGGCCTGGGCCACCGTGCCCCGGGGCGAGCACGCGCTTGGTGACTAGCTCGGCCGTTGCCCGCCCGAGAAGATCGTCGAGCTTTACAGTACCGATCACGTCCGATAGGTGGTGTCCGGTGATCTGCGCCGCGCTGGGATTGAACAAGCGCACTCGTTGCTCCATGTCCGTCGCGATGATCGCATCGACGCTCGCGTCGATCAACGATTCGAGGAACTCCATCGTTTTGATCAGCTCGCGCTCGGTCTTCCGTTGATGGCTGACGTCTTCGAAGGAGATCACCGTGTGGTCCTCTGCGCCGATCAGGGGAGCGAACGACGAGCTGCAAACGATGCTCGTACCGTCTCTCCGGACCAGATGAAGATCCATTCCACGGGGATACTGCCCCTGTGACAAAGCTTCCCGAATGCGAGGCAGGTCTTCGGGGGACAGCAGTTGTCCGATGTCCTTGGAGGCGATGGTCTCCTCACGGTGGCCGATGATCTCGTAGGAGCGCGGGTTTGCGATCGCGATCTCGAGATCTGGACCCAGCACGATGACGCCGACCGCCATCGATGCGAATGCCTGGGCGTACCGGCCGCGCAAGTCTTCGAGCGGGCTGCGCGCGCGCAGTCTTTCGAGACGGAGCAGCAGCTGCTCCCGAAGAGTCGGCCGGAAAACGAAGTCGCTCGCGATCTCCTCCAATCCCTCGGGGACGTCTCCCGCTACGACCAGAAGGACCGGTTTTCCGCGGCTCGGCGTCCAGTCGGCTGCGCCGGGGTGAGCGGCATCCAGCGCCACGACTTCTTGCTTCAGGTCTGCATCGCCCAGGACCTCCGGCCCCAGCCACTCGACTGACCAGTCCGTCGTCTTGAGCAGAGCGACGAGCTCTTGGTAGACGTTTGGATCTCTAGAAATTAGTGCCAGTGTGGGCATCTCGTTTGCACCCTACCAGACAGGAGTCTGCTGGTGGCTCTTTCGGGACGGGCGTGTAACCTTGGTCCGGACGGGGCATGTGGCAAAGCCGATTGGTATTTTCGATTCGGGCCTGGGCGGCCTTACGGTAGCCCGGGCAATTGCTGGGGCGCTCCCGGCCGAGAATCTCGTGTATCTCGGCGATACGGCCAGGGTTCCCTACGGCACGCGTAGCGCGAAGACCGTGGTCAAGTACGCCATCGCCTGCGCCGAGCGCCTGCTGCGCTTCGACATCAAGCTCCTGGTCGTCGCTTGCAACACGGTGAGCGGCGTTGCGCTCGGCGAGCTCGAGGACCGTCTCGACATTCCCGTCATCGGCGTGATCCAACCCGGCGCCCGGGCGGGGGTGCAGGCGACTCGAAGCGGGCGGATCGGGATCCTTGCGACCGCCGGCACGGTTGCGTCAGGTGCGTACGAACGAGCGATTCACCGCGAAAACCAGGCGATGAACGTGTTCACTCGGCCGGCGCCCTTGTTCGTGCCGCTCGCCGAGGAAGGCTGGGTCACCGGCGAAGTGCCGCGTCTCGCCGCCCGGCGCTATCTGAAACCCCTCGTCGAGGTCGACGTCGACACGATTGTACTCGGCTGCACGCATTACCCTTTGCTCTCGCAGACGATCCACGAGGTCGGAGCTGAGTTGCTGGGACATGACGTCGCCATCGTCGACAGCGCCCAGGCGACCGCTACGACCCTGACCGAGATGCTCGGCGAGCCCAATGCCCCGAAGCGATCGGCGGGCTCGCTGCAGATCCTGGTCACCGACCTGCCGGGCCAATTTGGCGCCGCGGCGTCTCGATTTCTCGGGAAACCCCTCGAGGGTCTGGATATTCAGGTTATCGACCTCTGACCTTGCTTCTTACAGCGCTATCAAGATATTATATAAATACTAATATGCGCGATTTGGGGGCTGGACAGGCAATCGTTTCGAGCGAGCCATTGGACGACAGCGAAAACCGTATTTTCGCAACCGGTGAGCTTCTCGATGGCGTCTACGAGATTATCAAGCTCCTCGGACGGGGCGGGATGGGGCAGGTCTTCGAAGCTCACGACCACCTGCTCAATCGGCGGGTCGCGATCAAGGCAGCCTGGCCGAATCCTCTAACCCCGCCTCTGCGGAACGAGGCGCGTGCTTTGGCTGCTTTCCAGCATCCGAGCTTGGTCAGTGTTCACACGCTGGGGGAGCACCGCGGGATTGACTACCTGGTGATGGAACGGGTGTACGGCGTCTCCCTGACCCAGCATGCTGAGACACGCTGGGGAAGTGGCGAGCCGTTCAGCGCATCCGAGGTGGTGCAGATTCTACTGCCAGCGGCCGAGGGGCTCAGCGTCGTTCACCGCGCCGGCCTCGTACATCGGGACATCAAGCCGGACAACATTATGCTGACTCCGGTTCATCGAGTCGTGTTGATGGACTTCGGGCTCGTCTTGCCGGAGTTCGATGTCAACGGGAAACAGCCGGTTGCCGGCTCTCCGCCCTACATGGCGCCGGAGGCGCTATTCAACACGGCGGCAACCGGTAGTGGTCATCTGGTCGATATCTTTGGTCTGGGTGTCCTCGCTTACGAGTTGCTCACTGGATCGCGACCGTATGACGGCAGGACGATTCGTGAAGTGATCGCTGCGCACGAGCGCGGGCGACCTGCGGCACTTGCCGAGCTCCGACCGGACTGCCCGCTTGGCCTCTGTCAGCTCATCCATGAAATGCTCAGCCCAAACCCTCAGATGCGCAACCAAAGCGCCGAAGCGGTTGCCTGGCAGCTGCGCGCGGTCCGCGACGAGCGACCCCGTTCCGAGAGTCCCAAGGAGAGCGCTAACAAGGCCCCCTCCGTGTTGATCGTCGACGACGACGTGGACCTCGCGAAAATTCTCACGTTCTACGTGCGGCAAATTCTCGGACCGACGGAGATCCGCGTTGCTCATGACGGTGAAGAGGCCTTGGATGAAGTCCAGAAGGAAGAGCCGGATGTGATGCTGCTCGACCTGCACATGCCTCGCATGAACGGCGTCGAGCTTTGCATGCAGCTCAGGGGCGAAGGGCTTGCGCAGAGCTGTTCGATCATTTCGGTCAGCGCGGGCGCGCAGGAGCACGATGTCCAGCTTCTTCACCAGCTCGGCATTCATCACTTCGTCGAAAAGGGCTCGAACTTGCGCGAACGACTTCGAAGCGTCATCGCCGAAGTCTGTGGCGACCAGGTCCTGGTAAACGACTGAGCACGCCCCTAGAGTTCGGGGATGGTGGACCCGGAGCGTTCGGTTTCCAAGCTCAGACGTTGGGCAGAGCGTCTCGTTACTCTGCTCGACGACCGCTTTCGCATTCCGGGGACCGATGTTCGATTCGGTCTCGACCCGATCATCGGCATTTTGTTCCCGGGCATCGGTGATGCGGTCACCGGCGCCGGCTCGATCGGTCTAATGGCACTGGCGCTTCGACGAGGAGTGCCTCGCGTCGTCTTGTTCCGAATGGTGCTCAACATCCTCGTCGACGTGCTGGCCGGCGCGCTGCCCATCGTTGGCGACATCTTCGACCTCGCCTACAAATCGAACCGGCGAAATCTCGAGTTGATCCGCGAGTACGAAGCGCCTGGATCCAAGGCGACCGCTTGGGACTACGCGATCCTTGCCTTGGGCGTGATCCTCGCGATCTTGAGCATCATCGTGCCCCTCGTCGCCGTGTTCTACTTCGGGGTCAACTATGGCCCGGAGCTTCTCGAGCATCTTGGGCTTCGATGATTTGATCCTGGGCTTCGCGTAGCTCTTGTTCGAGATGTCGAATCCGTCGTTGGAGCGCGCGAAGGTCTCGTTGGGTTGCGAGGTGCAGCATGCCCGCGACTTGCTGCACGCGCTTATCCCATGCTCCCTCGACGCGCCCGCGAAAACGAAATCCCTTCACCACAGCCTGCTGAACCTTCGGGCTCTGCATCAGCTTCGCGACGCGAGGGTCCTGCACGAGCTTGAACACGAGATCTTTGAGCTCAGTCATCGTTGCTAGACCGGCTAGCCGATCACTGCCTGAAGCTTCGTTGCGAGAAGAGCGTTGCCCGTGAGCTTGATCTTGCCCTGCATGAAGAACTGCATTGCTGCACCTGGCTTGTCGGTCATCGCCTTCCAGTCCTCGGTAGAGAGCTCGATCGTGCATTCGGCATTGCCGGTATCCCCCTCGATGACTCCCGGGGCGTCCTTCATGTTGACGGTCCAGATGCCGCCGTCGTCGCCGTTGATCTTGAACAGAAAGACCGCGTCGACCGCTTTGGCCTTGTCGATGTCGCGTTCGATCGACTGGGGAATGTCTTGGCTAAATGAAGTCTTTGCGTCGGGCATCGTCGGTCCGCCCGCAAGGTGCTTTCCAGCGGGCGATGAGCTAACAACGCGTCCCGAAGGGTGTCAAGCCGAGGTACCTTAGCTGCCCGTTTCCAGGTCTTGGGCGAGATAGGCCAAAATGACTTCGTCGAGGGACTTTTCGCTTAGCACCTCGTGTCCGAATGGCGCCGCAGGTGCGCGCGAGATGCGCTGACCTGAAACCCTGTTCGGGCGGAACTGTTCGTAGCGCGGCGAGCCCTCGACCAGGCGGGCTGCCGCGTGCTCCAGAACCTCGGTGCTGAGCTCCGTCGGCGGCGCGTTGCCGTTTGTGTCTCCGCCATCTGCCTGGTCTGGCGCGTCGTCGTCGTACGCACCGTCGCGTAGTCCGATGAACACTCGCTTGTGTTGTTCGCGCATGAGCTCTTTCACCACCTCCGAAAGCCGCTCCGAGCCGAGGTGCTCTTGGTACGAGGTCTTCTCCGACGCGACGATGCGACCACCGTCAGCGAAAAGCTGCGTGATGACGTGCGGCCGTTTCACACCCGAATCTTCGGTTTGAATGTGATACAGCTTTCCCTTATGGCGCACGTTCGTGTTGTAACCCACGAGCGGTGAAGGACTCGCTCCCATCTCAAGATCATATCCCAGAAAAACGGGGCAGTCCTCTTTTACCTGGGGTTAAGGAAGCCGACGCTGGTTCATGGCTGGAAACAAAAAGAAAAAAACCAAGGTGCGACCGATGCTGCCCCGTCCGGGCGCGAGGTACGCCTGCTTTGGCGATGGCCTCTGCTGTACGGATATCCACGGAATCGGGCCGCTGACCAAGAAGGAAGTCGCACAGATGCGTCGCATCTACCGAGGTTCCGCGGGATGGAACGACGACCACGATGACTACATGCTCAACACGGCGGCTGATGGTGGCTGCCTGTTCCTCATGTCCGATCAGCGCTGTTCGGTACACGCGCAGCTCGGCCCCGAGGCCAAGCCCGATGGCTGCCGTCGCTTCCCACTGGGACTGGCCGCTACGCCGGTGGGTGGCCGCATCACGACCGACCATCGCTGCCCTTGTCGCACCATGGGTGACCGTCCGGAGATTCGTCCCGAAGACGTCGAACCGTCCTTGTGCGACGGCGGCAGCAGGCCGGTCGCCGATCGGCGCATCAAGCGCGTCTCCTTGAGCGCCAAAGAGGATCTGAGCTTTTCCGAATGGGAACCTATCGAAGCGGAGTACTTGCGCAGGCTTCAAAGCCGAGAGCCGCTCCTTGCCATTTTGGACGCAAAGGCGTTTCCGAAGCTCCGCCGTAGCAGCTGGGACAAGCAAGCGCAGGAGTTCATCGACGCGCGAGACGGCTCGCAGTTCGGCGTCGCGATGGCCTGGGTTGGCGATACCATCGGTGCACTGCGGAACGGGCGCACTCCAAGGTCTCCTGGGCGCCCCTGGGCGGCAGCGTTCGACCGCGCCGAGGCACGTTCGCCCAAGGCGCGCAAGAGCCGCGCGGTCTTTGGCGATTGGCTTGCCGACGAGGTCTGGTCGCTCAAGTGGGCTGAGGACTACGACTTCGCGCTGGCGCGAACCGAGCTTGCCACGAGGCTCACGATTGCCGAGGACATCTGCGGACGCCTGCGAGACACGGGCGCGAGGGAGGATCGCGCAGCGGCCGAATCCGTGATGATGCTCGAGCTCGTCGGCGAGTCCGATTTCTGGACCGAGGTCAAGGACTGTATGCGCGGCTCATGAGCGCGAGCGAACGCGACAGCCAAGTGCTCGCCCTGCAAATCGGACGGCCGTTGCGCGCGACGTCGACGGTTCTTCGCAGATGCAATCTCGGATTGCCCATCGTTGCCGACGTCCCTCCGATTCTCGACACGGGCGAGCCGTTCCCCACGCGCTACTGGCTCACCTGTCCTCTTGCGCACCGCCGAATCGCCCGTCTCGAGGGGCAGGGCGGGGTGAGGGCCGCCCAGGCCAAGATTGACGCTGACCCCGACTTGAGTCGCGCTCTCATTGCCGCTCACGATCGCTACGCGCGCGAGCGCGAAGCGCTGCTTCCTCCTGACGCGCGCAATCGCCCGAGTGGCGGCGTAGGCGGCTCCTCCGGTGGCGTGAAGTGTCTGCACGCGCACTACGCCGACTTCGCGGCTGGCCACGACAATCCGATCGGTCGCGATGTGCACGAGGCGATCGGCGAACCTTGCTGTCCCCGGCCCTGCGTCACGGACATTGACGGCGAGCTCCGGCGTAACCCAGACTGGCGGGAGCCGAGCGATGACCAGGACCAGCGATAACACCTCTCCCGCGCCGCGCTCAGAGCGCTTGATTTGGTGGGGGATTGCGGCCGGCTCGATCGCGGTATTGGCGTTGGCGGCTGCGATCGAGCCTGACGCCCGTGGCTATGGCACGCACACCCAGCTGGGCTTGCCTCCCTGCGGCTTCCTCTTGCTCTCCGGTTCGCCGTGCCCCGGGTGCGGGCTCACGACCGCGTTCGCGCATGGCATCCGTGGTCACTGGGCGATGGCCGCAAGTGCGAACCCGCTCGGCCTCGCTCTGTTTCTCATAGTCTGCGCTTGCATTCCGCTTGGCGTCACCGCTGCGCTACGCGGATGGTCTTTCGGCGCGGTCATCGATCGGTTCGGACTCAGCCGTTGGGCGCTCGCGCTTGCTGGCTGCGCCATTGCAATCTGGGTCATGCGCTTCGCCGACGCGCTCTAGTCGTGCCCTAGGCTTTGCGCGCAAGCGAATGCCGCGTCTGCTTCAACAGGTCGTCCCCGCTCTTGACGCTGGCCTCCGGCGTGCTCGTGAGCCCAATCCGTACCTCGGGCCTTGGGGTGATGGCTCCGCCCCAGAGCTCGCCGCTTTCGATCTGACCTTCCAGACGCCGGAGAACGTAGCCGGCGCCTTCGCCGTCGGTTTCGGGCAGCAGGATGCAAAATTCGTCGCGCCGCAAACGAAATAGATGATCGACCGCGCGGATACAAGACTTGAGCCCGGTTCCGATGAGGGCCATCGCCTGATCGGACGTGGCATCTTCGCTTGCTGCCGCGATCTCGGTTGAGTTGCTGACCCTGACGACGATGCAGCTCAGCGGATGCCCGTAGCGCTCGGCCCGAGTGTGCTCGTAGTCCAAGCTGATCAGAAGCTGCGATGGAGTTCCAGCGCCGGTCACCGGGTCGCGTTGGTCTGCCGGCGGCGTGCTCTCCGGAATTCCAAGGCGGTCGCGTCGCGTTGCGCGCAAGACGTTGCGCACGCGCTGCTGAATCTCGAACACCCGGTACGGTCGAGTGAGGTAATCCTCGGCGCCAAGCTCGATCCCGCGGCGCCGCGCCTCGAGGTCGCCTTCATCGGTTACGAGCAAGACTGGAATGTTGACCAGGCTCGTATCCGCTTTGAGAATCCGCAGGATCTCGAACGCGTCGATTTCCGACATCTTTGCGTCGAGCATGAGCAGATCTGGAGGCCGACGCGCGACCATGGCGAGCACCTCGGGACCGTCCGCCGCGGCCACCACGTCGTAGCCCGCAGCCTCGCAGGCTTCGTGAAGCAGGCGTAGGTTGAAGGGGTCGGGGTCCCCGACAAGAACCAAGGCGCTCATTGCGCCGGCTCGCTTGCCCTTGGTCGGCTCTTGCTCTGCCCCACGGCCGATACCGTATCACGTGCTTAGCGACGCCTCCAATCTCCGTGCCTGCCACGGGGAGGAGAGTAAGCTCTCTGCGTGGTAGCCCCAGCCAGATTGATCGCGACCCGCGTGCTTCAAAGGGTCGCGCATGATGAGGCCTGGGCGACGCCCACCCTCGATGCGGAGCTTCGCCGCAGTTCGGTCAAACGCGCCGATGCTGCGCTCGCGACGCAGATCGTGTACGGCTCGCTTCGAACGGCGCCCGCTCTCGAAGCGGCGATCGGTCGACATCTGCAGCGACCGCTCAAGGTCGATGACTGGACGCGCGCGGCGCTGATGGGCGCCGCATACCAGCTACTTCACCTCGATCGGGTTCCTCCCCACGCCGTGGTCAACGATGCGGTGGAGCTGGTGCGCATGAAACGCGGTAAGGGACTTGCTGGATTCACCAATGCCGTGCTTCGAAAGGTTGCCGCCGATCGTCCGGAGACTCCACAGCCGCCTTCGTCTCTCGCCGTTCCCGATTGGTTGAGTGATTCTTTACGGGCGTCCATCGGATCGGAGCGCACCGAGGACCTTCTGCGGGTGGGGCGGGAGCCGCCTTCGCTCGATCTACGCGTCCGCGCTGACCTCAGCCGAGACGCCGTCGCCGAGGCCATCGCTGCCGCACAGCCCGACGCGTCGCTCTCGCGGACCGCACTCTCACCGTACGGTCTGCGCGTCAGTGGTGCGGGCGATCCTCGTGCGCTGCCCGGCTACCAAGAAGGGGCGTTTGCCGCCCAGGAAGAGGGTGCGCAGCTGATCGGCCTCATGCTCGACGCGCAGCCCGGCGAGCGCGTGCTCGATGCCTGCGCGGGCCGCGGCGGAAAGACCGCCCAGCTGGTCGAAGCGGTTGGTGAATCGGGTACTGTGGTAGCGACCGATCTTCATGAGCATCGCCTCGAGCAGATCCCCTCGGAGTTGGTGCGGCTTCGGCTCAATCCTGCGCGGCTTCAAACCGCTTGTGTCGATTGGACGGTCGGCAGAGCCGGCGTCCAGGGCGACTTCGATCGCGTCCTCGTCGACGCCCCTTGCACCGGGCTCGGAACCGTCCGCCGTAGGCCTGAAATTTTACTGCGCAGCGGCCCAGCGAACGCTGCCCGGTTGGGCGAGACACAGCTTCGTCTGCTCGAAACGGTGGCTCCATTGGTTCGACGGGGTGGAACACTGCTCTACGCGGTCTGCTCACCACTGAATGAGGAGGGTTCCGAGGTTGCTGGCAGAGCGCAGCTCCCCGGTTTCGAGCTTCGAGTTGGAAGTGCTTCGGGTTTGAAATCACTGTACTTTGAACCGACTGGCCGCATGCATCTCGGCCCTTGGACACAGGGCGCGGGCCCCTGGGCAGATGCTTACCAGGTCTTTGTGTGGGTGAATGTAGGATAGCTCTTTGACAGCGCTCGACGATAACGCTAGATTCCGCCGAGCTTGAAATACGGGGCGTAGCGCAGCTTGGTAGCGCGCACGGTTCGGGACCGTGAGGTCGGAGGTTCGAATCCTCTCGCCCCGACTAGAATTGAACACTGCAATTACAATTGCAGCGGAGGCAGGATGGCAAAGGCGTTACCACCCGTAAGAGTTCTCGTCGTCGATGACGACCAGGCGATCTTGGAGTTCATGGAGACCTTCCTCACGAAGGACGGCTTCGAGGTCACGACCCTCGCCAATCCGAAAGACGCGCCCGACGAAGTCAAAGAGGGTGGATACCACCTCGTCGTGCTCGACCTGATGATGCCTGGCCTCGGCGGTGTCGAAGTCCTCGAGCAGATTCGCCGAGTCGACAGCGACGTGGCCGTCGTGATTTTCACGGGCTATCCATCTCTCGATACCGCCGTCCAGTCGATGAAGCTCGATGCGGTCGACTACCTCAAGAAACCGTTCAACCCCGATGAGTTCCGCGAGGTGCTCGATCGGGTAATGCGCAAGAAGGGCCTCCTTCGCACACCTGAAGAGAACCTTCACCGGGTCATCGGAGAAACCATTCGTGGGCTCCGCAAAGATCGCGGCCTGACCCTCAAGCAGATGGCCCGCCGTACCGGGCTCAGTGTTTCGCTGCTTTCTCAAATCGAGCGCGCCGAATCGAGCGCGTCGATTAGCTCGCTCTACAAGATCGCGACTGCGCTCGACGTACGCATTCAAGACCTCTTTGGCGAGTACTGAGCGCGTTTCAGAGCTCGGGGCCGGGAGAGCCTTCGAGGACGTCGAGGAGATGTGCTCGGAGCTTGGGCTCATCGACGAGCTCGAGTGTACGGCGCCCGCTTTTCTGAGCCAGGTCAAGCTGGTCGTCGGCCGCCAGAAGCTCGACGAGGCGAACCCGTGCGTAGAGATCGTCGGGGGCAGCGCTGGTCCATCGATCGAGGATCGCGATTGCGGCTTGATGATTTCCGTATGCAGCGAGTCGTTCGGCCGAAGCACGGGCACGAAGCCGAGGCTGGTCTGACGATGGCGCCTTCAGAGCGGCATAGTAAGCCGCCGCCTCTTCGAAACGACCCGCGCGCTCGAAGAGTCCTGCAAGCGCTGCGCGATCCGAGTCCTGTTTCGGATCGAACAGTCGAAGCGCTGCCGTCAGAGTTCCCTCTCCGAGATAGATCTCCGCAAGGGTTCTGCGAACGGCGAGTGAGTCGTGCGGCGCCTGGCTGAGGGCTTCTGCGGCGGCGCCCCGACGGCCCTGCGAGACCGTGCACTCGGCAAACGCCATCCGTGCTGCCTCGAAGCTCGCAGCCCCGTGCGGCACCTCCGCGAGTACCGCCGCGGCCTGAAGGTAGTCACCGCGGGCGAGGAGAACACGCCCCTTGGCATACTCGGCTTTCGGAGATGGTTCCGCCGCCTTGAACAGGTCGAACGCCCGGTCGACTTCTCCAATCTGCAAAAGCAGATCGAGACGCTCGGACGAGCCTCCTAAGCCTTGGCTATCGGAGCCCGCCAAGAAGGTCGCGACTCCTTTGCGGTCGCCACTTTGCATGAGCGCTCGCAACCAGAGGTCCACGTTTTCTGGAGCGCCCAATGCGCTCTGCAGCATCCGGGCCGCCAGTGCGGGTTGACCGTTCTCGAGTGCGAGCTTTCCAGCTGACTGCGCACGCTTTGCTGGTGTCGAATTCGGATCGAGAGCCAGAGCCTGTACCATGGTTTCCGCGTCTCCCGCGCGGCGCACCAGGTCGAGCAGTGCAGTTCGGGCGCGCTCAGAACGCGCATCGAGCGAGCTGCTCAGATACGCGAGCAAGACGGCGCTCGCTCTCTCGGGATGCCCGGCTCCAACGAGGGTTTCCGCCAACGCAACGACCGGCGCGTCCCAATTGGGCGCAAGCTCCCGGGCCCGCGCATAGGCGGCAATCGCTTCGCTGTCTTTGCCCCTGTGCTGCGCGAGGCGGCCTTTGGCGAACGCAACCCGCGGTGAATGCGGATAGGAGCGACCCGCCATGGCCAGGGTGCGGTCGGCACGTCGCGATTCCCCGCTCAACTCGTACTCCTCGGCCAGGCGGGTCATGAGGAGCGCGTCGTCCGCCGGTGCTGCCGTGGCGTTCTCAAAAGCCATGGCAGCTTCATCGTGGCGGCCCTGGCTTGCCCATGCCTCGCCCTCGATGAACCACTCGTAGGCGTACGGAGAGACGAACGGGCCCTGCTCCAGCTCACCGTCCACAAGCCGGGGGACCGTACGCATCGCTGGGGCCGTGCACGCAGCGACCCCCAGCAGAATTATCGAAGCCAGACGGTCCACCCCGGAATCATAGTGGAACTGGCCATTCGAGGCCCGATTGCCAGCAAACCATGGGGTTTGACTTCGCTGCTTGGCACCCCTAAACCTTCGCGCAGCGCGAGCCTACATTTGTACCGATTCCGCGCTTGAACTCAGGGAGAAGACGATGGGTCCGATTTGGATGACGCTGCTGTTGGTGAGCACGCTCGGATTTTTCTCATGGTCCGCGTTTCGGCGGCTGAGGCAGGTCAAAGTTGGTGTGCCCGATCCCCGCTTCGAGTGGAATGGCGAGCAAATCGCCGACCGGGCGAAGACACTGATGATCTACGCCTTTGGGCAGAAAAAGATGCCCAACTACACCATGGCGGGCTTCGCTCACGTCGGCATCTTCGTAGCGTTCCAGGTGCTGCTGCTGAACAGCCTGATGCTCTGGGGCCGCGGCTTCGATCCCAACTTCGACTTCTGGGGCCTGCTGAGCACCGACCATCTGATCGGAAAACTCTACTCCTTCGTCAAGGAGCTCGCGGCTTTCGCCGCCATCCTCGGCTCCATCGTCTTTCTCTATCTCCGATGGGTGAAGCGCGGCGAGGACAGCGGCGACCCCAAGGCGGTCAAAGACAAGCCTCGGATGACGCTCGGCCACCATGCCAATCGCTACATCTTCACGGAGCCGATTCTGATTCTCTTCATCATCATCACGATGATGGCTGCTGACTTCCTCTACGTCGGCGCCTCGCTCGTGGTCGAGTCGCGCGCGTACGGCGAGGCGATTCATGCTGGATGGTGGGAGCCGTTCGCGGGCATCTTCGCGCAGCTTCTCTCCGGCGTAGAAAACGACGGTGCCCTCAAGGCGTTCATGCACGCTGGTTTCTGGTGGCACTCGGCCTTCGTCCTGATCTTCTTGAACATTCTTCCGTACTCGAAGCACTTCCACGTCCTCACGGTCATTCCCAATGTCTTCGCGTACGAACGACGTCCGAATGCGCTGCCGAAGGTCGAAGACTTGGAAGGCAAGGTGGAGCGTGAAGAGTCGCTAGGCATCAACCGGCTCAGCGACCTGACGTACAAGCACATCATGGACCTGTACACCTGCACCGAGTGCGGGCGATGCAGCGACAACTGCCCGGCCTACATCACCGGCAAGAAGCTCTCGCCCAAGCACCTCACGTTGGCGATTCGCGATCACCTCTACGCCACCGAAAAAGACATGTTTGGCAAGGACGCGCTGGTCGCGGAGCCTAGCGATCGGCCGGAGGCGGCCCCCGAGCCGAGCAGTGCCGAGGAACCGATTCACACCTTCCCGGCGGCGCCCGAAGGCGGCTACTTCATTGGTGAAACCGTGGTCGACCTAGTCCCCAACATTCTTCATCCGGACGTGATTTGGGGCTGCACCTCTTGTCGCGCCTGCGAAGAACAGTGCCCCGTCATGATTTCCTATGTCGACAAGATCATCGGCATGCGTCGCGAAGAAGTCATGATGAAGAACGAATTCCCTGGCGAGCTGCAGGGCGCGTTCAACGGCATCGAGACCAACGGCAACCCCTGGAACATCTCGGCGATGGATCGCGCGGATTGGGCTGATGGCTTGGATATCCCGCTGCTGAGCGACAAGCCCGACGCCGAGGTCCTGTACTGGGTGGGCTGCGCGGCCAGCTATGACGACCGCGCCAAGAAGGTCGCACGCGCCGTATCCATGCTGTTGAAAAAGGCTCGGGTTGATTTCGCGATTTTGGGCACCGAAGAGACCTGCACCGGCGACCCTGCGCGTCGTGCCGGCAACGAGTACCTGTTCCAGATGCTTGCCGAGCAGAACATCGAAACCCTCAACGGCTACGAGGCTTCGAAAAAGACGATCATCACGGCTTGCCCGCATTGCTTCAACACGCTTGCGAACGAGTACAGCGATTTCGGAGGCAGTTACGATGTGGTCCACCACAGCGACTTCCTCAACGGCTTGCTCGTGGCGGGCAAGCTCGTTCCGTCAAAGGCCGTCAAAGGCAAGGTCGTCTACCATGACAGCTGCTACCTCGGTCGCTACAACCAGGTCTACGACTCGCCCCGCCAGATTCTGGAGGCGATCGAAGGTCTCGAGTTGACCGAGGTGTCGTACTGGAACCGCAAGAAGGGCCTCTGTTGCGGCGCTGGCGGCGCCCAGATGTTCATGGAAGAGCACGGCGAGCGCGTGAACAACAAGCGCACGCTGCAATTGCTCGACACCGGCGCGACGACGATTGCGACCGGATGTCCCTTCTGCATGACCATGCTGACCGACGGTCTCAAAGACGCAGAGAAGGACGAAGAGATCGGCCAGCGCGACATCGCCGAGATCCTCGCGGACGCGATCGAGCTCAACGAGGTCGAACAGACGCCGGTGGCGGCCGAGTAGGACGCTTGACTCCTTTCGGGGCGGTTGACACTGGCTGTCCGTCAATCGATGCTCGCGACGCATGACCGCGCGTGACCACCTCCATGCTGCGTTTCACGACCCGCGCACCCAGGCGTATCGAGTCGTCGAGTCGACCGTTTGGATCCTGATCGTCTTGTCGATTGGGGTGCTGATCGCCGAACCGTTCTTTCCGGACGGCTCCCGGGGTGATCAAGTTCTTCAGAGAATCGACCGCGTTCTTCTCTGGTTCTTCGCGATCGAGGTCGGCACCAGGATTCTGACTTACCGCCCGCCCGTGCTCGAAGTGTTCAATCAGCCCCCGCTGGGACGGCTTCGCACGGAGGTTTTCGATAGGGTCCGATTTGCGCTGACCCCGATGATGCTCATCGACATCCTAACGGTTCTCGCCTTGGTGCCCGCCCTTCGTGGGCTGCGCGCATTGCGTCTCTTGCGGCTCCTGCGAACCCGCCGGTTTTTCCGCTACGCCAATCCTTTCCGCGGATTGATGCACGCGTTCGAAGAGGACCGGCTGCTCTTCACGTTCGCTTTTTCCGTGCTCGGTGTCGAAACGATCCTCGGGGGGATCAGCCTTTTTCTCGTCGAGCGCAACTCGAATCCAGATATGAGCAGTATCGGCGATGGGCTTTGGTGGGCCTTGGTCACGATTACGACTGTCGGTTTTGGCGACATCACGCCTGTGACGACTCTCGGACGCGTCATCGGTGGCGTGATGATGGTCGGAGGCCTGTTCACATTGGCCCTTTTCGCAGGCATCATCGGCCACAGCCTGTTACACGCTGTGCTGAGCATCCGGGAGGAGCAGTTTCGAATGAGCGGTTATGTCAATCACATCGTGGTGTGTGGCTACGAGGTGGGCAGCGGAATGCTGCTCGACGTGCTCAGCAAGGAAATTGATTTCGAGGAGCAGCGTGTCGTGCTTTTCGGACCGTACGAGCGGCCGCGGGAGCTCGCCCCCGAATTCATGTGGGTCCAGGGCGATCCCACGAAAGAGAGTGAGCTCGACAAGGCGCGCATCGCCTACTCTTCGACGGTCATCGTGACCGGTTCGCGACGCGTGAAGCCACAGCAGGCCGACGCCACCACCATACTCACGGTCTTCACGATTCGCTCGGCGATGTCCAAGAGCGTGGCGGCACAGAAGCGCAAAAAGCCGGTGCGAATCATTGCCGAAGTACTCGACTCCGAAAACGTGCAGCATGCGCGGACTGCCGGAAGCGACGAGGTGATCGAGACCCGACGAGTGGGGTACTCGCTGCTGGCACACACGGTCGTCTATCCGGGTGTAGCCGACGCGACGAGTCGCATGGTCTTTGCGGGTCACCAGACCCTCTATGTCGGCCGACTGCCCGAAGAGATGTCGGTGCCAGCGACCTTCGACGAGGTGAGCCGGGAAATCCACGCCTCGACCGGCTGCCTGGTGATCGGCGTTCGCGACCCCGAGACGGGCAGAGAGCGGGTCAACCCCGGGGGCGAGCTGATGGTGACCAAGGGCATGGAGATCATCTACCTCTCGTCCGAACCACGCCTGGAGAGCGCATGACGGTTCACGCGAGACGAGAGCCCCTGCTGGTCCGAGTTGGCGCACGATTCGAATGCGTGGGGGATGGCCTTTGCTGTAGCGACATTCACGCGGTCGGCGCGCTCAACGACGAAGACTGCGAGATGCTGGCGATGATTTCCGAGGACGCAATCGATCGGCACGAAGGCGAGGACGCCGCGGTATTGATGATGCGGACCGACACCGGACGCTGCGTCTTTTGGAGCCAGCAGGGCTGTGCCATCCACGCTCAGCTCGGCCCCCAAATGAAGCCGACACCCTGCATACAGTTTCCCTATGCGCTGACCGCGACTCCCTCGGGCGGCCGCATCTCGACGCAGCACCGCTGCACTTGCCGCACTCTCGGACCCCTGCCTCCGGTTCTTGCGGAAGAAGCAAGGCCTTGCCTGCAGGATTCGAACGGAGAGCTGAAACCCGAACACGCAGTCTTCGACGAAGTCCTCTGGTCTTCTAGTGAACCACTTTCCTTTGTTGAATACGCCGAACGCGAGGCGGGGCTGATCAGCGGCCTACTCGAAGGAAAGAGCCTGATGACCGCGCTCGAAGCACAGCCGTTCCCGAAGCTCGAAGCCATCAGCTGGACGGACGTCGCCGACGAGATGCTCGATTTCCACGGCCCTTCCCGCGCCGCATTCGCGGCAAGATGGTTCGGGGACGCCATCGCGTTCTTGGTCGATCGGCGCGAACGCAGCGAGCGAGGGCGTCCATGGGCCGACTCGTTCGAGCGAGCAGGCGAGCGCGTTGTCGACCCGGTCTCCCCGAACAAGGTGTTCGGTGACTGGATCGCCGATGAAATTTGGTCCCTGCGCTGGACCCGTTTCGGAAGCCTGGCTCGCGCCCGGACTGAGCTGGCCACCCGCCTCGCCATTGCGAGGCGCATCGCCGGCTGGCTCGACATCAGCTCACCCAAGCAAGACAACGTCTCGGCGGCGGAAGCGGTGATGATCGTCGATGTGATCGGGACGACGGATCCCTGGGAGAAGGTCCAGGAAGCCATGCCGGAGCCCTAGGACGGTGGCAGTGTCAGAGTTTGGCGCGTTCAGCTTGGGCAGCCGTTGCCGGGGAGGCCTCGGCAGTCCTCGAAGTCGCTGATGCAATCCGCGTCGGTCAAGCAGGTGAGGCAAAGAGTGCTGCAGGTATTGGCCTGGCACTTGGGTCGGCAGAACGCTGAGAGGCCGCATCGCTCCGAGTCTCCGTAGCAGCCGGCACAGTCCGTTGAGAGGTCCGTGACGCTTCCTTCGACGCAGTCGCTGACGCAGGCGCCGTACGCTACGCTGTTTCCGACGTTGGCGATGCAGGCGAACAAACCACAGTCGCGAGCGATGTTTCGGAGGCTTCCGCTCGCGCCGTCGATCGCTTCAGAATCCGAATCGTTGTCACAGGCGCCCTTGGGCGTGGCGCCGCCGGCCCCGCCTTGGCCGCCGACGCCACCTTGGCCGCCGACACCGCCTTGGCCGCCAGAACTACCCGGTCCACCAATGTTCCCGATCGGCGTCCGATTGCCGCTGCCGCCAATCGTAGGAGGCGGGTCATCGCCGCAGCCGAGCACGCCAAGAGCTAGAATCAGAAGCCATCTCATGAAGCCAAGATTGAGGCCTCACAGACACAGCGTCAATGCAAGCGGCTCCCCCGCATGCCCGATGCTGTACAGCAGTCAGGGGGTCTGCGAGCCGCCCTCAGAGGCCCATGATCTTCGCGGTCGCGTAGCGCATGACTTCCGTGGCGCCTCCGCCGATGCGGAAGAGGCGGGCGTCTCGCCAGGCGCGAGCGACCCAGAGGTCTTCGAGGTAGCCCATGCCGCCGTGAAATTGCAGGCACTGGTCCATGATCTCCGCGGTCACATCGCCCACGTAGGCCTTCGACATCGACACGATCCGAGTGGTTTCCATCGAGAGCATGCCCTGGTTCACGAACTTGTCTTCGTTGTACGCGGCGCAAGCGTTGTAGGTGAGTGCCTTGCCAGCCTCGTACTTCGTGTACAGATCCACGAACTTTTGCTGCCAGTATTCCCGCTTGATCAGGGGCTTACCGAACGCCACGCGCTCGCGGCCGAACTGCACCGATCGATCGAGCGCCAACTTCGATCCCTCGAGACCGCTCGCGCATCCGACCAATCGCTCCGACTGGAAGTTCTGCATGAGATACACGAAGCCCATGCCTTCTTGTCCAAGGAGATAGCGCTTGGGGACGCGCACATCTTCGAAAAAAAGCTCGGCCGTGTCGCTGGCCCAGTTACCAGCCTTCTCGAGTTTCTTCGAGATGCTGAAGCCTTTCACGTCCGTCGGACAGACGATGATCGAGATACCGCTGTGACCAGCATCGGGATCGGTCTTGACCATGAGTGTGACGAAGTCTGCCCGCGTGCCGTTTGTGATGTACGTCTTCGAACCGTTGATGACGTACTCGTCGCCAACTGCGCGTGCGGTCGTTCGAAGTCCGGCAACGTCTGAGCCTGCACCCGGCTCGCTCACGCCGAGCGCCGCGATCTTGTCACCAGCGATCGCGGGCGCCAAGAACTCGTCCTTCACTTCACGCGAGCCGAGGTCATTGATTACCGGCGTTGCCATGTCGGCCTGGACCAACAGGCCCATCGTGACACCTGCGGACCCGCATCGAGCTAGCTCCTCGGCCTTCACCACGCTCATCCAGAAATCGCCACCGCCGCCCCCGACATCCTCGGGGTAGTGCGCGCCGGTGATGCCGAGCTCTCCAGCTCGTTTGAACACCGAGTTGGGGAAGAGTTTGTCCTTCTCCCACTGGTCGACGTTGGGCACGAGCTCGTTCTCGACGAAACTGCGAACTTGCTGGCGGAAGATCTGGTGCTCTTCCTTAAAGGGCTGGAATGTAGATGACATAGCTCTCTCGCTCCGAAAATGAATGAACGTTCATTTAGTAACTGGAGCCTTCGAGATTGGCAAGTCCCCAGAGCCCGGGGGGCGCTAACTACTGCTTCGGGTGCTCGATCGGCCCGCTTACGGGCCGCAGGACGATGGCGTCCATCCGCTCGGGGAAGATCTCTGGCTTCAGCTCGGCCCGTAGGTCGGCCATCGCCTTGTCGAGTGTCGCCTCGCGCTCCTGGCGCCAGATCTTCCGGCGGATCAAGCCGCTGGCCTGCTCGACCGTCTGGATCTTTTCGGGCCGGATGCCCGTGAGCTCTAGAATGCTCCACTGGCCGTCGCCCAGGTCGAGCGGCGTGCTCAGCTCCCCGGTCTTCCCTAAGTCAAACGCGGCCTTTGCGAGTGTGGCCTCGATGCGCGCCCCGTCGGGTTGGCCCACCAGGGCGCCGTCGGCGTTGAAGTACAGAAGGTCGCCGCCTCGAAGCTTGGTTTCGGTATCGAGGCTGAGCTGTTTTGCAAGGGCGCGAAACGTCAGCTTGGGATCGCCGGAGCCGAGCTGGCGTAGGACGTCCTCGGCTTCGTCCTCGCTCGCCACCAGGATGTGTCGTGCGCGCCGCATCTCGGCTTGGCGGAAATCCTCGTAATGCTCCTGGTAGTACTTCGCTACGTCTTCGTCGGAAACGCTGTCCGGCGTCACAGCCTCTTCGTACTCTTTTTGTACGTAGAACTGGACCAGCGTTTGATCGAGAAACCGACGAACCACCGGGTCGTCCGCGTACCCAAGCTTCTCCGCGCCTTGGTAGAACAGCTCGTCTTTGACCCGTTGATCGACGAGCCCCTTGAGCGCCTCCGGATCCGTCAATCGCTTGCGCGCGTACGGTGAGCGCGCGTTGATCATGTCTTCGAGCTCACCGACGGTGATCGTCGTGGCGCCGACCGTGGCGACGACCTTGGTGCGCCGCGCTTCGTTCGAATCGGGGAGCGCATCTTCGGCGAGCGCCTGCGCCGTGATGAGACCCGCTAGAACGAGGGAAACTGAGAAAATCCGTCGCATGGGACGGCAGCGTTTCACGAGCCCATCAGGGCGTCAAGGCCGGTGCTCGGCGAAGAACTGACTGAGCTCGGCGGCGAGCATCTGCGGCTCGAACCAGTGAATCATGTGCCCCACATCGGGGATCTCGACGAAGCGATGCCGCTCGATTTTCGCGACGCGATGCTGCTCGTCCTGGAGCCGGAATCCGCGCTCGCCTGCCACGACGAGCGTGGGACTGCTTATCGCCTCGAGAAGCTTCTCGAATACCTCTGCTTGGAAGGGCCGAGGCGACCAAGTCTTGTGCAGCGGATCGAATGTCCATTGAAGTCCGCCGTCCACCTTCTTGGTGCTCTTGCTTGCCAGGAATAGGCCGAGCTCGTCGCTGAGCTCCGGGTTCTGAGCCCGCATCCGCCTGAGAGCGCTTCGCGCATCGTCCATGGGCTTGTGGTCTTTGACGCGAACCTTTGCGACACCATCGAGCCAGGCGCGTAGGCGGGTGGCCGGGTCGCGCGGCTCCATTTCAGGCGGGCCGATCCCTTCGATCAGTGTCAGTGAGCGCAGCTTCTGTGGGCGTGCAGCCGAGTACATCACGCAGACCGAGCCGCCCATCGAGTGTCCGACGAGATGAACTGGCTGATCCGCGAGTTGAGGGAGGAGCTCGTCCAGATCGAGAACGTAGTCGGGGAAGTGATAGTAGCCGCCGCTGCCAACCCAGTCGGTCTGGCCGTGCCCTCGCCAATCGAACGAAGCGACGCCATGCCCCGCGTCGACCAGCTCCCGTGCGAGCGCGTCAAAGCTCCAACCGATATCGAGAAAGCCGTGGCAGAGGACGACGTCTACCGGACGCTTGCCCCAACGAATCACGTGATGCCGAAGCCCATTGGCAGTGAGCATCTCCTCGGCCACCGCGTTCATCCGCAGGGCTCCTCGAATCGTCGTGGGGAAAGCGCCTCGGCCTCTCTAGAGACAGGCTTGCCAGCCATCGCCTGGGCGATCAGCTCGGCTGTCAGCGGAGCGAGTAGGATCCCGTTCCGATAGTGCCCGCTCGCCACAAACAGGCCTTCTATTCGCGTTTCACCGACGAGAGGGAGCCCATCGGGCGTGCCGGGCCGGAAGCTCGACCAGTGCTCCTGAATACCGGCCGTTGTTAGCCCCGGCGCAATTCGCAGGGCCTTGCTGATGACGTCGGCCATGCCCCCGAAGGTGATTCCGCGTTGAAAACCGACCCGCTCCATGGTCGAGCCGCAGAGCACGCGACCGTCGGGTCGTGTGACCACATAGCCTCCGGCGCCGAAGACGATGCGACGGAAGATCGGCGGCCGTGTTTCAGTAGCAATCATCTGACCCCGCACAGGAAAGATCGTTTCGGAGTCGAGCGGCAGTCCCGGAATCTGTGTCGTCCAGCTGCCTGCCGCGACAACTAGACGGCCGGCGTCGATCCGTTCATCACCGAGCTGCACCCCTTGCACCCGTCCGCCTTCGACAATCAGCGAACGGACCGTGGCGCCGCTACGAAATGCGACGCCGTCACGCTCTGCGCCCAGCGCGACCGCGGACAAGAGCTTCTTGGGCTCGACCTGCGCGTCCTCGGAAATGCTCAGGGCTCCTAGCGCCATGGGACTTGCAGCCGGCTCCTCCTCAATGAGCTCCTCGGGGCTCCAGCGATCGCAGCGAATCCCGTGAAGCCTGAGGCTCGAGGCTTGCCGGTCGAGCGCCGCGAGCTCTTCCTCATCCAAGGCCAGCTTGACGACTCCGCATCGCCGGAAGCCGACGTCGACACCGAAGAGCTCATCGAGCTCGTCGGCGAGCTCGGCATGAAGCTCCCGACTCCGCCGCCCGAGCTGAAGGGCCAAGGCGTTCTCGAACGACTCCATCGTGGGCCCGAGAATCCCCGCCGCCGCCGATGACGCCTCGGCGCCGGGAATGCTCCGCTCGAGGACCAGAACTTGGGCCCCATCCTTGGCAAGTCGATAGGCGACGCTGCAACCCATCAAACCGCCACCGATTACGATCACATCGGGATGCATCGGGGAAAGCTACTAGGTCCGCGTGCCGCGGCAAGCGCCTAGCCGAATATGTCTCGATAGGTCACGAGGATCATGACGCCGAGAAGGAACACGATGCCCAAAGCGTGGACCGCCATTTCGAAGCGCTCGTTGGCGCGCCGGCGGGTGACCGCCTCGTAGCCGAGGAAAATCAGGCGTCCTCCATCGAGGGCTGGGAAAGGCAGGAGGTTGAACATGCCGAGCGCCACGGAGATGAACATCAAGATCCAGAGGAACGCAGGGAGGCCGGCCTGGGCGGCGTCCGCGACCATCTTGCCCATCATGACCGGACCGCCAATGCCTTCGGTGCTTCGCCGTTCGACCATGTCGGCCAGGCCTTTCAATTGAGCCATGGTCATTTGAAAGGGCAGCGCGATCGACAACTTCGCCGAATCCCAGGCGCTTAGGTTTTCGTAGAGGCGCATCATCTTGGCGCCAACGCCGATTTGACCCCGGCCAGCGTGATCGGCTGGTGTGATCGTGATGGGCGGCAAGGCCTGGCCTGCACGTTCGACCACGTAGACAGTCGGCTCACCGGCGCGCGGCGCCGTTGCGTCGATCAGCTCGGAGACGTTGTGAATCTCGGCGCCATTGGCCATGACGATGAGGTCGCCCTCTTGCAGGCCGGCCTGGGCCGCGGGCGAATCTGGCACCACGTGGCCCACCTGCATCGGTTCGGCGGGCTGCATAGGGGGCAAGCTGTTCGTGACGCCAAGCGCGAACACGATCGCCGATGCAGTCAGGTAGTTGGCGATCGGGCCCGCGGCGATAGTGGTCACCCGAGCGAAAAGACTCTTGTTCGGGTAGAGCTCCGGGTCGTCGGGGTCGACTTCCTCGTTCGGATTCATGCCGGCGATTTGCACGTAGGCGAGGAATGGGATGACGGCGACTTGGAACACCGTGGGGCTGCCCTTCGGCTGATATCGAAACAGGGTCGGGCCGAAGCCAATGCTGTAGCGCAGCACCCGCATTCCGAACGCACGCGCCGCCAAATAGTGGCCCCCTTCGTGAATGATGATGAGCACCGACAGCGCGACGACTGTGATGAGGACCTTGAAAAATACGCTATCCACGCCCCCAGCATAACTCTCGGATTCCGGCCGTCGAGGCAGCGCGGCATGGCGAAGCAGCCGCCGAGAGGTCTGACTGGCGTTTAGTCACGCTGGATCCCTACAATCTGCCCTCGAATACCGTCTGAGAAAAAAAGTGGCTCACGATGCGAATCACTATCGCAGTCTGAGGAGGTTTTGCGTACTATCCCGGCCACCTGGCGAACAGGGGTAGGTTGTGGCTGAACATCATCGAATCGTGAATTTTGAAATCCCACGCGTTGCACGGGTCCTGACCTGTGTGCTCGCTTTCTCCGTTTTGTTCTCCATTCTCGCCCCTCCACGGGCAGCGGACGCGCAAGACGCGTTCAGTTGCATCGAGGAGCTCAGCGATGACGAGGTGCGCTACCGCATTCGGTACATCCAAGAGAAAATGGACGAAGGGAAGCCCCAGGCGACCCGCTGGCGCTACATCTGGATGAGCCTTTGGCTCGCTGGAGGTGGCGGCATGACCTACGCCGCGGTGAACGCTGCGAGGGACCAAAACGATCCCGACAAGTTCGGTTGGGCCTACCTCGCGGGCGGCGCTTACTTCTTCGGGCTGATGCATGCGATCGTCCCCGCGCCCGATGTCTGGGGTGCCAAGCGAATTCGCCGCATGGATGACGGCACGGAAGAAGCACGGCGCGCCAAGCTGCAATATGCAACCGAGACCCTCGAGCAGGCGTCCGAGGTCCAGGAGCTCATGGGAGGCGCACTCGGTGTGGGCGTCTCGCTGATCTACGGCGTTGTCGGCGGTACAATCAAGGCCACCAGTTGGACGGGAGCGAGCCGCGGACTGACCGCCGCTCTCTATGTTGCTCCGCCCGTCCTGCTAGGGCTTCAGACCGCAACCGCTCCGCGCGGTGCGGTCTCGGCCTATGAGGCCTACCGAGGCATCGCCTGCTCAAGCAAGTACTACGACCGAAGCGAAGAGGGAGCCGACTTCGACTTCAGCGTCGCTCCAGGCGGGGCGAACTTCAAAATCTCGTTCTGAGCGAAGACCAGGCCCGAGCGCGTCAGGTCTTCTTCTTGGCTCGAAGGCGCGCTCGCAGTCGAGCCGCGTAGCCCTCCTTGTTTTCCTGCTTTGTTCTGGACATCGCTAGGGCGTCGGCGGGGACATCCCGCGTAACCGTCGTTCCGCTCGCGACGTACGCGCCCTTGGCGATGGTGACCGGCGCGATGATCTGGGTGTCGCTGCCGATGAAGACACCGTCTTCGAGCACCGTGGTGTGTTTCATTTCGCCGTCGTAGTTGCAGAAGATCGTGCCCGCGCCGATGTTGACGCCTTCGCCGATCTCGCCGTTTCCGACGTAGGAAAGGTGATTGACTTTCGAGCCCGCGCCCAGCGTCGTCTTCTTCGTCTCCGAGAAGTTCCCGACCTTGCTCCGGGGTCCGAGCCTGGTGTCGGGCCGCATGTGGCTGAAAGGGCCGACCTGTGCGCCCTCGCCGATCGTCGAGTCCGCGGCCACCGTGTAGGGCAGGACGTTCGCGTCGCGGTCTACGAGGACATTCGTCAGCACGCAGCCGACGTCTATCCGCGCTCCGGCTCGAACCACACAGCGACCGCGCAGGTGCACATTTGCGCCGAGTTGCGCGCCTGGCTCGATCTCGCACTCCGCGTCGACATACAAGGCGTCGAGGTCCGCGATGACCACTCCGCTCCGAGCCAGATTCTCCGCCATGAGACGACGGCGCGTCGCCGCCGCAAGCGCGAGATCTCGTTGATCGTTGACACCCGTCAGCTCAGTCATGTCACCTTCCAGATCTACCACCTCGCCCTGTTTTGCTGCCAGCTCGACGACATCGGTCACGTAGAGCTGTGCTTGGGCGTTGTCCGGCGTCAGTTGTGCGATGGCTGCCCTCAGAAACCCGGCCTCCATGGCGTACAGCCCGGGATTCACCTCCTCGATGCGTCGCTGATCCGAAGAACAGTCCCGGTCCTCGACGATTCGCTGCACGCGGCCCGCGGCGTTGCGCACAATCCGGCCGTAGCCAGTCGGATCGCTCAGTCTTGCCGTGACCAGGCCGAGGTCTGCCCCAGCTTGCTCCGACTGGTCGATCAGATTTCGTAGCAGCGCAGCGGGGATCAAGGGGCAGTCGCCATAGAGCACGAGTAGGCGCCCTGTGAGTGCGCTGTCCGATTCCATGGCGCAACGGACGGCGTCTCCGGTGCCTCGCTGCTGGGGTTGGAGCACCATCTCCACTCGGTCGCCGAATCGCGACAGCAGCTCCCGCTCCACGTCGTTCCGACCGTGACCGATGACGACCAGGCAGCGAGACGCGCCCGCGTCGAGCGCGGCCTGGACAACCCAGCACAGCAGGGCCCGCCCCGCGATCTCGTGCAAGACCTTGGGGCGTTTGCTCTTCATGCGCGTGCCTTCGCCGGCCGCGAGGATGATCGCGCTCCAACTCGCTGGTGAATCGGTCGACATGATTTCCGCTCAGTTGGCCGTGGTTAGGAATGCAGCCACTCTTGCGAGGGCTGCCAGGTCGTGAACATCTTGATCGAAGGCCGGTACTTCCACAATACGGGTGTCCGAGCCGATCTGCTCGTTCAATCGTTCGACTTCGATGCGGTCCGCTATGGCCCAGCTGCGTTCCGCCTTGAGGGCTTCGCTCAGCCTCGGGTGGATGTCGGCCGCGCTGATCGACTCAGGCAGCACCTCGCGGAGCGCCGCCAGCTGCGCGTCGATCGGCAGCTGGGGCTCGGGAATCAGCGTGTGCACCTGGTTGACGATGATCGCCTCGCGTTTCATCCCCGCGTCCTGCAGTTTGTCGCTGAAGAATCGAGCTTCGCCGATCGCCAATGGATCGGGGCTGGTCACCAGTACGAACGCGACCTCCGGGCTCCGAAGCGCATCGGACACTTGCTCGGCGCGCTCCTTGAACCCTCCAAACAGGTCGTTGATCCCGCTCACGAACTCCGCCACTTGCTCTAGGAATTCGATGCCGGTGATTTTGCCGATGCCTCGGAGCAACACTGTCGCGCCTCGGCCGACCAGACCGAACGCTTCCTTCCCCGCGCCCTCGAAGACCTGGAGAAACCATCGCATCGCGGGCGAATCGATCGCGTCGATCAGGCGCTCGGGGGCAGTGAGGAAGTCCAGCGCGCTAGCGGTAGGCGGTGTGTCGAGGACGACTAGATCCCAGGTAGGATCCTTGCGCACCTCGTGGAGCTTCTCCATCGCCATGTACTCCTGTGTTCCGGCCAGTGAGCTTGCGACGTACTTGTAGATCTGATTGTTCAGGATGCGGTCGCGCGCCTCATCGTCGGACGCGTACTTCGCCACGAGATCATCGAAGGTACGCTTCGTGTCGAGCATCATGGCCGAGAGCGACCCCTTGCACTGCAGGCCGTTGCTCTCGAAGAGGGAGCAAGGTACGTCCTGCTCGCTCGTCGTCATCTCGTCCAGGCCCAGGCTGTTGGCGAGACGACGCGCAGGGTCGATCGTGAGACACAGGACTTTGCGGCCTTCCATTGCAGCATGGACGGCCATGGCTGCCGCGGTCGTGGTTTTTCCGACTCCGCCGCTGCCGACGGTCACCACCACTCGGTGACTGCCGAGCACCTCCGCGAGACTCATTGCAGCGCGACTCTAGCAGCCTTGTCCGGGGTGTCGATTTGGGCGAATTCGGAGGTTTCCGCAGATTCTTGCCCCTCCCCTCGTAGGAGAATAGGCTACATACACCTACATCTTTCAGGGAGTTTCCATGTACGAACGCCGCATACGTCGAAGTCAGGATCCATACAGTGCGCTGTGCCTTCAGCTCGAGAGCTCTCGCCTGAAGGGCGAGCTCGATGCGGTGGTAGTCGCGATCGACAACGGTCTGCTGGTGGCAGGGGCCGGCGAGCGTTCGATCTGCGAAGCCCTCGGTGCGGTGGCGCCCCTGCTGGGCTCACCGTCGTTCAATGGTCGACTGCCGAGCGCACTGGAGGGCCAGAGCGTGGACGTCCGCTCGGTATCGCTCGAAGGCGAGACGGTGTATGTGGCCACTGTGGGCAGGCGGGCTGGAGACGAGTGGCTTCAGCAATCGGTCGGTGGTGTGCGCCGCATCCTCTCCTCGAGGTGGCCGACCGACCCTCAGTTGCTGATCAACTGATTTCGTACTGCCGCAAGCTCGGCTTGCTTGATCAAATCGCGGGCGCCCTGTGACAGAAGGTGCTCGGCGACTTCTTCTCCCAGCTGATGCGCTCGCTCGATCACCTCGGGTGAGGCGATATCGAGATAAAGGTCCGACGTCGCCGAGAGCATTTGGTCGCCATCGTACGAGGCCACCATCGCGTCGAGCTTGAGCCTTCCGTCCGCCTCGCTTGCATGACCAGCAATGGACGAATGGCAGTTGCCTTCGAGTTTTTGAAGCATGGCGCGCTCCGCGGTGATCTGGATGCGTGCGATGGGATCTTCGATCGCTTTGAGCTGGGCGCCAAGCCTTTCGTTTCTGAGCGCGCCTTCGATCGCGAGTGCTCCCTGACCAACGGCGGGCAGGCAAATGTCGGCAGGCAGCACCACATGAGGCGTTTGCGCGAGTACGCCGGTGCGCGCAAGGCCGGCTGCAGCAAGTACGATGGCGTCACACTGTCCCTCGTGAAGCTTGCGGACCCGCGTTTCGATGTTGCCCCGAAGCGGCACGAAGCCCAGGTCGGGGCGCTGACGCTGTAGCTGCACGATGCGACGGCGCGAGGTCGTGCCGACTTTTGCGCCGCGCTTCAACGAAGCGAGATCCGTTCCGTCGACGGTGACCAAGACATCGTGTGGGTCTTCGCGAACGGGCACGCTCAGGATGCCCATCCCTTCGGCTAGCGGCACGTCGCCGGGCACATCCTTGAGCGAGTGAACGGCGAAATCAGCGTCGCCGCGGACGACGACTGCTTCGACTTCACTCACGAAGAGGCCCTTGCCCCCGACCAGCGCGAGCGGCCGATCTTGAATGCGGTCGCCTTTGGTTCTGACCTGAACCTCTTCGATGCTGAGCCCGGGGAACTGGCCTTGTAGTTGCGCGCCGACCCACCGGGATTGAACGAGAGCAAGATTGCTCCCGCGTGTTGCAATTCGTAGTTTCACTTCGATTCGCCTGTGGGTCCGGATGCTGCGGCCGTGCTCAGTTGCGTGACCGTGCCTTCCTTTGCGTTCTCCGTCGAGGCCTCTTTGGCTGCCGTTTCTTCTTCGGAAAGGTCGAACAGACGCCGGACCGCGTCGATGAGAAGCGCTCCATCAGGCTCGCCAGCGCCGGACTTCAGTTGGGTCAGGGGTTGATGGAGCAACTTGTTGACCAAAGAGCGCCCCATGGCCTCCAAGACCAGGCGGTCGGAGGGCCCGGCGCTTTCGAGCCGGGGGAGGGCTCGCTGGAGCTCGTCCTCTGCGATTTGCGCGAACCGCTTTCGAAGCGCGACGATAGTAGGGGCGAGCTCGAGCGATCGCCGCCAGCTCAAAAACGACTCGACCTCTTCCTCGACGATGTGCTCAGCTTGTGCGGCTTCCCTCGCTCGAACGGAGAGGTTCTCATCCGCGACCTGCTGCAGGTCGTCCACGTCGTAGACAAATACGTTGTCCATGTTGCCGACCCGCGGGTCGACGTCGCGGGGAACGGCGATGTCGATGATGAAGAGGGGCCGATGGCGCCTGGTGCGAACGACCCCCTTCATGAGCTTCGGCGTCAAGATGAAATTCGGGCTGGCCGTAGAGGCGATGACAACGTCGGCCTCAGCCAGCTCGATGCCGAGTCGCTCGTAGGGAACGGCTCGCCCCCCGCAGGCTTCGGCGAGCTTCTGCGCGCGCTCTTCACTGCGATTGACGACATGAAGCTGGGTTCCGGTTTGACGGAGGCTCCGCGCAGCGGACTCCCCCATTTCGCCTGCGCCGAGCAAGAGCGTTCGGCGACCTTCGAGGTTGCCGAAAATCTTCTTAGCCAGCTCGCTTGCGATCGAGCTGACGCTGACGGTGCCCTCGGCGATTCCGGTTTCGTTTCGAACGCGCTTCGCCGTCGCAAAGGCCTGCGTGAAGCAGCGACCGAGCAGTGTGCCGACCGTTCCGGCCCCCCTTGCTGCGTCGAAGGCCTCTTTTACCTGGCCGAGGATCTGCGGCTCGCCAACGACGAGGGAGTCCAAGCTCGAAGCGACCCGAAAGACATGACGAATGACATCGACCCCGCGTTGCTGGTAGAGCACCTGGTCGGTGGCGGCCTCGGAGAGGCGTTCGGCGAAAGCTTTTTTGGCACTTTGTGCGGCTTCGATGGGATTCGCGCTGGTGGCATAGAGCTCGACGCGATTGCAGGTCGAAATCAGAAGCGCTTCGTCGAAGCGCCCCTTGACCGAGATCTCGCGGAGTTCTTGCTCGAGGCGATCGGGCGCTACAGCGAGACGCTCCCGGACCTCTACGGGTGCGGTTCGGTGCGACAGGCCGACCACCACGAAGTCGCGCATCAGGCGCTCGCTCCTACAGCCCGAAGCGCGTAGCCGGCCAAAACCAGAAGCGTGAACACGAAGCCCATCATCGTGCCGAGCGCAGCCTTTCGACCCTGCCATCCCGCCGCAACGCGAAGCACAATCACGCTTGCGAAGATCGCCCAGGCGACGAGACCGAGCGCCTGGCTGACGTAGAACTCCGAGCCGCCCGAGCGCAAGAGCCAGAACGTGCCGGTGACCATCCCGAACGTCAGAAGTGGGAAGCCCACCAAGACCGCGCGCAGGCTCATCGTGTCGAGGACGTCGAGCGGAGGCAGTCGCTGGAACGCGCCGCTGAGCTGACGGCGTCGAAGCAGCCCCTCTTGCACCACGTATGCGACAGCCGCCACAAAGGCGAGAGCAAAGGCGACCAAGCCGGCGACGTTCGCGCCGATGTGAAGCGTGAGCATGACCGACTGCACTCTCGCAGGCACCGGCGCGTAGCTGCTGCCGAGCCCCGAAGCGAGAAAGAGCATGAGTGACAACGGCGCGACGAACGCGCCGAGAATGGTGACGTCGAAACGATAAGACGCCAGCAGGAAAGCGATGCCGATGCCGAACGACGAGACGCTCAAGATCTGGGAGATATCGGCCAGCGGTAGCTCGCCAGGAGAAGGGGCCTCAAGCAAGAGAAACGCGAGATGCCCACCTAGGGCCGCCACGAACACCCACCCTGGCACCCGCTGCCCCTTGTCCGAGCCCCGCGTCAGCACGAACAAGTAGAGGACGCAGGCGATTGCGTAAAGCAATGCAGTGGCAATGAAGAGGCCGGCTTTCATGGTCGTCTCGAGGCCCCCGTCAGCGTCTGGCGGGCCGCGAAAAAGCCTACCATGGTGGGAGTTTGCAGGGTAGCCGGGGCCTGAGGCGCGTTGACAATTGGACCGCGCGTCCTTACTTAGACGATCTCGAACAACCCCAAGAGGAGCTGAGATGGCTGGCGCAAACGTACACGCAGTAAACGACCTGAACTTTGACACGGAGGTTCTCCAGTCAGACGGCCCCGTGCTCGTCGATTTCTCGGCGGTCTGGTGTGGTCCGTGTAAGCAGATTGCTCCGCTCGTCGATCAGCTCGCGGACGAGTACGTCGGCAAGGTCAAGGTGACCCATCTCGACATTGACGAGAGCCCCGGCACTGCCTCCAAGTACGGTATCCGCGGAGTCCCGACTCTCATGGTCTTCAAGGGCGGCGAGCTCGTCGCGCAGCACGTGGGTGCAGCGCCTAAGACGACGATCGCCCAGCTCATGGACCGCGCCCTTTAGACCCCGGTGCTGCCGAAACCGCCGTCGCCGCGCCCGGTTCCGCCGAGGCCTTCGTCGTCGCCTACGGGCTCGATTTCGACCTGAGTGACTGGCGCCACGATCAGTTGGGCGATGCGATCTCCCGATTCGATCGTGAAGGCTTCGCTTCCGTGGTTGATCAGAAGCACTTGCACCTCGCCTCGGTAGTCTTCATCGATCGTGCCGGGCGCATTGAGCACGGTGACGCCCTGACGCGCGGCCAAGCCTGAGCGAGGGCGAACCTGGCCCTCATGTTCCGGCGGAAGCGCAATGCGCAAGCCGGTCGGAACCCGGGCAGTTCCGCCAGGAGCAATCAGCACAGGGGCGTCGAGGCACGCGGCGAGGTCCATCCCCGCCGCGCCACTCGTCTCATACCGCGGAATGACCGCGTCGGCGCGCATCCTATAGACGCGCAGGACTGGCATTACTCGCTTCGTCCGCCGCCGCCGTCGCCGCCTTCGCCGCCGCCGCCTTCGCCGCCGCCGCTACCGCCTCGTCCGCCGCCACCTCGATTGCGGTCGCGATCTCGGTCGCGATCTCGGCCACGGTCCGGGCCTCGGCCTCGTTCGCCGTCGCGGCCGCCGGCGCGGGGTCCACCCCGGCCACCGCGGTCCCGATCACGGCCGCCTCCTCGGCCGCCGCGATCTCCGTCGCGTCCGCCTCGGCCCCTGCCCCGATCTCCGTCACGTCCACGGCCGCCGCCCTCGCGGCGTTCCTTCCGCTCCGGCTCGACGTAGCCCTCTGGCTTTTCGAGAAGCGCTTTGCGCGAAAGGCGAATGCGGCCCTCCCGATCGATGTCGCTGATCATGACCTCGACCTCGTCGCCGAGGTCCATCACGTCCTTGACGTTCTCGACGAAGCCCCAGTCCATGTCGGTGATGTGAAGCAGGCCGTCCTTGCCGGGCGCGATCTCCAGGAACGCTCCGTAGTTCTCGACGCGTCGGACGATGCCCTTGTACTTGGTGCCGATCTCCGGCTCGAGCGTGAGGCTCTCGATGATTTCGATCGCCTTCTTGAGCGCCTCGCCGTCAGGCGACGAGATGCTCACTGTGCCATCGTCGCTGATGTCGATCTTGGCGCCGGTCTGCTCGGTGATCGCCTTGATCATCTTGCCGCCCGGTCCGATGACCACGCGGATCTGGTCGGGCTTGACCTTGAGGGTCTCGATGCGCGGCGCGTACTTCGAAAGCTCCGGACGCGGAGCCGGCATCACCTCGTTCATCTTCTCGAGGATGTGGAGTCGGCCTTCGCGTGCTTGCTCCAAGGCCTCATGCATGATCTCCTGGGCGAGCCCAGCGACCTTGATGTCCATCTGGATGGCGGTGATGCCCTGGTCGGTTCCGCAGACCTTGAAGTCCATGTCGCCGAGATGATCCTCGTCGCCGAGGATGTCGGTCAGGACGGCGTACTTGTCGCCTTCCATGATGAGACCCATCGCCACGCCGGCGACCGGTGCCTTGATGGGCACGCCCGCGTCCATCATCGCCAAGCTCCCGCCACAAACGGTCGCCATCGACGACGAGCCGTTCGATTCGGTGATCTCCGAGACGATTCGCATCGTGTACGGGAAGTCTTCGCGTGAGGGAAGCACCTTGGTCAGAGCGCGCTCGGCTAGGGTTCCATGCCCGATCTCTCGACGACCCGGGCCGCGAAGGAATTTCGTCTCGCCGACCGAGTAGGGCGGGAAGTTGTAGTGGAGGAGGAAAGGCTTCCAGTACTCCTCGATGAGGCCGTCGATCTTCTGTTCGTCCTGACGTGTTCCGAGGGTTGACGTCACAATGCTCTGGGTCTCGCCTCGCGTGAACAAGGACGAACCGTGCACGCGCGGCAGGAGGCCCACCTCGATCGCGATCGGTCGGACGGTCTTGTAGTCACGACCGTCGACGCGGCGCTTGTCGTCGAGCACCTGACTGCGCATCGTGTTGTAGCGAAGGTCTTCGTAGGCGCCCTTGATGTCACCTTCGAGGTCCGGGAACTCCGCGGCCAGCTCAGCCACGACTTCCTTCTTGATTGCGCTGAAGCGGTCATACCGCGGGTGCTTCTCCGCGATGTTGCAGGCTTCGATGACCTTCTCAAGACCGACGTCTTTGACCCTCGCGTCGATCTTCGCGTCGCGCTGGGGTGGATTGAAAGGCCACTTCTCGATGCCGACGGCCTCACGAATCTTCGTGATCAGCTCGAGGACGCCCTGAACGGACTCGTGGCCGAACTGGATGGCGGCGATCAAGTCCGTCTCCGACATTTCGTTGGCTTCGCCTTCAACCATCACGATCGCGTCCTTGGACGCGGCAATGATGAGCTCGCATTCGCTGTTCTCTTGCTCTTGGTAGGTAGGGTTCGCGATGAGCTTCCCGTCGACGCGCGCGACGCGCACACCGGCGATCGGACCGCCCCAGGGCAGCGGGCTGATGTGAATGGCAGCCGAGGCGCCGACCATCGCGAGGACGTCCGACTGATTGCTTCCATCCGCGCTCATCACGGTCGCGATGACCTGCGTTTCGCACATGTAGCCGTCAGGGAAGAGCGGGCGGCAGGGGCGGTCGATCAGTCGCGAGGTCAGCACCTCGTGGTCACGCAGCCTGGCCTCACGCTTGAAGAAGCCGCCGGGTATCTTGCCCGCGGCGTAAGTCTTTTCGACGTAGTCGACGGTCAGCGGAAAGAACGGCGCCCCCGGTCGTGCCTCTTTGTTTCCACAGACGGTGACGAGAACCATGGTCTCGCCACAGCTCACCAATACCGAGCCGGATGCCTGCTTGGCAATCCGGCCCGTCTCGATGGTGATCTCTTTGTCACCAATCTTAACGGACTCTCTGATTATCATCGCTCTCTTCGCCTTCCGCGCGGCACCGCCGCGCATGCGGTTCGCGTTGCGATCGAGAGCGGTCTCGGTCCCCGATTCCAAGGTTTGAGCGCCTGCTCAAACCATCGAAGCGAAGAGCGAACTCCGGACCCGACACAAGGCAACCAACGTTCTACCGGGACAACGCCCCGGGGCTCAGCTTACTTCCGAATGCCAAGCTCTGAAATGATCTTGCGGTATCGCTCCACGTCCTGGCCGCGGACGTAGTCGAGAAGCCGGCGTCGCTGGCTGACCATCTTCAGCAGGCCTCGTCGGGAGTGATGATCCTTCTTATGTGTCTTGAAGTGATCGGTCAGGTAGGTGATCCGCTCGCTCAAAATGGCGATCTGGACTTCGGGTGAACCCGTGTCCGTATCGTGGTTGCGGAATTGACCGATCAGCTCGGACTTTCTATCGGCGGTCAGTGCCATGCGTTACTCGCGCTAATTCTCTTGAAAAATGGGTATTTCTGTGCCTGAAGGGGGCGGAATATGGGCCGGGGTTTGGGGGGCGTCAAGGAGCGGTTTCGAGGCCCTGATGAATCTTTCGTGATACGGCTGGCCAAGCAGGATTCAGGACTTACCTTAACGCCAAATGAGCCATTCATCTCAGGTTCTCGTTTGCGCGCATTGCCAGTCCCCAAACCGCATCCCGAGTGCCCGGCTCGCAGACCGTCCCCGCTGTGGCAAGTGTAAGGAGCCGTTCTTCACGGGGGATCCCATCACGCTGACCGACCAGACCTTCGATCGGCACCTGACCCGCGGTGATGTGCCTTTGGTCGTAGACTTCTGGGCGCCCTGGTGCGGGCCCTGCAAGATGATGGCGCCGTTTTTCGAGCAGGCGGCGGCCGAGCTAGAGCCAAAGGTCCGGCTTGCGAAGGTCAATACGGACGAAAATCGCGCTCTGGCGATGCGGTACCAAATCAACAGCATACCGACCACTGCGGTCTTCAGAGGAGGACGGGAGGTCGCCAGGCAACCTGGGGCCATGAACCTTTCTCAGCTCCTGCAGTGGATCAAGTCGCACACCCAGCCACCGGCCGGCTGATGTCGGCGATGACCTGTTGAGCAAACCTCCAGTATTCTGGTACTCACAGTCACGGACGTCATAACCGCGATGGCGCGGGAGGCTGGACAAAGAGCAAGAGGCAAATTCTGTGGTCGGTCGTGTTCGGCGCGATGCTAGTGATGACGGGCTGCGGTGATGATCCCGCGAAGAAGGTGGTGGAGGCGGCTCGGCTGGCTCGGCGGCTGGCGGAACGCCGGGTCCGACGGCACGAACGGCAGGCCCTCGGGCAGCCCCTGCGAGGCGATCTGCTTGAGCAGCTGCGTGCTCCAGGGTGTTGATCCGGAGACAGCCGAGTGCCTGACTCAGTGTCAGGCAACCATTCCGATGTTCGACGACAATTGTGGCGCCCAGGCGGACGCCTATCTCGGCTGCCTCGAAGGGGTGAATTGCAACACCGACGCCAGCGACTGTCAGGCACAGGCGATCGCCTGGGCTACCTGCCTAGCCGGAGTATTGTAGTCGGCACCGCCACCGGCGATGATCCTTAGAGTCCGGCGCGGGAGGCGATCAGGTCGATCGCCTTGCGGGGATCGGCTTCGCCGGTCGCACTGAGCAGTACAACAGCGCGACCGATGCCGAGGTCTTCGAGCTCGGGTAGCGCGTCGGGCCGCTTGGCGATTCGCCAATTCGTCGTGATGTCGATCGACTCGAATGGCCGCCCTGCCTGGTCGGTCATTTCTTTGAGCAGCGTGATCTTTTCACTGAGCTCCTGTTGCGAATCGCTTGGCGCGTACCAGCCATCGGCGTCGTTTACCACGCGTTGCAAGGTCTTGGTCGAGGTGCCGCCGATCAGAATCGGCGGGTGAGGCTTCTGTGCCGGGGTGGGATAGCTCTTGAAGCCGTGCCAGGAAATGAACTCGCTTTCGTGCTCGACCAGTTCGCCGCTCCAGACCTTCTTCACCGCTTCGAGGTAGTCGTCGAAGCGCGCACCGCGGCGTTTGAAGGGCGTCCCCATCGCCGCGTACTCCTCGGCCAGCCAACCGATTCCGAGACCGAGCGTCAGCCGGCCGCCGCTCAGCGCGTCCAGGCTGGCGGTCTGCTTGGCGAAGAGCAGCGGATTGGTCTGAGGGAAGATGTTCACGCCGGTCCCCAAGCGAATCGTCTTGGTCGCAGCCGCGACGTGCGCCAGCGAGATCAATGGATCTAGAAACCAAGCCTCCGGCGGAATCCCCATCTTCCCCGAGCGGGCATACGGATAAGTCGACTCGTATTCGACCGGCACCACGACGTGCTCGAAGGTCCAAACCGATTCGATTCCAGCAGCTTCGGCATGCTGCGCCACCGCGATCATATTCTCGGCCGTTGCCGGCCCGCCGACATTGATTGGGACGATTCCGATCTTCATTGCGATCGGTATAGCGGAAGAGGGTCGGGTTGACAGCTGGGCGACTCGGGGCGTGTGTGTCGCTGCCGCAGCCGTGGTGTTGTCGGGTCTTGGGTGGGTTACCTGGTCCGGCTTGTTTACACCACCCGCCCACCCCCACCCGGAATCCTCCCTGCGCGGCAATCGCTTTGCTTTGCCTTGCCGGCGCATTCGCGCCGGGCTTCGCCCTGCGGGCTCGCGCCTGCTGTCTTGAGGGGGCGTGATGCACTTGGCTTGATGGCACCGTACGACGGGACGCAGTTCGAATGTCTCCGTATGGAGGGGCGGGGAAAAAAGGCGCGATGGGGGGCGGAGTCGACGTCGCAAGTGACAATCGGCAAGACAGCAATCACCCCCGATTGGCGCGCGCGCCGAGGCGAGGCTTGCGTGGTCTAACCCCTCAAGTGCTTCGGACCACCTTTGCAAGCCGAGCCGTTCGATGGAGCCCCGTGTCGCGCCTTTTTTCCGCGCTCCGGCTCGCGCGCGGTCAGCGAAGTTGAATCCACGTGGCTGCGGCTGCTGCGCAGACCTGTCCACCGGCGTCGTAGACCGCCGTTCCACAGCACGACTTTCGCCCCTCGCGTCCCTGTGCCCATCCCTGAACCACGTACCGCTCGCCGGCGTAGATCGGCTTCTCCAAGCGGTAAGTCATTCGTCCGAGGACGAACGCGCCTTCGATGGCGTAGCGATCGATCAAGGCCCAGGCGCCGGGGCAGTCGAGCGCCGAACCGATGAGCTCCGCAGAGATCACGCCCTCGTCATTGACGAACTCTGCCGACGGCACCCAGGAGCTCGCCACCACGCCTTTGCCGATCGCGCCCGTGAAGAGACACATGCCGTCACCGCAGTAGCGGTTGGTTCCGCAAACGAAGCAGTTCGGGAAGGGGTGTGCCTGGTAGCCCGGGAAGGTGGCCCTGGCCTCGGCCGCCCGAGAGAAGCTCACAGCGTCCCGGATGTCGAGGTCAAGCTTGGCGACACGGGCGCTCGCGATTTCGCTTGGGCCGTGGACTAGGCTTGCTGAACCGCTGCCGTCGACGACGACCTGCAGAGAGTCGTCCAGCGGGATTGGGCGTTTGAGGGTGATCTCGACCTCGGGGCCCAAGTGCTTGCCGAGTAGGCCCGCGCTGTAGCCTCCGTTGCCGGACTTCGGGGGACCGCAGAAGCGGCTGGCGACCCGGGCCTCGTGGCTGATGGCTTGGCTTTCGAGAGATTGTGCGGCGTCGGAATACGGCATGTTTGCCTCCTTGGTGCCCAATGTACGGAGGAGGCCCGCAAAGGTCCTTTCGGGGTCCTTACCGAATCCTTAGCCCTTCGTTGTCACCGAAAGCACGGTGATTTCGCGCTCATGCACACTCACGCATTCGCCAGTTTCGGCGAAATCGAGGTCGGTGCCGGGCACCAAGTCGACGAGGATGCGCGACGCCCAGACTTCTCCAATCGGCGCAGCGTCAGCGACCGCTCGGGCGATCTCGAACGCGGAGCCCGACACGGCCGTCCCACGGCGAACGACCTCGCCCGTGTGGACGCCAAAGGACACCGGCAATTGCCGGGCGACCGACGCCCCACACTTCAGCGCCCGAACCGGACCGTCGAAAAACGCCTGCAGCGTCCCAGGGATCGCGTGGCCGCGGAAACGGGTGAGCTCGGCTCGCCAGAGCTCCTCGTCGATCGGCCCCGATGGATGCGCGACGAGCACGGTGCTCAGAAAACGGTCGTCCTCGAGCGTTGGTGGGCTCTGCGAAAGGACCCATTCGACGGCATTGAAGATCGCTTCTCGGCTTCGAAAGAAGAATACGTGGTCGTCGCCGGGCGCTTCGACGTACTCCGCGTGATGGATGTGGTCTTTCAAGTATGGGCCGCTAGCGGGATCGATCATCTTGTCGTCGTCGGCTTGCAATACCATCGTGGGAACGCGAATCGCAGGGAGCAACTCGCGCAGGTCGATTCGGATGTTCATGTCGAGTAGGTCGAGCGCGCTCCCGGGGCTCGTGCCTTCCTGTTCCGAGAACTCCACCCAGTCGACGAACTCGGGGTCGCCGAGCTGGCTCGGCGCGATGGCGCGCAGCGATGCGCCCTTGCCCCAGGCGCCCCGGATGTAGCCCTTGAGCTTTTCCATCGCGTCGTCGCTGTAGCCGCAGGGATAGCCGGGCGCGCGGGTCATGCGCGCAAACGCGCCGCATAGAATCAAACCCCGAACGCGCTCGGGGTAGCTGGCGGCGTACAGCATCGCGAGGGCGCCGCCCTCGGATATCCCCAGCAGGATCGCCTGCGTCGATCCGCATGCGTCCAACACTGCACGCAAGTCGTCCATGCGCTGCTCGTGGGCGGGGACCTCTCTAACCCGGTCGGAGAGGCCCGTGCCTCGCTTATCGAAGAGGATGACCCGGCCGATTTGCGAGAGCCCCTCGAGCGCTGCTCTCGTCTTACGGTGCGTGAACATCGCGCGCATCGGCATTACCCAACCGAGCACGATGACGATGTCTGTGTCTCCCTCGCCAATCGTCGTGTACGCGATGTGCACGTCGCCGTCGTGCGCATACCGGGGATGCAAGGCCACCGTCGAAGCTCGCTTTGTCGCTTCCCGAATCTTCCCGACGAAGCGATACCCTTGCCGCGGGAAAGTCTGTATGAGCTCCGCGCCCCGTTGCCCCAGGGCGCTTCTCGCCAAGCTGACAGCGCGCTGAATCGAGCTTTCGGTCACGGTGGCATCCGGCCAGAGCGAGTCGAGGAGCTCGCGTTTGGGCACGACCCGCTCCTGGTTCTCCACCAGGTAGAGCAGCAGATCAAATACTTGTGGCTGCAGTGGTTTGGCTTTGCCGGCTACGCGAAGCTCCCGGCGGGCGGGGTCGAGCTCGAACTCGTCGAAAATGAAGATCACTCCGCCGGAGCTCTCGCCTCGAATCGCGCGACTAGCTTGCTGTCGGCGAAGAGCATGAGCTTGGAACCGTGAATCTCGTACCGCGTGACTGTGCCGAGAACGGTGAACAGCTCTTGCTCTTGGTCCATCCCTTCGGGGCAGGCCATCCGGGTCGAGCCCATTGCACCAAGGGAAAGCGACTTCCCCGAGGTCTCATAGGTGCCGAAGAAGCGGTTGCAGCCACCGAAGCCATAGGCGCTCGCCTTCTTCGAGTTGAGCTCGAGGAAGGGCGCCTTGTCGTTGTCCTCGACCGTGATCGTCTTGCCGTTGAGCTCGAGTAGCGCCCAGGTCGTGTCTTCCAAAGTCGCCGGTTCCATGCTTCCACAAGTCTCCCTCGGCCAGGTGCGCACGAAACGCTGAACAATCAACGTCGTCTCTCTGCCTCGGCGGTCGACCCTGGGCCTGGAGTCCAATCCGCCTTCGACGGTGACGAGCAGGGGGGAGCCAGGGGCGATGGGGGCCTCGCCGTAGGCGCGCTCCAGGGCTGCGTTGTCTCCTTCATGGGCGACTGGCCAGCGCTCCTGGGTTGCGCAGTCCACGAACACGCCAGCGTCAGCCATGTACGAGTACATTCCCTGCAGGCTCATGGTGCCCGACGGCGGTGGGGGGTCGCGCTTCTCCTTGGCGGTGTCGCTGTCCTTGCCCTTTTTGCAAGCCGACATTGCCAGCACGGCGCCGAGCAAGCTCAGCACGACTACCTGATTAATTCGAATCCCCCGCATGCGACGGGACTTACCACCCGCGGGCAAAAAAGCTAAGTGTTTTCGACCGCGGTGGGCCCCAGCGCGGGGCTCAACCGGAAAACGGGATACGCTCGCGCAGCTTCTTGGCGCGCTCGCGGGCAAGCGGGATCTTCGGTGCGTCTGGGTGGTCGAGGAGGAGCTGGTAGGTTCCTGCACCCGTGGGCTCGATCGCGCGGATCCGATCGTAACCGACGATGAAGCCGCGATGCGATCGGAAGAAGGCATCTGGATCGAGCTCGCCTTCCAAGTTTGCGAGTGTCTTGTCGATCGCGAACCGGTCTGCCTCTGTGACCGCCCACACGAGCTCGTCTTTGACTTCGAAGTAGATCACGTCGCCGAGCTCGAGCACCACGTAGGCATCCTTGCGCCGCACGGCTATTCGTTCCAGCCACTCGTGGTTGCTCACGGCTCCTGCCGGCGCGCTGCGAACCCGACCAACTGCCTGGCGCAGCCGGTCCAGGCGTACTGGTTTGAGCAGGTAGTCGGCAACACGGGCCTCGAATGCTCGCAACGCGCCTTCGTCGTGTGCCGACACGATCACCACTTTGAGCTCGGCGTGGTTGGCCATGAGGGTTTCGGCGAGCGCAACGCCATCAGGCCCGGGCATACGCAGATCGAGAAACGCGACGTCGGGTAGTTCTTCGTCGCAGAGCTTCTGTGCTTCCGGAGCGTTGCGAGCCTCACCAACGACTTCAATGTCCTCACACTGACCGAGCATAAATCGAAGCTCGTCACGGGCGAGGGGTTCGTCATCGACCACGATCGCGCGAATGCTCATGCTGGCTCTCCCTTGATTTCAGATATTCTGGGCAGCTCTACGGTCACCAGGGTACCGCGCTCCAGCGAAGAAAGCCGGAGATTGGCTTGCCCGTCGTATTGCTGGTCGAGTCGCTTTCTAAGCGTTTGGAGCGCCAGGCCTGAGCCCTTGGTTGGCGGCCCCTGGTTCGGCCCGTCGGCCTCGTCTTCGACTTCGATGCGAAGCCGCCCGCCGGCGTCCGATGCGCGAATGGTGATCTTGCCGAGCCCCTGCTTTGGCGTGATCCCGTGCTTGACCGCATTCTCGACGATCGGTTGAAGGAGGAGCGCTGGAACGCGAACGTCACGCACGCTCTCGTCGATCGAGGTTTGAACCGCGAGCCGTTCCTCGCCGAGGCGCGCCTTCTCGATGGCAAGATACGCACAGGCGTGCTCCACCTCGTTCATCACCGACGCGTCGTGCGGATGGTGCAGCAAATAGCGGTATAGATCGGCGAGATCCGACACCAACGTTCGTGCTTGCTCCGGGTTTCGGCGAATGGTCGCGCGAAGCGTGTTGAGTGCATTGAATAGAAAATGCGGCTCGAGACGGCTGCGCAGGGCGGTGAGTGACAGGGCGTTTGCAGCAGCCTGAGCCTCGACCAGCGCCACGGCCTGCTCCTGTCGCGAGATCACGACCAGAGCCACATTGACGAACAGGGCGACGCCCACCGCGACGCCTGCCAGCTGTGTGCCAAGTGATGGCAGTGAGCCGATGGGATTCGTCCCGGAATAGGCCATGCCCGCCGCCGTGACGGTCAGCCCGGCGATTTGGACGACCGCTGCGGAGCCAAGCACGCGCCAGCCGACAAACATCTGCTCCCGCCGCACCGACATGCGGCCTGCCAGCCAGCCGTCCAACAACGAAGCAATCAGAGCCCAGGGGAATGCCTCGGGCTCGACGCGCGTCACATAGAATCCGCCTCCAAGTAAGCCGGCGAGGGCTCCAGCGCGAGGACCTCCAAGAATCCCCGCGATCATGATTCCGATGGCGCGGAGATTGAGATGATGGCCCAGCCACTCGAAGCCCATTGTCGAGCCCCAGAGCGAAAACAAGACACCGAAGATCACCACGACCGCGATGTCCCGTGGCCGGCCTACGCCCAGAAGGCGGTTGCGGAGCGGCGGCACGAGCACTGCTAGAAGGCCTGCGGTCGCAATGAGGCTGAGCTTCTCGAAGAGCTCCGGAATCAGCAGCCGGATATCCACGGCCCGAGCCTAGCAGCGTTTGCGCTGTAGGGTGTGGTGTCCGATTGCGGGCTGAGCTATCGTCGCCTCGATGACTGGCCGACTTTGCTGGCTGCTGTTTTGCCTGCTTCTGTTCGCTTGCGGCACGAACATCAGCACGAAACGGCTCGACGAGCCCTGCACCCGGATGGCGCAATGCGCCTCGGGCCTTTCTTGCCTAGCGGGCGTGTGCATGCCGACTCCAGACGCAGGCGTTGATGCTGGCACGGATGCCGGCTCCTGACGCTATGGCTCTTGCCTGCGATCGGAATACTATTCCGGGCGCTCCGGCTAAGGTTCTTCGTCGGCGGCCGGCTCCGGTACTGAGCCGATGATCACGCCTAGGATTCGACTGAGCTTTTTGATCGCATCCATGTCAATTGTTAGTTTGCTCATCCGAAGGAACGCTTGACATGGCACTGTGCCCATTCGCACACTTCCGCTGACAAAAGGTTGCAGTGACCAAGCAAAACCTCCTCGTTGTCGATGCCGATCCCCGAAGCCTGCGTGTGCTCGAGGTGAGCTTGCGGAACGCGGGTTATAATGTTGCCGGCTGTCCGAGCGTAGGCAGGGCCTTCGAGATCCTGCACGCCAACAAGCCGGATTTGATCCTTTCGGACACGACGTTCAGCGATATGAACGGCTTCGAGTTCGTCGAGCAGCTCCGGCAGAAGCCCGACTGGGCCGACATCCCGTTCATGTTCCTGTCGAGTGACGGCTCGATCGAGAGCAAGATCCGTGGCCTGGAGCTTGGAATCGAGGACTACCTCACCAAGCCGATCTACATTCGCGAGGTCATCGCCAGAGTAGGCATCGAGCTTGCTCGGCAGGCGCGCGCTGGTTTGGCGCACAGGAGCGATGATTCGCGGACGCGGTTCAGTGGCTCGCTTTCGGAAATGAGTGTCGTCGATTTGCTGCAGACGATCGACGTGAGCCGGAAGTCGGGCGTGCTAACGCTCGTTGCTGCCGACGGGCAGGAGGGCATGATCTCGTTTGATTCCGGGGCCGTGATCAACGCCACCGTTGACGACCTCGTCGGCGAGGACGCAGTCTATCGGCACTTACTATGGCGCGAGGGTACGTTCGATCTCGAGTTTCGGCGTGTTAGCCTGAGCGAGCGCACTGTCCACCGAACGACGCAGGCTCTTCTGATGGAAGGGATGCGGAGGCTCGACGAATGGAGCCGGCTGTCCGAGCTCTTGCCGCCGTTTGAAACCGTGCTCGAGGTCGACCCGGAGCTGCTCCGCCAGGGGCTTCGGGACATGCCGGACGCGCAGAACGAAATGATCCGGCTGATCGACGGACAGCGGAGCATCCAGGAGCTCACGCTTGCGCATGGCGGAGACCACGTCGAGGCCCTGCGAAAGGTCGTGGACCTATATTTCGAGGGGATGGTTCGCGAGGTCGGTCGCATCCAAGACAGCATTCCCGTATTGACCGAGGTTAGCGTTCGCCCGCTGGCCCCGCCTCCGAGAGAAGGGGTGCACACGATTCCAGGACCCGCAGGCTTGGCGCGTGCGCGGGTTGCGTTGCCGGGCGCGCCGCCGGTGCCGGGCGGGGCTGTGCCGGGGCTACTGGCAGGGGTCATGACTGGGGCAGCATCTGCTCCGGGAATTTCTTCGGATCGGATGCCGACTCCCGTTTCGGTCCCCGCTCCGGATCTCACGGACGTGGAGGATTCGGAGGATGGGATTATCTCGCCCTCCGATCGACCGACGTCCCTCGCCCCGGCGAACGAGGTGCCGTTCGAGGTTGGCTCCGGATGGCAGCCCGCGCCCGCGCCTGCACCGGCTCCGATTACTCCCCGGTCGCGCCGAAACACGCTTGGAGGTTTTCAAGCTGCGCGACCGGAGAGCTCGATGTACGCGGGTAAGACCAATCGCAACTGGTCGGGTCGTGTTCCCGAAATCGATAGGATCGACGAAATATCCGGCCGCGAGACGGTCGAGGTGGGGCAGTGGGATCACTCGCTCGAAGACTTGCGTGAAGACCCAGAGGTCGAAGAGGCAATCGTTGCGATCGACTCCGACCCGCCACCGGCTGCCTTCGTGCGCTCATCGCCTCCGAGTGCACCTGTGGTCACTCAAGCGGTGGAGCGCGGCGAGGATGAGCATCGTGACGCTCTTGTCGAGTATCACGAGCCTCCCGAGGTCGACCCGCCCCCCCTCACGTACGCGCAGGTGTTCAATGAGGAATCAGCAGAAGCGAATATCCATGCGCCCCGCGCGGTTCCGCTTAGCGCTGTCCATCCAGATGATTCCCGCCCTTCGATGCTGCCTTGGGCCCTGCTGATCTTGGCCTTGGGTGGCGGCGTTGCCCTGGTGGCTGCTTGGATGTCGCTTGGCGAACCTACGCCCGTAGCAGTATCCGCGCCGAGATCGAGTTCGGCGACAGTGGCAGCGACGGAGCCAGTGGCAGCGACGGAGCCAGTGGCAGAGCCAGGGCCAGAACCAGTGGCGGCGCCGGCTCCGGTCCCCAAACCCACTCCCAGTCCCGACGCGATCTACGCTGCAACCGGGGCGGCCGACACCTACGAAGAGCAGCTCCAGTTGGCGCGTCGTCTCAAGCGAGGTTCGCGGGCCGTGGCGGCCTACCGGCGGGCCATCGAGCTCAGGCCCGACGGAAGTCCAGCCTTGGCCGAGCTGGCCCGCCTGATGTTGGCGCGAAGCCACACGCGCGAGGCGTCGGAGCTTGCCGAACGTGCGACTGCGGTCGACCCGTCGAACGCGCTGGCCTGGGTGACACTCGGCGCGGCCCGCCAGATGCGCGGCGACAAGCAAGGCGCGCGACAGGCTTATCAGAACTGTGTGAAGCTCGGCAGGGGCCAATACGTGTCCGAATGCCGGGCGATGCTGCGCTAGCCCGACGCGGTTCCGGCACAAGTTTCCGAGTAGGGGGCCCGTCCTGCTAAGCTGCCCCAATGAAGCGGGGGGTCGCGTGAGTCGTTCACAAGCAGTGGGGATTGCCGTCGTGGGTGCGGGTGGGTGGGGTAAGAACCACGTTCGCAACTATTCGGCCATTCCGGAATCCGATCTTCGCTATATCTGCGATCATCATGAAGGGATTCGCAGCACCATGGCTGCGCTATATCCGAGCGTCGAAGTGGTTGACGATTTTCAAGTCGTTCTAGACGACCCAGCCGTGGCCGCCATCGTCGTGGCCACGCAGGCTCCGTCGCACTTCGAAGTAGCCGAAGCCGCTCTTCGGGCGGGCCGGGACGTTTTTGTGGAAAAACCGCTCTGCCTCTCGGGAGATGAAGCCGCGACGCTCTGCAGGCTTGCCGAGGAGGGCGGCCGGATTCTCATGGTCGGGCACCTGCTCCTGTACCATCCTGCGGTCGAGCGACTCAAGGCGCTCATCGAAGAGGGCGAGCTTGGCGACGTTCTCTACATCTACGCGCAGCGGGTCAATCTCGGTGTCGTTCGCCGAGAGGAAAACGCATGGTGGTCCTTGGCGCCGCATGACGTTTCCGTCGCCAACTATCTGCTCGGGTCCTGCCCCGAAGCAGTCAGCGCCACTGGTTCTTGCTACCTCCAGTCGGAGCGCGGCATCGAAGATGTCGTCTTTGCCACGCTTCACTATCCAGATGGTCGCATGGCGCACGTCCACGTCAGCTGGCTCGATCCGCACAAGACTCGAAAGCTAACCGTCGTTGGCAGCAAGAAGATGGCGGTCTTCGACGACACCTCCCCTGACCAGAAGCTCGCGGTGTTCGACAAAGGTGTCGAGCCGCCCGCGACTCTATCATACGAGGAAGGTGTTCGAATCCGTACGGGGGACATCCTCATTCCGGCGTTGAAGATGGCCGAACCATTGCGCCGGGAATGCATGGCGTTTCTCGAGGCGGTTCGAACCCGCAAAGCTCCTGTGGCCGACGGAGCGTCAGGCCTTCACGTCGTCCGGGCGCTCGAGGGGGGCTCAGTCTCTCTGGCGCAGGGAGGCGCGCGGATCGAGCTCCCAAGGGGGCGCTGATGAATCCAGCGTTTATCCATGAGACTGCGATCGTCGACGAGGGCGCGCGAGTCGGCCGCGGGTCGCGAGTCTGGCATTTCACGCACGTTTCCGCGGGATCGGTCGTCGGTGAGCGTTGCGTTCTAGGACAGAACGTCTTCATCGGGCCGAGCGTCGAGGTCGGCAACGGTGTGAAGATTCAGAACAACGTTTCGGTGTACGCAGGCGTTGCGCTCGCCGATGACGTGTTCCTCGGGCCCAGCTGCGTCTTCACCAACGTTCTGACGCCTCGCGCGCACGTCGAGCGCAAAGAGGAATTTGCGCCGACGCCGGTAGGCAAGGGCGTCACCGTGGGTGCGAACGCGACGATTGTTTGCGGGCATGCACTCGGCGAGTACGCACTCATCGGAGCCGGTAGTGTCGTGACGAAAGATGTCCCTGCGCATGCGGTCGTAGTCGGCAATCCGGCGCGCCGCATGGCCTGGGCATGCCGCTGTGGGGAAGTTCTGCCTGGCGATGGCGTCTGCCCCCGCTGTGGCGATCAATACGAAGTGACGGCCGAGGGCTGTCGATGGGTGAGAAGCCGTGACTGAAGAAGCCATCCCAATGCTGGACGTTGCGGCCCAAAACGGGCCGCTGATCGAACGACTTACCGAGAAGGCCGCCGAGGTCATACGCTCGGGACGCTACATTCTGGGTCCCGAGGTGACGGCCCTCGAGCAGGAGGTCGCAGAGTACATCGGCGTCGAGCACGCGATCGGCGTTTCGAGCGGTACCGATGCGTTGCTGGTCGCCTTGATGGCGCTCGGCATCGGGCGGGGTGACGAGGTCATCACGACTCCGTTTACCTTCTTCGCCACGGGCGGATGCATTGCCCGGGTTGGCGCGACGCCGGTTTTCGTCGATATCCGGCCCGACACCTTCAACATCGATGTGGACCAGGTTGCTGCTGCTGTCACGACCCGCACGCGTGCGATTCTGCCCGTCCATTTGTATGGTCAGGCCTGCGACATGGAAGGCTTGGTCGAGGTTGCTCGCAAGCACGATTTGCAGATCATCGAAGACGCCGCGCAGGCCATTGGGACTCGAAGTCCGATGGGTCCGGTGGGCAGCCTCGGCGCGTATGGATGCTTCTCTTTCTTTCCGTCGAAGAACCTCGGCGGTTTTGGTGACGCGGGACTCGTCACCACTCAGGACGCGGTTTTGGCGGACAAGGCTCGCGTGATGCGCGCGCACGGGAGCAAGCCCAAGTACTACCACGCGGTGATCGGCGGCAACTTTCGGATCGATGCCATGCAGGCTGCGCTCTTGCGCGTGAAGCTCCCTGAGCTCCGCGGCTGGACTGCCGGCCGTCAGCGGAACGCGGCTCGCTACGATGCCGCGTTTTCCGCTTCAGGCTTGGCCGAGAGCCTCCTGCGTGCGCCGCACACACGATTCGACGGTCACATCTACAATCAGTACGTAATCCGCAGCTCGCGACGGGACGAGCTACTGACGCACCTTCAGGGAAAGAAGATCGCAACGACGATCTACTACCCTGTGCCGCTTCATCGCCAGGAGTGCTTCGCGTCCCTGGGGTATCGAGAAGGCTCTCTTCCGGTTTCCGAGAAGGCAAGTCGCGAAGTGCTCGCGCTTCCGATCTTTGCGGGCCTAGGAGAAGCGCGTCAGCAGCGAATCATCGACGCCGTAATTGGCTTCCTGGGCGGATAGAAGTAGCCATCGAGGCACTCGCGCTCTAAAGTGCGCAGCTGCTGATGACAGCCCGATACCACGCACCGTTCGCCGAGCAGGGCTCACACGCCATCGATGCGGACATCGCCAATCGGCTGCTGAAGATCGCCCTGGTCAAGGGCGGCGACTACGCCGACCTTTTCTTCGAGTACTCGGTCAGCGGGAGCTATGCCTACGATGAGCAGATTTTGAAGTCTGCCAGGCGGGCTGTGTCGATGGGCCTCGGCGTTCGCGTCATGAAAGGCGATGCGACCGGGTACGCCTATTGCGAGGACTTCTCCTTTGAGGCGATGAAGCAGGCGGCCGAGACTGCGGCGCAGATCGCCGCTGGCGGCCACCCGATTGCCCCGCAAGCGGTCGCGATGCGCAGCACACCCAGTCGCTATCCCGTCCCGGTGGAGTCACTCGACGTCGATGGCGAAGTGAAGAAGGCGATTCTCGAGCGTGCCGATCAGGCTGCGCGCGCCTCCGATCCGCGAGTGGCTCGTGTCGATGCCTCGTTTGCCGAAAGCATGCGAGAGATACTGATCGCCAACAGCCTCGGGCACATGGCAAGAGACCGTCAGCCCTTGATCCGATTCGGTATCCGAGTGATCGCGGAGGATCAAGGAAATCGTCAGTCGGGATCCTCGGGTGGTGGTGGCCGGACGGGGCTCGAGTATTTCGAAGGGAAGACGCCCGAGTGGCACGCCGAGCAGGCCGTGCAGCAGGCTCTGATCATGCTTGATGCGCGCGAGGCGCCCGCGGGCGAGATGGACGTAGTGTTGGCGCCGGGAGACAGTGGAATCCTCCTGCACGAGGCGGTCGGCCACGGACTCGAGGCGGATTTCAACCGCAAGAAGACGAGCAACTACTCGGACCGAGTGGGCGAAGAAGTGGCGAGCGAGCTCTGCACCGTGGTCGATGACGCCTCGCTGCAAGGGTCGCGCGGCTCCATCAACGTCGACGACGAAGGGCAGCTGCCGTCGCGCTCCGTTCTGATCGAAGGCGGCGTCTTGAGGGGCTACCTGCAGGACCGCCACAGCGCCGAGTTCTTCGGAACCAGCCCCGACGGACACGGCCGCAGGCAAAGCTTTCGCTCGCACCCCATGCCGCGGATGACCAACACGATGCTTCTCGGTGGAAAAGACGCGCCGGAGGATGTCATTCGCAGCGTGAGCCGCGGCGTCTACGCCAAGAAATTCGGTGGAGGGCAGGTCGACATCTCGAACGGCGATTTCGTATTTTCGCTGACCGAGGGCTACCTGATCGAAGACGGCAGAGTTACGGCCCCGCTCAAAGGAGTGAACCTGATCGGCAACGGACCGGAGGCGATGCGCAAGGTGGTGATGCTGGGTCATGACTTTGAGGTGTCCGACGGAATTTGGACCTGCGGCAAGGAAGGGCAGTCCGTTCCAGTCGGCGTGGGTTGCCCCACGATCAAGATCGCTTCGATGACGGTAGGCGGTACGCAGATGGCGGGCGGATGACCAAGGCGGAACAAGACGCAAAGGCATTGCTCGAGCTCGGACATTCGGTCGTGGATCGCGCAACGGCGGCAGGCGCCGATGTTGCGGAGGCGGGTGTGCACAGCGGGTCTCATCTCTCGGTGAAGGTTCGAATGGGCGAGCCGGAGCTCGTCGAAGAAGCGGGCTCACGCGCGCTGGGGCTCAGGGTGATGGTCGGCCAGCGCGTCGCTTCGACGTACACGAGCGACCTGAGCGAACAGGGACAGCGGACACTGATCGAAGACGCTCTCGAGCTAGCGAGACTGAGTGAAGCCGATGCCTTCGCTGGGCCACCCGATCCGTCCGACCTCTCTTCCGAATCTCAATGGAAGGATTTGGACACCTTCGACGATAGCGTCAGTCGGATTTCAGCCGACGAGGCCCTCGACCGCGCGCTTCAAGGCGAGCGCGCCGCCTTTGATTTCGATCCTCGGATCAGCAACAGCGAGGGCGCATCGTTCACACGTGCTCGCGGCGTGAGCGCGCTCGTGACGAGCGGCGGTTTCGTAGGAAGTGACTACGGGACCTACGCGTCAATCGTGGTCAACCCGGTTGCCGATGACGAAGGCGGCAAGAAGAGAAGCGGATACCACTGGTCGGCTTCCCGGCACTACGCCGACCTCGAAGACAGTCGAGCGGTTGGACAAGAAGCAGCCCGTCGAACCATTGCTCAACTCGGCGCAAAGAAACTACCCACTCAAGAGCTCCCGGTCGTTTTCGACAAAGACGCGGCGCGTTCGATTCTGAGTCTCTTCGCGGGGTGCGTTCTCGGCGGAGCTATTTGGCGAAAGAGCTCCTATCTGGTCGATCGTGTCGGTACTCGCGTGGCAAGCGACCTCGTCGACGTCGTCGATGACCCACTCCTCCCAAGAGCGCCGGGTTCCCGAGCGTTTGACGGCGAAGGATTGCTGTCCCGTAGTACCACCGTCGTCGAGTCTGGGGTCCTCAAGAGCTACTTGATGGATACCTACAGCGCTCGAAAACTCGGCCTGAAGAGCACCGGCAGCGCGTCCCGCTCTCCGTCCGGCGGCATCTCCTCGTCGAGCAGCAATTTGATCCTCAAAGCAAGCAGCCAATCGCGCGACGAGCTGATCGCCGACACCAAGCACGGCCTGTACGTCACCGGCATGATGGGCTTCGGCTTCAACGCCGTCACCGGCGACTTCAGCCGAGGTGCCTCAGGCTTCCTGGTCGAAGATGGCAAACTGAGCCATGCGGTCTCCGAGATTACGATCTCGCTGAACCTCGATCAGCTCCTACAACGCATCGACGCGGTAGCTGACGACCTAGACCAACGAACCGCAGTCGCCTCGCCAACGTTCAGAGTCTCCTCAATGACCCTCGCAGGCTCCTAGCAGCGGCAGTGATTGGTTACACCACCCGCCCACCCCCACCCGTAATCCTCCCTGGCGCGGCGGGCGCTGCGCTTCGCCTTGCCGGCGCTTTGCGCCGGGCTTCGCCCTTCGGGCTCGCGCTGCCGCCTGCTGTCTTGGAAGGCCCCGGTATGTCCATATTCTGGAGTCAGTCTCGCTGGGCCCGGGAGACCATTGACTCGACGTAGCTCTCCAGCTCCGGGCACTGGATCCCGGTTCCGGCCAGTAGCTCACGGGTGTTCCTGTCGTCGTAGATCACGTCGGTCTTCAAGTGGTCGAGGAATGCGCGGGTGGTGTTCTGAAAGCGTTGCAGGCCCGGCGCTCGCATGAGTGCGGTGGCGAGATTGAGCGGGTCGTGCTCTCGTGGACTGGGCCTACCGGTCGCTTCCGCGAAAAGGCGGAGGGCGTGCTGCACGGTGACTGGCTTCGGGTCGACGATGTGGAACGTACGGCCGATCGACTGTTCGTCTTCGGCAATGCGCAGACCGGCCTGGACGGCGTAGTCGACGGGTACAGAGCTGATCCGTACCCCGGTTCGGCTCGGTGTGGGGATGCGATAATCGTCCGGCGCACTCAGCAGGAACCGGATCAACAGGTACAGACCGTTCAGATCTTCGAGCTCGCCGGTGATTGAATCGCCGACCATGACCGCGGGGCGCAGAATCACCATGGGCAGCTCCTCGGCCGCCTCCTGTAGCATCCGCTCCATGTGGAAGAGGGACTCTTCCACGGGATTTCGAAAGCCCATCGAGTCGTCGAGCTCGGTCTCCTTGACGAAACCTTCCCGATTGCCGGACACCGTCGCGCTCGACCAGCACACGAGTCGCTTCAAGCGCGGGGCCGCCTCGGCAAGCTCGAGGATTTCTGCAGCGGCGCGCACGTTGCCGGCCGCCTCCTCCGTGGTGGCGGCAGGGTCCGTAATCGACGCGCAATGGTGAATGACTTCGAGCCCCTCGGCCAGCACTGCGAACTCCTCGCCGCTCAGCCCGAGGTCCATCGAGCGCGGGTCGCCCAGCCAGGTCGAAACTCGCTCCCGTGAAGATTCAGGTAGCGAGCTGAGCAGCTCGAGGGCGCGCTCTTGCCGACCTTCGGTGACAAGGCAACAGACGGAGCGATCGCCTCGGGCGGCTAGCTCTCGAACCAGATGGACGGCGGGTTGCCGTCCCGGGAAACCAGTTACGAGCACCGAGCGCAGCAGAGTGCCCATCACTCCCACTCCTTGGAGGCGAATCTCGAGGCCAGCTTCTCGTGAACCTGGACGACCTGCTCCCGAGTCGAGCCGAGGTCGCCATTGTTCGTCACGACGTAGTCGGCGACGGCGATTTTGCGCTCCACGGCAAGCTGGGATCCGATACGGGCGTTCGCCTCGGACACCGAGAAACCGTCGCGCGCGATCAAACGGAGCCGCTGAAGCGATTCGTCGGCGCTCACGACGATGAGAGCAGAAAACGCCTCGTAGGCACGAGTTTCCACCAGGAGCGCAGCCTCGTAGAGCAAATACGGCGCGGGATCGTCTTGATGCGCCATGATGCTCTGCGCACCGGCGGCCCCGATGAGTGGGTGCATGATCGCATTGAGCGTTTCGCGAACTTCTTCGTCGCCGAATACCATTTCGCCGACTTTCTTGCGATCGAGTCGCCCGGCGTCGTCGAGCACACCTTCGCCAAACTCGTCGACGATGAGCTGCAAGCCGGGCGTACCAGGCTCCACCACTTCACGCGCCAAGTCGTCGGCATCGACCACCGGGATTCCGAGGTCGGCAAACATCTTCGCAACGGTGGACTTACCGCAAGCGATTCCACCCGTTAGACCCACGACCGGTTTCATCGCTGCGCAGTATTGAGCATTGCCTCGTTCGGGCAAGAGGATTCGCCTTGTGCTACGCAAGCCCGCATGCGTGCCGTCGTTCAGCGGGTCCACGAAGCCAGCGTCACCGTCGAGGGGGAGCGGGTCGGAGACATAGGGCGCGGGCTGCTCGTGTACCTCGGCGCGGCAAAGGGCGACGAGCCCAAGGACTTGCAGTACACGGTCGACAAGATAGCGGGTCTCCGGGTGTTCCCCAACGAAGAGGGACGCATGTCTTTGTCGGTCGCCGACGTCGGTGGCTCGATACTAGTCGTTTCCCAGTTCACCCTGTTCGGCGACGTGCGACGCGGCAGGCGCCCTTCGTTTGACGGCGCCGCCGAACCAGAAGAAGCCGAGCGCCTCTATTTGGAGCTCGTCGATCTACTACGTGGCAGGGGATTGGGGGTCGCAACGGGCACGTTTCGCGCCACGATGCTCGTCCAGTCAGCCGTAGACGGCCCAGTAACCATCCAAATTGACAGTCGAAAGCTTTATTAGGCTTCGCGTTTTAGACGCGGCATAATCCCGCCTCGATGCTGCGGTTCCTCAGCGAGCGACGCGTTTGGGTGGTCGCGGCCTTCGTCACGCTCACGCTCGTGTTCGGCCTTTGGCGCTGGGGGCTGCCACGAGTCACCGCGCATGCCTCGAGCGTCATCGGTGAGCGCCTCGGGGTCGATGCGCACATCAAACGAACGCGTCTTTCGTTGGGTGGTGTCGAGCTGCGTGGCGTCGAGCTACGCGGTCGCCACGGTGGCTTTGTCGTGAGCATCGAGCAGATCGACACGCGAATGGGTCTCCTCGCCGCCCTCGTCCAGGGCGCGGGCTCAGTTCGGGCTCTGTCGGCGCGCGGAGTCGAGGTCACCGCGGATCTCAGTCACCTCGGGTTCGATGACTCGGTCGCGCAGCTTCCCAGAAGCAGCTCCCGCGCCGCATCCGTACCTGCGTCGGCGAGCTCCCAGGGAAAAGGAAGAACATACGCCATCAACGAACTGTCGGTTCGCGTTCGCGACTCGGAGGGCCCGCTTGTCTCGATGAACGACCTGAGCTTGCGGAAGGAAGGAGGCGAGTTGCTGGGCAGCATCGGCGACTCGCTGCTCGGCGAACAGGCCGCAGACCACGCCAGCATCGGACCGACGAAGCTCGCCCTGCGGCGCAGCGACGGTGCCTGGAAGATCCACGAGCTCGACATCCAAGGCGCAAGAGTTCGATCACTAGGAAGCGACGAGGAGACGCCAAGGCCCCTAGCAATGCGTCTGCGCGAAGCACTGAGCCGCCTGCGCGGCTCGCCGGAACAGAACGGGGCCGAGACCGAGACCGAGACCGAGACCGAGTCCGGGACCGAGAACGAACCCGGCCTCCTCCCGCGGAGCCCACCCACCCCCGCGCGCCTATTCACTCGCCTGACCCCAGATGCCCGCATTGCCGTTTCGGGAGTGCACATCGAAAGCAAGACCCCTGCAGGTCACGTGGAGCGCATCCGCGATTTCGGATTGTCGCTCAACGGAGGCGACGACGGCTCGTATCGCGTGGTGGTTGGCGGTCAAACTTCCAACGATGGGGCCTTGAAGGTCGACCTCAGCGTCATGCCAAGCGAGGCGCGCGCTGAGGGAAGCATCGAGCTTCGTCGGATCTCACTCGCGCTCATCGCGCCTTTCGCCCCTGAGCTCCCTCTGTACAATGCCGAGGTGGGCACCCTGAGCGCGGAGCTCGAGCTCGCTGCAAGCTCTCGCGAGCAGATCAGTATCGAAGGGAGCCTAGGCCTCCGAGAGCTGGCTCTGTCTTCCGAGCGGATCGCCGCGAAGCCGGTCGAAAACATCAACCTCGATCTCGGAGGGAAGGGCGTCTGGTACCCCGGCGAGCGCCTGCTCCAGATCGAGCGCGGCCAGGTCCGAATGGGCAAGGTGCGCGTGCTCATCGACGGCGAGGTCGAACGGACCCCCGAGCACTACCGTATCGACCTGAGCGCCAAGCTGCCGCCTACACGCTGCAATGACGTGATCGGAGCCATCCCGGAGGACGTTCTGGGATCACTTTCCCGATTTCAATGGTCGGGCAATTGGAGCGCGCTAACTCAGGTCTCGCTCGACTCACGTGAGCTCGAAGCCACCGAGCTCCTCATTCGTGTCCGCAACCTCTGCCAGTTTGAACGGACTCCCAGGTGGGTTCGCGTCGAGCGCTTCCAAGAACCGTTCCGTCATCGTGCCATCGAGCCCGACGAGACGGTGTTCGAGATGCGCACCGGCCCCGGAACGCCCAACTGGGTCGCTTTCGCAGACATCAGCCCCTTCATGCCCGCCGCAGCGATCAGTCACGAGGACGGTGCATTCTACGAGCACGGCGGCTTTGCACCCTGGGCGATTCGCGATGCCCTGGTTCGCAATCTGCAAGAAGGCCGGTACGTAGTCGGCGCCAGCACGATCTCGATGCAGCTTGCCAAGAACCTCTACCTGCAGCGTGAGAAGACCATCGCGCGCAAGGTCCAAGAAGTGATTCTGACTTGGTGGCTCGAAAACGCGCTCAACAAGGACGAGATTCTGGAGCTCTATCTCAACGTGATCGAGTACGGACCGGCGGTATATGGCCTGAGGCACGCGGCGGCGTATTACTTCGGTCGCAATCCCATCGACCTCAGCCCCGCGGAGTCCGCGTTCCTCGCCTGTATCTTGCCCTCGCCGAAGCGCTATCACATCTCGTACGAGCGCGGCGCGCTGAGCCGCTCGATGAGGAGCAAGATGCGACGGCTGCTCGAGCACATGGCGAAGCGCGAGCGCATAGGAATCGAAGCGCTCGAGTACGGCCTCGCGGAGCTCGATGACTTCCAGTTTCGCCGTAAGGGAGACCTCCCGCCGCCCCCTCGCTTGCTCCCGCCGCTCGGCGCCCCCGAAATCCCCCATCTGGAGGCGCTCGATCCGTTTGAAAGCCTATTCGTGGCGCCCTAGGCCCGCTCGAGTTCGAAAATTCTTGCCTCACGGGAGGCGCTCCAGCCGTTTATTGGGCCGACCCCAATGGTAGGGGTAAACACGTCCGAGGCGCTTGGGTCGTCGGTGAATCGACCCCATTTCGGTGCGTCCGAGGGATTATGCAAGGGTTGCTTGGCGTTAGTGGGTTCGTGCGGCTGGTGTTCGTACTTGTTTTGCTCGTCGTCTCGACCGAGGCATTGGCGCAGGAGGAGTCTCCGGGCGTCATCGTGATCACAGCGAGCGACGACTCGAGCTCGGGAGCTGCGATTCGCATCGACGGTGTGCCGTCGGGCAACGTACCCCTGCGTAAGACTCTCACCCCGGGTCGACACCTGGTGCAGGTGGGGAAGCGTGGCTTCACGACGTTTTCCAAATGGGTCGATCTGGTGGCCGGTCAGGTGATGACAATCCCCGTCGCGCTCCAACCCCAAGTACTGAAGACCGGATCGCTCCTGGTCACCGCCGACGTGACGGGTTTGCCCGTGTACATCGACGGACAGAGACGAGGGGGCACACCGCTGGTCGTCGACGGCCTGACTGAAGGTGAGCATGTCGTCGAAATCAGGAGCCCAGGTGAGGGCTATCAACCTTTCTCCGAGGTCGTCACGGTCAGGGCAGACCAGCGAACCAGCGTAGAGGCAACGGTTCGGCTCGCCCCCGACCTAGGCAGCCTCCGTGTGATTGCAAACGTGCCGGGCGCGATCATCAGTCTCGACGGGGTCGACATCGGGGTCGCTCCTGCTGCCAAGGGCGGACTCTCGCCTGGCGAGCACGTCGTCACGGCTCAGGCGGGCGGCTACGAAGATGTCACCCAGTCGGTGACCGTGATTGCAGGGCGTGAGCGCGTGGTTTCCCTGAGATTCACGATCGAAAGCACCGAGGTCCCGCGCATCGTCGTTCGTTCCAGCGTACCGGATGCGACGGTGACGATCGACGGGGAGGAATACGGCAGCCCGCCGATCACTATCGAGCCCGCCGAGCTCGGCACCCACTCCGTGGTCGTACGCGCGCCGGGCTATCGCGAGGTGCGTCGCACTTGTTCTGTCGGACCAGCCCGGAACTGCGAGGTGTACGCCGAGCTCAACGCACTCGGTGTCCCCGTTCGAGTCGAGGCCAACGTATCCAACGCGCAGCTCTACGTCGACGGCGAGCTGCTTGGCCCCGTTCCCTGGGAAGGGGACCTGCCCGCCGGCATCCATCAGCTGGAAGTGCGAGCCGAGGGCCGCGGAAACCACGTCGAGCAGATTCGGCTCCAGAAATCGCCTCGTGTCCGATTGATTCAGGTGATTCTCACGACGGCCGCTGTCCCGGTCGATTCAAATGGGCGCGACAAGGAAGCCGAGCGCAGCGATCCACTGCGCAACACCGTCACACACGCCGGCGCGCCACTCCCTCCGGGCGTCGCAACTCTCGACTTCTCGACGGGCTGGCCCTGGCTGGCTTCGGTCGGATTGCGAACCGGGCTCACGACTTTCCTCGACGTCGGCCTCTACGTACAGACCTTCGGACGTCTCACCGACTTCACTCTCAGCACTAAGGCGGGATGGCGTGTGTCCCGGAATTTCTCCGTCGGCGGAGACCTTCAAATCGGCGGCGGTGTGGGCCCCTCACGTCGCGACCTGAGCGGCTCGAGGCGTCCCACCAACAATTTCTTCATCAACCTCGATGCGATCCTCAGCGTACACTTCCCGCCTCGCGGCGCGTTTTCGATTTGGATCGCGGGGGACTTCAACAGCGACCGCTGGGACTTCAACGGTAGCAATAGCAACATGGCTGTGAGAAGCTCGCGCGAGAACATCGTGCGCGCCAGGCTTGGCGGCTCACTGGAAATCGTGGTGACGCAGAAGTGGAACGTGTGGCTTGAAGTAGAGGGCATCGTGGCCGGGAAGCGCCGTCCGGTCCTTGGCGACATCTTCGGAGGTGGCCACCACGACTCGCTGGTCTACGGTCAGTTCGGAGCGACGTTCAAGTTCGGTACTCCTAAGGCGGGCTCGTGATCGGCTGCCATTTCATCGTGATCGAAGGCATCGACGGCTCAGGCACGACCACCCAGTGCGCGATTCTCGCCGACCGTCTTACCGAGAAGGGCCTTCCAGTTCACACCACGCGTGAGCCGAGCGACGGTCCGATTGGCGTCCTGATTCGCCAGGTCCTGACTGGAAGGCTGGTCGTCCCGGGCCGCCATGGCGCCCGTCCGTTCAACTGGGCGACGATGGCCGCCTTGTTCGCAGGCGACCGTCTCGATCATCTCGAGGCGGAGGTGATCCCGAACCTCAGTGACGGGGTCACGGTCATTTGCGATCGCTACGACCATTCCTCGGTCGCGTATCAGACAGTGAGCGGTGGCGGCGGTGAAGACATCTCCGACTGGGTGCGCGAGCTCAACAGGCACGCCAGGCGGCCCGACCTCACCCTGGTGCTCGACGTAGACCCCAAAGGGGCAGCAAGCCGTCGCGGCGCCCGATCCGGGAGCCCCGAGCTATATGAAGTCGACGAGATGCAGATGGAGCTCGCCGAGTTCTACGCGAAAATCGACGAACTTTTCCCAAGTGATACCATTCGGCACGTCGATGCCAACTGTGGCATCGATGCAGTGGCCGCGGCGATTTGGTCCGAGGTCATGGCACTGCGAGGGGAGTCCGTATGAGCCGTTACTTGATTCTACCGTTTGCCGCCCTCCTGATCGCAAGCGCGATAGGCTGCGAGACGACCAAGCTCCAAAGAGAGATGTTGGAGGACTCCACCTGGGAGACCTCTGAGGGTGCGGAGGACTGGAACGCCGCCGAGAAGCGAACGAGTCGCAAAGAGAGGAAGCAAAACGAGAGGTGGGAAGATGCGAACGCTCCCATGCAGGCGGTGCCGCCCGCTGAAGCGCCGCCGGCCGAAGCAGCGCCGGCCGAAGCGCCGCCGATCGAGGAACCGACGCCCGAGAGCAGTCTCGACCAGCCCTATGAGAGGGTGCGGCAGGGCGTCATCACACGCACCGAGCTGATGCCGGTCCTCGACGAGGGTCTCGGCCGTTTCCTCCAGAATGTTCAGACCGAGCCTGAGTTCCACAAGGGCGCCTTTGTCGGTTTTCGCATCGTCAGCCTCTTTCCGGGGGAGCCGGCATATGCGTCGCTCGACCTTCGCCCCGGCGACACGGTGACCCGCATCAACGGCAGGCCTATCGAGCGGCCCGAGCAAGCGATTGCAGTGTGGGAAGAGCTGCGAACCGCTTCAGTCTTGGTCGTCGACTATCGCAGAGGCGGCGAGCCGCAGGCGTTGCGATTTGCGATCGTTGACGAGAGCTGAGTTCGACTCCATCGTTCCGCGGTGCGTTCCTCCAATCGTTTCGCCGTTGGGGCTTCCGCGCTCCTGGCCTACACCGTAGGGGTAGTGCTTTGGGGCGCGTACGTACGCGCGACCCTTTCCGGTGACGGCTGTGGCGACCATTGGCCCCTGTGCAATGGGGTTGCGATTCCCGTCGACCCTTCGCTCAAAACGATCGTAGAGCTCACCCATAGAGTGACTTCCGGTCTGTGCTGGGTTTGGACCTTCGTCATGTGGGTCGTCGCCTTGCGAGCATTCGAACGCGGTCAGGCGACTCGTTCCGCCGCGGGCTGGAGCTTGTTCTTCATGACGACCGAAGCTCTGGTCGGCGCGGGCCTCGTTGTGTTCCGCATGGTGGCGGATAATCCTTCGACCGCCCGGGGTGCCTGGATGGCGGCCCACCTGATCAACACCTTTCTGCTGCTCTCGGCCCTCACGTGGATGGCATACAGTGCCTGGCAACCCGGAGGGGCGCGCTTCGCGAAGGACAAGCGCTCCCGTTGGATGTTTGGCGGGGCGGCGGCGGTCGTGCTCTTCGTCGGAGTCAGCGGCGCGATCGCAGCGCTTGGCGACACCCTGTTTCCCGCGTCGAGCCTGACTGTCGGTCTTCGCGAAGATTTCTCTCCGACCGCCCACATTTTTTTGCGCCTTCGTTTATGGCACCCGGTGGTTGCCGTATTCGGCTCCGGCTATTTGATTTGGCTGGCAGCGGACCTGTTTCGACGAAGGCGGAGGCCGCTCGTCGCCAAGCTCGCCGTCGCCCTGGGCATCCTGGTGCTGGTCCAAATCGCGGTGGGGCTGCTCAACGTTGCTCTGCTGGCGCCCGTGGCCCTGCAGCTCGTGCATCTCCTGATCGCCGATGCGACTTGGATCACCTTAACCCTACTTGCACTTTCCTCAACGCCTTCGACTCCGGATGCTAGTCTGGTTCCGTGAGCGATCCGTATCTCGGCAAGGAGGTGGCTGGGCAGTTCCGCATCGTCGAGAAGATCGGCAAGGGCGGCATGGGCGCGGTCTACAAGGCCGAGCAGCCCGACATGAATCGCTACGTGGCGATCAAGATCCTCCACTCCCGCTATCTCACGAGAAGTGATTTAGTTTCTCGGTTTCGCCGTGAAGCCCGTGCAATGAGCCAGCTCTCGCACCCGAACACGGCGCGCGTGTTCCTCTACGGGCAGCTCGACGACGGCGCTTGCTACTTCGTGATGGAGCACCTCGTCGGCCAGAACCTGGCTCAAATCGTTCGAGCCGAAGGTGCGATGAAACCCAAGCGGGCAATGCGCATCATGGCTCAGGTCTGCGGCGCGCTCGAAGAGGCGCACCAGGCGGGCATCGTGCACCGCGACCTCAAGCCCGAAAACATCTTCGTCACCAGTCAGGGAGGCATCCGGGACTTCCCGAAGGTGCTGGATTTCGGCCTCGCGAAGGTCACCGAGCGGCAGATGCGACCCGGTTCGATGGTGCTGACGCAGCAGGGCATGGTCTTCGGCACACCGGAGTTCATGAGCCCGGAGCAGGCCCACGGAAAGACCCTCGACGCTCGATCGGACATCTACTCGCTCGGAGTCATCCTCTACGAGCTCCTCACCGGGAAGCTCCCTTTCGATGCCAACCAGCCCATCGAGTACATCCAGCTGCACGTCAACGCGATCCCAATCCCACTTGCGGAACGTCTACCCGGCGCAACTTTTCCGGACGGCCTCGAAGAGGTGGTCATGGCGGCACTGGCCAAGAACCCCGAGGAGCGATACGCCTCGGCGGCTGAGTTCGCCGCGGCTCTCGACAGTGTCCTCCTGGTCGAGGCAGGCGAGCGGGGCTCGATCACGCTGCCGACCCCGGTTCCGGCGGCGCCGCAGCTCGAGCCAGCGCCGCCGATTGAAGCGCTTCGCGGCCAAGAGAAAAGCGGCCCTCCATGGGTCATGGTTGCGCTTGGCATCGTCATCGCTCTTGTGGGTTTAGTCGCGCTTCTCGCGGTCCTCGGCCCCCGCTCCTGACTGGGTCTCGACTGTTCTTGACCGCTGGGCGCCCTGGCCCTAAGCGGCCCCTTCAGGGAGCTTGACCGTTTTGGACGGGAGCGTCAGAGTGCGCGCCCGCTTCCATCTGGGGACGACCATGACCGCAGCGATTCGACAGGCCACGATGATGCTCACCGTGCGCGATCTGATCGCGCTCACCAAGCCGCGCATCACGCTGATGGTTCTGGTGACGGCAGCCGGTGGCATGTGGCTCGCTCCGGGCTCGCTCAGCGTCAGCTCGATGACGGTCATGCTTCTGACCACCGGGATGGTGGTCGGCGCCGCCAACACACTCAACTGCTACCTCGAGCGCGATACCGATCGTCTCATGACGCGCACGGCCAAGCGCCCGCTGCCCGATCGCCGGCTCGAGCCGTCCTGGGCCCTGGTGCTCGGAGTTCTGATGGGGCTCTTCGCGGTCCCGACGCTCACGCTGGCCGTCAATCCGGTCACCGGCCTGCTCGGCTTCATCGCCCTCGCCAGCTACGTCGCGATCTACACGCCGATGAAGCAGTACACTCCTGCCGCGCTCTACGTGGGCGCCCTCCCTGGAGCCCTGCCACCGCTCATGGGCTGGACTGCGGTCACCGGCAGCATCGCTCTGCCAGGGCTCGTCTTGTTCGGCATCCTGTTCTTCTGGCAGATTCCCCACTTCATCGCGATCTCGATCTTCCGCCAAGAGGAGTACGAACGCGCCGGACTCAAAGTCTTGCCTTCCGTTCGCGGTATTCGTGCGGCCAAGGTGCAATCGGCCATAAACGCGGCTGCGCTCTGGGCGGTCTCACTCTTGCTCGTCCCGTACGGGCTGGCCGGCACGATTTACCTCACGGCTGCGCTGGTCCTCGGGGCCCACTTCTTTTGGACGGCTCTGCTCGGCTTCAAGGCCGAGGACGACAACGCCTGGGCCAAGAAGTTCTTCTTTGCATCTCTCATCTACCTCACCGGCCTGTTCGCGGCCCTGATCATCGATGCGCTCTAAGGCCCTCGGTCTCGCTCTGCTGACCCTGCTTGCGGTCGGCTGCACGAAGCGAAGCGCCGAGGACGTCCCCGTGCTGGGTCGGCTTCCCGAGTTCTCGCTCGTCGACCAAAACGAGCAGGCCTTCGATCGCGAGTCGATGGAAGGGAACCTCTGGGTTTCGGCCTTTGTGTTCACCCATTGCCGTTCGACCTGCCCTAGGATCACCGCCCACATGAAAGGGCTCCAGTCCCGGCTTTCGGACGTGCCAAGCGCCCATTTCGTCTCCGTCAGCGTCGATCCGCGCAACGACACCCCCGAGGTCATCAAGGCCTACATGACCAAGAACGAGCTGGACGAGAGCAATTGGCGCTTCGTGACTGGTGACGAGGAGTCGATTCGGCACGTGGTTGTCGACGGTTTCCGGGTCGGACTGGGGGACGAGGACAGCCAGGCTGCTGGCGCCGAGGAGATCATGCACTCGAACTCCTTTGTCCTGGTCGACGACAAGGCTCAGGTTCGGGGCTACTACCGCGCGAACAACGACGGTATCAGCGACCTCGAGAAGGATCTGCGCGCTCTGGCCACGGTCGTACCTGCCAAGCATTGATAGCACCCCGCTTCGGTGTTAAGCCCGCGGCATGAGTGAAGCTATCCCAGTCGCACAGCGGCTCAGTGTCGTGAAACCCTCCGCCACGGTCGCGGTCGCACAGCGTGCGCGCGAGCTCAAGGCACAGGGCATCGATGTGCTCTCCTTCAGTGTCGGCGAGCCGGACTTCGATACGCCGGCGCACATTCGTGAGGCCGCCAAGAAGGCGATCGATTCCGGTGCGACTCGGTACACCGCTGCGCGCGGCACCGTGGAGCTTCGCGAAGCGATTTGTGAAGCGTCTGCGAAGCGTCGGCCGGGCGTGACTTATGACCCGTCAGAGGTCGTCGTTTCGGTGGGTGCCAAGCACACTCTGTTCAACCTCGCGTTGGCGCTCTACGACGAGGGTGACGAGGTCATCATCCCGGCGCCGTACTGGGTGAGCTACCCGGAGCAGGTTCGGCTCGCCGGCGCCGAGCCTGTAATCGTAAACACGACCGAGGAGCAGGGCTTCCGCATGACGCCCGAGGCCTTGCGAGCTGCCATTACGCCGAAGACGAAGGCACTCATCCTCTGCTCGCCCTCGAACCCGACCGGTGCAGCGTACACCGGTGAGCAGCTACGCGCGCTCGCCGACGTCGCGGCCGAGCACAAGTTCTGGATCATCGTCGACGAGATCTACGGGCAACTGGTTTACGGCGGCTTCGATCAGAAATCGATCGTCCAGGTCGCACCCGAGCTCAAGGATCGCATCATCATCGTCGATGGCGTCAGCAAGACCTTTGCGATGACCGGCTGGCGAATCGGCTGGATGCTCTCCCCCGCGTACGTGGCGAAGGCCTGCGAGAAGATTCAAAGCCAGTCGACGACCAATCCGAGCTCAATCGCTCAGAACGCGGCGATCGCAGCGCTTCGCGGCGCCTGGGGACCGATGGAACAAATGCGCCAGGCCTTCGAAGAACGCCGCAGCCTCATCGTCGACGGGCTCAACGCGATTGACGGGATCAGTTGCGGAATGCCCGAAGGCGCGTTCTACGCGTTCGCCAATGTGCAGGGTCTGATCGGCAAGCGGGGCGGCGGCAAGACGCTCGAAAACGACCTCGACGTGGCCGGCTACCTTCTCGAAGAAGCGCGCTGCGCGGTGGTGCCCGGGACTGCGTTTGGCGCGCCAGGGTTCCTGCGAATCTCGTACGCGGCTTCGAACGAGATGATCCGTGAGGGTCTCGGGCGGATTGCTGAGGCTGTTGCGAAGCTGAGTTAGGCGGCAGCCGAATTTGATTGCACCGCCCGCTTCGCTCGCGCTGCCGCGGGTGAGTTGGGGCGGGGAGGGCGCTACCGTCTGCCTCGATGTCACCGTACGGCTTGTGCTGCCGCTCGCTCGGTCTTGCCGGCGCTTTGCGCCGGGCTTCGCCCTTCGGGCTCGCGCTGCCGCGGGTGGTGTGGAAGGCCGGCGCTAGTGTCGGTGTCAGTGCCGCTGTCGCTTCGCCAGCGCGATCCCTGCCCTCGCCAGCAGCGCCACCCCGAGCACCGTCATCAGCAAAGTGCTCGGCGTTCTCGGCGCGTAGCCGGCGCTCAGTAGTAGCAAAAGCGCTGCGCCTAGCTGTCGGCGGATCGAATCCTTCGACATGATTGCCGAGACGGTTACCGCTGCGCCGACGCCTAATGGGATCGCGTATAAAATGAAGTCGCGGTCCGGTAAGAAGTCGAGTCGCAGCGCGCCGTAGAGCAGGTCGGGTAGGTCTCGCCCGACGGCATGTCTCCACATCGCCATCGCCACGGTGACGACGGCGGCGGCCAGCACCGACAAAGTGAGCGTCGCCTTGCCGCGCAGCTCTCGCCAGGGAATCGAAATCGCGAAGCCGATCGCGATCGGTACCGCGAGGTAGGCCATTTCACCCGACCAGCGAAACGCGTTGGAGAGGCGCTCGGTGTGCTCCCAGTAAGACCGTCGGCCGACCAGGGTGACGACCATCGAGATGATTCCGCTGAATGAAGCAATGAGCGTCAGCACCAGCGCCACCGAGACGGGGCGGGTAGAGCGCCGATGCATCCCAGCGAGGATGAGGAGCAGGATCGTCGCGTGCGCGAGGCCGGCGACCACGATGACGAGCTCAGGTCTGGTCCATGCGCGTGGCAAGAACGTCATGAGGGTGACGATCGGAATGAGCACCCAGCCGAAGCTGGCGATGCCGGCGCGCGCAGAAAACGGAAGCCCCGTTTTGGGAGAGGCAAGCGATGCGAGGCAGAACCCAAGCGCCACCAGGGCGCTCACGACACTGAGGTTGCGCGCGAAGCTGCCCCAAGTGTCGAGTCGCACCAGCGTATCGGTCGACCAGGCGTCACTTCCCAATAGAATCAGGACGCGATTGATGATCAGGTCAGCCAAGGCAGCTACGCCGGCCATCCACGTGAGCGGAGGGGTCGCGGCGAATGAGGGCGAACCTTCGTTTTCGACGGGCGTCACGGCGGCCACGGAAGCTAGGGATGAGTCGATGCCCTCGGTCAAGGTTCAGGGACCCTACGCGGGCAATCTAGCGTATTCAAGGCTCTCTGCTAGAACCCGCTAGATGACCGCCGTCCGCAACGACTGGACAAGAGAAGAAGCCCGCGCGCTTCACGACCTGCCGCTGACCGATCTCCTGTTTCGGGCGCAGGAAGTTCATCGCGCAACCCAGCCACGCGATGCGGTTCAGCTCTGCTCGCTCCTGTCGATCAAGACCGGGGCCTGCCAGGAAGACTGCTCGTATTGCCCGCAAAGCTCGAAGTACGACACGGGTGTCGAAGCAGAGCGCCTGATGGACGTCACCGACGTGCTCAGCAAGGCGCGCGAGGCGAAAGACGCCGGCGCCAGCCGTTTCTGCATGGGCGCGGCGTGGCGGAGCCCGAAGAAGGGCAGCCGGCAGTTTCAGCAGGTATTGGAGATGGTGCGTGGGGTTCGTGAGCTTGGAATGGAAGCCTGCGTAACCCTCGGGATGCTCGACGACGAGCAAACTCAGGAGCTCAAAGACGCCGGCCTCACCGCTTACAATCACAACCTCGATACTTCCGAGGAGTACTACGGGGAGATCATCAGCACCCGCACGTACAAGGACCGCCTCGACACCATCGCCCGAGTGGCCGCGGCTGGCATATCCGTTTGTGCCGGCGGCATCATCGGCATGGGCGAGAGCATCGACGATCGTGTCGGCATGCTCGTGACCCTCGCCAACCTTTCGCCGCAGCCGGAGAGCGTGCCGGTCAATGCCTTGGTGGCCGTGCCTGGCACTCCACTCGGCGATCAGAAGCCCGTCGACCCCGTCGAGCTCGTTCGTATGTGCGCCACCGCGCGCATCATGATTCCCGGTGCCCGTGTGCGGCTTTCGGCCGGACGCGCCTCGCTCAGCCGTGAGGCGCAGCTCCTCTGCTTCATGGCAGGTGCAAACAGCCTCTTTTTCGGCGACAAGCTACTCACGACCGGAAACCCGGACCACGACGCGGACCTCGACTTGCTCCGCGATGCAGGTCTGTCGCCGCTCGCACCGGCTTCAGACGCAGCCGAGTAGGGCCTTGGCCTGAAATCACTAGGTTTTTTGGCGAGGCGCGTTGTTGAATTTGATTTGCAACATCTATCAGCTATAAATCAACCATGCTCGTGTGCCACTGCCACGCGGTCAACGACCGAATGATTCGCCAATGCGTCAACAATGGCGCGCGAAGCGAGCACGAGGTTCGTGAAGCCTGTGGCGCAGGCAGCGGCTGCGGGAGCTGCAAGCCCGCGATCGATCGACTCATCGAACTCTACCACGATGGTCAGAGCGGAATTGACTCGAGCGGCGCGCAGGGCTGACCCCGCGGCTGATAACGCATTTCAAGTTCACATTCGACGCATTGCCACTAGCAATCGCGGTCCCTATGCTCGCCCGAAGGAAAATTCATGAAGGGCAACGAAGAAGTCATCAAGGTGCTCAACGAGGTTCTCACCTCCGAGCTCACCGCAATCAACCAGTATTTCATTCACTCCAAGATGTGTGAGGACTGGGGTTTGGAGAAGCTCGCCGAGAAGAAGCGTGAGGAGTCGATCGAAGAGATGAAGCATGCTGACATCATCATCTCCCGGATCCTTTTTCTCGAAGGCGTGCCCAACATGCAGCGTTACTTCCCCGTCAAAGTCGGTGAGGATGCGATCGAACAGCACCGACTCGATCTTGAGGTCGAGTACGATGCGGTGAAGCGACTGAATGCCGGAATCGTCACTTGCGCCGAAAGGGGTGACAACGGTAGCCGCGACCTCCTTCAAACGATCCTCCAACAGGAGGAAGAGGGAATCGACTGGCTCGAGGCGCAGCTCCACCTGGTCGAAATGATCGGCAAGGAGCGATACCTCGCCGAGCAGTTGGCTGCGGGGCTTGGCGGCGGGGCCTAGCCCCAGCTCGCCTGGCTGCTAAAAGCTTAGCGATGAACGCGCATCCGCTCGCTGGTCAGCCCGCGCCGTCCGATATTCTCGTCGACGTCGCAAAGCTCCTTGCCGCCTACTACGACGACAAGCCCGATCCCAATGATCCGGCCCACCGCGTCAGCTTTGGCACCTCCGGACACCGGGGATCCTCCTTCCGGCGCAGCTTCAACGAGGACCACATCCTCGCGACGACCCAGGCGATCTGTGATTATCGCCTGGCCGAAGGGATCGACGGCCCGCTGTACCTCGGCGCGGACACCCACGCGCTCTCGGCGCCGGCGACCAAGACTGCGCTCGAGGTCCTTGCCGCGAACAGCGTCGAGACCTGCATGGCGCCGGAGGGGCACTTCACGCCAACCCCAGCCATTTCGTTTGCCATTCTCGAGCACAACCGAAACAGCTCGAGCGATGGCGACGGCATCGTTGTGACGCCGTCGCACAATCCGCCCGAGGACGGCGGCTTCAAGTACAATCCGCCGCACGGCGGGCCCGCGGACACCGAGGTCACCTCGTGGATCGAACGTCGGGCCAACCAGTTGCTGTCTGCAAGCCTGAAAGGCGTGCGCCGCGTTTCGTACGATGCCGCGCTCAGGGCCGAGACGACGCACCTCCATGATTTCATCACTCCCTACGTCGAAGCCCTCGACACCGTTCTCGACATGCGCGCGATTTCGAGCTCGGGCCTTCGAATCGGTGTCGACCCCATGGGCGGCGCCGGCATCGCGTTCTGGCCACGGATCGCCGAGCGCTATGACCTTCGGCTCGACATCGTCAATGATGTCATCGACCCGACATTTTCGTTCATGCGGCTCGATCGCGACGGGAAGATTCGCATGGATTGCTCGTCGCCCTACGCGATGGCCGGCCTGGTCGATCTTCGAAATCAATACGACATCGCCTTTGGAAACGACACGGATTTCGATCGCCACGGCATCGTGACCGGCAGCTGGGGGCTGCTCAATCCCAATCACTACCTCAGCGTGGCGATCAGCTATCTCTTCACCGAGCGCGACTGGGACAAGCGCGCAGCCATTGGCAAGACGCTCGTGAGCAGCGCCATGATCGATCGCGTCGCCAAGGACCTTCGTCGCCGGCTCGCGGAGGTGCCCGTAGGCTTCAAATGGTTCGTGCAAGGCTTGCTGGACGGTTCGTACGGCTTCGGCGGAGAGGAAAGCGCCGGCGCGTCGTTCTTACGGAAAGACGGTAGCGTTTGGACGACCGACAAGGACGGCATTCTTCTGAACCTGCTCGCGGCTGAGATCACCGCGACGACAGGACGAGACCCCGGCGAGTGCTACCAGGGCCTCACCAAGCAGTTTGGCGCACCGGTGTACGAGCGCATCGACGCGCCTGCGACTTCCGAGCAAAAAGCGGCCCTCAAAGCGATGAGCGAGTCTGATCTCGATGCTACCGAGCTCGCGGGCGAGCCCATCACGCAGGTGCTCACCAAGGCGCCCGACAACGACGCTGACATCGGTGGGCTCAAGGTGACTACCGAAAATGGCTGGTTTGCGGCCCGTCCCTCCGGCACCGAAGACGTCTACAAGATCTACGCGGAGAGCTTCGTCGGCCGGGAGCACCTGGCATTGATTCAAAAAGAGGCCAGGGAGCTCATCGGTCGCGTGTTCCAAAAGAACGCTGCGTGCTAGCGCTGGTCACAGGGGGCGGGGGCCGTCTCGGTAATGTTCTCGTTCGACGACTCCTCGAGCTCGGCCAAAGCGTACGCGTTTTGGAGCCCGGGAGCCTGCCCGAGTCCCTCGCGGGTCTCGACATCGATTTCGTTTCAGGCTCGGTCCTCGACGCGGCCGACGTCGCCCGGGCAGTCGACGGCGTGGACCTCGTTTACCACCTCGCGGCCGAAATCGACCTCAGCCCCAAAAAAGACCCGATGATGTACATCCTCAACGTGGACGGGACTCGAAAAGTCGTCGACGCCTGTCTATCTCGGAATCTCAGGTTGGTGCACACGAGCTCTCATCACGCGCTCGTGCGCGAGCCCCTCGACCAGCCGCTGACGGAGGAAAAGCCCCTCGCCCTCGATGAGAAGTGCGAATATCACCGGTCCAAGGCCATCGGCGAGACGATCGTCCTCGACGCCTGTGAGCGCGGGCTCGACGCGGTCATCGTGAACCCCGGATCGATGATCGGCCCTCACGACTACGAGCCATCGATGATTGGCACCGTGCTAATCGACATGTACTTCGGCCGCATCCCCGTCTTGCTCGAGCTCCTGAGCGACTATGTGGATGTCCGCGACGTTGCCGACGGTATGATCGCGGCTGCCGAAAAGGGCAGGCGAGGGGAACGCTACTTCCTGACGGGCGACGTCATCCCCGTCATGCAAATGGTGTCCCTCTTCGGAGAGCTCACAGGCGCGAAGGTCCCGACACGCGCACTGCCACTGTGGGTGGGTTGGGCCTTGTTGCCTGCTGCCTTGTTGGTAAGCGCCGTGAGCAACAAAGAGCCTTTCATCACGGCGGACATGCTTCGCGCGAGCGTGTCCAATGACGTGGTTTCGCACGACAAGGCGCATCGTGAGCTCGGTTATACGATTCGCTCGCTCCGCGAATCGCTTGGTGATGCGGTAGCCTGGTATCGCGAACGCGGATGGCTCGAGGCCTAACTCCGGATTTCGCGGTTGACGTGCCGCGCGTGCTACACATAAGGCAGCCATGAGCGGAAGAGAACCCAAGCGCCATCAGGATCTCGAGGATGTCATCGACCTAATCGCCGCGTCCTACGACGGCGACGAGGAGATCAACAACCTGGACAGCGCCGCTCTCCCGAACAAGCGCGCAGTCATCACGGCCTTCAATCACATCACGCCCGTGCTCTACATGGGTTTCTACACCACGCGTGCTTTGAACCGGACCAATCTCCGCTACGCGGTCAGCGAACACCTTTATCCGGCGCAAGACATTCTGGTCGAGCAGATCGATCGCGCCGTTCGCTACCAAGAGCGGATGGGGCAGGTCTCCGAGATCAAGCCCGAAGGCTGGAGCGAAGACGTCGTTCTACGCCTCTTTCAAAAGATCCCGGAGCTTCGACGGGTTCTCAACAGCGACGTCCGCGCCGCTTACGACGGAGACCCCGCAGCCGCGAGCATCGAAGAAGTCATCTTCAGCTATCCAAGCATCCAGGCCATCACGGCATATCGAGTCGCGCACGAGCTGTGCGAATCCAACGTTCCGATGATCCCGCGGATCATCACCGAGCATGCGCACAGCAAGTCGGGTATCGACATCAATCCCTGCGCGCAGATCGGCGAAAGCTTCTTCATCGACCACGGTACCGGCGTGGTCATCGGCGCAACTAGCGTGATCGGCCGGAACGTGAAGCTCTACCAAGGAGTGACCTTGGGGGCCCTCAGCGTCTCTTGGGATGAGGCGCGCGGATGCCACGGCACGAAGCGGCACCCGACTATCGAGGACGACGTGACGATCTACGCCGGCGCCTCGATTCACGGCGGTGACACCGTCATTGGCAAGGGCTCGGTCATCGGCGGCAACGTCTGGCTCACCAAGTCCGTGCCGCCCGGCTCGAAGATCTTCGGGCGCGCGAAGTAGCTCATCAAGTGGGCTAGCCGGCGTTGCGGAGCTTTTCTTTGACCTTGTCGTAGACGGCTTGGAGGTTGGTGAGCTCACCGAGCTCGTCCTCCTCTATGGTGATGTCGTAGTCTTTTTCGACATCCGCGACGATTTCGATCGCCATCATGCTGTCGATTCCCAAGTCCGCGAAGGGCGTATCCTCGGGGATATCTTCGACTTCCGTCACCTCGGTGATGATCTGCCTCAGCTCGTCTTTCAGCTTGTCCGACATGCCGCCCGTATATGCTTGGCTTCCCCAACAGCGTCAAGCATTTGAAAACTGGCCGCTTGGCCTGTTTCGAATGTGGTATGGACCGGAAATTACGGTACCTTAGGCTCCGCAAGCATATGAGTTGGATTTCCGAAAAGGCACATGCCGAACTAGCGCGCGTTCGCGACGCCCAAGCCAAGAAGATCTACCCCTATTTCCGGCGGTTCGAGTCCGGCGGCCTGCACACGACGATCGATGGCAAGCCAGTCGTCAACTTCAGCTCCAACGACTACCTCGGACTGACCAATCACCCGAAGGTCAAAGAGGCGGCCAAGCGGGCCGTCGACCAGTTCGCCTGCGGGCTCAGCTCATCGCGTGTCCAAGCCACCACCACGCTGCACGTCGAGCTCGAGGAGCGCCTTGCCGCTTGGTTCGGCTTCGAGAAGTCGCTGATCTTCACGACCGGCTACCAGGCGATGGTCGGCACGATCATGTCTTTGGCCGACAAGGACACCACGATCGTTCTCGACAACTTGAGTCACGCCTGCATTCTCGACGGCACCTTCCTGGCGGCCGGCACGCCGATGCGCGCACCTGAGGTCCGCTTCTTCAATCACAACAGCGCCAAGGCGCTCGATCGCGTGCTGAGAAAGCGCGACCGGAAGAACGCGCTGGTGATGATCGAGGGCATCTACTCGCTCGACGGCGACGAAGCCAAGATCCAAGAGTTCATCGAAGTGTGCGCACGGCACGAAAACGTCGCCATCGTTTGCGACGACGCGCACGGTACCGGCACCCTCGGTGCCGCAGGCCGGGGCATCATCGAGAAGTACGGCCTCGAAGGCCAAATCCCCGTCGTCATCAGCACCTTCTCGAAGACCTTTGGCGGCATTGGCGGCATTCTTCTCGGTGATGCGGATGTGGTCGATTTCATCAAGCATACCGCGCGCTCGTTCCTGTTCAGCGCTTCGTTGCCCGTGCCCATCGTCGCAGCAGCCAGCACCATTCTCGACATGCTCGAGGCCGATGGCGCGGCACTGGTTAGCGAGCTCCACGAGAAGGCCGACTACATGCGAAAGGGCTTGACCGAAATCGGTTTCGACCTCGGCGAGAGCAACAGCCACATCATGCCGATCATGATCCGCGATGAAACCAAGGCAATGTTCACACACGTCGCTCTTCTGGAGAACGGCGTGCTGATGGTCCCGATCATGTACCCCGCCGTGAAGGAGGGCCAAGAGCGCCTCCGCTTGAATGTCACCAGAGGTCATACCTACGAGGACATGGATGGGGCGCTCGACCTGCTGCGGACCTACGCGAGCTCATTTTCGCTGGTTGGCAACGCCGCAGAGTAGCGTCGACTCTGGTTTAGTTACACCGCCCGCCCACCCCCACCCGTAATCTTCCCTGCCGCGGCCGCCGCTGCGCTACGCCTTGGCGGCGCTTTGCGCCGGGCTTCGCCCTTCGGGCTCGCGCGCCCGCCGCGTGCCGTTCTCCGCTTGTGTAGTTGGCATGGATGGGGGGCTGGTGGCCCGGTGACCTAGCCCTAGAGTTCCCCGAGCTCAGGAGGAGTCCGATGAAGCTTCAAGGGAATACGATCTTGATTACCGGCGGCAGCGCTGGGATTGGTTTGGCGATGGCGAAGAAATTCGTCTCGCTCGGAAACAAGGTGATCGTGACGGGCCGGAATGCAGACAAGCTCGAGGCTGCTCGCAAGGAGACGCCCGCGCTCGAGATCATTCGAAGCGATGCTGCCGATCCCGGCGCAGTTCAGGCGCTCGCCGCCGAGTTTGGGGATCGTTTTCCAGAGATGAACGTCCTCGTGAACAATGCAGGCGTCATGATCCCGAGGAACCACACCGGTCCCAGCGGAGACCTCGTTGCTTTGACAGCCGAGCTCGACATCAACTTGGCGGGTCCGATTCGCATGGTGTCGGTGCTGATCGATCGCCTCAAAGCCAACCGAGGAACGATCATCAACGTGTCTTCGGGCCTAGCGTTCGTGCCGCTTCAGCTCAGTCCAATCTATTGCGCGACCAAGGCTGCGCTTCACTCGTACACGATGTCCCTGCGTCAGCAGCTCAAGGACGAAGGCGTCGAGGTGATCGAGCTGATGCCGCCCGCGGTGCACACCGAGCTCACGGCGGACATGCCGGACGACGGAGATTTCAAGATTTTGACCACCGACGAGCTCATCGAAGGGACCGTCAAGGGCCTGCGCGCCGGCAAGCTCGAGATCCGCCCGGGCCAGGCAAACCAGCTCTACTGGATGTCTCGCATCGCCCCCGGTTTCATCAACGCGCAGCTCGAAAAGGGGTCCAAGTCGATGGTTCCCCCGCCGGAGTCCGCTTAAACGAAACGGGCTCCGAACTTTCGCTCGGAGCCCGTTCTGTGTGTTGCCCGAAGCGGTTACTTCTTCGGCTCTGCCTTATTGGCGATGTGGAATTCGACTCGGCGGTTCATCGCCTGCTCTTCCTTCGTCTCGGCGTTCGGCACCAGCGGCTTCTTCGGTCCGAAGCCCTGCGCGACCAGTCGAGACCTATTGACGTGACCTCTGCCGACGAGGTAGCGAACGACGGTGTCGGCGCGCTTCTTCGACAGGATCATGTTGTACCTGAGGCTGCCCGTCTTGTCGCTGTGACCTTCGACCCGGATCTTCTTGATCTCCGGGTGGGCAATCAAGACCGCGGCGACGTTGTCTAGCAGGGCCCAGGAGCGCTTCTGGAGTTTGGCGCTGCCCGTCTTGAAGTAGACCTTCTCGAGAATCTCGAGTTGGCCGGCGCCGATCACGACGAGCTGCTTCTCCTGGCAGCCGTGGTTCTCCGGCGTGCCCGGCACGTCTGGGCAGTTGTCGATGCGATCGGGAACGCCGTCGCCATCACGATCCGGATCGGGGCAGCCGTTGTTCTCTGCCGAGCCCGCGTCGTTCGGACACTGGTCGTCAGCGTCGAGAATCCCGTCGCCATCGTTGTCCGGATCGGGACAGCCGTCTTCGTCCTCGAAGCCGTCGATGTCTTCAGCATCGTCCGGACACTTGTCATCGGCGTCCGAAACGCCATCTCCGTCGTTGTCCAAGTCCGGGCAACCATCTTCATCCTGGAAGCCGTCGAGGTCTTCAGCGTCGTTGGGGCAATTGTCGACCTCGTCCGGGATTCCGTCGCCGTCGGCGTCTGGTGCCTTCTCGTCACCTGGCATCGTGTAACCGAGCATGCCAAACACTCGCCAATCGGGGGCACCGTAGCCCGCCGTAACGCCCGCGCTGCCGCCCACGCCCAGCGTGAAGCCGAAATCGGGGAGCCACTTGAAGCCACCGAGCACCTCGACGGGTGTCTCGTTCTTGGCCCACATGTCCACGGTCTTGTTCGCCGCGGTTCGTCCGAAAGCTTCCGCAGAGATCATGAAGTTGTCGTCACCCAGCATGATCAAGACGCCGCCGCCGTAGGTGAATTCGTTGCCGACGAACAAGATGGGCGCGGTCCCGGGGGTGGTGACGAGGCGCTGAGGACCGAGCTTGTAGCCCGCTTGAATCGGGATGCGGACGTGGTCGCCCGCGTTGAAGTTCATGAGCAGCTCGAACCAACCGCCGATGTAGGGCGACTGGTCGGCCTGTCCTGCAAAGCGCTGGTTGCTGCTGGCGAGCGAAGCGGTGTTGACCGTCAACGTAGCCTGGGCGCCGATCTGGAACAGGTCGTCGCGTGTGCCGAAGAAATTGAATCGGCCGCCGAAGTAGAGGTCACCCAAGTTCGATTTCTTGAACGCGCCGCTGTCCGTCGGATCCTTGATCATGAAGTGATAGGGCATGTCCGCGAACAGCACGATGCGGTCGGCCAGACCCAAGCTGAGCATCAGGTGACCGCTTAGCTGCTGGTGCACGACTTCGGTACCGTTGACTCTCAGTGGGTCGTCCGAATAGTCGAGCCAGACCTGGAAACCAAAGCGCAAATGACCCTGGCCATCCGGCGTGCTGGCCGCGAAACCGTCGGTTGCCAGCTCGGCGGGTCGAAACTGGTTGAGGTCGATTTGCGCAGTCTGCGCGCTGGCGGCCGATGACAGCGCCATCACTAATGCCGCCAACATTCCAACCCAACCCCGATTGAACATCCTTGGGTTATTCGTATCCATTACGCTCTCCTCCCATTCCCCTCGTGCAGGGCGCCAAAGCGCCTGCGAGCGGTCCCGTATGTAGCACTTTTCTTACGGAAACGGAAAAAGCGGAGCCACGCGTGCCCAGTTTCAGCGGGCTGCCAGCGTCCGGGTGTCGCTATTGATCCCTATTTGTTTGGGAAGTAGAGACTGACCGTCTCCGCGATGCAGGCGGGGCGGTCTTCGCCTTCAATTTCTACGGTCACGCGAACCACGGAGAGGATTCCGCCCTTGGACTCGTCGACGGAGACGACTTCGGCGCCGCCGCGGATGCGGGAGCCGACCTTTACCGGGGCAGGGAAGCGCACCTTGTTGGTCCCGTAATTCACCGCGAACTCGAAGCCCCGTACCTCGAATATCTCGGGCATGAAGGAGCTCACGAGCGAAAGCGTCAGATAGCCGTGTGCGATCGTCGCGCCGAAGGGCCCGGTTTTCGCCCGCTCCACATCGACGTGAATCCACTGATGGTCGTTCGTCGCGTCCGCGAACTTGTCGACCCGATCTTGCTCCATCGTCATCCAAGCGCTGTACCCGAGGTGCTTGCCCACGGCGTCTTTGAGGTCGTGGGGGGATTCGAAGATTGTTGCCGGCATGTGGGCGGAGGATACGCTCATTCAGCGCCAGCGCCAGCGCCAGCGCCAGCGCCAGCGCCAGCGCCAGTGCCAGCGACAGCGACAGCGACAGAGACAGCGACAGCGTTCGGGATCGCGTTTGTGTTCGGAATCCCGTTCAGACCGTCTGTCCGTCGAGCACTGTTTTCGCTGCATTCATGTCGGTCACACCGCCTGACACGATGAATGCCATGAACTCCGCTCCGTCGGCGTCGAGCGGGTGGACGCGGTCTGCGGGGACGACGATCAGGTTGCCGGCGAAGTTGTACGACTCGGGCAAGTACACCGAGACGTGCCCGGCGAGATGGGGGTCGTCGAAGTGCTCGCTGGTCAGAAAGCCGAGCACCTTGAGCCCGTGGGGGTTGATCTCAACAGCGACCGGTTTGTCGAACTTGCGCTTGCTGCCAACGAACGCGCCGAAGAGGTCCCTGAGCGAATTGTAGAGGATTCGAATGAGCGGCACCCGCCGCATGCCCGATTCCAGCCAGGAGAACAGCTTGTTTCCGACGACGTTGCCCGCGAGGTAGCCGATCACAGTGATTCCGGCTGCCGCGATCACGATGCCGAGCCCAGGAATCGAGGTGTCCAGCCATCGATCGAGAGTGGTAATCGTGAACACGACAACCCAAACCGTGATGGCAAGCGGTGCAAGGACCAAGAGCCCCTGCGCGAAGCTTCTCGTCAGTGTTCTCATGCGATTCTCCTATCACCCGCTTGCACACTACGCATTACCAGACAGAACGCGCGGCGTGCCGGTCCTCTTCCCAGTTTGGCATCGCATCACGCCCGGTATTCGCCACATGTTGCTGGGAACGCTCTTTTTCAGTGCGATGACGGTGTTCGCAAAGTTCGCGGGCGAACGGCTGCCGACCATGGAGCTGGTTCTCGCCCGCGTCATCGTCACCCTGGTCATGAGCTGGTGGGCGATTCGGGGCCTCGGCATCTACCCCTGGGGGCACAACAAGAAGCTCCTCTTGATGCGCGGCTTTTCGGGCTTCATGGGCTTGAGTTGCTACTTCTACGCGATCAACCACCTGCCTCTCGCCGACGCGACGGTGATCCAGTTCTGCAATCCGATGCTTGCTGCGCTCATTGCGGCCGTGGCGCTCAACGAGCCGCTACGTGGTCTGGACGTGTTCGCGACGCTGTTCAGCATGGCGGGTGTCGTGCTCGTCGCGCAGCCGACCTTTCTGTTCTCCAGCGGCGCGGCCCTCGATCCCATCGCCGTGACCATCGGCGTCGTTGGCGCCATCTTTTCGGCGATCGCCTACGTCGTGATTCGCCGACTCGGCTCCACCGAGCACCACATGGTCGTGGTTCTCTACTTCCCGCTCGTGACCGGTCCTGCCTCTTTGCCGCTATTGGCCCTCGAGGGATTGGTGCTTCCCGAGGGCATCGAGTGGCTGCTTTTACTGGGTATCGGCGTCGCAGCTCAGCTCGGCCAAATCGAGATCACAAAAGGCTTCAAGCTTGAAACCGCGGGCCGCGCTTCGTCCGTCACCTACCTGCAGATCGTCCTCGCCTACACCTGGGGTGTTCTGTTCTTCGGCGAGTACCCGAACGCGATCAGCATCATCGGAGCGCTCCTCGTGGTGCTTGGCGTTTTCAGCCTGACTCGCCGCGCCTAGTTCTGGAACAAGGGATCGAACAAGTCGGCGTTCACGTTGAGGTCTTCTAGGCTAGCCGCGCCCTCGACGTTGCTGATGAAGGTCATCATGCGACCCCAGCCTTCGTGCTCAGTGGAGACTTTCGCGCCGGTGCTGAGCTCGGTCCAACCTTCCCAGCTCGTTTCGATGCCGCCGATGGGGATGATCTGGACCCACATTCGCCAGGCTTCGGGCAGGCCGTCTTCGCCAGGGATCCACAGATACGCGTCGCCGGGCGTCACGCCGCCCGAGCTGTAGCTGACGAGTAGGGCCTCGCGTCCGCCCTCGAGCTTCACTAAGGAGCGTTCGACACCCGGGTCGAAGAACTTAACTACCGGGTTCAGCCAAAAAGAGTCGTTGATCCAATATGCGTGCGCTGCGCTCAGCGCTTCCTTGGCGTCTTCGCCCGTTTGTTCAATGTCTGCATGCCAGGCACGGCCGGTTTGATCCGAGGTGCGAAAGAGAGCGCGAGAATCGCCCCAGCGCAGCTCGACCAGATCGCGTTCGCGGTCCCAGACATAGTGGTGCCGCCCGAAGAACGACCAGCGGACCGCGCCGGTTCGATCCCAGGCCTCCTTGTTGACCGCGGACTCCATCGACCGAGCCAGTGCGTCGGCTTCGGGGCCGGGTTGGCCGTCGGGTCGTGGGTCGTTGAGCGAGTAACCAAGCACAACCAGGCCCAGCAGGCCTAGAAGCAAAATCGCAGCCAGTATCTTGAACGCACGCATCATGACAACAGCGCAAGCCTACACTGTGCAGAGAGGCGGCAAAAGCGCTATGAGTCCCCCCATGGCTCATTCGCACGGACAGCATGGCGGCGCACCCGCCGGTTCGCCAACGATCGACACGCGTGAACGGGGCGCTCCGAAAGACGGTGAGCCTCAGCTGATGGATCGCCGGCTCTTCATGCAGCTGCTGGTGTTCCAGGTGCCCACCGGGACCTCGATTGCCGCCAATCAAGATGCCCTGCTCTCGGCATTGCGAGAAGCCGACATCCCGGCGGTCGTGTACGCGGACGCCAACGACCCCCGCGGCGTGGCGCTGCTGACCTTCGGCGAAGACCCGGCCATCTTCGTCGACTCGGTTCGCCCTGTGTTCGAGGATGCGCCCCTGCGCGACTGGACGCTCCGTCCCGAGCTGACGATGATCGGCCGTACCTACAGTAGCGGCTACGAGCAGGACCTCGAGTTTTGGCTGCTCGATCGTCCGAGGCAGACGGTTCTCAACCCCGAATGGAACTGGGCCGTCTGGTATCCGCTTCGCCGTACCGGTGCGTTCGAGCAGCTCGAAGGAAGAGAGAAGGGCGGCATCCTTCGCGAGCACGCTACGATCGGACGCGCGTACGGAGAGCAAGACCTCGCGCACGACGTGCGCCTCGCCTGTCACGGCCTCGATACCAACGACAACGAGTTTCTAATCGGTCTGATCGGCTCGGAGCTTCATCCGCTTTCGCATGTCGTGCAGTCGATGCGGGGCACGGTGCAGACCTCTCAGTACATCCAGCAAATGGGCCCGTTCTTCGTTGGGCGTGCCATCGGCCGGCACCCGGGCGCCCGGAAGTGAGCGGCCATGCCCGGTAGTACGTTCGGTCAAGCCTTCCGCGTGACAACCGCCGGTGAAAGCCACGGTCCGGCCAACGTGGTGATCATCGACGGCTGTCCTGCTGGCCTTGCGCTCTCGGAAGAAGACATCGTCCCGGACCTGGAGCGGCGTCGTCCGGGTCAGAGCAAGATCGTCACGCAGCGAAAGGAGCCGGACGCCCCTGAGATTCTCTCCGGCGTGTTCGAGGGTGAGACGACCGGCACGCCTATTGCCATCATCGTCCGGAACAAGGACCAGCGTTCGCGCGACTACAGCAGGATCAAGGATGTGTACCGACCGGGGCACGCAGACTACACCTTCGACGCGAAATTTGGTCGTCGCGACTACCGCGGAGGAGGCCGGAGCAGCGCACGCGAGACCGTAGGGCGGGTGGCAGCAGGCGCAGTTGCGAAGAAGCTCATCTCGCAGGCGTTCGGAGGCGAGGTGCTTGGCTATGTGACGCTGGTTGGTGATGTCGAAGCCAGAATTCCTTCAGCGGTCACGCTCGAACAGGTCGAAAAGCTCCCTGACGGCGAACCGAACATCGTTCGCTGCCCGGACCCGGCCGCGGCAGCCCAGATGGTCAAGCTCATCGAGAAAGTGAGAAAGGACCAGGACTCGATCGGAGGCGTTGCCGAAATCGTTGCGCGCAACGTACCTGCTGGCTTGGGCGAGCCGGTCTTCGACAAGCTCAAAGCCGACCTCGGCAAGGCCCTCTTCAGTCTACCGGCCGTGCTGGGTGTGGAGTATGGCGCGGGCTTCGCGGTTGCCAGGTCGCGCGGCAGCGAGAACAACGACGCTTTGGAAACCGATGCGGAAGGCAGGATTCGCACTCGCAGCAATCGACACGGTGGCATACTGGGTGGGATTTCGAGCGGAATGCCGATTGTTCTCCGCGCTGCCGTCAAACCGACCAGCAGTCTGCCGCGAAGCCAAGACACGGTAACCTCGACTGGCGACGCGACGACCATTCGCACGACGGGCCGTCATGACCCCTGCCTACTGCCGCGCTTCATTCCAATGGCCGAGGCGATGGTCGCGCTCGTGCTGGCCGACCATTGGCTGCGCTGGCGAGCGATCCGCGACTAGCGCGCGAAGTTCCAGGCAATGATCGCAATGGCCGCCGTGACGAGGACGGCCGCCCAAAGAAGGCTACCGCTCTTGCCGTCTTTGGAGGACTCTGACCCGACCGCACGCCGGAAGCCGCCGATCATGTTACCCATGACGCCTGTGGTTTGTCCGCCAACCGTATTGCGGGAAGGGCCGTGACCCTTCTTCTCGCGCCTCTTGCCGGTGGAGCTCTTCTTCTGATACCGCTTCGACATTGGCGCCATCCTATCCGGGATCGACGCTCGCGTGAATTGCTTTTCGCGGAGGTAAGAGGGTGTAGTGCGGTATCGGTTGACGGTCCCGGCGGCACCTCTCGTGTTCTTGCTCACAAGCGGCGAGAAGCTGCGGCTGCGCATCCGGACTGCGGTGCGCGAGCCATCTCTCTTTGGCCCGGGCTGCTTCGGGACGGCCGAGGCCCGCGAGCGCCAGGGCTCGACTCCGCAGCAAGCTCTCGTCGCGCGGCGCCAGGCGGAGGCCGGTCTCTGAAGCGGATAGGGCGTTCAGGTCATCGGAGAGGCTGCCGTAGGCGCGAGCCAGGTCACGCCAGGCCCGCCAATCCATAGGCGAGGCTTCGGCGACCCGCTGATATGCCTCTGCGGCGGAGGCCCAGTGCCAGACTCGGGCGTAGGCGTCTCCCTGCACGCGATCGAGCACGGGGCTCGGGCCGATCAGCGCTTCGGCCCGCCGGGCAAAGGCAGCGGATTCGTTCGGCCGCCCCTGCATCGAGGAGAGGCGCGCCCGCAGGACGAGAGCCCGAGCCTGCAGGACTGGGGACTCTGATGCGCGAGCTAGGCGCCGTGCGCGCTCGATGCTCGGTTTCGCCACATGCACGTGTTCCTGCTTCGAGTGCAGGAGTGCGAGCGACTGCGTGAGTAGGCGTTCGATGACCGGTCGCCCCGCGCCCCCAATGGCTTCGTGCTCGCCTGCCCCCGACCCCATCCAGACGGTTGCGGCGCCAACTTCAGTAATGGGCTGCTCGAGACAGGGATCGAAACCGACCTTGCCCCGCGTCTCCGCGCCAAGCGCGAAAGCAACGCCTCGCTGCGTGCGGCTCGCTTCGCAGGCCAATGCTTGAAACTGGAGGCTGTGTTTGCGGTGCAGCAATCGTGCCTCGATTCGCAAGGGGAGCGAGAGCTTGCGCGGAAGCTTCATCGAGTAGCGAACGGCCTGTGCCTCGTGTGCCGGCAGGGTTCGGTCGAACGCCGGCGCGGAGAAACGGTGCACCTGATGCAGAATCTCGGGGTTGGCGTCGGCGTCGAGAAGCGTAGCGCGCAACACGAACACATCGTCATTGCCATCTTCGCTCGGACGGGACACTGCAAGCAGCTCGCCCGTCGCATCGCGGACCTCCACTTCGACCCAGACGTCCTGCATGTCTCGCACACCTCCCGGGAAGCGGTGACCGGCGCCTTGGTTCTCGAGCAGAACGTCGAAGATCAGGCGCTCGGAGCCTCGGAGCTTCGACTCCTCGGGAAGCAAGTAGCGCCGCTTGCCGACGCGCACGGCGCCGATGTCAACGACCACGGCGCCTCGGAGCTCGTCAGAGGCCTGCTGGCCATGGCTGAGGTCCGGCAACTGTGCGGTCATCGCAGTGTGAGAGGCTGCCCAACGATGACTGCTGACCATTGAGTCGCTGGCGCCTGCCATCTCCGCATCCGACGCAGCCTCTGCGCGCATGTGGCAGCCCTGGCAGTTGCGGGGTTCGACCGCCGTGAGCTGATCTTGAACCGCTCCGGCAAATGCTGACGATGCCCAATCGCCCAAATCGTCAATTCCCGGAAGGTGATTTTGGTTTCCGATCGAGGGGCCGGAGAAAGACCGGTGGCATGAGCCGCAAAGCGCTGCGCTGCGCAGCGGCTCCATGGTGAGCCGTGCGCGGTGCGCTTCGATCTCTTCGGGATTTGCGGGGTCGGGAAGAAGGATCGTGGCGTCCGTGAGCGTGAAGCTCGCGTTGCCGTCGGCCCGTGTGGATTCAACGCTGTGGCAGACGAGGCATGTGATACCGGCGTAGGCGAGATCGTTGTCCGGTGTGACCTCTCCGTCGATGTCTCCCGAGATCAGGAGAAGCGGGTCGTGACAGCCCGCGCAGAATCGACTTTCTTCCTTGCCCCGCTGCTCGCGAAACTGATCGATGCTCGCCCGGTACCAGGGGTTGTCAAACGATGCGTAGGCGTGGACGCTGTTGGCCCAGTGCGAGGCGACGTCCGCGTGACAGTCGGCGCAATCGCCGGTCTTGGCGAGGCGAGTGACGTCGAGGGCCGGTGCCCTCATGAGTGAAGGGCCCAGGTCCTGTCCTGTGGAGTGAACTGGCTCGGGCGCGTTCGAGCAGCCCGCGATCCAAACAAGCAGCCCCATCAAAAGCCAGTGAGTCATGTCGTATAGGACGTTCGATGTCCCCTTTTGGATCTGATCCTTCTCAGAGCGTGCCGAAGCTGACGAAAATCTGAGTCAGCAGCGCGTCAGCCATCAAAATGCTGATCGAGACGACGACGACCGCCCGGGTGGTCGAGCGGCCGACGCCTTCGGTGCCGCCGCGGGTTTGCAGGCCGAAGTAACAGCCGAGAATGGCGATCAGGAATCCGAAGAACGGTGTCTTCGAGACGCCGCTGATGAAATCGTTGATCCGGAGCGAGTCGAGTGCCGTGGAGAAGAAGAACTCCATCGGAATCCCGTAGGACAGCGCCGCGACGAGCATCGAGCTCAGCATGCCGAGGATGAACGCGATGAACGTGATCAAGGGCATGATCACGACGCAGGCGACTAGTCGTGGCACGACGAGCTTACGAATCGGGTCTGCACCGAGAGCCCGGATGGCATCGACTTGCTCGGTCACCGTCATCGAGCCGAGCTCCGCTGCAATCCCAGCCGCAATGCGGCTGCCGACCACCAGTGCCGTCAGAGACGGGGCGAGCTCGCGCGCCTCGGAAACCGCGATCACGCGGCCGAGTGTGTCCTTTGCGCCAAAGGCCTCCATGGACACCGCGAACTGAATGGTCATGACGATACCGACAAAAATCGCCGTCGCCGCTGCGATCGCGAGGCTCCGGACGCCGAGCTGCTCGAGCTGATAGATGAATTCAGTGGTATCGAAGCGCGTCGTGAACATGGTGCGAAAAGTGCGACCGGACAGAAGCGTCGCAGCGCCCACCTCTTCGACGAATGTTCGAAGGCGCCGAATCTGAAAGTCGGCCCAGGACGTGAAGTTGCGAGGGTGCGTGGAGGGCGCTGCAGAGGTCACGGCTGACTCGTCGTGGTCGTGAAGGGGCCGAGCAGCCGGTCGAAATCCGCGAGGGCCTCCTCGAAGCTCGGGCCCGGCGGCGTGATCAACCCGAAGTCGTAGACGCAGCTGTCCTTCTTCAGAATCTGCAAAAGGATGTCTCGCGGCACGCCGTCGAGCTTGGCGGTGAAATGCGTGCGCAGGGCTTCACGGCCGTCCATCGGGACGAGCTCCTCGTCGACGACTTCGCGCTCGGTGAAGCCGATCATCAGGTGGCTGCGAAGCGCCGTGAGCGGGATGTCGAGGCCGGGGTCACAGTCGGAGTCGATGTGCATGACCGCCTCCTTGGCCTCGTTGTGCCAGGCTAGGTCGTTCTGCTTGTCGACCGTGACAGCTGTCCAGCCCTCGCTGACCGGTCCGACCCGATAGGAAGTCTGCTCGCCCCGGTAGACTCCGTTTTGGAGCGTGCCGGTGGTTGCACAGCCCATCGCTGTCAGGCTCACGAAGAGCCAGATTGCCAGCCGCCGCTTCACTGCACGCGACTCTAGCAGGCAGGGCTTCCTTGTCTATTTGGGGTTTTCGGGCCCCGAGCGGGCCGCCAAGGTCATCCTTCGCTAGGCTGTAGGGACTGTGAGTTGGGGGGCTCAGCCAGAACAGCCGACGCAGATCCGCGGCATGGGGATCTTGGATAGGCTCGTCGTCGAGGGAAAGGTGTCGCCGGACCGCTATGACGAGGTGGTTCTCCATGCTCAGCGGATGCAGTCGACAGCCGAGGAGGCAATTCTGCAACTCGGTCTGATGAGCGAGGCCGCGCTGCTCAAGTACATTGCTGGCCTCTATCGGACCCGTTTCGTGAGCTCCGAACGGCTCGCCAAGGCGGCAGTCGATCCTGCGATGCTGAAGAAGGTGCCTCGCAAGCTTGCCAAGCGACTCACCGCTCTGCCGATCCTATACGACGTACAGAGCCGCATGGTCTCGGTCGTCGCTGCGGACATGACCGACGAGGACGTCCGTCAACAGATGACGTTTGCCACCGGCGCCCGCGGTGTACATGTCTATGTGGCGCGCGAGGCGGCCATTCTAGCGGCCATCGCGAAGCACTACGATCAGGACAATCGTCTTTTCGAGACCTTGCTCAGCGGCGCCTCGTCGCGCGAGTTGGGCTCATCGCGAGATTCGGACCCGGTGCCAGGATGGGGCCAGGTCTTCGAAGATAAGGACGGGCTTCTGGTCCGTCGCCGGCGGAAGCAATCGCTAGAGGCCGAGCAGCCGGCGAACGACCAAGTGATCGACATCGAGATTGAAGAGCCCCCGCCGCAGACACAGCCGAGAATTTCGGCCGGACACACGCTCATCGAGCAACTGTCGGCGCCAGAGCAGGGGGGCGACCTTGCGGTCGAACCGGAGGTCTACCTCGAGACACTCAGCGTGCTCGTCACCTTGATGGAGCAACTCAATCCCGATCGCCGAGGGCATTCCATGCGAGTCGCACAGATTTGTCAGCAGCTTGGTGAGCGGATCCGACTGAGCAAGGCGCAGGTCCAAGGCATCTTGATTGCCGCGCACCTGCACGATGTCGGGGTATCGGCCGTCTCGCACTCGACGCCCTTCGACGTGGCGTCCGACGAGGGCAAAGAGGAGGTTGCGCGTAGAGTCTGTAGCGCACCGCTCAGAATTCTGGAATCCGTGGATCTGCCGAAGACCGCGGTCGATGCTCTTCGGTACCGATTCGAGCGTTTCGACGGCAGGGGTTTTCCGGAGCGACTGAGTGGCAAGGACATCCCGCTCGGCGCGCGTGTCCTCGCCGTGGCCGAGAGCTACGTCGATCTGACGCAGACCAAGGCCAATGCGCTGGGACGGTGCGTGTCCTCGGAGGAAGCTTGCGATGTGCTCGATCCCCACAAAGGAACGAGCTTCGATCCGGCGGTCGTGGACTGGTTGCGCCACATCGTCCTCGACCCTGGGCCCGACACGCAGGTCATGTCGGCGCGGCATCGTGTGCTCATCGTCGACCCGGACCCGGAAGAAACCGCAGTTCTCGAGGTGCAGTTCGCCGGACAGGGTTTCGACGTCAGCATCGAGCGATCGATCAAGGACGCGTTGCAAACTCTGGGCGCCGAGCACTACGATGCGGTGGTGAGTGAGGTGAACCTCGCCGACGGCCAAGGTTTCGAGCTGCTGGAGCGAATGCGCGAGAACTCGCATGGACAGATGCCGTTGATGTTCGTGACTTCCGAGCGCGCGCAGTCTTCGGTCGATAGGGGGCTTGAGCTCGGGGCGGCCGACTACATGGTCAAGCCCGCGTCGGCTGCCGTAGTTGCAGCCAAGGCTGGTCGAATCATCGCAAACAGCCGCACACAGAAGCCAAGTGGCCGCGGGGTGTCCGGGTCGCTCCAAGAGATGGCGCTCCCCGATTTGATTCAGATTATCGCCAATGGTCGAAAGAGCGGAAATCTCAAGGTGAGCGATGGTGCATCGAACGGCGAGTTGATGTTTCAGAACGGCTCAATTCACGATGCGCGCTTCGGCGAGCTCAGCGGGGCTGAGGCGGTCTACGGCGTGCTTCGCCTCACAGAGGGGGATTTCACGCTGGAGCCCCAAACCGCGCCCGTGGAAGACGTCGTTGGAATTCCGACCCACCACCTCTTGCTCGAAGCAATGCGCCGTCTCGACGAAGAGCAGCGCTAGCACCGGTCAGGTGTTCAGCGCTATGACAGTTTGAGCCAGGCACGCCGTGGGATATGCTGGGGAGGTGCGTTTGTGCCATCACTGTGGCGCGTCGGTAGAGGATGCCGCGCGCTTTTGTTCTGCCTGCGGGGCGCCCTCTGACGAGCAAGACGGAGCGGGTGCTGCGGACCCGCTCGTGGGTCGGGTCGTCGGCGGAACCTATGTCTTACAAGAGGTGGTGGGTGTCGGCGGTATGGGCCGAGTGTACAAGGCCGAGCAATCGACGCTCGGACGCACGGTGGCGGTCAAGGTCATTCACCCGCATCTGTTGGGCGACGAACAGACCGTAGCGCGCTTCTATCAGGAGGCGCGTGCCTCGAGCCGCCTCAATCACCCCAACAGCGTCAGCATCATCGACTTCGGTAGGACCGACGACGGGATTCTCTACCTGGCGATGGAGTTCCTCAGCGGCAAAGACTTGGCCCTGGTGATGCACGAAGAGGGGCCGCTGGAGGTGGAGCGGATCTGCAAGATCCTAGTCAACACGCTCGATGCGCTCGGCGAGGCGCACGAGCTCGGCATCGTCCACCGCGACCTGAAGCCCGAGAACGTCATATTGCGTCCGCTTCGATCGGGCGATGACCTGGTCAAGGTCGTCGACTTCGGGCTCGCAACAATCGTCGGTAAGGAGAGCTCGATCACCAAGCCGGGGCTCGTCTGCGGCACGCCCGACTACATGTCGCCAGAGCAGGGTCGCGGAGACGGTGTAGATGGCCGTGGCGATCTCTATGCGCTCGGGGTCGTTCTCTTCGAGCTCTTGACCGGGCACCTTCCTTATATCGACGACACGCCCACTCGCGTCGTCCTGAGGCACATCAACGATCCCATTCCCGACCCGCGTGAGGCGAACCCGCCACGCGAGATTCCCGACCGGCTGGCCGAAGTGACGATGAAGGCGCTCGCCAAGGACGCAAATGATCGCTACCAGGTCGCTCGAGACATGCAGGAGGCGCTGCGTGGCGCTCTCGAAGACATGCGCGTTGTTCGCGCGTCGGTCGTTCCCTGTCCGAGTTGTGGCGCTCCCACATCTCTGGCCCAGAACTTCTGCGGTGAGTGCGGCGCCCGGCTCGCCGGGCCCGAGCCGGCGCTGGGCAGCAACCGTTCGCTCCGCCCGTCGTTCTACCCGCCGCTCGGGTCGCAGCGGCTATTCGTGGGGCGCGAAGACGAACTGCGCCTGATTCGCGAGCATCGTCATGCGGCTGCTCAGGGTGCGCACTGGGTTCACGTGTTCGGAGAGCCGGGCGTCGGCAAGACGAGATTCCTCACCGAGATCGCCGAGGTCGCCGCGGCCGAAGGCGACCTCGTGATCGGTGCCGGCGCACATTCCACCGGCTCGCCGGTTCCGTACTCTGCGATTAGAACTATTTTGGCCGAGCTGCTCGAAGTCGACGATTCGGAGCTCGCGAGGATGGCCATCCGGGGAGACGAGCTCGGGTCGGCGCTCGCGAGGGCCGGCCTCGACGAAGTGATGAACCCGGCGGGTCTGCTCGGTGGCGACGGTCGATCCCGGACGGGCGCGGTGGCCGAAACGCTCGCCTGCGCGGTGCGACGCGCTAGAGCTCGAGCCTCGAGCAGCCGCGTGATGCTGATCGTCGACGACCTCTCCCACTGCGATGGGCTCACGCAGCGTACCGTCGTCGAGCTTTCGCGCGCGCTCGGAACCGAACCCGTGCTCTTGGTGACAGCCGGCGACGACGATCGCGGTGTCCTCGCCGATGAAGCCATCCACCTCGAAGGGTTCGATTCAGAGCAAGCCGAGCAATTTTTGGCCGGCTCATTCCATCTTCGTCTAGTGTCCGGGCTCAATAAGCTCACCGAGTCGATCGGCGGTCAGGTTCTGCCTCTACACTTGGAACAGTTGGAGGCACTCGGCGTCTCCCCGGAGGACGGGCCGGCGCCGCGGATGGCCGACGCGATCGCACATCGCATCGAACGGCTGGAAGTCGATGCCCAGCGTCTCCTTCAATCCGCGGCGGTTCTCGGCCGGACCTGTGACCTGGATGCCCTGAGCTCAGTGTCTGAGCACGGTGACTTGCGCGGCCTAGACGAGCTGGCGGGGAACTCCCTAGTACAGCTCGATGGCCGGAAGTTGAGCATATTGCATCCCTTCATCGCCGACCTCGTTGAGGCCTCGATTCCCGCCGAGGCGCGCCGCGCGCTACACCGCCGTGCCTACGAGGTTCTGAGCGAGCTACGAGCGCCGCAGGAGGTGAGAGCCGTGCACGCGTTTCGTGGAGTCGATCCGGTGACCAGTCTCGTCGTGCTCGAGAAAGCTGGCGATGCATCGATGGGGCGTGGCGATCACCTCGGTGCGGTTCTCCAGTACCGCCGCGCTTTGGAGCTTGCCCGGCGACAAACCCTAGAGAGCGGCGACACCGTTTACGATCGCGCCATCGCCACCTTCAGCCGAAAGCTCGGCGAAGCTCTCGCGAGATCAGGCGACCCCTCGGGCGCGGATGGCGTGCTTCGCGAGGCGCTCGACCTGACGGCGCCCAAGAGCGCCGACCGCGCCAAGATGCTCTTGTCCCTCGGCCGCATTGCAGCGCGTCGGGACCGCCCTCGGGATGCGATGCGGCACTTCGGGCAGGCACTCGAGCTCGTCGCGGGAGTCGAGCCATCGATCGAATCACATCTGCAGGTGGCGATCGGGCGGATTCGCCGCATCGAAGGCGACCCTCAGCACGCTGCGAACGCCTATCGGCGTGCGCTAGAGCTGTTCAACGAAATGGGCGCAACGGTTGAAGCCGTCTCACGAGCACGACTCGAGCTCGCTGATGCTTTGACCGCGGCGGGTGATCACGAAGGCGCCGCTCACGAGCTCACGGGCGTGGAACGGGAAGGCAAAGCCAGTGGTGGTTCGAGCCTCGTCGCTCGCGCTGTTGGAATGCTTGGCTCAATCGATGAGCTGGCCGGCCGGGCGCGTGACGCCCAAGTTCGGTACGAAGAGGCCGCATCCCTGGCTGCCGCAGCGGGCGATGCCCCCGGCTATCGGCGCTGGCTTTCGGCTAGTAAAACGCTCCGGGCCAGCATTTAGCACTCTGCTATGCTTCGCCCCATGCGGCGCTACTGGTGGATCTGCGTTCTGATTGCTGCGTTTGGCTGCGATTCACTCGGTGAGTTCAGCACCGGAGATGACGAGGTCTATCGGGGTGAAATCGCTGGCGTGAACGATCCGCGGAACTGCCCCAACGGGATCGACTGCTCCTTCATTCGCCGGGGCTTTCCCTCCGGTGTGACACTCGACCTCACGTTCGACCCCGAGTTGCAGTACGAGAACCCGGGCACGATCTCGACCAGCGGGGAAATCTGTGGCCCCACATTCACCGATACGCCGCTGCTGCCGATTCCCCCTCTCGCGCACGACCAGCTCGGGCTCTACGAGTTTCCAGGTGGCGGCAGGATCCGAAACTACATGTTCGTCGCGCGGCCGGATACCGGGCCCCTTGCCGGGCGGGACGTCATGGTGTTCCTTTCGCTCCTTCGCGGCGGGAACGTCGAGGTGCGCCTGGTTGCAGGCCCGGGCCTGGAGATCTGCGACCCCTCGAGCTGTGGCGAGATCGATGCCGGTGACTGTGACTATTTCGGCGTATTCGGGCTGCACCGAGAGAAGCTCTGATGCGCGTGCTCGGTATCGAGAGCTCCTGTGATGAAACCGCCGCTGCGCTCGTCACCGAGTCTGGCGAAGTGTTGGCGGACGTGGTCGCGAGCCAAATTTCGATGCACGGGCCCTACGGTGGCATCGTTCCGGAGCTAGCCTCGCGCGCGCACATGCAGGCGATCATTCCGGTGATTCGCGAAGCGCTTGCCGCGGCCCCGGGCGGCCTCGATGGCGTCGATGCGATCGCCGTCACGCAGGGACCGGGCTTGGTTGGCTCTCTGCTGGTCGGTGTGCAAGTCGCGAAGGCCTTGGCCTGGAGCCTCGGTAAGCCGCTGGTGGGCGTGAACCACCTGGATGGTCACCTCTTGGCCGTCTACCTGCGGCGGCCGGGCACCGAGGAGCAGAAGGAAGGCCCCGCGATGCCCTTCGTGGGCTTGCTGGTGAGCGGAGGTCACACGGCGCTCTACCGGGTGGAAGCGCGTGGAGACATCGCGCTTCTTGCGCAGACTCGCGATGACGCCGCCGGTGAGGCGTTTGACAAGGCTGCGAAGCTTCTTGGGCTCGGTTATCCGGGTGGCCCGGTGATCGATCGGCTGGCTGCCCGTGGCGACGCCTCGGCCTTTTCATTTCCGCTCCCGATGGCCTCTCGCAAGACCTTGGAGTTCAGTTTCTCGGGCCTCAAGACCGCTCTCGCGCGCCACGTTCAACAGCATGGCGTGCCGAGCGAGGAGCAGGGGCTCGCCGACCTTTGCGCCTCCTTTCAGGGCGTGATTGTCGAGAGCCTCGTTCGGAAATCCATTCTCGCTTGCAAGCAAGAAGGACTCGATCGGCTAGTCATCAGTGGGGGGGTTGCTGCGAATCGCGGCCTTAGAGCCCGAGCCAAGGAGGCCTGTGACGCGAATGGGATTCAGCTTTTCGTCCCGCCGCCGATCTCGTGCACGGACAACGCCGCGATGATCGCTATGGCGGCGGCGCACCGCCTCGCAGCTGGGGAGCAGGACGACTTCTCGTTTGCGGTGTATTCGCGTGACCCCGACAGGCGCCGCGGCAGATTTAGGAGAGATGGAACTCTCGTCGAGCGTGAGTAGGCGGCCGATGTCGTCGAATCCGTCGCTTGCGATCGAATCGCCCTACGTCGAAGTGGCCCTTCCGGTTCCCCTTCGAAAGCTGTTCACGTACGCGGTGCCGGTCAAACTGCGGGGCGCGCTCAAACCGGGCAGCCGGGTCGCGGTTTCGTTCAATCGTAGGAAGCTCGCTGGCTTCGTCGTGAAAGGCCGAGACGAGCTTCCCGAGGGCGTGGCGCGGGCGCTTCCCGTTGCAGGTCTGCTCGAGTCCGAGCCGGTTTTCACCTCCGAGTTGCTGCGGTTCCTAGACCAGGCTGCCAAGTACTATATGCATCCACTCGGCGAGGTTTTGCGCGCGGCGGCTCCCGCCCTGCCAGCCGGGTCCATGCGGCGATTGCGAAAAGATGGCTTTCTCGAAGCTCAGGAGAATCTTCCCGGGCAGCGCGTTGCGCATCACCGAACGTGGAAAATTACGGCGACTGGGAAGGATGCATCAGCCGTTCGCTTGGGCGCGCGGCAGCACAAGCTCATGGGCCTCTTTGCGGATCAGGATTCGGTCTTGCTGGACGAGCTCCGCGGCGAGGTCAACGATCCCCGGGCCGTCGTCCGATCGCTCGTCGAAAAGGGGCTCGTCGAATTCGAGGAGATCGACGCCATTCGCGATCCGTTCTTTCGGATCCCGGTCCGGCGCGACGAACCGCATGCACCCACGGCCGCTCAGCGAGTAGCCATCGATACAGTCGTAGCTGCGCTCGCGAAACGCAATGTCGCGGCATTTCTGCTTCATGGCGTGACCGGATCCGGAAAGACCGAGGTCTATCTCCGCGCGATTGACGAAGTTCGAAAGCTTGGTCGCGGCGCGATACTGCTGGTGCCGGAAATCGCACTCACCCCGCAGCTGGTCGGACGATTCCGAGCGCGCTTCGGTGACGATATCGCCGTGCTTCACAGCGGGCTCACGGCACGTCAACGGGAAGACGCCTGGCAGGCGCTTCGCAAGGGGAGGGTGCAAGTCGCGATCGGGGCCCGCTCCGCCTTGTTCGCGCCGGTCGCGGATCTCGGGTTGATCGTGGTGGACGAGGAACACGACCCTTCGTTTAAGCAGGATGAGGGTTTTCGCTATCATGCCAGGGACATGGCCTTGCTCAGGGCGCACTACGCTGGGGCGGTCTGTGTCCTCGGGAGCGCGACACCTTCAGTCGAGACCTATCATCGTGCGAACCAGGGCCTCGTCGGATTGCTGTCACTGCCTACACGGGCGACCGGCGCCAGCATGCCCGAGGTGGAAATCGTCGATCTTCGTCGACACCGAATCGGTCCAACGGGTCACCCACTCCTGTCCGGACCGCTTCACGACGCGATCGGCCGCTGTCTCGAAATGGGGCATCAAGCGATTATCTTCCTCAATAGGCGCGGGTTTGCGCCAAGTTCGCGCTGTGCATCTTGTGGGGTGGTGGCCGAGTGTCCTGCCTGTAGCGTGGCCCTGACGGAGCACCGGGGGCAGGGCGCGCTCCGATGCCACTACTGCGATTTTCATCGAGCGGTGGCGGTTCCTTGTGCTGCTTGCGGGAGCACCGAGTACAAACGACTCGGTGTCGGCACCGAACAACTCCAGAAGGCCGTCGAGGAGGGATTTCCGAAGGCACATGTCGCTCGGCTCGATCGCGACACTGCGTCCGGGGAAGGGGTAGAAGAGGTCCTCGATCGCCTGCGAAGCGGAGAGGTCGACGTTCTCGTGGGCACGCAAATGGTCACCAAGGGGCACGACATCGCTGGTGTCACCCTGGTCGGCGTCGCGCTCGCCGATCAGAGCCTTGCCTTCCCGGATTTCCGTGCTTCGGAACGAACCTTCCAGTTGCTGGCCCAGGTCGCCGGCCGGGCGGGTCGGGCGGACAGTCCTGGCGAAGTCATCCTGCAAACATTCCAACCCGATCATCCGGCCGTTCGCCTGGCCGCCCAACACGACTACGAAAGTTTCTACGCCGAAGAGATCCGCGACCGAGAAGAAGTCGGCTACCCACCCTTCGCGCGCCTAGTCAGCGTCCGCGTCCACGCCGGAGCCGAGGATGACGCCCGTGGCGCAACCCAGTTGCTCGCCGACGCAGCGCGCCAACATCGGTCCGTCAAAGACGGCGCCGTCCAAGTCCTGGGCCCGGCACCAGCACCCTTGGTGCGGCTACGAGGCCGCTACCACTACCGCCTCCTGCTCAAATCCCCCGACCGAAAGCTCCTGCGCAACGTAACGGCCCACTTGGCGGCTCGAATCGACGCCGGCCTCCCCCCCGCCCACGCCACCCTAGACATCGACCCCCTATAGGGGACACTCTCTACCCCCCTAAGCCCTCGGAACTACACGCTTACTGCGGCAAAGATCGCAGCGACCGTGCACCGGAGGCTCCGTCTGACACTGCGATCTTTCGGTGAGAAGGCGAGTGTTTCCGTGTGTTTACGGTACGGGAGAGTGTCCCTCTAGGATGACGAGGGGGATTTGGCGGCGGACTGTTTGGGCGTAGCTGCGCCAGTGGGGGTTGTATTGGGCAGCTTGGGGCCAGATCGCTGTGTACTCGGGGTCGGTGGCTTGGCGGGCTTGGACTTGGCGGGTTTGCTTGCCGATTTGGATCCTGGCTTCGGGGCTTGCTTGGAGGTTGAGCCACCAGGCCGGGGAGGATTCTTTGCCGCCGTTGCTGGGGTAGACGATGAGGGCATCGCCGTGGGGCATGTAGACGAGAGGGGTGGTTCGCGGCTCGCCGGTCTTGCGGCCGGTCGTGGTCAGCAGCAGGACCTTTCGGCCACGGCCGACGCTGTCGACGAAGCGGCCACCCAAGCTCTGGTAGACCTTGGTGTGAAGGCGCCCGAAGAGTCGCCAATCGCGTCCGCTCATTCCGCGGCTTCCTGCTCGTTCTGACTGCTCGGTTCCTGGGCTGCAGCTTCGGCGGCAAGGAATCCGAATGTCAGCGCCGGGCCGATCGTACCGCCGGCACCCGGGTACGTGCGCCCCATCACTGACGACGATGTGTTGCCAGCGGCGTAGAGACCGGGAATGGGCCTCCCATCTTCCTTCAACACCCGGCTGTGTTCGTCGGTGACGAGACCGCCCTTGGTGCCGAGGTCGCCCGGATAGATCTGTACCGCGTAGAACGGTCCCGTTTCGATCGGGCCGAGCGAGCAGTTGGGCTTCACGTTCGGATCGCCATAGTAGCGGTCTTGCGCGCTCCAGCCTCGGTTGTAGTCCGGGTCTTCACCTTTGACCGCGTACTCGTTGAAGCGCAAGATCGTCGCCTTCACCGTCGCGGCCGGGATCTGCAGCTGCTCGCAAAGCTCCTCGAGGGTGTCGGCCTTGTAGAGGAACTTGCCGTCACGGTAGCGGCGTGGAAGCTGCTTGTCGGACATGACTTTGCCGGGTGCAACCGGTCCGGCGATCGATGACTTGCGGTACGTCGCATCGAAGATGTGGAACCAGCGCGGGTCTGCCGCCCCGGTTTTCGCAACGTCGGCGTACATCCCGTCGACCACATCGATGTACGGCGCCGCCTCATTGGTGAACCGCTTCCCCGCCTGGTTGACGAACAGCCCGTGAGGCAGGCTCTTCTCGACCACGAGCACCCAGGAAAAAGGCGACTTCGGCACGATCGAGACTGGCGTCCACCAGGCTTCGTCCATCAGGTCGAGCGCTCCGCCGGCGTCGCGCCCCATGACGATGGCATCACCGGTGTTCGACGGGGTTCCTGCGGTCCATTCGGTCGTGATCGGATGCTTCTGATACTGCTGCCTCATCTCGAGATTCCGCGAAAACCCGCCCGCCGCCAGAACGATGCCGCGCTTGGTCTTCACGCGCATGGTTTCGCCGTCCTTGTTGATCACAGCGCCGATGACCTTGCCGTCCTCGAAGACGAGCTCTTCGACGCTGGTGTTGAGCCAGGCCGGGACGTTTCTCTCCTTCAACGAAAGTAGAAGCCGTCCCATCAAGGAGTTGCCCGCGCAGAGCTTGGTGTCACGCCCCCAGCGCTTGCGCTTGAAGTGGCGCAGCATGTACAAGAACATCTGCCAAGCCATGAACATCATGGTCCTGAAGCCGACGCCGATCGCCGCCTGTGCTTCCTTCGCGGTGATGCCGAACTTGCCGAGAATCTGTGATTGCGGATGTGGCCTGCGAAGACGCACCAGGTCTTCGCGAAGCCTGGATCCGTCGAAGGGAATCGGGTCCATCGAACGGCCACCAGGCAGCCCGCCCGGCGCCTCTGGATAGTAGTCGGTGTACTTCGCCAACGGGACGTAGCGTACGTGCGTCTTTTGGTGCAGGTACTCGAGCACGCGCTTGCTCTCGCGGATGTACAGCCAAAGGCGGTCGTCAGGCACCTCGCCCTTGGTGATGTGCTTCAGGTACTCGAAGCCTTTTTCGTCCGAGTCGCTGATGCCTTCCCGCGCCATGCCAGGGTTGTTCGCCACCCAGCACACGCCGCCCGACATGGCCGAGTTGCCACCGTAGAGGTCGCTCTTCTCGACCAACAGCACGTCCAATTCGAGATCGTGCGCGCGCAACGCAGCCCCCATGCCGGCCGCTCCGCTTCCCATCACGAGTAAATCGACTGTACGGTCCCACTCCGCCATTGCGGCGCTCCTTTGCTTCGGGTCGGTTCGAAAATAGAACATGTTCTAGCTCGGTGGCTCTGTCAAACGCCCCGGATCTTGCGACCGAGCTTGCTCGGCGCTAGGAAACGCTTACCTTTTGGAGGTTTGGAGCGACCAGTCGCTCGGAGGTTCTCAGTTGATTCGCCCCATTCTCTTCTATCCAGACAAAAGGCTCCGTGAGCCCGGAAAAGACGTCGAGGTCTTCGATGCTGAGCTGCACCAGTTGATCGACGACATGGCGGAGACCATGTACGCGGCTCCCGGCGTCGGATTGGCTGCGCCGCAAATCGGCATTTCAAAGCGCCTTTTCATCGTGGATGTGGCCTCTGACGAGGACGAGCCGAGCGACCTCCGGGTCTTCATCAACCCGGAAATCATCGCGGCGGAGGGCGAGACCGTCTTCAACGAAGGCTGCCTCTCGTTTCCCGGCATCCGCGAGGACATCGACCGGGCCGAGCGGATCACGGTCCGCGCGCTCGACCAGGACGGCAATCCGTTCGAGCTCGAGGCTGAGGGCCTGCTCGCCATCGCGATTCAACACGAGAACGATCATCTCAATGGCGAGCTCATGATCGACCATCTCAGCGTGCTACGCCGTCGTCTAGTGCATCGCGCGATGAGCAAACGCGCTACGGCCGACGCCGCCCAGTGACAGCCTGTGAGAACTATTTTTTTCGGCAGCCCCGAATTTGCGGTGCCTTGCCTCGATGCGCTTCACCAGATTAGCGACGTTGCGGTAGTCATCTCGCAACCCGATCGGCCCGCCGGCCGTGGGTTGGCAATGCGGTCTCCTGCGGTGAAGCAGCGCGCGATCGAGCTTGGGCTCCAAGTCTGGCAGCCGAAGAAGATCCGAACCGGGGAGTTCGCCGAAAAGCTTCGTGCGCTCGATGCCGAGGTAGGGGTGGTGGTTGCCTACGGCAGGATTCTGCCCCGCGCGGTGCTGGACGCAGCGCGGATGGGCTGCGTCAATGTTCACGCTTCACTCTTGCCTCGCTGGCGTGGCGCGGCCCCGATTCAGTGGTCGATCGTCCACGGCGATGTGCAGACCGGCGTCACGCTGATGCAAGTCGATGAAGAAATGGACGCGGGTCCGATTCTCGCAACGGCCTCGACGCCAATCGCCCCCGAAGACGACGCCGCTACCTTGGGCGAGCGCCTTTCCAAGATGGGCGCCGAGCTCCTGCAGCGAGAGCTGCCTCGCTACGTGGAGAACAAGCTCACGCCGCAGCCTCAGGATACGGCTGGTGTTACCATGGCGCCGATTCTGAAGAAAGAACACGGTCGCATCGACTGGAATAGGTCCGCTCGCGCAGTGCACGATCAGATTCGCGGCATGAACCCCTGGCCCGGCGCATACACGATTCTGGGCGAGCGGCGAATCAAGGTGCACCGCACGCTTGCATCCACACTCGACCCGGAGGGCGCGACTCCAGGGCAAGTGATCGCGCTCGACCCCGAAGGCATCCTCGTGGCTTGCGCAGAGGGAACACTCGAGATTCAAGAGCTTCAGGAGAGCGGCCGAAAGCGAGTCGACGCGCGTTCCTTCGCCAGCGGGCGTGGGGTCGCGGTCGGCGATTGCTTTTCGAGCGAAGGGACCAAGGCATGAAGATCTACACGAAGACAGGCGACGCTGGTGAGACCGGCCTTTTCGGGGGCGCTCGGGTGTCGAAGGCCTCGCTTCGCGTCGAGGCTTACGGCGAGGTCGACGAGCTGAACAGCACCGTGGGCTGGGCGCGCGTGGCGGTGTCGGATCCCGATCTCGATGCGCTACTCAATCTGATCCAAAACGACTTGTTCGAAGTCGGCGCCGAGCTTGGCTCGACGGCCGAGCGCAAACAAAAGAGCGTGATGCCTCTGATCGAAGAGTCACAGGTCGAGGCGCTCGAACGGGCGATCGACGAGTACGAAAAAGGGCCAGCCCCACTGACGTCGTTCGTTTTGCCGGGTGGAAGCGAAGGAGCGGCGAGGTTCCACGTCGCTCGCTGTGTCTGCCGTCGTGCCGAACGTTCGCTCGTTGCCCTTGGCTCGCAAGAAACAATCCGCGGCGAAATTTTTCGCTACGTCAATCGACTGAGTGACCTGCTCTTCGTTCTGGCTCGCTTCGCAAATCACATCGCCGGCGTCGAAGACATCCCCTGGAAAGGGCTGGGCGGCTAAGGCATGTCGTCAATGTCGAGGGCGAAGTCACGCGTTCCGACCCGACCGTCCCCAAGCACGTCTCCGGGCAAGTCGAGCCCCGCACGCATTTCTTCAATTGCATCGTAGAGCGCAGCCCGCTCCGCCAAGAGCTGGCGAATGATTGTGGAGCCCCACTGACGCTTGGCCCGGATCTTGATCGAGCTCCAGGTGCGTTTGACCAGCTCGAGATAGACGAGTGCTAGGGCTCCGCCGAATGCGCCGATCAAGAACGTAGTGATCCCCGCTCGCCAGGGTGCCAGAGCGATTTCCTCGAACGAGTTGTGGAGCTCGATCTGTCCAAGCCCGACGAGCACGGCGAAGATCAGCCAAGCAAGCGGGAACAGGATCAGGCCCGTAAGCAGCTTGATCGTTGCCGTGTCTTTGTACTGCCTCGATGCGATGCGGGAGAGCAACTTGATTACGAAGTAAGGGACCGCGTTGATGACCAATCCCAAGACGAGCACGGGGGGAAACACCAAGAAAACGACCGCCGCTTGAACGGCCAACAGGACAGGAAGCCATTTGGATTCGATAGGCGGTGGCTTGTCGAGGTCGTCGTCTTCGAGATTCACCTCCCGGAGCGCTGCATCGTAGGAGTCGACACGATCGAGCAATGCCTGAACTCCATCCGGGTCGGTTCGCAAGCGTGCGTAGTAGGCCTTCCAGACCCTCGCCATCCCCAGTGATCGTTCGGCCATGTCGGGCGCCTTAAGGCTCACTCCGGCCCGCTTCGCGCGTTCGGCGCGGACCAAGCTACGCACCCGGCTCATCAACTGATTCAGCTCCCAGCTCTCGGTCGCGTGTGTGACTTCTTGCAAGACAGGCTCGAGCAGATTCGTCAGCTCGCTGCTTCGTGCGCGCAACGCCTCGTCGTCTCCGTCGGGGATCGGGGCTAAGAGCTCGAGCGGAATCCGCAGCGGCGCATGAAACTCGACGAGCGCATCCGATCGGAACATCGTCTTGTCGTCGTAGTGTAGACCGACCGGGATGATCACCGGCGGAACCCCGTTCTCTGCGCAGAGTTGCGTGGCGCGGTAGTAGAGCCGTGCCGCGCCAGTCTTGAGCTCCTGCAGGAATGGGTCGTCGTGACTAACGCCCTCCGGGAACAGGGCCGCGAAGCCTCCGTCACAAACCGCCTGCGCCATGGCGTCGAGGCTCTTCTGGTTCGCCTGACGCCGCGCTTCGTCGTCTGCCTTCTTGAGGTCGGAAGCGCGAAAGATCGGGACAGTGCCCAGCGCGCGCATCAGGCGTCCTACTACGGGCCAGGAAAAGAGCCCGTGCCGGGCGCCGAACACCACGCGACGCGGAAACCCGCTGATGATGAGGGCGGGATCGACCAAGCCATTCGGATGCCATGCGATCAGAATCCCGCCGCCCGTCTTTGGGACGTGATCGACCCCGCTCACTTCGACGCGGCGAAAGAACAGGCCCACGAGAAACCGCACCAAGCGAACAGCGCTGCTCCGATCAACCCCCACCATCTGATTGTATCCTGACAAAAAGACGACTGTCCCCTTTTCCCGATACGCGCTAGATCGGGCGGGTCATGAGTGACGGGTTAACTTGGGTTTTGTCGGTTGTGCTCCTCGTAGTCGCGACGGGGTGCGACAAGAAGGCGGACGAGCCCGTCGTTGAGCCGCATCCAGCGCCTGATCCGGAGCCGGTGGCAGCGCGTCCTGCGACGAGCGCCGCGCCGAAGGGACCCGCGGAGTATGTGGGGACGCCGAACTGCGCTTCCTGCCACGAGGCCCAGCACCAGGGCTGGCTCGGTTCGCATCATGATCTTGCGATGCAGCGGGCGACGCCAGAGACGGTTCTTGGCGACTTCAACGACGTGAAGGTCAAGTACTATGAGGAGACGGCGCGTTTCGTCCGTGACGGAGATTCGTTCTTCGTCGAAGCGCTCGGCCCTGACGGCAAGCGCGGGCGTTTTCCGGTGATCTATACCTTCGGCGTCGAACCGCTCCAGCAGTATCTCGTCGAGGTGGAGCCCGGGCGGCTCCAGTCGTTCCTCTTTGCCTGGGATACACGGTCGAGAGAGGGGGGTGGTCAGCGTTGGTTCCACCTGCAGCCCGACGAGTACATCGGGCCTGGCGATGCCCTGCACTGGACCGCACCTAGCTACAACTGGAACTACTCCTGCGCTGACTGTCATTCGACGGCGCTGAAGAAGAACTACGACCGCGCAACGAAGCGCTACTCGACGGAGTACTTCGAGATGAACGTCGGCTGCGAGGCTTGCCACGGTGCGGGCTCAAGGCACGTCGAGATTGCGGAGGCGGCCGATGCTTCCAAAGACGCCCTTCCGTCCAATGCGGGGTTCGACCGGCGTCTCCCGGCGCCCGCACGACGGATCTGGTCCTTCGGCGACGGCAAGTCCATCGCGTCGCTAAGCACGTCCGACACGAGTGACGAGACCGAGACCTGCGCGCCCTGCCATTCTCGGAGGGCCGATCTAGGCGGTGAGGGTCTCAGTTACCATGATCGCTATCTGCCCGCGGCGCTCGACCAGTTTCTGTACTTCGACGATGGCCAGATTCGAGACGAGGTCTACGTGTACGGCTCGTTTCTCCAGAGCAAAATGCACGAGGCAGGCGTCATCTGCAGCGATTGCCACGACGCTCATAGCACTCAGCTTCGCTCGGAAGGCAACGCCCTGTGCGGCCGATGCCACCACGCCGGTGTATACGACACGCCGAAACACCTCTTTCACGATGTCGGCACTCCGGGTAGCCTTTGCACCGACTGTCACATGCCCCAGCGTACCTACATGGGGAACGACGATCGCGCCGATCATCGCTTCGGCATTCCTCGCCCGGCGCTTGCTGCCAAGATTGGTGCACCAGATGCATGTACCGATTGCCACGCCGACAAGAGCGCCGCTTGGGCTGAGCGAGAGATCGCGAAGCGCTTCGAGGTGCGCTTGCCTCACCCGTTTGCCGAGGCACTGCACGCAGCCCGGATGCAGCGACCGGAAGGAGAGCCCGGCCTAGTCGAGCTCGTCGCCGTCGGTGAGGCACCGGCCATCGTTCGCGCAACGGCGCTGCTCGAGCTTCGCAATCTTAGCTCTCCAGCGCTTCCGGCCTTGCTGATGCGCGCCAGCAGTGATCCCAGCCCGATTGTGCGACGCACGGTCGCTGTCGCCGCTCGGGACATGCCCCCCGAGCAGCGAGTCGAGGTCATTCGGCCCTTGCTCCGTGACGAAGCGCGGACCGTTCGGATCGAAGCGGTGGCCGCCGTGCTTGGTGTTCACGCGAGCGGTTGGAGTGCGGCCGACCGTGCTGCTCTCAAAAGCGCGACTGCGGAGTACATCGAGGCGCGTTCCTTCAACACGGACAGGGGAACAGGCCTAGTTGACATGGCGCACGTCGCGTTGCTGGCCGGAGACTTCAAGCACGCCGAGGAAAACCTCCGCGAGGCGCTCGTGATCGACCCCACGTTCACGGCTGCCTACGTCAATCTTGCGGACCTCTATCGAGCGCAGCAGCGAGACGAAGAAGCGGCGACGATCCTTCGCGAAGCGCTATCCAAGGCAGCAGACCGGCCGCCGGTCGAGTTCGCGCTAGGCCTCACCTTGGTCCGCCTGGGCCGCCAGTCCGAAGCCATGGCACACTTGCGCAACGCATACGAGATGCGACCCGAAACCGTTCGCTTCGGCTATGTCTTGGCCGTAGCGCAATTCGACTCGGGGAAACGCAAAGCAGCCCTGGCCACGCTCGAGCAGATCCGCAATCGTTACCCGGCCAACCGGGAGACTCTGCGGTTGCTGGCGGGCTACAACCAGCAGATGGGGCGAGCGAAGGCCGCAGAGCGTTATGCAGCGGAGCTGCAGAAGCTCGGTGGCAACCAGTGAGCCAGTGCCGGGGTGTGAAATCCGATCGCGCTCGGCGTGGTGCTCCGGGTCGCCGAGGCCGCGGGCTGGTACCTCCACAAGCGGGGCTGGTTCGACTGAACCCCCCTGCCAAGGCCGAGGAACTTGCTACCGCGCAGTCGTCGCTTCGGGATAGGATGTGGAGATGACCCGCCTGGTGTTCGTATGCGCCGTGATCCTCGTCCTGGGCTGCAAAAGCCGAGAAGAAGTCGACGATCCATCGATTGTCGAAGAGGAGCTGCTGCCCAAACCTGCGGGCAAGCTGTCTGCCGACAGCGCCGCTGCTGCGGGCACGATGCGGGACCTCGGAGAGGTCGCGGTGGCGGAGCCTGCTGACGCAGTCGTGGAGGAAGCTGTGCAGACGTCAAAGCCCGCGGAACCTGCTCGGGACCTTGCGGCCGAGTTGAGCGCCGCTGTCGGAAGCCCAGCGGAATGCATGCGCGACTACAAGCCCGCCAGCGCGAAAACCATTCGCGTTGGCGTCAGTGCCATCGTGCGGCCGACCGGGATGGTCATCGAGCCAAGTGCCAGCGGCGGGGGTCTTTCAGCGAACGACCTTCGATGCGTCGAGCAGCGAGTCGGTGACGTGATTCTGTCCCCGCTCGGCGGCGCGGCCTCAGAACGAGTGTCCAGCTTCGTCACTATCGAGTACGAGCCACCCGAAGTCGAGGAGTACGACGTGGGCGCCCCGACGCCAAAGCTCGACAACGTCGTTCAGCCCCTTCCCAAGAAAGAGCCGATCGCCCCCAGCGGCAAACCGATCGAAGGCCCGGCAGCGGACCCAATCGACGGCCCCAGCGGCATCCCGATTGCGGGCCCCCAAGGGGTCCCCATCGAGGGCCCCAAGCCAAAGCCCATCGACGGTTACTAACAGGCGAAGAATCCGGGCGTCGAACCGACTGACGCTCTTCAGTCCACGTCCGCCAGCAGCACCGGATTCGGCTCCACACGCCAGATGTCGCGGCTGTAGTCGCGGATCGTGCGATCAGAGGAGAAGTACCCCATGCGTGCCGTGTTCAGAATCGACATCTTCGTCCAATGATGTTGGTCTGCCCAGGCCCGGCTGACTTCCCTTTGGCAATCGACATAGGACTGGAAATCCGCAAGAACGAAGTAGTCGTCGCGGTGGAGCAAGCTGTCGATCAGCGGCCGAAACAGCGCAGTGTCTCCGCGCGAGAAATGCCCCGAAGCAACGAGGTCGAGCGCGCCTTTGAGCGATGGGTTTTGCTCGTAGTACTCGTAGGGTCGGTAGCCCGTCTGCTGCAGCGCGTGAACCTCGTCCGTCGTCAGCCCGAATAGGAAGAAATTCTCCGCTCCCACGGCATCCCGGATCTCGACGTTGGCTCCGTCCAGCGTGCCAATCGTGAGCGCGCCGTTCATGGAGAACTTCATGTTGCCCGTTCCCGAGGCTTCCTTGCCGGCCGTTGATATCTGCTCGGACAGGTCGGCGCAGGGGTAGACGAGCTGCGCCGTCTTGACGTTGTAATTCGGGATGAAAACGACCTTGAGTTTGCCCCTAGTGTCCGCGTCCGCGTTCACCACGGCTCCCACGGAATTAATCAATTTGATGATCAGCTTGGCCATCGTGTAACCAGGCGCCGCCTTGCCGCCGAAGATGAAGGTGCGCGGCGCCGTCTCGAAATCCGGGTTCTCCTTGAGCTGTCGGTAGAGGTGCACGATGTGCAGCGCGGCTAGCTGCTGACGCTTGTACTCGTGGATGCGCTTGACTTGGACATCAAACATCGACTCGAGATCGGCCTCGACCTTCATGAGCTTGCGAGCCTCTTCGACTGCAGCTCGTTTTCGGGCCGTCTTGACCTGCCGCCATAGCGTCTGGAAACCGCGATTGTCCGCCAGCTCTTCGAGGTTGCGCAACTCGCCCAGATCGGTGAGCCAAGCCTCGCCGATCTGCTCGGTGATGAGCTGCGCAAGCTCTGGGTTTGCGAGCGCGATGAAACGCCGCGGCGTCACGCCATTGGTCTTGTTGTTGAATTTGCCGGGGTAGAACTCGTCGAAGTCCGGCATGATGCGGGTCTTCAGCAATTCGGTGTGCAAGGCGGAGACTCCATTCACCGAGAAGCTCCCCACGGTGGCGAGGTTGGCCATGCGCACCTTGCCACTGCCATCATCGATCAGGGACATTCGCTGTTGCCTCTCGTAGTCCGGAAACCGTTCGCGCACTTCATCCATGAATCGGGCGTTGATCTCGTAAACGATCTCCAGATGGCGCGGCAGCAATCGCCCGAGCATCGATAGCGGCCAGGTTTCGAGGGCCTCCGGAAGCAAGGTGTGGTTGGTGTAGGCAAATGTCTGGGAGCTAATTCGCCAGGCGTCATCCCAGCTCATCCCGTGCTCATCGAGCAGCAGCCGCATGAGCTCGGGTACCGCGAGCGCAGGGTGAGTGTCGTTGAGCTGGATCGCAAACCACTCGTGCAGGTTTTCGGGTCGTCCGCCGCGCAGTCGATGCAGTCTCAGCAAGTCTTGCAGGGAGCAGGACACGAGAAAATACTGCTGCTGAAGCCTCAGTTCCTTGCCCTTTGCAAGCTCGTCGTTTGGATAGAGCACTTTGGTCAGGGTCTCGGATGCGACCTGGCGCTCCACGGCGCCGTAGTAGTCTCCCTCGTTGAAGCTTCCAAAGTCGAACGTGTCCGCTGCCTCCGCGGCCCAAAGACGGAGCATGTTCATGTTGTTGACCTTGTAACCGGGAATGGGCGTGGCGTACGCGACTCCCTTCACTACTGTGTCGGGGCGCCAGCGGACTCGGTAATGTCCGTTCTCATCCTGATACGACTCGGTATGACCGCCAAACCCGACCGGGTAGCTGTACTCCGGTCGAACGACTTCCCAGGGGTTGCCCTGCTGCAGCCATTTGTCGGTGCGCTCGATCTGCCAACCGTCCTGGATCCACTGCTGAAAGATCCCGAACTCGTACCTGAGACCGTAACCGACGGCGGGTATCTGCAAGGTGGAGAGCGAGTCCATGAAGCATGCGGCCAAACGGCCCAATCCGCCGTTGCCGAGGCCAGGTTCTCGTTCTTCGTCGATGAGATCGTCGAGGTTCTGCCCGAGCGAAACAAGCGCCTCGGCGACCTGATCGCGAATCCCGAGGTTCAAGAGCGCATTGCCCAGAGACGGTCCCAACAAGTATTCCGCCGATAGATAGCAAACGACGCGCGTCGGCTGGGCCAGTAACATCCGGGCCGTGCTCAGCCAGCGCTGCATCAGCCGGTCTCGTACGGTGTAAGCGACCGCCAGGTAATAGTCCGACCTGGTCGCTAGCGCGGGGACATTGCCACAGCGATAGAAGAGGTTGTCGCGAATCGCCCGGCGCAGAGTCTCCGCGTCGAGCCCGGTTCGGTCGTCCTCGACGATCACTTCTTTGCGCGATGAAGGGTCCTTCGCGTCCATTTCCCTATCCTAGAAGAATTAGCTCGACGTGAGGACTGCGAGTGTCGGCTTTCGTCGAAGGGATAGCAAGTGAGTATCTAGAGAAATACGAGCTGGTCGCGCAAGCCGTCGCCGAAGCGCGCTTGCCAGCGTTGAACAGGTCCGACTCAAAAGCAACAGAGCTGCGACTAGGTTCGGCCTGTCGCCTCTGCGAGCTCCCGCCATCGACCCGCCAGCGCGGGAGACAGCTGCCCAGGCTCGAGTCTCCAAGTCCAGTTGCCGACCGTGGTTCCGGGACGATTCATGCGGTGTGTCTCGTCGAGGTGAAGCAGATCTTGAAGAGGGAAGATCACCGTGTCGGCAGGTGACTCGAGAAGCGCCCGAATCGCCTTGTCGACGACCTCTACGTCGCGAGTCGTCCCAAAGTAGCTCTCGACGCGTCGGAGGTCCGCCTCAGCGCTCGCGTCTTTGGACTGTGCCTGGCGCTGAAGGTCTCGATACCAGCCGAGCATCGTGTTGCTGTCGTGGGTCCCGGTGAAGGCCACGCAGTGGCGGGGGTAATCTTCGGGGTGATGCACGCGGTTTCCGGAGTCGCCGCCGAAGGCAAACTGCAGCACTTTCATTCCGGGGAGGCCGTACCGGTCCCGCAGGTCCCAAACCTCCTGGCTGACCGCTCCGAGGTCCTCCGCGATGAACGGGAGCTCACCATGCACCCGCCTGAGCTCCTCGAACAACGCCTGTCCGGGAGCGTCGATCCAATGTCCATCCATGGCCGTCTCGGACTCACTCGGAATGCGCCAGTAGCGCGCGAAACCGATGAAGTGGTCGAGCCGCAGCACGTCGAATAGCTCGAGCTGGCGTTCCAGACGCGACTTCCACCATGCGAAGCCGGTCCGCTCGTGTTGCTCCCAATCGTAGAGCGCGTTTCCCCAACGCTGGCCGTCCGCGGCAAATGCATCGGGCGGAGCGCCCGCGACGAATCTGGGAAGACCGTTGGCCTCGAGGAGAAACGCATCGGGGTGGGCCCAGACGTCCGCGCTCTGATGTGCGACGAACATCGGCACGTCGCCTATGAGCCCCAGTCGCCTATCTCTGCAATGCTCTCGAAGCGTCATCCACTGTCGGTGGAACAAGAACTGCTGGAATGCGAAATAGTCGATGTCGCTCGCTAGCTCTTCGCTGGCCATGGAGAGGGCCGTTGCATCTCGCCGGGCGACGTCTTCTGGCCAGCGCGTCCAGTCCGCCGTCCCGTAGCGCAAGCGGAGCGCGATGAACACGCAGTAGTCGTCGAGCCAGACTCGCTCGCGCGTTCGAAACTCCCCGAACGCGCGCTGCATGTCCTGTGACCCTCTCAGGAGGAAGGTCTGATACGCTTGCATCAGGAGCTTCGAGCGAAGGCGTTTGGATGTCCCGAAGTCGGCCTTCCACGTCTTCGATTCGTCGGGAAGCTCGCCGAGCAGCGATTTCGATAGCAGGCCGTCCTCGACCAATCCCTGCGGCGAGATCAGCAGTGGCTCGCAGGCGAATGCCGAGACGCTGGAGTACGGCGATTCAGAGTCACCGATCGGATTGAGAGGGAGCGTTTGCCACCAGCCTTGGCCTGCATCTGCGAGAAAATCCACGAACGCATGCGCAGACGGTCCGAGATCCCCGGTGTACGGACCACCCGGAAGCGACGTGATGTGCAGTAGAATTCCGCTGCGCCTGGGGAGCTCCACCGTTACCTCTGTTCCCGTTCTGCCACGAGGACGACGGTCGAGTAGGCCTGCACGAGGTGCTCGCTTTCGGTCACGATTTCCGCTTCTTCGGGGTCGGTGAAGTCGTGAGGCGACGGCCTGTGGGTGTCGATCAAGCGTCGCCACTGGCTGGGCTCGCCTCCGCGAATGGAAGGGAGCTCGAACGTCAACGGTTCTGAGTATGCGTTGAACATGAAGTGCCACCAGTGTTGAAAAACGTCCACGGAAAAAGCTAGGCTTCGCGAGTGGGGTGCAACATCCGGTTCATTGAGCTTCACGCCGTGCCAGTGCACCGGAACGGCGTGGAGTAGGGCCGATAGACTCAAGCCCGGCACTTCGAAGGCCACGCTCAACCGCAAGTGGATCAGCTTTCTCACGAATCGGTGAAGGCCGGCGTGCTTCTCGAGAAGGCTCCAGTCGAACCAGGTGAGCTCGCTGTCGTGGCAGTAGGGGTTGTTGTTGCCGCGCTGGGTTCGGCGCGCTTCATCGCCCATCAGCAACATCGGCACACCCAGTGAAAGGAGGTTCGTGGTGAAGAAGTTCTTGATCTGCTGGTTGCGGAGTTGCTCGATGGCCGGGTCATCGCTCGGACCTTCGACGCCGCAGTTCCAACTCAGGTTGTAGTCCGATCCATCGCGGTTCTGTTCTGCGTTCTCGGAATTGTGCTTTTCGTTGTAGGACACCAGATCGTTGAGTGTGAAACCGTCGTGGCAGGTCACGAAGTTGATGCTCTGCTCCGGTTCGCGTCCCTGGGTCCCGTAGATATCGGGACTCGCAAGAAACCGAGCTGCGAGCTTATCGACGTGCCCGTGGTCGCCTCGGAAGAACCCTCGCACATCGTCGCGGAACTGGCCGTTCCATTCCTTCCAGTGGTCGCCGAAGAAACTCCCGACCTGATAGAGGCCCGAGGCATCCCAGGCTTCTGCGATGAGCTTGGTGCCGCTCAGAACCGGGTCGGTTTCGATGTCCCAGAGCACTGGCGGGTTTACCACTACCTCCCCTTCGGTGTTGCGCGAGAGGATGGATGCGAGGTCGAAACGGAAGCCATCCACGTGCATCTCCGTCACCCAATGCCGCAAGCTGTCGAGAATCATGCGCCGAACCACCGCGTGGTTCGCGTTGAGCGTGTTCCCTGTGCCGCTGTAGTTGGCGTAGCGTGAGGGGTTCCCCGGTTCGAGGGTGTAATAGGTGTTGTTGTCGAGACCCTTGAACGAAAGGGTTGCGCCGTCTTCGCCTGCCTCGGCGGTGTGGTTGTAGACCACGTCGAGAATCACCTCGATGTTGGCCCGGTGGAGCGCTTTGACCATGTCTCGGAACTCGTCCAGCACACCCAAGGGCGCGTGGCACGACGCGTAGCCGCAGTGCGGTGCGAACAAAGAGATTGGGTTGTAGCCCCAGTAGTTGCTCAGGCCCGGCGGCGCCTCTTGCGGGTCGAATTGAAACACCGGCAATAGCTCCACCGTGGTCACACCGAGGTCATTCAAGTATGGAATCTTTTCGATGAGGCCCGCGTAGGTTCCGCGCTTACCGGGGGAAACTCCCGAGCTCGGATGCCGGGTGAACCCGCGAACGTGCATTTCGTAGATGACGGTGTTGGAGAAGGCGTGCCTGGGGAAGATGTCCCCCTCCCAGTCGTATGCGCTGAGGTCCGCCACGACGCTCTTCATCGCCGTCGCCGTGGTATCGCCGGGCCGCCGTGCCGCCTCACGATCGTAGCCGGCCGGAACGGCAACGGCTCGACCATAGGGATCGAGCAGCAGCTTCTCGGGGTCGTAGCGGAGACCTTCCTTCGGGGCGTATCGACCTTCGGCGCGATAAGCATAGAGTTGGCCTGGTCCGATGCCCGGCACGAAGGCATGCCAGTAGTGAAACGTTCGATGCTTTCGCAGCGGGTCGAGCCGGATCACGCGTGAAGGCAGCGGATGATCAGGACCATCGAACAGCAGCAGCTCGAGCGCCCTGCAATGCTTCGAATAGACGCTGAAATTCACGCCGCCCGACTGAGGCGTCGCACCCAAGGGAAAGCTTTGTCCGGTTTCGATCATTCGGTGAGCTTTGGTGGCGCGCCGAGTATCGAGGCCTCGCCCGATACCAGCTCTCCTGTCGTCGCCTGGATCGCCCTCAACATGACCCATGAAAGTCTAGTCGAAGACGCTCTTCCGCGACAAGGAACCCGAGTCGAATCCTCGGGTCCCTAGAACAAGCATCCAGACTATTCGCTGGACGGTCCAGAAGGTGTCGAGGCCTCCGATGCCCAGGGCGCCAACGGCAACGTACCGCGTGGGGAGGGTCACGGCGACATCGCCTTGGGCGTTGATTGCCGATTGCTCGCGTCGTTTGAAGCGGCGAACGGAATCATCAGCTTAGGTTAAAGAAACAGCGCTCGTCGTCGCCTTCATGCAGCGCCTGATGCCAAAGCCAGACGGTGACGCAGGCGCCTAAGGTCAAGGCGATCGCTACGGATGCTAGCGCTTCACGGCTGCCAAAAGCTGCTCGGTGCTCGGACGCGTCTTGTAGTCTCGAGCCACGTGCGCCCAGGCGACCTTGCCATCTCGAACGAGGAAGACTCCGGGTACCGCCATCTGGTGGTGGTCTCTGCCTGACCATTGTTCGATGTCGTATCCGTACTCCGCGAGGCGCGCGACGCCGGCAGCATCGAGCTGAAGCACGACGTTGAACGCTTCATGCGCTCTCAAGTTCGGGTCGGAGAGGATGGGAAACGGTACATCGTAGGCATTCTGCGTGACTGCAGAAGCGTCCGGCCGGTCGACGCTGATCGCGACCAACGACACACCCAGCGCCTTGAATCGGTCGTACGATTGGCTGAGCTCGCGAATCTGGAAGTTGCAGTAGGGGCACCAGCCTCCGCGGTAGAAAACGACCAAAGTGTCGTCATCGTTGATCTCCGTCGAGGAGAAGGTCTTGCCCAGGAGGTCCTGAATTCGAAACGGCGGAATCGCCGCGCCGACGGCCAGCCCCAGTCCATCGTCTCGCGTTCCGAGCATGCTGGAAGCCGTCACCGTGAGTGGCTTCGGAGTCGACGCTTGAAACGACGGGGCCGGGGCCGAGCTGCGTGGATCGCAAGCCGATAGGAGCGGAACGATGAGAAACAAGTGGCAAAGCAAACGCATGACGGACCCCTGACGTGTGGCGGAGCATAGTCGGCGGCCCGAGCATGTACAGGCGCTGCGTTCCTTGGGATCTGCGTTCTGTGAAATCGCGACCTGTGCCGACTGCCTCCAGATTGAAAAGCGCATTCGCAGCCACTATACGTGCATGAACGATGCACTCTCCCGACGAAGATCTTTTCGACCATCTGGTCGTTCTCATGCTCGAGAACCGGTCCTTCGATAACCTCTTCGGCTATCTCTACGAGGACGACCCGCCGAAGCATTTCATCCCGGACCGGGACCGAGTGTTTCGGGGCGTCGCTGGTCGCGATGACCTGGTGAACGACGACGGTGGCGATCCGCCAACCGAGTACCGTGTGTGCAAGGCTCCCTGGGAGCAAATGCAAGACATGTACGCCCCGTATCCAAACTCGGGGGAGTTCTACGAGCCGAACATCAACCGACAGGTTTACGGAACCGACACTGTGTCCGGCCCGTCCGTGGCGCTTCCCACCGAAAACCTCATGCGAGGCTTCGTACAGGACTACATTCGCGTCGCCGAGGAATCGAAAAAGTGGGACGGCGACATCGAGGTGACGCCCAAGCTGGTGCAGCAGATCATGAGCTGCTTTCCGCCAGAGGCCGTGCCGGTGCTGGGTACGCTGGCTAGGTCGTTTGCAGCCTCGGATGCATGGTTCTCGTCGGTGCCCAGCTCGACCTGGCCGAACCGTTCGTTCACGCACAGTGGCACCTCGCGGGGTAGGGTGGTCAACAAGCCGGCCACCGAGTGGGCTCTGCACCATGATCAGTCGACGATCTTCGAGCACTTGTCGGACAAGCTCGGGCGCGACGCCTGGCGAGTGTACGGTGAAGAGTCGCACCTCAGCTCTCTCACGTGGCTGCTCCACCCGCCGCTCCGACACCACAAGTACCGGCACTGCTTTGAGAGCTTCGAGCGATTCCAGAAAGATTGCGCCCACGGCGCACTTCCCGCGTATTCGTTCTTGGAGCCGCGGAGCTTCGTGAACCCCAACGACATGCACCCGCCTTTCTGGCTCCACCCGAACGTGGCATCGAGCGCGCTCGCAGGCGAGATCTTCATCCACGAGGTCTACGATGCGGTGCGCCAGGGCAAGCGCTGGGATCGTACCCTGCTCGTCATCACCTTCGACGAGCACGGCGGGCTCTACGATCACGTCCCGCCGCCCGCGAACGCGACGCCGCCCGACGACCCACCGGTTCCGGGGGACCACGGATTTCTCTTCGATCGCTTCGGACTTCGGGTGCCGACCGTCTTCGTTTCTCCCTACGTCGAAGAAGGTACGGTCATTCGCGCCGCGGGCGATACGCCTTTCGACCATACCTCGATCATCAAGACCATTTGCGAGCGCTGGGACCTCGATGGCCTGACCGAACGCGACCGAGCCGCCCCGAGCTTTGCGTCGGTCATGACCCGCGCCGCCGACCAGCCACGCCTAGAAACCCCCGATGTCGAGCCCCGACCATACAAGCGCCTCCCAGAACCCAAGGCTCACCAAGGACCGATCAGTCACCTTGGCAGCCAAATCATCGAGCTGTCTGCAGCCATCGCAGGCGAGACGGTGCCGCTCCTAAAGAACGCCGGCGAGGCGGTGCAGCATCTTCTTGGTCACGTACACCGGCCGGGGAAGTAGCAACGCACTGCGGGGTCGTTCATCCGTTGATCAGATCCATGTCTGGCTTCTTGGTGCAGTAGTAGTGGACCCAGATGTAGGCGTGTTGGAACAAGGCTGCGGCGAGGGCGGCGAGCGTGCCAGCTTCGGGAATGCTCGCGTACTATGGCGTGCGCGTCATGGCTCAGAGCGTTTTCGGACTGGAAGCTACGACCTTTTCGACGGCCTCGAGCAGGCTCTTGCTGTAGACGCGGCCTGCGAGGTTGTCGCGCGCTTTCTTCGCGACGGCGTCCCACTCGGCCTTGTACAGACTGGTGTCGACCTCGATCATCCCGCGCGTGACTAGAGAGGCGTACGCTCTTGCGTCATCGCGCTGCACCAGCTCGTCGTTTGCCGTGGATGCGCGCACGCTGGTGGAGAGCAGAACCTTTTGGTCTTGCTCGGAGAGCTGGTTGAACTTTTCCTGCGTTACGATCCCTCCGCCGATCATGATGTTGAAGTTGTCCTTCGCCATGTATTTGAGCCGCGTGTACCATTGGAGTGCGACCGCAGCGAGAGCGGATGCGGGAACAGTGTCGACCATTCGAGTCTGCAATCCGCCGTAGACTTCCGGGAGACCCATTCGAATCGGGTTGGCGCCGATCACGTTGATGAACTCGGCGAACACGGGGTCATCTTTCCAGGCCCAGGGGCGAACGCTCTTGAGGTCGCTCGGCCTCACAAACTCGTGCGTCGAGAAGAGTCGGTTCTTGCCGGCTACGCCCCAGTTCAGGAGTACGAAGCCCGCGTCCTTGAACAACTCAGTAAAACGGTCGTTGAGCTCCGTTCGTGCACGCGTGAGCTGTTCGTACTCAGTGAGCAAGCCGGGCGCCGTCAGCACCAGGACCGGGCGCGCGACCATGCCGAGCCCCGTCGTCGAAATCCCGGCGCCGTCCATCTGCCCCGCCCGCATCTTGCGGACGAAGTCGCGTTCGTCGCCCTGGCTTCCGCCGGAGTAGAAGCGCAGCTCGACCCGATTGTTGGTCTCCTTCTTGACGCTCCGATTCCAGGCCTTCGAGATCTTCATGAAACCGGAGCCCGCGGGCGCCAGGGAGGCAAAGCGGATGATGATCGGTCCGTCGGCACTTGCTTGCGGAGCAGAGACGGCCCCGGGCAGGAAGAACGCGCTCGCGGCGAGCAGGCAAATGAAAGAGGAGCGAGTCTTCGTCATAGCTCAGTCGATACCCGCTTCCCATGGCATTGCCAAGCAGTCGAACCGGGCGATACTTCAGCCTGCGAAGGAAAAAACCATGAGCGATGAAGCCAAGGTCAAACGCCTCGCCGAGCTCTTTCGGCACACCGGCGAAGCCCATCACGAGGCCTTCCTGCAGGCTGACGGCGACGACCCAGAGTGGCCGCTGTGGTACGCCGACTACCTTCACGACCGGCTGACGCCGTTCTTGGCGGCTCCGCTGACCCGAAGTCGATTGGTGTTCTGTCTAATCGGGGCCGACGACGAGCACCGCGCCACGGCGCCGGACACTCCCTGGCCCGAATACTACGCGCACCGGTTTCTCGAATGCCTCGGTCCGGCCGAGGAGCCGAAAGAGGATCGATTGGCCCTGTACTACTTCGACGGCTGTCCGTTCTGCGTTCGCGTGCAGCGCGCGATCGACGTCCTGGGCCTAGACGTCGAGCTCCGCAACATCTACACCGATCCCGCCTATCTCGCCGAGCTCCGTGAGGTGCGCGGCCGAACCACCGTGCCCGTGTTGAGGATCACAAGCCCGGACGGAGAAGATCGCTGGATGCCCGAGTCGGCTGACATCGTGCGATATTTGCAGGCGACCTACGGCCAAGCGGCTGCTTGAGTCCCAACGCCAGCGCATCGACGGTGGACCCGGACGGAAAGACTCGTCGATTGGGCACTAGTTCCCGATGCGGGCGGTCATCCCGATCCAGAATCCGAAGAACCAGTCCTGATTGAGCGACGGGACAGCATCACCCGTCATCGGATCCGTGACAAACGGCCGCGCGTAGTAGATGTCGTTCCGCGCGAATTCGGCGCGCGGCTCGAGGCTGATGATGAGATACTCCACCGGCTTGTAGCGGACCGTTCCGGTGACTGTGAATACCGTTCCGGGCTGGCCACCGGCCAACGCTCCGAAGTACTCGCCGCGACCACCGACCGACCAGTGGTCCGTGATGTCGACGCTGCCTCCAAGGCTCACGCCCCATTGCTTCGATACGGCGAGCCCGGTGAGCGGGCCGGTCGGCGAAAACTGGTAGTCGCCATTGAAGAACAGAGTCCAGCCTTTGCTGCTCCACTGGGCGATGAAATCGATGATAGCTTCCCAATTTCGGTTTCCGTCGGACCCGTTGGGGCTCGCCACGGCGCCGAGCCAGAGGTCGGTTGTCGTGCTGAGTGTGTACCGGATCTGCGCGCCCACGCTCGGTGCCGTGATTCTTCTTTCGACATCGCTTGGAAATCTGGTGCCGAAGATGCTTCCTCTCGCGACGATGACCGTGATGTCCACCTTGTCGTGGGGTTCGATCAAGGCACGCAAGCCGAGGTGACGAAAAGGCTGCATTCTGAAGTAGATGATCCCCCGCGTGAACGTCGCATTCTCCCACTCGTCCGCGGTCTCGATACCGGCAAAGGCGCCGAAGTAGCCCAAGTCCAGCGTCAGCTTCTTACACGGGATCCAGGTCGCGAAACCGCGACTCAGCGGAGCCAGCTCCGTCAGGCGATCGACGTTTTGGCCCCATCGGAGGTCGAGCGTGAGGCCCCATTTGTCGGTTCTGTAGGCGACATCTCCTCCGGCGAACGTCAGGCCGAACCCTTGCGAGTCCGCGTAGGGATATTCGAAGGCGTTGTACGGGCCGGCCACACGGTGCGCGTTGATCATGTAGTACGAGGTCACGAGGAGTTGCCAGGAGAGCTCGCCGGGCATTTGGCCGGCTTCTTCGCTCGGCGATTCGTCTGCTTCCAGATCGGCTTGGACGGTGGAGGGCGTCCCAGCCCCGAGGAGCAGCGCCAGCGCTACGCCCCCGTTGATGCAACACCACCTGAACACGAGGGGCGTACTAGTCGACATCCACTGAGTTTTGCAAGCGATTACTGCTTGCGCGTTCGCTCCAGCATGGCTCACATTAGCTGACTGAAAATGGGCATTGACCAGCGGAGACGGCTGTGGGGTTCCTGACAAAGCAGCGGGGCGTCCCGTTCGTCCGGAGGGCGCCGACCAAGAGTGGCCAAGACGTCCCGATTCACGTCGCGAAGATGACCGCGCCTCACGTTCTGTGGTGGCATTCGCACGTCCAACCGATTATCGATCGCGATCCGACGCGGAAACCGGCCGACTATTCGATCGGGATCACCGACTCGCCAAGAGATCGGTTCATCCCATGCGCCCTCGTGCAACTGCTTGGACGTGTCCCGGCGCTCGACGAGCACGATCGAGAAAGCGTGTTCGTCTGGTTTCTCTCGACGGCTCCCGATGAGGCGCTGACCAGCATCGAAGATCATCCCATACCGCAAGACCGCATCCCTCGGCGCCTGGGATCGATCGCACTCGATGTGGCCGTTATCCACTCTCTGAATCATCGGCGATTCGGCCGCACGGCGCTCTACGCCGACGAGCGCGGCGGGGATTCCTTGCTGCAATGGTATCGTCGTCGGGGTATGACCATCTTGCCGGACGAGGACGAGCTACCGCCGGGTCCGAGGCGCTTGCTCAAACCAAGCGACGGCCGCTACTGCTACTACACCGTGCCGGCGGCCATCCAGGCGAGCAAGGAGCTCGATTCACTTCGCTGATGTAATCATCATGCCCACGCCAACCACAGCCTTCGCCGATGCGGCCGCCAAGTACGGCCAGGTCGACCCCGAAGACCTCGAGGCGGTACAGCGCTGGTTTACCGAAGAGCTGCCAAAGCTTCCACTTCAGGTCATCGAGCAGGTGCTTCAGGACCTCCTTGCCCAGGATGGCACCGCACACGAGCGCGAGATCATCCCCGTCTACCCGGATCGGGCTCCCCTGCCGTCCTTGCGCGCTAGCCCGGCGGTGCCCACCCCGCTTCTGGCAGAGGAATGGAAGGAACTGCTACGAAGGCTCGCAGCGCGCCTGACGAAGCGAGGGTGACCGCTCCTGTCGAAGCTGCCTGGCCGCCCTGCGGTTAGCGTAAACGCTCAGCGTCAGCGTCAGCGCCAGCGTCCGCGTCCGCGCCAGCGTCCGCGTCCGCGTGAGTCCCAGCGCCAGTGAGGGCGAACCCCTCCGGCACTCCGCGGAGATGCAAGTCCCGCTGCGGAAAAGGAATTTTGATTCCCGCTTCCCTCAACGCATCGCTGATCGCCACGTGCACTGCGCTTGGTACGTCCAAGACGTCTGACGGGTCCATGAAGATCCGTAGCTCGAAATCGAGGGAGCTTTCGCCAAACCCGCGAAACAGCACAAGCGGCGCGGGGCTCTTGAAGACTTTCTCGTTGGCGTCTGCGACCTTCCTCAGGATGCCGAGCACCTGATTGGGGTCGGTGCCGTACGCTACGCCGAGGGGGATGGTCACCCGCTGTTGACGCGCAGCCAGCGTCCAGTTGATGACGCGGCCGGAAATCAGGTCGCCATTGGGAACGATGACCTCGGCGCCATCGAAGGTGCGAATCGTGCTTGCACGAATTCCGATGCTGCTCACGTTCCCGAGGATGTCGTCGATTTCGACCTTGTCCCGCAACCGAATTGGCCGTTCCGTCAAGAGGACGAAGCCCGACACGAAGTTGTTGACCAGATTCTGAAGTCCGAAGCCGATGCCCACGCCAAGCGCGCTCAGGACTATGGTCACTCTGTCGAGCGGGACGCCCAGCACCGAGACAGCGGCGACGAAGCCGATAGCGATGATCGCGTAGCGCGTGAAGGTCGTCAGCGCGAACGGGACCCCCTGCTGCATGTGAAGGCGTGGGAGGACTTCTTCATTGAGAACAAAGCTCACAAATCGCGCGATGATCCAGCTCACCCACAAGACGATGAAGAAGGCGAAGAAGTCACCAAAGGTCACACCGACGTCCGTGAGGCCCATCCCCAAATCCGACGAAAGCCAGCGCCCAACGACGCGACCCATCGGTTGCCAGGCCAATGTCATGTCCGCAAGCAACCAGGTAAACACTGCGGCCGCGAAAAGACGTATGGCGCGGCTCGAGGTCTTCGCGGTGATGTCCCGATTTGCGCGGATCATGCGAAAGGCGTCGAAGCGGCCGGTGTACATGCCGGTCAAGACCAGGGCCTCGACGATTCGTTCCAGGGCCATGTAGGCCGTCGCCCCGATCGTTCCGAGTACCACGAGGACCGCCGCTTCCGTTGCGAGAAAGATGTACCCGAGCACGGCTGCGCCTGCGCCAATCGCGGCGGTGAGCAGTGCCAGCCAGGCCCAAATGCTCGTCAGCGAGAACCACAGACCTTCTCGGACGCGTTTCGACACGTCTGCGCCCCGCAAAAAGCGGATGAGCCACGCCGCGCCTGCACCGGCGAGGAGCAGCTCCACGAGCCACAAGGCCCGCTCGGTTCCGGGGTGTCCCGAAGCCAAGGCAACGACGAAATGGAACGTTCCGAGGACGCCGAGCCCGATGAGCGCACGCTGCAAGCTCGCCGGGACCATCTCTTTGTAGACGACAAACCAGAGCGGAAGCGCGACGAGCCAGGTGAGCAGGATCATTTCCACCGTCCGGTCCGGATGGAAGAAGCGCGCCACTGCGACGCTCACGAGAAGGGCCGCTGGCCAGGGGTGACGCAGCGCCTGGCTCGCCTGGTCTTCCCAGGCGACGCTACCGTCCTGCTTACGCTGTTCGATTCTTTGGGTCACCGTCGCGCGAGCTCTCGTGAAAAGAAGCCCGAGCAGGAGCGCCATGAGAATCTGGAAGATCAGAAGCCCGCGTTTCCGAAGCAGGTAATCTCTGGCGTCGGGCCATGAGAAGTTCACGTCGTAGCCTTCGCGCGCGCCCCGCTCGCCCAAGCCTTGGCCAGCCTTCCAGATAGGCGGTTCCTGCTGTTCGAAGACGCTGTCGGCCTCGACACGTTGAGCGACACCAACCTTCTGCTGCGCTATGTGAAGCCTGTCGCGAACGTCCAGGGACCGCGACTGCACGGCAAGCACTTCGACGGTCTTGGCCTGGAGCATTTTCCGGCCTTCTCGAAGCCCTTGCAGGATCGAGGCGGTGCGATCGAGGACTTCCTTGGGGAGTGAGCTTCGTCGCGCTCGTTTCAGCGCCAAGGTCCAGAGCTCGATGTCTTCGTCGTTTTGAGTCGACAGCGCTTCGAGATCAGCTCCATACTTGCTTAGCTTCGCGATCTGACTAGTGGTCCGCGCGTCGAGGTACTCCAGCTGGGCCTGCAAGTTGTTGAGCTCGGAGCTCATCATTCGTCGTGTCCCGAGCGCATCGAGGTCCTCTCCGAGCGCCGCACCTTGCGCATCCACCTCGTCGAGCGCTTTGCTAACGTCTGCGAGCACGTCGATCAGCGACATTTCCGTCTTGATTCGCGAGAGCCGCTCTTCCACGGCGCCGGCTTCGATCGCGAAGTCTGCGCCCGTCAGCTGCTTGGGCGCCTCGGGGACGGGCGCTTCCGAGGCAGGCGCTTCGGATTCAGGGGCTTGGGCCTGCGCGTGTGCGAATTGCGCGCCCATGAGGCCGACGCCGAGCAGGAGCGCGGTCGCTGCGAGCGAAGCGCGATTGGGCTCCTCAACCATCGTTTCGCGACTTAGCACGGATGGGACCCAAGATGCAGCGGCCCCCGGAACTCAGGCGTCGGACGACATGGCTTGGTGGCTTGTCGGGTCGGGTACCGCCTCGCCTTCGGCAATTGGGGACGACGCCGTCCTCAGCTCCGGCTGCAGTCGGACCTTATCCCAAACTTCCGGAAATGCACCGATAGCGCCCAGCTTTTCCCGCATTCGTCGGTAGAGCCGGTGGTCAAACATTTCCTCGAACTGGCTGCGGTTCATCCAGACGTCCTGATACAGGGGAACGAAGCCGCCGATCTCGTGGGTGAACTGCTCCGTGGCGGCTACGTGCTCTTCAGCATCCCAATCCTCGCCGCGCTTGACGGCTGGAGGAATCCCGTAGGCGCCGAGGTCGACGAACATGTCCCAGCGCGTCCCGGGTTGTAGTTGACGCGGACTGGGCTGCAGGCCCTGGTACTCACCATGATCGTAAATGCGAATCGGATAGACGAGGAGCGGATACACCTCGAAGCGTTCGTGGAACTCTTCGACAGCCCGCTTCAGCTCGCGCATCGGGATGATGACGTCCTGGACGACGTGCTTGTGTACGAGCTTCCAACGCACCCCTTCGGTCATAGTGCCTTTGAGCAGTGATATCTTCGGCGCGCCAAGCCAGCCGAAGCCCCAGCGCCACCAAGCCTTGCTCGAAAACGGCATCAGTTCTTCCAGCTCCCAGAAGATCGAGCGCGTGTGACGGTGGTAGTAGTCCCGCAAGGGGATCCAGTCTTCGAACTCGCCGCGCTCGAGCGCGGTTGCCACATGATGAAAGAAGAATTGCTTGTACCAGCGGTTGATCGGGTTGATCTTCGAGCGGTCCGAAGGGGCGTCGTCGTACCAGGCACATTGAATGACGCCGCTGTCTCTCGAGTAGATGGTCGCTTCCAAGAACTCCGGCGCGTCATCGGCCACCGAAAGCGCGTAGGTCTTGTCGCAAAGCTCTTCCATGCTGTGGCAGGGGATGTACTTCATGCGCACGTATGGTTTGGCCGGCTCGATCTCGAGCTCCAGCGCCACCAAGAAGCCCAGAGTGCCGTGCGACCAGGGAAGCGCATGGAACAGCTCGGGGTCACTATCCTCGGTGACGCGCAAGAGAGTCCCGTCCGCGGTCACGATCTCGTACGCGACTACCGTTTCCTGAATCAAACCGTAGCGGTGACACGTCGTCTCCATGCCGAGGCCCATGCAGAGACCTCCAGCGGTGAGGTCTTCCATTTCGACCATGACCTTGAGCGCGTAGCCCATGGGCACCAGGTACCGACTGATCTGCCCCATGTTGGCTAGAGGCTCGACACGGACGACCATCCGCTCGGTGTCGACCTCGAGGATATCGCGGAGATCGATCTCGATGTGGTTGCAATCCTTCTTGTAGGTCGAGGTTCGCGTAGACATCGTCAGCCAGGGCGGCCTTGCGGTGCACATGGGACGCTCGGATCCAGACGCACGCCAGGCCCGCACCTGCTCCTGCACGTGACGCACCCGCTCATCGTGTTTCTCGGGCGACGCACCGTAACGCGCGTGGAGTACATCGCGCGTCACCCGCGCCCGCTCGAACATGAAGCTGGCGGGTAGGGCGGTTGCTGCAACCACCAGGCCACGATTGTCCGTCATCCATTGAGCGGCGTTCTTCGCGAGCCTCGTTTGCCCGAGTTGGCCTAGTATCGACATCTGGCTACCTCCACCAAGGTAGCTTGGCACGCGACCCTCACGGAGCCAGCGCGCTCTGTACCGGACGGTACGTCTAGACAGAACGGACCCAAGCCGATAGGAAACGAGGATTCCCATGTTCAAACGCGCGGTGGAACGGCCGAAAAGCAGAGGAGGACAAATGATTGCTGCGCTGGTTGTACTCTTTCACGTGCTGGGTTTCACCTCGTCGATCCATGCCGTCATGAGCACCCGTACGTCCCAGGGCGCCATCGCCTGGGCCGTGACCCTCAATACCTTCCCGTACCTGGCTGTGCCCGCGTACTGGGTGTTCGGGCGTAGCAAGTTCGAGGGCTACGTGATCGCGCGACGCGGTACCGATGTGCGAAACGATCACATCGAGCAGGAAGCGATCCAGACGGCGGCTCCGTATCTCCTTCCTGAAGGGGAGGGTGCGGAGGCTGCGAGCGCTGCCGAAGGTCTGGCTCGCATGCCCATCCTCCGCGGAAACGCAGTCGAGCTCCTCATCGATGGCGACGCGACCTTCGAGAGTATCTTCCGCGGTATCGATGAGGCCAAGGAGTACGTGCTCGTTCAGTTCTACATCGTGCACGATGACGGTCTTGGGCGCGCGCTCAAAGAGCGCCTGATTGCAAAATCCAAAGAGGGCGTGCGGGTGTATTTCCTCTACGATGAAGTCGGCAGCCACTCGCTGCCTGACAGCTACAAAGAAGAGCTTCGCCGTGCGGGCGCGGAGGTCTCGGAGTTCAATACGCGTAAGGGCAGGCGCAATCGCTTTCAGCTCAACTTTCGGAACCATCGCAAAATCGTGGTCACCGATGGCCGGGTGGCCTGGATTGGCGGGCACAACGTGGGCGATGAATACCTGGGCAAGGATCCGGAGTTCGGGCATTGGAGAGACACCCATCTTCGTATCCAAGGTCCAGCGGTCCTCAAGGCGCAGATTTCGTTCTCCGAGGACTGGTATTGGGCGACCGAGACACTGCCAAAGCTCAATTGGACCGCTCGTCCCGCGCCCGATGGCAGTGACGCGCGTGTGCTCATCATTCCGACGGGTCCCGCAGACGAGCTCGAATCAGCTAATCTGATGTTCGTCCATGCGATCAACTCCGCCCAAAAGCGCATTTGGATCGCAAGCCCTTACTTCGTGCCGGAGCATGCCGTCATCGTCGCGCTGCAATTGGCGGGTCTCAGAGGGGTGGACGTGCGAGTTCTGATCCCCGACGAGCCCGACCACATGATGGTGTACCTGGCCGCCTACTCGTACTTCGACGAGGCTGCGCAAACGGGGGTGAAGTTCTATCGGTACACCGATGGCTTCCTGCATGAGAAGACCATGCTCATCGACGACGACGTGGCGGCGGTTGGCACGGCCAACTTCGACAATCGTTCGTTCCGCCTGAATTTCGAGATCACGGCCATCGTCTCTGACCCGAACTTCGTTCCCGTGGTCGAGCAGATGTTCCAAGACGATTTCAAACGCTCGCGACTGATGGCGGAGGGCGAGTACGACCGCAAGCCCTGGTGGTTCCGCCTCGGTGTCCGCGTCTCGCGACTCGCGGCCCCCATTCTCTAGCGCCTAGTGCGCGTTCTCCCCGAACAGCTGCTGGTCCATCTGCTTGAGACGATTGTTGTGATCGTTTGCCGACTCGAGCACCTTCAGGACCTTCTCCGCGCGCTCGGGTGCATCTCTGGCGATCCGACCAGGTTCACCGCTGAGTCCGAACGCAGTTGTCTCCTCGGCCTCGCGCGTCACCCAGGCCGCCAAGCCGCATAGCAGTACGCCCAGCAGAACAAGCCCCCCAATCCTCATGGCTACAGCCTAAGTGATTTGCCCAGGCCGTGCCCAGCTGCCGCTGTGACCCCCCTTAAGCCCCGGAGCCCCGCGGACGACGCGAACGTCGACTTGGCGGGGCCCCATAAGACAGTCCTGACCGTCGTTGCCGTGGGAACTAATGTTGAGTCGAACCCCTACAATTTACTAGTAGGTGGGAGCGGATTTCGTACGCTTTAGGCCCCCCGATGACGCTAGCCGGGTCCGCACACCACGCACGCTGAAGCACCCTAATCGACCTAGTCAGGGATTCACTACTCCTTCCTCACCTGCAACGACAGAGGGACTGTAGTGGAAGGTAGAGCCGAGCTTCCCGCCGGTCAACTCAGAGTTTGACCGGGCTGGCCTTGAGCGCCGCGCGGCCTTCTTTCACGTACACCGTGAATCGCACCGAAGGCGCATTGTGGCGCTTCATGACCTGGTCACGCGCCGCATGAAGTTTGCGCACGAACTTGTCGAATGTGAGACCGGTCACCGATACGCCGCAGCTCTTCTGCGTTTCGAGGAACTGCTCGAATACTTCGCGGAAGTGCACATCTTCGCCATGCAAGGCAGGCGCGGAAGCCTCGATGAGCTCCTGCGGCACATGCTTGACCTGGGTCGACTCCTCGGTCTCGCCGTCGTATTCCGCGTACGAGTCTACGACCGCATTCGGTCGTGTCGGTGGATCGTTCACTTCTGACGCCATCGGCTCTTCGGCGTGTCGAACAGTCGCCGCAGCGGCGTGCCGGGAGGACGTTGAACGATTCGGCCAAGATGACGGCGCGCGTTTAGGGCGCGAGGAAGGCGATCGTGCCGGACGCGCCGTGGGCGCATCGATTTGCGGTCGAGCCGTAGGAACGCCCTCCGGTGGTGCCGGAAGTACACCGTCGACCGCTGCGGTCTCAATCGCTGCCATCCGCGGCGTCTTCGCGGGCGTGCCGTGGATGGGCGCCGCCTGCTTAGCTGTAGGCGCTTCGGTGGAGACTCCAAAGTACCCCGCATTCGAGCCGTCGCGCGTGGTGTTCAGGATCTGGTCGAGGTCGACCGAAGCGCGCTTTGCTGCGTCTTCTTTGAAACCGACGCCGGCACGCAGCGCCGCATTGAGGTTCTCGGCAATCTTCCTGTAGTGGCGTCGAAGCTGACCCGCCGGCAGGCTGTCTAGCTCTGCTTTCGCGAGGCTTTCGCTGGTCTTTCGTAGGATCAAGACGCCCTTGTCGTGCTCCACATAGAGCAGGGCCAAGCCCAGAAGGAGGAGCAGCAGCGGAATGCCGATGACCATCAGCCAGGGAAGCGAAGCGACGTCTTCCTTGAAGGTGTTCGCGAAGAGCCCGCCGAGCCCTACTGTGCTACCTCGGCGGCCGATGATGTAGCCGACCTCCGCGTGCGCCGCCTCACCTCGGACCAACGCAGCAATCGCGCGAGAACGTTCGGCGATTTCGACTGAGCCTTCGCCGTTCCGCATTTGGGTCAGCGCCGCTGTGAGCCCGGCCTTGAGCTCGGCGCTGCTCGGCGCCCTAGCTCCCCCGACGTGAGATGCGATCAGTCGATCACGAAAGAAGAACACCACCGTTGCGTTTGGCAGCTTGCTGGCGAGACGCTTGGCAAGCCCGTCCTTGATCGCCATCCCGTGCACCACGGCGCCGACGTATCGTCCGCCGTCGAAAACAGGGCGCGCAGCCATGCGGTAGACCTCTCCGTTGTAGACCCAGACGTCGTCTCGCATGAATCCGCGGAGCGCGTCTTGAACGAGCGGCATCTTGTCGAGACGCGTTGAATCCATGTCGTCTTTGTCGAGAGTAGCCACGACTTCGCCCTCTAGGTCGACCGCAAAGACCAGGTCTCCCTCGCCCTCTTCGAGCTTGGTGTTGAGAGAAGCGAGTTTCTGGCTAAGGCGCTTCCGGGTGCTTGTTCCCGGCGTGCCCAGGTGCCCGCTAGAGCTTCGTAGTGTCTGGCGAACCTCGGAATCGACCGCAACGGATGCCAAGGCGTCCAGTCGAAGTCGCGCGTCGAGGCGCTGCCAGAGCTCGGCTTCCACATGATCCCGGCGCAACTGTTCTTCGAGCTGGTACTCGGCTTCCCGACTGGCCGCAGACTTGTTCAAGAAGGCGCCCGCGAGGGCTCCCCCAACGGCCAAAGCTAGAACGAGATACCAAAGACGTGACAACATCGGTTACTTCTCCCGACCATTCCTCATGGTGAGCGGGTCAATCTGAAGTGCTCGACCGGAAGGCAACGTGATGCGACGCGACGCGACTTGCTTAGACCCGCGTAGAATTCTCAGCGAGTAAGGACCGGGCGGAACGTCTTCGAAGCTGAACTTCCCGTTCGCGTCGACTGCGCCACATGCAACCAGCTCTCGCATCGAATGCAGGTAGCCCTCGATGTGTCCGTAGATTCGGTCACCCAGCTCCCATGGCCCACCGGCAGGAACGTTGATCACCCGAGCTTTGCCGGGACCGGCCTCGAGCGGCGCGAACCCCGCAAGCCCCTCGACCGAAAGCTCGTGCGTGAACGCGTCGCGGTTCTCGACGCGAATCGTGGTTCCGGAGCGCGCAACGATTGTCGAGGGACTGAGCCCTCCTCCGCGAAAGGCGAACTTGCAGCCGATCGGTGGCCCGGTGAACTTGCCGGTCAAGACTGCGATCACGTCACCGTGATCGTCGATCTCGCGTTGCTCGGGCAGCGCGCCGTTCCAAACCTTCCAGTAGTAGTTCTTCTGATTGGAGTCCGAGCTCGTGTCCAAGCTGCTCCCCCGGACCGATCCTTCGATCGACTCGGCAGACGCGGCCCCGAACGCGACGAACGCAATACTCGCGCAGACGGCCCCAAAGATGATCCAGTGCTTCCGTTCCCCCATTGGTATTTATGTATTATTACAGCTCCATTGAGAGGGAGTTAACAAAAATCCGCTTTTTTTGGGCAGATTGTGCCTAGGGGGTGCGGTAGTCGATGAGCTTGACCGGATCGGGGTGAAGTCGAGCTCGCATGGACTCCGTCATTCCACCGGGATCACCGCCGATTTCGATGGCGGTTGGCTTATCGAACTGGAACTCGACGTCGTCGGCGTAGACATCGATCAAATTCTCGTGCCGATAGGTGCCCCTCCAAACGCTGAGCATGTGTGCAGCGACATGCAGTGGGCTCGTCGCGACGACACGGAGGCAGAATCGATCGGGCGGGCGGTTCTCGGCGAACGGAAATACCCGCACTCCGAATCCCCAGTACGGAATCGTCGACACGAGTGCTGCAATGCACGGTCCTTCGAAGATGATTTCGCCGTCCCCGATCGGTAGACCCTTCGGGCTGCCGTTCTGGTCGAGACGTTCGGCGGCTCCTCGGTTGACGATCCGAACTTCCATCGCCGGGCGGAGTGCGAGCTCGGGAATCGTGAGCATCGGAATCGAAATCGCGTAGGACATCGCACCGGTCACGCGCTTGCCGACCCAGGGTAGGTGACGAAGGACGGAACGGACTTCGTGGAAGTGCTTGAGGCCGAGCGCATCGAAGCCTGCGCCGGCAAAGGGCGTGAGTAGGCCCTGCGCTTCGATCAGACGCATGTCCTTGTGGGCGCTGTCGTGATTTAGCCGAGCCAAGTCGGCGAACACCCCCTTACGAGAAGTTCCAGCACCAAGCGCCCAGGCCAGCGAGTTGCCCGTCCCGAGCTTGAGAAGACCGAAGATGGGTGGCTCCTGGTTTCGGCTGCGAGCCTCTCTGCTGATCGAGGTGACCATTTGCACGAACGTGCCGTCGCCACCTCCGGTCAGCACGACGGGATAGCCGGCTTCGACGATTTCGGCCGTGATTCGATGTGCTTCGTCCAAGCTCCGCGAAAGAAACAGATCGCCGCTCCCGACTAGTTGGTCGAAGCTCTCGACTAGATCGTCGGTGACCTGTCTGGCGTTGCCGTTGAGAACGACGGCCACGCGATCGGCCTTGGACGACATGGACTAGAGCCGCAGAAGTGCGGCACCCCAGGTAAAACCAGCACCAAAAGCAGGCATGAGAATCAGGTCGCCCTTCTTGGCCCGGCCTTCCTGCACTGCCTCGCTGAGCGCGAGCGGAATCGAAGCGGCCGTGGTGTTCCCGTACTTCTGGATGTTGTGGACTACCTTCTCGGGCGCGATTTGGAGCTTCTGCGAAACGAACTCGTTGATGCGTTTGTTGGCCTGATGGGGGACCATGAGATCCAGCTCATCGATTGAGATGCCGTTGCGTTCCAAGACCGAAAGGCTGACCTCGGGCATCTTCGCGGTCGCCCAGCGGAACACGTTGCGCCCATTCATCGCGGGGTGCACCGTCTTGTTGTCGATCATCTCGTGCGTCAGGCGCGGAATGTACGCGCTCGCCGGCGCTTCGAGCCAAAGCTCCTTCGCACCGCTTCCATCCGCGTGTACCTCCACGTCGATGAGGCCTCTGTTCTCGTCCTCGGTCTGCCCGAGGATGGCGCAGGCCGCACCATCGCCGAACAGAACGGTCACGTCCCGGCCTTCGTCGCTGAAGTCGAGAGCGGTCGAGTGAACTTCGGCGCCGACCAGCGCAACCCGATTGTACATGCCGCAGCGAATCCAGGCGTCTGCGATTTGCAGCCCATAGAGAAAACCGCTGCACTGGTTGCGCACGTCGAGGGCGGGAACGCCAGCGAGGTCGAGCTTGTCGCCTAGGAAACAGCCGCTGCCGGGGAAGTTGAAGTCGGGCGAGAGGGTGGCGAAGATGATCGCGTCGATTTCCGACACGTCGATCCCGGCGTTTTCGCATGCCATCTTGACCGCAGGTACCGCGAGGTCACTTGCCCCGATGCCGCTTTCCTCGATGTATCGACGCTCCTTGATGCCGGTCCGCTGTTGGATCCACTCGTCGCTCGTATCGAACATCTTCGCTAGATCGTCGTTGGTGACGACCTTCGAGGGCACGTAATGCCCCAGCCCCAGAATCGCGGTCCTTGTCATAAATCGAGCCCCTTCCAGATCTGCGCCGGAGCCTAGCGAAACCACCCCGAAAAGTCGATGCGCTGCGTCGTCCACGGGGCCGCGCCTCCTCGAGTAGGGAATGCACGTTTGCCGCGGCCTGCTATAAGACCGGCCGCTCTGGCCGAGTGGCGGAATTGGCAGACGCGCCGGATTCAAAATCCGGTATCCTTTGGATGTGTCGGTTCGAGTCCGACCTCGGCTACTAAGAGCTCACGACTGCCTGGAGAACCGGGGCACGGCGGTACGACCTTCCGGGAGTCAGTGGGAGCGTCGACCTTGGTGACAGGGTCAGTATCAGTGCCAGCGTGAGCGTCGGTGCCGGCGCTGAGAAGTCCCCGCGGGAGCGGCTAGATGCCGCACGGAGCTTCGCAGCCGATCGCGTTTTCCCGCGCCCCGGTTCTTACAGTTCAGCGAGCAGCGACGTGCTTTTCCATCAACTCTTGCAGCTCTGAGGGCTTGTCGTCCGGATCCTTGCCGTTGCGGCTCTTGTCGATGTCTTCGAGCAGCTCTCGGCATTCTGGCTTGTCGCGCAGATGATCGAGCAGCAAGCTCGAGGCGGTGCCGAAGGCGTTCTCGTAGTTCAGCGCCTCGCGAACTCGGTTTGCGATTCGCTCGCGACCGGTTTGGAGATCGTTTTCGAGGGCCTCGCTGTATCGCTTCAGCTGAGCGCGGAGGTCTTCGATTTGTTTGCGGCGCTCTGCGGCGGTGTCTTCCTTGGTGCGCGCGCGGCGCTCGTAGTCGCGCGCGACGTTCTTGAGAACTTCGCACTGGGCCGCGGCAGCGCCCAGCGCTTCGTGGCCGCGACGGATTCGCTCGATGTTGTTGCCTGCCAGCTTCACCTCGGCCTCGGCCGCCTGATGCGCGCGCTTGGCGCGCTTGCGCTTCAGAATCAGCTGGCTCAGAGAGTCGCGCTCCGTGGATGCGTCACGCAGCGCGCGTGATTCCTCGCCGGCGAGGTCTTCCACCTTACGTCCGATTTCAGCGCGCAGCGCCCGGCCGCGCTTTTCGATCGTCTCGAGCTTCTTCGAATGACTTTCGAGCTCGCCTTCGAGCCTGGATGCTCGTGACGCGAGCTCCCAAATCTGGTCCGATGCGCCTTGCACTTCGGTTGGCGCGTTTCCATCGGGGTAGGCCCGCGCAACGGCGCGAAGGAAGTTTGCCGCAGTTCGGCTCCACTCGACCACTCCAGGCGTCTGTGCCGGTGGCGGCGGTGGTGGTGCCACTGGAGCCAGGTCCGTCGGCTGGTCCCATTCCCGCGAGGGAAGGGTGCGCTGCATCTCTTTGAGCTCTTCTTTGAGATGGTGTCCGTCGCGGAAGCGGTCTTCGGGCTTCTTCTCGAGCAGCTTCAGAATGATTTGCTCGGCCTGCTCCGGAATGTCGGCGCGGTACTTGCTTGGGCTCGGCGGCCTGGCCATTCGCTGCATGTCGAGCAGCTCGTCGCGGTCGCCAGAACGGAACGGTAGCCGCCCCGTCAGCATCTCGAAGAAAAGAACGCCGAGCGCATAGAGATCGCTCGACGATACCGCGTCTTCACCTCGCGCCTGTTCTGGCGACATGTACTCTGGCGTTCCGAAGACCGCGCCCTTGGGAGCGAGTCGCGGGTCACGCGTCAGCGCAGCCAGACCGAAGTCCAAGATCTTCACGAAATCTTTTCGACCACCGCGGGCGGTGACCATGATGTTGTCGCTCTTGAGGTCGCGATGAACGACGCCGAGATCGTGTGCGCGCGCGAGCGCCGCCGTCATCTGTTCGAGGATGTCGACCGCACGGGCGATCGGCATCGGTCCTTTCGCAATCTGTGACGAGAGCGAATCGCCGACGAGGTATTCCATCACCAGGTAGAGCTCGCCGTCTTCAGTTTCACCAACGTCGTGAATGTCGACGATGTGCGCGTGGTCGACTCGGTTCGCTGCGCGCGCCTCGCGCACCATCCAGGCGCGCAAGTGCGTTTCGCCGCGAAGGTCCGGGCGAATTAGTTTAAGCGCGACAACGCGATCGATGAGCACGTGCCGTGCTCTATAGACGACACCCATCCCCCCTTCGCCGAGCAGTGATTCCAGTCGATATCGACCAGCAACGACCTTCCCGAGAAGGGGATCCGTCGATTTCTTAGTGCGCGATGCCTTTCGAACAATCCCCATCGTTCCCCCGTAACTAGTGGGCAAACTCAATGATAAGCAGGAACAAAGGCAAGCCCCAAGTCTTCCGCTCTGGCTGAAACGTGGAGTAAGCTGACAGCAGGTGCCCGAGCCCCCTATGATGGAGGGGTCGGTCACTTACGGAGGGATGTGTGAGCGAAGAACGGCCGCTGCTCGGGCCGTACCACATCGAGCGTCGCCTGGCGGCGGGGGGGATGGCCGAGGTTTTCGTTGCGCGTCGTGAGGGTCTGCATGGCTTTCAGAAGCGCGTGGCCCTCAAGCGCATTCTTCCGCAGTTTTCGAGCGATCCCGACTTCGTTTGGATGTTCATCGACGAGGCGCGGCTTGCTGCGCTCCTGGAGCACCCCAACATCGTTCAGGTCTTCGACTTTGGCACGATGGGCGATGACCTCGTGCTCGTCATGGAGCTCGTCGACGGCTCAAACGTCAGTCGCTTGCTGCGCGCAGCGCCCCCAGACTCGCCGATTCCCTGGGACGTAGCCCTGCACATTGCCTATCAAACGGCCCAGGCCCTCGAGTACGCCCACCATGCGTCCGACGAGAAGGGCGAGTCCCTGGAGTTCGTCCATCGCGACGTGAGCCCGGCGAACATTCTTCTAAGTCGCACTGGGCACGTGAAGCTGACCGACTTTGGCATCGCCACCGTACGAAGCCGCGCGCCGACGACGGAGGACGGTCAGGTGCGCGGCAAGCTTGGGTACATGTCTCCTGAACAAGTGCTCGGTAAGGAGCTCAGTGGCAAGAGTGACGTGTTCACGCTCTCGACCGTCTTGGCGGAGATGCTGATCGGGGAACCTCTGTTTCAGGGTGAGAGTGAGCTGAACGTCTTGCTGCAGATTCGAGACGCGGACCTTCGAGTGCTGGCTCGCTGTGAACGACGCATCCCTCAGGACATTCGAGCGCTCGTGCTTCGGGGGCTTCAGCGCGATCCAAAGGAGCGGCCGAGCGCGGGCGCCTTTTCCGAGGCCTGTGCGGAGGTCATGCGGCGCCGCGGGATGGGGCATGGCCCCGATCGAGTCGCCCGTCTTCTATCTCAGCTCAACCTGATCGAGGGAGAGGCTCCCGAAGTTCATCTACCGGAGGCGGAGATGCCGTCTTTGGTGGACAGCGACCTCATGCATCAAGCTGGCCAGGAGCTGATCGGGCCGCAGGCCGTCACCTCGCCCACGATCTACCGGGTGCAACTGCCGGACGGAAGCGTCATGGGGCCGATGAGCTATCCGCGCCTCATTCAGCTCCTCACCACAGGCGTGATTGACAGCCGTAGTAGCAAGATCTCGAAGGCCGACGGTACGTACCTCGATCCATCCCGCCTTCCCGAGCTCACGCGCTTCGTCACCTCGCCTGGGCTTCAATGGAAGCTCGAGGAGCTCGCGCAGGCCGAGAAACAGGGTCAGCTTCGGGCGGCGACTCTGTTGCCAGTCTTCTACGAAATCGTCGCGCGGCAGCAGACGGGCGTTCTCCACCTCTGGCAACGCAACAGGCGCAAGAAGATCTACTTTGTCGACGGGAGGCCCGAGTTCGTGGCGTCGACCGACAAGTCTGAGCTTCTCGGAGAGTACCTCGTCGCGACCGGGCAGTGTCTGCGAATGGAGATCGAAATGGCACTCGCGCTCTTGCCCAAACACGGCGGGCGTCTTGGCGATGCGCTCGTGGGCCTTGGGATTCTGCGCCCGGTAGAACTGTTCCGAGCGATTGGCGATCAGGTACGTGGGCGCTTGATGGAGTCGTTCCGATGGCGCCGGGGTGAGTGGGCCTTCGTCCGCGGCGCTCGCAGCCATGAGGAAACCTTCCCTATCGGGCTGGACCCCTTCGAGCTAATTCGAGATGCCGCGAATGAGGCGCACCTCGAGGAGATCGAGTCGGTCCTCGATCCGCTTCGCGAGAGAGTGCTCGAGCGCAGCGACGAAGGACTGCCGCTTCAGACATTCCGCATGGACCGGCGCTGGGTGAGTGTGTTGGACTCGATTTCGGGGGATACGACGCTTGGCGGCATCCTGGCGAGACAGAGCGGTTCGGGCGCTGATCTAGAGCCAGCGTACCGAGCGCTCTATCTGGGGCTTGCGTGTGGGCTGGTTCGGACCAAGGTGAGTCCTTCGCAGATGCCGTTCCGAGAATCGTTTAGCGCCTGAGCCGCCTGTGTCTTACGTCGAGCTAACCCGCCCAGTGACGAGTCCCAGTCCCGTGCTCGTGGAGGTGCCGCACTCGGGCTTGCAGGTGCCTCCCGAAGTCGAATCCGAAATTGAGGCGACACCGCTGGCCGTGTTGCGCGATTCCGACATCTACGTCGACCAGCTCTACCAGCGCGCGCCTGAGAATGGCGCCACCCTTCTGGTGTCGCGCGTGTCGCGGTACGTCGTGGATCTCAACCGTGGTCCCGACGAGGTCGACTCGGCCGCCGTGCCGAGGCATCCGCGAGGGCGTCACATTCCCGCGCGAGGCGTCGTTTGGCGTGCCAGAACTGATGGGACGCCGCTACTTCGAACGCCACTCACGATCGAGCAGTTCAGCAGGAGGCTCGACCTCTTCTACGAGCCCTACCACCAGGCGCTGCGCGATGCCGCAACGCAGATCCGCGAACAGCATGGTCGAGTGCTGGTCCTTGCTGCTCACTCGATGCCGTCCTCCGGCCGTCGAATGATTGGTGGCGGACAGGTTCACCGCGCCGATGTCGTGCCCGGCACGCGTGGACGCTCGACCGCCGATGGGCGCATTATTGATCTAGTCGACTCGCACTTCCGCGCGGCCGGCCTGAGCGTCAAGCACGATGACCCGTATCGGGGTGGCTGGACGACCTCACGCTACGGAGCCCCCAAGCGAGGACAGCACGCTCTTCAGATCGAGCTCAACCGCGCGCTCTACGTCGACGAGCACACTAGCGAAATAAAGGCGAAAGACTTCGCACGGCTTCAAACCGTGCTCGACCAGCTCGTCGGCAAGCTCGGCGAGCTGTTACAGAGCTCGGCTCAGTTCGCGACCGGCTGATCGACCACGCCTGATTCGCTCGAACGAACCTCGAGGCGGTAGCGGCTGTTTGCCGTCTGCAGGTAATAGGTGTCCAGCCCGTCTTCGCCGCAGAGCTGAAGGACGCGCTTCACGGGTGTGGTGACGTACTCGTGGAGACCATCTGCAAACTCGATGACCACGACCGAGCCCTTTCGAGGTGGACGCAATAGACGCCCCACGACGGCGCGACCTGAATTGCGGCCTACTTTGCGAAGGACGACTTCCACGCCCCGAAACTAGCATAACTGACCCCTTGGGCAAAGTAGCCATGGAGAAATCCAGTGTATTTGGGCATCCGCGGGATTTGCGCCACGGGTGACAAGCTTGCGCCTGCCGCCGCGGCGAACAGGCTGCCAAATGTGGCAAAACGCCGCGGCGAGGCCCAGAAGAAGAGTGAATTTGCATTCATTTTCGCCCTTTCGTCGTTCGGCACGGTTAGTGCATTTGGCGCCCAACCATGTCGACTACAATCACGGCGACCGCACTGGACCGATACCGCGCTTCCCTCAAGCGGGTCGAGATCCTCGATGCCGAAACCGAACGTGAGCTCGCCCAGAGCTGGGCCGACGGCAACGAGTCGGCAGGCGTTCACTTGATCGAATCGAGCTTGCCCTTCGTCATCGCCATCGCGCGCGAGTATCGGCGCTGGGGGGTCCCGCTCGAGGATCTCGTTCAGCAGGGCAACCTTGGGCTCCTGAAGGCCGCATCGAAGTTCGATCCGGACAAGCAGTGCCGACTGATCACTTATGCGGCTTATTGGATCCGCGCTGAGATTCGCGACTACGTCGTACGATCCTACCGGATCGTTCGGCTGGGAACGACCCGCACGGAGCGTCGCGCCATGCGCGCGTTTCGGCGCAAGGCCGTCGAGTCGCCTCAGGCGCTTGCCGAAGAAAGCGGGATGCCGCTGACGCGAGCCAAGCAGCTTTGGCCACTGCTGGCACGCGGTGACCTTTCTCTTGACGCGAGCGTGACCGATGCGCCCACCGCAATGGAGCGCATGAGCTACAAGCAGCCGACGCCCGAAGAGTCGGTAGCGCGCTTCGAGGCAGTTCACCATGTCCGTGAGGCGCTCGAATCCGCCATGGAGAGCTTGACCGATCGCGAGCAGCGAATCGTCCAAGCGCGCATCCTTTCCGATGAGCCCTGCACGCTGGAAGCTCTCGGCCGGGAAATGGGCGTGAGCAAAGAGAGAGTGCGCCAGCTCGAGGTCAGGGCCCGCCAGAAGCTCCGCGACCGCCTGGAACACCTGCGACCTGCCGCCTAGGCGCTCGCCCGCAACTCGCTTGACTCTGCGAGACATCAGACGCAATTTCCCGCTCGTATGCTTGGCGACCGAACTCACTCTCGCTCTCTGCTAGTCCTTGCGATGGGTTTCGGCCTCACGACCCTCGTCGGATGCAAGCGCGACCTGGGCGAATGCAACCTCGATGGGAAGACTCCCGAGCGGCGACCAGATTCAATGGGCCCGCAGCATTCGACATCGTGTATCGCGAGACCGACGGCTTGCCGATGTACGAAGGGCAGGCGCTCGTTCAGTCGACCTGCGGGGATGGCTCCTTCTGTCATGCGCCCGCTGCTGTCGGAGCGTGACCGTCTTGGGGTTCCAGCGGGACTTGAATTTCGACGTGGCCCTCGCCTGCACCGACCAGACGGAGGATCCAAGCTTGTGCGCAGCCGATCGAGAGTTGCGAAGGCGGCCAAACCGGCTCCGCCTACTGCATGCGTCTCAGGGGTCTGCACGACAATCAAAACCAGGTGAACAACTGGGCAGAGGGAATGATCCAAGAAATCCGCTCCGGCACGATGCCGCCCGGTGCCGCCGGTCAAAGAGTTCGCAACAACACGCCTTGGATTCGCACGCCCGATGCGGATCGTCCCGGGCGCTGCCGACGAGCTGCCTTCGATCGACTCCGATGAGGGGAGGGAGGTCGTTCGAAACTGGCTCGCCTGTCAGGCACCCGTAATCGCACGCACCGAGATTCCGCCCTCCGCAGCGCTTGAGCTCCAGCCCTGTCAGAGAGTCGACGAGGAGATCTGTATCTATGGTGGCCCGGGCGAGCTGCCCGCTCCGGTCTGGGACGAGATCTACTTCGGCATCATGTTCACCGAATGCCTCATTTGCCACGCGCCGGCGAACGGCAATATCGACCAAAATCCGAACAATCCCCAGGGCGGAGTCATCCCCGGTGGTGCAAGTCCTCTTGGCCTAGCGGCGCTGGACATGAGCGGCGTCGATCTGATGGACACCAGCAATTGGGCTAGCGATTCGTACCCGGCGGTCGTCGATGCATTGGCCGCCGACCCAGGCGACTGTGCGGGCTTCGGCACAATCGTCGTTCCGTTCAATTCTGCGGGCTCGATCATGGTTCAGAAAATGCGCAACATGCAGACCTGTGGGGACCGAATGCCGCTTGGAGGCTCGATTGGCGAGGCGCGCATCGAGGTCGTCGAGGAATGGATCGACCTGGGAGCGCCACTTCAGTAGTGACGCGCGCGTGCCTCACCGCGTCGCTTCTTCTCTCGCTCGGCCATCGCGGGCTGCAAGTCTGCTCCGGCCTGTCCGCTTCAGATGCGCACAGACGCAGGCAAGGCGCTCGATGACCACAGCAAGCGGCAGGCAGGCTGGCAGACGATCCGAGCTGAAGCGCGAGTGACCCAGTGGGCGCGTAATGGACGGATTCGCGGCACGGTTCTGATGTTTCTGCAGCGACCCGGACCGAGTTCGCTTCGACGTGATGACGCAGGTCGGTCCAGCGGCCGTGCTCACGAGTGACGGCGAGAGCTTTCAGCTTACCGATTTGCGCGAAGGCACGTTTCTTCACGGGCCAACCTGTTCCGAGAACATCGCGCGCCTCTTGGGGATCTCCGTCGATGCGGAGAATGTGCTTCGTCTCCTCACGGGCGATACGCCCGTGATCGACGCGACCGCCGCAGTCGATGGAGTGCCGTGACGGGCGCTACGTCGTGACCCTGGTCGCTGCGGACGGAACCAGTCAGGAAGTTTCGTTCTCCGTACACGAAGAAGACCTCGGCAAGCCGCCCGCGGAGCAGCGACTGACGCTTCGACGATCCGATCGAACGCTCGCCGAGCGGCGAGACGCGCTGGGAGGCAAGCTACGACGAATACATCGAGGTCGACGGCCAGTCGTTTCCGACCAACGTACGCTTCGTAGATCAGGTCAACGATGCCGATACATCGGTTCGGGTGAAGTCGATTTCGGTGAATCCCGCATGTCCCGCCGGGTGCGTTTCGGCAAGACGCCCGGCCCCGGTATGTCGATCGAGTTCGCTCCGTGCCCATGAAAAGTCCAGCATTTCTCCACTGGTGCTAAGGTAACGCCGCATGACGGAACCGCTGCTCAGCCTGCGTCACTTGGTCACGGCGTTCGAGACGGATGAAGGTTATCTAAGAGCCGTCGACGACGTGTCGTTTGACGTGTTCGCCGGTCGCACGCTCGGCATCGTTGGCGAGAGCGGCTGCGGGAAGAGCGTGACCTCCCTCTCGATCATGCGCCTGATCCCGAGCCCGCCCGGTTTCATCGAAGGGGGCGAGGCTCTGTTCGACGGGCGCGACGTCTTGCAGCTGCCGGAGTCGGAGATGCGAAGCCTGCGAGGCAATGACATCTCGATGATCTTCCAGGAACCGATGACTTCGCTCAATCCGGTGTACACGGTTGGGTCGCAAATTGTCGAAGCGATTCGATTGCACCGAAGCGTGAGCCGGCGCGCCGCAAAGGCCCGCGCGATCGAGCTCCTTGACTTGGTCGGCATCCCGGCGCCCTCCGAGCGCATCGACTCCTATCCGCATACGCTTTCAGGAGGCATGCGGCAGCGCGCAATGATCGCGATGGCGCTTGCCTGCGAGCCTCGCCTCTTGATCGCGGATGAGCCAACGACGGCTCTCGACGTGACGATTCAGGCGCAGATCCTGGACTTGCTTCGTTCGCTTCAAGAGGAGCTCGGCATGAGTATCGTCTTCATCAGTCATGATCTCGGCGTGATGGCCGAGTTCGCGCACGAGATCGCCGTGATGTACGCGGGAAAGATAGTCGAGCAGGCGGAAACCAAGGTTCTCTTTCAGTCACCGCGACACCCCTACACACGCGGCCTGCTTCGCAGCCTGCCGAGCGCGCGCAATCGCGGGGAACGATTGCCTACCATTCGGGGGATCGTTCCCGACCTTCGCCAGCTGCCTAGCGGCTGCCGTTTTCAGGACCGTTGCGATTTGGTGACCGAGCTCTGCCGGGTCGAGGAGCCTGCCCTGCAGCAACTCGATGAGTCCGAGGTCGCCTGCTTTCGTGCGGAGGTGTCGGTGTGAGCGAGCAAGCGATCGTTCGCGCTGAATCGCTGCGCAAGTCGTTCCGTGGTCCTTCACGGGGCATCGGGCGTGGGCATGCGGAGCTTCGCGCCGTCGACGGCGTGAGCTTGGAAGTGATGCCGGGCGAAACCCTGGGCCTGGTCGGCGAATCGGGCTGCGGCAAAAGCACGCTCGGCCGCATGTTGCTGCGCCTCCAGGATCCGACGAGCGGACGCATCTATTTCGAAGGGCAGGACATCACTGAGTTGTCGCAGTCCGCATTGCGACCCTTTCGAAGCAAGATGCAGATCATCTTTCAGGATCCATACAGCTCGCTGAACCCGCGCATGACCGTGCGGGCGGCGCTTTCCGAAGCGCTGCGCGTGCATGGCAAGGTGAGCTCTGGCTCTGAAGAGGAGCAGCGCATCGCCGCTCTGCTCGATCGCGTGGGGTTGCGCCCCGAGCAGATGCGTCGCTATCCGCACGAGTTTTCGGGTGGACAGCGACAGCGCATCGGTATCGCGCGGGCTCTTGCGGTTTCTCCGAGCTTCATCGTCGCCGATGAACCGGTCAGTGCGCTGGACGTTTCCATTCAAGCCCAGATCGTCAACTTGCTTGGCGATCTTCAAGATGAGCTCGGGCTGAGTTACTTGTTCATCGCTCATGACCTGCACCTCGTGGAGCACGTGAGCCGTCGCGTTGCGGTCATGTACCTGGGGCGCGTGGTCGAGCTGGCGACGTCCGAGCAGATCTACTTGCGCCCGCGTCATCCTTACACTGAGGCTCTTCTGAGCGCGGCCCCCGAGCTCGACCCCACGGCGCGCAAACGGCGACTGCTGCTCGAAGGTGATGTTCCGAGCCCCCTCGATCCGCCGAGCGGCTGCGCGTTCCACCCGCGTTGTCCGATCGCCGAAAAAGGGCTTTGTGATCGGGAGGTTCCGGCGCTTCGGGCCATCGAGTGCGGGCACGAAGTAGCCTGCCATCTCGCACAATAGCGGTTGCGGGTCTTACGCCTCCTGGGGTAATCAAGCCGGATGGAGGATTCGGGCCAGGAGTATGGAATCGACGGGTACTATCGCAGCTTCTCTGCGGGAGCGACCCTCTACTATGCAGGGGCGCCAGCCACCGAGCTGTATTTTATTCGCGAGGGACGGGTGCAGTTGTTCAAACGCGCGCGCGGGGTCGAACGCAGCATTGGCCTATACGGAGCGGAGGAGATAGTGGGTGAAGAAGCACTGCTCCCAGGGGCACATCGCACCGCTACAGCGCAAGCCGTCGAACCGGTGAGCGCACTAGTTATCGAAAGAGATACGTTTCGCGCCTTGGTGCGCCGGCGGCCGGAGCTGGGCGAGCGTGTCACGCAACAACTCATCCGACGCTTGCAGCAAAGCGAGGAGCAGATCGAGAATTTTCTGCTGCCCGATCCGACGATCCGGGTACTGAACACGCTTCTGCGCGCAGCCGATGCAGCCCAGGAGGGGCCTCTCGAGCTCTCACCGCTCGAATTGTCCACCAGGACTGCACTCGAGCTAGATCAGGTCAAAGCAGTGGTGGGTCAGCTTCGCGATCGCGACTATCTCTCGGTGGGTGATCAAACGATCACCATCAGCGATGCGTCAGCCCTTCGTCAGCTTCATGTGCTGCTCGCTCTCAAAGAGGACGTTCGGCACGGCCTGAGCTGTCGGTAATCCGACACCCCTTCTTGACCGGGCTCCGGCCACTAAGTAGACCCATCCCGTGGTTCGCAAATGGGGAGTGATTTGGCTGGCCTGCCTGGCGATGGGGTGCGTAACGACGTCGGAGGCGGGAACGCCAGACGGGGAGCGCTCGTACCGCGAGTTTCAGCTTGCGGCCAGTCTTCGGGACGAGGGACAGACGGCGGGCGCCATTGAACACCTGCGCAAGGCGCTCGACCTCGATCCCAATAATGCCGAAGCCCACCTCCTTCTCGGTTTCATCCAGATGGAACGCCGAAGCTACTCGGGTGCGGAGCCACACTTGGCCACAGCGATTGAGCTTCTCGAGAAGCAGCAAAGCGGCGGTTCGACTCTGGCGGAGGCTCGCAATATCTACGGTCTCTGCTTGATGGAGCTCAGCCGCTATGACGAGGCCGTGGTCGTGCTTCGACAGTCCGCAAATGATGAACTGAACACAGCTCCACATCTTGCGTGGGGCAACCTCGGGCTGGCACAGTTTCACCTAGAGGAATATCAGGAGACGGTGAATTCGACGATGGAGGCGATCCGCATAGAACCGCGATTCTGCGTTGGCTACTACACGATGGGTCGAGCGTTCTGGCATCTGCAGCAGCTCGAAGACGCGGAGCGCGCTTTGGTGAGTGCACTCGGGGCCGATGCGTCCTGTTCGAAGAGTGTGCAGCTTCAGGGCGCGTGGCGGCTGCGCGGAGAGGTGCGCGCTCGTTTGGGCCACCGGCGAGATGCGGTCGCCGACTTGGAGCGCTGCGTGGAGCTCGACCCCTACTCGAACGACGGACGAATGTGTCAGACACTGCTCGAGGACTCACGATGAGGCGCGATTCAATCGGCGACTTTCTGAAGACCGAGCGCGAGATGCGTCGTCTTTCTATCGAAGAGGTTTCGAGCACCACTCGCATCCCGCGCCGGACACTAGAGTCGCTCGAGGAGGATCGTTTCGAAGAACTACCGAGCGGTGTGTTCGTTCGTGGTTTCATCAAAGCCTATGCGACCGCGGTCGATATCGACGCAGACGAAGTCCTTGCCCGTTTCGACTCCGAGCAACCGCAGGCTCTACCTCCCGCGCCGCTAGCGACGGTGCACAGCAGTCGCAGGTACGGCGCTTTGGTGCTGGCGATCATGACTGCGGCGCTTTTCGCGATCATCGTGGCTACCTTTTCCCTGGTGCGGCGCGCACCTGCACAGGACGAACCGATTGAGCTATCCTCCGCACTGCCGTGCCAAGTCGAAGCCGCCAAAGCCGAGCGCTCCTGCTGCGTTCCGTCGATTATCGCGACTCGGACCGAATCGTCACGCTGCTGACCGAGGACTACGGCAAGCTTTCTGCGCTTGCCCGGGGTGCGCGAAAAAGCCAACGCCGATTTGGTGGCGCCTTGCAACCTTACGTCTTGATGAACGCGCACTTTCGGCCGGGCCGCGGTGAGCTCGCGCATCTAGAGCGTGTGTCGGTCGATCGCTCGTTCCACCAGATCCTCAGAAGCCTCGAGGCGATTGGAGCGGCCGGTGCGGCCTTGGCCGTCATTCGAGAGCGCGTCCCGGACCGGGAGCCCGAGCCTGCCGTGTTTGACGCGGTCGTGCGCCTGCTGAGCGCACTCAACGAGGGCGGGCCTCCCGAAGAAGGCCTGCTTTCCCTGCAGATTCGAACACTCGCGCTGCTGGGCTTCACGCCAACGCTCGATCGTTGTGTCCGCTGCGGCAAGGTGCCGGCTCCCGGTCGCTCGGCGTCCTTTGATGCCGCGCGAGGCGGAATCGTCTGTCGAGCCTGTGGGGGCGGGCGACTGGTCTTATCGGCGGCAGCGCTGCGTCGCTGGGTGACTGTGCAGGCAAGCTCCGAGTTTCCCGAGCAAGCTTGGCCCGGCCCTGAGCGCCAAGAGATTCGAGACGCACTCGCGGAGCTCGACGCCAACCACGCAACGGTCAGCGTTCGTGCGCGCACTGCGGCCGCCTCGGGCAGCTGGGAGGGTCGTCCCTCGTGAGCGAAGCACTCGAGCCGGTGGAGCTGCGCGCCCCTCGCGGCGCTCGTGTCATGGAAATCGACTGGGCCGACGGGCACCGGAGCGTCTACCCACACGACTTGTTGCGCGGATTTTGTCCCTGCGCGAGCTGCCAAGGTCACGAAGGTCCGATCCAGTTCGTGGAAGGCGGCGACCTGGAGCTCAGTGACATCCAATCCGTCGGAAATTACGCATTCAGACTCGTCTGGCGCGACGGTCACCAGACGGGGATTTACAGCCACCGCTTCTTACGGAGCCTGTGCGCATGTTCATCCTGCGCTGCCGATGAGCCGAAATCCCGCTCGTTTTGGCGCGAATAGGGCGGGTCTCCCCCCATTTGTCTCTGTTACCCTGTACGCGGGGGTTTCGGGTGCCATTTCACACACTCATCGTCGATGACAGTAACGCGGTGCGCGCGTTCGTCCGCGCAGCTCTCGAGGACGCCGGGTTCTCGCGGGTGCAAGAGGCGGAGACAGGGTTCGAGGCGCTCCAGCTGCTCGCCTCCAACACCTATGACGTGGTCATCGTCGATGTGAACATGCCCGACATCAACGGGCTCGAGCTGCTCGCCTTCATGAAGAAGAGCCCCCGACAGCAGGGTGCACGAAGGATCCTGATCAGCACGCGGGTCGACGGCTCGGATGCCGAGCGGGGCGCCGAGCTCGGCGCGGACGCCTTCCTCGAGAAACCGTTCGAGGTCGACGAGCTTCGGGACTTGATTCGAGACCTGCTCGATCCAGGCGACGAGGTGTCGGGATGAGCGATCCACGCGACAACGTGCAGCAGGAGTTCTTGGCCGAAGCCCAGGAGCTCGTCGAGGCATTGTCACGCGACCTACTGTTGCTCGACGAGGCCCATCAGCGGGGCGAGCGCGCCGATGCGGCGCTCATCAATGAGATCTTCCGGAGCGTTCATACCCTCAAGGGCATCGCCGGGATGTTCGGGTACAAGCACGTCGGCACGATCGCTCATGCGCTCGAGGATTTGCTAGACGACTTGCGACTCGGCCGCACGTCCATCGGCGACCCCTTGCTCGATGTCCTCTTCGATTCGGTTGAACGGTTTCAGCTGCTTCTGGCACTCGATGATCCGCAGGCACCCGAAGAAACTCCCGGTGTAGACGCCTATGTCGCCGCCGTCCGTTCGATTGGCGCTGATCCCGTCGTGGACGGGGGCGATCCGCTCGACCGATACGCGATTGGTCCGGCCGTGCTCTCCGTTCTCACGGAGTATGAAGAGCATCGCCTTCGAGCCTGCATCCGGGAAGGGATGCAGCTCTATCGTCTTCGCGCGACCTTCGATCTGACTGCGATCGACGACTCGATCGAGACTCTGCGCGACGTGGTCCACGACGATGCAGAGATCATCACATACTTGCCGAGCCTCGAAGGGGGCAACGACGAATCCATCGAGCTCGTCGTGCTTCTGGCCAGCAGGGTGGAGGAACCGGCGCTCAAGGCACACTTCGAAGGGCAGTACGGGACGATCGAGGTGATCGAGGAGCGAACGCACCTGCCGACGATTCCGCCGAATCTCACGTCAATCCCTCCGGACGCGCAAAGCGTCTTGCCTCAGTCTGACGACGAAATGGGACAGGCGTCCCTTCGTTCGCTAGCCAACTCGGTTCGTGTGGACATTCGCAAGCTCGACGACCTGATGAACGTCGTGGGCGAGCTCGCCCTAGTGCGAAGCGCGGTGAGCCGTGTCGTCGAAGGTTTTGACGGCGACCCCAAGTTCAGGCAATCACTCCGAGAGCTCGAGCGCGTCGGCCGCGGTTTCGAGCGCCAGCTCTCCGAGCTTCGCACCAGAATCCTCGATGTACGCATGGTTCCGCTCGGCCAGGTGTTCAGTAAATTCGGGCGTATCGTGCGGCAGGCAGCCAGGGAGCACGACAAACAAGTTCGCCTCGTCGTCACGGGTGCAAACACAGAGATGGACAAGCTCATCGTCGAGGAGCTAGCCGATCCCCTGATGCACTTGGTCAGGAACGCCATCGATCATGGCATCGAACCGGTCGACACTCGCAAGCGCCTCGCCAAGCCGACCGAAGGCACACTCGCGCTCAACGCCTATCACAAGGGTAGCAACGTCATCATCGAGGTCGAGGACGACGGCGGCGGAATGAACGCCCACAAGCTCCGCGAAACGGCGCTGGCTCGGGGCCTGCTGAGCGCAGAGGCCGGCCAGGAGCTCACACGTCAAGACATGTTGAATCTCGTCTTTCTTCCCGGCCTGAGCACCAACACCGCGGTCACGGACATGTCGGGCCGCGGGGTCGGGATGGACGTGGTGAAGACCAACATTCTTCGAATGGGCGGAGTGGTTTCGATCGCGAGCGAGCAAGGCATCGGCACGAAGATTACCGTCACGCTCCCGATCACTTTAGCGATCATTCGCGCGCTCATCATTACGGTGGGCCCACGTATCTTCGCGCTTCCGATCACCGCCGTTCGCGAGGCCGTCCCGTTTGCGAAGCAGGATGTTCGCACCATCCAAGGTCGCAAAGTGATCACCATGCGGGGCGAGACGCTTCCGATCTGCGATCTCGGGGAATTGTTCGGGATCAGAGGCGCCAGGCGTCAAAATAGCCGGTTTGTCATCGTCTGCTCGATGGGAAACAGAGAGCTTGGGTTCATCGTCGACGAGCTCGTGGGACAGGAGGACGTCATCACCAAGTCGCTTGGCGAGAGCCTGTCGTCGGTGCGTGGCTTCGCCGGAGCGGCTGACTTGGGTAACCAGCAGCTGGCGCTGGTGCTCGATGCGCCCTCGCTCTTTTCCGAGTACTTCGAGGGTGCCGACGCGCCTCTAGCGGTGGAGACGCGCGCATGACCGCCGGAGCACAACGAGCGACATTGATCCCGGACCCGGATAGCGAAGAGGGGGCGGTTCCCGTGCTCGCGGTTTCGGCGGGCAACGAGATCTACGCCTTTCCGCTCGCTGCGATTCGGGAGATCCTGATGCCGCCACCACTGACCGAGGTTCCTCGCGCAGGCGAGCACTTCCTCGGAGTCATCGCGGTGAGAGGCCAAATCATCACACTGGTCGACTTGCCCAAGCTTCTGAAGCTCCAGGTGCCCGATCGGCAACCTCTCGGGCGCGTCCTGCTGGTCGAAGTCGGGGAAGAGATGATCGGAGTTGCCGTCGATCACGTGGTCCAAGTGGCCCAGTTGCAGTCCGATCAAATCGAGTATTCCGGCTCCATGAGCGCCGAGCTCGCCGAGTATGTCGTCGGAGTCGCTCGTGTTCCGCTGGAGTCTTCGAGTGATGCTGAGGAGATGGTGATACTGATCGATCCCCAGGTCTTGCTGGGAGGGTTGAAGTGAAGGAGAGCAGGACTTACGGCCTCTCACTCGCAAGAGACCTGATTCGAGTCGAGGTGGACTCCGTCATGTATGCGCTCGAGATCGCGCGCATCCGTGAAATCGTGAACCCGCTACCGCTCATCGCGCTGCCTCGCGCGCGTTCGGCTGTCCTCGGGGTTGCGGACCACCGTGATCAAGTCATCGCCATCGTCGATCTACGTCGCCTTTTCGGTTTGCCGCCGCAGGAGCCAACGCGACGAACCAAATGGCTCATCATCGACAGCACGCACGCGCCGGTCGGGATCGTCGTTGATGCCGTCCACGACGTCTTTTCCTCGGAGAACAATGCGCAACGCAAGGTGCCGATCTTGGATGAGCGCCACCGGGAGCGAGGCATCAAGTCGGCCTACCGGCATCACGAACGGCTCGTGTTTCTGCTCGATGCAGACCGTCTTGCCGAGCCAGCATCGGACATGCGGCCAGGCGAGCTGCCATTTTTGCCTTCGGAGTTGCCGTAGTGCCCGATCGAATCGAGGAGGCGTTCCATTCCGCCGATCCGGACGTAAGGCGTCAGGCCGTCCACCAGATGAGCCTCCGTCCTCAGGGGACCCCGCTGTTGCAGATCGTAGACGCTCTCTCGGACAGCGACTGGCGCGTTCGCCGAGAAGCGATTTCCCTTGCTGCACGGTCGTCTGAAAAAGACGCGCTCATTGATGCGCTTCTGAGTCGGCTCGTCGGGACTGACAACATCGGTCTGCGCAATGCGGCGATTGAAGTCCTCGGCATGGTTGCCCAGGGCCAGGCAGCCAAGTTCGTCGACGCATTCGAAAATGCGGGCGCAGGCGCTCAGAAATTCCTCGCCGAGGCGATGGGCAAGACTCGGGATCCTAAGATGATCGACCATCTCGAATCTCTCGTTCGAGGAGCCGACGCCAACCTGGCTGCCGCCGCCGTGGAAGCCTTGGTCTACATCGGGGGTAGTCGAGCCGAGGGTCTACTCAAGGAGCGCCTCTCGACCCCGCACCTGTTCCTCCGCATTTCCATTCTCGAAGGGCTGACCCGCTTGGGCACACGTTTGTCCTTTGCCGAGCTCGCTCCGGCAGTCGAAGACGCGATCGTTCGGCGGATCTCGGCAGAGCTTCTCGGAAGGACTGGAAACCCTGTGGCGCTGGAGTTCCTCCTCGATCTTGCGACGGATGCCTCGCCGCAGACTTCTTCGGCAGCCCTTCGCGCCATCGCAGAGCTTGCCAACGACCCCAACGCGGATCGCGATGAGTTGATCGCCCGACTGAGCGCATCGAACGAGTCGTTCCGACGCGCGCTTCACGACGCTCTGCTGCACGGCGACACCGCTACGCGGCAGGGGTCGGCCTATCTTGCCGTACTGTGCCGAGACGAGAACTCACTCGAAGCGGTGATCCAGGCCCTTGCCGATGATGTGGTCAGCCCGGAAACGGTCGACGCGCTACGCTCCTGGGGAAGCGGTCTCATCGACCCGCTGCTGATGCAGCGGCGAGGCGAACCACGGGTCTGGGCAATCGCGCTCGAGCTCGCTGCCGAGCTCAGCTATCGGCATCTCGACGAGGTGCCGGCCGCCACCCGAGACCGGATCCGCAGCCTGATCGAGCGAGATCTGACCGATGCGACCGACGCCGTTCGGGCCGCCGCTGCAGAGAGTCTCCTGTGGTGGGGTGACCGGCGCGACTGCAGAGCGCTCGTCGAGTGCCTGAGCAGCAATTCGCACCAGGTTCGCGCTGCGGCAACCAGTGCCCTGGAGGGCCTCGTCAAGCGAGTGCCGGGTGCTGTCGAGGAGGCTCTCCAAGAGGCTGACCTCGATGGTCCCGGAGGCGCTGACATCGCGCACGTGCTCTCGAGGCTGAATTCGCAAGGCGCAGTCGAAGTGCTCAAGCGCGGGCTGCATAGTGGCGACCCACGGACCCGGCGAGCGGCGGTGCAGGCGCTCGCGATGGCCCGCGCCAACGACATGGCCCAACTGATCGGATACGCCGTCGCGGATGAAGACATCGATGTTCAAGTCGCCGCGGTTCGTACGCTCGGGCAAATGAGCACGAACGAGGCCAATGCCCCACTTCGTACCGCCCTCGATTCCCCATTTGCCTCCACCCGGGCTGAGGCAGCACTGGCTCTCGGCCGACGTGGAGCCAATGGCGCCACACCCCGCATTCGCGCGCTTCTCGAAGATCGCGAGCCTGTCGTGGTTTCTGCAGCCTTGGATGCCCTTGCTTGGTTGGGAGATCCGGAAGTCGCGACGGCCGTCGAGCGCGCGCTCTCACATCCGGACGATGAGATATTTCAGGCGGGGCTCCGCGCGGCTCGAACGCTTCCTGGCCCCGACGCCGAGCGGTTCGTGAGCCGAGGCCTCGCGCACCCTGCCTGGAACGTGCGCATGCTGGCCGTCAAGCTGTTGCTCGACCTCGACACCCAACACACCCGAACGCTCTTGAGGCAGGCCCTGGCCGACGAAACCGATTCCATGGTCAGGCACGCAATCGAGAGTGGCCTTCGGCAGGGGAGCTGAGGTGCCTTTGTTGCACGACGCAGGACCCACCCTTCATCTGAAGGAGTTCCGCCTGCTGCGCGATTTCGTCAATCAGTTCTGCGGGATCTACTTCGCCGACGACTCTGCGTATATCGTCGAACGTCGCCTTCGTGAGCGTCTTCGCGATCTGGGTATTGCGGATTTCGCCGAGTACTACCGCTACTTGCAGTTCCACCCGAAAGCGGAAAAGGAGCTCGAGGCTGCAGCAGAGGTTCTGACGACCAACGAAACGTATTTCTTCCGCGAGGCCTACCAACTTCGAGCCTTCACCGATGAGATTCTTCCGGCGGTGCGGGCGCGGGCGCTTGCGCGGGGGTCGAAACGACTCGACGTTTGGAGCGCGGGCTGCTCGAGTGGCGAAGAGGTCTTCACCATCGCGATGCTCATCGATGCCAGCGGTCTTTTCGAGGGATGGGACGTTCGCGTGTTCGGAAACGACATCTCTCGCCGCGTCTTGAGCAAGGCACGCGGTGCGACTTACAGCTCGACTAGCTTCAGGGCGATGATTCCGGAGTACGAGAATTACTTCATCGACACCGAAGAAGGCAGGCAGGTGCATCCACGCATCCGGGCGATGTGTCACTTCGGCCATCTCAACCTGATGAACCAGAGGCGCGCGGCGATCGTGGGCCGCGTCGACGTGACTTTCTGTCGAAACGTCCTCATCTATTTCGATGATGCTTCGCGTAGCAAGGTCTTGGACACCATCTACCAGCGGCTGAACCGTGGCGGCTATTTGCTCCTGGGCCACAGCGAATCTCTCCTTCGGACGAGCACGGCGTTTGAGATCACCCAGCTCACCACTGACATCGTCTACCGGCGGCCGGTTCCGTTCACCGATCTACCTCCGAGGAGAATTTAGGTGAGGGAGCTCCGCGCGCTGGTCGTAGACGACTCCTCGTTGAATCGGCGTACTATAGCCGCAATTCTCGAGGGATATACCTGGCATCTCGAACGTCGATGTCGCCAACGATGGGGCCGACGCACTAAGGGTCATCGAATCCAGGCCGCCCGACTTCATTACCTTGGATTTGGACATGCCGCGTCTGGACGGCTTCGAGTTCCTTCACCTGCTGATGGACCGTCATCCACTCCCGGTCGTGGTGGTGTCCGGCCTCTCGGCAAAAGAAAACATCTTTCGCGCGCTAGAGCTCGGGTCGATCGACTTCATCGAGAAGCCACATGGCGTGGACGCCCCCCTCGAGTGTCTGCGAGACCAGCTCGCCGAAAAGGTCCGCGTCGTTCAGCAACTATCGCCGCTCGGAATTCGCCATGGCAGTTCTGCTGACTTCTCGCTCGACGACGAGACTCGCGATGCGGCGAGTCGGGCACGAGAGCCCTCGGTGCTCAAGAGGGTGCCGGCCAAGGTCATCGTGATCGGTGCATCCACCGGAGGACCGCGAGCGCTGCTCACTCTGTTCCGTCACCTCCACCAGGACCTCGACGCCGCCCTAGTCATCGCTCAGCACATGCCTCCTCGATTCACTCGCACTTTTGCGAATCGGCTCGACAAGAACGGTGTGGCGAGGGTTTCGGAGGCCAAACCCTACGAGCGGCTGGCTCGCGGGCATGCGTACGTCTGCCCCGGAGGCCGCTGTATCGAAATCGTGCCTTCGGATCGCGGCCCTGCAATACGAGTGGTCGCGCCCGATCGGGGGTCTCATTATATTCCATCAGTCGATCAGCTCTTTAGCTCCGCGGCCCGCGTTCTTGGTGACAGGGCTATCGGTGTCGTGCTCACGGGGATGGGGGATGACGGCGCCCGGGGGGCGCAAGAAATATCTACAAAAGGAGGGAGTATTCTGGTCGAAGCCCCGGAATCCGCAGTCGTTTCGGGTATGCCGATGGCCGTTCAACGAACCGGGATACAGCATCATTCACTTGGTATTTGGGCGCTCGGCGACATGCTTGCCGCACTCACCCGACCCAGCAGTCGATGAGGATCGAACTTTGAGCGCGTCGCGTCCTATCGTAGAGTTGAGTTAGCCATGCCCCGGTACCGTTGCCTCGTAGTCGAAGACTCCAAGACGATGCGCAGCATGCTGGTGGAGTCACTGCTGCGAATCCCCGGAATGGAGGTCGCCGAGGCCGACAATGGCTTGGCAGGCATTCGCGCCTTAGCTGTGGAACAATTCGATCTCGTAGTGACCGATGTAAACATGCCCGTCATGGACGGACTGAAGCTCGTGCAGCACGTCCGGGCCGACCCGCGACACGAGAAGACGCCAATCGTGATCATCACGACGGAGAACGCGCCGAACGATCGGGACCGCGCGATGGCGCTCGGAGCGAATGCCTACATCGAGAAACCAATTCAGGCGCCACGTGTGATCCGCGCGGTGAAAAAGCTACTCGAGGTCTGAAGATCATGAGCGACGACGAAACTCAGCCAACAGGACGGGGAATCTTGCATCCCGAAGGCATGCAAGCGACCAGAGACCTTGCCGCAGGCGTGGTCCATGAGATCAACAACCTCCTCGGCGTGATCATCGGCAACGCCCATCTGGCCAAGAAAAACATTTCCGACGCTGCTGCGCTCGAGAGATACATGAATGAAGTAAGAAATGCCGCTGAGGAGGGGCGCGAGCTCATGCGCGACCTTTCGGTTTTCGCCGGTGACCGCTCGATTCAAACGCGAGCCCTTTCTCTCAACGACCTCGTGACCAATGCGGCCTCCAACCTCGGAGCCTTGGCGACGCTCGACCTGAGCAGTAGAGCTCCGGTGGCACGGCTCAACCTCTGGCTGGCCCAGGATGCTCTCGGTGGCGTGATTCAGTTCATGGCAGCGACGAAAACCGTCTCATCGATCCGGCTCGCCACCCGCGTGGTTGGCTCGGCGGCCGCGCTGACGATAGAAGACGACGGCGTGAGCCCGAGCGAGGACGACCTTCGCGTGATGTTTACGCCGTTCGCGAAGCTCGAACGGCGTCCCAACGTGAAGCTCGGGCTCGCGAAACTGGCCGATCTTGCGTCGCGTTCGGATGGTTTCGTCACGGCCGGCGTGCGTGAGCCGCACGGCCTTCGCATCGTGTTGACGCTGCCCATCGATGAGGCGGCGCCCTCAGGTGACGGTCCAGGTGTGCCCTTGGCGAAGCAGGGCGTGTAGGTCCGGCTCGCCAAAGCGCTCTTCGGCGAGCTTGCGCTGTGTGTCGACGCTCTCGTTGTAAACCGGGCCCAGTTGGCGATACAGAACGCCCAGCGCCACGACGTCGGGCAGGTCGGTAAGCATCCAGGCGAGTTGAGAGTTGCTCTCGTCGTGGATCATGATGTCCTGCTCGGTGACGCCATCCTCGCCGACGGTCACGATTTCGAGACTGAGCGTCTTCGTGTTCAGCCGAAGACCCTTTTCGCCATCTGCCCCGAACTTCATGGGCTTCCCGTGCTCCAGCCAGAGTTGGTGGGCCGGGCCCGTCTTCCGATCGGTGATCAGATCAAAAACGCCGTCGTTGAACACGGGGCAGTTCTGAAGGATTTCGATGAACGCGGCGCCCTTGTGCTCGCGCGCGGCTGTCAACGCTTCGGGAAGCTTCTTAGAGGTGTCAAAGGCCCGCGCCACGAAGGTGGCGCGCGCGCCGAGGGCAAAGCGCGCAGGCACGACCGGCTGATCGATGGAGCCAAGCGGGCTCGACGGTGTGACCTTCCCGACCTGTGAGGTGGGCGAGTACTGTCCCTTGGTGAGGCCGTATATCTGGTTGTTGAACAAGATGATCTGTAGATCGATGTTTCGTCGCAGCACGTGCAGAAGATGGTTTCCGCCGATGCTGAGTCCGTCGCCGTCGCCGGTGATCACCCAGACGTCCAACTCGGGGTTGGCCAGTTTGAGGCCGGTCGCAACTGCAGGTGCGCGACCGTGAATCGTATGGAAGCCGTACGTGTTCATGTAGTAGGGGAAGCGGCTCGAGCAGCCGATGCCCGAAATGAACACGGTGTTCTCCGGCGTCGCCCCGAGGCTCGGGAGGGTACGTTGCACCGCCGCAAGGATCGCGTAGTCGCCGCAGCCAGGACACCAGCGAACTTCCTGATCAGAGATGAAATCTTTGCGCGTGTATTCTTTCTTGGGCGAGTTTGGACTCATCGTGCGCTCCGTTGAAGCCGCTCTTCCACCGCTTCGACGAGGCCGCCGACTCGGAAGGGCTGTCCTGTAACTCGGGTGAGGCTCTCTGCGGGAACGAGAAACTCGGCGCGGAGCAGCATCGTCAGCTGCCCATAGTTGAGCTCGGGGACCAGAACACTGTTGAAGCCATTGAGCAGAGGGCCAAGGCCTTCGGGAAGAGGCCAGATGTTGCGAAGGTGCAAGTGCGAAACCGCGTGACCCCTGCCCCGCAGAATGCGCACCGCCTGACTTATCGCGCCGTACGTTGAACCCCAGCCGACGACCAGCAAATCGCCTTCGCTCTCGCCCTGGTCCACCTTTGCGCGCTCGATGTCTCTCGCGATTCCAGCCACCTTCTGATGCCGAACTTTGGTCATCCGGTGGTGGTTGTGAGGGTCGTACGAAATGTGGCCTGTGCTCCGGTCTTTTTCGAGTCCGCCGATGCGGTGCTCGAGCCCGGGCGTGCCCGGAACCGCCCACACGCGAGCGTGTGTTTGCTCATCTCGCAGGAAGGGATGGAAACCTTCCGGGTCGCTGTGGAACTTGACCGGGAACGGTCGCAGCGCGTCGAGGTTGGGGAGCGGCCAGGGCTCCGCGCTGTTGGCGAGGTATCCGTCAGTCAGCAAGATCACCGGTGTCATGTACTTCACGGCCATGCGAACCGCTTCGATCGCCATGTAGTAACAGTCGCCCGGCGTGGCCGCAGCCAAGACCACGAGCGGCGCATCGCCGTTGCGTCCTACGACGGCCTGGAAGAGGTCAGACTGTTCGGTCTTCGTCGGTAGCCCGGTCGACGGCCCGCCCCGCTGTACGTTGACGATCACCAAGGGGAGCTCGGCTGAAATCGCCAAACCGATCGCTTCGGACTTCAATGCGATGCCCGGTCCCGAGGTTCCCGTCACGCCGAGTGAACCGCCGAAGCTCGCACCGATCGCGGCTCCAACGGCGGCGATTTCGTCTTCCGCCTGGAAGGTCGTCACGCCGAAATGCTTCAGGCGCGCCAAGTGGTGCAAAAGATTCGACGCCGGCGTGATCGGGTAGGAGCCGTACATCATTTTCATGCCGGCGAGCTGAACGCCGGTGACCAGGCCCCAGGCGGTCGCCTCGCTACCGCTGACGTTTCGGTACTCGCCCGGTGTCAGACTGGCGGGTGGCACCTGATAGGCGCTGATGCCGTGGGGCAATTCCGCATTTTCGCCGTAGATGTGGCCGGCGTTGAGTGCGGCAATGTTTGCCTCTGCCACCTTGGGGTTCTTGGCGAACTTGTTCTTCAGCCAGGCGATCGTCTGGTCGCGTTCGCGGCCGAACAGCCAGTACATGAGGCCAAGTGTCCACATGTTCTTGCAACGATTTGCTTCCTTGGATCCGAGGCCGACCTCTTTGACCGCATTGAGCGTCATCTTCGTCACGTCGAGCGCCAGCACACGGAAGCGATCGACGGAGCCGTCCTGCAGCGGGTTGCTCTCGTAGCCCGCCTTCTTGAGATTGTTCGGCGTGAACGCGCCGGTGTTGACGACCAACAGGCCGCCCGGCTTGAGCACTTCGCTGTTCACCTTGAGCGCAGCAGGGTTCATTGCCACCAGCACATCGGGCGTATCACCGGGGGTTTGCACGTCGTGGGAGGCGAACTGGATTTGGTAGCCGGACACCCCGTAGGTCGTGCCGGCCGGCGCGCGAATCTCCGCCGGGAAATCCGGAAACGTCGAAAGATCGTTTCCCGCGTTGGCGGTCGCAGTCGTGAACTGGCTGCCCGTGAGTTGCATCCCGTCGCCGGAGTCGCCGGAGAAGCGGATCACGACAGAGTCTAGAGTTTCACGCGGACTGGGCTGAGCGCGCGCAGCGGCAGTTGTTTCCATGCTCAATGATCGATTCTAGTCCCGCCGGCGCTCCTGCGCCCGTCCTTCCGGGCCAAACTGGCACGCGTTCTAGAACCGGGTTCCTCGATCTGCAAGCGCTCACGAGCGGGTTGGACGCTGAGACCGTGTCGGCTCATCCTGGGGACATGGTCGAGGTCAAAATCTGCGGGTTAACCACCGTTGACGACGCACTGCGTTGCATCCGGGCGGGCGCCGACGCGATCGGTCTCAACTTCTGGCCGCGTTCCCCCAGGTGCGTCGATGTTTCAACGGCTCGGGCGATCGTCGAAGCGAGTGCGGACCATGCCCAGATGGTCGGGGTATTCGTCGATTTCAACTTGGACCGGGTTCAGGAGATCCTCCGCGAAACCGGTATTGCCTGGGCGCAGCTGCACGGCGCCGAGCCGCCCGAGCTGCTCGCCGAGCTCCTGCCGACCGCCTACAAAGCGATCGGGGTAAAAGACGGCTCAGCCATCGAGCTCGCACGAAGTTATCCGGGGGAGCATCTCCTTTTGGATGCAAGCGTCCCCGGGATGCCAGGCGGCACGGGCAGAACCTTTGACTGGGCGATCGCTGCAGATGTCGCCGATGAGCGCAAGCTGACTTTGGCTGGTGGACTTACGCCCGACAATGTTGCCGAGGCAGTGCGGGCGGTGAACCCTTTCCGAGTGGACGTCGCCTCGGGTGTCGAATGCGCACCCGGGCGAAAGGATCTGGAATTGGTAAGAAGGTTCATCGAGGCTGCCAAGACCGCTTAGGCGGTTCACGGCGTGGTTTCGGTGATGACGCTTTCGATATCGACGGCGCGTGCTAGCGTTTGGGCCTCAACTCCTCAGGAGGATTCATGCGTTCTGTGTTTCTAGCTCTCGTTCTCGTCGCCGGCCTGATCTGGGCCGCGTCTGGCAGTGCCCCCGCCCAGTCTCAGACTGATGGCAAGGCCGTGTCTTGCCAAACTTGCGGGAACACCGCTGCGTGTCCTCACTGTTCTGCCGGGAAGGACTGTCCGCGTTGCGCCGAGGGCAAAGCCTGCGCGAAGTGCAATCAGGGCGAAGCATGTGGACATTGGGGCAAGGGCCACCCGCACCATGGCAAATGGGGGTCGCACAACTGGGACTACAAGTGCGTTCGCCCGGCCAAGAAGCCCGAGGCGATGACCCAGCAGTTCTCGGGTCTCGGCGCCGAAGGCTGGAGGCTCGTAGAGGCCGACGCTGGCTTGTGGTGTTTCAGCCGGATGCGCTCCGCCAAGTGACGAGCGCTCGAGCCGGTCGGCGGGTGAGCGGCTCGCGGGTTTGTGCGCTCAGGCGCGCGCAAGGATCTGGTCGGAGATGTAGCTGGCTAGGGTGTACACCGTGATTTGCGGGTTCACCAAGAGCGAGGATGGAAAGAGGCTCGCGTCGGGCACGTAGACGTTGTCGAGGTCGTGGCAGCGACCGTTCGGCCCAACCACGCTCCTCGCTGGATCCGCGCCCATTCGCATCGTCCCCTGCGGGTGGTACGACGTGATGCGGTACATGTGCTTGCCGTTCTGAAGGCTGTCGATCACCGAGTCGACCTGGTCCTCGCTTTCGATCGTGGTCCGTCGGGTCGTCGGTAGATATACACGGCGCGCGCCAGCGGCGAAGTAGATCCGGGCCGTTCCGCGTAGGGCTTCCCGCATCGATTCGAAGTCCCGATCGTCGAGATCGTATTCGATTCGCTTGCGGTCGCCGTCGAGATAGACGCTGCCGACGTTGTGATCATGAATCAGAATGACCGCGGCTTGGAACCTCTTGCTGTTCTCCATGAACTCGACGAAATCGCTCCCGAGACCCCCGTCGATCCAGGCGCTGGTGATGACCGGTCCGACCATGCCGGCTTCGAGCAAGTAGCCACCCTTGAGCGGGTTTTCAACGTCGCCCGCTTGCGCGCTCAGCGTGGCGCCAACCCATGCGTAGATGTCTTTTTCGTGCTCTCCGAATACGGCGAGGGAAGGGTGACAGGCGAAGTTGAGGCCGACTTGGCCGCTGCTGTTCCCGAGCTGATTCCGCTGGAACAGAAGCGGCGTTTGCACTGCACCGGCTGCCACGACGACCAGTCCTGCCCTCACGCGGACCGGCTTGGTCTTCCCCGTTGTATCGGTGGCGACCGCGTGCACCGCAGTCACACGTCGACCACGGACCTCGAACGTTTCGGCTCGCGTCCCGCAGAGAATCGTCGCGCCGAGCTCGCTTGCCCAAGGCAAGTAGGTGACCAGCATCGATTGCTTGCGATCGGTCTTGCAACCCGAAATGCAGTGTCCAGTGAGCGCGCAGTCCTTGATGTTCCGAGAAATAGGAGACGCCGGGATGCCGACCTTCCTCGCGCCCTCGATCAGCAAGCGGCCATTGTAGTTCACCTCGTGCGGCTCGTTCTGGTGAACGGACAAGTTTCGCTCGACGCGCTCGAAGTACGGACGCAGCGCCTCGGGGGAGAGGTTCTCGAGGCCGTGCTCCTCCGCCCAGTTGTCTAGGACCTGGTTTGGAACACGGAAACAGGCCGCGGCGTTGACCACGGTCGAACCTCCGACGCACTTGCCCTGCAAGATGGCCAAGTCCCCGGTGGTGTTCACCTGGTTCCCATGGTCTTCGTACAAGGTCTCGAGAGCCGTCGGTGCGTGCTCCTGAAATTCGCTCGATGGGATGTGCGGTCCCGCTTCGAGGATGAGCACTTTCGCTCCGGAACGAGACAGCTCGTAGGCTGTCACGGCTCCTGCTGCGCCCGAACCGATGACGACGACGTCCGCCTCGAGCTCGAGACCAGCATCTGGGATTTGCTCGGGCGATGTGACCTTCAAAGTCGGGAGCCCTCGAATCGTTGCTTTGGGTTGCTCTGCCATGGCGGTCATCCGCTGCCGGCCTTGGGCATCGGCGCGTTGCCCAGGCTCGCGATGCCACCGACTTCGGACACAGGGCCCTGATAGCCGATCGCTCGGCCTGCTTCGATGTCTTTCCAGTACCCGTAGCAGACAAGCTTCTTGAGAACCGTGGAGATCCCGCGTTGGATCTCGATGCCGTTTTCCCATCGTCTGATGTAGTTGAGCTGCGTCTCTGCCGAGAGGTGGATGAATCGCGCGAAGTGCAGGCCGATCAAGACCGAGCCGTAGTTGAAGAGCTTGAGGCCGATGCGCACCTGCTCGCGCGTTGGATTATCCATGAGTGAAAACGCATGCTCGATGTTCTCGACGACGGGAACTTCGGAGCGGGGTTTCAGGGAAGTGCCATCGGTTGGCAAGAAGACGTCCGCGAAGCGCTCGAGCAACTCGCGTTCGTCGGCCGTGAGCACGACCGGCTCGCCCGGCGCAGCGGAATCACTGCTGCAAGCGGGGACGAGCAGCAGGCTGGCGCCAGTCAGGACGCCAAGCTTTGCGAAGGTTCTGCGGTAGAGCTTGTACTGCATCGCCGAGTTCGACGCGGACCTTATCACGTCAGGTGCTGAGAGACAGCCACAGAGTTGGTGTCAGTGCCAGTGTCAGTGTCAGTGTCAGTGCCAGCGCCAGTGCCAGCGCCAGCGCCAGCGCCAGTGTCAGCGCCAGCGTCAGCGCCAGCGCCAGCGCCAGCGTCAGCGTCAGCGCCAGTGCCAGCGTCAGCGTCAGCGCCAGTGCCAGCGGCTTCGGCGGCTTTGCGTTCGTCTAGGCCCTTGTAGATCAGCTGCTGTGTTGCCTCGGTTACCTGCTGGTGCAGTCTCGCCACGATGTCGGGGTCGTCGGCCGCTTCGGGGCCGTGTGGCAGGTGAATGGGCTCGCCCACGATGTAGTGGAGCTCGGTCGGAAAGGGCAGGGCGCCGAGGCCGAGGTAGATGGGCGTGACGTACTTGTCACCGAGTAGTTGCGAAATCAAACGGCCGACGCCGCTCTGACGGACTCGTTCCTGGGAGACGACCTGGACATAGAGCTCTTCGTTGCCGAGGCCGGCGATCGGGATGATCGGCTTCTGTGCGCGAAGCGCCGTGCGAATGAAGCCGCGGCTGTTCTCCCATTGCAATCGGTACGCGTCCGAAGGATCGCTGAGGGCTTCCTTCGCTCCGCCTGGGTAGACGAGGACCAGTTGATCGTCCGTTAGCAGTTGAACTGTCGCCCGGGGCTCCCCTTCGATGGCACCCATGCTGTGGGCGAGGTCGCGAAAGATCGGCATCGCGAAGACCACGCGGTCTCCGAGTGAGCGAACGGTCCTGCCGCTGCCTTCCAGGATGAGGCGCAGAAGAACGGGAAGGTCGATGCCGAAATGACCGTGGTTGGTCACGATAAGACCGCCTCCCTCCGCTGGTATGTTTTCGATGCCTTCGATGGTCGGTTGAAACCACTGGTGCAGAAACGAAACACGCTGCAGAAGGCGCTCGTAGGCGTCACGGTCGAGTGGATGCGGGCTGGTCTCGGTCGGCTCGTTCATGTGCATGCGCCCCGCTCTCCTATGCGCTACGTTCCGCGTCTCATGCAACCCCCCGAACCGGCTTTTGGGCACTATGGGCCCTACGGTGGACGCTATGTCGCCGAGACCCTGATGCCCGCCCTAGAGGAGCTGACGCAGGCTTACCAGGAATCGCAGGGCGATCCGGCATTTCAGTCCGAGCTCGATTCGCTCCTCCACCACTACGCGGGGCGCGCTACGCCGACCTATTTCGCGTCCCGGCTCAGCGAGGCGCTTGGCTCGCGGATCTGGCTAAAACGCGAAGATCTCTGCCACACCGGCGCCCACAAGGTGAACAACACGATCGGCCAGATCCTGCTCGCGAAACAGATGGGCAAGACCCGGATCATCGCTGAAACAGGTGCCGGCCAGCACGGGGTGGCGACCGCGACCGCTTGCGCACTGATGGGGCTTCCCTGTGAGGTGTACATGGGCGCCGAGGATGTGCGGCGCCAAGCGCCCAACGTCCAGCGCATGGAGTTGCTTGGCGCGCAGGTCCACCCGGTCAGTTCAGGGTCTTCGACCTTGAAGGACGCCATGAACGAAGCCCTGCGAGACTGGGTGACCAACGTCCGGACCACCCACTATTGCGTCGGTTCGGTGGCCGGCCCGCATCCGTACCCGATGATCGTGAGAGATTTCCAGGCGGTGATTGGCCAGGAGGCGCGCGCACAGATGCTGGAGCAGGCCGGCAAGCTTCCGGACGCCGTCGTCGCTTGCGTCGGTGGCGGCTCAAATGCAATGGGCATCTTCGCGGGCTTCATAGACGACGAGTCGGTGCGCCTCATCGGAGTCGAAGCGGCCGGCGAAGGCATCGAAACCGGTCACCACGCCGCTCCGCTCTGCGCCGGTGGCGTCGGCGTCTTGCACGGGGCCAAGAGCTACGTGCTTCAAACGGAGGACGGGCAAATCGTCGAGGCGCACTCGATCAGCGCCGGGCTCGACTACCCGGGTGTGGGCCCGGAGCACGCCTGGCTCAAAGACACGGGGCGCGCGACTTACACGGCGGTCACCGATGACGCGGCGCTCGACGCGTTTCAGCAGCTCTGTCGGATTGAGGGGATCATCCCGGCTCTCGAAACCAGTCATGCGTTCGCCTATCTTCCGACTCTGGTCGAGGAGCTCGGACCGGACGCCGACATCCTGGTCTGCTTGTCCGGCCGTGGCGACAAGGACCTCGAAACCGTCCTCGAAAAGCTCAAGGAAAGGGGCTGACAGAGGTGGGTCGCATTGCCGATGCGTTTGAGCACGCGCGAAACGAGAACCGTGCTGCGCTGGTAATCTACCTGTGCGCTGGATGACCCCGACCTGAGCGCCACGGTCGATCTAGTGGCGGCTGCCGCGGAGGCCGGTGCGGACGTCATCGAGCTGGGAGTTCCGTTCAGTGATCCGACTGCCGATGGGCCCGCGATTCAGCGAGCGGCCGAGCGCTCTCTGCGCGGCGGAACGACGCTTTCCAAAGTGCTCGACACGGTGCGCGCGATTCGCGGCCGCACCGACGTTCCGATTCTGCTCTTTGGCTACTACAATCCGATTCTCTCGTACGGTGAGCAGAAGCTGGTCGATGACGCAGCGGATAGTGGCGCCGACGGCTTCCTCGTCGTCAATCTTCCCCCGGAGCAAAGCACAGGGTTGCGTGAGCCGGCAATCGCGAGGGGCCTCGACTTCGTTCCTTTGGTCGCCCCCACCAGTGATCCGGCACGCATCAAGCTGGCAGGGGATGCGGCAACCTCGTTCATCTACTACGTCTCGATGACCGGTGTGACCGGCTCGAAATCAACCGATCTAGCGAGTGCCGCGAAGCGAGCGGGCGTACTGCAGCGCGAGCTAGGCCGCTCCGTAGCGATTGGCTTTGGGGTGAAGACCAAAGACGACGTGGCTGACGGTCGCGCCCCACGTCGACGGCGTCGTGGTTGGAAGTGCCGTGGTGCAAACCATCGAAGACGCCTCAAGCCCCGCAGAGGCGGTCGCCAAGGTCGCAGCACTGGTCTCCGAGCTGACCCAGGGTCTGGGTCGGCAATAGCGGCCTTGATTCGGCTGGAGGCGGACGATATTGTCTTCCGATGGCCGCTGTCGATGTCATTTCCGTCAATCTCCCTGTCCTGCGCGAGCTTCGCGACCGCCTTGGTCAGCTAGAGCTAGCCGAGAGGGTAGGCGTCTCGAGGCGCACGATCGCTCGCCTCGAGAATGCAGACGTCGCCGACCCTGGCATCGATCTGATCGGACGCATCGGAAGGGAGCTTGGGGTCACGGTCTCGGTGCTCACTGAGAGCAAGCTGCAGGCGGTCACGCTCGCGCTGCCGGACGACATCGCAGAGCGGCTGGCCGGTCCAGAAGGTCCAGAAACCCTCGAAGCCATGATCCGAGCGGCACGCCATCAACGCTGACGCTGACGGTGATTGCGCCAGCAATCGACTCAGTCCGGCTTTCTCACCCTAGCCAAACTAGTCGTCGCGGCTTCCGCAATCGCCTTTCGCAGACCGTCGTCCGCGATCCGGCTCAGCGATCGCCCCAGCTCCTCGGGCAAGGAAGCCAAACGCACCGGCTCTGCTGACCGGGGGACAGGCTTGAGACGCGCGGGGATATCAGGCAGAGGGCCGACTTGAAAACGGATCTTCTCAATCCTGCTAGTAGGCGCTTCTTCGCGAAGTCGTGTGAGCAGATCGTCGCTCAGGTAGTGTAGCTCGTTCGCCCAGACCGCAGAGCTCACGTTCACGAAGAGAACGCCACGTGAAAGCCGGATAGGGCGAGCGTGCGCTAGGATTCGCGGGGGAACCGAACGACTCCACCAGGAGAACGCCTTTGCGGATTCGAGCTGGTCTGGTGCGGGGTAGACGCCCTTGAGCAACTTGGCGACCGACTCGAGCTTCCCCTTTTTGCGCTTAGCCATCGTCGAGGCTCGCCTTGTAGAGGGCGAGGAAATCGTCTTCGGTGCAGCGGCGCGGGTTGAGCGTGTGGCAGGAATCGGCAAAAGCCAGCGCGGCCAGCTTTGGCAGGTCGCCTTCTTCAATCCCTTGTGAACGCAGGTCGGAAGGCAAGCCGACCGACTTGCGCAAGGCTCGCACCGCGCCCGCGCACTCGAACGCGAGGGTGCTCTCCTCGGCGCCGCGAACGCCGAGCTGACGGGCGATCTCTGCGATGCGTTCGGGAACCGCTGCGCGATTGAAGTCGAGCACCGCCGGTAGACATATCGCGTTGGCCAGTCCGTGGTGCATCCCGAGCTCGGCGGAGAGTGGGTGGGCGAGCGAGTGGCAAGCACCGAGCCCCTTCTGGAATGCAACCGCGCCCATCATTGCCGCCTTGAGCATGTCCGCGCGCGCTTGAAGGTCGTCGCCGTCGTCCGTCGCCGCCTTGAGCGAGCGATGGCAGAGCCGAACACCGCCGAGCGCGATCGCGTCAGCCATGGGGTGATCGCCGATCGATGCGTACGCCTCGATGCAGTGCGTGAGGGCATCCATGCCCGTTGCTGCGGTCATGCCCGGGGGCATGGTCTGCGTCATCACTGGATCGAGAATTGCCACTTCGGGCAAGAGGAGCGGCGAAAAGATGACCGTCTTTCGGTTCGTCGCTTGAATCGTCACCACGCCGCTCCGGCCGACTTCGCTTCCTGTACCAGCAGTCGTTGGGATCGCGATCATGCGGGGAAGAGGACCCTTGATTTTCGCGTCGCCCCCGATTGCGTCGTCGTACTCTGCCAGAGGTCCCGGGTGGGTGGAGGCGAGTCGCACCAGCTTGGCGACGTCGAGCACGCTTCCTCCTCCGACGCCCACGATGAGATTGGCCTTGAAATCAGTGTACACGCGCGTTGCGCCGAGCACTTCGGTCTCGAGCGGATTGGAAGAGATGTCGAGTGCAGATTCGTGCGGCAGCCCAGCGGCGTCGAGAGCGGCACGAACCGGCTCGAGCAAGCCCGCCTGCTCGACGCCCCGATCGGAAACCAGAAGCACGCGCTCGGCTCCAAGTCGATTCGCTTCATTCCCGCACTGTGCTGTGGCTCCTTCGCCGACGACGACCCGGGTCGGGAAGCTCCAGTAAACCAATCCTTGTGTGTCGGTCATTCTTTGCCTACGCGCCTCTCCATGAGCGCTTGAATAGCATCATTGGGGCTGATGCGACCCTCGGAGAGGGCCACAAATGTCGACGAGATCGGCGTTTCCAGTCCGAGACGCCTTGCATGCTCCATCATCTGGGCCGCGACCTCGATGCCTTCGATGTACGCCCCGACTTCGCCGACTGCGCTGCTGAGCGTGGCGCCCTTCGCCAGAGCCCGCCCGAGCCGAAATTCCGGTCGATCATCTCCTGCGACCGCTGCGATGAGGTCGCCGAGGCCCGCCAGACCCATGAACGTCGACTCATTGGCACCCAGTGTCTGTCCGATACGCGAGACTTCGGCCATGCCGCGCGTCGCGAGCACCGCGAGCGTGCCGGGCCCGGCGCCTACCTCTTGGGCATAGGCGAGAACGACGGTCAGGAAGCCGACGGTGGCGCTCGCGAGCTCTACGCCGACGACATCGGGCGTTTCGTAGACGCGAAGCTCCGAGCCGCCTAAGGCCTCGCGGACCATCCCGGTGAGCTCCGGGAAGCCAGTCCCCAGAATCGCGCCGCTCGGGCGCCCGTCGGCCAAGGCTTCTGCGACCAGCGGCCCTGCGAGCGCGCCTAGCCGTCGGCATACGGTCTTCTCACGAATGACCTGGGTGATCGTCTTGAGCTCGGGACCGATCAGCCCTCGACTGATATGAACCATCAGGTGCCGGCCGTCGACGACCTCCCCCAGCTGCTCTGCGGCCTCGACAGCGTGGCGCGCGGGCACCGCCATGAAGACCAGCTCGCGATCCTTCATCGACATGATGTCGGTCGAGGTTCGGATCGGATCGGGAAGCTCGCGCTCCTTCCGACTCCAGACGACGACCTCGTGCCCATGTCGGGCGGAGGCCTGTGCGATGGCCCGTCCGAAGCCGCCAGCGCCGACCACGCCGATTCGAAGGCTCATCGGTCCACCCCCAGGTTTTGGATCTCGCACGCCGCTTGCAGTTGGTCGGGGCTTGCGATGTCCTCGGCAAACGGCACCAAGCGGTTTTGGTAGTAGAGCAGCAGCGAAGGGTCGCCGATGATGATGCGATCTCCTTCACGCCTGGCAGCCGTCGAATCATGGTAGCCGTTCCAGAAGCTCAGGGCGCGTTCGAGGAGCTCCTGGGGGCTGTCCTCCTTGACGACCTCGCTCGTTCGGACCCTGCCGTCGCGTTCGAGCGCGAGAAGACGGTCGCGGGCTTCCCCGAGCTCCCGGCAGAGCGTTTCGACATCCAGACCGACTTCGCCGCGGAGTCGAAGACGCGCGAACAGATCCATTCCCGGGGTCGATTGAACCAGATCCCGGAACAGCACGTGGGCGACGACCTGAGTGCTCATCAGCACCGTGTCCTCTTCGTAGCGTTGTCCTAGCACTTCTCCGAGCTCGCGTGTGTAGGCCGCGTCCCGCGCAGGGTCGACGACCGCCGTCCCTCGGTGCTCGACGTAGCCGCCCGCGTCGATCGAACGACCCGTTGGCGTGAGTGAGCCGCCCCGAGGGCCGAGGCGGTTGCCGAATGGATCGATGGGCTCGCCAAATCGTATGATGCAGCCGCCACGCATCCCGACCATTTTTCGGAAGAACGCGAACCAGCGATCGATCTGAGAGAACTCGTCGTCCTCGATGATGTACCGGGCTTGTCCCTCCTCCATGAGCCAGTCTTTGATTAGAGTCTCCGCTTCGAGAACGAGGGCGTAGTTGATCGTCGTCGGAACGAACCAGACGGGACGGTCGACTCGGCGCACTCGATTGGTGGTGAACGCCTCGACGCCAGAACCGAGGAGGCCGAGCTTGAGCCGGCGCTCGATCATGCCGGAGCGGCTTCGCGTACCGCCCGGAAAGAAAAGCGAATGATAGCCGCGCTCGATCATCACCTGCGAGTACAACTTCAATACGTGCTTATATAAGCTCACTTGAATGCGTCTATCGACGCGATAGGCCCCCAAGTTGTGCATGAAGAAGCTGATGATGGGGTTTGTGAAGAGGTTTTTGCCCGCGCCGTAGACGACCGGGGACAAGCCCGATATTTCGAGCGCCTGTGACAGCACGATGGAGTCGAGGTTCGACGAATGCGTCGGGACGAAGACCAGGGTTCCGCGGGTTTGGAGCTCGCGTAGCTGGTCGAGGTCTCCCTGAACTCTGAGGACCCGGTCCAGCGACGCCGGGGAGCCCTCGATCAGGCCTTCGGTGAGGCGCCGCGGTTCCATCACACCGCCAATCAAGCGGGGCGCGGCCCTGCGTGCAAACCGATAGACCCGGGGATCGAAGTTGCCGGCGATGTCGCGGGCCATGTTGGTCACGATCGTGTGCAAGACTCGTCGCTGTTCGCTGTCGTCCATTTTTCCGATGCGGCGAATCATCGAGCGCCAGTAGCCGAGCCGGTCGCGTGCCTCGTCGTCACGCTGCTTTTCGAGCCGCCTGATTTCATGGAAAGCGGCGTCGTTGAGAGCCATCTCCAAGCGGGCTCGGTCGGCCTCTTGGGTCACGCAGATTCGGTTGACGACGTCCGAGATGACATCGTCGCGCTCGCTGTTGAACCAGAAGATCGACGGATCGCTCGGCCGCGGGACGTACGGCCTGAAATGCGGCAGCCGCAGGGGACGTTCCGATAGAAAGCGTTTCAGCATCGTGACACCTCAGACCGCCTCGAAGTAGCGGCGCAGCTCCCAGTCACTGACGGCCTTGCGGTATTCGCGGCACTCCCAGTCTCGGGTGCGGATGAAGTGATCGACGAAGTCGTCGCCGAGCGCCTTGCGCGCCGCCTCGCTTCCCCGAAGGCGCTCGACGGCGGCTTCGAGCGTGAGTGGAAGCGCGAGCGTCGGGTCGCTGTCGCTCGTCGCATCGCCCCTGGTCATGGCCGGCGGTTCGATCTTCTCGGCGATTCCGTATAGGCCGGAGCCGAGGCACGCCGCCATGGCGATGTAGGGGTTGATGTCGGCCGCGGTTTGTCGAAACTCGATTCGTGTCGCGTGATCGCTCGGACCCAAGATGACGCGCGAGCCACAAGTCCGGTTGTCGATCCCCCAGGACGCATTCAACGGAGCCCAGACACCGGGAACGTATCGCTTGTAGCTGTTGACGAACGGGGAGTAGAGCGCGGTGAGCTCCGGAGCGAGATTGACCAGGCCGCCAAGGTAGTGAAGTCCGATTTCGCTCAAGCTGTCGCTTCCAGCGGCGGCGAAGAGGTTGATCTGCTCGCCCGCATCCCAGAGGCTCTGGTGGATGTGGCCGCTCGAGCCGGGCAGGCTCGCGTTCCACTTTGCCATGAAGGTGACCGAGAGGTCGTGGCGCGCGCAGATCTGTTTGAGCGTCGTCTTGAAGAGAGCCGCTTTGTCCGCTGCAGCCAGCACGTCGTCGTAGAGCAGTGCAGCTTCCCACACACCGGGGCCCGTTTCCGTGTGGAGGCCTTCGATCTCGATGTCGTACTCGGCGCAGCTGTCCAGGATGTCGTCGACCAGTCCCTGATGTTGGCCCGCACGCAACCAGGAGTATCCAAACATGCCGGGGCTCAGCGGATCGAGGTTGCGGAAGTCTTTCTCGTGGAGCGACTGCGGCGTCTCTTGAAAGACCCAGAACTCGAACTCCGCGGAGAACTTGGCCTTGAGACCCAGGTCGCTTGCCTTCTTGGCTACCGACTTGAGCAAGTTCCGCGGGCAGGCAGGGTGGGGCTCGCCGTCCTCTGTATAGAAGTCGACGATGAAGTTTGCCGTGTCTGGAGCGTCGGGGAGAACCCGAAAGGTCGACGCATCGATTCGGGCCAGGGCATCCGGGTAGCCGGTTTGCCAGCCGGTTACCGTCGCGTTGTCATAGAGCTGATCGCAGATGTCCCAGCCGAAAATGACGTCGCAGAAGCCGAAACCCTTTTCGAGGGCGGACCAGAACTTGTCGAGGCTGATGTGCTTGCCTCTGAGCAGCCCGTCGACGTCGAAGCCGCCGACCTTGACCTTCCTGATGCCCTTCTCGTTGAACTCGCGACGCAGCTCTTCGCTCACAGATCCTCCTCGGCGGCGGAAGCATACCCGTTTTTTCGCCTGAGGGAGTAGGGAACCTGCGCTGCGACCGGAGTCCGCTATTTCGCGGGAACGAAACGGTGAACCAAGCCCAAACCGACGACAAACAAGACCGCTACCGAGGCGTGCCCCAGGAGCTCGTGTGAGGTTCCCGGTACGGTGCAGTGCGCTTTGAGCACGAAGTTCCCCGCAAGGCCCGCTGCGGCCGCAGCGACTAGACTCCCCAACGCGTTGCCGCGATCGACTAGACGCAGCAAGGCATAGACCGGGACGCCAAGGAGCAGTCCGACTCCCATGCACGCGCCGACCATCACGCCGCCGGCCTCACCATTCGCTGCCGCCTGAGCGGCAGGGTGGGGCCAGAACGCAGCCAAGGCCGTCGCTCCGAGCGCGATGCAAACCAAGCACACGGACTGCCAATGCGGGAGCGCCGGAAGGTGAACAGGACGCGTGACCATGAACATCGCGATCAGCAGAAGGACGGAGAAGGTCACTAGGCTCGTCGTCCACTGGACCGTGCGGGCCTGGTCGCCCACCACGGGGAATACGAACCAGCCAACGACGGCGAGCACTGCGAACACGCCAAGGACGATTAGGCGCCGTGCCATTGTCGAGCGGCTTCTGAGAAAGCCGGGAACCGTCCGGTCGCTCTTGTCACACTTCGCTTTCACGTCGGCGAACAGGCGGTCCATGAGCTCGCCGTCGCCCAGCGTGTCGGGCGCATCGAGCTCGCGCAGGCGCTCGCCGAGACCATCGTCCGGTCTGTTGCTGCCACTAGTCATTCATCACCACGTATCTCCAAGACCAACAATTGTTTCAGAGTCGCGTACGCACGATGTGCGCGAACACGCACAGCACCCTCCGAAGTGCCCACAATCCGAGCGACTTCCGCGTATGGACGCTCTTGAAACCAATGAAGCTCCACGACTTCGCGCTGGCTCGCAGGCAGCTTTTCGAGGGCCACGTGAAGGAGCTCGGAGCGCTGCCGCAGCTCGATTGGCATGAAATCCGCCTCGGGCGCGGCCTGAGTCTCGACCTCCAGGTTGGTCATCTTGCGCCGCTTTGTTCGCCGCCAGTGCTCGCGGACGAGGTTCATCGCGATGGTCATGACCCATGGACGCAACTTCGAGCCGCGCCGAAAGTCGTTCCGGGCGCCGTGGAGCCGAAAGAAAGTTTGCTGGACGATTTCTTCGGCCAGCTCTTCGTTGCGAAGGTGGCGTCGCGTGAGGCGCAGGAGGATCGGCGCGTACCGTTCGAACAGCGCTCGAAAGGCGGCCTCGTCGCCATCGACGTAGGCATCCATGAGCTCTTCGTCGCTTGGCTTGAACTTGGGGGAGCTACTGGCCATTTCCTGCGCCGGCTTGGAGGCCCGAGGGCAGCGCCGTTTCGTTCTGACTGAGTTGCGACTTCCACCAGTACCCGGAAAAGACGAGGCTGCCCAGTAGGATCAAGAGCAGGGCGAGTTGACGCCAGCGGAGATTCGAGTCGGATCTGGGCTCTTCCACCAGCACTTGCGCGACTGGAATCGGACGGGCGCCCGACGTGCTGAGGATCTTCCCGGGCGGATGGCTGCTGGTCACGAGCGCTGGCGGGAGCGTCGAGGCGAGCGTAGGGACGGGTACGGAGCCGATGTGTGAGATCTCCATCCAGGGGGCGATGTCTTGGGTCCGAGGGTTCTGCTTGGCCGATTCGACCTCGAGCCACTCGAGCGCGGCCTGCATGGCCGCCGCGTCGGGGTATCGTTTGTGTGCCTGTCTAGACATCGCGCGCCGGATCACATCGGGCAGGCCGGGCACATCTTCAAACCCTTGATCGCTTTCCCAGCCGACGGGCGGCGAACCAATCACCATGTGGTGGAGCAGCGCCCCAACGGAATACAGGTCCGCAGCGGGGCCGAAGCTGCTCTCGCCGAAGGCTTCGGGCGCCATGTACGCGACCGCGTGTTGACCCGAGCCGGTGTGGGCCGCGTAGGGGCTCGCTTCGGGAAAGGCGCGGATCAGAGGCACGATCCCCAAGCCGATCAGTCGCGCGCCGAGCCGGCCATCTCGTTTTCGGGTGACGACGATGTTCTGTGGCGTGAGGTCTCCGTGCACCAGGCCCTGGGCGTGCGCGGCACCGAGGGCTTCGAGAACTTCGGAGGCTAGACGGAGCACGGTGAGTGAGCTCAGCGGGCGCTCGCACAGGAGCTTGCTCAGCGGGGTGCCCCGCGTGTCTTGAAAGGCCAGGTAAGGAACGCCGTCGATGATGCCGGCGTCGAGGATTCTCGAGACCGCAGAGGAGCGGATCGCCCCGAGGCCGTGCGCAAGCTGGGAGAACGCAGCCTGGGCCGGCCTCGAGCGGCCCAGGTCGATCGGCAAGACGCACAAGATCAGAGCAGTGCCCTCGGAGGACGCGCGGTAGTACGAAGCCACCCCGCCCCACGGCAAAGTGCCGTCGACCGCATAGCGTCCGGCGAAGAACTCTTCTGGCGGGAGATACGCGCCACCAGGCGAGGAAAACATCGAGGGCGAGGATAGACGCAATGGCTCGTCGACGCGAAACTTTAGCGTTTCGACCCGGTCGCCTGACCGCGGGAGAGCAGTTCTCCACTCGGTTGGCGGCTGAGCTCATAGGCGCGACGGCGATCGCCGGTCACCCAGGTTTCCATTTGAACCCGTTCGCCCGCGTGAGTTTCCCGGAGGTACTCGACCGTGAGGGTCTCCAAAGGACCTTCCAAGCCGGCCGCGGCCCCCGCTTGAGAGGCGAACCATCTCGTATCGTCGATGTAGTCGACGTAGCGGGCCTGATTCACGTGCCGAAAGCTGTCCTGGTCGCTCGGGCGAACGATCCATTCGCGCGTCCACGACCGGGTCCGTTCGCCTTCGAGCCAGGGCTGCGCCGCCGGAGTTGGCTCATCCACCACGAAGCTGGCGACGAGGGGCTCGATCGGCGCGGGCCCATCGGGACCGAGGTTGACCACCGTCATGCGTGCGCGCGCGGCGATCGCTCCATCGCGCAGGCGGGTGACTCGATGACCGAAGTCGAAGCTGGTTCGGCCTACTCGGGCGACCCAGGTGAGGATCTCGAGCTCGTCTTGGTAGCTCAACGGCGCCGCATACTCGAACGTCCCCGCTCGCGCGACGCCGCCTTCCAAGCGGTTGCGGAGGGCGAAATCGTCCATCGCAAACACCTTCCAGCGGGTGTGCTCGAAAATGCGGGAAAACCACCCGGGAGATACCGAGCCGCTAGCGTCGAGCTCGATACCTCGAACCGTGTAGCGGGTGATGGTGATCTTCTGTGCCGAGTCGTCCATCAGCGGCCCGCGCCCTCTTTGCCTCGAATACGCTTGGCGATGTATTCGCCTCCGGCCTTCAACGCTTCTGGATCCGCGAGCGAGGACAGCAGAGCAGTCGCATCTTCGCGCGGGTCGAAGCTCTGTTCGCGAATCGCGAGTATCTGTTGCTTGGTGATTCGGAGCACGATGCTTGGCTTCTGCGCGATGGCAGACAGAAGGCTTTCGAGCTCCCCGTCCAGTAGATCAGCCGGAACGACGCGGCTCACCAAGCCAGTTCGAAGGGCTTCCTCCGAAAGAAAAGGCCTGCCGCTCAAGACCCAGTCAGTGGTCATCGTCTCGCCAACGAGGCGGACCAGATGTCCCATGGCGCCCCAGCCGAGCGGAATTCCAGCCTGGAGCTCTGGAATCATGAATCGGGCGTCGTCTGCGGCGATGCGAATGTCGCATGCGCCAGCAAGGACCAGTCCGCCTCCGACGCAATGGCTGCGAATCCCTGCGACCGTGATCTGCGGGAGCTCCGCGACGGCGTTGGTGGTGCGCCGGCCGAGATCGGCCGTGGCCTTCGCGTCAGGGCCGGAAAGATAGGGGAGAAAGGCGGGTAGGTCAGCCCCCGCCGAAAAACAGCTCCCCGCTCCGGCGAACGAGACGACCCGGACGGCGTCGTTCTTGCCGAGGTCAGCACAGAGCTCGATCAGCTCGCTCAGCATGCTCGGCGATAGGGCGTTGAGCGCTTTGGGCCGATCGAAGACTACCTTCGCCACGGCCCCATCTATCGAGACGTTCAATCCGGACATCGCCATTCCTTTCAGCTGAAATTCGCCGGGCGCTCGACGCAGTAGATGCCGCCAGGCGCCTCGATCAAGGTGGCGCACTGGTTGCAGTGGTTGCAGCCGTTCTTGTAGTTCTCTCGCTCGCGTGCCCGCTTCGGAAAATCAGGATCGAAGATCAGAGCCCTACCGAGTTGAATGAAGTCGAAGCCCGCGTCCATCACGGTGCGGATGCTCTCGTTGGTGCAAACCCCGCCGATGTAGCAGACGCCACACTGCACGCGATCGCGTATCCGCTGGGCGTGCTGTAGGAAATACATCTCTTCGTAGGGGTAGTTCTTGAACATGATCGGCGCGGCCAGTCGAATGCCGATCTTCATGAGCCGACTCTTCTCGTGTTTGACCAGGCCGGGGACCATGCTGTCGCCCCGGAACAAGAGCATGGGGTTCATGCTGCTCGTGCCGCCGCTGCAGATGATGACGTCGAGGCCGCCGGCTTCGAGCATCACCGCGATTTCTATCGAGTCGTCGTAGCTGACCCCGCCCGGCACGCCGTCGGTCATGCTGATCTTGCCGAGCAGCGGGTAGTCGTCGCCTACGTTCTTCCTGCATTCGGCCAGCACTTCCAGCGCAAACCTCATGCGATTGCGAAGGCTGCCGCCGTATTCGTCGTTACGCTTGTTGGTCTTGGGGCTGATGAACTGGCTGATTCCGTAGCCGTGGCCGAAGTGAATTTCGACGGCGTCGAAACCGACGGATTTCATGAATCCCGCTGCGCGGCCGATGATCTCGGCGCGCTCTCTTATCTGCGGCTTGGTCATCTCCGCGATGCGCGATAGGCCGTACGCGAGCCCGAGGGCGTTGGTCCCCTTGGAAGGGCCGAGCGGTCGCCTTCCGCTGAACTCCTTGTTCTTGGTGAACGCGCCGCAGTGTCCGAGCTGTCCGCACACCTTCGCGCCCGTCGTCTGTACGGTCCGGACGAAGCGCTGGAGCTCCGGCCGGATCCCCTCGTGCATGTACATCATGTCTTCGTGGATCCGTCCGTCCGACTCGGCGGCACAGTAGGCGATGGTCGTCATGCCGATGCCGCCTTGGCCGATGCGCTCGTGGAATTCGACTAGGGCCTGGCTGGGCACGCCGCCGGGAGACTTGCCTTCAAAGGTCGCCGCCTTGATGAGGCGGTTGCGCAAGGTGAGACCATTGATCTTGGCAGGAGCAAAGCATTTATCCAACGAGCCGGTCATGATTTTCCTGGGTTCATACCACCGACTCCCTGCGGCTGGTAGCAGCGACGGGACGTCTAGGGCCGGTTTCCGAGATAGGCGCGGACCGCTCGCGGTATCGATTGCCGCGCAAGGGCTTGGCTGAGCGCCCAGCGTTCGTCGGCTGGATCTTCGAGAAAGTGCGTTTCGCTGCCTTCGCGGAAGGCGATGGGGATGCCGTCCCGGAAGAGGATGCGGTTCTTGGGGGTCGCGGGGACGCGGTGGTCGGGAGTGATGATTCCGACCAGGTTCAGTGGGTCGGCCGCGCTGATCGAGACCAGCTCGCCCGTCTTGTCTTGACGGCGCACCTTGCGAAGGGAGGTCACTGCCTCGGGAAGGGCGTATTGCTCTCCGGCGAAACCTGCGACAAATCGACCGCCGCGGATCCGGCCCTGGGCTTCGAGCCGCCGGTATACGCGCAGGAGCGTGTACCAGGGTGGCAGGTCGCCTTCGCGATCGAGAAGCCGGCGAAAGACCACGCCCCAGCGGCGAAGCAAGGTCCAGGCGACGCTTTCGACGTCGTGCTCCCTGCTCACGTCAGGCAAGACCGTCCATCGGCCGGCGGCCTCCATGCTGTACGCCGCGACCGCGCGGCGACCCGGACGCGGCCGTTTGGGATCGGGCGCCAGCAACGCGCGCAAGCCGGTGAAGCCATCCGCCGTCACCAGGCCGAGCGAGACGAGCTCTCCGAGCGCGGCCTCGGTTCGCGTCGCCAAGAGACCCGTTTGACGAACGATGTCGTCGAAGAAGCTCGCGCCGGATCCTCGAAGCGCGCGTAGGGTGCAGGCCGCGTCGGGCGAGGTCGGCTCGCTCGGCAGCGAGTGAAAGCGCCAAGTGCGCAGGTGCTCGCGGCGGGAAAACGCGATCGGGCTGGTGCGGATGGGGCTCGATGCCCGGCCCTGCGGCGGGGTGCGCCGGCTCCAGCTGACTCTGCCCGAGATACAGAGCTGGTCGAGCCAGGTCGGGTCGTACCCCTCCATTCGAACGGGCAAGACGTCGGCTTCCCAGGCTGCAGCCCCGGCTTCCATGCCTTCGAGTTGTTCGATGACCGCAGCCAAGCCTTCGGGGCCTTCCATCCGTGCACTGGGTGCGGCGTGCTGCCAGCCGAGCAGGAAGCGCATGTAGTCCGCGGCCGAGACGGCTTCGATTTCTTTTCGCAGGCGGTTGAGGGTGTAGCGATGAATGCGAGCAAGCAGGCCGCGCTCGCACCATTCTACGTCCGTCGACTTGGGCGTGAATGATCCGCGAAGAACGAAGCCTTCTCCTTCGAGCGCGGCCAGGGCGGCGTCGACCAGGCCTCGGTCCAAGCCGAGCAAACCCAGCAATTGGCGCGCCGTCGTCGGCCCCGACCCCTGAAGACGGCCTCGTACGATTTCCCGGGCAGAGTCCTGTGCGGACCAGGTTTCTTCACGGTGGCGTTGAGGCACTTCGATCTGTGCTTCCGGGCGCCCATCGGGCCAAGCCGCTTCCAGGAGCGGGAGGCGCTCGGCGGCCGTCCAGAGCGTCACGCTCTCGTTGACGAAGCGCGTCGCACGTCCTGCTTCGACGAGCTCCATCAGCCAACCCAGCCAGTCGCTCCGCGCGGCTTCTTCTTCGGTGACGCAGTTGTGCAGTAGAAGCGCGTCGTGCATTTCCTCGGCATCGCGAGGCTCCGGCCATGCTTCTCCACGCACGCGGTCGATTGCGGCGCTGTCTAGCGCACCTAGGTCCGAAGCCCGGCTGGGGTCGAGCCATCTACGCGACATGACCGCCTGTGTTCGTCGCTCTTCGAGCGGCGCGTCATCGAGGAACGCGTAGGGCTTCGCGTTCAAAATCTCCTGGGCGAGCGGAGACGGCTCGGTGAGGTCTCGCGCGACGAGATTCAGTCGGCCGGACTGCAATCGCTCGAGGAGCGCCTCGAGCCCTTCGATGTCCATGGCCTCGTGAAGGCAGTCCTCGATCGTCTGGCGTACGAGCGGATGGTCGGGAACCTCGCGGTCGCCCGCTACGTTTTCGAGACAGGCGACCTGATCGGGGAAGCAGAGGCCTAGAAGGTCATCCGCCTGCATGCGCTGAAATGGCGGTGGCACCTTCTTGCCGCCACGGAATCGGGAAACGGCAAGAGCACGGGTGACGTTCCATCGCCAACGAGTCTGAAACATCGGGGCGTCGAGCAAGGCCTGGACCAAGACTTCGCGGACGTTTTCCGTGCGAAGAAACTTGAAGACGTCTTCGAGGGGAAAGCTGTGCGTTGGGCCGAGCGAGAGAACGATCGCGTCTTCGGTCGCTGCCGCCTGCAGCTCGACGTTGAAGCTTCGGCAGAAGCGCTTGCGTAGCGATAAGCCCCAGGCGCGATTGACCCGACTTCCGAAGGGGGAATGAACGACCAGGTGCATTGCACCGGTTTCGTCGAAGAAGCGTTCGAGGACGAGCGTATTACGCGTCGGCATGGTGCCCAGGGCCATTCGGGAGGCGACCAGGTACTCGGCAAGCTGCTGTGCTGCGAGCTCGCCAATTGCGGTTTCACGCTGCAGCCAGTCGCCGACCTCTTCTAGGTCCCGATGCCGTTCTTCGATCCCCTCGCGAATCGCGTTGACCGAGCTGGAAAGGAGATCGGAGCGCGACGGCGCCTCGCCAAACCAGAACGGAAGCATCGGAGGCTGACCCTTTGCGTCTGCCACCCGGACCACGCCCGGCTCGACCCTCAGAATCCGGTAGGAGACATTGCCAAGTTGGAAGATGTCCCCCGCCATGCTCTCGATGGCAAAGTCTTCGTTCACGGAACCAACCCGCAGGCCCTCGGGCTCGAGCCGCACCTCGTAGTCGAAGTTGTCTGCAATCGCGCCACCGTTCGTGATCGCGATGAGTCGAGCGCTTCGCCGCGGACGAATCAGTCCGTTGACCTCGTCGTGATGCAAGAACGCGCCTCGCCTTCCGCGGCTGGTCGCGAAGCCCTCCGACAGCACGTTCAAGACCTTCCCGAACGTTCCCTTGTCGAGCGCGCGATAGGGCCAGGCTCGGCGGACCATCGCAAAGAGACCGTCTTCGCTCCACTCCTCGGTGGCCGCACAGGATGCGACGATCTGCTGCGCCAGGATGTCGAGCGGACCTTCGGGGATTTCGATGCGGTCGAGCTCGCGCCGCCGGACGGAGCGCATCAGGGCAGCGCATTCCACGAGGTCGTCACGGCTCATCGGGAACAGCCGGCCCTTCGGTGTGCCGCCATGCCAGTGACCGGAGCGCCCGACACGCTGAAGAAACGTGGACACCGAATGCGGGGAGCCCAGTTGGCAGACGAGGTCCACGTCGCCCACGTCGATCCCAAGCTCCAGCGACGCGGTCGCGACGATGGCCCGGAGCTCGCCCGACTTCAAACGCCGCTCGGCTTCGAGCCGGTGCGCTCGCGCGAGGCTGCCGTGATGTGAAGTGATCGCCTCTTCGCCGATTATGTCTCCCAGATGTCGCGTGACTCGCTCGGCGAGACGGCGCGCGTTGACGAAGATCAACGTGGTTCGGTGCTCTTCGATTAGCCCGGCCAGCTTCGCATAGATCTCCTCCCAAACCTCGAGGGACATCACTGTTTCGAGTGGCGAGCCTGGCAGCTCGACGTCGAGATCCATCTCGCGCTGGTGCCCGACGTCGACGATTCGACAGCGCGGCCGCTCATCGGCGTCTCGTGGCGAATCCCGTTCTCCAACCAGGAACCGAGCCACGTCTTCGATAGGGTTCTGTGTCGCCGACAAGCCAATCCGCGTGATGTCACGCCCGACCAGGGCTTCGAGCCGTTCCAAAGACAGAGCTAGGTGCGCGCCGCGCTTGTTGGTGACCACGGCGTGGATTTCGTCGACGATGACGGTGCGCACATCCGCGAGCATCCGTCGGCCACCTTCGCTGGTGAGCAAGATATAGAGCGACTCCGGGGTGGTCACGAAGATGTGTGGCGGCTTCTTTACCATTTTCGTTCGCATGTGCGACGGCGTGTCCCCGGTGCGAACCGCCGTTCGGATGTCGACATCGTCGTAACCGAGCTCCGCCAAAGTTCCGCGGATCCCCTCGAGCGGTGCCTGCAGGTTCTTCTCGATGTCGTTGCTGAGCGCCTTGAGGGGCGACACGTAGAGGACGCTCACGCGATCCTTTAAGCCCTCGCCAAGCCCGCGTTTGATAAGCTCATCGATCGCGCAAAGGAACGCCGCCAGCGTTTTGCCCGAGCCGGTGGGCGAGGCGATCAGCGTGTGCTCCCCCTCGCGAATCGCCGGCCATCCTTCGACCTGAGGCGGCGTCGGCTCACCGAACGTTCGGCCGAACCAAGTCGCGACGGCAGGGTGAAAGCCGGACAGAGACATTGAGCTCATCTAGCACCGGGGGGCGTCGATCGACAGTGGGCATGGACAGCGTTTGGTTACACCGCCCGCCCGCCCCCACCCGTAATCCTCCCTGGCGCGGCGGTCGCTGCGCTCCGCCTTGCCGGCGCCTTCGCGCCGGGCTTCGCCCTTCGGGCTCGCGCTTCCGCGGGTGCGTCAGCGTCAGTGCCAGGGAGGGCGTTTGTAGGGTGTCAGCGCAGCCCCAATGGCGATGGCCTCTTCGATGGCGCGTGGCTGTCTCAATGATGCGACCAGGTTTGCAGCGATTGCTCGGGATGGGCGGCGGCGGGTCTTCGTGGCGGCCGCCTCCTGGACTTCGCCCACGCCGACGATGGATTGCCTCGCCGCCTCGAGGATCTGGTCGTGCAGCGCCGGCTGTGCCGCGGCCGCGAGCACTGCGGCGGCCATGATCCAGCGGACGTCGGCCTTCACGGCGTCTCCTCGCGCTAGATCGCGGATGAGCCCCTGCACTTCGGCATGCTCGGCATGCAAGTAGGCCAGGCCGGGGACGTTGAGGACTTGGAAGCCTTGGAGCTCGGGCCAGGGGCGTTGGACGAGCAAGTCGACCATCGAGTCGGCAATCGAGTGGAGCGCTTCATCTGCGAGCCCGACCCATTGTCCACCGAGCGGCAAGTAGTAGAGACGAACGTCCGGGTGATCGTTTTCCCAGAGCTCCCAGAACTCGTCTGCTTCCGCATGGCGGCCCAAGTGGTGAAGCACGCGCGTAGCCATGAACAGTCGCAGTCGCGCAGGGGGGTGCTCGTCGATCAGGTTGCCGTCTTGAAGGATCGCCGCCGTCTGCTGAGGCGAGCCTGGGTTTCGGAAAGCCCGGCGCATTGATTCGACGTAGGCCGGGCCCAGGCTGACTGTGCCCATCACATCGGCGAAAATCTCCGACAGCCAGGCGCCGAAGAGGCCTCGGAGCCATGCGCCGTCGAGCTCCCCTGAAGACATGGGCAGCTCGACTTGCTGAGGAAGGCCGAGCCGCTGGTGCAAGCTCGGCTCCAGGTCCTCGAGGCTGTAGTAGAAATCGTGCGCTACCTCGTGCGCAATGGCCGGCCAGCGCCACAGGCTGCTCCCGAAGCCGACGGGCAAGCGGAGCGGGGCCACTCGCGTCGATGCGAAGCTCGGAACGATCGACAAGTCCCAGTTGCCGGTCAGGGCGATTGGCTGGCTGGTTCTCAGGTTGAGACCGTGCACGCGGGCGTGCTCGAGCAGAGGAGCGTAGCAGGCGTCTGCCATCGTGTCGGCGTCGGCCTGAAACGATGCGCCTCTCTGCGTGCGTTGCCGCGCCATCGTCTTGATGTGCCCCAGGAGCGCATCAAGCCCGCGCAGAACCGTGGTGTCCTGAACGATCGTGGCCAAGGTGGGACTGCCCTGTAGCGAGCGCTCGATCATCCCGAGTCGACCGAGGAGGTCTTCTCGCAAAGCCGGCACCAGACGCAGCAAGCGAGGGTCGCCTTCGGCGCGCGCGAGAAACTGTGTAGCTTCTTGCTTCAGGCCTGCGAGCTGCGTGCGGGCGGCGGCGAGGAAGTCCGCCTGGGGTGAAGCTTTGGCGACGGCTGGTAGCTGCTGGGGCCGGCCCGGGGCCTTCCGGGCGGGCGGCTTGGGCGTTCGCGCCTTCGCGGCGGCTTTCTTCGGCTTGCGAGCAGCCGGCTCGCCCTTCTTGTGGAACCGGTCCCAGGCGCGCTTGAGCAGCGGGTAGAGGATGTAGATCAGGAGCGCGATCTCGCCGAGGTACTCTTTGAGCAGCTCCTCCATCTCGCCTCAGCGCTTTGTCCGTCCGTAGACAATCCGCTTGCGCTCGAGCGGCCCGTCGCCTCGTTTCGCGATCAGGTCCGCAAGCAGCAGCCGCGCGACGAATGTTCGCGGCTGGCTGACCACGGCGCGCACGGACAGAGCCTTACGCCTGGTCGTCATCGTCCGATTTGCCCGTTGCCTTGCTGATCGAATCACGCATCTCAGTGTCGGCTGCCACGTTGCGCAGGTTGTAGTAGTCCATCACGCCGAGGTTGCCCTCCTTGAGTGCGAAGGCCATGGCCTCCGGGATCTTGGCTTCGGCCTCGACGAGGTGGGCGCGCATCTCTTCGACCTTCGCGCGCATCTCCTGCTCGGCGGCGACGGCCAGCGCCCGTCGGCCCTCGGCGCGAGCCTGAGCGACCTGCTTGTCCGCCTCGGCTTGCTCGGTCATCAGCTTGGCGCCGATGTTGGTGCCGACATCGACGTCGGCGATGTCGATCGAAAGAATGTTGAAGGCCGTGCCGCTGTCCAAGCCGCGCGAGAGCACGTTCTTGGAAATCGTGTCCGGGTTCTCCAGAACCTCCGCATAGTTCAGAGAGGATCCGATCGTGGAGACGATACCCTCACCGACACGTGCGACGACCGTTTCTTCGGTCGCGCCGCCGACGAGCCGGTCGATGTTGGAACGAACCGTGATGCGCGTGACCACGAGGAGCTGAATCCCGTCCTTCGCGACCGCGGTGATCTTGGGTGTCGTGATGACCCGCGGGTTGACGCTGGTCTGCACGGCTTCGAGCACGTCGCGGCCGGCGAGGTCGATCGCTGCTGCCTGTTTGAAGCCGAGCGTGATGCCGGCTTTGTCCGCGCTGATCAGCGCATTGACCACGCGTTCCACGTTGCCTCCAGCGAGGTAGTGCGACTCGAGGGTATTGGTTGGAAGGTCGATGCCGGCTTTCACGGCGGTGATTCGAGGATTGACCACCGCGCCGGGCGACACCCGCCGCAGCCGCATGCCGATCAGCTCGCCAAAACCAACCCGCGCACCGCTCGACCAGGCCGCGATCCAGAGTCGAACCGGGATCAACCAGACGAAAAGTACGAAGACGACGATGATGAGTAGAAAAATCAGAGCAAGGGGGGCGAACTCCATGGGGCTTCCTTCCTAGGTCGCGTCGGGGATGCGCACGACAACGCGTGACCCCTCGACGGAAATGACTTCAACTTCCAGGTTGCTATCGATGTACTCACCTTCGGTCATCACGTCGACTTCTTCCGAGCCGAAACGGACGCGCCCGATCGGCCTGAGTGGAGTCGCGGTGACTCCCCGGCGCCCGACCAATCCGCTTCGGTCCTCCTGAGAGACCGCTTCTGCTTGACTGTGCTCGAGCACCATCTGGCGCCCGACCCGGCTTTTCGGCAGCCAGATGAGCATGATGGCGGCGGCGACGACCGAAACCGCGCCGGTCACACCGCCCCAAAACGGACCGAGCTCGGTCCAGGCGGCGATCGCCCCACCCGCAAGCGCGAGCAACCCGAGCGCGCCGGCGACACCAAAGCCCGGCACGACGGCCACTTCGGTGAAGAGCAAGATCAAGCCAACCACCAGGGCAAGGACGATGACGACTGCGGTCACGTATCCTCCACCGGACGCACGATCAGCGCTGGGCCGTCCTTGCCGATCACTCGAACTCTCGCGCCTCGGGCGATGAACTCACGCTCGCTAGTCGCTTCGTGGCGCTCTCCGTCGATGATGATCTTCCCTGCGGGCCTGAGGTCGGTCAACGCCTCTCCGGTCTGGCCGACCAGGTTCGACGCGCTCGGCGCGGAGAGGAAACCCGTTTCGGCATCCTCGAGAACCAGGGCCCGGCCCATCGAGGTCCGGGAGAACAGGCGCATCACCAGGAGTGCCAGCACGAAGGCCCCGAGCAAGGACATCAGAACCCGGGTCATCGCATCCGCGAGCAAGCCCGTCTCGAAGGAGACGTCGATCGGAATCCCAATCAGGGCGAGTACCAGCGCTGCGATCACGAAGACCAAGCCAAGGACACCGGGCACGCCTAGCCCCGGCACGAAAAAGATCTCGACGACGACCAGAATGACGCCGGTCACGAACAGAAGGGCTTCCTCCCAGCCGACGAGATGAACGACGGCATGGCCTCCGAAGAACAAGAGGAGCGCGAGGAAACCGACGCCGGTGAACGCGCCGACGGTTCGTGTGTAGAAGGCGACCATCAGCCCGAGCATGCCGACGGACAGCAGAAGCCCGCTTACGGTCGGCTCGGTCAGCCAGCGCGCGATTTCCTCGCCCCAGTTGAGCTCGCCCCGTATGATCTCAGGGCTCTCGAGGGTGAGCGCGCTCATGACTTCGTCGAGGTTGGCCGCCTTTGCATCCGCCATGCCCATCTTCAGGGCCTGGTCGGTGTCGAGGGTCAGCAGCTTGCCCGCTTCCACGACTCCTTCGATCACCACCTCGTTGTCGACCATCGCCTCGGCAATGTCGCCCCGCCTGCCGTTGGCCTCCGCGGTCGCGCGCATCTCGGCGCGCATGTAGGACACCATCTTCTCGCCCACTGCCTCGGCCTGACCACCAGGGGAGGCCTGAATGGGTGTTGCGGCGCCAATGGTCGCGCCTTCGGTCATGACCACGTTGTCGCAGGCCAGGCTGATCAAGGCGCCAGCGCTGATCGCGCGCGGGTGGACGAAGGCGACTGTACGGGGCTTGGCTTCGAGCAAGGCGTCTCGAATCTGGATGGCGGCATCGACGCGACCACCGAGCGTATTGACGTCGAGGACGATGGCTGCCGCATCGGGGTTGTTCTCGACCTCGCGGCGCACGAAGGCTGCGAGCCCAAGCTCCACGGTGCGATCGATTGCGATGACGATGACCTTGCTCCCGGCGGGTGCGTCGATCGGCAGAGCCTGCACGTCACCTGCGACATTGGCGCTCGGCGCCGGCCGATAGCCGGAATCGTCATCGTCGTCGGGCTTCTGCCCCAGGCTCACCTGCGTCGTGCACAGGATCGCGCTGGCGATCAGGAAGCCGCGAAAGCTCGAGCGCGAATACTGTGCCCACCTCACGTCGAGAAACCTAGCTCCCTTGTGGCCGGTACTCAATGCGGTAGCTTCGCTGGCTCCGGAACGGGCTGGGCGTGATAGGCTCCCGACCTTCCGAAAGCGAGGATCTATGCCCCTGGCGCCCCCGAGAAACACTGGAGCCGTTCGAGAAGCCCATCGCTTCGATGAATCGCGCCTCGACGCCTGGATGGAGCAAAACGTCGATGGCTATACCGGCGAGCTGCAGGTTTGCCAGTTCAAGGGCGGTCAATCCAACCCGACCTATTGGCTCGCCGATCGGGAGCGCCAGTACGCGCTGCGCAAGAAGCCGCCCGGAGAGCTCTTGCAATCGGCCCATGCGGTCGACCGAGAATTCCGGGTGATGCGCGCGCTCGCTGACAGCGACGTGCCCAGCGCGAAGATGTACGCGCTTTGCGAGGATCGATTCGGTCATCGGCACCTCTTTCTTCGTCATGGAGTACGTTCAAGGACGGATCTTCTGGAACGTGCAGCTCCCCGAGCTCGAGCCGACGGAGCGGCGCGCGATCTATGAAGAGCTTGCCCGGGTCCTGGCCGCGATTCACCGGGTCGATCTCGACGCTTCGGGCCTGTCCGACTACGGCCGCCCCGACGCTTACGTCGCGCGACAGGTGAAGCGCTGGACCAAGCAGTACCTGGCGTCTCAGACCTCGGACATCGCGGCGATGCGCGCCTTGATCGAATGGCTGCCTGCCAACATCCCCGACGACGAGGCCACCGCGCTGGTACACGGCGACTACCGGCTCGACAACATCATCTTCCACCCGACCGAGCCTCGGGCGCTCGCGGTGATCGACTGGGAGCTCTCCACCCTCGGCCATCCGCTTTCGGACTTGGCGTACACATGCATGCTCTACGACGTGATGCTTCCGAAGATCGGCGGCCTGGCAGGGGTGGACTTCGAAAAGACTGGCATCCCGGCCGAAGACGCTTTCGTCTCGAGATACTGCGAGCTGGTCGGCCGCGATGGCGTTCCGGACTTGAACTACTACAAAGCGTTTTCGATCTTCCGCCTGGCTGCCATCGCGCAGGGCGTCTACAAGCGCAGCCTCGACGGGAACGCCAGCTCCACAGAAGCGGCGATGTTTGGCGCGGCCGTGCCGCACTTGGCTGGAATCGGCTGCGGGTTAGCAGGAATCGAGTAGGGCGATGATCGAACGAATCGTATTGTTCAAGTTGAAAGACGAATACTGCAACGACGCGGCTCGCGCCGAGTTCGCCGAGCGAACCCGAGTCGACCTGAGCGCGCTTCCACAGGTCCGCAGCGTCTCCGTCGGGGTTCCCGCCGACGAAGCGTCCCAAGCGAGCTGGGACATCAGCATCGTCGTCCGGTTCGAATCGATGGAGCACGTCGAGCAATACATCGTCGACCCAGCCCACCGAGCCTACGTCGATCGCTACGCGATGCCCCGCATCGAAGTCCGCAAAGCCTGGAACTTCCACATTTAATTGCCACCGGGGTTCGAGTTGGGGGCCGCGGTCGCACCGGGGCGGCGGGTCTGCTAGCTTCGCCGCGCAACAATGATTCCACGTTATACCCCCCCTGAATTCCAAGAGCTCTGGTCCCCGAAACGCAAGTACGAGACCTGGTTCGACATCGAGGTTGCGGCTTGCCGCGCGATGGAAAGCGCAGGCCTGGTTCCTGCGGGAACCGCCGACAAAGTAGGCCCGTTTCGAGCGCAGCTAAATCCGGACGCGATCGATGAAATCGAGAAGGTGACCCGCCACGACGTCATCGCCTTTTTGACGCACGTGGAAGGCCTCGCCGGCGAGCCCGCCCGCTGGCTGCACCGCGGGATGACCTCCTCGGACGTGCTCGACTCGTCCCTGGCCCTGCTCTTGGTGGAGGCGGCCGACCTGCTCTTGATTCGCATGGACGCGGTGCTCGAAGCCATGCGCGGCCGTATCGAGGAACATCGCCGCACCCCGGCGATCGGTCGCTCGCACGGCATTCACGCCGAGCCGGTCACGTTTGGCCTCATCTTGGCGGGGCACTACGCGGAGCTGGCCCGCGATCGCAAACGGCTCGAGGTGGCGCGATACGAAATCGCCGTGGGCAAGATCGCCGGCGCTGTCGGGACTTACGCCCACCTCACACCAGCCATCGAAGCCGAGGCGCTCGGCTCGCTCGGCCTGCGACCCGAGGCCGCATCGACCCAGGTCGTCTCCCGCGATCGTCATGCCGCCTACGTCTCGGCGCTCGGCATCACTGCCGCAAGCATCGAGCGCTTCTCGACCAATGTTCGCCATTGGCAGCGCACCGAGCTGGGGGAAGCGGAGGAGCACTTCAAGAAGGGCCAGAAGGGCTCGAGCGCCATGCCGCACAAGCGAAACCCGGTTTTGACCGAGAACCTCTGCGGCCTCGGGCGCGTCGTGCGGGCAGCGGTGGTCCCGGGCCTCGAGAACATGGCCTTGTGGCATGAGCGCGACATCAGCCATTCGTCGGCGGAGCGCATGATGCTCCCCGATGCGACGTCGACCCTGGCTTTCATGTTGGACCGTGTGCGGGGAGTGATCGCCGACCTGGTCGTCTACCCGGACCGGCTCCGGCAGAACCTCGACCAGACCGGTGGGCTCTGGGCCAGCGAGGGCATCTTGCTTGCCCTGGTTGGCCAAGGTCTCGGCCGGCAGGAGGCCTACGTGCTCGTTCAGCGCAACGCGATGAAGGCCTTCGAAGGGCAGGGCGAGTTCCGCGCGCTCCTTCACGAGGACGCGGACATCCGAAAACGACTCAGCGGCGACGAAATCGATCGCTACTTTGATTTGAACCACGCGCTTGGGCACGTAGACACGATCATCGATCGCGTGCTGGAAGGAGCTTGAGATGACTGTTTCACCGGAGATCTTGCAGCAGGGACTTTCGAAAACCCTCGACGGCACCAACTTCGAAACGCTCGGACACAAGTACGAGGGCAAGGTTCGCGATTGCTACATCGCGGACGCCAAGCGCTACATCGTCGTCACAGACCGTATCAGCGCCTTCGACCGCGTGCTCGGGACGCTCCCATACAAAGGACAGGTGCTCAACGGCCTGGCGGCCTGGTGGTTCGAAGAAACCAAGGGCATCGTTCCGAACCACGTGATCGACGTGCCGGACCCGAACGTCATGGTCGGCGTCGAGTGCGCGCCACTCCCAGTCGAGATGGTCGTCCGCGCGTACATCACCGGCGTCACTTCCACGAGCATCTGGACTCACTACCAGAACGGCACGCGCGTGTTCTGCGGGCATGAGCTCCCCGATGGCCTGCAGAAGCATCAGAAGCTCCCCGATCCGATCCTCACCCCGAGCACCAAGGCCCAAAAAGGCGATCACGACGTCTCCGTATCGCGCGAAGAGATCCTCGCGATGGGCCGCATCAGCGCGGAGGACTTCGACGAGGCCGCCCGATACGCGATGGCGCTCTTCTCGCACGGCCAGAAAGTCTGCGCCGACCGCGGATTGATCCTAGTCGACACCAAGTACGAGTTCGGCAAGACGCCGGATGGAAAAATCGTCGTCATCGACGAGATCCACACCCCCGATTCGTCCCGATTTTGGTACGCGAACAGTTATCCCGAGCGATTCGAAGCGGGCGAGGACCCGGAGAGCTTCGACAAGGAGTACGTCCGACGCTGGCTCGCCAGCAACGGCTACAAGGGGGACGGCCCCGTGCCGACCATTCCCGATGAAGTGCGGGTCGAAGCGTCCCGGCGCTACATTCAAGCCTGCGACGAGATTCGCGGTACGGCGTTTGCACCAGACACCAGTGACCCATTGCTGCGCATGGCAAAGAACCTAGGCTTGGAGGGATCATGAAAGCGAACATCTTCGTCACACTCAAGCGCGAAGTTCTCGACCCGCAGGGCGACGCAGTTCGCCGCTCTCTCGGCTCCCTAGGTTTCGAAGAGGTCAAGTCCGCGCGCGTTGGCAAGCTCATCGAGCTCGAGCTCGACGGCAATGACAAGGCCGCCGCTGATGCTCACATCCAGTCCATGTGCGAGAAGCTCCTGGCCAATCCCGTCATCGAAGACTTCCGCTACGAGATTGTCGACTAGGAAGGATGACGGTTCTCGGGCTCCCGGATGTTCGCACTGTGCTCGATGAGCGGGCCCCTCGGGAGCTTGCCGAGCACGAGAAGTGGGCTGCGGTGGCGATGCTTCTTCGTGAAGGGGCGTCTGGGCCGGAGGTGTTCCTCATTCGGCGGGCGGAGCATCCGCGCGACCCCTGGTCGGGTCACATGGCATTTCCGGGGGGCCGGCGTGATGCTGGCGATGCAACGCTCCTAGACACCGCGATGCGGGAGACCCGCGAAGAGGTCGGCCTGGATTTGTCCCGCGAAGCCGAGCACATCGGGCAGCTCGATGACCTGCAGGCGATTGCGCGCGGTAAGCCTCAAGAGACCGTGATTCGTCCCTTCGTGTTCGAGGTCCACCGCGAGTCACCGCTCCAAGTCGACGATCGCGAAGTCGCCGAGGCGCTCTGGACGCCGCTCCTGCCTCTGTACCGCGGTGACGTCGACACCATCCGACCCTACAAGTGGCATGGCACGAGCATCGACTTCCCCGCTTACGACGTCGGAGGCCGTGTCGTCTGGGGCCTCACCTATCAGATGCTGCGCTCTTTCTTCCGGATTCTGGGCTAGCCAGCGGCAGTCCGGGTGCTAGGTTCTGCGGCACCGATGCCTGAAGCCGATCCGAATCGCCTGGTCCACTGCCTCAAGCTCGACCGAGAGCTCCCTGGGCTCGCCAAGCCACCTTTCCCCAACGAAATCGGGCAGTTCATCTTCGAGAAGGTCTCCAAAGAGGGCTGGGACCAGTGGCTCCAGGAGAGCGTTCGCTACATCAACACCTACCGGGTCGACCTCTCCTCGCGCGAGGGCACCGAGTTCATGTTGAAACAACTGCGGATTTGGCTGGGCCTCGAAGAGGGCGATCTCGCCGCGACCGCCTGGACCCCCCCGAGCGACTAGGCGAGCCAGCACACCGCTTCCGTTGGAAAATTGGCCCTCGTCCGTGTTCTGGGCGACCCTGATCTCAATTACTTCCAGCGGGGGAAGACCGGATGACGTATCGAGTAGTAGGGCTTGGCTTTGGCCTCTTGTTTCTTCTTGTTCAGCTAGGCTGCAACGACATTGTGACGCCGCCGCCCACTTACGGGCCGGGTAACGGTGGCGGCGGCATCGGCGGCGATCTCTGTTCCGACGAGGGCGGTCCGCTGGTCACCATTGTGAAACCCGAGGCGACTAGCGATCCGGGCGCCGATACCCTCGTCACCGATCAGGACCTGGGCATTCAGTGTCAGGTCGATTCATCCGGGGACCCGGTGGTCGTCATCGAGGTGCTCGGGAACGACGGTGCATCGGTCACCCCAGCGGTGGCCAACAAGGGCGCCGGACTGTTCGAAGCGACCGCCAACTTGGCGAGCTTCGCCAACGGTTCGCTCCGGGTGATCTGTGAAGCCACGAGCTCCGACGGTGGCAGGGCTTGTACGGCCGTGGCGGTGGATACCTTGCTCGACCTCGGTCCCGGCGTCCGGATTGTCAGTCCTTCGGCGAGCGGGGCAGTCTTTTCCGGCAGCATGACGGTTCGCTACGTCCTCACTGCCCTTCCTGTCACCGAATCCGACACCGTGGATAGCGTTCCGGCAAGCTGGCAGGTGGTCGTAGCAGGCCAGCCGATCGACTCGGTCCTCGAAAGTCAAACGGACTCGACGGCGACATTTAGCGCCACGGTCGACTTCGACGATCCAACGCTCTACGAAACGCCACTCGACGGCACCTATCAGTTGTCGGTGAGCGCAGCCAACGGCCGCGGCGTCACCCGGACGGAGACCCTCGATTTCACGGTCGATGCGGAGGGGCCCGGTATCACTATCGACGAGCCTGACCTCGGATCGGTCATTGGAGGAGCCACCGACGTGGTGGCCACGGTCGCCGACGTCTCCGGCATCGATCCGTCGCAAGTCAGCTTCTACATCGGCTCTCGGAAGTTCGACATGGTGCAGGTTTCAGGTTCTTCGAACCGTTTTCGCGGTAGCTTTGACGCGAACCAGTATCCGACGACGGTCGGCGAGGTGACGATCGACGTCGTGGCTGTCGATATCGTTGGCAATGAGCGCGTGGCGTCGGTCACGGTTGAGCTCGACGGAAAGCCACCGGTGCTGTCTCTGGACCCTCCTCGGGTCCGCGAGGGCAAGAAAACCAATGATGGGATCGAGTGCTCCGCCACGTTCAACCCGGTTGGCGAGAATGCGATCAGCGACGGAGACGTGGTCGGTACGATCGCATACATTCGCGCGCGCATCGAGGATCGCGGGAACCCTTCCGCATCCTACAAAGCGGGGCTCGACTACGAGTCGGCACAGGTTTGGATTCTCGGGGATGCCAGCAAGGCCTTGGTAGTCGACACGGACGGGGACGGCGTGTGCGACTCGCTCAACCCGGACGTCCTTCCGGGCAACCAAGCCGGAAACGTCCCAGCCGTCGCGATCGACTTGAACTCCTTGCCGCCGACGGGGAGTGCGAACTACCTGGCGGGTCAGATCTTCGAATCGCCCGGCCAGTACGGTGTCTGCATATCGGGCGGTGCGACCGAGGCGGGCGATCCGGTGTGCAGCACGACCACGACCCCTCGCGTGATCCCGGACAACAACGAGCCCTCGGGTTCGGTTCCGGCGATCTTCATCAAGCCGCCCGTCAGTTCCTTCCGCTGTATGGGCGATCCATTCGATTGGCAGACCTCTCTCGATGGCGTGGAGGGGCCCGCCTGCCTTGCGGTTCGCGCCGCCGACGAGCGAGGCAACGCGAGTGTTTCAGCACCGATCAGGGTCTGTTTCCGGAAGACCGTAACGGATGGCAGTTGCGACATCTTCGACCCCAACGCCTACCCCTGCAGCGATGGTTGCACCGGCGCTGAATTCCCACTGAACGAGCGAATCGGACCGTTCGAGTAAGTTTCGTCGTCGGCTACTGGAAGTTCTGCACCGACCAGAACTGCCCGTCTGCGGTTTCGTAGAAGCCGCAGGCAACCATGCTGTGCTCGGGGTTGGTCATGTTGATGTAGTGGCCGTGTACCGAGAAGGGCTCGCCTGGGCCCTCGTCCCACATGGCCTGAAGGCAGCCCGTGATGACGCGGTCTTCGGAGGGCCAACCTGGGCATTCGTTTTGGGCCCAGCCTCGCTCCGAGCAGATGTTGTCCCGGAAACCCGCGTGGGCGCTGCGCGTGCTGTCGTATTCGGAGTGCTGGTCGGCGCAGCTCTCGCCCGCGGTCCAGCGCTGAAGCGCCGGCAGGCACTGGCACTCCCAGCGGAGCTGGTTGATGCGGGTCACGCAGTCGGCGTATGGGTCGCCGGTGCTTGGGAGCGGATCGGGTCGGCAATTCGCGCAGGGGCGCAGTCAATGGGCCGGTGCTGCAGTCCGCGATGAAACGCGGGTCGCCCGGTGCTCCACCGGTGCCGCCTCCCGTTCCGCCGGTTTCCGGGTCTACGAAGAAGTCGCCGCATCCCGTGGCAAGCATGCAAACCGTCAGCACTGTCGTCGTCCATCCGCGCATAGGCGCCCCCTTAGTCAAAGTTCTGAACGCCCCAGACCCTCCCGGAGGGCGTCGTGAAGAAACCGCAGGCCACCTGCGTGTACGTCGTCGTGGCCATGCTCACGTAGTGGCCGTTGACCGTGTCCGGATTCCCGTCCTCCGGTCCTTCGTCCCACATCGCCTGGAGACAGCCGTTGATGACATGCGCATTCGAGGGCCAGTTTGGACACTCGTTCTGCGCGCGGGCACCGGTCCCGCAAGGCATGTCGTAGAAGCTGGCGTGTACTCCGTTGCTGCTGTCGTACTCCGCGTTGCTATCGGTGCAGCTCTCGCCACTGACCCATCGATTCAAGGGAGGTAGGCACTGGCAGTGCCAGCGAAACTGATTGATACGTGCGACACAGTCGGCGTGAATGTCGCCGGTATCGGGTACCGGCGTGGGGATGCAGTTGGGAATCGGCGCGCTGAGTGGGCCGCCCGCGCACTGACCGGGCGCCCCGCCAGATCCGCCAGATCCGCCAGATCCACCGGAGCCAGCCAGATGCCACCGGAGCCAGCAGAGCCACCGGAGCCAGCAGAGCCGCCGGAGCCAGCAGAGCCGCCGGAGCCAGCGTCGTGCCCCCAGCGCCAGCGCCAGCGTCAGTGCCAGCGTCGGTGCCAGCGTCGGTGCCAGCGCCAGCGTCGGTGCCAGCGCCAGCGTCGGTGCCAGTGCCAGCGTCGACGCCACCGTCCCCTGTGCGCGGGGGTTCGCTGCCGATGGCGCCTTCACAGGCCAGCGTCAGCGTCAGCAGCGCTCCAAGCAAGAATCGAGTCCCCATTCTGCTTCCAAGCTAGCAACCCACGTGGCTTCACCCAAACGGGTGAGACATCTGCTTACATCGACTTGCCTAGGCCGACTCAGGGGAGGAATCGGGCCCGATCTTCGGCGGGTGGCAGCGGGCAGTGATCGTACTTGCCAAAAACACGGTATCGAACGCTGGCGACGATTCCGTAGAAGAAGTCGGTGAGCCAGACCGGCAAGAACCGAAACCAGGAGAAGGCCTTCGCTGGGTAGGGCATTTGCTCCATGGCGAGGGCCGCGGCTCGTGACCGAACGAACACCTCGCCCCGCTTCAAGTACACGACCGTTTCAATTTCGCTTGGGAAGTCCGGATGAAGCCTTCGCGCCAGCTCCGCTGTTGGCCCCTGAAGCGGCGCGAAGTGGAAGACGCCTTCCGTGTCGGCGCGGAGCATCCCTTTGACGATGCCGTTACACATCGCGCAAACGCCATCGTAGAAGAGCAGGTGCGGCGGAAGCTCGGTCATCGAGGCTTCAATAGCAGAAGTCCGGCCTTGGGCGGACCGGCGACCTGCAGGCGCTCCGGGAGGATGCGATTGACCATGTAGTAGAAGATCGAGGTGATCGCGCCCGAGGTCGTGATCATCACCTTTCCGTTTGGGAGCGGCGTGACGAAGCCCTCGCTCGTTTCTGGGAGCAGGAGGGGCTCTGCCACGGGATCGCCTGTTGCGAGATCGAATGTCACGAAGAGTGACTCCTGCGGAATGGGCACCCGGGTTCGGTCGCTCCGGGAGAGGAACTTTGGAAGGTGGTAGCCGCAGACCACGTTCATCCAACCACGCCGCATGCCCACGGTGAGAATGCTGTCGACGAAAGCGACCGGTTCGGACAGAACGTAGCTCCATACACCGCCGGGATCGGGCAGCCGTTCCCTGCACAGGCCGTCGTACGATTTCCTCCAGAGCACCTGGCCCTCCTTCGTATACGCCGTAATGCCGTCCTGGAAGGGCGTGTAAATCGTTTCGTCGGGACCGATGCTCGGTGACGCGGAGCCGCCTCCGCCTTCGGCGCTCTGCCAGAGGCGCTTGCCCGTGTGTGCATCGATCGAGATCATCCGGCCGCGCTCATCGACCGCGTAGACCGAGCTTCCGTCGTGCGAAATGGCAGGGCTGGTCCCGCTTCCGCCGCCCATCGGAGCTTCGAATACGATGCGAAGGGCCTCGTCGCTGATGTCGATGCCGTAGAGCACGCCGGTGTCGGGGCTGGCGCCTGCGGCGGTGATGTAAAGCCGTCCGGTTTGCGGATGCAGCGCGGGCGTGTTCGCCACTTCGAGCTCCCAGCCCTGAATCAAGTTGAAGAGGAATGGGATCAGGTCGGGGTCCATCAAGTCCTTCCACAGGAACTCGGGCGGCTCGTCTTCTGCTGCGGGCCCTGCGCCGCCGGGAAGCTCGAGCGGAGGCATCGCGAGCTCGCCATCGTGCGACCAGAAGAACAAGACCTTGCCATCGGTCGTGACGCCTCCGACATAGCGCTGCCGGCTGAGCACGACGGTCATGAATCCCCAGTCAACGCCGTACTCCTTGAGATCGACGACCCATTTCACATCGCCGTTCGGCTTGAAGGCCCAGAGTTGATCGCGGTCTCCCAGGTAGAGATCGCCCTCGGCGTCGATCGTCGGTGCGTTCATGATCGCAAACGAGTCGAGGTCCTCGAGCGACTCCTGCGGCTTCGCGGACCAGAGCACTTCACCATCGGGCGAGATCGCGAAGAGGTGGCTGTTGCCCGGAGGCGAGCCTGTCACCACGTACGAAGTGCCGTCGAGCCCTACGGTGGGCGGCCAGAAGATCGGCTGGCTGTGCAGGAAGTGTTTCTCGAGCTCGAACGAGGCGCCAAGATCGAGCGGGACGAAATCCGTGTTGGAGCTGTCCCGATGCCCTGCCGGCCAGACGCTGTCGAAGTACTGCGGGCTGAGATTCGACTCGGTTTTGCTCTGTCTAAACGCCGGAGGGCCGTCCGCCAGAATCGGCGGCGGCAGGGGCGCCTCGGTTTTGCTCTCGTTGCCGCCCCGGCCCACCAGCCAGATGGCGATGACCGCCAATCCCAGCGGCAGGCCCCAACGCAGCCATCGGCTCTTTACCGTCCCCATGGTCGCGTGCTAGCACGCCGGCGCGCTGCTTGGTCAAGCGGCGACTTGCCATAGCCCCATGTCGCTGCCTCCACCCCACCGACCTTTCGGCATCAAAGCGCTCAATACCGTGGGTGCAGCCATCCGTGCACTGGGCTGGGACCCCCCGTCACTCGAAGCGCAGAACCTGATCGACGCCGCCATCCGCCGAGCCGGATCGAGCGACTTCGGAGGCGAGGATTTTCGCGAAGGCCTCGAAGTGTTTGTCGACTCGGTCGAGCGGGAGGGGGCGCTAAGCACCCTTGGCCGGATCAGCTGCCGGGAAACGCTGCTCCGCTATCTCACGAATCGTCTGCGCCTGCAGGAGTACCGGACCGCGCATCCCGAGGTCGCGGCCGAGGTGATCGAACGGCCGATCTTCATCGTAGGGCTTCCGCGCACTGGAACGACCATCTTGTTCAACATGCTCTCCCAGGACCCAGGGCACCGTCCGCCGCTGAGCTGGGAAGTCGAATGGCCGGTGCCTCCGCCCGAGCCGGAGACCTATCATAGCGACCCACGCATCAAGGACGCCGAGAAGCTTTTTGGCAATCTCGACCGAGTCATCCCAACGCTTCCCGCAATCCACGAGTTCGGCGCGCTGCTTCCGCAGGAATGCGTGCCGATCAACGCGCACGAGCTTCTCACGGTCCAATTTCACATCACGTTCCACGTGCCCAGCTACCAGGCCTGGCTGAACGAGCAGAGCATGTTGCGCTCGTACGAGTTCCACAAGAGATTCCTTCAGCACCTGCAGAGCAAGTACATGCTGGACCGCTGGGTCTTGAAAAGCCCAGCCCACCTCCCGGCGCTGAACGAGTTGCTCGAGGTCTACCCCGACGCCCTGATCATCCATACGCACCGCGACCCCGCGCGAGTGATGCCGTCGCTCGCCAGCCTCAACTACGCATTTCGCTGCATGAACTCCGATTCGGTCGACCCCGCTCGCATCGGTCGCAACGTCATGGATGTCTGGTCGCTCTACTTGCAGCGTGCGGTCGACGCCCGACGGCAGCACAGTGACAAGCCCGGTCAATTCTTCGACGCGCAGTTCGAGGACACCCTGCACGATCCGGTTGATCTCCTGCGCCGCGCCTACGCGCACTTCGGCTTGGAGTTCACCGACGCGGCGCGGGACCGAATGGCGGCATTTCTGGCCGCCAATCCGCGAGGTAGTCGAGGCGTTCACCGATACGAGCCGGAGGATTTCGATCTCGATCTGGGCGAGATTCGAGAGCGCTTCTCCGGGTACTGCAGCGAATTCGACGTTTCGCTCAGGGACTGAGCCTTCGCAGCCCTCGCTGGCGAATCGCAGCTTACGTCCGGAGCGGCCAGGACTAGAATCACTCGGTCGGCATCATCGGCGAAAGCGCGAGGTCTAGCTATGTCCGGTTCCTGGGAAAAAACAGCCTGCATCCTATGCGAGTGCAACTGCGGCCTCGAAGTGCAAATCGGTGGCGAGGGCAACCGTCACCTCACGCGAATCCGCGGCGACAAAGCCCACCCTTCGTCCAAGGGCTATGCCTGTGAGAAGCCGCACCGGCTCGACTACTACCAAAACGGCACCGACCGACTTACGTCTCCGCTTCGCCGTAAGGACGACGGGACTTTCGAGCAGATCGACTGGGACACCGCGATTCGCGAAGTGGCCGCGCGCCTCTCGGCACTGCGCGACGAGCACGGTGGTGAGACGATCTTCTACTATGGTGGGGGCGGTCAAGGGAATCACCTGCCTGGTGCCTACGCGACGGCGACCCGCCGTGCGCTGGGGTCGCGATACCGATCGAGTGCCTTGGCACAGGAGAAGACCGGCGAGTTCTGGGTCGGCGGCCGTCTGATGGGGAACATGACTCGCGCGGATTTCGAGCACTGCGAGGTCGGGCTCTTCATCGGCAAGAATCCTTGGCAGTCACATGGCATTGCGCGGGCACGGGTCACGCTCAAGGAGATGGCAAAAGACCCGAAGCGAACGATGATCGTCATCGACCCCCGTCGGACGGAAACCGCCGCGCTGGCGGACATTCACTTGCAGGTCAAGCCTGGGATGGACGCCTGGTTGCTCTCTGCGCTTGGAGCGGTCCTCGTTCAAGAGGGTCTGACCGACGAGGCCTGGATCGAAGAGCACGTCGATGGCGCCGGCGATGTGGTCGCGGCGCTCCGCCAGATTCCGATCGCCGAGCACTGCGAGATTGCCGGTGTTCCCGAGGAGTTGGTCCGTAAGACAGGCCGCCGAATTGGGGGGGCCGAGAGCGTAGCGGTCTTCGAGGACCTGGGCATCCAAATGAACCGCCATTCGACGCTCAACAGCTACCTCAACAAGCTGCTCTGGGTGCTCACTGGCAACTTCGCCAAACGCGGCGCGCAATACGTTCCTGCCAACATCGTGCCGATCACGGGCAAGCTCGACAAGCTGGCCGCCGGGGTCGAATGCGAGCGGAGTCCCGTTGCCGGCGAGCGGATCATCTCCGGGCTGACGCCATGCAATTCGATTCCGGATGAGATCCTCAGCGATCATCCCAAGCGCTACCGAGCCATGATCGTGGAAAGCGGCAACCCCGCGCACTCGCTGGCCGACAGCCAGCGCATGCGCAAGGCCCTGCGCACTCTCGACACGCTCGTCGTCATCGACATCGCGATGACCGAAACCGCGCGTTTGGCCGACTACGTCCTTCCGGCGGCTACTCAGTACGAAAAGGCCGAGGCAACCTTCTTCAACTTCGAGTTCCCCAAGAACTATTTCCACGTACGGCGGCCCTTGTTCGCAGCGCCGGAGGGTGTCCTGCCAGAGGCCGAGATTCATGCCCGGCTCTGCGAAGCGCTTGGCGCCTATTGCGAGGCGGACCTGGCGCCCTTGCATGCCGCGGCCGAACAGGGTCGCGACGCGCTGCTCCCCGTGTTCTTCGGCTCGGTCCTCAGCAACCCCAAGCTCGCTCCGCTGGCGCCCGTGATTTTGTACCGTACGCTGGGGCCGCAGCTTCCAGCCGGCCTCGCATCGGCGGCGGTGGTCTGGGGGCTCGCGCATCAGGCCGCGAGAGCCAACCCGGGCTCGCTTCGCCGCGCGGGCTTTGAGGGCGACGGCTTCGAGCCCGCGGAGAAGCTCTTCGATGCGATCTTGAACAGCCCATCGGGGGTCGTATTCGCGGTCGACGAACAGGACGAGAGTTGGGCGCGCGTGAAGTCCCCGAACGGCAAGATTCAGGCTGCGATCCCCGAGCTGCTCGAGGAGCTGGCGAGCTTGAGCAGCGAGAGCGTCGGCGCCGGCGATAGCCGATTCCCATTCGTCTTGTCGGCAGGCGAGCGGCGCTCGTTTACGGCAAACACCATCCTTCGGAACCCCGCATGGCGGAAGAAGGATACAGACGGTTCACTTCGCATGAGCCCCGACGACGCTTCACGACTGGGCGTCGGAGATGGTGATCGCGTTCGCCTGAGTACGAAGCGAGGCTCGGTGGAGGTGCCCGTCGAGGTCTCCGCGATGATGCGGGCGGGGCACGTATCCCTGCCAAACGGCCTCGGTCTCGACCACACGACCGAAAGCGGCGACCGCGTTCAAACCGGCGTGGCCCCTAACGAGCTGACCGCCAGCGAGGACCGGGACTGGCTCGCTGGAACCCCTTGGCACAAGAACGTCGCAGCCCGCATCGAAGCGCTCGCCTAGCTCAAAGCTGATCCCGCGCGCTTTGCAGGAGCCGCCGCGCTTCGCTGGCGACCTCTTCGATCGGCGCATCAGGCACGAGCTCGAACATGGCCTTAGGGTCTGCGAACGACACCAGCGCGCCACCCTCCGATTCCTGAACGACCACGTTGCACGGCAAGAGCAGGCCGATGAAGGACTCGCCTTGTAAAGCCTTGTACGCCAGCTTGGGGTTGCAGGCGCCTAGAATCACGTACGGCCGAAAGTCGACGTCGATTTTCTTCTTGAGAGTCTCTTTCACGTCGATCTTGGTGAGCACACCAAAGCCGTTCGCCTTGAGCGCCTCGGCCACCTTCTCGAGCGCTTCGTCTACGGAAACGCCATCGAGCTGTTTGGAAAACGCATAGCTTGGGTCACTCATCGTCGGCCTCCTCAGCTCATATAAGTCCCGCTTGTAGAGAAGCCAATGGTGCCGCAAAATATGCGTCTCGATTCCGGGGCTCGCAAACTTGTACAAGACCCTCACAGCCCAGACGCTTCACTACTTCGCAAGGCCTCAGGAGCGTGTGCTCCGTGAGCCGCTGAGCATCGCGGCCGCCTGGAAAGGGAGCGAGCTCCGGCAACGGGATGACTGGCGCGAAACGCTCACGGACGCGGACATTGCGGAGCTAGAGGCTGCGATCGCCACGGCCAAGCAGACTCGCAAGCCGATGGGAGATCTCACGAAGAAAGACTTCCCCTTGCCCACGCTCTCCAAGAAGATCGCCCGCTGGAGAGAGGAAGTCCGCTCGGGGCGCGGCTTTCAAGTGATTTGCGGCATTCCCGCGGAGCGCTGGCCGCAGAGTGACACTGAGATCTTTTTCTGGTGCTTCGGCCAGCACTTCGGAAGTCCCGGCGCGCAGAATCCGCAGGCTGACCTGCTGGGCCATGTGCGCGACACCGGCGAAAGCCCGGACGAAGTGCGCCACTACCGAACGAACGTCAACATCAACTTCCACTGCGATGCGGCCGACGTCGTGGGGCTCCTCTGTCTCCGAAGAGCAAAGCGCGGGGGTCAGAGCCGAATCGCGAGCTCGATCTCGGTCTACAACGAGCTCTTGCGTAGGCGGCCCGAGATGATCGATCGCCTATATGAGCCCTTCATGATGGACACCAAGGGCGAGGGCGGCGTGCGGTACATTCCAGTGCGTCCTTGCTGCTTCGACGAGGGCCGCTTACGAACCTTTTATCACACCGACTACTTCCGTTCGGCGCACGACTTCGACGGAAAGCTATTGCTCTCGACCGAGGACCGGGCGCTGCTCGACCTCTACAACGATATAGCCGACTCCTCAGACTTCTACCTAGACATGGATCTAGACCCGGGCGACGTGCAGCTCCTCTCGAACCACACGGTGCTCCATGCGCGGACCGAGTACGAAGACCATCCGGAGCCGGAGCTGAAGCGGCACCTCTTGCGGCTCTGGATCTCGCTTCCGGCTAGAGCACCTCTGGCCTCCCAGCTTCGGCGGCAGCGCAGTCGCATCGCCATGGTCACCACGCTCGTGGGTAACAAGGTCGGGCACGCACTACGACGAGCGATTCACTGAGCTAGGGAAGGCGCCCGGCGACCACGTACTGATAGGGGAGGGACTCGTCCGCGAGCTCGGTCGCGAATCCAGCCGCTTCGAGCTCGCGCCGCACGGTATCGTCCGTGAGCCGCATCTGCGGAGGCGGGCCATGGGGGCCCTGCATCGTGAAGTCGACGATTAGGAGCAGGCCGCCGGGGGCAAGGGCTTCGCGCAGCTTCTTCGCGTACTCGGTTCGATCGGAGATGTGATGCCAGGTGTTGACGATCAGGACCCGATCCACCGAGGCAGGCGTCAGCGCTGGGTCGTTCGACGGGATTACGGTGGGCGTGACGTTCTCGAGCGCTTCCCGCTCGATACGCAGCTCGAGCGCGTCGATCATCGAGCGTTCGGTGTCGAGGGCCAGCACGTGACCCTCCGGCCCCACCGCTTGGGACAGATAGCCGACGAAGTAGCCAGTGCCCGCCCCGAGATCGACCACCGTCATGCCCGGCCGGCAGTCCATCTGCTTGACGACCTCTTCCGGCTTCTGCCAGTCGTTCCGCTCGGGGTCATCGAGACGAGTCGCATAGGTCTGGGGATCGGGAAACGGGTGCTGGGAGCCGCTCGAGTGCCCATGGGTCGCCACGGGGGCACCCGTTTCGAGTTGGATTTCGGTTGATCTCCCATTGCACCCGCCGCTCAGGGCTGTCACAAGGGCGAGTAAGGGAATTGCCTTCAGGGTCATGCAGACGCCTCCATGGTGCTGCTTTACAATTAGCGACATCTTTGACCCCAGCAAATGACTTCGCATATTTAGATCACGAAAAAGTGCGCTACTTAACCCCGCGCAGGTACAGAAAAATTGCGTGTGACTACCCGGGGACTATGCTGGCGCTCGTGCTCTCTGAGTTCAGAGGGGAAGGAAAAGGAACTCCATGAAGAGACATCTCAATTCATCTTTCACCGTCCTCGCCTGCCTGGCGCTTTTCGCGACCATGTTGGTTGGCTGCAAGAAGGACGCGGAGGAGCCGGAGCCGGAGGTGACCAGCGGCTACGAGGCTCCCGAGCCGGAGCCCGAAATCTCCGTCGAGCCGGTTGCAGAGCCTTGCGTCATCGAGACGGTCTACTTCGCGTTTGACTCGTCTGAGCTCGACAGCAGCGCACGGTCCGCCCTTCAGGAAGCCGTCGAGTGCTACCGAGGCCAGGCAGATCCAGGGCTTTCGCTTCTGCTCACCGGTGCCTGCGACCCACGTGGGACCGAGGAATACAACATCGCTCTCGGCGAACGCCGCGCGAGCGCGGTTCGCAGCTATCTCGTCTCGCTCGGCTTGGACAGCAGCCGCATCAACATCACTTCGGTCGGCGAAGAGATGGCGACTGGCACCGACGAAGCGGGCTGGGCTCGTGATCGCAACGTGACCGGTTCCGAGAACTGACGCGCATGGGGGGTGCGCTCGCCGGGGGTAGCCATTGATGCTTTCGGTCTTCCTTCAGACGAGCGCACCGCAACAACTCAATCCTTGGCAACTGGTGGTCGGCGCCTCGCCGGTCGTTCAGTTCGTCCTGCTGATCCTGGTCTTCATGTTGGTGATGTGTCTGTACATCATCGGGGCCAAGTGGATCCGTTTGAGGCAGGTGACAGATCAGAGCCGAGCGTTCCTCGAGCTGTTCTGGTCCGAAGAGAGGGCTCGCACTTGGAACGCCAAGGCGATGAACGAGATTCATGGCCAGTCGGCGGCGTACGACCGATCGCCAATCGCGACCGTGTTTCGCGCGGGCTATCGCGAGCTTGGGCGGATCGCTCGCGAGGGGCGTCCGACCAAAGCGGACATCGGCAATGTGGAGCGCGCAATTCGCCGGGCGCAGAGCGCGGAGCTGACCCGGCTCGAGAACAAGGTCTCGTTCCTGGCGACGACCGCCTCGACGGCGCCCTTCGTGGGGCTTTTCGGGACGGTCTGGGGCGTCATGAATTCTTTCATCGCGATCCACGGCGAGAAGAGCGCGGGGCTCGACGTCGTGGCGCCAGGCATCGCCGAGGCGCTGATCGCGACCGCGATTGGCTTGGCCGCAGCGATCCCTGCCGTGATGGCCTACAACTACTTCGTCCGGCGCATTCGTGTCGTCGACAGCGAGACGGCCGCGTTTGCGAGTGACTACTTGAATATCATTCGCCGTCACTTGTTGGTGGAGTAGGCGATGGCGTTCTCGAACGATGGCGGTGGTCAGGGCCAGGCGCTCAGCGAAATCAACGTCACGCCTCTGGTCGACGTCATGCTCGTTCTGCTGATCATTTTCATGGTTGCCGCGCCGATGCTGACGACGGGCGTCAACGTGGACCTCCCCAAAGCCGACGCACCGCGCATGGACATCGATCAGGATCATCCGCTGATCACCGTGCAACGCGACCAGCGCATCTTTCTCTTCGACGAAGAGGTTTCGCTCGACGTGCTGCGGCAACGCCTGGTCACCGACGAGCGGATTCGCAACGTGGACGAGGTCTTCGTGCAGGCGGACGAGCAGGTTCCTTACGGCGTAGTCGCCCAGGTTCTCGCCCTCGTGCGCCAGGCCGGTATCGGAAAGATGGGGCTGGTCACCGACCCGCTCACTCGAGAGCCGAGATAAGTCATGCCTGGGGCGAGCGACTGGCGGGCACTCTCTCTTCTGGAGACAGAGCAGCCGACGCTGCCAGAAATCCTGGGAGGCATCGGCTTCACGCTGGCGGCCTTCGTGCTCACGCCTGCGATGGCCTTGCTGAGCGCTTACGTGCTCGGCGGAATGGGGACCATCTTCGGCTCTGCTGTCGAGGAGCTGCCGCCGCCGCCGATCGAAGTGATTGAAACGCGCTTCGTGCGTCTTGGTAAGAAGAAACCGGCGACGAGGCTTCCGAGCAAGGAAATCCCAAGCGCGCAGCAAACCGCGCCGGTCCCGCAGGCGCCCGATTCCGAAGCGATGGCTGCGGTGCCAACGGGCAACAAAGAAAAGGGCCTCGCGAAGTCCAAGAAGAAGCGAGCGGAGCGTGACGAGGATCTCCTTTCGCAGCTCGGCGCTCGGGCCGGCGCGATTTCCGACCTTTCAAAAGGTCCGGAGCTCGAGGGCGACCCCGACGGAATCGTGGAAGGCACCAAGGCTAGCGGGACCGAACGAGAGATCTACATCGGGAAGCTCTACTCGTACTTCCGAAGGGGCTGGCAGGTGCCCACGCTCATCGGCGACGACGAGCTTCAGAAACTCGCTTGCATGGTCGAGCTTTCGATCACGAAAGACGGGCGTGTCGGGGAGTACGACTTGAAACGGCCGAGCGGGAATGAAGCGTTCGACGATTCCGTTCGTCGGAGGTTGGAGCAGACAGAGGGGGCGAAGCTTCCAGAGCCGCCGGAGTCGGTGGTGAACCAGATCTTGGGGAAATCGGTCTCACTGGTTTTCGTTGGGCGGCATGCCCGTTGAGGTTGCATATGGCTTTGATTGAATTCCAAAATCGATGGATGTGGGCAGGGAGCGCGACGCTCCTGGCGACGGGCCTGATCTTCTTTTCCGTCGTGCCGGTCGTCGCGCAGGAGGAAGCTCCGCCACTTCCCGAAGACAAGATCGTCGTCGAAATCGATGCGCCAGATCAGGAGGTGTATCGCATTGGGATTCCGAATCTGACCGGTGACGCGCAGCAAGTTGCGGCGGATGGCGGCGCCATCCTGCAGAACGATTTCCGCCTAATGCCCGGTTTCCGTGTCATCGGACCGAGCTCGGTCCGGCACGACTCCGCCAGCCTCGGTCTGGGCGTGGACCTCGGCGCCTGGGCGATCTTAGGCGCCAACGGCGTGATCAAAGGCCAGGTCTTCGGGACCAGCGCCGGGCTCAGCGTCGAGCTGCGTTTCTACCAGTCGAGCGGGGGCGAAGTGCCTGCGCTTCGGCGTACATACCGCGGTCCCTCGAGCGAGCTTCGCAAGTGGATGCACGACTTCGCTAATCAGGTGATCGGAGTCATCACCGGTACCTACGGACCGTTCGGCACGGAGATCGCCTTCGCGCGGAAGCATGGGCCCGGACACAAGAGCGTCTACGCAGCCGCCATGGACGGACACGGGGTTCGGCAGGTGTCGAGTGGCGGCGGGGTTTCGATGCTTCCGACATTTGGGAAGGGCTCGATTTGGTACACGCGAATGACCAGGCAGGGCATGTTCATCACGAACACGCGCGTCGGGGGCAAGCGGGTCATCGGTGGCAAAGGCATCACCATGGCGCCGGCGATCTGCGGCGAGCGGGTCTATTTCTCGTCGTCGCGCTCTGGGAACTACGAGATTTACAGCTCGAACGTCGATGGCTCGGGCCTACGACGTCTGACGCGCAGCCGAGGCATCGACGTCAGCCCAAGCTGTGGACCGGGTGGCAAGCTAGCATTCGTCTCGGACCGGCACGGTAGCCCGCAGGTCTTCACCATCAACAGCGATGGCAGCAACGTGCAGCGCGTGACCTTCCGTGGAAACCACAATCAAACGCCCGTCTGGTGCGGCGATCCGAAGCAGCCCCTCATCGCGTTCAGCGGTCGCGACGGCCACTTCGACATCTTCACCGTCAACGTGGAGACCCAGGAATACACCCGTCTCACGCAGGGACAGGGCGACAACAAAGACCCGGCTTTTTCGCCGGACTGCCGCCTAATCGCGTTCTCGTCGAATCGTCGCGGCTCACCGGGTGTGTATCTCTCTAGCCAAGACGGGCTCGATCAGAATCAGGTGATCGACGGCGTGGCCGAAACGGTCCGCTGGGCCCGCTGAACGCACGAATCTGTTATCCTCCGTCGCCATGGCGACTTGGAAGTTGGGCTGTCTCGCAACGCTACTGGTTCTCGCAGTGGCTGCTCTCGGGATTTGGTCGGTCTACGGTAGGGGAAACCTTCATCTGGATGGAGAGATCACTGCGACCCCGCTCGACCGCGCTGTGCTGAACGCGCGAGAGGAAGCGCAGCGCGCGGTCACGAGTGATCTGGAGACGCGGGTGCTCTTTGGCGACCTGCACGTGCACTCGACCCTGTCGGTCGACGCTTTCCAGTGGAGTCTTCCGCTGATGGGCGGGGAGGGTGTCCACCCTCCTGCCGATGCCTGTGACTTTGCGCGCTTCTGCTCGCAGCTCGATTTCTATTCGCTCACGGATCACGCCGAGGCGTTGACGCCGCGCACCTGGGACATGGTTCGCGAATCGGTTCGGCAGTGCAATGCCGTCGACGCACAGAGCGAGCAGCCGGATCTCGTCGCGTTCACCGGCTTCGAGTGGACGCAGATCGGAATAACGCCTGAATCGCACTTCGGTCATCGCAACGTCATCTTCAAAGAGACGGCGGACGAGCAGCTCCCGAGCCGGCCGATTGCCGCGCCCGGACTCGCATCACAGGCCTTCCGCGACCGCGAGACCCTCCGGGCGAACTGGAGAATCCCGCTCCAGGCGTTTCCCGACCAGCAGCCATACAGCGACGCGGCGCGACACGTCCGTGAGATTGCCGAGCTGTCGCAATGTGCTGAGGGTCAAGCGTCGCCCGATCTGCCTGCGGACTGTCGCGAGATCGCGAAGACCCCCGAGTCCCTGTTTCGCAAGCTCGATGAATGGGGCTTGGACGCAATGGTGATCCCGCATGGCACGACCTGGGGCTTCTACACGCCTCCGGGATACGACTACGACAAGCAGCTTCAAGCCAAGCACGACAACCCGAATTGGCAGCCGGCGATCGAGGTATTCTCCGGACACGGGAACTCAGAGGAGTATCGAAGCTACCGAGCCGCCGAAAAGACCGAGGATGGCTGGGTCTGCCCCGAGCCCAGCGACGAATTCGAAGCATGCTGCTGGCGCGCTGGCGAGATCATCCGCAGCCGATGCGACAATCCGCTTTCCGAGGAATGCGACGAGCGAGTGGTGGCGGCTCGAGAGAACTATCTAAGGGTTGGCGTTTCTGGGCACCTTACGCTGCCAGGCACCGACCTCAGCGAATGGGGCAACTGCGGCCAGTGCACCGATTGCTTTCAGCCGAGCTACTCGTACCGCCCAGGTGGATCGGTGCAGTACATCCTGGCGCGCGGGAGCTTCGAGGATGGCGAGAGGCCAAGGCATGCCACCCTCGGCTTGATCGCATCGAGCGACAACCACTCCGCTCGTCCGGGCACGGGCTACAAGGAGTACGAGCGCCGCAAGATGACCGAGGCGCGCGGGGTGGTGAACGAACAATGGCGTGAGCTCATCTTCGGCGATCCCGAGAAGAGCGACGAGTCCGTGGAACTGTCCCCGGAAGCGGTCTTCGCGCGGCCGCCGTTTCGTCGAGTGTGGCTGGAACGGCAGGCGTCGTTCTTTCTCACGGGCGGCCTCGTTGCGGTGCATGCCAGGGAGCGAACGCGCGACGCGATTTGGCAGGCCCTGTTCGACCGGGAGGTCTATGGAACTTCGGGCGACCGCATCTTGCTCTGGTTCGATTTGATCAATGCGGGGAAGGATCGCGTTCCGATGGGCAGTCAGCTTGCCTTCGACGGGACACCTAAGTTCCGAGTTCGCGCCGCGGGCGCCTTTGCCCAGCTCCCCGGCTGCCCCGACCAGGTGACCGAAACCCTCGGCCCGGAGCGAATCGACCGAATCTGCGCCGGCGAGTGCTACCATCCTTCGGACGAACGTCGTCTAATCACCCGGGTCGAGGTGATCCGGATCAGGCGGCAACTGAATGAAGCCGAGGCCGTCGAAGATCTCATCGAGGACCCCTGGCTAACGATTCCCTGCCCAGGCGACGCCGAGATTTGCGAAGTCGAGTTCGACGATCCTTGGTATTCGTCGGCGGATCGCGAGGTGCTCTACTACGTTCGCGCGATTCAGGAGCCCACAGCCGCGGTCAACGCGGGCTTGCTCCGCTGTGAAGGCGACGACTGCGATCCCTGTTACGGCGACTACCGGGTGCCATTCGACGAAGACTGCCTTTCGATGACCCAGGAGCGCGCCTGGTCTTCGCCGATCTACCTGAGCTCAACTGGCAACCGAGCGAACCCTTAGCGGTCGTCGCAGTCGGCGGGGCCCAGCTCGCGGACCTTGCGCAGCTCTTTCTTCGCCTGCGGCACGAGCTTCGAGTTCTTGTGGTTCTTCAGAAGCGCCTTGAGCGCCGTCCCCGCGTCGTTGCACGAGCGTACTTCCAAGAACGCTTGCGACATATCGAACAGTGTCTCGTCGAGGGCGTCGCCTCTTCGGTAGGTCGACAGCACCTTTTGAAACTCGCCGAGGGCTGCGGCTGCCTGACCCTGCTTCAAGTAGCTCGAGCCGATCATGTATTGGGCGTTGTCTGCGTGCTCATCCTTGGGGTACCGCTCTATGTAGGCGCGAGCGAGCCCGCGAGTGTAGGAGTGCTTGTTGATGCGGTACGACTTCGTGAGCGCTTCCCAGTGCGACTTCTGATTCTTCGGAATCTCGGTGGAGTCGAGTGGGACGTCCATGCCCGCTGCCCGCGCGACCTCGCTCAAGCGTTGCTGAAGCTCGAGGCTTCGTTCGGCCTGCTCCTTGGTCATCCCGCTGCTCTCGTGGCGATACTCCGCGATCTCGCCTTCCATCGCTGCCAGACGTTGCTGGATCTGTTCGATTTGCAGCCCCTGGTCAGCGCTGTTGCGGCGAAGAACCCGGCTTGCTTCGGCCAGCGCCTCTTCGAGCTCTCTTCGTTTGACCTCGAGGTCCTCTTCGAGTGAGTCGAGACGTTTTTGGTTGGCCGCGATGTCAGTCTGCATCTGGCTGATGCAGGCCGGCGCCGAGGCGAGCGTGAGCGACAACGTGACCAGCCTTAGAGCGAAGCCTGAGCGCGTACCGCCGAACAGTGGAAACATCCCCATCACCTCTCCGTTTAGTATAGATGGGTTAGTCGGGCCATTTTATGAGCTCGAATCGAGAAGTCCGTTGTGGTCCACGATGGCCTGGAGCTGGCGAAGACCCTCCTGAAGCTTCGCGAAAAACGAGGCCCTGTGCGGCACGAAGTGCAAATTCGGGTGCTTGGACCAGAGGTCCCGGAGGCGCACGTCGAGGTGCCGGGCTTCGGCGTTGCTCTCGGTTCGCATAGGGTTGCCCCCCTCGATGGAGATGTCTCCGACGGCGGCCGATTCGAAGAAGATCACGGCGTCATAGCGCTGGAGCTGTTCTTCGAGGCTGGTGCCAAGGGTTTCGAAGAAGCCCTGAGGCGCCTCATCCGGCCAGAAGGCGGCCCCGTCGATTGTTCCCCGGTCACAGAGCAGGACCCGCCCCGGGTAGAGCGCACCCTGGATGTCTTCGAGGCCGACCTGCGCATGAAAAATGGCTTGCTGGGTCGCTGCACGCGCCTTTGGTTCACCCGCACGGGGAAAGCCGCCCGTGAAGAGCATCGTTGCCGTCTCGGGTACGACGACGATCTTCTCGCCGATCTCGCGGCGGAACAAGTCAGCCGCCGTGCTCTTCCCGCCCCCCGGGCCGCCGGTCAGCACGATGCGAAAATGGTTTCGTCCCGAAGCGTTCATCCTCGCCCCTACGATAGCCGATTCTACGCCGCCCGTGCACGACGAAACCCTTTGTCGAGCATGCTGCTTTGATGTAATCGACACTCTGCATGACGACTCGGGCAAGAGACCAAAGAACGCTCCTGCGAGGCGGCCTGATCGTCGACGGCAGCGGCGAATCCGCTCGGCCCGGGTCCGTCTTGCTCGAGGGCAGCCGCATCGCGGCCCTGGGTGAGCTCCCCGATGACGCGGGTACCCAGATCGATTGCTCGGGCAAGGTCATCGCACCCGGTTTCATCGACGCCCACTCGCACATGGACTTCTTCTCCGCCAGCGAGAACCCGCACCACTTCGATTCGTTCACCGCGCAGGGGGTGACGACTTTCGTGGCTGGCAATTGTGGGTTCAGCCCGTTTGGCTTCGCCCCGGAGACGAAGTTCCGACGCCTGCTCGAGAATTCCCTTTTCAAAGCTGGGCGCGAGACGCTCGACTGGAATAGTTTTGCCGAATACCGCGAAGTGCTCGGCGGCCTTGGGCTCACGCACAACTTCGTTCACCTTGTAGGCCATGGCGCCGCGCGAACCTCCTTGTCCGGCTTCGAGGCGCGTCCGCTCAACGAGTCCGAGTATGCGCAACTGCTCGATCTTCTCGACCGCGCGCTGAGCGAAGGCGCCGCCGGAGTTTCGCTCGGGCTGCAATACAAGCCCGGGGTGTTCGCGAAGCTCGGCGAGCTCGATGACGTGGCCCGGCTGGTCAAGCGGCACGACAAGCTCCTGACGGTGCACGCCAAAGCGTACTCGTCGTTTTCCGGAACCTACCCCATGATTCCGTTTGGCCGCGCCCACAACCTCAAAGCGATCGACGACATGCTGGGGCTGGCGCGACGCACCGGCGTGCGGCTCCAGTTCTCCCATCTGATCTTCGTGGGGTCGAAGACCTGGAAGACCGTCGATGAGGCTGTCGAGCTCTTCGACCGCGCAATCGACGATGGTGTGGACGTCTGCTTCGACATGTTTCCCTATGGCTGCGGTGCCACGCTGCTCAATACTCTGCTGCCCGAGTGGTTCATGGCCGCCATGCCGGACGCGCTGCACACGCCGCTCGCGCGCGCGCGCTTGCGCGTCGAAGCCGAGCTTGGATTTCGGCTGGTCGGCTTTGGCTATCCACAGATGCAGGTCACCAACGCGAGCTGCGCCGAGTACGATGAGCACAACGGCCGCTTTGTCCCGGACATTGCCGCGCGTGTCGGGAAATCGAGCTTCGACACGATGCTCGATCTTCTCGCCAAGAGTAACGCAGAAGCCCGAGTGCTGTTTCATGGCTACTACAACGACGAGATCATCGATCGGCTGATGCAGCACCCTGCGGCGATCTTCGCTTCGGACTCCTGGCCCGAGAGTGGGGGCTATCAGAATCCGGCGGCCTACGGCACTTTCCCCAGGTTCCTTTGCAAGGCGCGAGAGCGAGGCAGCATCTCGCTCGAAGCCGCCGTGCACAAGATGACGGGGGCGGCCGCAAAGCGCTTTCGTTTGGAGAAGCGGGGCCGTCTCGAAGAGGGTTCAGCGGCCGACGTCGTCGTCTTCGATTGGAACGCCGTTCAGGATCGCCCGAGCGAAACCGGGGACGCCGGGCCACTGGGGATCGAGCAGGTCTTCGTCAACGGCCGACCGATCTTGCGGGCGGGGGAGCTTTGCGCCGCGCGAGGGGCGGGCGAAGTGCTGCTGGCATAGTCATGCCTGCGGCGTAGAAGGAGCATGGCAATCCGATTCCCACCGAGGCTCATCCGTAGCCTTCTGCGACTAACACTGAGGCCGTTTCTCGGGCCTCCATTTCCGGTCTGGTTTCAGAGGGGCTGGTTGCGGCTCGCGTCCAACGTCAACGCGCCGTCGAAGGCTGCGGAAATGACGGAGCTCGAGATCGAAGGCATGTCTGCCGTTCGGGCACGCCCCAGCGGAGGCGACCCGGAGCGAGCGGTCCTCTATCTTCACGGCGGCGGCTACTGTGTGGGCAGTTGGCAGTCGCACAAGGGGCCAATCACGCATCTGGCGGTGGCCGCCAATGCCGAGGTGTACGCGCCGAACTATCGACTGGCGCCGGAGCACCCGTACCCGGCCGCCCTCGATGACGCGCTCGCCGCGTATCGCTGGCTCCTCGCCCAGGGGATCTCGCCCGGGCAGATCGCGCTGGCGGGGGACTCGGCTGGAGGCGGTCTCACGCTTGCAACCGCGATTGCGGTCCGCGACTCTGGTCTTCCGTCGCCGTCGGCGCTTGCTCTGATTTCGCCCTGGGTCGACCTGCGGGGCGACACTCCCTCGATGAGCAAGAACTTTCACCTCGACCCGATGTTGAGACCGAGCTGGTCGCGGGCATGCTCTTCTATGTACCTCGCCGGCCGCGACCCGAACGACCCCCTCTGCTCACCCCTGTTTGCGAGTCACAAAGGCCTGCCGCCCATCCTGATTCAAACCGGAAGTGACGAAATCATCGTGGACGACTCCATCCGACTCGACGCTCGCTGCCGCGAGGCAGGCGTCGACGTCACCCTACATGTCTTCCACGGCCTTTGGCACGACTTCCAAACCCACGCCGGCATCCTAGAAGAGGCAGACGAGGCAATGACCAAGATCGCCGAGTTCCTAAATACGCATTGGCACTGAAGTCCGCGCGCCGGCATACCAACCGCTACGGAAAGATCCCATCTTGTGTGTACGAGTTCGCCACTGACTCGATGGCGGTGAGATAGGCCGAAGTTCGGAGGTCCGGCAGCGACCTCCGTTTCCAGGGCTCGCGAATCTTCTCGTACGAAATCGCCATCGTATTGTCTAGGGCGGTATGAACGAAGTCGATCTCGTTGGGCGCCTGCAGAAGTAGTGCGGCGTCTTCGGGAGGGAGGGTCTTCCCAGTCAGGCGACTGATGGCGCTCAGGATTCGATCGTTCGAAAGCTGCTGATAGCGGCGGGTCATCCGTTCGAAGCTCACGTGCGAGAGGTTCTTGATCCATTCGAAGTACGACACGACGACGCCGCCCGCGTTGGCGTAGATATCGGGGAGCACCACGGTTCCAGCTTCGCGCAGAATCGCGTCTGCCTCGGGGTCGACGGGGCCGTTTGCGGCCTCGACGATCACTTTTGCCTGGATTTTCGGGGCGTTTTCGGTGGTGATCTGATGCTGGAGCGCGGATGGAATCAGCACTTCGCAAGGCTCTACCAGGATCGCGTCCGGGGCAGCCAGGTACCTCGCCCCGGGAAACCCGCGAAGCGAGCCGGTCTCCGCGCGGTGCAGGAGAACCGCTTCGACATCGAGCCCGCCTTCGTCATAGAGCGCACCGTCGCTCACCGAGACGCCCACGATGATCGCATCGCGTGCGATCGCGCAGAGCGACGCGTGAAGTCCTACTTTTCCGAGGCCAGGCACGATGATGCGCTTGCCCGCCAGCCCGGTTTCCAGGCCCAGAGGTTTCACGTCCTCTGCTTCCGACAAGAAGTGCTCGAGCGCGATGATCGCGCCGAGGCCCGTCGCCTCTCGCCGCCCGTCGATGCCGTGCATGCTGAGCGCCTTGCCGGTGACACAGGCCAACGCGTTCAAGGTGTCTGAGCCTTGAGTCTTGTAGGTGTCGTAGATCCAGCCCATTTCGCGTTCGCCGGTGCCAACGTCGGGCGCAGGCACATCGACGTCGGGGCCGATGAAGCGTTTGCGGATGAGCTCGCTCGTATACCGCCGCGTCACGCGTTCCAAGAACGACGCGGACTCTGTTCGCGGGTCCACGCACACGCCACCTTTGGCGCCACCGAAGGGAACGTCGACGACCGCGCACTTGTAGGTCATCAGGGCGGAGAGAGCCATGACCTCGTCCTGCGAGACATCGAGTGCGTAACGGATGCCGCCCTTTGTTGGGAGCCGGTGATGACTGTGCTCGGCTCGGTAGCCCTCGACGACCACGATTTCACCGTCGTCCCGCCGGACGGGGAATCGCATCCGGTAAACCGCGTTGCAGGTTCGGATCTGGCCGAGAACGTCGGGCGAAACCTCGGTGTGCAGGGTTGCCGCGTCGAAGTACTGGTTGACGTCGTCGAAGAAGTTGGAGGGCATGGTGAGGAGGGAAGGGGTTAGGGGTCGTTGCAGGGGTAGTTATAGGGGCAGCGATAGTCATAGTTCCAGTGCTAGTTCGAGGAGGGGTGCTAGTGTTAGTGTCAGTGTCAGTTGGCAGTTACACCGCCCACCCACCCCCACCCGTAGTCCTCCCTCCGCGGCCCTGCGCTTCGCTTGGCCTTGGCGGCGCTTCGCGCCGGGCTTCGCCTTCGGCTCGCGCTACCGCGCATGTGCCGGCTTCAGGGCTCGGTGGGGCGTTGAGCTTGGCTCTTACTCAGACTGGGCCTCGGCTGGCCTACCGGACCTTTGGGGAGCAGGGGGCGCCTGTGCTCTTCATCATGGGGTTCGGGATGCCAGGAGCGGTTTGGGGGCCGCAGGTGGACGACCTGCAGACTGACTATCGCTGTTGTCACTACGATCACTTGGGCGTCGGGGAGAGCGATCGCGGGCCGTTCCTTCGAACCATTCCTGGGATGGCCGATGATGCCGTCCGCATCCTCGATGACCTGGCCTGGGACCGGGCACATGTCGTGGGCGTTTCGATGGGCGGGATGATCGCCCAGGAGCTCGCCTTGCGCTCGGCAGACCGTTGCCGGAGCCTGACCTTGGTGGCGACTCACGGTGGCGCGCCGATCGCGTCGCTCCCGACATGGAGAGGGATGGGCCTTTTTCTCAAGGGGCTATTCGGTGGCTCCAAGGTTCGGGTGAAATCGCTTCCTCGACTTCTCTATCCCGCCGAGTTCCTCCAGCAGATGGGGGCCGACGAGATGGAGGCGCATCTCAAGCTGCGGCTGGACCGACCTCCCGCCCTTCGAACGGTTCTGGGCCAGCTTCACGCTGTCTGGCGGCACTCCACCGAATCGCGTCTATCGCAAATCGAAGCGCCCACGCTTCTGGTTCGCCCTGGCGAGGATATCTTGATTCGTCCCTCGCAGACCGACCGGCTAGCCGAGCGTATTCCCAACTCCCGCGTGCTCCGCTTCGACGACGCCGGGCACGGAGTGACCTTTCAGAAGGCAGCAGAGCTCAATGCGGCTTTGCGCCAGCACTTCGCGGAGCACGACTCTTCACGCCCTTCCGTAGAGCCGCAGATAACTGCGCAGATCTAGAACGCCGCACTGAGTTGAATGCGCCAGGAGAACTGGCTTCCGTCGGAGGCGGGCTGAATCGAGTTGAGCGGTGAGGTCGGGACGCTACTGCGTGCTTCGCTGCCCAGGAAATACTGGAAGTCGCTCGAAAGCTTTACGTTGTCGCGCCCCGGAATCACGAAGTATGAGAAGCCAACGCCAAAGGCATGGAAGTCGCTCAGCTCATCCGTTGGCAGGTCAGGAGTAATCGGAGGGATCGCACCCTGAATCCTCGGCTTGGCCACCAGGCTGTATCGGGCGAAGACCTGGAGATCATCCATCACGAAGTAGCCGCCCATCACAGAAGCACCTGCGGAGAGAACCTCGCCGGCCTCGGTCGTTGCAGACGCCGACGTGCCGTCCTGTCCGGCCGTGACCGAGAGCAGCGCGCTCCAGCCGCTTCCCCGTACGGAGAGATCGACCGTTCCAAGCACGATCTTGACGAGGGGCGCTTCCCTGGCTTCGACCGCCGTCCTGGTAGTGCATCGCTGCGCCCAGGCGGGCGCCAAACGCTGTGCCGCGCCGCGAGGTCAGGCGATTGAAGCCGGCGAGGCCGTTCTTGCCCCAGCCGTACTGGGCGCGCAGGGTGACTGCGAAGTCTGCTCTCTGCGGTGAACGGATCTCGGAGAAACCTGTTCGAAGGCCGTCGGAGTAGCCGAGGTTGATCGAGAAGCGACGGCGCAGATAGGTGAACATCACGCCCTTGGAGCTACCCGGCGTGTAGACGTTCTCCAGGATTGAATAGTCCAAGAAGTAGAGGTCGTTCGGGTTGATCAACGACTCGGCGATGGTCTCGTTCATGAAGAGGCCCGCCCGAATTCGAAGCCACTTCCACTTCAGGTCGATGAACGCGCGCTGGAAAGAGAAGTTCCCGCCCGCCACGACACCGATGCGCATGTACAAGGCGACGAACTCGGTGAGCCCGATGCCAAGCTGAAAGCGAGCGCGCGCGACATCGAAGCCTTGCGTGACCTGTTTTTCGCGCACGAGCGTGTCCGGGTCCGTCGGTGGCTTGGTTCGGTAGTTGACGGTGTACCGAGCTTGCACGAGGCCTGCGAGGGACAGGTAGAACCAGTCGTCGACCCCGACGAGCAGGCCGGTTTGGTATCCGTACTGAACTTGGACGTTCGAGCCGGCGTCGCTGCTCTCAGGTTCCGCGGTCTTGGCGGGTTCTGCTCCGGGTTCTTCCTCTGCTTCCGGGTCCTCGGGCGCATGCAGAGTCGGGTCCTCCACCGGGAGTGAACCGGTCGTTTGGTCCGCTTCGTCCGCGAGAGGTTCGCCCTTGGCGTCCTCGTCGGGCGTCCCTGCGTCGGCTTCGCGGCGCTGCGCAATATCCTCAGCATGTTGCACCTGGTTTGTGGGGTCCTCGTAGGGGAGGGCACCGGCCGCGGTGACTGGCTCTCTGGGTGAGCCGTCCGTTTCCGTTGGAGCCTGGTCTTGCGCGGCTTCCTGCGCCGCTGCGGGGACGCAAATGCCAAGCAGGACTGCGGTGACGAACGAATATGTTGCGCGCGGGTTCATCGGATGCAGAACGTGCAACCGGTATCACATCTGCACACTCGGTCCCAGTCGAGGCATGGAGCTCGCGGAGATGCGGTTCGGACTGCGCTACTGCCCCGGTAGATTCCGGCTCGGGCCACATACGCCATGGAAGACTGGCTGTTGCTCGTGACGACGAACAACTCGGGATTGGGGAGTGAGCCTTTCGGCTTCTAGTCGAGCCCGCGATCACTCCCTGGTCTTCAGAACGCCGATCAGATCCAGGCGATCGAGCTTCCGGCGGACCAACAGAGCACTGGCGATGCCGGAGGCGAGGACGACCGCAACTGAGAAAGCGTAGGTCTGGTCCGAAATGATGAACGGAATTCTGAAGATCTCCGGGTCGGCCCAAGACGCGATGAGAGCCTTGGCGCCGAGCGTTCCAAGAATCAGACCGAGTGGGATCGCAATCGCGATTTGCACGGCTTGCTCGCCGAGCAGGATCGCCGATATCTCGGCACGGGTGAAACCAAGCACCCGAAGCGTCGCCAGGTCCCGACCTCGCATCGATACGCTCACCCGCGCGTTGTTGTAGACGATAGAAATGGCGATAGCGGTTGCGAAAAGGGTCATGATGAAGGTCATCACCTTCATGGTTTCGTCGGTTTGCTTCTTGAAGCTTGCAATCGCGTCGCTCTTTCGCGCGACGGCCTGGATAGCGGGAATGTCATTTAGCCGTGACTGGACCTCGCTCTCCATGGGCGCGTCGATGCGCAGCAGGGCCGAAGAGAACCTCGGGGCCTCTCGCAAGAGCCGATGGAGGTTCGACTTCGACAAGTATCCTTGAAGGCCGAAACCCTCTTCGATGAGCCCGGCCACCACGAGCTCGCGATCTCCGCGATCTCCTTCCTTGAGCTCAACCTGAACCACGTCGCCCGCTTTGACATCGAGGATGTCGGCCAGGACGCTGGTCAGAAGAACCCCTTCGTCCGGAATAGGAACGTGTTTGAAGTCGAGGCTGAAGAGCTGGCGGAGCCGGGCATCGTTTGAAATGCCCATCAGGACCGTGTCACGCCAGTGATGGCCCGACCGCATCCGAATGGCGGTCGAGCGTATTCCTTCGACCTCTCTGACGCCCGGAACGTGCGCGAGGTAGCCGAGGCTACGCTCTGGCATCGCGTGGGCGAAGCTCACCGTGAGGTCCTCGCGCTGCTGTTGCTCGAACTGGATCATCATCATCGGGCCGTATGCGTCGTACCCGAAGCGTCCGAGGATTACGATCGACAGCGCCAGCGCGATTCCGATGGAAGACAGCGCAGTGCGCCCGGGCCGGCGCCAGATCTCCCGAAACACCATCAGAGTCGTCTGGTTGAACCAGTGCATGATTCCCCATCGCTCAATCGCAGCCGTCTTGTACTTGGCTGGGGCGGGCGGCCGCATCGCAGCAGCGGGGGGCATGAGCACGGCAGTTCGAACTGCAAGGGATGCACCGAGAGCGCCCGCAAGAAGGCTGAAGAGGATCGCGTTCGCGCTGACCGTCAGGTCGACCCGCTGCGGCATCTGGGGAAGATGGAAGAACTCCGCATACATCGCGAGCATGCCTTTGCCCAACCAGACTCCCAGCCCGAGACCGATGAGCGCACCGACGCTCACGATGAGCGCCACCATCTTGAAGTAGTGCAGGGCGATGGTCGGGTTGCGATAGCCCATGGCTTTCAGGACTGCGATCTGCGGACGCTGCAAGGTGACCAGACGGCTGAACACGACGTTCAGCAAAAAGGCCGCTACGCCCAAAAAGACACCCGGTAGGAAGATCACGAGTGTTTCAATCCCTTGGATTTCGCTCGTGAGGATCGAATGGGAAAGCTGATGATCTCGGGCCAGTGCGCCCAGCCCCCCGTACGGTTTGAGCAGGCGATCGATCGCGCTCAGGACGGCGTCCTCGTTGGCGCCTGGTTCGAGCTTCACCGACAAGTCATTGAAGGCTCCCTCCATTTGGTAGGCGGCGGCGATCGCGTCCTCGAGCATCCATAGAGGCGTGAAGCGCGCGTCGTCGGGCATCAGCAGACCCGAGTCGACCGCAAAGACGTATTCCGGAGACAGTGCGTGCCCGACGATGAGAAGGTCCCGCAACTTCCCGTTGATCACCGCGGTCAAGTGATCGCCGGGCTCGAGTCCGTGCGCCTTGGCAAAGGGTTCGTTGACGAGCACTTCGTCGTACCGCCCGGGCTCGAGGCGGCGTCCGGCTCGAAGCAGGAGCCCGTTGAGGGGAGGTTTTCCGGTAGACGGCACCGAGATCAGGTCGCCCCGAGCCGGCGAGATCAGATCGTCCATCGGCAGGCGCACCCGCTCCACGATTCGAGGATAGGCGCGAGCTACCCCCGGGAGCTCCGCAATCTGGCCCGCCACAGACTTTGGCGCCCGTTCCAGGTGCACGAACACGTCGGCGAACCGGTTCGTTTCGTAGTAGAGGTCGCGCGATTGGTAGAGCGCCCGCCACGCGCTTTGAAGCGCGATGTAGCAGGCGACTCCGGACGCAACGACGACGGCGATCGTCAGCGCCTGCCCGCGCAGTCGGACCACTTCGCGAAAAAGCTTGCGATCTAAGGCCTTCACCGTCTCGCTACTCTGGCTTCCCAGCCGCGACCGTGCCAGTGCCAGGGTTCTGTATACCGTTTGGCGTTCGCCGACTCGTCCTCATTCCTCTCGATGCAGTGCTCCTGAGTTGTACCTCTGCTGGCGACGAGGCCGAGGTTGGGCCCGTCCAGCTCGGTGTGAGCCGGTTTACTCCAACCACAGCAGTTGCAGCGCTTGCCACATTGCTGGGCTACCGGGACGCTTCGGCGAAGACCTGGATGATCCCTATCCGGGTGCCGACATCTGGACCGCGAAACCTGGGCCGCCGCCTTTCAAGAGCGATGCCCTGGTCTCTTGCGACTGAGACAGCCTCTTCACTTGCCGTACGAGCCGCCGATGTGGTCGTAGGGGTCCTCGCCTTTGCCCAGCGCTTCCTCATAGCCGATCTTGTCGATGACCTGCTCGAGACCCTCGACGACGTAGGCCAGGAAGTCGCGGCTCGACAAAATCCCTACGGGCTTTCCGTTCTCCGTCACCGGCAGGTGTCGCACGCCCATCGCGAGCTGCAGCTCCGCGCATTTGCGTACGTGGGTGTCGACGTCCACATCGACCACAGCGGCAGTCGCAATCTCGGACACCGTCGTCGCGCTTGGGTCCTTCCCCTCCGCCACGACGCGGGTCACCACGTCACGTTCGGACAGGATGCCCTTCATTGCTCCGTCTTCGACGACCAGTACGGCTCCGACGTGGTTTTGGGCCATTAAGCCAGCGGCGTGAGCGACGAGATCGCTGGGCTTCACCGTGATCATGTCGGTCTTCATCAAGGAACGAATAATCGCCATGGGTTGCCTCCTCGTAGTGCGGGCGGAGCCTAGCCCAGGTCTCGTGGATCGGCATGCGATGCTTCGCAGCGATTGCTGATGGCGCTATAGGCCGTTCAGCGCGTCCACGACTTCGAAGACGTTGCCGATATCGTAAAAATCAACAGCGACGAAGTTCGGAAGCGCGTCGCGTTCCTCCTCGCACTGCCGCGCCCGATCGATGAACAGCGGGTTGTAGTTGACCATCTCGGCCAAATCGGGGCTTCCGCCAACCGGGCGGGTGAGGAAGTGGTTGAGTAAGAAGAGCGGATTGCCCGGGTCACCGCGATTCGGGTCGCAGTTGAGGTCCGCTGGCGCGGAAAACGAGAAATGCGTTTCACCCGCGTTATCCCAGATTCCCATCAGCCAGGGGAAGTCAGCGTCCTGTGGGAGCCTCTCTTGGAAGACCAGCAGGCGAGTGTCGGCCTCGATGAGCTCGCCGAGGGTAGGCCATGGGCCGCCGGCTTCGTGGGCATAGACGAAGTCGATCAGGCCGGTTTCTTCGAAAGCGCTGGAAGTCCGTGCGTGCGAAATGTAGTTTTCGAAGATGATCGACACCAGCTCGCCGGGGTTGGCGTCGAGAAAGGCTTTGATCTCTTCGAGGCCTTCACCGAGCGGCTGGCTGCCCAGAGCACAGAACATGTGGCAGAGGAGCAGCTTGCCGTCCTCTTCGTACGTGTCGAGCATGAGTCCGCGAATGCCGTCCTCGAGCTGGCGCGTGATGCCGAAGTTCTGGTTTGGCAAGCTCCAGCCGGCTTCGGCGTTCGACATCGCGTTATGCGTCATCGGATACGCGACCTCGTCGACACGGCGCTCGCAAAGCGCTTCAAATCCGTTGCAAGTGGGGCGGGCTGCACCGTTGCCGCTTTCCGTACCGCACGAGATGCAAATCAACCCTGCGACGAAGGCCAGCGCGGCTCTGTGTGAGGCATTCATCGAACAGCCTCAGCGCCCCGCCCGGACCAGCCGCCCCGGCCGCGCCCCCGTGAGCTTGCCGTTCTGGGCGATCACCTCGCCGTTCACCAGCGTTGCGATGTAGCCGCTGGCGTACTGCATCAGGCGTTGGCCCCCGGCGGGCAAGTCCTTGAGCATGGTCGGGTGCAGAAGCTCGAGCTTGTCGAAGTCGATGATGTTGATGTCGGCCCGTCGCCCGGGCTCGAGAAGACCGCGATCGTTCAGGCCGAGAAAGCGCGCGGTGTCGTGCGCCTGCATTTGAATGATTCGCTCGAGTGGGATACGGCCGTGCTTGCGGTCTCGAGCCCAGTGCGTCATCAGAAACGTGGTGAAGCTCGCGTCGCAAACGGTGCCCACATGTGCGCCGCCGTCGCTCAAGCCGGGGAGCGCGAGGGGGTGCGTCAGCATTTCGTGCACCGCATCGAGGTTCATCCCAGTGTAGTTGTAGACGGGGAAGTAGAGGAGAGCCTTGCCGTCCTGTTCGAGCATCGCGTCGTAGATCAGGCCCAGCACGGGCTCGCCGCGACTCATCGCGGCGGCACCAAAACTCTCGGTTGGCGACGGTTCGTAGTTGGGCCGTTCCCCAAGTCGGAACAATCGCATCGCGACCATCTCGAGGTTGGACAAGAAGAAGTCCGCAAGCGGCGGAAGCATGCTCCCGTCGCCCGCGACGGGCTCGCTCTTCTCCTGGATCATCCGGGCTTTGAGCTCCGGGTCGCGCATGGCCTTCACGCGCTCCTCGAACGGAAGCTGGCTGATCGCCTTGTAGCTCGGGAAGCCCATGAACGGGTGGAAGGTCGCTTGAAGGCCCAGCATGACGCCGATGCCGCGCGCGCCCACCTGGCAACGAATCTCGAACCCCCCTTCGTTGGCCTTGGCCGCGCGGTCCAGGATCCATTTCCACTGCTCGGGGCTGTGGTCACGCTGCATCGTCGAGACGCTCATCGGCCTTCCGCCGGCAGCGCCGAGCATTTGTTCGAGTACAGCCCACTCGGCGTCGAAGTGGTCGTCACCGTGCAAGATGTTGAAGTCGCTCACGGCCTGCAGCACGCCATGGTCCAAGCCGACGAATGCCTCGGCGATTCCGGCGAGCTCCCTGCCGTCCGCTTCGGAAGCGGGTGTCCAGTCGCCCACGGCGCTTCGGTGGTTGTCGCTTCTTCCGGTGCTGAATCCGATCGCGCCTGCTTCGAGGGCGGCGCGCAGCAGTCCCCGCATTCCAGCAATGTCTTCGGGCGTCGCCGCCTCGTCGTGCACCGCGCGTTCGCCCATCACGTAGACTCGGAGCGCGTCATGCGGGACGTGCGCGAGAAAGTCGATCGTGTGTGGCATCCGGTCGAGGACGTCCATGTATTCGGGGAAGCTCTCCCAACCCCAGCTGATCCCCTCGGACAGGGCCGTGCCAGGAATGTCTTCCACGCCCTCCATCAGCTCGATGAGCTTGGCGTGGTCCGTTGGCCGAACCGGAGCGAAACCGACTCCGCAACTACCCATCGCGCAGGTCGTGACGCCGTGGATCGACGAGGGAGCGAGCTCCTCGTCCCAGCTGATCTGCCCGTCGTAGTGCGTGTGAATGTCCACGAAGCCTGGCGCGACGATTGCGCCCGTCGCATCGATGGTTTCGGCGGCAGCGCCATCACAGTCGCCAATGCCGACGATCCGACCGTCCTTGATGCCGATGTCGCCCGAGTATCGGTCCTTGCCGGTCCCGTCTACGAGAGTTCCACCGACGATTTTCAGGTCATACATCCACGTTCTCCGGGTCTAGAGCAGCTGCGCACTATATCTCACGATAAGCGAGATTGCAGCAGCGACGAGCAGCACCAGCACGGCCATCTTGAAGCTTCGCTCGTCAACCTTGTGGTGCACCCACTCACCCAGCAGGATTCCGAGCGGAACAGTCGGAACGAGCAGCAAGACATCGAGCGCGACTTCGCGGTCATAGTCTCCGGCCAGCACGAAGCGCGTGATGAGGACCAGGTTGAGGACGATCCACACCATGCTGAGCGTGCTGCGGAATGCTTTCTTACTGAGCCCCTCGCGGCCGATGGCGTACACGAGCATCGGTCCCCCCGCGGCGTAGATCCCGTGAATGACCCCTGCCCCGAGCAATGCCGCCACCGAGGCGGGTTTCGAGATGGGCTTGTCGACCGACGCGTCTCCCAAGCGAAGCTGGCGCAGATCACGAGCCGAGAGCGCAAGAACCATCACGCCGAACGCGAGTCCGAGCCAGGGCCCTCCGATCCTCGTGAGAAGGAGGAACGCCATCGCCATCCCGACTGCCATCAGTGGCAAGACCCGCTTGAGGAGCAAGTCCCAGTCGATGCCATCTCGATGCCGAATGACGATGTAGCCGGTTTGAAAGAAGGACAGCGGGACCATCAGCCGGATGACTTCCTCGAGACCGATGAGCTGGGCCCCGAAGGTCACACAGACCAACATGGCTCCAAAGCCCGTCGCCGTCTGCACCACGTAGGCGGCGACGACGACCACGGCGAAGAGCAGGAATGCGAGCTCGATCGTCACGTAGGGGTTCCGGTGGAGAGCTTCCTACAGGGTTTGCCTGCATTCGTACAGGTTGGTGTTCGGCTGCTGTCTGTGGCACGCCTAAGGTCATGGACCTGACGTTCACTGAGGAAGAGGAGGCTTTCCGCCAGGAGGTTCGCGCCTGGATTCCGGAAGCCATGCCCGAGGACATACGCGAGAAGGCTCGCGGAGCAGGGGGGTTCACCCCGGAGGACTCGACCACCTGGCACCGCATTCTCCACGAAAAGGGCTGGGCCGCACCGCACTGGCCGAAGGAAGTAGGCGGCACGGGCTGGGACGCCGCGCGGCGTTTCATCTTCAACGAGGAGATGGAGCTCGCAGGCGCGCCGCCTCTTTCAGTCTTTGGGCTCTCGATGGTCGGTCCGCTGATCATCAGCTTCGGAACCGACGCGCAGAAGAAGCGATTCCTTCCGAAGATCCTCAGTGGAGAGGAGTTCTGGTGCCAGGGCTACTCGGAGCCGGGTTCGGGAAGTGACCTCGCCTCGCTGCGGACGACGGCCGAGGACGCGGGCGACTATTTCATCGTCAATGGGCAGAAGACCTGGACGTCCTACGCGCAGTATGCGGACTGGATTTTCTGCCTGGTCCGCACCGACCAGTCCGTGAAGAAGCAAGCGGGGATCACGTTCCTTCTAATCGACCTCAAGACTCCCGGCGTCGAAGTCAAGCCCATGCTCACGCTCGGACACACGCCTGCCTTCTGCGACACCTTCTTCGACAACGTGAAAGTGCCGAAGCAGAACGTGGTCGGTGGCATCAATCAAGGCTGGACGATGGCCAAGGCACTTCTCGGTCATGAGCGAACCTTGCTCGCGATGGTCGGCCCCTGTCAAAACGTCCTCCAAAAGGTGAAGCGCATCGCTGCTGGCAAGACCGTCCACGGACGGCCGATGCTCGAGGACCCGATTTGGCGCGCGAAGATCGCGCGCTTGGAGATGCGCTTTCGCGCCCACACCATGGTCAGCTACCGCGCCTTGGCCGACCAGCAGAAGGGCAAGATGCCCGGTCCGGAGTCTTCGATTCTGAAAGTCGTCGGGACCGAGCTCATCCAAGAGCTGACCGAGCTCGCGATGGAGGTCATGGGAGAGAGCTCTCTGACTTGGTACAACGAGAGCCTCTGTCCTCCTGTCGAGGAATCGATCGGCCCGTATTTCTGCTACGAGCGAGCCGCTACGATTTACGGTGGCTCCAACGAAATTCAGCGCAACGTCATCGCGAAAATGATCCTCCAGCTGCCGAGCAGCTAAACGGCGACACGGACTTAGGAGTACTTCGACACATGGATTTCGAGCTCGATCAAGATCAGCAAATGCTCGCCAAGACGGTGGGCGATTTCGCAAGGAACGAATCACCGGTTGCACGGTTTCGCCAGCTTCGTGACGGTGACATCGGCTACGATCCCGCAGCGTGGCGCAAGATGGGCGAGCTCGGCTGGATGGGTGTTCCGTTCTCCGAGTCGGTCGGTGGTTTCGGCGGCAGCTTCATCGACTGCGCCATCATCCTCGAGAACCTCGCGACCACGCTCGTTCCGGAGCCCTATCTGGCCTCGGTCGTGCTCGGTGGGATGACCCTCGGGCGGGCCGGCAACGCTGCGCAGCATGAGGCCTATTTGACGCCGATGATCGAGGGAGAGACCAGCTTGGCGCTGGCGTACTCCGAGGCTCAGAGCCGCCACGACGTCGGCTCGGTGGAGACTACGGCAACGCCCAAGGACGGCGGCTACGAGATCTCCGGCGAGAAGGTCTGGGTACTCAACGGACATCATGCCGATCAGCTGATCGTCTCGGCGAAGGCGCCCGGCGGTGTCACGCTCTTCGTCGTACCGCGCGATGCGGAGGGGGTGAACGTCAAGGTGGCCAAGACCATCGACGGGCAGAAGGCAGCCTTCATCCGATTCGAGAACGTCGTGGTAGACGAGGATTCTCGGCTGGGCGAGGAGGGCTCAGGTGCGGCAGTCCTCGACCGTACGATGGACTACGCAGCGGCGGCGTCGGTCGCGGAGGGCGTTGGGATCTGCACGACGATGCTTCAAATGACCGTCGATTACCTCGGCACGCGCGAGCAGTTCGGCGTGAAGATCGGTTCGTTTCAGGCGCTCCAGCACCGCGCCGTCGACATGTACGCCGAAACCGAGCTCCTTCGTTCGATTTCGATGGCGGCGATGGTTCGCGCCGACGAAGACGACACGAGCGCACGCCGTAGCGATGTCTCCTCCGCGAAGTATCAGCTTGCCACGGGGGGGATATGGGTCGCGCAGCAGGCGCTGCAGCTGCACGGCGGCATCGGCGTGACCGACGAGCACGACATCGGCCTCTACTTCAAGCGCATGTATGCCCTGAACGCGCTCTTCGGCGACCAGGAGCACCACGTTGCGCGTTTCGCGAGCGACCCGTCGTTTGCCGAGCTCGCCGTCTGAGCTGATGGCGTACCGTGCCGTGCTGCCTTAGAGTCGGCGGATGGCGGATATCAACTGGAACGACCTCGAAGCGATCAAACGCCTCAAGTACAAATACCAGCGTTGTCTCGACACGAAGCACTGGGATGAGCTTCGCGATTGCTTCACCGAGGACGCCAAAGCGGCATACAGCGGCGGAAAATTCTCCTTCGACAGTCGCGACGCGATCATGAAGTTCCTTCAAGGCGCCATGGGAGCAGACAGCTTTCATTCGAGTCACGTGGTCAGCCAACCCGAAATCGACTTCGTCGATGCACAGCACGCGACCGGTCGCTGGTGCCTCCAGGACTACGTCATCGACACCAGCTTCGACATGACCATCCGCGGCGCGGCGTTCTACGAGGACGAGTACCGCAAGGGCGACGACGGAGTCTGGCGAATCTCCAAGACGGGCTACCAGCGCACCTACGAAGAGATGATTCCGCGAAAGTCGATCGCGGGCATCACGCTGACCGAGAGCCGCTGGCAGGCCAAGGGCGGCTCGAAGAGCTGAGCTCAGGCTCAGTCGGGGCAGTCGGAGGGCAATGGGCCGGTGCACTGGGTGAGTGCCTGCAAACACTGGGGATAGTCGGCGTCGTCGTCGCAAAATTGGCACTCAACTACGCAGGAGTTCTGCGCACAGGTCGTATTGCAGAGTAGTCCGCTGCACAATGCGAGCTCCGCGAAACAGGTCGCACAGTCTGTCGACAGGTTCGGGACGTCCGCTTCAACGCATGAAGTGGCACATGTGAGGAACATCGGGTCATCGAAGCTGCCGCTGCAGTCGACGGTGCCGCATTTCGCAGCGATTTGGCGCGCGTTGCCAATCTGAATCGCCGCCAAGGCGCCTAGGTCACTCGCGTTGTCGCAGGCTCCCATGGGCACGGTGCCACCAGAGCCTCCGGTACCGCCTGTTCCCGCCGTGCCTCCACTGCCCGCGGTTCCGCCCGACCCGGCCATGCCTCCACTGCCTGCACTTCCGCCTGAACCCGCAATCCCACCCGAGCCTGCCATGCCGGCCGCTCCAGCTGTTCCGCCGGTACCCGTGCCGCCGCTGCCCGCGCTACCGCCAGAGCCTGCGCGGCCGCCGCTGCCCGCGCGGCCGCCAGAGCCCGCGCTGCCACCGTTTCCGCTCGTTCCGCCGGTCGTAGGGGGCGGAACGAAGTTGTCGCCGCAGGCGCCCGCGAGAACCGCCGCAAAGAGCAGGACGTAGATTCTCGAGCTCATCAGCAAGCTAGTCGTGAACGGTGATTTTCACCATCTGCAGGGGCGTGACCGGTCGGTCGCCCGGGCCGGTCTGGGTGGACTCGATCTTTTTGATGACGTCCATCCCGCTCGTGACTTTGCCGAACACCGGGTGCTTCGACGCCCCAGGACTGAACCAGTCGAGGTAGGCGTTGTGCACCGTGTTGATGAAAAACTGACAGCCGCCACTGTTCGGGCGGCCGGTGTTCGCCATCGACAGTGTGCCGGGCTCGTTCGAAATCTTGGCGTTCGCCGGATGCTCGTCCTCGATGGTGCCATTCGGGCTTTCACCCGTGCCAGCGCGTGGGCTGTTCGGGTCGAGGCTGTGCGGGCAACCGAACTGGATCATGAACCCGTTGATGACTCGGTGGAAATGAAGACCATCATAGAAGCCGCTCTTGGCGAGCTCGATGAAGTTGCCTGCCGTCTTGGGCATCTGGTCGGTGAAGAGCTCGATTTCGACGTTGCCGAGCGAGGTTTCGAGGGTTGCGGTCGGGTTGGCCATGCCGAGGGCGTATCAGTTTTCCTCCCAGATGCCAGCCGCAGTGGGAACCCTGGCACGAGGGGCTATCACCCTAAAATGAGGTGACCGTCAAGCCCTGTGTCGTCGCGCAGGTGCCGGTCGTCCCACACGGAGCTCCGTCGTCCTTCCGCGTCAGCGCAACCGCAACGCCAGCTCCAACGCCAGCCGCTGCGATGACCCCGATCAGAACCCAGAATCCCGGCCGTTTCACGAAACGCTTTCGGTCGTCTTGCCCAGTCCGCGTGGTACCGGTGCCCGGCTGATCGGGTTCGAGCGCAACGCTTGGTGCAGGCGCCCCAGCCGCCCTGCGCGACGAACGGGTATGGGGCTGCAATGCGATTGTTTGCGCGAGCTGACTGCCAGGTTCGGCTTGGAGCTCGCGGACAGCGGTTTGGTATCCCGCGTGACTAATCCGAATCGCATGATTGCCGGGGTCTAGCCGGATTGCTCGGTCGGGCCCAGCGTACGCGAAGGGTTGCTCGTCGATGAATACATCCGCAGCAGCCGGGGTAATCGCCAAACGGATTTCAACCACTGCGCCTTCGAGGAGCTTTCGAAGCTTTGCGCCGCGCTCACGGGCGGCCGAGTCGATCAGCACTTCGGACATCCCTTCGTACTTGTCGAGCTCAACGAGCCCCTCGAGCGGACGGTCCAGCCGGTACAGGGCGTTGGCGATGTTGTACAGAGTGCTCGGGCGCGGAAACAGCTTGGCCGAATCGCGGAAGGCCGATAGGGCCTCAGTCCAGCGTTCCGACTTGGCCAGCGCGATACCCTCTTTGAACAGGTCGCGCGCGCGCTCGTGGCGCGTTCCTTCAATTTGCGCCGCAGCGCTGGGCAGCCAAGGAGCGGCCTGGAGGCAGCAGGCCAAGGAGAGCGCCGAGACGAAGTAGATCAGTCTCACCATTGGGTCACCAAGTCTGGAGGTCCTTGCTGCTCTGCGCCATCTGATGCAGGCGGCACCTCGCGTCGTTCAGGCCGGCTTCTGCGTCGCGGCTTCCGCGGAGCCGACTTGGCGGCCTGCGGCACCGGCTCCGCGGCGACTTCCTCGTTGGGCTCGGCAGAGGCTGCTCCGCTGCTCTCGGCAGCGATTTGTTCGGGGAGCTCTGTCGGCAATGTGATCGGCTCCGCGATCTCGGCGAGCGCCTCGGGCTCCGCCACGGCCGGCATCCTTTCAGGCGCCGGCTCTTCCCGCGGAGCTGCGACGGACCACCAGGCGGACAGGGCAATCGCGATGGTCAAGGCAAGACCCGCGAGAAAGGCTTTGCGGCTGGAGCGGAGCGGGATGGTTTGAAGCTCGGGGGCGCTTGGAGTCGTCGCGGGCGCCGGCAACAAGGCCGGCTTCTTCGCATCCCATCCGGATCGGCTCAGTCGGACTTCGCTTTCGTCCGGTCGCGGGGGCTGCGAGGACAGTGATGACGGGGCGGGAGGCAGCGAGGATATCGCGATCCCCATCTGTTCGATGCGCGCCTTGAGCTCCGAAAGTGTTCCGATTCGTCGATCCGTCGTTCGGCCGAGCGCGTCTCGAAGAAGCGGAACATAAGCTTCTGGGACTCCTGCGAAGTCGATCGGAGCTTCGCAGACCGCGGTGAGCACCTCGAGGGCGCTGTCGCCGTCGAATGGGGCGCGCCCCGTCAAGCATTCGTACCAGACCACACCCACGCCCCAGACGTCGGTGTGCGGGCCGATGAGCGTGCGCTCATCACGCGCCCGCTCTGGCGACATGTACTGTGGCGTTCCCATGATCACGTCATCGCCGCCCGAGAGGCTACGCGCTCGCGCCTCTTGAAGGATTTCGGCTACCCCGAAATCGAGCAACTTAGGGGTGACCACCCCGTACGAGTCGAGAACCAGCATGATGTTCTCGGGCTTGAAGTCGCGGTGCACGATCCCGAGCCGGTGGGCTTTCTGCAGCGCATCGATCAGGGGCAACAGGATCGCGAGCGTGTGCTCCTCGGAGAGGTGGCCGCGCTCGAGCAGCACATCGCGGAGCGTAGGACCCTCGAGGAGCTCCATCACCAAGTACGCCGTTTCCCAATCGTCCTCGCCCATGTCGAGAACGTCGACGACGTTTGGATGGTCGAGTTGAACCGTCGCGCGCGCCTCTCTCAGGAACCCTTCACGCAGCCGCTCGAAATGCGGCAGGCTGGGATTCAGCAACTTCAGCGCTACTTGGCGCTCGGTCCACAAATGTGTGGCTCGATACACAGTGGCAACCCCCCCGGCTCCGATCACCGGGCCGAGGCGGTACTTCCCGCCGATTAACCCATCCTGCGGACTGATATCGCTCAAGCTAGTCATCGAAGATTTGAGCCCCGAATCCTTGGACACGCAGAAACCTTGTGAGATATCAGGCCTGCACACAAGACAAAGGCGTCATCGAGCCGCTGGGGCCTCGAACACGCGCCGAGTTGCGGGTGAGCAGCCCCCGGGTATCCTTTCTGGCCTTGGTATTATCAATGCGACACCGGTTCTTGAGCGCTATTTGTCTTTCCTTGCTTGCGCTCGGCTGCGCGGAAGACTCTTCGACCCAGCTGGTCGTCCTGATGGACACCGACTACGCGGTGCCGGCGGAAGTGGACCGAATCCTAGCGCGCGTCTCCAAAATGACGGAGACCGATGAGGGGCCCAAAGAGCTCGAAACTTGGCGGAAGGAATTCCCGGTCTCCAAGGATGGACCGGTAGCCGCAGGGGCCTATCGCTTGCCTGCCAGCTTTGGCATCCTGCCCACGGGCGCCGATCTCGACAAAGAGATCGTCATCGAGCTCGAGGCCCTCGCCAGCGGCACCGGACAGGTTCTCGTCTCGCGCCGCGTCGAGACGGGCTTCGTCGCTGGGGAAGCCCGACTCGTTCGAATGCTCCTGTATCGCGCTTGCGCCGACATGGCGTGTGCGGCCGGCGAGTCCTGCGGATGCGCCGGCGCGGCGTCTTGCGCACAACCCTCCTGCGTCGACGAAACCGTGCCGCCTGAAGATCTGGAGCGCATCGACAAGCCCGGCCTCTTGCCAGCTGACGCGGGGATTCCTGTCCAGGATGCGAGCCTTCCAGCCGATGGCGGTGTCGACCCAGACGGGGGAGTGCCCGACGGCGGCATCATCAACTGCGAAGCGCCTCTCGTGCTCTGCGGTGTGGACTGCGTCAATCCGCAAGCGGATCCGCGCTACTGTGGCGACTGTGAAACCTCCTGTCCAAGCGGGAACGTCTGCGAGGCCGGAAGCTGCATCGACCCAGGCGACTGTCGCACAAACGGAGTAGGGTGTAGCGGCTTCACCTATTGCGAGGAGAGCAGTGGGGAGTGCTTGCCTGGATGCGTGGAGGCCCAGCAATGCAATGGCGAGCATGAGGTCTGCGACGCCGACGCTCACGAATGCGTTTGCACGTCGGACTTCGAGCGCTGCGAAGGGGCCTGTGTCGATACCCAAATCGATCCGGACTATTGCGGCAACTGCATGACAGCCTGCCTGCCCGGACAGGTCTGCCTGGACGGCATTTGTGCCGATCCTGGCGACTGCCGAGTCAACGGCGTCGGCTGCAGCGGCTTCACCTATTGTGACCAGGACACGGGCGAGTGCCTGCGCGGCTGCGAAGACGACGAGCAGTGTGTCGGAGAAGACGAGGTCTGCGACACCGTGGAGCACGACTGCGTTTGCGCTCCCGGATTCCACCAGTGTGGCGCGGTCTGCCTCCCTAACCTCGACGTCGATTCCTGTGGCGCGTTGTGCGTACCCTGCCAAGCGCCCGACAACGCGATTCCCCTCTGTGTTCTAGGCACCTGTGCTTTCGTCTGCGATGACACGTACGTGCGCTGCGAGCAGATGTGCTGCCCGACCAGTTGCCCACCCGGCCAAGCGCTCTACGACGGCAGCTGCGCCGAGCTGCACCTGCTGACCGTCGACTCGGATGGCGATGTAGGCGAGTACGCTTCGCTTGCTTTGGACGCGGCCGGCAGAGCACAGATCGCCTACTACGACGCTGCGGACCGCGACCTCGTGCATGCCGCGAGGCAGCAAGATTACTCCTGGATTTCGACTAGGCCCGACAGCACTGGCGAAGTAGGGGAGTACACCTCGATCGCCATCGACCCCATGGGGATCACGCGAATTGCCTACTACAGCGCCAGCGACAAGGACTTGATGTTTGCAACCTGGCGGAGCGGCGCGCCTTGGGCCGTGGAAGTCGTTGCTGACAAAGGCGACGTAGGGAAGCACGCTTCGCTAGCCTTTGATGAATCCGGCATCCCTCATATCAGCTATTACGACAAGGACGGCAAAGACCTCTTGTACGCGACTCGCGAGGCCAACGGATCCTGGAGCTCCGAAATCGTCGACGGCACGGGTGATGTCGGCGAGTACACATCCTTGGCCTTCGACCCCTCCGGAAGTGCCCACATCAGTTACTACGACGCGGACGACAAAGACCTGAAGCATGCGGTCCAGGGGACGGACGGGACCTGGCGGACTCAAACGGTTGCCAGCATCGGAAACGTCGGGGAGCACACTTCCTTGGCGATCGATGCACTCGGTCTCGCGCATATCACTTACTACGGCGAAACCAGCAAGGACCTGCTCTACGCAAGCGAGCTCGCTCCCGGGATTTGGACTTCGCAGAACATAGATGGCCTGGCGGACGTTGGGATGCACAGTTCTCTGGCCTTCGACGAGTCCGGGCAAGCCCGCATCAGTTACTACGATGAGAGCAATCGAGACTTGAAGTACGCGGTCCAACTCTCCGGCCCGCTTTGGTCGCTGCAGACGATTGACAGCCAGGGAGACGTTGGGCGCCATACGTCGATCGCGGTCGACGAGCTCGGCCATGCCCACATCAGCTACTACGACGCAAGCAACGGCAATCTCAAGTACGCCCTGATCGCCGCGCCCGAGTGAGGAGCAAAGATCTTGACCATGGAAAACATCGCAACCGATCTATGGGCAGTGGCGGCGCCACAGTCGTTTCTTGGCCTGCACGTCGGGACTCACATGACGGTCGTGCGCCTTCAGGACGGCAGCCTGATGGTCCATTCACCCATCGCACTGACACCCAGCTTGAAGCTGAAGGTCGACGCCATCGGCCCTGTCCGCCACATCGTTGCCCCAAATGTGTACCATCATCTCTACGCGGGCGAATGGCAGGACGCCTATCCTGGGGCCCTGCTTCACGCAGCCGTGGGCCTCTCCAAGCGACGCAGAGATCTGGCGATCGATCGGGAGCTCAGGGGCGAAACTCATCCCGACTGGGCCGCCGACCTCGAGACTAGCTATCTCGACGGTACGATGCTGAACGAAACGGTGTTCTTCCATCGCCGGTCGCGCTCGCTCGTCGTCGCGGACGTCATCGAGAACTTCGAAACCTCCCCGCACTGGCCGACTCGAATCTATCTCAAGTTGGGTGGCATTCACGGAACGCCGGGCCTCAGTCGCCCGCTTCGCTTGGTCTTTCGGGACAAGAAGCGCGCACGCCGCTCCATCGACGAGATCTTGAGCTGGGATTTCGAACGGATCTTGCTGGCGCACGGCGATATCATCGAGACCGGTGGCCACGATGCATTGAGGGACGCCTACACCTGGTTGAAGGGCTGAGTGGCCGGCTCAAAGCGCATTGCAGACACTCAGGAGCTCGTTCGCTGCCTCCGAGAGCCCGCCGTCCCCTAGCTCAGACTCGGCGCGGTCGAGCTGGGCGTCAAACGCCGTGGCCGCGGCTTGCGTGAGATCCCCGTCGGATACGGCCCGGTCGAGGGCTGCCCGGCTTTGCTCGATCAAGAGCTGAACCTGACGGACATCCTGCTCCGCCGAAGCAGGAGCGCTTTCGGAAACCGTTGCCGCGTTTCGGAGTCGCACCCCTGCCGCGCAAGTCGCTTCCTGCACCAGCAGGTCGTTCCGCACAGGCTTGTAACAGGAAATGCCCCCCGTGATGTCTTGGGTGAGCTCGTCGTAGAGCGCCTTCCCCGACGCCCGCCGCACCGGCGAGTTGGCGGTACAGATGCTCCCGTTCGGCGAAACCGTCGTCACCGCGATTGACTCCTCGCGACCCTCGGTGAACGACCGAAGCACACCCGTCTCGCGGTCGAGAAGCCCAACCCCGACCCGCAGCATGATCGCCCGATCGCCGAGCAGCTTTCCGCCGCCCACGCTCACCGCCACGCCGTTTGCGGTGATGGTCGGCGTCAGCGCCTGGAACACGACATCGATCTCCGGGTCTCCTTCGAAAGCTTCAAGAGTCGCGGTCCAATCGAGGGTCGCACGGTCTCCCTCGTCGATCAGCTTGAACACGTCGCGGCGGGTCACGACGTAGAGCTCGTCGTTGTCGGGTGACACCGCCACTGATGCGGCGATTTCCGACCCCAGGTCGAAGCGCCAGATCTCGTTCAGCTCGCTGTCATAGGTAATGACGTTTCCGACATTGTCCGAGACGTACACCCGCTGCCCGTCTTCGCTGACGGCCGGGGTCGAGCCCGTCCCGCCCTCGAACTGCGCGGAATCGAGCACCGAGAACTCGAGCCCGCCGGCTCCGTCGTCGAGCAGATCGAGCGCATAGATGGCCCCGAGCTCTGACAGGCCGTCCACCGTGCCGTCGTCTTCATCCGGCGCGGTCGCGGCCACGTAGATACGGCTCGTGTTCTGGTCGATCGCGAAGTAGTTCGTGACGATAGAGCCGCCGCCGAAGATCACATCCACGATGGTCTCGTAGAAGCTGGCGCCGCTCGGCGTCTTTCCGAACACCGCGTCGGTAATGGCATTGCTGGCGTTGACGACGAAGTCGGGCAGCCCGATGTCATTGCTGATGGCAGGCTCGCCCGGAACCTTGCCAAGCGGAGCCGTCACCTCGCCGGTTTTCCGGTCGAACGCGAAGATGTCTCCTGCGATCGTCACGCCGACCAGCGAGTCGGTTCGCGGATGGTAGTTGAAGCCGAACGAGTGCGCGGGCGTTCGAACGCCGGGGATCACGTCGGGCAAGATCAAGCCGGTGGGCTTCCTCCACAGGATCGTGCCGTCCGGCTTGATCGCCATCCCCTCGGTGTAGGTCGCGTGGTAGATGATCTGCTCACCGAGGTTCTCGGGGTCGTTGAGGATCAGGACGGCGCCGCTGCCGGCGTTCAGCCCGTCTCCCGGGATCTCCCAGTTCCGCGCGCCCGTCGCGTCGAGCGAGATGAGCGAAATGTCAAACGCAGGCAGCTGCGGGAACAAGGGGCTGAAGTAGAGATTGCCCTCGTTGTCGTAGGTCGGTCCCTCCGGCACGTAGAAATTGGTCTCCGAAATCCAGTCCAGCTCGACCTGCGGCGCCAGAGCGACCCAGACATTGTCTGTGTTGTTGGGGCCCGCATGCATCGTGTGGAACGCGTTGGGCTCGGGGATGACGTCGTAGTCGTAGTCGCCGACCGTTCGCGGCCCGACGGGGGCCCATTGGGTCAGGTCTTCGGGGACCTCCCGCTGCACGCTGTTCGAACTACCGTTCGCGCAGCCGACGGAAGTCAGGAAGGCAAGGGTCAGAGCAAGAGCAAGGAGTGGCGCTGATTTGGTTCGATATCGATCGATCATCTGAAATCCTTAGGTCCCCCCTGATAGCAGAATCACAACAAAAGGCCGACCCTCCGAAGAGGGCCGGCCTGTCTGCGTTTGGATTGTCCGTCTGACTAGTTGACGTTGGCGTCGACCTCGCCGCTCCAGATGGCCCGGATGGCCCCGACGACGAGGGTGACGCCGTTGAACTCGACCGCGAGCACGCCGTCGTTGAACGAGCCCTCGATCGGTACGAAGTGGACTTTGGTGTTCAGGGTGATTTCGACGTCGCCTTCGAGCGCGCCGTCTGAATCGACCTCGGCGTTCAACGCGTAGCTCAGGAAGTTCGCGTTCTGGACGAGCGAGCAGCTTCCCTCGCCGGTGATCTCGCCGTTGTCGATGAGCAGCGAGATGGTGCCCGGGCAGTCGTCCTCGTTCGGTGCTTCGTTGGAGTTCAGGTCGTCGATCGCGATGTGGATTGCGATCTGTCCCTCGGTTTCGATGGGCCCGATGACCTCTTCTTCACAGACGCTCGAGCAGCCGTCGCCGTCCTCTTCGTTACCGTCGTCGCACTGCTCGTCTGCGTCGACAAAGCCGTCGCCGCAGAAGGGCACCGGGTCCGGATCCGGCTCGCCGCCTTGGCCGCCCTGGCCCGCTTCGCCGCCCTGACCGCCTTCGCCGCCGTCGATGCCCGCGGCGCCGCCCTCTCCCTTGAAGCCTCCGCCCTCGTTACCTGCATCGCCGCAGGCGACGGCGAGCATGGAAATCAAGATAAGGGCAACTGTGTTTAGTCTATTCTTGGTCATTTGGTTTTCTCCTCGTTCGGTCAGGTTGTGTCGGTGGCCCGCAAGGCCCGCGAGTCCCAGCGGAACAAATCCGCCTTTCAACCAGCCCTACGCCTAGGACCCAGGATTGGATTAAGAGGAAAGTGATTTTTCTAGAGAACCTGGTGCAAAAGGCGCCTGGCGCGATATAAGTGCCCATGGATCTGAAAGTTGGGCTTCTTGGAGGCGGTTCCTGGGGAACCACCGTTGCCGCGCTCGTGGCCAGAAACGCACCGGTCACCCTCTGGGCCCGGAACCAGGCGACAGTCGACGAAATCAACGGTCAGCATTCGAACAGCAAGTACCTCCCGGGCGCCGCTCTCCCGGAGCGACTGCGGGCCAGCTGCGACATTCAAGAAGCCGTCGGGTCGGCCGATGTCGTCGTCATGGGGATTCCATCCCAAAACTTCCGTGGCGTGCTCGAACAGGTGAAAGAGCACATCAGGCCCTGGGTCCCGGTCGTGAGTCTCACCAAGGGGCTCGAGCTCTCAACGCGCATGCGCATGACGCAGATCATCAACCAAGTCTTGCCAGGCCATCCGTCGGGCGTGCTCACCGGGCCCAACCTCGCCCGCGAGATTATGTCCGGATATGCGGCGGCCAGCGTCATCGCCATGGAAGACGAGATCATCGTCAAAGAGCTACAGAAGCTGTTTCACAGCGGCCTGTTCCGCGTCTACACCAATCACGACGTCATTGGATGCGAGCTTGGCGGCGTGCTGAAGAACATCATCGCGATCGCGGCCGGAATGGGCGACGGTCAGGGCGCCGGCATCAACACGCGCTCGGCGGTCATCACGCGCGGCTTGGCGGAAATCACGCGGCTCGGAGTGGCGATGGGCGGTGAGCCGCAGACATTCGCCGGGCTTGCGGGCATGGGAGATTTGGTCGCCACCTGCACGAGCCCACAGAGCCGCAATCGAACCGTGGGCTTCGAGCTCGGCAAGGGGCGGACCATCCAAGAGATCATCGACGAGATGTTCATGGTGGCCGAAGGGGTCAAGAGCGCGCCGGCGGTCATTGCCCTAGCCGATGAGTACGGTGTTGAAATGCCGATCGCACGCGAAGTCCACGAGACCGTTCAAAAACAGAGCGACGCGCGCAAGGCGTTTCGCGGGCTTCTGCGAAGCACTGCGGGCGCCGAATCCGACCCGGGCTAGTTGACGCCGCGTTCTCGGTCGCCCCAGTGCTCCTTGCGGAGCGCCTTCTTGTCGGGCTTGCCCAAGGGCGAAAGCGGAATGGAGGTGACAAAGTCGACGGACTTGGGCGTCTGCACGGAGCCTTTGGCATCCTTGACCGCCGCCTTGAGCTCGGCAGCGAGCGCGTCGCTTCCTTCCTGCCCTGGTCTCAGGATCACCACAGCCTTCACCGACTCGCCCCACTTGTCGTCGGGCACGCCGATGACCGCCACTTGGCCGACGGCGGGATGCGTCGCGATCACGTCTTCGATTTCACGGGGGAAGACATTGAAGCCCCCGGTGACGATCATGTCCTTCTTGCGATCGACGATATACAGGAAGCCTTCGTCGTCGTAGCGGCCTACGTCGCCGGTATGCAACCAGCCGCCGTCGAAGGCCTCGGCGGTTTGCTCCGGCATCTTGTTGTAGCCCTCCATCACGAAGGGCGCGCGGACACAGATTTCGCCGGACTCGCCTTCAGGCGCCGGCTCGTTATCCGTATCGAGAAGCGCGATGTGAACCCAGGGGCTCGGACGACCGCAGGACGAAAGCCGTTCGGGCTTGGATATGTCGTGCTCTGCCTTCTTGAGATGCGTGATCGCCATCGGCGCTTCGGACTGCCCGAAGCACTGAAAGAAGATGCGACCCCATTTTTCGAGGCCCTCTTTCAGCCGCGCAGCACTCATCGGTGCCGCGCCATAGAACAGCGTCTCGAGGCTCGACAGGTCTGCCGTTTGGGCGCGGGGATGATCGAGCAGTGGGTAAATCATGGCCGGCACGAGAAACGTGGACGTGATTTTGTGCTTCTCGACGGTGTCGAAAAAAAGATCCGGCGTGAAACCCGGTAAGACCACGAACGCACCTCCCGCTTGAAGCGTTGGCGCGACGAACGCAGCGCCGGCGTGGGATAGGGGCGTTGCGATCAGGAATCTCATCTCTTCGGGCCACTCCCATTCGGCCATCTGCACGATCGTCATGTACGCGGCCGCGCGGTATGGCTGGCGGACGCCTTTCGGCTTTCCGGTCGTGCCTCCGGTGTAGACGATGGTGTTGAGATCGTTCGGGCGTATGTCGGGGGCGAGCAGTGGCTTGGCCTCGAACCGGCTCGCCATCTCGGTGAGGTCCTCGCCAACTTCTGTTGGCCCGAGCGCGAGAAGATTCTTCAGCCCAGGCACGCGCTCTTGGAGTTGTCCGGCGCGCTGTTGAAACAGCGCAGGATCGAATACGAGGGTGTCGACCTCTGCGTCTTCGAGCACGTAGGCGTGATCATCGAGTGAACCCATGGGATGAAGCGGCGTATACACGACGCCAACCGTCATATTCGCGAACAGCTGGTAGAGCACTTCGGCGCGATTGGCCGAGATCAGCGCAACTCGCGAACCTTTCTCAATGCCCCTCGACTGCAGGGCCTGCGCGAATTGGCTCGTCTTCTCTCGGACCTCTTTGTACGTGATGACGTCGTTTCCGAGGAACATGAACGGCCGATCGTCATAGCGTTTCAGCCCATTGATGGTGAGATGGGGCAGCAGCGGCATGTCATAGAGAAGCTCGTTGGTCATCGTCGGGTCTCCCGGTGCAATTCGAGCAGGGAACGTAGTCGTTCGTGCTCAAATTGTCGATGCCGACTACGCTTCCCCCGGTCATCTGACCATGTCTGGCTTCGGGAGGATCGGCGATGCGGAGTAGTGAAGACCCCCTGGTGGTTCTCGGTGGTGCAGCCGGCGCCTGGGGCGACAGCGCATTTGCCCTGCCGCAACTCCTGGACTCCGAACGCTGCGACTACATCTTCCTCGAAGCGCTCGCCGAGATCACGATGGGGATCTTGACCCGGGCGCGTCAGCACAATCCCGAGCTCGGCTATGCCACCGACGTGATTGCCATGATCGGCCGGGAGTTGCCGCGCATCGCCAGGCAGGGTGTGCGTATCGTCACCAACGCTGGCGGCGTCAACCCGCGAGCCGCAGCCGAAGCAGTTCGGGCGATGGCTGACGAAGCGGGCGTGCCGATCCGGGTTGCCTGGGTCGAAGGTGACAGCTTGATCGATCGGATCGATGAGCTCTGTGGTCTCGGCCTTGCCGAGATGAGTGATGGTGCGCCCCTGACCGAAGCGCCGCTGAGCTTCAACGCCTACCTCGGGGCTCACCCAATCGCCGCGGCACTTGGCGCCGGTGCACAGCTGGTGGTCACCGGGCGCTGTGTCGACTCCGCGCTCGCTCTCGGGCCGCTCATCCACGAGTTCGCCTGGGGTCCAGCGGACCTCGACGCGCTCTCCCAAGGAAGCCTCGCGGGTCACCTTCTCGAGTGCGGGCCGCAGTCGACGGGGGGCGTGCTGACCGACTGGCAAGACGTGGCGAGCTGGCACGACATTGGCTACCCGATAGCCGAGTGTCGCGCGGACGGCTCATTTGTTCTCAGCAAGCCGGAAGGCACCGGGGGCCTGGTCGATGTCCGTACCGCCGCGGAGCAGTTGCTCTACGAGATCGGCGATCCAAGCGCTTACCTGCTGCCCGACGTGACCTGTGACTGGCGACAGGTCGAGCTCGAGCAGCTAGGGGCCGATAGGGTAGGAGTGACAGGAGCGATCGGAAGGCCTCCGCCAGCGACGCTCAAAGCCTGCGCCCAAGTCGTCGATGGATTCAAGATCACCGCCCTCGTACTCATCGCCGGGCGCGACGCCGCAGCCAGAGCAGAGCGGTTCGGGAGCGAGTTCCTGAAACGCGCCGAGCGCATTCTGAAGCGAGACGGATATCCGGCCTTGCGTGGCGTCGACGTCGAGATTCTAGGCGCAGAGAGCACGTATGGCCCGCAGGCCCGGACCGCGAATAGTCGCGAAGTCGTGACCAAAATCTCGATGCACCACGATTCGAGATCTGCGCTTGCAGCCGTCGTTCGCGAGCTTGGCTCTTTCGGCTTGGTCGTCACGGGGCTCACCGCCGGTGGCAGGGGCCTTCCGAAACCGACTCCGCTCGTCCGGCTGCGAAGCTACTTGGTTCCGCGCGAGCTATTTCATCCAACCGTCCATGTCGACGGCACGCCGATACCTTACCAAGAGCCCCGTGCCGTGGCCTCGGTGGAGCGCCCCGTCGAAGCGCCGGGCGGCTCCGAGCCTTTTTCTGCCGGGGACTCGGTCGAGCTTCCGCTCATTGCGATCGCCCACGCGCGCAGTGGCGACAAGGGCGCCGATGCCAACATCGGAGTTCGGGCGCGCCATCTGGACTTCCTGCCCTTGCTTCGAGATCAGCTCAGCGCCGAGGCCGTGGCCGACTGGCTTGCGCATCGAATTCGCGGCCCGGTGGCACGCTACGAGCTGCCGGGTATCGATGCCTTGAACTTCGTGCTCCGCGACGCCCTCGGCGGCGGCGGTATCTCGTCGCTGCGCTTCGATGCACAGGGCAAGGCCTACGCGCAGCAACTGCTGGACATGCCCATTCGAGTCCCGGCAGCGTGGCTTGCACACGAGGCGCTGGCTGCGGTTCCCGAAGTCGAGGTGATGCGCTCCAGGGCAGCGGCTAGCGCTTCACTTTGAGCGCGGCGCCGATGGTGTCGCTGAAGACTTCGTAGGAACCGAGCTCGCTGTCCGTTCCGGCTCGTATGGCTTCGAGGGCGCGTTCCCGAACGAGCAGCTTCGTCTGGGCATGTGCTCGCGCGTTGAGCTTACGGAGCCCCCGCGCGGCGCTCGCGGCCTCCTTGGCCAGGTCGGCCGGTGGCACGACACGATCGAGAAAGCCGGCCTCGACTGCGCCCTCGGGCGAGTAGGTCTCGGCGGTCGCCAGCGCCCGATTGAAGTGACTCGGCGCCAGACGGCTCCTCGTGATCTCGATGAGAGCCCTCGGTACGGTGAGCCCAATCGCGACCTCGTTGCATACCAGTTTGAAGTCACCAGCAGCACCGATGCGCACGTCGCCACTCATCGCGAGGAAGGCTCCCATCGCAATGGCGTGTCCATTGCATGCAATCACGACGGGCCGCGGAAACGAAAGGACGCGACTAGCCAAGTCCGCGCCGCCCCGAAGCATCTGGTAGAGCGGCTCGCCTCCTTCCTTGAAGGTCTCCAGATCAAAGCCGCCGCTAAACATTCCGTCACGCCCTGTGAGCACGACCACAGCTTTGTCTTCCTCCGCCTCATCGAGCGCGCGGTTGAGCTCGGCCAGCATTGCCAAAGAAATGCAGTTGACCTTCCCGTCATCCATCGTGATGGTCGCGATGGAATCCGAGCATTCGTAGCTAAGAATCTCAGTCATCGAGCTTTCCGTTCCCCGTCCTGCGTCCCTGTGCGAAGTCCTGGGAGCCACCGATCAGAGTCGAACTGATGACCTACGGTTTACGAAAACGCCTCTTGGACCTTGCTCAACCTTGCAGTTGTTGTTCTTGCTTGCGTATCTGACACAGCGATCGCTGTCAATCTTGCTCGGCTGATAGGTCTTGCTCAACGTTTGGTCATGGGTATGGTCATGCGATGGAAAAGAGACGGACCAAAGACGCAGGTCGCAAGTCGCCGGCGTCGCCCGCGGAGTTCAAGGAAGGACTCGAACTGGGCTCCGGCGGGACTCCGTCCGTCCGGAACCTGGCTCAAACCCGTCGGCTTGAGAAGGAGCATCGATCCGCTCTGGCGAGATATCGGAAGGCGCACCGAACCCGGTACCCAGGAGTGCGTGCCGTGGATGTCGAAGTGTTCTGGAGCGCGGCAATCCGCGACCTGCTGGAAGGGTACTGTCTCCACCGAGTAGATCCCTGCGACGGCGGTTTGTGGGCGTTCGCTCACCACGTGCACGACGCGCTCTTCGACTACGACATGTATGGGCGAGCCGCGGTCCTCGAAGACGAGATTATTGCTCGAACGGTCGGCTTCGTCGGCCATGTCTACAAGCTCGTCTTGGGCCGAAGCGATGCTGAAAAGGCATCACGGGGCAAGTTTGAGGCCGCCCAACTCACTCCCCATGAGCGCGGCATACAGGAGTGCGAGATCACACATGGGCTCCAAGTGTTGGGCTTCGATCTCAGTGATTCAGCTAGGCGGTCGCGAATTTTGGATGCTTTGATCGCGTCTGCCGATGAGATCAGGTTCTATCCGTTCCCTGAGGAGGAGGCCGACGAAGACGAGGATGTTGGGCGAAAGTCGATCCACCGCGGCGCCGCGCAGGCGGCCGCGCAAAACGTGGGCAGGATCCTGCCGGACCTGCGAGCACCGAGGGGCGTTGGTGGCCTCACCGCGAACTACCCGCTCGGCGAGCGAACCGTGATGGCCCGCAAGGCGGCTGCCAAACGAAGGGACTTGAGGGGTCCCAGTCCGACTTGGCTCATCGAGGCTGCGGCAGATTCCGTGCTCCGAGACGAACTTCGCGGAGACCTGTTCGTTGAAGCCATGGAGGAGATTGCGGACGTGGTTGATCGGAAATTCGAGGAGCAACGCCGGATCGACGAGGAGCGGGAAGGCTAGGGTGCACCAGCGAAATCGACGAAACACGTCATTCACACTGTCTGGCAGCTAGTAATGAGAGCGAACGGGCAAGCGCCGCTCGGGTGCTTTCGATCAATCGGGCGTCCTCGGTTCTTAGCGCCAAGCGGGCGCTGGCCTGCACCAGCAGCGGCAGTCGTTCCCGCAACCCTTCGGCCGTGATGGAGGGCGACGCCCTCGGCGCATTCAGGGCCCGCGTTTGAGGCGCCTGTTGTGTCGCGTTGCGAACGCCCTCCACGTCGGCGATGAGCCGCTCGAGGGCGACCAGCGGCGACCAGGCCTGAGCGCGAAGCAGGCGCTCGCGGAGAGCCATCAGGCGGTCCAGTGAGCGGCCCCGGAGGTCCTGACGGCCCTCCTGTGCGTCATCGCGCCACGATTCGCGCACCCGTCGGAGATAGCCGTCTACGGTCCGCGCCGGAAGCCCAGTCGAAGCAATGATCTCCCGAGCGAGGCACACCGCGAGCGAGCTGTTCCTCGACGATTTTCAAGCGGCGCTCGACCTCGGCTTCACCGACCCGACGGCCGCCGGGCGGGGCCGAGCGCGTTGCGGCATTTTGCAGCAAGTGAGTGTTGCTCATCCGCTCCTAGGGTAACAGCCCGGGCGCGGCTCTAGAACTAGCTTTCGGTCAAATGGCGAACGTGTCCTCCACGAGCTTGCCTTGGCTGGTTGCGGACATCGCTGACGGTCGGACGACATAGCTCAACGAATCCCAAATTGCGCGCACACCCCGTTGGCCAGGCACTGGGCGTAGAGCCTAGGCACCATCATACGCCGAAAGATGCTCTCAGTGTGCTGCCTGCGTGCGTCTTTTAGGGTGCCGCTGATCACACGATGCACGTCTTCCACCGGCATCAGCGCCATCGGAGTTGCTCCGAGCCGCTGCACGTACATAGGGGAGTCTTGATAGGCGCGAACGAATGACATCGCCCAGTCGGCCTCACCCTCGTTACCGCAGCTCGTGAGCAGCTTGGCCTGGCGCTCTGGACCCCGTTTGTCGAAGTTGATGTGATTGCTCAATAGGCAGCCAAAGTACCCCATCTCGTAGATGAGTTCGAACTCGCGGGTCATGACCGCGACATCTTGGTAGTTCGACCCGTACCGTTTCTCTGTGTCCGCGTAGCGGGCCTCCATGGTGTCGGCGATCCACGCTCGGCTGCCGAGCGACTTCCGCGCTGCTTGCCCTTTCGCTTCCCGCACCCCTCCGTCGGCGGCTGCGTGCGGCAGCGATTGAATCGACGCGGCGGCCGAAGCTGCGAACGAAAACAAGGCCACGACAACAAGGATCTCTCGATTGGGATTCATCTCTTCATTCTGACGATAGTCGTGCCGAGAATCGATGGCGGACGGGTGTTCAGCAAGAGGAACACGCCCATAACTCCGCCCACCGTCCAGAGGTGATGCTCGGAGTGGAGTAACCCGATCGCTTTCGCGCCCGCTGCTACTTCTCGCGCCCCTCAGGCGGCAGCCTTTGTTGCAGCTCGTTGTGCCGAAGCTGCCGTGCGAACCCGTTCAGGGCTGACGACAGCACCTCAGCTTTGACGATCAACCCCACGACCCCGGCGCCCGCTGTCGTCTTCGCGACCGGTTGCGCGAGCGAGGGCCCAATGATTTCGAGTTCACGCTGTAGCGCATCGATGAGCGCGCCGATCCGTTCGAGCCGCCGAACCGCGGCGCGAAATCGGCGTTCGGCCCGGCGCATCTCGTCACTATCCTTTGGTGCAACCCTTGTCGCCGTGATCATGCCCAAACTCTCCGATGCACCGTCGAGTTGATCGTGTGCGCGTCGAACGCACTTCTCGTTCGAGCCGTTTGCCGCGCTTGCACGGTCTCCAGTGCGCGTTGATGGCTGGTCCACGCCCGTTTCCCCGCACGCACTGTCACGGCGCCTACGCGGCATCGTCAAGCGACCTTGCGTGACGAATCGAGCGCCTGGTGCGCGCCCCAACCGGATGGCGTACTCGGGCATGCTTCGCGTTCCGCGTGAAGGCGCGGTAGCTCGGCTTCGACGATAGCGCGGAGAGGGCTCGGGGTCGGTGCGACGCGGCTCATTTCCGCCACGGTTTGGGCAAGAACCGTCCGACCCGTCGCAAGCTATGTAGGCTCATATCCTCGCAAATGGCGTAGACCAACGTCACTTCGTCGCGTGCAGCCTTTGGAACACTGGCATCCTTCATAGCCCGCTGAACTGCTTTCCCTAGAAACGCAGCCCGCTTCGTGCTCGGCAGGTGGTCAACGGGACGGGGGAGCGAACCTTGGTCTTCGAGGAATCCGAGCGTAAGGAAGAGCAGTCTCGGGGCGGCCAGTGCCAACCCGGGTGGAAGCCCCCGATTGACGGCATCGTTGTAGATCATGTACACAGCCATCTCGTCAGCGGCTGCCTCGTTCTGGAACTTGGACCAATTCTGCGAGTAGTCCTTGTTTTCGTGGAACAGATGGCCCAGTTCGTGCCCGACAACGAATAACTCCATCGAGTCGCGCAGTTCAACGACCAGCGGCCAGAAGGGCCAGTCGTCGTCCGGGTAATACGGGCGCGTACGTTCTGGGCGTCCAACGATCAGCGCCAATAGAAGGCCCCAAAGCCGGTACGTCGCGGGAAACGACTGGGGGCCCTGGACCCCGAAAACCAAACCATCGCGCCCGAGCGTTTTCGCCGCTATCAGGGGCGCTATCGCCTTCGCCAGTAGATGACACAAGAGATGAAGGCTGACTGTCGTTCCCACCAGCGGCGCGGCACCAAACCAGTTCTCGGCGAAAGCGTTCGGCAAGGGGGCCTCGACGGTTCCGAACGTTACGTCGTCGGGCAGTGGGTGCCCTCCGTGACGACATGCGGTGCGTGCCCGCTCCATCACCATGAGCAGCAATCGATCGTTGTCCTGCTCACGAGCCGTCTGCTCGGATCTACCGATACGTGGCACCCGAAGGCGGCGCAGTCGCTCCAGAAGCTGAACAGGGGAAACGGCGTTTTCGAGTAGCAGCCCGAGCAGAGATGCGATCCGCCCTATCGGGGCAGTGCGATTGAGCCATCTTTTTCGCGGTCGATGAAGATCACGCGCCTTTTCCAAGCGCTTCTGCGCGTGGGCTACGTCCGATGGCGCTGGAATCGGGACGCTTGTCGGGAGGTCTACGTAGTCGAGCCGAACGGCGACCGGGTCGGTTATGGGCTGTGTTTTTGGAGGTACAAGAACACTGTTGCCGATTATCCGGCGCATGCCGTGATAGAACGTCACCGCCGCCCATACCCAGAAGACGTTCCAAGTTATGCTCGCCGCTTTCTCACCGAACGGTGCGAGGTACGCAAGAATGGCGATGCCGATCGCGATCCTACCACGTGCAGCCGATCCGCACATCAGCGAGGACCATCCCGATCCTGGCCCGATCTCATCGGTTTCTTGAATATGCGTCTCCTGCCATCTATGGGCCTGCATTTAGCGCGGCAGAACGTCTCTGTCCGGCGATATTGCCCCTCGAAGTCCGAATCCCGCCCTTCGTGCTCCAGACGACCTCGATTCGAGCTGCATCGCTCAGTTGCCTTTGAGGCGCGACAGTTCCGCCTCGATCGGCTCGCCGACCCGAATCGTGCTCCGTTCTGCCGAGTGTTCCGACACGGTGGAGGCGTTCTCGATGAAAGCCCGCGCCTCGCGTTCCGATGCCCAGTCCGGCGATCGATGCTGGTAGCGTGCGTGGAGCACGCGCTCGCTTGCGCTGAGCGTGGTGGCCATGGCGAGACGGAATCATCCTTTGCGCGCTTCATTGCTCGCTGCACCTTGCGGCGTACCGTCTTCGCGGTGGGCGCGAAACGCAGACGCCCGAACTCGCGCACCGAGGCGAGGAACAACAGAGCCGGGCACGCGCCGCGCAAGTGGCGCATGTCAGCCACGTCCCAGGTGGTCGACACTTTCCGCATCGAAACGAGGCAGTCGTGCGCGAGTCGCTGGTCCCGAAACGGTGCGGAAAGAGCCGGTACTCGAAAAGCGTGCAGACGAGCCAGTCCCGCATCCACTCGGGCGCTCGGCGATCCCTGGCTCCCGCTCGATGCGCTATCCCGGCGAGCTGTCGTAGATAACCACGCCATGATGCCCGGAGGGTCGACCGTAGATCATGCCCGTCGCGGTCCCGCGGCGCCCCTAGACGGCGAGGCTGCGGAATAGCCGACGGCAAGCGGCGGCCTTGAAAGGTCCCAAGCGCGCCATACGGGGCCTCGACGTCGAGCGTGACGTCGACGCTGTGCACCACGATCGAGTCGGCGAGCGATGCCCGAAGCAGCTCGCGCAGCAGCGGCACGGCAAGACCCGAAGCGAAGGCTGAGCCGTTGAGCGTCACATGAACGTCGGCGCCGTGCCGAAGAGGGTCCGGTTCTTCGGCCAGATGCGAGTCACCGCGAGCACGTACTTGCCGAGGGCCGGTACGCGCACGTCGAAGCGCTGCGCGTATCGTAGTGCATAGGGCCTGTCGTCTTCGGCCTCGGGCCGATCCTGGTGATGCCTGCGAATCACGGCCGAGACGAGCCGACCTCGACGGGGCAGCACGATCGCCGCAAGACCCGCCCGGATCTCGTGGTCCAACGATCATGCCGATTGAGCGCCTGGTCGCTGCTCGCCGACGCAAGCAGCATCGCCCCGTTCGAGTCCGACGTGGCCCCGTGCGGCACGGCGGGGGGAAGCACGCCTGCTTTGGTGACGGGCTCGAGCAGCTTCTGGTCGAAGTCGTGGAGCGTGGCTCCGTGGAACGCGTCGAGGGCTATGCCGGTGAACGAGGTGATACCGTGGCCCCGATCAGCCGATCGAACTGTTGCGGATTCCACTTTCCCTTGCCCTGAAGACCTTGCGCAGGCGCCTTTGGTGTTCCTGACGTGGCGAGAAAGCTATAGATTGCCAGGCCTTTCTGGGAATCATCATGATGAGAATGTGAGCCGGATCGCTGTATGCGAAGCGCGCAAGCAGAGGTAAGACCCCGCTTCGGCGAGTTTTGCCGCGAGTCACCGGACCAGATTTCGCGCCGTCACTATGCCCTGATTTGCCCGGTCCTTCGACTGGAAGTGGGTGATACGGATCGGCTCGCAGGTGCCGCGTTCGAGCGATCCGGTATGCTGCCGCGATGGGGCCGGGCTTTTCATGCTGTCGAGCTCCTTTGGAAAGGCGGGATTAGGGTGCCGCCGTCTCTCACGGGATCAGAGACGTCGGCACAGCTCTGTGTAACCCGCTCGCAGCGAACGATCTATCTTCGTCTCGTTATCCTTTGGCCCGCGTCGAACCGTGCGGTCCACCTCGATCGCTCGTCGGATCGACGAACGAAATCGAAGGCTTGCCCTCGCGATGGATCGTGAAGCGACAAGAGCCGGGACAATCATCCTTCGCGCCCATCTCGAGGCATCGTCACCGCAAGCCGCGTCCGCTCGACCGAGCCCGTGGCCTTCACTGCTGGATACGTCGCCATCTGGCGGGGCCGTCGAACCCGAGCGCGCCATCCTTTACGCCATGAACGCCCACGGTCCAGCTACGCCACGGTTGCCGACCTCGACCATATGTCGGGCTCGAATGGGAGCCGACCCTCG